>NZ_JAHRXF010000039.1 GCF_019104725.1 Streptomyces corallincola | reverse complement strand
CCGCCCCCCCCCCCCCCCGCCCCGCACACCCCATCAGCCCCGCACCCCCGTTCCGCGACCCCCCTCGGCCCCGCACCCCATCTCCGCCCCGCAATCCGCCTTACCCCCCGCCCCGCAACCCTCCCCACTTGACCGGAATCGACATTTCGCGCCCCTTTGGTGGGCTGAACAGGACCGGTTCCGTTCGCATACAGTGCTCGCGGCCGCACGTCGTGGTCGTGGTCGGGGCTGGGGCTGGGGAGGTCGGGTGAGCGGGACGTCCGGTGCCGTGTGGGGCCGCGCCGAGCAGCAGGACTTCCGCAGCCGGGTACGCGGCACCCTGCTGGGCGCCGCCGTCGGAGACGCCCTCGGCGCCCCTGTGGACGTACTCCCGCTGGACGCCATCCGGCACGCGCACGGCGCCGAGGGCCTCCTCGACCTCGCCCCCACCCCCACCTCGCTCCCGGCACCCCGGGCGTCCACCCCCGCCCCCCTCGGCACCATCACCCACCACACCCAGCTCACCCTCTTCACCGTGGACGGCCTCGTCCGCGCCCAGGTCCGCCGGGACACCGGCGCCTGGCACCCGCCCACCGACCTGCACCGGGCCTACCTCCGCTGGTACGCCACCCAGCGGGACTGGGGCCCCGACGAACGGCGCGAGCAGGACGGCTGGCTGGCCCGGCAGGAGTGGCTGTACGCCCGCCGCACCCCGCCCCGCTGCCTCCTCGTCGGCCTCGGCGACGAGCGGATGGGTACCCCGGAGGCGCCCAAGAACCCCGGCGAGCGCGGCCCCGAGGCGGCCACCCGGTCCGCGCCGTTCGGGCTCCTGGTCGGCTGGGAGCCGCAACTCGTCGTCCAGCTCGCCGTGGAGTGCGCGGCCCAGACCCACGGCCACCCCGCCGCGCAGCTCGCGGCGGGGGCGTACGCCGCCCTCGTGCACGCCCTCGCGCGCGGCGAGAGTCTCGACGGCGCCGTCCAGCGCACCCTCGCCCTGCTCGCCGCCCGGTCCGGCCACGAACCCGTCGCGGACGCGCTCCAGCGCGCGCTCGGCGCCGTACGGCAGGGACTGCCCGGCCCCTCACGGGTCGAGGAACTCGCCGGGGGCGGCGGCGCGGAAGGGCTGCTCGCGGTCGCCGTCTACTGCGCCCTCGTCGGGGACGACGTACGCCACGGGCTCACCCTCGCCGTGAACCAGAGCGGCCCCTCGGCGGCGGCC
Organism: Streptomyces corallincola; assembly: GCF_019104725.1. Taxonomy (GTDB): domain Bacteria; phylum Actinomycetota; class Actinomycetes; order Streptomycetales; family Streptomycetaceae; genus Streptomyces; species Streptomyces corallincola. The sequence continues at coordinate 60,088 of NZ_JAHRXF010000039.1, read as the reverse complement.
GGGGCGCTCACCGGCGGCCTGCTCGGCGCCCTGCACGGCGACACCGCGCTCCCCCCTGCCTGGCTCGCCGGACTGGAGGGCCGCGCGACGATCCTCGAACTCGCCGACGACTTCGCGATGGAGATGACCCAGTCCCCGGCCCTGCACACCCCGGCCGCCTCCAGCCCGGCCTGGCTCACCCGCTACCCGAGGGCCTGAACCCCCGGCCGGGGGTACGAGGGACCGCGCGCCCGGCAGGCCCCGCGCCCCCCAACTCCCTTGCCGGTCAGCTCACTTAAGCTCCGCCGGACAGGGCGTTCCCCGGGGCAGCTGGTAAGGCGCCGCCAGGCGGTACGTGCCTGGTTTCGGGGCGTCCAGGATCGTCCACTTGTCGCCGTTGGCGTCCTCGACGGACTCGGTGAGGCAGCCGTTGACGTTGCGGTACGACTTGGGCAGCCCCGGCGCCCGGTGCTTGGACGCGTCGGTCTCCTCGGGGGCCGCGAGGCTCTTGCCCTCGGGGTCCACCACGCTCAGCCAGGGGGAGTACGGGATACGGATCAGCACCCGGCCCGCGCGGCGCACCCGGAGGGTCATCTCGCCCTGCTCGGCCCGGTCCACCACCGCGTCCGGCTCGGCCAGCGGGGTCGGGTCGGTCACCTGGAACAACTGCCAGTTGGCATCGCCCCAGACCTGCTGGAGATACGGCATCCCGCGCAGCAGCAACTCCCGCTCGCGCACGCCCCCGTCCCCGTCCGGGGCGCCCTTGGGCAGGACCACGAAGTGGATCGCCCAGCGCTGCAACCACTCGTGATAATTGGCGGAGTTGAGGGTGTCGTCGTAGAAGAGGGGGTTGCGTTCCATGTCCGCCTGGCGGTTCCAGCCGCGCGCCAGGTTCACGTACGGCGCGAGCGCGGACGCCTCGCGGTGCGAGCGGGCCGGGACCACCTCGACGCGGCCCCGCTCGGCCCCCTCCTTCTGCAACTGGTTGACCAGCGGCGCCAGTTCACGCGCCCAGGAGGCGGCCGGCGTGGTGTGCACGACGTCGTCCACCGTCTTCATGCCTATCCAGGCGAAGAAGCCGACCGCCGCCATCACCACCGCGAACCACTTCCGCGACCGCGGCACCGTGAACGGCAGCGCGGCCACCAGCACCACCCCCGAGAAGAGCATCGGCAGCCGCGATATGTTCGACCCGATCTGTGAGTTGATCAGCCACACCAGCACCACGCTCACCGCGTAGATGCCCGCCGTCAGCCGGACCGTCCGCCACTCCTTCGGTACGAGGAACACGCACACCGCGCCGAACAGGAACGGCAGCGCCGCGGACCCGAACGAGATCGGCTGCGTACCGGAGAACGGGAACAGCCACGCCGACGCCGCCACCACGGCGGCCGGGGCCAGCCCCAGCGACCAGGCGCCCGGCCGCCGCTTCTGCAGGAACATCGCCGCCGCGACCAGTCCGACGAACAGGCCCGCGACCGGCGAGGACATCGTGGCGAGCGCGGCCAGCGGGGCCGCCACCAGACCCTTCGCCCAGCGCTTGTAGCGCCAGCGGTGCGGCCAGCAGAACACGGCCGCGACCGCGCCGAGCGCGAACATCGTGCCCAGCCCGAACGTCACCCGCCCCGACAGCGCGTTGCACAGCAGCGCGAACACACCCGCCAGCGCCACCGACACCGGGTTGCGCACCGACCGGCTGCGGATCAGGACCAGCGTCAGCAGCCCCGCCGATGCCGTCCCGGCGATCATCATCGTGGTCCGCACCCCGAGGACCGACATCAGATACGGCGAGACCACGCTGTACGACACCGGGTGCATCCCGCCGTACCAGGCCAGGTTGTACGCCGAGTCGGGGTGCCGCCCGACGAACTCGGCCCACGCGTCCTGCGCGGCCAGGTCGCCACCGCTGTTCGCGAAGGTGAAGAACCACAGGATGTGCAGGGCTCCGGCGAGCACGGTCACCCACAGCACGGGGTGCGCCAGGAAGCGGGTGCGCAGGGACTCCGCGGCGAGCGCGAGGCGGCCCCGTTCCGGGCCCGGCCCGGAGCGCGCGTATGGCTCCCCGTACGACTCCGGGTCCGCGTACGGCCCGCCCTCGTACGGCTTCGTGCCGTGGCCCTCCGGTTCAGCGGCCGGGGCGCCGGTGCGCTGCTCCGGATCGGTGTCGCCGGCGTGCGTCTGCTCGGTTGTGGCCACCTGAAGGCACTCCCCGTGTCCCAGTCTTCTGTGCTCGGCCTCGTCTTCCGATGTTCCCGGCCGCTTCCCGTCCAGTCCCACGGCTCGTCACCGAGACCTGCGGCCTGCCCCTTTCGTGACGCTAGCACGCACCCCGCCGCGGGTTTCCGGCGGCGGGGTGCGGGTGGTGCGGACGACATGTGACCGGTCGGCCGGTACCGACCGGCCGGTCACGCGTCGTCCGGTACGGCTCAGCCGAGACGCGTCAGCTTCGCGCCGAAGCCCGGCTCGGTCAGGTCCCGCTGGAGCGCGACCGGGACCTGGACCCCGCCCGCCGAACCGTCGCCCACGGTCAGCGAGCCGACCTTGGTCCCGGCCTTCGCGGTGTGCGGCACGTCGTCCGACGTGAACGACAGCTTCACCTTCAGCCCGGACCAGCCGCTCGCCGTCACGTCCTGCGTGGCCACCACCGGCGTACGGCCGCCGACGCCGTCGTCCACGTACCCGACGACCTGGCCCTTCCTGATGATCGTGGCCGGTTTCAGCGCGCCCTGCGCGGCCCGGATCAGCTTGTCGCCCGCGTCCAGGACACCGCTGATGATGGTGTTGTCGAAACCACCGGCGGGCTGGCGCATCACCGCGCCGATGATGGTGCGGGTCTGCCCGCCCACGTCCTGCTTCGCGGCGAAGACGAGGTTGCCGAGCGCGGAGCTGGTGGTGCCGGTCTTGATGCCGACCACGTTGTTCCGGCCCACCAGCCGGTTGTAGTTGGAGTGGTTGACACCCTTGTAGTCGTCGTACGACATCATCGCGGAGACCTCGCGGAACGCGGGCTGCCGCATGGCCGCCTTCGCCAGCTTCAGCTGGTCCACGGCCGTGCTGACCGTGGAGTTCGTCAGGCCCGAGGGGTCGGTGTACGTCGTGTTCACCATGCCGAGCTTCTTCGCGGTCGCGTTCATCTTCGCCACGAACGGCTGCTCCGTGCCGGAGTCCCAGCGGGCCAGCAGCCGCGCCACGTTGTTCGCGGACGGCAGCAGGATCGCCTCCAGCGCCTCGCGCTCCGAGATGGAGTCGCCCGCGGTCACCGGCACGGTGGACTCGTCACCGGCGTCCGACTGCTCCTCGGCCGCCTTGTCGATCTTGATCTTCGGGCCGTCCTCGCCGCTCTTGAGCGGGTGGTCGCGCAGGATCAGGTACGCGGTCATCACCTTGGCGACACTGGCGATCGGTACGGGCTTCTGGGCGCCGAACGTGCCGAACGTACCGACCCCCTGCACGTCCACGGCCGCCTGGCCGGTCGCGGGCCACGGCAGCCGCGTGGGCGCGCCGGGGAAGGTGTACGTGTCCTTCGCCGTCAGGTCCAGGGTGGGGTCCGGGAGCGGGCGGAAGTTCTGTACGACCGCGAAGACGAGGGCCAGGAGGAGGACCAGGGGGGTCCAGATCTTGACCCTGCGGACCAGGGTGCGGACCGAGGTCTCCGGGGGCGGCGGGGTGTTGGTCAGCTCCGCCAGGAGGTCCAGGGGCGGTTTGGGGGGAAGGGGCTGCTGGCGCGTGCGTTCGGCTCCGCCGAGCTTGAGCATGGTGGTGGGGTGGTCCTGGGCGGGGGGCGTCGTCCCACTCCCACCCGTGCTGCCCCTGGGGGTCCCGCGGGTCCCGTCGCCGGGTGCGGGGGGCGCCTGCGGGGGTTCCTCGCCCTCGGCGTCCGCCGGGTCCGTCTTCGGTGCCGCCTCGGTTTCGCTTTCGGCGGGGGGAGTCTGCGGGGACTTCTCGGCGGCTTCTGCTTCGGCGTCGGCTTCGGTGGCGTCGGCGGGTGCGGGTGACCCCTGCGGGGTCTTCTTGGCGTCGGCGTCGGCTTCCGCGGGCTCGGTCTCCTCGGCGGCTGCCTCCGCCTCCGGCGTCTTCGCCGCGTCCGCCCGGTCGTCCTCGGGCTCCGCCTCGGTGGGCTCCGCCTTCGCGTCCGCTTCCGGCTTCGCTTCCGAGGGGACGGGGGCCTTGGGGGCCTCGTCCTTGGCGTCCTTGGGGGCCTCGGGAGCCTTGGCGGCCTTGTCGGTCTTGGCGTTCTCCGGGGCCTTCGGCTCGGAGTCCTGCCCGGGTTCCTCCGGCTGCTCGGCCGCCTCCGGCTTCCGGTCCTCGGGGGTCTCGGGGTCCTCGGGGGATTGGGGGGCCTCGTCCCCGTCCTGCTGCGGCTTCTCCGGCTGCTCCGATGAGCGGAGCCAGGCCGAGACCGCGTCGCGGAGGTCGGCGTCCGTGTTCTCGCCGGCGGGCTCCTCAGCGGGCTCCTCAGCGGGCTCCTCGGAGGGTGAAGTCGCCTCTTCCCGGGATGTGTTCAGCTCGCGGACCGACAGGACGGTGGTCGCTGTGTCCGTGGCGGCCGGGGTAGCGGCCGGGGTCGGGGAATCCTTCTCGCGGGCCACCGCGAGCCGGGGATCGCGTGCTTCGGGAACCGGCCCCGCGCTCCCCGACGTCGTTTCCGCCGACGCCTCGTGCTGCTTCGACCTGTCGGGGGACTCGCCCGCCACCGATGCCTCCTCATGCGCCGCACGCCCACTCGCGCGCCCTGTCCGAACCATGTACCAGTGTCCCCGTGTGAGGGCTTGGCCTGTGCGAGAGACGAGAACGACATATCTACTGGTTCCCGTACGAACCGGTCACGTGCTCTCGACAGACCAATGTGAGAGGGGTCACCCTGTCATTCATCCACGCGGGGAGGCATGGATGGGCAGGAGCCGCAGAACCATTCCGGAGGAGCTGCTGCTGCTGGCGCTGGACCCGACCACGGGTACCACCGCGCAGCCGCAGTCGCTCGATCTGGGTCTGGCCGGAGCGCAGCTAGTGGAGCTGGCGATGGCCGGACGGATAGCCCCGGACGGGGATCGTATCGCCGTGGTGGTGCCACGGCCGACCGGAGATCCGACTTTGGACTGCGCGTTGGAGTTGCTGCGAAGGCGTGGCGCTCCGGTGCGGGCGGTCCACTGGATAGGCGGACCACGACTAGGTCTCCGCCAGATCTACCTCTCGCACCTGGAGCGGTGCGGCATGGTCGCCGCCGTGCCGGGCCAGATGTGCGGGGTGCTGCCGACGACGCGGTACCAGGCGACGGACACGGAGATCAGCCGGGAGATCAGGGCCCGGCTGGACTCGGCGATCCGTACCGGCGTACCGCCGGACCCGAGGACGGCGGCGCTGGCCGCGCTCGCGCACGCCGTGGGGCTCGGCAAGCACCTGTATCCGGGCAACGAGGGACGCTCGTCCCGGTCCCGGCTGCGGGACCTCATCCGGCACGACCCGATGGGCGGACTCGTCGCGCACGCCGTGATGGACGTGCAGAACGGGGCCGGAGTCCAGCAGCGGCGCGGTCAGCCCGCCGCCGCCCCGCCGGGGCGCGCGGTCGCGGAGCCCGCGCGCGGGGTGCCGATGCAGCCGAGCCACGGGAGCAGGGCGCGCGTGGTCGCGCACTGAGACCGGGACAGGTCCGACGACTGGCGTGACGACCGGTCCGACGACCGGTCCGACCGGTTCCGGGAGCCGCCGGAGAGGCGGGGTGACGGGGTTCGTACGAGCCCCGCCGCCCCGCCTTCGTCATGTCCCGGACCGGTCAACAAGCTTCCCACTCAACCCCATTCGGCACGTACGCGCTGCATATCCGCTGTTTCCCAGCGGTGGAAAGCGCCTTGGTGGCAGTCTGACCAGCAGCAGATACGCAAAGTGAGATTCAGGCAGACAGCCGGAGGTGCCGTTCCGTGGCGTCCAATGTCAACCCCACCGTCAGGCGTCGCAGGCTCGGACAGGAACTGCGCAAACTGCGTGAGCAGAAGGGCATGACGGCCGAGGAGGTCGCCGAGCGCCTGCTCGTGTCGCAGTCGAAGATCAGTCGGCTGGAGAACGGCCGCCGCAGCATCAGCCAGCGCGATGTGCGCGACCTGTGCGGGGTCTACGAGGTCGAGGACCAGCGGATCGTGGACTCGCTGATGGAGATGGCCCGCGACTCCCGCCAGCAGGGCTGGTGGCACACGTTCGGGGACATCCCGTACAGCGTCTACATCGGTCTGGAGACGGACGCGGAGTCGCTGCGCGTCTACGAACCCCAGCTCGTCACGGGGCTGTTGCAGACCCCCGCGTACGCGGAGGCGCTGGTGCGGGGCGCGTTGCCGGAGACCTCCACCGAGGAGATCGAGAAGCGGGTCCGGGTGCGGATGCGCCGCCAGGAACGCGTCACCGCCGAGGGCAACCCGCTGCGGCTGTGGGTCGTGCTGGACGAGGCCGCGCTCCGCCGTGAGGTGGGCAGTCGGCTCGTCATGCGGGAGCAGCTGGAACACCTGCTGGAAATGGCCGAGTTGCCGCATGTCACCGTACAGATCCTGCCGTTCGAGGCGGGCGCGCATCCGGGGCTGAACGGGCAGTACGCGATCCTGGAGTTCTCGGACGCGGCCGACTCCAGCGTGGTCTATCTGGAGGGGGTCACCAGCGACCTGTACCTGGAGAAGGCGCCGGACGTGCAGCGGTACGCCGTGATGTACGAACATCTGCGGGCACAGTCCCTCAGTGTGGAGCAATCCCGGCACTTCATCGCGGAAGCGGCGAAGAAGTACGCGGACTGAGGGCCCGGAACAGGAAGTGCCGGATCGTACACCGTCGCCCGGCTCCAGCGGAAGGCTCACTTGGAATATGCCATCCGCTTGGGTGAACGGCCCCTCCGTGGAGTGGAGTTGCCCGGTAGCGTCGATCACGCCAATCAGTCGGACCGGTTGGCGTGAACCGCACGAGCGGCAACTCGCAGGCAACTCTCAACAGGAGTGGACATGGCACTGATTCAGGGCGCTTCGGAGATGTGGATGAAGTCCTCCTATTCCGCGGGCAACGGTGCCTGCGTCGAGGTGAGGACGGCCGTCGAGGCGGACCTCGCCGTGCGCGACTCCAAGGACGTCGAGGGCCCGGTGCTGGCCTTCCCCGTCGCCGCGTGGAACACCTTCGTGGCCTCCGTCAAGGCGTAAGGGGTCGTCCCTGTCCGCCCCCACCACAACCTCACACGCACCACCGCGAGCCCCCTCGACCAGACGCCGTCCTCGCCGAGGGGGCTCGCGCACGCCCGGACGTCAGCCGATGGTGCGCGGGCGTCCGTGCGGTGGCCGGGCGGGCTCAGCCGAGCTGGGACTCGATCGCGGTGATGATCTCCGGGTCCTCCGGCTCGGTGCGGGGCGAGAAGCGGGCGGTGACCTGGCCGTCCCGGCCGATGAGGAACTTCTCGAAGTTCCAGCGGATGTCCCCGGTGTGGCCCTCGCCGTCCGCGAAGCCGACGAGGCGCTCGTACAGCGGGTGGCGCCCGGCGCCGTTCACGTCCACCTTCTCGGTGAGCGGGAAACTCACGCCGTACGTCGCCGAGCAGAACTCCGCGATCTCCTCGGCGCTGCCCGGCTCCTGCCCCGCGAACTGGTTGCACGGCACCCCGAGCACCGTGAACCCCTGCGCGCCGTACCGTTCCTGCAACCGCTCCAGCCCCGTGTACTGCGGCGTGAGCCCGCACTTCGACGCCACGTTCACGACGAGCACGGCCTGCCCGGCGTACTGCCCCAGCTCGGCGGAGCCGCCGGTGAGCGCCCCGATCTCGGTGTCCAGGACGGAGGTGTGGTGATCTTCAGTCGTCATGGGGTCGATGCTAGGGCCTGCGCGTGAACAGGAGGGGGAGCGGGCGGTCACCCGCAGGCGCCCTCCACCAGGACGTCCCCCGCCGCCGTACGGGCGTACAGCACCGAGCGTCCGGCACGTGCCGTCCGCCGGACGAGACCGGCCTCGCGCAGCACCTTCAGATGGCGGCCGACCGAGCCCAGCCCCTGGCCGGTGACGGCGGTGAGCTGGGTGGTGCTGAGCGGGCGGGCCAGCAGGACCAGCACCTCCGCGCGCCCGGCGCCGAGCAGCGCCCGCAGCCCGGCGGCGACCGGGGCGCCCGCGTCCCCGTTCCCAGCCCTGGCCCCGTCCGCGTCCCTGTTTCCCTCTCCGGCCAGGACACCGGCGCACGGATAGACGATCGCGTACCGCTCGTACCCCTCGCCGCGCTGGCCCTCGGCACCCTGGTGCACCGTGCGACCGGCTCCCCTCTCCTGACGGCGCTCAGCATGTTCGCCCCCGCGCTCACCCAACTCCTGGGCGCGACCGTGCTCCTCTCCGGCTCCGACCGGCTCCCGCCGCGCGCGGCGCTCACCACCGTCTCGTACACCGCCGCCCTCACCACCGCACTGCTGGCCGTCCCCGGCCTCCCCGTCCCGGCCCTGCTGGGCCTCGTTCTCCTCCAGGGCCTGATCTCCTCCCTCGCGGGCGGGGTCCGCTGGGGACTGCTGCACGAGATCGTCCCCAACGGGTCTTATTTGCAAGGGCGTTCGCTGTTCAACATGACGAGCGGCCTGACCCAGATCGCGGGGTACGCGACGGCGGGCGCCCTGCTGACGTGGCTCGCCCCCGGCACCTGCCTCCTCCTGGCGGCGGCGCTCTGCCTGGCCTCCGCCCTGACCCAGCGCCTCGGCCTCACCGCCCGTCCGCCCAGGGCGACCGGCCGCCCCTCCCCGGCGGCGACCTGGCGCGGCAACTCCCTTCTCTGGAAGGACCGTTCGAGACGACTCCTGCTGCTGGGCCTGTGGCTGCCCAACGGCCTGGTGGTGGGCTGCGAATCGCTCTATGTGTCGTACGCCCCCGAATCGGCGGGTGCCCTCTTCGCCTGCGCGGCGCTCGGCATGTTCCTGGGCGACGTGCTGGTGGGCCGCCTGCTGAGCCCGGCGTCCCGCACCCGCCTGGCCACCCCGCTGCTGACGCTGCTGGCAGCGCCGTACGTACTGTTCGTGGCCCAACCCCCGCTCTACCTTGCCCTGTTGTGCGTGACCCTGGCGTCGGTCGGGTTCGGGGCGAGCCTCGTACAGCAGGAGCACCTGATGGCCCTGACCCCGAAGGAGCTGACGGGACACGCGCTCGGTCTGCACTCGGCGGGCATGCTGGGCACGCAGGGGGTGTCGGCGGTGCTGGCGGGCACGCTGGCCCAACTCAGCAGTCCTGCCTGGGGGATGACGGTGATGGCGGGAGCGTCACTGGCCGTCACCGGGGCGCTCTGGGCATGCGGAAGGCCCGCCCACCGAAGTGAACGGGCCTTCCGGAGCGCGTGATCGGGGGATCAGCGGACGCTGATCGTCACCGTGACGGTCTTCATGACCGCGGGGAGCTTGGTGGTGTCCACGCGGAGGATCTCGCCGTTGTCCCCCTTGCCGGTGGACGGCAGCACCTTCTGGTGCACCGTCCACTTGCCGTCCGGGTCCACGGCGATGTTGTCGATGCCGAAGTCGTCGTCGTTCGACAGGTACAGGGTCTTCCCGGCGTCGGTGGTGGCGACGCCCTCGACCTTGTCGTGCCCGAAGAAGGCGCCGGTCGGGTCGAGTTGGCTGACCAGGGTGCCGACGTTGAGATACGGCTGCTTCTGCGCGACGTGCACCCCCGCGCCGGTGAGCGCGGTCAGCGCGGCGTTGGTGTTCGCGGCGCCGAGGAAGCCCTCCGGGGTCTTGCCGTCGATCTTCAGGTCGCTGACGTCGGTGGCACCGTTGATGTCCACCTCGTACAGGTTCTTCTGCGCGAACGGCTCGTAACCGCCGTCCCGTTCGTCCACCAGGAACTTGGTGGCGGACAGCGCGGTGATCTCGCTGTTCGCGGCGCCGGTGGTGGCCGGGTTGTCGAGCAGGTAGAGGTACTGCTTGCTCTTGAAGGTGCGCAGGTTCACCGTCACGATGCGGGCCGCGGCCACGTTCGAGCCCTTGACCGAGCCGAGGTCGGGCTGCTGGAGCCCGGCCTGCATCACGCCGACGAGGGTCGAACCGTCGGGCGTGACGGTCAGCCCCTCCATGCCCTTGTTCTTCACCCGGTTCGCCAACTCGGCCGGGAGGTACCCGACGATCTTGTGATGGGCGTTGTCGGGGCTGTCCCGGTACGGCGTCAGCCGCCCCAACTCGTAGCCGTGGGCGTCGAAGTGCGTGATGTACGGCCCGTACTCGTCCGACACCCAGAAGGTGCCGTCGGGCAGCGCCACGAGCCCCTCGGAGTCGTACCCGTACGGGTCACGCTCGACCGGCACGGGCGAACCCTTGGCGTTGGTGGCATCGACGTCGTCGATGACCTCGGTGGTGTCGTGCGGCGGACGCCCGCTGTACTTGACACCGCCCAGGCTCTTGGGGCCCTTGAGCAGCACCTTCCGCACCAGCTCGGCCTTGCCGCCGCGGAGCTGGAACTCCCCGATCTGCGGGGTGAAGTCCAGCACCATCTCGGACTTGTTGCCGTCGGGGGCGTCGGCGTTCGGGCCCCGGTCGGTCAGGCCGTAGAAGAAGCCCGGCTTGCCCGGCACGGGGGCGAGCGAGGAGCCGTATCCCTCGCCGGAGATCCTGGTCGTGGCGCCGTTCGGCCCGGCCACCCGGGCGAGCGGCGGGATGGCCGTCCCGTTCGACCGGGCGTCCTTGAACAGCTTCACCGCGTCGGTCGCGGTGTACGTGAAGGTGTCCGTGCCCCGGAAACCGGGCTTCGGGGTGTAGGAGAACGCACCGTCCGCGTCCACGGTCACCTTGCCGTGCGCGGCCCCGGTGCTCCGCACCACGGCCGACGCACCGGCGTCGTTGCGCAGCACGTTGCCGGTCACGGTGCCGTGCCCCGCGTACGAGTCGGCCACCGCCTCGAAGTCATGATCCGGTGCCGAATTCCAGCCACCGGCCTGCGCCACGACCGTACCGGCACCCACCACGGCGACGGTCGCCCCGATCGCCAGGGCGACGCGGGTGCGCTTGCGGGAGAAGGGTCTTGAAGTCACATCGCAGAACCTGTCGCCCTTCGGTGAACACCGAGCAGACCCCCGGTGAACCCGACGCACCAACCGCCTCTCTCTTCGGAATATCAGCCAACACGGCCTGCCGAAGCGCGTCTTGGCGCGATCCACTCCCTCCGCCCCACAACAAAACGGCCCGAACCGACATCGGCCCGGACCGTTCCTCTGGTGCCCCCGGCAGGATTCGAACCTGCGACACCCGCTTTAGGAGAGCGGTGCTCTATCCCCTGAGCTACGAAGGCGGGGCGGCGGGTCTGGAGGACCGCGCTGCCGTCGTCAGTGTAGCGGGTGGGGTGGGGGGTGGGCGGGGGTGATGGTCAGGGGGTTTTCGGGGGGCGGGTGCTGTTCAGTTCGCGGCCTGTGAAGGTGAGGGCCACGATCAGGACGCCGCCGAAGGTGATCGCCCAGTCCGCGAGGTTCATGACGCTGAAGTTCCGGACCGCGATGAAGTCCACCACCGCGCCGCGCGCGGCGCCGGGGGTGCGGAAGAGGCGGTCGGTGAGGTTGCCGAGGGCGCCGCCGAGGAGGAGGCCCAGGGCGATGGCCCACGGGGTGCTGTAGAGCTTGCGGGCCAGGCGGGCGATCACCGCGACCACCGCCACCGCGATCACCGTGAACACCACCGTCGTCGCCGCGCCCATGCTGAAGGCCGCGCCCGGATTGCGGATCACGTCCAGCTCCAGCCACGTGCCGATCAGCCGTACTGGCGGGCGGTGTTCCAGCCGCTCCACCACCAGCACCTTGCTGCCCAGGTCGATCGCGTACGCCAGCGCCGCCACCGCCAGCAGCAGCGGAACCGTGCGGCGGCCTTTCCCGGCGGCCACCGTCTCCGGCCCCGCCACCCCCTCCATCCCCGCCCGGGTCTCCGTTCCCGCCGTCGTCTCCGTCCCGCTCACGTCCCGCCCCCTGTTTCTGACCTACTTCGCACTCCGGGAACGGATCATATGACCGGTGCCGCCAGCCCCGCCCCCCGTCCGACCCGCCCCCGTCCAGCCCCGCCCCCTCTCCAACCTCACCCCTCACGACCCCCGCGTCACCCGCACCCGATAATCCCCGCCCCCCACCTCACCCAGCACCCGCACCGTCACCCCGTGCCGGGGGTCCTTGAACGTCTCGCCCGTCGTGAACGGCGCGTCCGACAGCTCGGTCTCGACGTTCGGGCTGCGGGTGCAGCCGCCGCTGCCGCGGTGGGAGTCGTAGACCTTGACCGGGCCGTGGCCGGTGTCCACGGCGGCGTCCACGCGGTAGATGAGGATGCCGGGGCGGCAGACGGCCTCGTCGTTGCCGCCGGGGGCGCGCAGCTCCAGGGCGTAGGAGGTGCGGGAGTCCACCGGTACGAGGATCAGCTTGGCGCCGCCGGTGCGGTGGAGCGGGGTCAGCCGGTACTCCGCCGTGCCCGGTGACGAGGCGCAGCTGACCTGGGAACCTTCCAGCCAGCCCAGCTTCCACTTGTGCCAGCCCAGCAGATCGTTGTTGACGCCCCAGTCCTCGCTCATGATGTCCCAGTGCCCGACCGCGCCCCCGCCCTCCTGGGTGTAGAGGTCGGGCAGGCCGAAGGTGTGCCCGTTCTCGTGCGGCAGCACCCGGTAACCGGTCTTCGCGTACGACCCCGAACCGTCGTCCTGCCGGGAGTAGACGAACGACGCGTTGGCGATCGGCACCCCGTCCGCGACCGGCGCGTCCGGGTTCCCGGCGAACGTCACCGACAGCACTGTGTCCAGCGCCGACGGGCCCGCGTTCGGTGTCACCAGTACGTTCAGCAGGTCGTACGACCGGAAGTCCACCTCGGGATCGGCGGCGGCCACGATGTCCTGGACCAGCTGCCGGTAGCCCGGGTCGAAGGGGGCGCCGCGTTCTATGCCGTACTCCTTGAAGGACTTCGGCATCCGCAGCCAGCCCCTGACCGGGGTCTCCGGGCGGTAGTCGAGGCGGCCGTACGACGCCTTGCGGAACCAGTCCTGGGTCTGCGGGAAGAACTCGTGGAAGCGGTCCATCGCGCTGCCCCGGCCGGGCGCGTCCGAGAAGTCGATCATGAGGGTCAGCGCGTGCACGGTGCCCGTCGAGCGTGAGTAGCCGACCGGGGTCGGCACCCCCTCCGTCATCTGTACGTCGTGACCGCCGCGGAGCATGCACGGAGCGAGCGCGGTCGAGCGGGCCAGACCCGCAGGGCCCGCGGTCGTGGAGGGCGCCATGAGGTGACCGGTGCCGGCCGAGGTGCTGACCCCGAGGGTCAGGACGGTCACCGCGGCGAGTGCGGCCACCCGGCGCGGGCGTATCGGGCGGCGGGGCGACTCCGGCTGCATGCGTGGACCTTCCGCTCCGCGGCAGCCCCGGTCACGGCTGCGCCCTTGCGCTCACCCTGTGTGGGCCCACCCCCACCCCGCGCGCTGGAGGAGACCGATCGTGGGAAGCGGTGCGGCGTAAGGGTGGGAGCGGGGGCGTACGGGTGTGGGGGAGGGGAGTGTGCGTGGGTGCGGGGGGAGGGCGGCGGCGGTCTCCCGTGGTCCTCGCCCGCGCACCCGGGGTCCGGCCCCACCCCTGTGTCCCCGGCCCCCACCCCCTGTGCCCCACCACCCTTGTCTCCCCGGCCCCCACCCCCTGTGCCCCAGGTCACAGAAACTTCCGGCCCGCCCCGGAAATAACCGGGGAGCCCCTCCCCGTTTAACCCTGTGTCCGGCGGAACCGGGGAATCGCTCCCCGCATGGCCGGGCGGCAGACCTCAACGCCCCGTCCGTTCAGCCCACTTGACTGGAGATCGCCGTGCCCACCGCCACCGCCCCGCGCAAGGTGTCCCGGCCCCGTGCCGACGCCCTGCGCAACCGGGAGCGGATCGTCACCGCCGCGCGGGAGATGTTCGTCGAACTCGGCCCCGATGTGCCGCTCGACGAGATCGCCCGCCGCGCGGGGGTCGGCAACGCCACGGTGTACCGGAACTTCCCCGACCGGGACGCCCTCGTCCTGGAGGTCGTCCGGTCGGTCATGGACCGTACGGCGGGGGCGGCCGAGCGGGCGCTCGCCGCGGGCGGTGACGCGTTCGCCGCGCTGGAGAGCTTCGTGCACGCGGCGGCCGACGAGCGGATCAGCGCGCTGTGTCCGATGGTCGCGGGCGCGTTCGCCGCGCACCACCGGGAGCTGGAAGCCGCGCGGCACCGGGTCGAGGCGCTGGTCGGCGACATCATGGAGCGGGCCAGGAGGTCCGGTCTGCTCCGGTCCGACGTGGGGGTCGGTGATCTGCTGATCGTCGTCGCCCAGCTGAGCCGTCCCCCGGCCGGTACGGACTGCCCGCGCGGCGACCGTTTCGTCCACCGTCATCTTCAGCTGTTCCTGGACGGCTTGCGGGCCCCGGCCCGCTCCACCCTGCCCGGAACCGCCGTCACCATCGAGGAGCTGCGCGCGTCCTGACGCCCGCGCGAGCGCCGCGACCCCGAACGCCGCGACCCCGAGCACCGGCACCCGTACCCGTATCGACACCCGCGTCAGCACCACCCGTACCGACCGCTCGTCCCGCAGGCCAACGGCGGCCCCGACCCTCACTGTTCGACGCCCGTCGTCCACCCTGCCCTCCGTACCTCGCTTTATCGCCTTTATCGCCCCTTTTTCCGTCACGAAGTCCCGAAGTGGGTACCCCATGTCCGACTCGGCCCTCAGGGCTACCGGAGCCGCCGCACCGAGCGGCGACACCAACCGCTGGAAGGCGCTCGTCTTCATCGCGCTCGCCCAGCTGATGGTCGTCCTCGACGCGACCATCGTGAACATCGCGCTGCCCTCCGCCCAGCACGACCTGGGCATATCCGACGGTGACCGCCAGTGGGTGGTCACCGCGTACGCCCTCGCCTTCGGCGGTCTGCTGCTGTTCGGCGGCCGGATCGCGGACCTGTGGGGCCGCAAGCGCGCGTTCCTGCTCGGCCTCGGCGGCTTCGCCCTGGCCTCCGCGCTCGGCGGCAGCGCCACCAGCGGCACGATGATGTTCGGCGCCCGCGCCCTCCAGGGCGTGTTCGGCGCGCTGCTCGCCCCGGCCGCGCTCTCCCTGCTGGCCGTGATGTTCACCGACGCCAAGGAGCGCGCCAAGGCGTTCGGCATCTACGGCGCCATCGCGGGCGGCGGCGGCGCGGTCGGCCTGATCCTCGGCGGGTTCCTCACCGAGTACCTGGACTGGCGCTGGACCTTCTTCGTGAACGTCCCGTTCGCCATCGTGGCCGCGATCGGCGCCTGGACGGTCATCCGTGAGCCGCGCGTCGGACGCAACCGCTCCCCGCTCGACATCCCCGGCGTGATCCTCTCCACCCTGGGCCTGGTCTCGCTGGTCTACGGCTTCACCCGCGCCGAGTCCGACGGCTGGGGCGACGCGGTGACCATCTCCATGTTCGTCGCGGCGGCCGTGCTGCTCGCCTCGTTCGTGCTGGTCGAGTCGAAGGTGAAGGCGCCGCTGCTGCCGCTGCGCGTCATCACCAACCGCAGCCGGGGCGGTATCTACCTCTCCCTCGGCCTCGCCATCATCGGCATGTTCGGTCTGTTCCTCTTCCTGACCTACTACCTCCAGGTCGTGCAGGGGTTCAGCCCGGTCAAGACCGGCTTCGCGTTCCTGCCGATGGTGGCCGGTATGATCACCGGCTCCACCCAGATCGGCGCCCGTCTGATGACCCGCGTCCAGGCCCGCCTGCTGATGGGTCCGGGCTTCCTGCTCGCCGCGCTCGGCATGCTGCTGCTGACCCAGCTCAAGGTGGACTCGTCGTACACCACCCTGCTGCTGCCCGCGATGCTGCTGCTCGGTCTCGGCATGGGTACGGCGTTCATGCCCGCCATGTCGCTGGCCACCCAGGGTGTGCAGCCGCGGGACGCCGGTGTGGCGTCCGCGATGGTCAACACCTCGCAGCAGGTCGGCGGCGCGATCGGCACCGCGCTGCTGAACACCATCGCCGCCTCGGCGCAGCTGTCGTACATCAAGGGGCACATCGCCTCCGCCGCGGGCGAGTCCCAGCAGCGGCTGGTGCAGCTCCAGGGCATGGTGCACGGCTACACCTCGGCGCTGTGGTTCGCCGTCGGCATCCTGGCGCTGGCCTCGCTGATCGCGTTCACGCTGGTCAACGGCGGTCGTCCGGGCTCCACCCCGGTGGCCTCGGGCAGCGGCGAGGGCGCCGGGGCCGAGGCCACCATCCCGGTGATCGCCCACTGACGGCCGGGCACCGGCCGTCCCGCTGAGCGCCTCGCGGGCTCAGCGGAGCCAGGGCAGGTCCGCGCCCTCCTCATCGGGCTGAAGGCCCTCGGCGACGATCGTCATGATCTCGCCGAGGGCCTTCTGCTGTCGTGCGGTCAGCCGGTCGAACAGCGCCTGGCGTACGGCGTCCACATGGCCGGGCGCGGTCTCGCGCAGCACCTCGGCGCCCTCGGCGGTCAGCACGGCGAGCTGGCCGCGCCGGTCCGAGGGGCAGTCCTCGCGGCGCACCCAGCCGTTCTTCTCCAGCCGGGACACGGCGTGCGAGAGGCGGGAGCGGGTGATCTTGGAGCGCTTGGCCAGCTCGGTCATCCGCAGCCGGGTGCCCGGCGCCTCGGCGAGCAGCACCAGCAGTCCGTAGTAGATGTGCGGCATCCCGGCGTCCCGCTGGAGCTGGCGGTCCAGGTGGTCGTCCAGCAGGGTCGTGGCATGCAGGTACGCACGCCACACCCGCTGTTCTTCGTCGCTGAGCCAGCGGTGCGGGCCGGGATCGGGTGCCGTAGTCATGTGTCCCACTCTATGAGGCATCTACTTGAACATTGAACAATTGGGGTCTAGGCTGGACGACGTGCTTGAGAGTTGAAGCATGTGGGGTCGCGGTCCGGGCCCCGGTCCGACCATCACGGGAGCCGCCGTCATGTCCGCCGCCCTGGAGCGCATGCCCGTCCTCTATCTCGGCCACGGCGCCCCGCCGCTCGCCGACGACCCCGTCTGGCCCGGCCAGCTCGCCGCCTGGTCCGCCGGTCTCCCGCGCCCGAGGGCCGTCCTCATGGTCTCCGCCCACTGGGAGGAGGCCCCGCTCGCCCTCGGCGCCACGACCACCGTCCCGCTCGACCACGACTTCTGGGGCTTCCCGGAGCGCTATTACCAGGTCCGCTACGACGCCCCCGGCGCACCGGCGCTCGCCGACTCCGTCCGCAAGCTGCTGCGCGCCCCCGGCATGCCGGTCCAGGACATGCCCGAGCGCGGGCTCGACCACGGTGCGTACATCCCGCTCGTCGAGATGTACCCGGACGCCGACATCCCCGTCCTGCAGATCTCGCTGCCCACCCTCGACCCCGTCCGCCTGATGGACCTCGGGCGCCGCCTCGCCCCGCTGCGCGACGAGGGGGTGCTGATCGTCGGCTCCGGCTTCTTCACCCACAACCTCGCCGCGCTGCGGCACACCGGTGGCGGGGTGCCCGGCTGGTCCGCCGAGTTCGACGACTGGGGACACCGCGCGCTGGAGAACCGCGACTGGGACGCCCTCCTCGACTTCCTCCACGCGTCCCCGGCCGGCCGCTACGCCCACCCGCGCACCGAACACTTCGCCCCGCTCTTCGTCAGCATGGGCGCGGCCGGGGCCACCGGGGAACCGGACGCGCAGCGCACCGTCATCGACGGGTTCTGGATGGGGCTGGCGAAGCGGTCGGTGCAGTTCGGGTAGGTCCCGGGGCCGCGCGTGCGGACGCCGGGGGCGCGGCCCGTGGACGCGTGGGCGGTGGTGCGGCCGGTACGGGGCGGGTACGTCATCGGGCGTCCAGCTCCTTCTCGTACCAGGCCACGTCCCAGTAGCGGCCGAACTTGCGGCCCACCTCGTGGAACGTGCCGATGTGCCGGAAGCCGAACCGTGCGTGCAGCCGGACCGACGCGGCGTTCGGCAGCGCGACCCCGGCGAACGCCCGGTGCACGTCCTCGCCCGCGAGCGCCGTGAAGAGGGCGCCGTACAGCAGGGTGCCGACGCCGGCGCCGACCGCGTCCGGGGCGACGTACACCGAGGTCTCCACCGAGGGCGCGTACGCGGGCTTCGCGCGGAAGGGCCCGGACGTGGCGTAACCGAGGACACGGCGGGAATCCGGGGCGATGGCAACCAACAGGCGGTGCGGGCCGTCTTCCGGGTGGGAGAGCAGCCAGGGCCGCCGCTCGTCCGGAGTCGGCGGCACGATGTCGAAGGTGATGGCCGTCTCACGTACGTAGTGGCCGTAGAGGTCCGTGAGGGCGCCGAGATCCGCCTCGGTCCCCGGCCTGACCTGCACCTCTTGTGATCCGAACACCAGCGCACCTCCTTGTGCGGCCGACAGGGTACTGCATGATCAGAAAAATAGCGGGAAGGGTTGGGAATTCTGTCCGGATTCCAGTCGTTGTTTCCCACGGATGCAGGGCACCCGAGGAGAGTCCGGAGACAGTCCCGGAGGGCCTCGCGTTCGTCAGGACCACCCGCCAGCCCACCATCGCAAGGGAGCACGCATGGCAACCCGTGCCGTCGCCCGTCGTCAGTCCGCCACCGGCGAGACGGCCGACTCGGCAAGCAGTGTTCGCGCCCGTGGAGGCGAGATCGCGGACCGCGACCTTGTCGGCATGTATCTGGACGAGATAGCACGCACACCGCTGCTCGACGCCGCGAAGGAGGTCGAGCTGTCCCAGACCATCGAGGCGGGTGTCTTCGCGCAACAGGTCCTCGACGGCGGTGAGCGGACCGCCGCCGACGCCTCCCGCGAGGAACTCCAGGCCCTGGTGGACGCGTCCGAGCGGGCCAAGGACGTCTTCATCCGCTCCAACCTCCGGCTGGTCGTGGCCGTGGCCCGGCGCTACCCGCGCAGCGGCCTGCCCCTCCTCGACCTGATCCAGGAGGGCAACGCCGGTCTGGTGCGCGCGGTGGAGAAGTTCGACTACCGCAAGGGCTTCAAGTTCTCGACGTACGCGACCTGGTGGATTCGCCAGGCCATCACCCGGTCCATCGCCGACCAGTCCCGCACGATCCGGCTGCCCGTCCACCTCGTGGAGGAGCTGGGCCGTATCCGCCGGGTGCAGCGCGAGTTCAACCGGGAGAACGGCCGCGACCCGGAGCCCGCCGAGATCGCCGCCGAGCTGGGCAGCAACCCGGAGCGTGTCATCGACGTGCTCGACTGGGCGCGTGACCCGGTCTCGCTGAACATGTCGGTGGACGACGAGGGCGAGACCCAGTTCGGGGACCTGCTGGAGGACACCTCCGCCGTCTCCCCCGAGCAGTCCGTGCTGACCCTGCTGCGCAGCGAGGAACTGGACGACCTGATCGGCCGCCTGGACCAGCGCACGGCCTCCATCATCAAGATGCGCTACGGCATCGAGGACGGCCGTGAGCGTACGCTGACCGAGGTCGGCAAGGAGCACGGTCTCACCCGCGAGCGCATCCGGCAGATCGAGAAGCACGCCCTGCTCGAACTGAAGAAGCTCGCCCGCGACACCGGGTTCGACGCGGCGGCCTGACCGACTCACCTGCGGCGGCCGCGAGTTGACCGCCCACAGACCACGTTCCGACGCCCACCCCCCCCGGTGTCGGAACCTCCCAGAACCGGGCTTCGGCGCCTAACCCCCCCCTGGCGCCGGGGCCCGGTTTCCCTTGTCCGGGAACGGCCGGGCCCGGTTTCCCCTGTCCGGGAAAAGAGTGGGCGGGTGTCCGGGAGGAGGCGGGGCACCCCGTACCTGAACTCCGGGGTGGCCCGCCGAATGGCAGATTGTGCCACACCGGCATAACCTGCCGGGATGAGCACCTCCCACCCCGCGCCGCCGTCCCTCACCGAGCGCCGCAAGGCGGAGACCCGGATGGAGATCGCCCGCGCCGCAGCCGCCCTCTTCGTGCGCCAGGGCCTGCGGGCCACCCGTGCCGAGGACGTCGCGCGGGCGGCCGGTGTCGCACCCCGCACCTTCTACCGGTACTTCGCCACCAAGGAGGAGGCCGTCGCGCCCCTCTACGCGGCCGGTGCCCAGCGCTGGACCGAGGCCGTCCGGGTGGCCCCGGCCCATCTCACCGTCGCCGAGGCCCTGCGGCACGCCGTTCGGCACACCCTCGTCCCCGGCATCGGGATCTCGGCGGCCTCCTGGGAGTGGGTGCGGGCCCTCATCCAGGTCGGCGGGGAGAGCCCCGCACTGCGGAAGGTGTGGGCCGAGGTGTGCCAGACCTCGGAGGAGGCGCTGGCGGAGGCCCTGGCGGAGCGGTTGGCGGCGGGGGCGCGCGGTGAGGGGGCGGGGGAGGGCGCCGAGGGGGTGTCCGGTGCGGGGATGCCCGGGGTGGGGGTGTCCGGTGCGGGGGATGACAACGTTTCCCCCGGAGTCTCCTGGGCGCCGCCGTCCGTCACCCCGCATCTGCGGTTCGCCGCGGCCGTCGCGGGGTCGGCGGTGCGGGTGGCCGTGGAGTCCTGGGCGGGCGGTGCGGCCCCGCACGCCGCCGACGGTCCCGCCGCTCTCGCGCTGCGCAATCTGGCGGCGCTGGACGGCTTCGACTGGGCGGGGCGTGGGTAGACCGGAGCGGGGCGTCCCGGGCACGTGCGGGGCGGCCTCCGGCGGTGTGCCGTTTGCCCGCGTAAGCGTGCTGTGAGTAGTTCACGGCACCTGCGAGATACGTCACGGTCCGGGGCCAAAGTGCCGTTCCCTGGTGTTCACTTGGTGGCATGCCTGAGCACGCTTCGACCCTCCAGCTCGTCGGCGCCGCCGTCCTCACCGCGGCGGGGCTCGCCTGGGCCGTCGTCGTGGTCCGCCTGCTGCGCCGCTCCCGTGCGGACGCCACCGCCGAGGCGCGTGCCGCCGCCGTGCTGGCCGCCTTCCCGCACCAGCCGCAGTCCGGTCCCGCGCACGAGGTGGTCGAACTGACCCCGGCCGAACAGGACGCCTTCGCCGGTCTGATCCGCCGCCTCAACCACCGCTGAGGGCACGGGGGGTCTCGGCCGCGCCGCCGGACGGGCTACGCCTGGCTCGCCGCGCGCCGTTCGATGGCGTCGCGCGCCGCCCGCTCCGTCGGGTAGACCTCGCACATGTGACGGCCGTCCGGCGTCGCCGTGTGCTCGACCTCCCACAGGGACATCTCACGGTCGTCCGCGAGCAGGAACGCGTGCTCGTACAGCGCGAATCCGGTGCCCGGGCGCCCGCCCCGGCCGGAGCTTCCGAACGCGCGGGTGATCTGGTGCCCGGCCGCCGTCGCCAGCAGGGCCGCCGTCTCCGCGCCCGGACGGTCGGGGTTCTCCGCACGGCGCAGCAGTCGGCGCGCGTGGTCCGGGGAGTCGTCCGCCGTGTACTCGTGCCGGGGCTCGGGGAGCGCGGCGAGCCGGGCCAGGGCGGTGAGTTCGAAGTCGGGGGTCTCCAGGGGCAGTGCCAACCGGGCGGTGGCCGCGTGGAGTTCCTCCTCGTCGGCGTACACCTCGTGCTGCCGGTCGCCGTTCGGCGCGGTGTTGTGGACCAGCTCCCACAGGGTCGGCGCCGAGCCGTCCGGGAGCAGCCAGGTGTGCCGGTATGTCTCGCGGTGCAGGCCCGCGCTGTGGTGGGCGGAGTGCAGCGAACTGTCCTGCGCCAGCGCGCAGTCGAGCCGCCGTAACACCTCGTCGGGCAGCTCGAAGGAGTTCAGGGCGCGGCCGAGAAGTCGCGCCAGATGCTCCTCCGGAGACTCGGGCGACTCGGCTGGATCGTGCTCAGCCGTCCCGTACGGAACGCTCAAGGTCTCTCCCGGCGTCGCTGCATGTCACCTCGTGGGTGCATACCGTAGCCCCTCGGTCGGGCGTCGTGTCCCGGGATCCGGGAAAACGTCGTACGGGAAAACGCGCGGGCCGCGCGAGTGGTTCCCGCGCGGCCCCGGTGTCCACCGGAAACCCTTGCTCAGACGGCGCTTCCGGCGGTCCACTCGCTCCACGGCATGTTCCATCCGTTCAGCCCGTTGTCCGGGGAGACGGTGGTGTCGGGGGAGTTCTTCACGATCACCACGTCACCGACGAGGGAGTTGTCGTAGAACCACTTGGCCGGGGTGTCGCCGTTCGCGCCCTGCACGTCGGCCATGCCGATGCAGCCGTGGCTGGTGCCCGCGTGCCCGAAGGGCGGATTGCTCGGGCTGTACCAGTAGTTGCCGTGGATGAACGTCCCCGACGCCGTCAGCCGCATCGCGTGCGGCACGTCCGGGATGTCGTACTCCCCGCCGAAGCCGACGGTGGAGCCGTTCATCCGGGTGTGGACGAACTTCTCGGAGATCACCATCTGCCCGTTGTACGTGGTGTGCTGGGGGCTGCCCGTGGAGATCGGCACCCGGCGCAGCACCTTGCCGTCCCGGACCACCGTCATCATCTGCGTCCCGGCGTCCACCGTGGAGACCTGGGAGCGGCCGACCGTGAACGTCACCGTCTTCTTCTGCACCCCGTAGACGCCGTTCGCCCCTTGCACACCGTCCAGGTCGATCTTCATCGTGACCTTGGAACCGGCCTTCCAGTACGCCTCGGGCCGGAAGTCCAGCCGCTGGTCGCCGAACCAGTGGCCGACCACCCGCTGCCCGCTGCTGGAGACGACCGTGATGTGCGCCTGCACGTCCTTGCGGTCGGTGATCGCCTTGTCGAAGGTGAACGACACCGGCATGCCCACGCCGACCGTGCTGCCCCCGTCGGGGGTGTAGGTGCCGATGAAGCTGTCGGCCGTGGTGACCGTGGTGAAGATGGAGTTGGCCGCCGCCGTGCGGCCCCGGCCGTCCTTCGCGGTCGCGGATATCTGGTACTTGGTGCCGCGCTCCAACTGCTCCGCCGGTTTCCACACACTGCCGTTCGCGGATATCGCCCCGCGCACCGCCTGCCCCGAACCGGCCACCGTCATCCTCACGTCGGTCAGCCTGCCGTCGCTGACCTTCACCCCGGTCGCGTTGATGGACGCGCCGGTCGAGCCGTCCTTCGCCGAGATGGCGATCCTCGCCGTCGAGGTCTTCGGCGAGCCGCCCTTGCCGTCCTTGCCGGTGGCGTCCGAGGCGTTGGCGTTCCCGCCGCAGGCCGTCAGGGTCAGGGCGCCGATCACCAGGGCGGCACCGGCCGCCAGTGCGCGCCGCGTTGTGATGTCCGGCCTTGTCACGGGCTGCTCCCAGTTCGAGTGGTGTGCGTGGTGCGTTCCAGTCCGCCGGGAAAGAGGTGCCGGACAGCCGGTGAGGTTCCCTCCGCTCACCGTGAGGACGACCACGTGACAGAACCGGGACATGCCGAGCACACCCCCGTCACGCACCACCCCCGAACCACCCCGCACGGCCCCCGCGAAGACGCCCGCACCGGCCAACAGCATTTCCCCGCACGGCCCTTGGCGCCCTTGGAGCGCTACCCGTACAGCTCCCGGTACGACGGCCACGCGCCGCCCGGCCCACTGACCGGGGTCGCGGCACGCACCGCGCGGACTATGGCCCGCGTCACCATGTCGGCGCCCGCCGCCAGCACGTCGTTGAGGGCGGGCGTGCCGTCCGCCGCCCCACGGGCACTGGTGGCCAGGGCGAACACCGTGTCCCCGTCGTGGAGCAGATGCACGGGGCGGACGGCGCGGGCGATACCGTCGTGGGCGGTCCCGGCCAGCTTCTGCGCCTGGGCCTTGGTGAGGTCCGCGTCGGTGCCGACCACCGCGAGCGTGGTGTTCAGCGGCGGTACCCGGTGGCGGGCCTCGGCCTCCGCCAGCCGGACACGGGCCGCCTCCCGCACCGCGGGCTCCGGGTACCTGGCCCGGCCGCCCTGGAACAACTCCCCGTACAGCACGCCCGTCTCGGGGTTCAGCACCGAACCGGCGGCGTTCACCACCACCAGGGCCGCCACGGTCACCCCGGAGGCGAGCACGACGCTCGCGGTGCCCACCCCGCCCTTGAGGACCCCGGCGACGCTGCCCGTCCCGGCGCCCACGCAGCCCTCGGCCACCGGTGCGCCCGGCCCGCTCGCCGCTGCCGCCTCGACCGCCGCGCGTCCGGTCGCCGCGTCGGGTCGTATCCGGAAGTCGCCGCCCCGGCCCAGATCGAAGACACAGGCCGCCGGGACCACGGGCACCACGTGCGCCGGGTCGGGGCCGACCCGCACCCCGCGCCCCTGTTCCTCCAGCCAGGCCATCACGCCCGAGGCCGCGTCCAGGCCGTAGGCGCTGCCGCCGGTCAGCACGATCGCCTCGACGCGCTCGACCACGTTGCGCGGGTCCAGGGCGTCGGTCTCCTTGGTGCCGGGTCCGCCGCCGCGTACGTCCACGGCGGCCACGGCACCGCCCTCGGGGGCCAGCACGACCGTGGTCCCGGTGAGGGCGCCCTCCTCGGTGCGGGCCGCGTGGCCCACCCGCAGCCCGGCCACATCCGTCAGCGCGTCAACCGTCATGGACCCAGTCTCACCCACCCCCGCGACCGCACCGGGGCCCGGAGGGCGGCCGTACCCTGGAGGCATGAGCACCGCCCCCGAACCCCGGCCGCGCGATCCGAAGCCCGCGCTCGTCTTCGACGACCCGCTGGACCAGCAGTCCTCCGACGACACCGATCGCGGGTGGGGCGACCGGCCGACCGGCGACAGCTCGGCCGCCGACCTGAAGCGCTTCCTCGACGAGAAGCCGCCCCACCACATCTGAGCCGACCACCGCAGCCGAGTCGGCCACCACATCTGGGCCGACCACCGCGTCCGAGCCGCCCGCGCCGCGTTCCGGACCGGCCGTCCCTCCCGCAGGTGCCGGGTCAGACCAGCTTGTTGGGGTCCGAGGGACCCGCCTGGCGGGGGGTGCGCTGGTCGTGCTCGCCGGTGCGCTGCGCCACGAGCGCGTCGCGGATCTCCTGGAGCACCGCCAGTTCGGTCACCTCGATGACGTCCTTGGTGCCCTCGCGCGCCTTGCGGCGGGCCTCCATCCGCGCCAGGTACTTCGACATCGGCAACACCATCAGGAAGTAGACGACCGCCGCCGTGATCAGGAACTGGAGGGCGGAGCCCGCCACCGTGCCCCACATCAGCGGCACGCCCTTCTTCACCGCCCCGTCCGAGCCCACGGTGCAGGGGTGCTTGAGACAGACGTAGTACCCGTCCAGGTTCTGCGTCCCGATCGAGCCGATGATCGGGTTGATGACGCCCTTCACGACCGAGTTCACGATGTTCGTGAACGCGGCACCGATGACGACCGCGACCGCCAGATCGACGACGTTGCCGCGCATCAGGAAGGCCTTGAAGCCCGCCAGGATGCCCGACCCGTTCTTCTCGCTCACGTCGGAGAATCTCCTCGTACGCCCAGGGGGTGGAACTGAACGCTCCGCAACCTACGCCAGAGTGCGGCCGGTGTGTCCAATCCCGTACCCCGATCGTGGCCCTTGACGGCGTGGCGGCGGGACACCGCCGCATGACGTTCAGCACAGGGTCACCGCCAGCCGTGCGGAGGCGCCCGCGCCGACCAGTCCGGCCGCTCGGGAGCGCGGCACGGCCAGCATGACCAGGGCGCCGGCGTCGCCGGAGCCCCCGGCGGACTCGGGCACGCGCGTCACCCGCACCCCGCGCACCAGGACTCTCGCGGCCCCGCCGGACGCCGGATCTCCGGCCGCGATCACGTCAACACGGTCACCGGGGCGCAGCAGCCGGACCGTCGCCGCGTCCGCGATCCGCACCGGTGCGGTGACCGTCTCCGCCACCGGCACGGGTGCCCGTACCGGGGCCGCGCCGTGCGCCGGGCGGGCCGCCGCCCCGCCGTCCGGTCCCGCCGCCACCAGCGCGGCGGCCGTCACCGCGAGCCCGGCCGCCACCACCCGCCCGCGCCACCGCGCTCCCGGCCACCGGTACCGCCCGCCCGGCACCCGCACCGGCGGGAACGACGGCACCTCCCGCGGCTCGGGCACATCGGCACCCGGCGGACCGTACGGCTCGTACAGGTCGTTCCCGTCGTGACGGTCGTTCCGGTCGTGACGGTCGTACGGCTCGGGAGGAAGAGGAGTTGCCCAGGACGGTCGGGTCGGGGTCAGGTCGCGCATCTGGATCACCGCCTGCTGCGAGGAGTTCGGCTTGCGATGCCAGCGTGCGCGTCCACCGGAAAACCCGCTCCGACCGGTGGACCACCCCACAGCTGTGGACAACTCGGTCACCCGAACGAGGAGTTCCGCCCCGCCCGAAGGCCGCTTCCCGAGCCCCCTGGGCCTCCTACGCCCGCTGAGCCCGGTGCGCCACCAGTTCTCCCCGCGCCCGGTGCGCCACCAGTTCTCCCCGCCCCGCTGCGCCACCTGTTCTCCCCGCGACCCCCGCGCCCCTACGGCAGTGCGAACCCCGTCTCCGCCCCGCCCAGCGCCCCCACGCACAGGCACGTCCGCTCCTCGTTCCCCGGCAGCGCGGCGACCGCGTCGAACAGGACGTCCCGCAGCCGGTCCACGTTCGCGGCGAAGACGCGCAACACCTCCTCGTGGGAGACGCCCTCACCGGTCTCGGCGCCCGCGTCCAGATCGGTGACCAGGGTCAACGAGGTGTAGCAGAGCTCCAGTTCACGGGCGAGCGCGGCCTCGGGGTGACCGGTCATGCCGACCACGGACCAGCCCTGCGCCCGGTGCCACAGCGATTCGGCGCGGGTGGAGAAGCGCGGCCCCTCGACCACGACCAGCGTGCCGCCGTCCACCGCGTCCCACTCACGCCCGCGCGCCGCCTTCAGCGCGGCGTCCCGGCCGGTCGGGCAGTACGGGTCGGCGAGCGACACGTGCACCACGTTCGGGACGGTGCCGTCGGGCAGCGGCAGCCCGTCGAAGTAGCTCTGCTCGCGGGACTTCGTACGGTCCACGAACTGGTCCGGGACCAGCAGCGTGCCGGGGCCGTACTCCGGGCGGAGTCCGCCCACCGCGCACGGGCCGAGCACCTGGCGGACGCCGACCGAGCGCAGCGCCCACAGGTTGGCGCGGTAGTTGATGCGGTGCGGCGGCAGATGGTGGCCGCGGCCGTGCCGGGGCAGGAAGGCGACCCGGCGCCCGGCGATCTCACCGAGGAAGAGGGAGTCGCTGGGCTGTCCGTAGGGGGTGTCGATCCGGACCTCGGTCACGTCCTCCAGGAAGGAGTAGAAGCCCGAGCCGCCGATCACGCCGATCTCCGCGTGCGCGTTCGCGTCATTTGTCATGGGCAGCACCCTAGAACGCGTCCCGCGAACGCCCCCGTACACCCGCCCCTCGCCGGAGCCCCTCGCCGGTCCGCCCGCGCACCGCGTCCGCTCCCGCGCACACCACCGGCCCCGCCGTCACGAGGACGGCGGGGCCGGTGGGAAAACCGTGACTCAGGCCGCGGAGGTTTTGGAGCCCGAGGAGGAGGACGACTTCGAGTCCGACGACGACGAAGACGAAGTCGAAGAGGCCGAGGCCGACGACGAGCCCGAAGAGGACTTCGACTCGGACGACGAGGACGACGTGGACGACGACGAGCCGGACGGCTTGCCCGCCGGGCTGCTGCTCGACGACGAACCGCGCGAGTCGTTGCGGTAGAAGCCGGAACCCTTGAAGACGATGCCGACGGCGGAGAACACCTTCTTCAGGCGGCCACCGCACTGGGGGCACTCGGTCAGGGCGTCGTCGGTGAACTTCTGCACCGCCTCAAGGCCCTCGCCGCACTCGGTGCACTGGTACTGGTAGGTCGGCACTGTCTTCCTCCTGGCACTCTCACTCGATGAGTGCTAACGAGGGTCCATAGTGACGTATTCCCGGGGATCAGTCCACCGTGACCGGCACGCGGTGACCGACGCCACGCGCCACCGTACGCCCGTGCGGCGGTGCGACGAGCCGCGAACGCAGCGCCAGCAGGGTGCCGAGCGCCAGGACGGTCCCCGCCATCGGCACCAGGAACCCGGCGCCCTGCCACAGCCGGTCCTCCAGTTGCCCGGCGACCGTGACGGCCGCCGCCTGCCCCAGCGCGACCGCGCCGGTCAGCCAGGTGAACGCCTCGGTGCGGGCGCCCGCCGGGACCAGACCCTCGACCAGCGTGTAGCCGGTGATCAGGGACGGCGCGATGCACATGCCGACCAGCAGCCCGATCCCCGCCAGCGGCAGCACCGAGTGCGATGTCCACAGTACGGAGGAGGCCAGCGCGAGGCCGGTGTAGCCGACCGCCAGGCGGCGCTGCGGGGCGGTCTTCCAGGCGACGGCGCCGCAGACCACACCGGAGAGCATGTTGCCCGCAGCGAAGACGCCGTACAGCACGCCGTTCAGGCCGGGCTCCCCGATGGACTGGGAGAACGCGGCGAGCGAGACCTGCATACCGCCGAAGACGGCGCCGATCCCGAGGAACGCCACCGCGAGCACCCGGACGCCCGGCACCCGCAGGGCGGACGCCTGTTGGACCCGCTCGGTGCCGACG
Source organism: Streptomyces corallincola (assembly GCF_019104725.1). Taxonomy (GTDB): domain Bacteria; phylum Actinomycetota; class Actinomycetes; order Streptomycetales; family Streptomycetaceae; genus Streptomyces; species Streptomyces corallincola. Next base: position 31,833 of record NZ_JAHRXF010000039.1, on the reverse strand, counting down.
GCCGCGGTGACCTCGGGCTGCGTCTTCTTCTGCGCCGCGAACAACAGGCCGCCGACCAGGGTCAGCGCGGCCTCCGCGATCAACCCGGCAGACGGGGTGACGGCCGTGCACAGCGCGGTCGCCAGCAGGGGTCCGACGACGAAGGTCAGCTCGTCGGTGACCGATTCGAGGGCGGCGGCGGTCGTCATCAGCGGCGAGCCCTGGAGCCGTACGCCCCAGCGGGCCCGGACCATCGGGCCGACCTGCGGCACCGAGGCGCCGGTCGGGACGGCGGCCAGGAACAGCGCCCACAGGGGCGCGTGCGCCAGCGCGAGCGCGGTCAGCGTCAGACCGGCAGCGCCGTGCACCAGCACGCCCGGCAGCAGCACCGCGCGCTGGCCGTACCGGTCCGCGAGCCGCCCGCCGTACGGCGCGAACAGGGCCATCGAGACACCGGTGACGGCCGCCGCCGCTCCGGCGGCGCCGTAGGAACCGGTGGTGTGCTGGACCAGCAGCACGATGGAGAGGGTGAGCATGGCGAACGGCTGCCGTGCGGCGAAGCCGGGGAGCAGGAACGTCCAGGCGCCGCGCGTGCGCAGCAGTGGGCCGTATCCCGGCCTGGACGGGGTCGCCGGTGCGTGTGCGGCCGGCTTCGAGGTGACCGTGGATGCCACGGCCCGTGCCTTTCCGCCGCCTGGTAGCGCCGCCCGTGGGCGTGCCGAGAGCCGTCCTCTTGCGCGGATGCGGTAGATACCGGGGCCTCGGAACGGGCCGCCCGGCCGCCATACGGTCGCGCCAGCTCTGCGTCAGGCGGAGTTGGTTCGATCAGGGTGCCTTGATCCTACAGGCCGATCTAGCCCCCGCTCCTGTGAAAACCAGCACCACGAGGGCCCCGGCCTCCGATACGGGCGCCACGGCCGCCCCGAGCCGCACAGGCTCGGCCGTCCCCGGCGCCGCACTCCCCCCGTCGTACACCCCCCGGAAACCCCGGCCGCCCCGGCGCCGTACGACCCGAAACCCCCGGAGACCCGGCACCCACAGGAGACCTGCTCCCCGGAGACCCGCCCCCCGGGAGACCCGACGACACCCGGCAGGAGACCCGGCACCCCCCGAAGCCGCGAAGCTCAGCCCCGCCCGCTGTTCCCGCCCGTCCCCAGCCAGTCCGCCAGCTTGCCGCCCCGCGCGACCGCGTGCAGGCGCCGTTCCGCCGCGTCCCGCACCGGATCGGTGGCCACGACCAGCAGTTCGTCCCCGTGTCGGAGCACGGTCGTGGGCGTCGGCACGAAGGACTTGGCGTCGCGGACGACGAGCGTGACGGCGGCACCCGGCGGCAGCCGCAGCTCGCCCACCTCGACGCCGTGCATCCGCGACCCCTCCGGCACCGCGACCGACAGCAGATGCCCGCGCAGCCGCTCCAGCGGCGCCGACTCGATGCCCAGGTCGGACGCCTCGCCCTGCTCCCCGAGCCGGAGTACGCGGGCGAGCCACGGCAGTGTCGGCCCCTGGACCAGGGTGTAGAAGACGACCAGCACGAAGACGATGTTGAAGATGGAGCGGCTGCCCGTGACCCCGTTCACCATCGGGATGGTCGCCAGGATGATGGGCACGGCGCCGCGCAGCCCCGCCCAGGACATCAGGGTCTGCTCGGCCCAGGGCACCCGGAACGGCGCGAGGCTCAGCACCACGCTCAGCGGCCGGGCCACCATCGTCAGCACCAGTCCGATGAGCAGCGCCGGACCCACGTCGTCGCCCATCTCGTGCGGGGTGACCAGCAGGCCGAGCAGCACGAACATGCCGATCTGCGCGATCCAGCCCAGCCCCTCCGCGAAGCCCCGGGTGGCCGGCCAGTGCGGGAGTTTCGCGTTGCCGAGGATCATCGCGGCCAGATAGACGGCGAGGAACCCGCTGCCGTGCGCCAGCGAACCGGCCGCGTAGGCGGTGACCGCGATGGCCAGCACGGCGATCGGATAGAGACCGGAGGCGGGCAGCGCCACGTGCCGCAGCCCCCACGAGCCGAACCAGCCGACCGCGAGCCCCATCGCGGCGCCGATCGCCAGCTCCAGCAGGATCTCCCCGAGCAGCACGTACCAGTGCTCGATCGGACCGGCCGTGGAGAACGCGACGACCAGGATGACCACCGGGGCGTCGTTGAACCCGGACTCCGCCTCCAGGGTGCCCGTCACCCGCGCGGGCAGCGGGATGCGGCGCAGGACGGAGAAGACCGCCGCCGCGTCCGTCGAGGAGACCACCGCGCCCACGATCAGCGCCTGCCGCCACTCCAGGCCGACCAGATAGTGCGCGCCCGCCGCCGTGACTCCGACGCTGACCGCGACCCCCACCAGCGCCAGCACGGAGGCCGCGCCCAGGACGGGCCGGACCTCCTTCCACTTCGTGCCCAGACCGCCCTCGGCCAGGATCACCACCAGGGCCGCGTACCCGATGACCTGGGTCAGTTCGGCGTTGTCGAACTTGATGTCCCCCAGGCCGTCCTGGCCCAGGAGCACACCGATCCCCAGATACACGAGCAGGCTGGGGAGCCCACTGCGCGAGGAGATGCGGACCGCCGCGACGGCGACCAGCAGGACGACGGAGCAGATGAGCAGGAGCTGGTTGAGGTGGTGGACAGTCAGCGGCGGTTCCCTTCCTCGGCCCGCGCGGGCGGCGCGGACGGGGCGGCGCACGTGCATACGGGCCGGACGGCACACATACGGTACGAATCCGGCACCGGGGCGTCGGCGCACCCGAGTTACTTCGTTACCTTACCTAACTCTTGACGTTTTCTTGACGCTCCCGGAGGGGGGATCGAACGCTCGTGCGCGCCTGATCCCGACTCCGCGTCAAGTGCTCCGGGGCCCTGCGCCTATGGTTGCTCCAGCGCTCATTCAAAGTCACAGCACGGTCTGCCGCTCGCGTGAGGACAGCAAGGACAGCGATGCCCCCCAACACCACTGCCACGACGGGTGACAAGACCGGGAAGTCCGGCAGGAAGAAGGGCCGCAAGGTCCGCCTCCTCGCGCTGGTCGTGGTACTGGCCCTGGTCGGCGGCGTCGCCTACGGGGCGTACTGGTCGATCAGCACCGTGCGCGCCTCGTTCCCGCAGACCAGCGGCACCATAGAACTCGACGGGCTGTCAGGCCCGGTCCAGGTGAAGCGCGACGCCAACGGCATCCCGCAGATCTACGCAGCCTCCGACGCCGACCTGTTCATGGCCCAGGGGTACGTCCAGGCGCAGGACCGGTTCTACGAGATGGACGTGCGCCGCCATCTGACCTCCGGGCGCCTGTCGGAGATGTTCGGCAAGAGCCAGGTCAAGAACGACGAGTTCCTGCGCACCCTCGGCTGGGACCGGGTCGCCAAGCAGGAGTACGACACCAAGCTGTCGGCGAGCACCAAGAAGTACCTCCAGGCCTACTCCAAGGGTGTCAACGCCTACCTCAAGGGCAAGGACGGCAAGGACATCTCCCTGGAGTACGCGGCTCTGGGCTTCACCAACGACTACAAGCCGGCCACCTGGACCCCGATCGACTCCGTGGCCTGGCTGAAGGCGATGGCCTGGGACCTGCGCGCCAACATGCAGGACGAGATCGACCGCGCCCTGATGACCAGCCGCCTCGGCCCGCAGCAGATCCAGGACCTGTACCCGCCGTACCCGTACAGCCGAAACAAGCCGATCGTGCAGGAGGGCGAGTACAACGCCCTGACCAAGGCGTTCCAGCAGGGCGACGGGACGAGCGGCACGGGCACGGGCGGGACGACCGGTACGACCGGGGGCGTGCCGGGCGGCACGGGGAGCACGGGCACCGAGGGCGGGACCGGTACGACCGGCTCCACGGATACGACCGGCTCCACCGGCTCCTCGGGTACGACCGGCTCCACCGGCTCCTCGGGCACCTCCTCGGGCTCCGGTCTCACCGGCCAGCTCCAGGGCCTCTCCGACTCGCTGGCCGACCTGCCCCCCGCCGTCGGGGTGAACGGCCAGGGCATCGGCTCCAACTCCTGGGTGGTGGCGGGGAAGAACACCATCACCGGCAAGCCACTGCTGGCCAACGACCCGCACCTCTCGCCCTCGCTGCCGTCCGTCTGGTACCAGATGGGCCTGCACTGCACCACGGTCTCCGCGGCCTGCCCGTACGACGTGACCGGGTACACCTTCGCCGGAATGCCCGGTGTGATCATCGGCCACAACGCCGACATCGCGTGGGGCCTGACCAACTCCGGGGTGGACGTCACCGACCTCTACCTGGAGAAGCTGACCGGCGACGGCTATCTGTACGACGGCAAGGTCCGCCCGTTCCGGACCCGCGTCGAGACGATCAACGTGGCCGGGGGCGCGTCCAAGCGGATCGTGGTCCGGCAGACCGCCGACGGCATGCCGCTGCTCTCCGACCGGGACGATGAGCTGGTCAAGGTCGGCCGCCGGGCCACCGTGAACACCGCGGCCCCCGACCGGGGTGACGGCTACGGCATCGCGCTGCGCTGGACCGCGCTCGACCCCGGCACGACGATGGACTCCGTCTTCGCGCTGGACAAGGCGTCCGACTGGAGCGAGTTCCGCGCCGCCGCCGCCAAGTTCGACGTGCCGTCGCAGAACCTGGTCTACGCCGACACCAAGGACAACATCGGCTACACCCTGCCGGGGAAGATCCCGACGCGCTCCGCGGGCGACGACGGTTCGGTGCCGGTGCCCGGCTGGGACCCCAAGTACCGCTGGACGGGCTTCATTCCGCAGGACGCGCTGCCGTACGAGTACAACCCGAAGCGCGGGTACATCGTCACCGCCAACCAGGCCGTGATCGACCCGAAGAAGTACCCGTACACCCTCACCACCGACTGGGGCTACGGCGCGCGCAGTCAGCGGATCACCGATCTGATCGAGTCCAAGATCAAGAACGGTGGCAAGGTCTCCACCGACGACATGCGGCAGATGCAGCTCGACAACAGCAGTGAGATCGCCAAGCTGCTGGTGCCCGAGCTGCTGAAGATCGACGTCAAGGACACGTCGGTCCGTCAGGCGCAGAAGCTGCTGGAGGGCTGGGACTACACCCAGGACGCCGACTCGGCCGCCGCCGCGTACTTCAACGCGGTCTGGCGGAACATCCTCAAGCTGGCCTTCGGCAACAAGCTGCCCAAGGAGCTGCGGGTCAAGGGTCAGTGCCTGTGGGTGGACAAGGCGGACTCCACCGGCCCGCTGGACGACGACACCAAGGTCCGCGAGTGCGGTGAGCGCGACGCCGACCAGGCGCAGCCGGACGGCGGCGACCGCTGGTTCGAGGTCGTCCGCACGCTGAACGCCAAGCCGGACAGCGACTGGTGGAAGACGCCCGCCTCCGGCACCCGCCCCAAGGCCGAGAACCGCGACCAGCTGTTCGCGCGTGCCATGACGGACGCCCGCTGGGAGCTGACCGCCAAGCTCGGCAAGGACATCGACACCTGGAACTGGGGCCGCCTGCACCGCCTGTTCCTGAAGAACCAGACCCTCGGCACCGGCGGCCCGTCCCTCGTCCAGTACGCCCTGAACCGGGGCCCCTGGAAGATCGGCGGCGGCGAGGCCACCGTGGACGCGACCGGCTGGAACGCGGCCGGGGGCTACGGCGTCGTCTGGGTGCCGTCGATGCGGATGGTGGTCAACCTGGCCGACCTCGACAAGTCCAGGTGGATCAACCTCACCGGCGCCTCCGGGCACGCCTACAGCGCGCACTACACCGACCAGACGGAGAAGTGGGCCAAGGGCGAGCTGCTGCCCTGGTCCTTCTCCGGCAGGGCGGTGGACGGCAGCACCAAGGACACCCTGACGCTGAAACCCTGACGCGTCCCCGGGAGTTCCCGGAAGACTCCGGCACACACGGCACCGGCCCCTCCGTCCGCGCGGGGGGCCGGTGCTTTTCGCACCGGTGCCTTCTCACCCTCCGGGAAAGTTCAGGGAAAGTTCACCCTCCGGGACACCGTTCACGCACCGGGAAACCGGTGCACCCCCGACGGCGTCACCGCCGCCCGCACCGGCCGGTCGTGCGGCTCCGCCGGAACCCGCTCGACCACCTCACCGTCGTACAGCAGCACCACCAGCGCCGGACCGGCCCCCGCCCGCTCCAGCCGGGCCAGCACCCGGTCGTAGCTGCCGCCGCCGCGTCCCAGCCGGATGCCGCGCGCGTCCACCGCGAGACCCGGCAGCAGCACCGCGTCCGCCGCCGTCACCGCGTCCGGTCCCAGCCGCTCCCCGGCGGGCTCCGCCAGCGTCATCCGCCCCCCGTGCCGTACCTCCGCCAGCGAGCCCGGACCCTCGTACGCCCCCCAGTCCAGATCGTCGTCGGGCAGCAGCACCGGCAGCAGCACGCGTACGCCCCGCGCGCGCAGCGCGTCCAGGAGGGCGCGCGTCTCCGGTTCGCGCCCCACGGAGACGTACGCGGCCACCGTGCGCGCCCCCGCCAGCTCCGGCAGATCCCGTGCGCGGGCCGCCAGCGCCGCTCCGGCGACCCGTACCGCCTCCTCGGTCATCGCCGCTCTGACCTGGAGAAATGCCCGCCTTGCCGCTCTCTTGCCCGGCTCCGCCGAACCCGCCTGCCGCTCCACAGCCCGCCCTCGTGTTCCTCGTGATGTGCTCGTACGAGGATCGAACCACCCGAGCCGCAAATCCACTCGAAGGCACCGGTTAAGGTGTCCGGCATGACTCAGTCGCACCCCAGGATCAGCAAGGCTGTCATTCCGGCGGCGGGCCTCGGTACCCGGTTCCTCCCGGCCACCAAGGCCACTCCCAAGGAGATGCTGCCGGTCGTGGACAAGCCCGCGATCCAGTACGTGGTCGAGGAGGCCGTGTCGGCGGGGCTCGACGACGTGCTCATGATCACCGGACGCAACAAGCGCCCGCTGGAGGACCACTTCGACCGCAACTACGAGCTGGAGTCCGCCCTCCTGAAGAAGGGCGACGAGCGCCGCCTCGCCAAGGTGCAGGAGTCGAGCGACCTCGCCACCATGCACTACGTCCGCCAGGGCGACCCCAGGGGCCTCGGCCACGCCGTGCTGTGCGCCGCCCCGCACGTCGGCCACGAGCCGTTCGCGGTCCTCCTCGGCGACGACCTGATCGACCCCCGCGACCCCCTGCTCCAGCGCATGATCGAGGTCCAGGAGCAGCACGGCGGCAGCGTCATCGCGCTCATGGAGGTCGCCCCCGAGCAGATCCACCTCTACGGCTGCGCGGCCGTCGAGGCCACCGGCGACTCCGACGTGGTCCGCGTCACCGGCCTGGTGGAGAAGCCCGAACCGGCCGACGCCCCCTCCCACTACGCCGTCATCGGCCGCTACGTCCTCGACCCGGCCGTCTTCGGCATCCTGCGCCGCACCGAGCCCGGCCGCGGCGGCGAGATCCAGCTCACCGACGCCCTCCAGCAGATGGCACAGGACGAGAAGACCGGCGGCCCGGTGCACGGCGTGGTCTTCCGCGGCCGCCGCTACGACACCGGCGACCGCGGCGACTACCTGCGTGCCATCGTCCGGCTCGCGTGCGAACGTGAGGACCTGGGCCCCGACTTCCGGACCTGGCTCCGCAGTTACGTAGCCGAGGAGATGTAGCAACGTTGGACACCGCCGCGCCCGGCTCGGGCCCGGACCGCCTGTGGTCCGTGGACGAGCACTTGGACGACATCCTCACCACCGTCCGCCCGCTCGACCCGATCGAACTGCAACTGCTCGACGCCCAGGGCTGTGTCCTGGTCGAGGACGTGACGGTCCCGCTGTCGCTGCCGCCCTTCGACAACAGCTCGATGGACGGCTACGCGGTCCGGGTCGCGGACGTGGCGGGCGCGAGCGAGGAGTTCCCGGCCGTCCTCGACGTGATCGGGGACATCGCCGCTGGCGCCGCCTCCCCGGTCCGCGTCGGCCCCGGCCAGGCCGCCCGGATCATGACCGGCGCCCCGCTGCCGCCCGGCGCCGAGGCCGTCGTCCCGGTGGAGTGGACCGACGGCGGACTGGGCGGCGGACCCGTCGCCACCATGCCCCCGCGCAGCAGCGCACCCGAGGGCGCCACCGGACACGTCCGCGTCCACCGCTCCGCCGAGGCCCGCGCCCATGTGCGGGCGCGCGGCAGCGACGTCAAGGCCGGTGACCTGGCCCTGGAGTCCGGGACCGTGCTCGGGCCGCCGCAGATCGCGCTGCTCGCCGCGATCGGCCGGGGCACCGTCCGGGTCCGCCCCCGCCCGCGCGTGGTCGTCGTCTCCACCGGCAGCGAACTCGTCCAGCCCGGCGAGGAGTTGCGCGAGGGCCAGATCCACGACTCCAACAGCTTCGCCCTCACCGCCGCCGCCCGTGACGCGGGCGCCCTCGCCTACCGGGTGGGCGCCGTCGCCGACGACGCCGACACCCTGCGCGCCACCATCGAGGACCAACTGGTCCGCGCCGACCTGGTGGTGACCTCCGGCGGGGTCAGCGTCGGCGCCTACGACGTGGTCAAGGAAGCGCTGGCCCACGTCTCCGACGAGGACGAGCCGGGCGCCGGGGTGGACTTCCGCAAGCTCGCCATGCAGCCCGGCAAGCCGCAGGGCTTCGGCTCCGTCGGCCCCGACCACACCCCGCTGCTCGCCCTGCCCGGCAACCCGGTGTCGTCGTACATCTCCTTCGAGCTGTTCGTCCGGCCCGCGATCCGCGCCCTGATGGGCCTGGACGAGGTGCACCGGCCGCGCGTCCGGGCCGTACTGCGTACGGAGAAGGCCATCGGCTCGCCCCGGGGGCGCCGTCAGTTCCTGCGCGCGCTGCGCACCGGCGGCGAGGTCGCCCCCGTCGGCGGCAGCGGCTCCCATCTGATCGCCGCGCTGGCCCGCGCCGACGCGCTGATCGTCGTACCCGAGGACACCGAGTCGCTGGAGCCGGGCGACGAGGTCGAGGTCGTCCTGCTCGGCTGAGCGGGACGGCCGCACCCGTCCCGCTGGGCCGGGCGGGTGCCGTGGGGGACCGGCCGCCCCGGAGGCCGCCGCGGCTTGGCGGTACCGTGTCGCGCACAGCAGGCCCGCGCGACAGCACCGCGCCGGGCCGGGACCGGGAGCGGCACACGGCATGAGTACGCAGGACCGACTGACACACCTCGACGACGCGGGCGCGGCCCGGATGGTCGATGTTTCCGGGAAGGACGTGACCGCCCGCACCGCACGCGCGAGCGGCCGGGTCCTGGTCTCGCCGCGCGTGGTCGAGCTGCTGCGCGGCGAGGGGATGCCCAAGGGCGACGCCCTCGCCACCGCGCGCATCGCCGGAATCATGGGCGCCAAACGCACCCCCGACCTGATCCCGCTCTGCCATCCGCTGGCGCTGTCCGGGGTCACCCTGGACCTGGCCGTCGCGGACGACGCCGTGGAGATCACCGCCACCGTGCGCACCACCGACCGTACGGGCGTCGAAATGGAGGCGCTGACGGCGGTCACCGTCGCCGCGCTCACCGTGATCGACATGGTGAAGGCCGTGGACAAGGGCGCCGTCATCACCGGCGTACGCGTCGAGGAGAAGACCGGCGGCAAGTCCGGCGACTGGAACCGGCCGTGAGCGCGCCGTACCGGGCGCTGGTGGTCACCGCCTCCAACCGGGCCGCCGCCGGGGTCTACGCCGACCGGGGCGGGCCCCTGCTGGCCGACGGGCTGGCGGAACTGGGGTTCGCCGTGGACGGGCCGCGCGTGGTGCCGGACGGCGACCCCGTCGGGGCCGAACTCCGCGCCGCCGTCGCCGCCGGGTACGACGTGGTCCTCACCACCGGCGGCACCGGCGTCTCACCCACCGACCGCACCCCCGAGGCGACCCGCGCGGTCCTCGACCACGAGGTGCCCGGCATCGCCGAGGCGATCCGCGCGTACGGCCGCGACACGGTGCCGACCGCCGCGCTCTCCCGCGGCCTCGCCGGGGTCGCGGGCCGCACGCTGATCGTCAACCTGCCCGGCTCCACCGGCGGGGTGAAGGACGGCCTCGCCGTGCTCCGGCCGCTGCTGCGGCACGCCGTGGACCAGCTGCGCGGCGGCGACCACCCGGCCTCCGGCACCGGGGACGGCGACGGGCCGGGGACCGGCACCGGGGGTGCGAGCTGAACAGCCCCGCCTGGCCCGTGGTGCTGAGCGACGGAGACGTCGTACTGCGGCCGATAAAGCTGCGCGACCAGCGCGAGTGGCGCGAGGTCAACCGGCGCAACCGGGACTGGCTGCGCCCCTGGGAGGCGACCGTCCCGCCGCCCACCCCCGCCGGTCCGATCGTGCACCGCCCCACCTACCGGCAGATGGTCCGCCACCTGCGCTCCGAGGCGAACGCGGGCCGCATGCTGCCCTTCGTCATCGAGTACCAGGGGCGCCTGGCCGGGCAGTTGACGGTCGCCGGGATCACCTGGGGCTCCATGTGCTCCGGGCACGTCGGCTACTGGGTGGACCAGGAGGTCGCCGGGCGCGGGGTGATGCCGACCGCCGTGGCGCTGGCGGTGGACCACTGTTTCCGCGCGGTCGGACTGCACCGGGTCGAGGTGTGCATCCGTCCCGAGAACCGGCCCAGTCGGCGCGTGGTGGAGAAACTCGGATTCCGCGAGGAGGGGCTGCGCCCGCGCTATCTGCACATCGACGGCGCCTGGCGCGACCATCTCGTCTACGCGCTCACCGCCGAGGAGACCCCCGACGGTCTCCTCTCCCGCTGGCACCGCACCCGGGCGCTCCGCTCGCGGTAGGGCGTGTTTCGCCGTAGCACAGCCTCCCAACTCCCGCCCGTCACCCGTAAATTGAATAAGTGTTCGAATAAGATGGATGAATGACCGCTCAATTGCGGTTGATTCACCGTCTTCCATGATCCGTAGGCGGTCCGGTGATCGCACCGGTCGCAAAAAAAGCTGGAAATATCAGCCGGATCGTGCGACACACCGGCCCAATTGGCGGATGGCTTCCGGCGAATCCCTCTACGGTGTGAGGCGTGAGCAGCAGCGGCCTCATCTACGCAGTCATCGTCGGGGCCTGGGCCGCCTACTTGGTGCCGATGTGGCTCCGTAGGCAGGACGAGCTGAACGAGGCCCGTCCGACGGAACGCTTCAGCACCGCCATCCGGCTGCTGTCCGGACGGGCGGGCATGGAGCGCCGGTACGCCAAGGACCGGGCGCGCTCCGCCCCGGAGGGGGAGCCGGACGCCGGCGAACCGGACGTCACCGACTCGGTGGACGTCCGGGCCTTCGCCGCGCCTCCGACCCGCCGTCAGGTCCGGGCGGACATCGAGCCGGAGGCGACCGGGCGGCCCGAACCGACGGCCGAGCGGCAGGGACGGGGGACACCGAGGCCCGCACCCGGCCCCTCGGCGCCGTCCGGCCCGGAGTACGCGGAGCGGGGGGAGCACGCGCAGCGTTCGGAGCGCCCGGAACGTTCTGAGCGCGAGGAGGCGCGGCGGCCCTCGGGTGTCCAGTCGCCCTCGGCGGCCGCGGCGGCCGCCCGGGCCCAGCGTTCCAAGGTCCTCGCGCGCCGACGGCGCACCACGGTGATGCTGTTCGTCGTCTTCACGGCCGGTGCGGTCGTGGCGGCCGTGGGCGGGCTGGCGTTCCTGTGGGCGCCCGCGGTCCCGGCGGTGCTGCTCAGCGCGTACATCGGCTATCTGCGCTCGCAGGAACGGCACCGGTACGCCTACCGGATGGACCGGCGGAGCGCGGAGGTGGCCGCGCAGCGGCTGCGCGAGCGCCAGCCGCGTCGGCGCGCGCCGCTGGACGAGAGCCTGTCGGCCGACGAACCGGAGGAGGGACCGGACACCGGTACCGACCTCTCGGCCCTCGCCGCCGACCGCCGCGCCCTCGTGGAGCAGACCGACCACGCGGAGTGGGTGGACCAGCAGCGTGAGCGGCGCCGCCGCCCCGGACAGGGTGAGAGCTGGGACCCCGTCCCGGTGCCGCTCCCCACCTACGTCACCGCGCCGGTCGCCCCCCGCGCCACCTCCGACGTGGACCTGGGCGCACCGGACACCTGGAGTTCGGCCCGCAGCAGCGCGGTGGCGCCGGAGGAGGCGGAACCGGTGGCGGAGTCCGAGGCCGACGAGGCCGACGACCGCACCGCCGACGGCCGCACCGACGCCCGCCGTGCCGCCTCCGCCCGCCGCGCCCGCGAACGCGGTCGCACCCCCCTCTTCGACCAGTACGAAGAGGGCGACCGCCCCCGCGCCGCCAACGAGTGACCCCTCCGACCACGGATTTCCGAGCACCCCGATCGGGGTGCTAGAGTTTCACTCGTTGCAAGGGCCTGTGGCGCAGTCTGGTAGCGCACCTCGTTCGCATCGAGGGGGTCTGGGGTTCAAATCCCCACAGGTCCACGCACATCAAAGCCCCGACCGGGTTATCCGGTCGGGGCTTTGGCATGTCGTGCGGCGGTGCCCACTTCTTGGCGGTGTGACCGTTCGGAAGTGGGTTGCCTGTTGGGGGCTCCGCTGGGGACGGCCGGGTGAACTGCCTTTTCCGTACCGTTGGTTGAAGCCCGTGCGTGGGCGTCACAGCTGCTTGGCGTAGCAGCGGCTCTCCTCGTGGTGGCGGTAGTGGCCGAACTTGGCGCAGGGGGCGTACCCGGAGGAGAGGTAGAGGGCGATGGCCTCGGGCTGTTTGGTGCCGGTCTCCAGGACCATGCGGAGGCGGCCGGCGGCGCGGGCGTCGGCTTCCAGGGCGGCGAGGACGCGACGGGCGAGGCCGAGGCCGCGGGCCTGTTCGACGACGAACATGCGCTTCAGTTCCGCGTCGCCGTCGAGGTTGCCCTCCGCGTTGTGGTCCTGGGTGCGCCAGCCGCCGGTGGCGACCGGGCGGTCGCGGTCGTCGTAGACGATGAGGTAGACGCCGCGGGGCGGGTCGAAGTCGGTGGCGTCGAGGACGGTCGCGTCGCCGCCGTCGCCGTAGCGGACGTGGTACTCGGCCTGCACCTCGTCGTTGAGCTTGACGGCGTCGGGGTGGTCGAAGCGGACGCGGCGTATATTCATGCTGGGTATCGTACTTCTATGCGTAGGGCTGGGCGGTCTTCGTCCAGTGTGCCGGTATCGTGCCGGGGTGCTGACTGTTACCTCCGTGAATGTGAACGGGCTGCGTGCCGCCGCCAGGAAGGGCTTCGTGCCGTGGCTGGCGGAGACCTCGGCCGATGTCGTCTGCCTCCAGGAAGTGCGGGCCGAGCCGCACCAGCTGCCCGAGGAGGTCCGCGCCCCCGAGGGCTGGCACGTCACGCACGCCCCGGCCGCCACCAAGGGCCGTGCCGGTGTCTCCCTCTACTCCCGCCGCGAGCCCGACCGGGTGCGCACCGGGTTCGGGTCGGCCGAGTTCGACGGCAGCGGGCGGTACGTCGAGGCCGACCTGCCGGGTGTGACCGTCGCCTCGCTCTATCTGCCCTCCGGCGAGGTCGGCACCGAGCGGCAGGACGAGAAGGTCCGCTTCATGGGCGAGTTCCTGGGCCATCTGACCGGGCTGCGTGAGCGGGCCGCCGCCGAGGGGCGCCAGGTGCTGATCTGCGGCGACTGGAACATCGCCCACCAGCAGGCCGACCTGAAGAACTGGCGCGGGAACACCAAGAACTCCGGGTTCCTGCCCGAGGAGCGCGCCTGGCTCACCCGCGTCCTCACCGAGGGGGACGGCGGCTACACCGATGTGCTGCGCGCCCTGCACCCCGGTGTCGAGGGGCCGTACAGCTGGTGGTCGTACCGGGGGCGGGCCTTCGACAACGACAGCGGCTGGCGGATCGACTACCAGATGGCCACGGCCGGTCTCGCCGGGCGGGCGGTCAAGGGGTTCGTCGAGCGGGCCGCCACGCACGAGGAGCGCTGGTCCGACCACGCGCCCGTCACCGTCGTCTACGACCTCTGACGCACGCCTACGGCCTCCGACCCACGTCTACGGCCGTCTGCCCATCCGCCTGTCCAGCGCGAGCGACAGCTCCGCCTCGACCACGCTGCGGGCCAGCGGGCGCAGACGGTGGGCGTCCTGTGCCGGGGTGTGGCGGGTGATCAGGGTCTGGAAGAGGTCGGCCAGCGCGTCGGCGTGCTCGCGGACGCGGGCGCCCGCGCGGAGGACCTCGGCGAGCGGGACGCCCTCGCGGACCAGCGCCGAGGAGACGTCCAGCAGACGGCGGCTGACGTGCACGATCTCGTCGCCGTCGGTTCCCAGGTAGCCCAGCTCCAGGGCGGCGGCCAGGTTCTCCGGGGTGGCCTCGCCCTCGAAGCGCGCCGCCAGTTCCTCGGGGGTCAGCCGGACCGGCTCCTCCTCGGTGGGCGTGCCCATGCCGAGCACGTCGGCCACGTTCCGGCCGTGCTCGAACGCCTCCGCCAGCTCCGCGATGCCGGTCAGCGTGTGCCCGCGCTCCAGCAGGGCCGCGATCGTGCGCAGCCGGGCCAGGTGATGACCGTCGTACCAGGCGATACGGCCCTCCCGGCGCGGGGGCGGGATCAGTTTGCGCTCGCGGTAGAAGCGGAGGGTGCGGACCGTGATCCCGGCGAGGCGGGCCAGCTCCTCCGCGCGGTACTCGCGGTCCCCGGCCGGGTCCGTTCCGGCCTGTGCCGCTCCCGCGGGTCCCGTGCCCGTCGGCCCGTCCGCCGCCCCTCGCTGCTCTGCCACACGCCGCACCCTATGTCGTACCGGCGGTAACTTCCCTGCCCCGCCCCCTACCGCTCGGTACGGAGCTGCCCTACAGTCCTGACTGCGCCAGTAATCACTGGCGCGGTCCGACGGGGTGCGGGAGGCGTCCGGATGGCCGGGTACGAGCATGTGCGCGTGGCGATCGTCGGATCGGGGTTCGCCGGGCTCGGGGCGGCCGCGCGGCTGCGCCGGGAGGGGATCACCGACTTCGTGGTGCTGGAGCGCGGGGACGGCGTGGGCGGCACCTGGCGGGACAACACCTATCCGGGGTGCGCCTGTGACGTGCCCTCGCACCTGTACTCGTTCTCCTTCGCGCCGAACCCGGAGTGGCCGCGCACCTTCTCCGGGCAGGAGCACATCCGCGCCTACCTGGAGCACGTCACGGACCGCTTCGGCATCCGTCCGCATCTGCGGCCGCGTACCGAGGCCGAGCTGATGAGCTGGGACGGCGACGCGCTGCGCTGGACCATCGAGACCAGCCGGGGCGGCTACACCGCCGATGTCGTGGTCTCCGCGACCGGCGCCCTGTCCGACCCGAGGACACCGGACGTCCCCGGCCTCGGCACCTTCCCCGGCCCGGTGTTCCATACCGCCCGCTGGGACCACGGCGCCGAACTCGACGGCAAGCGGGTCGCCGTGATCGGCACCGGCGCCTCCGCGATCCAGATCGTCCCCGAACTCCAGCGCCGCGCCGCCCATGTCACCCTCTTCCAGCGCACCCCGCCCTGGGTGCTGCCCCGCACCGACCGCGCCGTCACCGGCCCGGAACGGCTGCTGCACCGGGCGCTGCCGCTCACCGCCCGTGCCCGGCGCGGGTTCCTCTGGGGCATCCGGGAACTCCAGGTGCAGGCGTTCACCAGGCACCCCGAACAGCTCGGCCTGGTCGAGGCGGTGGCCCGGCGGCACCTGGCCCGCTCGATCAGGGACCCGGAGCTGCGTGCCGTACTGACCCCCAACTACCGCATCGGCTGCAAGCGCATCCTGCTGTCCAACACGTACTATCCGGCGCTGGCCCAGCCGAATGTGGACGTGGTCGCCGCCGGGCTGAGCGAGGTGCGGGGCGCCACGCCGGTCGCCGCCGACGGCACCGGGGCCGAGGTGGACGCCATCGTCTTCGGCACCGGGTTCCACGTCACCGACATGCCCATCGCGGAGCGGGTGATCGGCGCCGACGGCCGCACGCTCGCGGAGGCGTGGAAGGGCGGCATGCGGTCGCTGCGCGGTGCCTCGGCCACCGGGTTCCCCAACTGGATGACGATCGTCGGCCCCAACACCGGCCTCGGGAACTCCTCGATGATCCTCATGATCGAGTCCCAGCTGAACTATCTCGCCGACTTCCTGCGCCAGTTGGACACCCTCGGCGGACGCACGGCGCTGGACGCCCGCCCGGCCGCCGTGGACGCCTGGAACGAGCGGGTCCAGCAGCGGATGCGGCGCACCGTGTGGAACACCGGCGGCTGCACCAGCTGGTACTTCGACGCCTCCGGCCGCAACACCACCGTCTGGCCGGGCACGACCACCGAGTTCCGGCGCGCGACCCGGCGGGTGGACCTCGCGGAGTACGAGGTGCTCCGCGGGCCGGTCACCCCGGCCCGCCCCGGTTCCGTGTCGCGGGTCGTGTCGCAGTCCGTATCGCAGTCGGAGGAGGGCGTATGAGCAGGGGCAGTCTGGACGGGCGGGTCGCCGTCGTCACCGGAGCGGCGCGCGGGGTGGGCGAGTCGCTCGCCCGCGAACTGTCCGCGCGCGGGGCGCGGGTGGCGCTGGTCGGGCTGGAGGAGGAGGCGCTGAAGGAGGCCGCCGGGAAGCTGCGCGGCGAGGCCGCCCACTGGTACGCCGACGTCACCGACCAGGAGGCGATGAGCCGGGTCGCGGTGGAGGTGGAGCAGCGGTTCGGCGCGGTGGACGTCGTGGTCGCCAACGCCGGGGTCGCGGCGGGCGGTCCGTTCCTGGGCTCCGACCCGGACGCCTGGCGGCGGGTGATCGAGGTCAACCTGATCGGCTCGGCGGTCACCGCCCGCGCCTTCCTGCCGGTGCTCGCGGAGAGCCGGGGCTATCTGCTCCAGATCGCCTCGCTCGCCGCGATCACCCCGGCGCCGATGATGACGGCGTACTGCGCGTCCAAGTCGGGCGTCGAGGCGTACGCGCACAGCCTGCGGGCCGAGGTCGCGCACCTCGGGGTGGGGGTCGGGGTGGCGTATCTGTCGTGGACGGACACCGACATGGTGCGCGGCGCCGACCGGGACGCGGTGATGCGGGAGCTGCGGCAGCGGCTGCCCTGGCCGTCGAACCGGACGTACCCGCTGGGCCCGGCCGTGGACCGGATCGTCGCCGGGATCGAGCGGCGCTCGGCGCATGTCTACGGGCAGTGGTGGCTGCGCGGGATGCAGGGCGTGCGCGGATACCTGCCCGCGCTGATCGCCACCGTCGGCCGGCGGGAGGTGCGGCGCTTCGCGCCCCGGCTCGCCGGGATGGATTCCGGACTCGTCGGCGCAGGTGGGGAGGCCGACGAACGGGCGAGGGCTACGTACCGTAACTGATCGACATGCGCAGTGTGTTCGCTCGTGTGAATCTGGTCGAGGCCCCAGCGGGGGCCGGTCTCCGTCTCACCCCACGGGAGTGAACCCACATGGGTATGAAGGACAAGTTCCAGAACAAGTCCGGCGAGCTGAAGAACCAGGCCGAGCAGAAGGCCGGTCAGGCTCGTGAGCAGGCCGCCGGGCAGCGCGACCGGATGCAGGGCGAGCGGACGCAGGGCGGCGAGCGCCCCCAGCGCGGTCAGCAGCAGGGTGAGCGGATGCAGGGCGAGCGCCCGCAGCGCGGCCAGCAGGGCGAGCGCTCCGGTCACGGCCACGAGGGCCGCGACATGCGGGACATGGGGCACGAGATGGAGGACCGCTTCGACCAGGACGACAACGCCTGATCGTCGCGCGCGACTTCACCCCTGGGGCGAGGTGTCCGGCCTGTGCCGGGCACCTCGCTCGTGTGTGCGCCCGACGGTGTCGAGGTGTTCGCTCCGGTGAATCGCCCCGGTCACTCTCCGGGGCGCGGCGGCAGTTTCGGGCGGGAGCGGTCGGGCACGTCGGCGTATCCCGGCGGGAGCGCGGCCGGGGTGCCGTCCAGCAGGTCCACCGCGAGGTACACGGCGTCGGCGAGCTGGGCGTGCCGTCCCTCGGCCCAGTCCAGCGGGGTGCGCAGCACCTCCAGATCGGGTTCGACCCCGTGGTTCTCCACGGACCAGCCGTAGGCGTCGAACCAGGCCGCGTTCATCGGCACCGTGATGACCGTGCCGTCCCCGAGCCGGTGCCGTCCGGTCATGCCGACCACCCCGCCCCAGGTGCGCTGCCCGACCACCGGGCCGATCCGCAGCAGCTTGAACGCGGCGGTGATCATGTCGCCGTCCGAGGAGGTCGCCTCGTCCGCGAGCGCCACCACCGGCCCGCGCGGCGCGTTCGAGGTGTACGACACCGGCTGCGCGTCCCGGGTGAGGTCCCAGCCGAGGATGGTGCGGGCCAGCTTCTCGATGACGAGTTCGCTGATGTTGCCGCCCGCGTTGCCGCGCACGTCCACGATCAGCGCGGGCCGGGACACCTCCCGGCGCAGGTCCCGGTTGAACTGGGCCCAGCCCGAGCCGCCCATGTCGGGGATGTGCAGATAGCCGCAGAGTCCGCCGCTCATCTCCCGTACGACCTGGCGGCGTTTGGCCACCCAGTCCTGGTAGCGCAGCGGCCGTTCGTCGGTCAGCGGGACGACCGCGACCCGCCGGGCCCGGCCCGCCTCGCCCTCGGCCGGGGTGAACGTCAGCTCCACGGTCGTCGCGCCCGCGCCCGCGAGCAGCGGGTAGGGTCCCGCGACCGGGTCCACCGGGCGGCCGTCCACGTGGGTGAGGACGGCGCCCTCGCGGATGCCGGTCCCGGCCAGCGGGGAGCGGGCCCTGGAGTCGGAGGAGTCGCCGGGCAGGATGCGCCGTACCGTCCAACCGCCGTCCCGGCGGACGAGGTTGGCGCCGAGCAGGCCCTGCCACCGCTGGTAGTGCGGGGGGCCCTCGTCGCGGCGGGCGGCGGTGACGTAGGCGTGCGAGGTGCCCAGTTCGCCGAGGAGTTCACGGAGCAGGTCCGCGAACTCGTCCGGGGTGTCCACCCGTTCGACCAGCGGGCGGTACTGGTCGAGCACCGCGTCCCAGTCGATCCCGCACATGCCGGGGTCCCAGAAGAGGTCCCGGGTGATCCGCCCGGCCTCCTCGTACGCCTGCCGCCACTCGGCGCCCGGATCGACCTCGTGCAGGATGCGGCGCAGGTCGATCCAGACCACGCTGTCGGAGTCGCCCTGCTCGGTGGCGGGTGCCGCGCGCAGCTCGCCCTCGTCCACCACGACCAGCCGGGTGCCGTCCCCGCTGACCGCGAACCAGTCGAGCCCGCCGACCAGTTCGGACTTCTTCGCCTTGGCGATGTTGAAGAACTCCAGGGTGGGCCGCCCGCTGGTGTCGGCCGGGTTGGCGAAGGTCTCCCCGAGCGCCCCGGAGATCGGCCAGCGCATCCACACCAGCCCGCCCCCGGCCACCGGGTGCAGCGAGGAGTACTTGGACGCGATCACCGGGAACGGCGTGACCCGGTTCGCCAGCCCCTCCACCTCCACGGTGACCGTCCCGGAGTCCCCCTCGTCCTCCTCCAGCGGGTCCAGACCGCCCGCCGCCGGACGGCCCTCGGGGTTCAGCGCGAACGGGGACGGGGTCGCGGAGCTGAGCGGCACCAGATAGGGGCGGCAGCCCAGCGGGAACGACAGGTCGCCGGTGTGCACGTCGTACACCGGGTCGAAGCCGCGCCAGGACAGGAAGGCCAGATAGCGGCCGTCGCGGGTGAAGACGGGGTTCTCGTCCTCGAAGCGGCCGTCGGTGGCGTCCACCACCAGCCGGTCCTTGATCCGGGCCAGCTTGATCTGGCGCAGGGTGCGGCCGATCCCCGGATGCGACCAGGCCAGCCAGGCGCCGTCCGGCGAGAACGCCAGGTCCCGCACCGGCCCGTTGACCGACCGGATCAGCTCGGTGACCTCGCCGTTCGAGCCCTCCGTCACGTCGAGCAGCAGCAGCCGCCCGTCGTGCGAGGCGAGCGCGAGACGTTCCCCGGACGGGTCCGCGACCATCTCCAGCACCCGGCCGAGCTCCCCGGCGGCCAGCCGTCTGGGCGCCCGGTCGCCGGTGGCGCGGGGCAGCTGGGCGATCTCCACGGCGTCCGGGCCGCCCGCGTCGGTGACCGAGGCGACCTGCCCGGTGGAGCCCAGCATCTCCGGCAGCCGGACCCGGACGCCCGGGGTGTCGGTGATGGTGCGGGCCGGTCCGTCCCGGTGGGTCAGCCAGTACAGGCTGCCCCGCACCACCACCGCGCTCGCCCGCCCGGTCTCGTCCACGGAGATGCCGTCCACGTTCCGCGCGGCGGGGACCTGGTGCTTCCGGCGCCCGGTGCGCGGCCCGTCGAGGCGTACGTCCAGCCGCCGGGGCTCCGAGTCCGCCGCGAGGTCGTCCACCAGCCACAGTTCGCCCGCGCACTGGTAGACCACGCGGGTGCCGTCGCCCGCGGCGTTGCGGGCGTAGAAGGCGTCGTGGTCGGTGTGCCGCCGCAGCCCGGAGCCGTCGTGGGCGCAGGAGTAGAGGTTGCCCACGCCCTCGTGGTCGGAGAGGAACGCGATCCGGTCGCCGACGAACATCGGGTTCGCCAGATGCCCGTTCAGCTCCGGCAGCAGCCGCTGCCCGTGCAGCCAGAGCCGCCCGGTCGCGCCGCCCCGGTACCGCTTCCAGGCGGCCGGTTCGTGCGGCGGGGTGCCGGTCAGCAGCAGGGTGCGGCGCTCGCCGTCGATCTCGGCGACCTGGAGGTCCGCGACCGGTCCCCACGGCAGCTTGCGGCCGGGATCGCCGTCGGTGGAGACCTTGTAGGACCAGGTGTAGTACGAGAACGGCTCGCCGTGGGAGCCGACGGCCAGGATGTGCGGGCGGCCGTCCGGACCCGGTGGCGACCAGCCGCACACCCGGGTGTCGGCGCTGCCCCAGTACGTCAGCTGCTCCGCCGGTCCGCCGCCGGTGCCGACGAGATGGATCTCCGGCGCCAGGCTGCGCCAGCTCGTGTACGCGATCGTGCGGCCGTCGGGGGAGAAGCGCGGGGTGCCCGCCTTGGTGCGGTCGGCGGTGAGCCGCCAGGCCCGGCCGGGCTCCGCCAGCGGGGCCAGCCAGAGGTCGTCCTCGGCCACGAAGCACAGCAGGTCGCCGGAGAGGTGGGGAAGGCGCAGATAGCTCACCCTCCCCATGCTTTTCCGGGGGCGCGGGGGCAGCAACTCGTGACGGGGGCGCACGGGGCGCGGACGCCGGTGGTCCCGCCCGAGTTGCGTACGAAACTGTTTCGTTTCGGTAAAGCCTGGGGTACATTCGTCTCGTAAGGACGGGCCGGGCTGGGAGGGTGCAGGACATGACCGAGGCCGCCACCGCCGGGCGCCGGAGCCGGATCACCCCCGAGCGTCAGGCCGAGCTGTACGACGCGGTCCTCGACCTGCTCCGTGAGGTCGGCTACGACGCCCTCACGATGGACGCCGTCGCCACCCGCACCCGCTCCAGCAAGGCCACGCTGTACCGCCAGTGGGGCGGCAAGGCCGAACTCGTCGTCCGCGCCATCCGGCACGGCAAGCCCGACCACGCCGCCGCCGTGGACACCGGCAGCCTCCGCGGCGACCTGCACGCCCTGGTGCAGCTGGAGGACGACTGCACCATCGAGCAGAACTCCGCGCTGATGCGGGGCGTGGCGATGGCCATGCACAGCAACCCCGATCTGCGCGAGGCGTTCCGCGCCCAGCTCGTCGAGCCCGAGATCGGCGCCTTCCACCAGGTGGTCCGGCGGGCCGTGGAGCGCGGCGAGATCCGCGCCGACTGTCCCGCCCTGGAGTTCATGGTCCACATGCTCGTCGGCGGCTTCGCCACCCGGGCACTGCTGGACGACCAGCCGCCCACCCGCGCGTTCCTCACGTCGTACATCGACGCGGTGGTGCTGCCCGCGCTCGGGGCGGCGTAGCGGCGGTCCCGTACGGGCGGTGGCCGGTCCGCCCGGTTGACGGATACATTCCCATTCGGGGGCATACGGGGACAGAGACCTCACGAAGGGGAGCAAGTCGATGACCGACAAGCCGATCGTCGCCGTCCTGGGCACCGGCATCATGGGCGCCGCGATGGCCCGGAACATCGCCCGCGCCGGGCTGGAGACCCGCGCCTGGAACCGTACCCGTGACAAGGCCGAACCCCTCACCGCCGACGGAGTCCGGGTCACCGGCACCCCGGCCGAGGCCGTCGAGGGCGCCGACGTCGTCGTCACCATGCTCTACGACGGCCACACCGTCGCCGAGGTGATGCGCGAGACCGCCCCCGCGCTGCGGCCCGGCACGGTGTGGGCGCAGTGCACCACCGTCGGAGTGGACCTCATCGGCGACCTCGCCGCCGTCGCCGCCGAGCACGGTCTCGTCTTCTACGACGCACCCGTCTCCGGCACCCGGCAGCCCGCCGAGGCCGGAGAGCTCACCGTGCTCGCCGCGGGTCCCGAACAGGGCCGCGAGACCGTCACGCCCGTCTTCGACGCGGTCGGCGCCCGGACCGTGTGGACCGGCGACGACGGTGCCTCCGGCAGCGCCAGCCGGCTCAAGCTCGTCGTCAACAGCTGGGTGCTCGCCGTCACCGCCGCCACGGGTGAGGTCCTCGCCCTCGCCCAAGGCCTCGGCATCGATCCGCAGCGCTTCTTCGAGACCGTCCAGGGCGGCCCGCTCGACATGGGATACCTGCGCGCCAAGGCCGCCCAGATCCTCGACGGCGGTCTCAGCCCCGCCTCCTTCGCCGTCGTCACCGCCGAGAAGGATGCGCGGCTCATCGTCGCGGCCGGGGAGAGCAGCGGCGTACGGCTGGACGTGGCAGCCGCCGCCGCCGAGCGGCTGCGGCGGGCGGCGGAGCAGGGGCACGGCCACGAGGACCTGGCCGCGGCCTACTTCGCCAGCTTCGACGAGTAGCCTTCCCGGCCGGTCGCCGCCGGGGTTCCGTGTGACGTTCCGGTCCGGTGGGCGCACCCTGGAATGAGGCGGGTGTTTCTGTCCTCCGGAGGTGGTCCACATGGCGACGCGCAGCACCGTGGGGTGGCATGTCGAGCTGGAGTTCCGGGAGGACGACGACGACCACACGCGCGCCGTCGCCCTCCTCCGGCTTCCCGACGGGTCCGAGATACGTGCGCACGGGCACGCGAATCGGCACCGGGTGGATTCCCCGCAGCCCCGGGTGGGGGAGGAGGTCGCGGGGGCCCGGGCGCTGAACGAGCTCGCGTTGCTCCTGCTGGGCAAGGCGCATGAGGAGATCGACGCGGATTCCGGGCGCGTGTCGCACCCGATCCACGTCTGAGGTTCGCTCCGCCGGGGTGCGGGGTTTTCTTCCCGCGGGCCTGCTGTGGCCGGTCGCGCCGTTCCCCGCGCCCCTCGAAGGCGGCTGCGCCGCCATCCCCGTTCGGCCAACCGTCGTAGGGGGCTGGTCGCGCAGTTCCCCGCGCCCCTGAACGGCGGGTCCGTTGTCGGGTGCGGGTCCGTCTCGGCCGGTCGCGCAGTTCCCCGCGCCCCTTGAGGGCGGCTGCGCCGCCATCCCCGTTCGGCTAACCGTCGCGGGTGCTGGTCGCGCCGTTCCCCGCGCCCCTTCAGGGCGGCTGCGCCGCCGTGTCAGGCTGCTGGGGTCAGGGAGTCGCGCAGGGCTCGGAGGAGGGCCTGGGGGCGGGGGTCGGAGGTGACGGAGGTGCGGAAGGCGTTGGTGACGTAGGCGAAGCTCGTTGCCGAGGCGGGGTCGGCGAGGGCCAGGGCGCCGCCTCGGCCGGGGTGGCCGAAGGAGGAGGGGGTCAGGAGGGGGGAGGCGGGGCTGTGGAGCATGTAGCCGAGGCCGAAGCGGGTCGGGGCGATCAGGACCCGGTCGGGGTCCGAGGAGTGCTCGGCCGTGGCGAGTCGCAGGGTTTCCGGGGTGAACAGGCGGGTGCCGTCGTCCAGTTCGCCCAGCAGCGCGGCGTAGAAGCGGGCCAGGCCGTCCGCCGTGGCGATGCCGTTCGAGGCGGGGAGGGCCGCCGCGCGCAGCGCGGGGGAGTTCTCGTCGGGGGCCGGGGTGATCGCCGCGAAGGCGCGGCGGGTCAGGGAACCGGGGTCGGCGTAGGCGGCGGCGACGGACTGCTTCGGGCGGAGACGCAGGCCGCCCTCGGGGGTCTCCCCCACGGGGAGCTGTCCCACCCGGCCCGCCCGGTGCCGCTCGGAGTCCGGCAGGCCCACCCACAGGTCCGCACCCGCCGGGGCCGCGATCTCCTCCGCGATGAACTCGCCCACCGGGCGTCCGGACACCCGGCGGATCAGCTCGCCGGTCAGGAAGCCGTAGGTGTGCGCGTGGTAGCCGTGGGCCGAGCCCGGCTCCCACACCGGTGCCTGGAGGGCGACGTACGCCGCTGAGACGTCCGGGTCGGCGGCCTGTTCCGGGGTGAGGGGACGGTCCAGGACGGGTACGCCCGCGCGGTGGGACAGCAGGTGCCGTACGAGGGTGTGCTCCTTGCCCGCCGACTTGTAGGCGGGCCAGTACGCGCCGACCGGGGCGTCCAGGTCCAGTTCGCCGCGCTGGTGGAGCAGGAGGAGCGCGGCGGCGGCCACCCCCTTGGTGGCGGAGCGCACGATCTGCGCCGTACCCCGCTCCCAGGGCGCGGTCCCGGCGGAACCGTCCACGTCCTTCGCCCCGGCCCAGAGGTCCACGACCCGGTGCCCGTCCCGGTAGACGGCGACGGCCGCGCCGCGCTCACCGAGCCGTGTGAAGTTCGCCGCGAACGCCTCCCGGACCGCCTCGAAGCCCTCGGCCACCGTGCCGTGCACGATCACGTTCGCATCCACGCCAGTTCCCTCTCCTCGCATTCGACGACGAGTGAAACACGGGGGCGGCGCCTTCGATTCCTCGGGCCCCGGGCGTGGGCGCGCGTCGTTACGCCCCCGCCGCCACCGTCCTCGGGTCGAACCCGAACGGCAGCTCCAGCCGGTGCGCCCGCATCAGCGCCTCGTCGGAGAGCAGGGTGCCGGTCGGCCCGTCGGCGGCGATCACCCCGTCGCTGAGGATCAGCGAGCGCGGACACAGCTCCAGGGCGTACGGCAGGTCGTGCGTGACCATGAGGACGGTGACGTCCAACGACCGCAGCACGTCGGCCAGTTCGCGCCGGGACGCCGGGTCCAGGTTGGACGACGGCTCGTCCAGCACCAGGATCTCCGGCTCCATCGCCAGCACCGTGGCGACGGCCACCCGGCGGCGCTGGCCGAACGAGAGGTGGTGCGGCGGGCGTTCGGCGAACTCCGCCATGCCGACCCGCTCCAGTGCCGTACGCACCCGTGCCTCCAGGGCCGCCCCGCGCAGACCGGCCGCCGCCGGGCCGAACGCCACGTCCTCCCGGACAGTCGGCATGAACAACTGGTCGTCGGGGTCCTGGAAGACGATGCCGACCTTCTGCCGGATCTGAGCCATGTGCCGCTTGCCGACCGGCAGTCCGGCCACGGTCACCGAACCGGCGCCGCCGCCCAGGATGCCGTTCAGATGCAGCACCAGGGTCGTCTTCCCGGCGCCGTTCGGGCCGAGCAGCGCGGCCCGTTCGCCCCGGGCGAGGGTGAAGTCCACGCCGAACAGGGCCTGATGGCCGTCGGGGTAGGCGAAGGCGAGGCCCGAGACCTCGAGGGACGGGGTACGCACGGCATCTCCAGTCGGGGTACGCACGGCAACGGAACTCACAGCGTCCACCCCAGCAGACACACGGCCAGCGCCGCGCCCGGCAGCGCGAGGGCGGACGACCACTGGGCGCGGGACGCGGTCACCTCGTCGATCACCGGCATCGTGCCCGCGTACCCCCGGCTCACCATCGCCAGGTGCACCCGCTCGCCGCGCTCGTAGGAGCGGATGAACAGCGCGCCCGCCGACTTGGCGAGCACACCCCAGTGCCGTACGCCGCGTGCCTCGAAGCCTCGGGAGGCGCGGGCCACGCGCATGCGGCGCATCTCGTCGGTGATGACGTCGCCGTAGCGGATCATGAAGGACGCGATCTGCACCAACAGCGGGGGCAGGCGCAGCCGTTGGAGTCCGAGCAGCAGCTCGCGCAGTTCGGTGGTGGCCGCCAGCAGCACCGAGGCGGCGACACCCAGGGTGCCCTTGGCCAGCACGTTCCAGGCGCCCCACAGGCCGTGCACGCTCAGGGAGACACCCAGCACCTCGGTGCGCGGGCCCTCCGCGACGAACGGCAGCAGCACCGCGAACGCCACGAACGGCACCTCGATCAGCAGCCTCCGCAGCAGGAACCCGGCGGGCACCCGGGCCGCCCGCGCGACCCCGGCGAGCAGCAGCGCGTAGAGCCCGAACGCCCACATCGCCTCGCGCGGGGTGGAGACCACGACCACGACGAAGCCGAGCACGGCGGCCAGCTTGGTGTGCGGGGGCAGCCTGTGCACGGGGGAGTGCCCGTGCCGGTAGAGGCGGTGGGTGTGGCCCGCGCCCATGTCAGAGCACCGTGTCCGGCGCGCACACCTCGGACTCGCGCCGCCTGCGCACCGCCCAGAACACCGCGCTGCCCGCGACCACGGTCACGCCGACGCCGATCACGCCCGCGAGCCCGCCGGACAGCCGGGCGTCCTCGACGTCCCGCACGCCGTAGTCCGCGAGCGGGGAACCGGCCGAGGTGTGCTCCCGCGCCTTGGCGTCGATGCCCTGGTCGTGGGCGACCTTCTCCAGGCCGTCGGGGTTGGCGGAGGCGTAGAAGCTGACGACACCGGCGAGGACGAGGGAGGCGGCGAGGCCGGTCAGCCACAGGGTGCGGCGGGAGGTGCGGGCCGCCACCGGGGCGTCGCCCGCCCGGGCCGGGGCGGGGTCCGCCTCCGGGGCCGGGGTCCTGGGCGCCGGGGCGTCCACGAGTTCGCCGTTGACCCGCAGCTTCAGCCGCTGCTGGAGGCCGCGCGCGCCGTGCACCAGGTCCGGCCGGACCGCGATCACCGCGCTCACCGTGAGCGCCGTGATGACCGCCTCCCCGATCCCGATCAGCACATGCACGCCGATCATCGCGGTGGCGACCTTGCCGAGCGCGACGTCCGTGGTCCCGCCGACCGCGTAGATCAGCGTGAACGCGACGGCGGCGGCCGGGACCGACAGCAGCGCGGCGACGAAGGCCGCCGCCGTCACCGAACCGCGCCCGCGGGGCAGGACGGCCAGCAGCCCCCGGAAGACGGCGTAGGCGACGACCGAGGTGACCACCGCCATGTCCGTGACGTTCACGCCGAGCGCGGTCAGCCCGCCGTCCGCGAACAGCACGCCCTGCATCAGCAGCACCACCGACACGCACAGCACGCCGGTGTACGGGCCGACGAGTATCGCGGCCAGCGCGCCGCCCAGCAGGTGGCCGCTTGTCCCGGCGGCCACGGGGAAGTTGAGCATCTGTACGGCGAAGATGAACGCGGCGACCAGCCCGGCCAGCGGGGCGGTGCGTTCGTCCAGTTCGCGGCGGGCACCGCGCAGGCTCACCGCGATGGCTCCGGCGGCGAGGACTCCGGTCACGGCGGAAGTGGGGGCGTCGATGAATCCGTCAGGTACATGCACCAGCTGATTTTAGAGGCTTGTTGCGAACCTTTTGCAAGAGAGATGTGGTTTCGGTCTCGCCGGGCACCTAAGGGGAAATGTGCGACATTGGAGAGGAAGCGGATGTACACCTTCCGTATCCGTCACTGAGCGTGAGAGGGCGGTCCGATGGCTGTAGTCGAGCAGTACGCGCGGGCCCAGATCATCGAGGACGAGGCGTATCCGTCGGCCGTGCCCGCCGCGTTGGGCTACGACCCCGACGACGACCCCGACACCGTGCGGGTACGGCTGTCCGGCTCGCGCGAGTGGACCTTCCCCCGTGACCTCCTCGAACGCGGGCTGCGGACACCGGCCGAGAGCGGGGGCGTCCGGGTGTGGCCGTGCGGGCGGGTGCAGGTCGTCGTGGAGTTCCACGACGAGGAGGAGGGCGTGACCGTGGTGCAGTTCGAGTCGCGGGCGCTGCTGGCGTTCCTCGGGCGGACGTGGACGGCGGAACTGGTGAACAGCTGAGGGGGGCGGCGGGTCCCGGTGGAATCGTCTGGATCGGCGGGTCCCGGTGGGTGGGGCGCCTTCCGTGCCGTCCGTGCGGAGGGCGCCTGTGCGGAGAGCCCCCGTGGGGAGGGCGCCCCTCTCGCGTGACCGGTGCGGTCAGCCGCCCAGCTTCAGCAGCGTCGCCACGATCGGACCGGCCGTGTCGCCGCCGTGTCCGCCCGCCTGCACCACACCGGCCGCCGCCATGTCGCCCCGGTACGCCGTGAACCAGCCGTTGGGCTTCTTCTGCCCGTCCACCTCGGCGGACCCGGTCTTCGCCCCGGAGTCCGGACCGAGCCCCGCCATCGCCTCGGCCGCCGTGCCGTAGCCCGCCGTGTACCGCATCAGCTCCCGGAGCTGCCCGACCGTCCCGGCGGACAGCTTGCGCGGGGCGGTGGCCAGGGTGCGGTGATCGACGGACGGCGCGACCAGAAACGGCTGGTGGAAGGTGCCGGTGCGGACGGTGGCCGACACCGACGCCATGTTCAGCGGGTTCATCCGCACCCCGCCCTGCCCGATCAGCGAGGCCGCCATCTGCGCGGCCGACTGCACCGGGACCGAGCCGTCGAACGTGGGCACGCCGATCTGCCAGTCGTTGCGGGACAGCCCGAACACCTGCTGCGCCTGCTGGGTCAGGTCGTCGTTGGAGAGCTTCTTCGCCTGGCTGATGAAGGCCGTATTGCAGGAGCGGGCGAAACTCGCCTTGAACGTGCCCTTCTTGATCTCGAAGTCGTCGTCGTTGTGGAACTTCCAGCCGCCGTAGGTGTACGTCTTCGGGCACGGGTGCTGCTTGTCCGCCGAGGCGAGCTTCTTCTCGATCAGCAGCGACGATGTGATGATCTTCATGGTGGAGCCGGGGGCCAGCGAGCCCTGGAACGCGGTGTTGAAGCCGTGCCCGCTGTTGGCCACCGCGAGGATCTCGCCGGTGGACGGCCGCAGCGCCACCACCGACGCCCTGGACCGCTTGGCGACCTGCGCCTCGGCCGCCGCCTGGAGCTTCGGGTCCAGCGTGGTGCGGACCGTGCCGGGCGTGCCCCGGCTCAGCTCCACCAGCGTCTTGTCCGACAGCTTCGCGTCCTTGGCCGCCTTGCCGCGCACCACCCGCAGCTCCACGCCCGCCTTGCCGCCCGCCGTCTTGCCGTACTTCTCCCGCAGACCGTCCAGCACGGTGCCCAGGGACGGGTACGTGGCCGGGGACAGCTCGCCGCCGTCGCGGTCCAGCGCCTTCACCGGCGGGGTGCCGGACTCGCCCGTGACGAGCCGGTCGCCGTCCTTCAGGTCCGGCTGCACCACCGAGGCGTGCCATTCCACCAGCGGCTTCCCGTCACTGGCCCGCCGTACGACGGTCAGCGCGGTGGTGTACGCCAGCGGCTTGCCCGGGCCGTCGCCGGACACCGTGGCCTTCACCGCGTACGGCACCTTCGCGCCGGTGGCGGGCTGCGCGGAGAGGGTGAGGTCCTTCAGGCGCGCGTCCTTGGGGAGCGAGGCGAGGAGCGCGTCCGCCGCCGCCGGGTCGGTGGTGACCGCCGCCGCCTCCTGCGACCTGCCCTGCTGCCAGGCGGTCAGGAACGCGGTGCTCACCGCGTCCACCTCGGCCGCGCTGGGCGGGCCGGTCCGCACCTTCTTCGCCGGCGGGGCGGAGTCGGCCGTACCGCCGGTGCCCGAGCCGCCGTACAGCGCGTAGGCGCCGAAGCCCGCGCCCACGGCGACGACCGCGACCACTCCGCCGATCACCGCCGTACGGGAGTTCTTCCGCTCTGCGGCGCGTCTTCTCTTGCCCACGGTCTTCCGATCCTCCACGCGTTCCGCAGGGTCCCCGCAACCCCCACTGACCCCAACGACCGTGCACAGCCTAGGGCCTGGGGCAGACAGCCATGTGAGGCCGGTCTCACACGGGGAGCGTGCGAGACCGGGTCGCCGCCGCTTCCCGGCCCGGTCAGCCCGCGTCGCGCAGGACGGTGGCGACGATCGGGCCGGCCGAGTCGATGCCGTGACCGCCGTCCTGGACCATCGCGGCGGCGGCGACGTCGTTGCGGTAGCCGGTGAACCAACTGTCGGACCTGGCCTGCCCGTCGGCCTCCGCCGAACCCGTCTTCGCGCCGATGCTGCCGCGCAGCCCGGCCATGATGTTCACGGCGGTGCCACTGGTCGCCGTACGGTTCATCATCGCCCGGAGCTGGGCCACCGTGGACGCGGACAGCCCCCGCGCGCGGGCGGGTTCGCGGTGGTCGAGGGCGAGCGGTACGACGACGGGCTGGCGGAACGCGCCGGTCATCGCGGTCGCGGTGACCGAGGCCATGTTCAGCGGGCTCATCTGCACCTGGCCCTGCCCGATGAGGGCGGCGGCGGTGTCGGGGCCGCTGGAGACGGGGACGCGGCCGTCGAAGGAGGGGATGCCGATCTTCCAGTCGTTCCGGCCCAGGCCGAACCGGTCCTGCGCCTCGGTGGTGAGGGAGCTGTCCTTCACGTCGTCGGCGAACTTCACGAACGCGGTGTTGCAGGAGCGGGCGAAGCTCTCGGAGAGGGTGGCGTTCTCGTTCGGGACCAGACCGGTGAGGTTCTTGAAGGTCTGGCTCTGCCACACGGCCGTGGGCGGGCAGGGTGCCTTGCCGCTGGCGCTGGTGAGGCCGTTGTCGATCAGGGTGGCCGCGCTGATGATCTTCATGGTGGAGCCGGGGGCGCGCTCCCCGAGGAGAGCCGCGTCGAAGCCGTCGTCCCGGTTGTTGGCGATGGCCAGGATCTCGCCGGTGCTCGGCTTCACCGCCGCGACCGAGGAGTCCGGGTACTTGGCGACCGCCCGCTCCGCCGCCGCCTGCGCGACCGCGCTGAACGACGTACGCAGCTTGCCGGTACGGCCCTTGACCAGGGTGAGCAGCGGGGTGTCCGGGGCGTCGTCCGTGTGCCGGACCGCCAGCTCGACCCCGGCCCGGCCGCCCGCCCGGTCGCCGTAGCGCTGCCGGAGTTCGTCCAGGATCGGGCCGAGCGAGGGGTACTTCGCCTTGGTCAGCACCGTGCCGTCGCGGTCCACGGCCTCGATGGGCGGGGCCGCCGAGCCGCCGGTGACGAGGGTGTCGCCCTTGCGCAGCTCGGGGTGGACCAGCGCGGGGTCCCAGTCCACCAGGGGCTGGTGGGAGGTGACGCCGCGCACGACGTTCAGCTCACTGTCGTACTTCAGCGGCTTGGACACGCCGCCGTAGGACACGGTCGCCTTCACGGTGAACGGCACCTTCGTGCCGACCGTCCGGCCGGGGGTGACGCGCACCCCGCCGATGTGCGCCTCGTCGGCGTACGAGGCGAGCACCGTCCGCGCGTCGTCCGGGTAGTTGGTGTACGAGGCCGCCGTGTCCGCGTCGCCCGCCTCCCACGCCGCGAAGAACTTCCCGGTGGCCTTCTCGACCTCCGCCGAGCTCGGCGGCCCGGTCCGCACGGGGGCCGCCTCCGTGACGTCCCCGGTGCCGGTACCGGTGTCGCTCAGCGCGGACAGCACGTTGTACGCCCCGTACCCCGCCCCGCCCACCAGCGCGGCACACACCCCGCCTATTACCACACCCTTGACCCCGCGCATCCCGCGCCCCTCCCCATTCCCCGTAGTCCCCGACCGCCCCCCACCTTCCTGAACGTGTTCAAAAACCCGGGGAGCAGAGTGACTGTAAGCGCTCTCGGGCACCGGGTGGCCGAAGTTCCGGATTGTTGTCCGAACGGAGACGTTGCCGTCTACACGTAAACCGGCGCATCCGGTCACATAGGGGGACGGGGGGTGAAGGGGGTGGGGCCCGGCGCTACACCCACGTATCCAGCCACATCCGCGTCCGCCACGAGTCGATCGGGATCGCCGTGGATCTGCCAGGGTTCGACCCTTCGGGCGCGCTCACGCTCACTGCGACGGGCACTCGGTACGAGCTACGCCCTCGCACCTCTAGCGCTCCTTCAGATGCAAGGCGAGTCAGTACCTGCCGAAGGGCTGTGCGTCTGATGCCCAGCTCCTCCGTCAAGGAACGCTAGGACGGGAACTTGTCGCCCGGTCCGTACTGCCCCCGATGCGAGCCGTTTCCGAAGCGTCTCGTAGACCTTGGTTGTTTTCGGACCTATATACGGAGCGCTCTCCGTTCTGAGGCGGTGCGTACCGGGATAGTGG
>NZ_JAHRXF010000038.1 GCF_019104725.1 Streptomyces corallincola | reverse complement strand
ACCAGATCTTCCAGGGCAGCTCTCCCTACTCGATCTGGGAACCACTGACGTCCGCCACCCTGTCCGGAGTCCACGGCGGCAGGGCCCTGCTCGACTCGCAGTACACGGTCGGCGTGCCCATCGCCGGGCTGTCCTCATTGCTGCGCTTCGCGCACGAGAACACGGACAGCAGGCACCGGCGCCTGCGTCAGAACATCGACATCGGCCTCCAGTTCGGCACCGAAGCCGCCGCCCTGTTCGTCCAGGGTGAAGTGAACGGACTGGGCCACATGGATCCCAAACTCGTCGCCCTCGTGCAGTCATGGCCGGACGCGATGGAAATACGCGGTTTCCTGGCCTTGGTCTACACACACGTGGCCGCTCTCGGTTACGACCATGCGATGGACGAACTAGGCGCTGGCACAGGCGATTTGGTGAAGAACCAGATGGCTGTCCTGTCCCGCACCTCCCTCTCCGGCATCCGCAACGGCCTCTCCCGCAATGCCAAGCGCTTCCTGGCCGCCAAC
Organism: Streptomyces corallincola; assembly: GCF_019104725.1. Classification (GTDB taxonomy): domain Bacteria; phylum Actinomycetota; class Actinomycetes; order Streptomycetales; family Streptomycetaceae; genus Streptomyces; species Streptomyces corallincola. Next base: position 60,865 of record NZ_JAHRXF010000038.1, on the reverse strand, counting down.
GCCCCCCAGATCAAGAACCGGATCGCACAGCTCTTCCACTCCTCGCTCCTCCTCGACGAAGAGTTCGGCGCGGCCTTCGCCAGCCTGCCCCTCAACCTGCTCACCGACGAGATGGACATGGACATCACCGTCGGCACCTACCTCGACACCGCGCTGACCGATCAACCCGCCGAGATCGTCGACTCCGCTTCGCAGAGGAATGTGTTCGGGACTCACACCGAATTCACCGAGCTCGACACCAACGACGGCAACCTCGACGTCCCCCTCGTCCTGCTCGAACTCCGCTTCCACGGGCCCGTTCTCACCATGGACCGGGAGATGAGGCCGATCCTCGAAAGGGTGGTGGAGGAGGCCAGGACGATCCACGACGAGGTGGTCGAGGCCCGCGCGACCTCCCACGCCGACGTCCAGGCCAACATCACCGCCCTGCGGAACGCCACCAGCACCGCTCACCCCGAAACACGGAGCCTGCACACCCTGCTGGCCGCCGCGAACCAGTTGGAGATCGAACTCCCGCAGCGCGTCAACGACCGCATGCTCATGCCCGACCGCACCGTCCTCAGCATCACCTCCGCCACCCTCGCGGCAATCGAACTCCGCAGCACCGACACGGCGGACCAGAACGTCCTCCAGCTCCGCCAGACCGGCCACACCGAACTCCTCCGCTTCGCCGACCGGCTCCAGGCCCTGCTCCCCCAGGCACCCGTCCACGGACCCACTCTGCAAGCGGCGCTCGACGCCGCCCACGAACTCGCCGGCCACCTCGACCCCGCCCAGACCCACGCCCCCGACGGCCACAACATCAGCCGCCTGCGCAACGACGTCAACCTCCAGCTCCAGGCCTGGAACCAACCCGCAGTCCATGACGGCCTCGTCCTGGAGCTCTACACCGGCCTCGGCTCCCACATCACCCGACTCAGCACCCCAGCCATCGCCCAGGAAATCGCCGGCCGCATCGTGACCGGCGGCAGACACCTCGGCCTACCCGGCGGAGGCAAAAAGAAGAAGGCGAAGAAGACCGCCGCCCCGCAGACCACGACGGACACCCTGTCGGCGGACACCCCGGTCGCCGGCCCCAGCAGCAGCACCACCACCGCACCCACCATCCCGAGCGACCCGCTGCCGGCGGACCGCGCGCAGGAGGCACGGGAGCTCTGGCGGGCTCTCCCCGACCGTCGCTACCACCACGAGGGTCTGGCGATGGAGGCCGTACGGCAGATCCTCGCCCAGAACCCGCCGTCCGACCTGGACCTACTCGGTCTGGTGGACGCCGTGGACCGGGCACTCCACTCCCCCCTCGACCTGCGGGCACGCCTGCTGAGCCGGCCGCAAGTGATGCACACCGCCGCCACACGACCCGAACTGATCGACTTCCTCGCCCACGCACCCGAACTGACGGACCTCCTGGACGAGCGCCCCTCCGTCCTGGCCGCCCTCGCCAACGCGGCGGACTCCTGGTTCGAGGAGGACGAGGAGCCCGCGAAGATCCTCGCCCGGCCGGGGGTACTTCAGAAGGCGGAGGCGGACCCGGAGCTCCGGACGGCCCTCTTCGAAGACTCGCCGGACACGCTGGTCAACCTGGACGGCAGGCTGGACCTGGTCCTCACCGCGTATGAGATGCACGACACCATGCGCTGGCTGATCGACGGCTTCCCGGAATTCGGGCAGGCGCTGGCCGCTGAGGGAAAGAACGCCCCGGAGCTGATGTGGCGACTCCACATACGGGGCGGCCTGAGCGCAGCCCTGTACAGCGTTCTGGTCAACCGGCCGGAGAGCGCCGACCCCCTGCCCCCCGCGTACTTCACGTCCCTGCTGACGAACACGGTGTTCCTGGAGGCTGTGGACGGCGCCGCCGAGCAGACGATGGTCGCCCTCACCTCCGAGACGACGATCGCCCATGTGACGGCCGATCCGACCATCCTGCAGCTGCTGGCCGGCTCCCCCACCCTCACCGATGTCCTGGAGGACCGGCCCCGCATGGCCGAGACCCTGCTCGGCAACCGGGAGGCCCTGTCCGCCGCCGTCACCAACCCGAACGTGGCGACCGCACTCTCCTACGACCCCACGCGCTACGCCGGGCTGTCAGGGGCCCAGCTCGTCCAGGAACTGACCACCGAGCCCGGCCCGGTGACGCAGCAGCAGCCGTATCCGACATCCGAGCAGGCCGCGACCCTCGTCCCGCTCAAGCTGCTGAAAGCACTGAGGAATGCCTCCCCGGCGGTCGACGCGGCAGTGAGCGGGTTCAGCGCCAACGAGGTGCCTATCATCCTCGCCAACGAAGGCGTACTGCGGCTGATCGCCCGCAATCCGGACAGTGGCCTCCTTCCGCACGTCCTGCGGCGCATCCTGACACGCTTCCCCACCAGGAGCGCGTTGCCGGAGAACGACACCGCGGCGTTGGCGGCCACCAAGGCGGCCGGCCGCTTCTGCTACGTGCGGCGGATGTACGCGGACGACATGAGTTCCACTCTCGAACCGCTCGCACGTCTGCTGGGCAACGATCCGGATCTGGCCGACGCGCTGACCCGGCTGCCCTCAACCGGCTACCTGGCCTACTGGGACATGCGGCCTTTCACGGACAAAATGCCCCTGAGTCTCCTGCGGGCACCCTACGCCGCGACCGCGCTGCGCAGGATCGCCAACCTGGCCGAAGAAGCGAAGACGGCCGGCAGTCCGGTGGCAGCCGCCCTTGAGGCGGGCAACGGCGCCCTGGCCCTGCTCGCGAGCCGCCACGAGGCCGCGGCGAACCCTCAGACAGAGGAGTGGTGGGCCCAGGCGGCTCGCAACGTCGTGGCGCACCCCGCCGTTCTGGACTCCCTCGCCGAACACTTCACGGCGCTGCCGTTCCCGTTCTGGAAGCAACTGCTCGAGAGCGCTGAGCTGTTCGGCCTGCTGGGCGAACGCCTCGACACGCCGATGGGCGAGCTGATCCGGTGGCAGGCGGGCGTGCTGCGCGAGGTGCTGAGGCGACCGGGCTTCACGCAGGCGTGGCGGGAGAGGCAGGCGGAGTTCGACACGCTCGCGCAGCAGGTCCTCACCGAGGCGGACACCTCCGACCAGACGATCCCGGCCAACCGGGACCGTCTGCTGGACATGGTGGTCGAGGTCGTCAAGACAGTGGAGGCGACCGGCCACCCGGCTCTGCTGTGGGACGGTGCCGTCATCGACCCGGCGAACGCCGTACCGATGACGGTCCTGCAGTCGAGCCTGCGAGAGCGCAAGTCCCCCGGGGAACTGCGCGAGGCGGCGGCGACCGCGTCGCTGGAACTCTCGGACGAGACCGTCGCCCGCTATACGGCGATCCTGTCCGTGGACACCCTGCGGGACACCGCTCTGGAACACGCCCACCTGGGCGAGTACATGCTGTTCAGGCCGGGGATGCTCGACCTGTTCCGCACCCGGCCCTCCACAGTGCGCCGGGTCGGGTTGGCCCCGAAGCTGCTGCACCTCGCCCTGTCCACGCCAGGAGTCCCCGCTCTGCTGGCCGCCAACGACCGACTGTTCGACCTCTTCATCAGCGACCCGAAAATGCGGGGGATCTTCATCCCCGAGCTGATGCCGACTCTGCGGGCCAACCCCGACTACGCCGACGCCTACTGGGCCGAGAACCCGGTCCTGCTCGCCGCACATCCGTACGCCAAGGAGGTGGACGAGCTCGTCAAGGCGAGTCCCGCAGTGGCACGTACGGTGATGGCACGTGCGCTGAAGTCATGGCACGACCACCTGCCGCTGTGGCTGAGCCGTTCGCCGAAGCTTGTGGACGCGCTGAGCGAGACCGATGAGTCCGTGCGCGCGGCCATCGTGCCCTTCCGGGACCGGCTCGAGGCCGCCGCCGAGGACCCCGCTTCGGTGTCCGCCGTGGCACGGGTGCCCGGTATGGCCGCCGTACTCGCCACCACCACCTCCATAGTTCAATCGCGCGATGAATGGCTCCGGCTGACCCGCTCCGACGCGCTGCTGGACCAGCTCGCCGCCCACCCCGATGTCCTCTCGACGGTGCTGACGGCCGACGTGCTGCCCGTCGCCCTCGCCCACCCCGCGCTGGTCACCACACTGGCCCGGGTCCCCGCCGAAGTACGCGAGCTGCTGACCGGACCCGCCTTCCTGGGCCTGATCAGGGAACATCCGGGCCTCGCCGACGACCTGGCGGACCAGGACGGTCTGCGTGCCGCCCTCATCGGCCTGAGGGGCCTGCCCGAACTCCTCGCCCAACGACCCGACCTGCTCGACACCCTGCGCACCAGCACCGCGACCGTCGCAGCGATCCGCGCCAACCGCGCCCTGCTCGAAGAGGCCACCACCAACAGCCCGGTGTGGACTCTCGTGGTGGCTCATCCGGAGCTGGCTCCGACACTGAACGCCCGACTGCGCGGGGCACTGAACCACCACCCGGCCGCCGCCACCCTCATCACCGCCCACCCCGAACCGCTCGACCCCGAGCTGCTGTCCGGAGCACTGCGCCGAGGCGGCGTCCTCGCCGTCATGGCCACGCACCCCGACCTCGGCCACGAACTCCTCACCCGCCCCACCTGGCAGGAACGCGCGGCAGCGGACCGGGACTTCGCCGAAACACTGCGCCGCCTCGCCGGCCTGCCCACCGAACAACGCACCACCCTGCTCACCGACGACACCACCCTGTGGACCACACTCACCACCCAGGCAGCCGACACCGGCCTGCCCACCAAGGGCAAGACCCGCGAGATCCAACGCCAGGCCCGGGAAACGGACCTGGAACTGGCCGGAGTACCCTCCCGCCGCACCCCGATCACCACCCCCGCCACGACACAGGTTCAGGCACAGACGCAGTGGCCGGAACTGCCCGCCGAAGTCGTCGCACTACTCACCGGCCCCCACGGCACCGCCGTCGCCGACCACCTCGCCACCGCACCCGAACTCCTCCCCCTCCTCACCGCCCTCCCCCTCCTCGCCGAAGAAATCGACGCCCACCCCGAACGCCTCACCGACTACACCATCCGCACCTACCTCGAAACCCACCTCCCCACCCCCGACGAAACCACCCTCAACGACCCAGCCATCGAGGACGCCTACACCCCCCAAGCCTTCGAACGACACTTCGCCGCCTACCTCGAATCACACGACCTCGCCCCCGGCACCCACTACACCACCGTCCGCACCGCCGCCGCCCACACCTGGCACCACCTCACCACCACCCACCGCACCACCCTCAACCAACTCCGCACCCAGCGCGCCGAACGCTTCACCCGCCTCCGCCCCCACGACTCCACCACCTGGGAACTCTCCGGCCGCATCCACCACACCGACCGCCTCACCGCCAAGGACTTCACCCCCGCCCAACACCAGACCCTCCAACGCGTCGCCCAATGGGCCCAAGCCATCCGCGAAGAGCGCAGCGAACTTCGCCTCCACCACCCCCTCCACGCCCACCTCGACAACGGCAGCGCCGGAGCCGCCTTCATCTACACCCTCGCCCCCGACGGCCGCGTTGACCTCCTCGTCCACGCCCTCAGCACCACCCGCTCCAACAACCGCTACCGCTGGACCGGAAGCAACCAGTACATCTCCGGCCCCCCCGCCACCGACAACATCGCCAACCACCCCACCCTCACCACCTCCCACACCCTCCTCACCAACCTCCCCACCCACACCACACCCCCCACCACCCACACCAGCGCGGTCGATTCAGCAGCCCTCGCCCACGCCACCCAAGCCACCCACCTCGCCGACGCGATCCGCGCCTACCACCGGGCCCTCACCACCCAGCCCCACGACGCCCACCACCTCCTCAACACCGCACACACCCTCCGCCAAGCCGGCATCGACCCCTTCACCCACCACTGGCACACCCTCACCCCCGAACAACAGACCCACGCCACCACCCTCACCACCGAACACACCGAAGACCCCCACTACCTCGGCGCCCTCGCCCTCGCCCACCAGACCGGCGGAAACACCCTCGTCCAACACGTCGCACACGCCCAGACCCACACCCGCGACGACCACAAACTCAGCGACCTCCACGCCCACATCACCACCGCACTCCACAAGGCCAACTGGCCCCACCCCACCGACAACCGCACCATCGACACCCACTACGACACCCTCGACACCCACATCACCCGACTCGACACCCCAGCCATCGCCCAGGAAATCGCCGGCCGCATCATGACCGGCGGCAAGCACCTCGGCCTACTCGGCGGATCGGCCCAGCACACCGCGCCGGAGCAGGGCTACGTCGGCCCCCTCGGCGAGGAGTCGTCGGCCGGGCCGTCCACGTACCGGACGGACGAAGCCGGGACGGCGGAACACGCCGCCGACCTCCGGGAGGCGAAGGCGGCGTACACGCGGGCCGCCACCGAACTGGCCGATGCCTTCCGGGTGACGGTCGGCCTGCGCGCCGAGCTGACGGGCGCCGATTCCCCGCTGGACGCGCAGCGGCTGGAGACGAGTGAGCGGCGGCTGGCCGAGGCCGAGGAGCGCTTCGACGCCGCCGAGCGCCGCATGGTGGACCTCAGCCTGGTGGACGCGCCCGAGTCGAACCCGCTCACCCGCTCGCGCCAAGGATGCGGACACTGCCCGTTGCAGAGGTTCTGAGCGCTCTGAACACGGCGGCCGGTCTCCCCGGCCGGCCGCCGCCGCTGACCACGGAGGGGGCCGGAGGTCCCCTCTTCGGCGGCCCTTCTCCGGTGCGGGGAAGGGACACGGAGGTCCCGTTTCCCGTGTCGGCGGCGGACGTTCACCCCGGTCGCGGCGGTCGGGTTCCCTGGCCGTTGAACGTATTTCCCCTGTGCCTCGTGTCTCCGTCAGGGGGAACCGGTCCCGCGTACCGGGCGGCACCCCCCGTACCCGTACCGTCCGCGCCCCGCGGGCGCCCGGCGTCGGAAGGAGCGACGACATGACCGCCACGGTCATCAGGGTCCAGCCGGGTGCCCGGCGCGGTACCCCGCACACCATCGGGGAGGCGGTCCGTGCCGCGTCCAACGGCGACGAGGTGCGGATCGCGCCCGGCGACTACCAGGAGCGGGTGCTGATCGACCGCCAGGTGACCCTGGTCGCGGACGAGGGCCCCGGCACGGTCCGGCTGCTCGCCGTCAACCCCGGCATACCGGTGCTGGAGATCACCACGACGACCACGCTGGACGGCCTGACCGTGCTGGGCGCCGACCCGTCCCGCCCGGCCGTGCTGATCACCGCGGGCACCACCGCGCTGGCGGACTGCGACGTGGCGGGCGGACGCGTCGAGGTGGTCCGCGCCGCCTCGCTGGAGATGACCCGCTGCCTGGTGCGGGAGTCCGCCCTCGCGGGCGTGCACGCCGACACCGGCGGCACGGTCACCCTGAGCGAGGGCGTCGTGGAGAACGTCGCCGGGACCGGCGTGGTGCTCGCGGGCACCGTCACCGCCCGCCTCACCGACATGCTGCTGCGCGGCGTCGAGGGCTCCGGGCTGCGGGTGCGCGGCGGGGCCCGGCTGGACATGACCCGCGTGGAGGTCGTCGCGCCGGGCCGCAACGCGCTGCTCACCGAGGACTCCGCGACAGCCGTCCTGACCGACTGCCGCCTGCGCGACGCGGGCGCCGAAGCCGTCCGCGTGCTGGGCAGTTCGGCCCGTACGGAGGTGCGGGAGGACGAGCGGACCGGCACCGACGGGCAGACCGGTACCGCCGATCGGACCGGCGGCATCCGCGTCACCCGCTGCGAACTGACCGGCGCCGGTGCCGCCGGGGTGCTGGCCATCGGCGACGGTGACGTGCTGATCGCGGAGACCGCCGTACGGGACTGCGGCGCGGCCGTGGCCGCCGACGGCGGGGCACGGGTCGAGGTGACCGACTGCCGGATCACCGCGCCCCGCGCCTCCGGTGTGATCGCGCGCGGCTCCTCGCGGGTGACCGTCTCCGGGACCGGCGTGCACGACGCGGCGGGCAACGGTTTCCTCGCGGGCGAGCACGCGCGGCTGACCGTCGCGCTGAGCACGGTGCGCGGGTCGGCGTTCAGCGCGGTGCACGCGGGCGGCGACGCGGTGGCCGAGCTGACCGCGCTGCGCGTCGAGGGCACCCCGGAGCACGCGGTGGCCGCCGTGGAACGGGCGCGGCTGACGGTGGAGGACGCGCGGGTCGCCGACTGCGCGATGTCCGGCCTGCACCTGGACGGGTCCGCGGAGGCGAACGTGGACGGCCTCACCGTCCGGCGCGGCCGGGCGGGCGTCGCCGTACACACCAAGGGCACGGTCCGGGTGCGCGGCGCCCGCGTCCACGGCGTCGAACGCGCGGGCGTGACCTGCGGCGCGGGCACGGCACCGGAGTTCACCGACTGCCGGGTCACCGGCGCCGGGACCGCCGGGTTCGTGGTCGGCGCCGGGGCGACCCCGCTGATCGAGGACTGCGCGGTGACCGGCACCGAAGGCTCCGGCCTGGTGGTGGCCGAGGACGCCGCACCGGCCGTACGGCGCACCACCGTCCGGGACACCGGCAAGAACGGGCTGTACGTCGGTGAGGGCGCGTCCGGTGTCTACGAGGACTGCGTACTGGCCGCGACCGGCTACCCGGCGGTGCACCTCTGCGAGGGCGCCCGCCCGGAGCTGCGGCGGCTGCTGGTGGAGGACACCGCCGAGGACCTCAGCCAGGACACCGGCGCCGCACCGCTCGTCGAGGGGTGTGTCTCGCGCCGGGTGAAGACGGCGGTGTGGCCGGAGGAGACCGCGCCCGTCGCGGCGGGCACCGCCGTGGCGGTCACCGGCCGCCCGCAGCAGTCCGGGACCGGCGCGACCGCCCCGTCCGGCGAGGGCGACGGCGACGGCGAGACGGCCGTGATCGAGGAGAACCTCGATGAACTCATCGCCGAACTGGGTGAGTTGGTCGGCCTGGAGCGGGTCAAGCACGATGTGGCCTCGCTGGTGAAGCTGATGCAGATGGTCCGCCGCCGCGAGGAGGCGGGCCTCGCCGCGCCGCCGCTCAGCCGCCATCTGGTGTTCGCGGGCAACCCCGGCACCGGCAAGACCACGGTGGCCCGGCTCTACGGCCGCATCCTGGCCGCCGTCGGCCTGCTCTCGCGCGGCCACCTCGTCGAGGCGGACCGTTCCTCGCTGGTCGGTGAGTACGTCGGCCACACCGGCCCGAAGACCCAGCGGGTGTTCGAGGAGGCGATGGGCGGGGTGCTGTTCATCGACGAGGCGTACTCGCTGACCCCGGCGGCCGGTTCCAACGACTTCGGGCACGAGGCCATCGCCACCCTGGTGAAGCTGATGGAGGACCACCGCGACTCCGTGGTGGTCATCGTGGCCGGTTACCCGGACGAGATGGAGCACTTCATCGACTCCAACCCCGGCCTGGCGTCCCGGTTCAGCCGCACGCTGCTGTTCGAGGACTACGCCACCCCCGAGCTGGTGGAGATCGTCGAGCACCACGCCGAACGCCACCAGTACCGGCTGACGAAGGACGCCCGCCGGGCGCTCACCGGCTACTTCGAACTCCTGCCGCGCGGGGACCGGTTCGGCAACGGCCGCTCCGCCCGGCAGACGTTCCAGGCCATGACGGAACGACAGGCCTACCGGATCGCGGAACTCTCCGCGCCCGTCGAGGCCGACCTGATCACCCTGCAACCGGAGGACCTGCCCGAGCCGTCGTGACGGCGGAGGCGGCACTACCGCAGAGAGAGACCGCATGCCCAAGACCCCAGAGGGGCCCAGCGGCCCCGGACACCACGGCACCCCCGACCGGGCCACGCCCCCGGCCACCCGCCCGGACGGCGCACCGGACACCGGCGCGTACGGCGTTCCGGACGGCGCACCGGACTACGCGAGCACCTTCTCGCGGCAGCACTTCTTCGCGGGCGCCCGCTTCCTCAAGCCCGGCCGCCGGGCCGCCGTGGCGGTCGCCTCGGTGGCCGCCGTCGCGCTGATCGGCACCGGCGCCACCGCCGCCGTCGCACACTTCGGCGGCGACACCGTGGACGCCCAGCGGGTGGCAACGGGCCGCCCGCTGGCCGCCTCCGCCTCACCCTCGGCCTCGGCCACGGCCACGCCCTCGGGCGCGCCGAGCGGTTCGCCGTCGTCGAAGGGACACACCAAGAAACCCGAGGAGCACGGCAGGAAGTCCGGCCACCGCGCGGAGTCCCCGGCCGACCACGCCGACCCGCCCGCCTGGGCACCAGCCGCGCCGCCGCCCGCCGCGCCCCCCGCGCGGATCCCCGAGGCACCCAAGGCCCCCACCAAACACGTGGCGGCGCCCCCGGCGCAGAAGCCGATCGTCTTCAGCGGTTCGTTCCTGCAGAACTACGACTCCAACCGCTGCCTGGCCAGCCGGGGCCGCTCGCGCACGCCGGGCACCACGATGATCCTGGCCGACTGCAACAGCTCCGACGCCTCGCAGGGCTGGTCGTTCCGCTCCGACGGCACCGTACGGAACTTCGCCGGGACCCGCTGCCTGGACACCTCCGGCTCCGGCAACGGCGCCACCCTGGTCCTCGGCACCTGCGCCCCGTCCCGCAGCAGCCAGGGCTTCGTGCTGAAGCCGTCGTACGACCTCGTCCAGCGCCGCCCCGACCTGTGCGTGGACGCCAAGGACCACGGCAAGTCCGCCGGTACGGCACTCCAGCTGTGGACCTGCGTCGGCACGTCGAACCAGAAGTGGCACATGCCCTGACGCATCCCGCACACCCCCAGAGGGCGCCCCTCCTCCCGGAGGGGCGCCCTCCGCACAACCACCCGTGCGCACACCCCGGTTGCCGCGCTACCGCGCCAGCTGCCGGACCCCGTCCGTGAGCGCCCGGACCACCCGCGCGGGCGGCACGTCGGCCGCGCCGTCCGTCCGCGCGGCGACGGGGAGTTCGACCTGTACGCCGCCCTGGACCGCGAGATTGACCGGGTTGCGGGAGTGCAGCCCGCGCAGCCCGGCCGGAATGCCGTCGAGATCGGTGACGGCGACGAACTCGGGCGCCAGGACGCCGAGCGAGGCGCCCAGCACTCCGGCGGCCCACCGGTTGCCGCCGCCCAGGAACAGACTGCGGTCGTCGCGGCCGTGCCCGTGCAGGGACACGGTCAGCCGCACGTGCCCGAGGAAGCGCCCGAGCAGCGCACCGCCCGCCCCGCCGATCCGGTGCGAGGAGATGTGCACCGGCCGCCCCTCCGGCTGGGTGAACACCAGCGCGCTGGCCCCGGTACGCGCGGCGACCTCCCCCACGAGTTCGCCTGTACCCCCCTCCCGGCTCCCGTGCAGCGCCAGCACCCCCACATCAGAGCCCGGAACGAACGAGACCAGAAACTCCACGCCCCCCATCCACACCCGCTCCCACAACGCCGACGCCTCGATACGAGAGCTCACTACGGGACCACCACCGAACCAAAGAACAGCACCCCCAACCCGGGCACCAAGATCCCGCCAAGGTACCCCGCCCCCCAGGGGCGCGGGGAACTGCGCGAGAACCCCCACGGACCCGCACCACACAACACACCCGAACCCCCACCCCCCAGGGGCGCGGGGAACTGCGCGACCAGCCACACCCAACCCGCACCACACACCCGACCCCAACCCCCACAAGGGGCGCGGGGAACTGCGCGAACCCCCCCACCGGACCCGCACCACACAACGCACCCGCACCCGCACCCAAGAAGCACCCGCCCGCCACCTACCGCCGCACCCGAACCCCCCGAACCACCGTCACCTGATCCGTCTCGGACACCCGCACACTGACCCGCATGGTCCATACCCCCTCCATAGGCAGACTGAAAGCATCCGCCCCCCAATACCCACCCCGGTCCACCACCTTCGTATCGAGCGGCCCCACCCCCCGCTCCCCGAGCGTCATGGTGATCCGCAGCTCCGGCACGGAGGCCAGCCCCCCGTTCGCCCCGTAGACCACCGCCTGAACGGAGTTCACCCCCACCCGCCCGGAATCAAGCGTGACCTGCACCTTCCCCCGCGCCCGCCCCCCGGAGGCCCCCTCGACGGAGAACGGCACGGTGGTCACCAGGGCAGCCGGAATCCCGGCGACGGGCGCGGCCCCCCGCGCCTCCGCCTCCGCCCGGCTCGGCAACGTCCCGGCCAGCAGCGTGCTGAGCAGCAGGACGACGACACCGAGGGCGGCCTCTCCCAGCACCAGCCGCCTCAACCGCCGTACTGCGAAAAGCGTTTCCTCACCCCCGGACCCCGCATCGAACCCCACACCCGCCCCCGCATCGAACCCCGCCCCGGCCCCCGCCCGAACCAGCCGCCGAGCCCCGGACGCCACGACCAGCAGCAGCGCGACCCCCACCACCTTGGCCAGCAGAATCCGCCCGTACTCGGTGTCGAGGAGCGCCGCCCAGGACCCGAGCCCCCGCCACGACTGATAGACGCCGGTGACGACGAGGACCACCACCGCCCCGAACGCCAGCCGCGAGAAGCGCCCGACCACCGGACCCATGCCCCCGGCAGCCCCCTCGTCCCCCGCCCGGAGAAGGACCAGCAGGGACCCCAGCCCGCCCAGCCACACCCCCACCGCCAGCAGATGCAGCGTGGCCGAGGCAACGGCGACCGGCACCTGAATCCCCGCGGAAGCGTGCTCGGCAGCGGCCCAGGTGAGAGCGAGCGCCGACGCGAGCACCACCCCCACCACCCCCACGGCGGCGCGCGGCACGCTCCACCGCCGTACAGCAAGCGCACAGACCGCGATCACGACGAGCAACGCCAGCCGTACCAGCAGGAGTTCACCGGGCCGGGAGGCGGCGGCCCGCGCGAGCGCGCCGCCCGTGAGGGACACCGGCGAGGTGCCCTCCTCGTAGGGCGCGCGCAGCAGGAACAGCGCGCCGGTGGCGGCGGCCAGTACCCACCAGGCCCCGAGCACGGCCCCCCGCAGGCGTGCGGCCCCCGGCGGGCGGCAGTACGCGACGAGGACGGCCGCGCCGATCAGCAGCGCGACGGCGAGATACGCGAGGTAGCGGGCGACGTTGTACAGCCCGGTGGTGACCGCGTTCCCGGAGCGGTCGGGCAGCACGGCCGCCGTGGCGGTGCGCTCCCCGACGGAGAAGGTCAGCGCGCCGGACACGGGGTGGCTGTCGGCGGAGACCACGCGCCAGGCCACGGTGTACGTCCCCTTGCCGAGCCCGCGCGGCAGCGCGAGCCGCAGGGTGTCGGGGTGGCCGGGCACATGGTCGGGCTCGGGGGTACGGACCCGGTGGTTGCGGGGGTCGTAGACCCGCAGGGAGTCGGTGAGCAGTCCCACCGACTCCGAGTAGGCGAGCGTGAGTTGACGGGGAGCGGTGCGCACGACGCTGCCGTCGGCGGGGCTGGTGGCGCGCAGCGCCGCGTGCGCGGAGGCGGGGGCGGCCGTACCCAGCAGCAGGAGCAGCAGCACCACCCCGAGCGTGCAGAGCCGCCGTCGGCGCCGGTGTTGGTGGCCCACTTGTCGTCTCCGTCCCCAGGGATCTCCGCGATCTCCCCCTGTGTACGCACGCGGGACGCCCCGCGCTCATCCCGGCTCCGGGCGGGCACCCCGCCGGATCACCCCGCGCGCTCCTCCGGGAACACCGTCTCCCGCGCCAGGAAGGCGAGTCGGGCGTGCTTCTCGGGAAGGTACACGTCCGGCAGATCGACCTCCGGCAGTACCACGGCGGGCCCCTGCTCGAACCCCTGCCGCTCGAACCGGGCCAGCGCCTTCGTGTTGCGCACGTCCGGATCGACCACGACCCGCCGCCCGTCCAGCACCCGCAGCACGTACACCGTGAGCGCCCGCAGCAGCGTCCCGGTCCAGCCGGACGCCGCACCGGCCGCTCCGGCGGGGGCGACGAGGAGGTGTACGCCGATGTCCCCGTCCCGCACCGGGTAGCACTCCCCGACCCGGTCGGCGGCGGGGTCGTAGGTCTGGAGCAGGGCGACGGGGACACCGTCGAGGCTGACGAGGTGCGCGTGATGGGTGTCGAGGGCCGCCATGTGGGCGTAGATCTCCGCCACTTGGTCGCGGTCGAGCCCGTTCATCCCCCAGAAGGCGGCGCGTTCGTCCCTGACCCAGCCGTACAGCGTGTCGGCGTCCCGCTCGGGCTCGACCGGCCGGACCCGGACGACCCCGAACCCCTCGATGTGCTGCTCGTGGACGGGGGTGGTGGTCACGGGGATCTCCGGTTCGGTCTCGGCGGGCAGGGTGACATCGGGTACGAGGAGATCCCGGTCGGTGCCGACGGGTACGAGATCTCCCCTGACCCACAAGGGCAGTTGATCGCGGTGATGTGCGGCGCCGGGCACCCCGTCGGCACCGAACGGCACCACCCAGAGGCTGTCCTCGCGGCGCGCGAGGTCCCACACGAACCGGGCGGCGGGCCCCCGCGCGGCCCGGTCGGTCACTCCGGGCACGGCCGAGGCGCACAGCACGCAGTCGTGGTCCCCGCCGAGCCCCGGTTCGTCGGAGGACTCCTCGGACGCGGGCGGCAGCGCCCGCCAGGCGGCCAGCCGATGCGTGTCCCCCCAGACCCCGCCCGGAGGCGCGGCGGCGACCTCCTCCACCGCCTCCCGTACGACGCCGTCCCGGTCGATGCCGTACAACTCCTCGGCGCGCAGCAGGTGTTCGAGCGCGAACCCGACACGCGGGGTGAGCGCCAGCCAGGGCAGCAGCACCTCGGGCAACCCGGACGGTTCGGTGAGCGCGGCGAACGCCGGGTGCGCGGCGAGACGCCGTACGACGGCGGAGCGTACGGCGGCGTAGGCGGCGGCGTCGGAGCTGTCGGCGTCCATGTGCCGGTCCCAGGCGAGGAGTTGGGCGCGGAGGCGGGCGGCGGCGGGCGACAGCCCGTCGAGTGGGCCGATCCGGTCCAACAGGGGTGCGGCGGAGGCCAGTCGCGTATCGGTGTGGAGGGTGGCGAGCCCGGCGCCGGACCATGTGGTCCGGGCGTCGAGCAACTCCCTTATGCGCCGGGCCCGGTGCGGCGGGGAGAACTCGACGCCGAGTGGCGCGGCGGGCCCCCGCTGGTTGGCCATGACGGCGGCGCCGTCCTCGACGGTGCCGTACGGCATGGTGTGCCAGCCCCGCCACTCGTGCCCCGGCTCCCAAGCGGCCACCGGGCGCAGCCGGTTGGCCTCGGAGCGCACCGGTACCCGACCGGCGACCCGGTGCAGCAGGCCCCCCTCGGTGTCGGCGGCCTGGACGACGTTGACCGGCTCGGCCCACCTGTCGAACGCCTTGTCCACGTCCTCGACCCGCCGGGCCCGGAGCAGCGGGAGCAGCGAGCCGAACCCGAGGTCGTCGGTGACGCGGGGCGGGTGCCGGAGGGCGAGGGCGGTGGGCGGTGCGGGAGGGGCGCCGTGGGACACGACCCCGTCCAGCCCCTCCGGCCCACCGGCGATCACGGGCCCCCGCGCGGTCTCCACGACCTCGATCTCGACGGGCGCCTCCCCGGCGACGTGAATCGTCTCGACGTACCGCTCCGCCCGCTCCCAGTGGCCGTCCGGACCCAGGGCCTCGATACCGGCGCCGGTGCGGCGGAGGTGTTCGCGGTAGAGGTCCTGGTAGTCGGCCATCGCGTTGGTGATGGACCAGGCGACGGTGCCGGTGTGGCCGAAGTGGGCGATGCCGGGGACGCCGGGGACGGCGAGGCCGACGACGTCGAACTCGGGGCAGGCGAGGCGGATTTGCTGGTAGACGCCGGGGTCCTCGATGTAGCGGTGCGGGTCACCGGCGAGGAGGGGCAGCCCGGTGTCGGTGCGGGCGCCGGAGAGCAGCCAGCCGTTGCTGCCCGCCGTACCGGGCCCGTCGGTGGCGAACAGCGCGACCGCGTCCGGCCCGAGGTGCCGCAGCGCGCGCTCGCGCCACAGCTTGGCGGGGAACCCGGCGAACAGCAGATGCGTGGAGAGCCAGACCCCGAGCGGCGTCCACGGCTCCCACCGGCCGGGGGCCAGCCCCACCCGCGCGAACTCAGGGGCGCGGCGGGCTCCTTCGGCGAGTCCGTCATTGACCCCGTCGGTGTACGCCCGCACCCACGCGGCGGTCTCCGGGTCCCGTCGCTCCAGCTCGACGTAGCAGCGTCTCGCGGTGTCGTCGAGACGGGCCCGGCGGACCAGCACGTCCCAGGAGAGTTCGCCCGCGCCAAGGAACGCGGCGGAGGTGCCCCGCGCGCGGTGCCGTTCGGTCTCGATCTGCCAGGCACGGTCGTGCGCGGTCACCCGCCCCTGGAGCCGGGCCAGTTGGAGTGCGGAGTCGGCCCGCAGGTGGGGGATGCCCCAGGCGTCGCGGCGGATCTCGGTAGTCACCCTGGGGCACCCCTTGAACTAGTTTTAGGTTAGCCTTGCCTAACTAAACATCATCGTACGTGAGGACGGAGCGGCAATGGGCCAGGGGCGGGGCTGGGAGGGCGCGGTACTGAAGCTGCTGCGCGCGAAGGATTTCGTGTGCACCGTCACCGGAGCGGAGGACGTGAGGCCCGACTACCGCCGCCTCCACCTCACCGACGGGGGCCTCCTCGCGGCGACCGGTGTCCACCCCACCCTGTGGGTCCGCCTCTGGTTCACCGACCACGGCCGCCCCCACCAGCGCGCCTACACCCTGGTCAACCCCGACCCGGCGGCGGGCACCTTCAGCCTGGAGTTCGCGCTGCACGAGGGCGCCGCCTCCGACTGGGCCCGTACGGCACGCCCCGGCGACACCATCGAGGCGACGGTCCAGGGCACGGGCTTCGAGCACCCCACCCCGCCCCCGTCCCACCTGGCGGCGATCGGTGACCCGGCCTCCCTCCCGGCGATCAACTCCCTGCTGCGTGAGCTGAGTTCCACCCCGGCCACGATCTGGTTCGAGGGCACCCTCAAGAACCTCCCCTGGCAGGGCCACCCGACCCACCACCAGCTCCACGAGATCCCCCGCGAGAACTCCGGCGCAGCCCTGGTGTCCCGCGTCCGCACCGACCTCCCCGCCGTACTGTCCGCCACCCCGAACCCGTACATCTGGATCGCCTGCGACACGACCACGACCCGCACGTTGTCGTCATACGTCCGCAAGGAACTGGCAGTGCCCAAGCAGCGGTTGTACGCGCTGGGTTACTGGCGGGCGGAGTAGGCCGCCTCCGCGTGCCAGACCAGCGTGTAGCGCCAGAACAGTCGTCGGCGCGTGCGGGCGCCGGGCAGCACGTGGCGGGCCTCCCGGACGATGGCCGCGAAGGTCATGGTCGCCGGTCGGGTCGGGGCGGTCATGGCGGCTGGTCGCGGCGCCCGGCGGCCCCTGTTCTTGATCCAGGCCATGACGACGTTCGCCGGAATGGCCACGGCGTCGATCAGGTAGTCGCTCCGGGACCGCGGGCGGTAGACGCCGACGACGACCAGCGTTCCGCCCGGTGCCAAGTGCTGGCGGAAACAGGTGAGGGCGTCGGTGAACGGCATGTGGTGGATGGTGGCGACACACGTGAGAGCGTCGTAGGGGCCGGGCGGCGCCTCCCTCAGCGCGTCTCCGACGATGAAGCTCACCGGGGCGGCGGGGTCCGTCAACTCCCGCGCGCGATCGACGATCGCGGCATCGACATCGATCCCGCACACCGCCCCGGCCCGCGAGGCCAGGCGCCGGGCCAGGTCACCACTGCCCGACCCGACGTCCAGAGCCCTGCCCACACGTCCGGGGAACCGGCGCAGAATCCACCGGTGGTAGTGGGCGTTGTGGTCCCAGGGGCGAGCGGCATGAAACCGCTCAAGGGCTCGCAGTACGCGGGGCAGCAATGTCGTCACCACGTGAGTCCATCAGCCCCGGGGCCAAGAGATCCAGACCACGCTACGACTGCTCGAACGCACCGTCCACAACTCCGCCCACGAAGGCGTCCCACCCCTCAGGAGTGAACGCCAACACCGACCCCGTCCCGCCCGCCTTCGAGTCCCGCATGCCAACACACCCGTGCTGCACGGCCACTTCAACACACTGGCCGCCGTTGTCACCGCTGTAGCTGCTCTTGCGCCATGCGGCGCCGGTGAAGTCTGGGGTGTTCATGCTGGGTACTCTCCTGTATCGGGGGCGGACTAATCCGCGCCGGCCAAGCGAAGGATCATGCGGCGCGACTCTACTTGGCCCAAGGCCGCAGATTGCAGCCGATTCCACAGTGCAGTGTATGCCTGCACCCCGTCCGGCCGGTCGAGATAGGTGGCGTCGGTGTAGTCCTCCAGGTAGACCACATCGGACGACGCATCGTGATCAAAGCGCATGATCGTGAAGCCCACCCACGCGGCGCCGAAAGTCTGAGCATCGAACGGGAACACTTGCAGTTCAACGTTCGTCCGCTCGGCCACTTCGGCCAGGTGAAGCAGTTGCTCACGCATGACATCCGCGTCCCCGATGTTCCGGCGGATCGCTGACTCACTCAGGATGAAGTTGAGTATCGGAGCGTTCGGCTGGTCGAGGATCGCCTGGCGCTCCAGTCGCACCTTGAGTTGCTGATCCATCGCTTCTTGCGAGACGCCAGGTTGCGCGTTGACGTTCATCGCACGGATGTAGCTCTCGATCTGGAGGATGCCTGGAACCACCTCCGGCTGGTACCAGCGGAGTTCTGAAGCGTCAGCCTCAAGATCCACGTACGTACGAAACCAGTCGGGGATGGCACCGAGGAAACCGGACCAACGGCCGCGCTGCCGACCGGCACGGGCCAGGTCCTTCATCCACTCGGCTTCTTCACCGCTCACGCCATAGAAGTTGAGCAACAGCGTCAGGTCGGTCAACTTGATGCCGCTCTGGCCGAGTTCCAGCCGACTGATCTTGCTTGCTGCCGCATCGATCTGCTCGGCAGCCTCGTCCTGAGTCTTGGCAGCCTGCTCACGAGCGCGCTTCAACGCGTTGCCGAGCCGACGCCGCTGGATCGTTGGAGTTGCCACGTTGATGATCCTCCACCTACCCAGTCGGCCGGGTGCTCATTATGCCCACGCCCTCGGTGACTTCTCAGTGACTCCTCGGTAACCCCCAAACGAGTGGTTTCCTGAAATAGGAGTCTAGTTTTCATCCCACCGAGAACCTATTCTGGAAGTCCAAAATCGACCCTCACTTCCGCCACCGGCCACGAGTGGGGCTCCCGACCAGCCCAGACGAGCTGCGGGCGACGAGAAGCCCAGCCCGCTTGCCCACGTAGGCAGAGAGGCCCGACATGAAACCGCTGATCTTCGGCTACATGCGCGTCCCCGACGACATGAGCGACGAGGACGCCAAGAAGAAGCAGGACGACATGGCCACGTACGCGGAAGTCGAGGGCTTCACGCTGGCCACCGTGTTCCACGAGTTCATGGACGGCCAGATCAACGCCTTCGAGGAGATGGTCGGAGCCGTCCGCCGCGCCGAAGCCCGGCACGTGCTCGTGCCGACGTACCGGGACCTTGCCCTGACCCGCCCGCTCCAGGACGCGATGGCCTTACACCTGGAGCAGAAGGCGGGCGCGCGGATCGTCAGCCTGGACGAGCGCGCGTGAACCGGCACCGGACCGGCGGAGAACCCTTCTACTTCTCCCAACGCATCCGTTTCACCGACCAGTTGAGCCTGGTGGCGCTCAGCTCGGCGGTGAGCGTGGCCCGGCACTTCGTACGGCTCGCCCTCACCAAGTGGCACGCGAGGTCGATCGAGGGGGACGCGGCACTGATCGTCTCGGAGTTGGTGACGAACGCGGTGAAGGCGACCGGGGTGCTCAACAGCCCACCGAACTGGGCGGAGTTGGAGACCACACGTCCGGTGACCCTGCGCCTGGTCGGCCTGGACGCCGGGATCGTCATCGAAGTGTGGGACACCACAAGGGAGTTGCCCGTACTCCGCAGCCCGGACGACGACACCGAGGGCGGACGCGGCCTCGTACTCGTCCAGGAGCTGGCGCACACCTGGGGCGCCCACCCCACCCCGCACGGCAAACTCGTCTGGGCCCACCTCCCCGTCCCCGAAGCCGTCCCCGAAGCCGCCCCCGAAGCCGTCCGGCCGCCGCTGCCCCATCGCCGTGGGCCGGAGCCGGAGAACGCCGTCCGGCGACCGACGATGCGGGCGGACCCCCGCATCACGGACCCCCGCGCCCTGAACCCCCGCACTCTGAACCCCCGCGCCCTGGGCCGCCTGCTCACCGGCCTCCGGGCCGGATGAACCCCGGCCGACGGGCGGGCCCGGCTGCACAAGGCCCCCCGGCGGGCGATCATCGAGGCATGGACGTCACACTGCACCTCGCCCAGGACCCGCACGCCGACGCGCTGCTGGGCCGTAGCCCGCTGGCCGCGCTGATCGGGATGCTGCTGGACCAGCAGATCCCGATGGAGTGGGCGTTCAAGGGCCCGGCGACCATCGCGGACCGGCTCAGGGCCGACGACCTGGACGCGGGGCGGATCGCGGCGATGGACCCGGAGGAGTTCGCGGGGGTGCTGTCGGAGAAACCGGCGGTGCACCGGTATCCGGGGTCGATGGCGGGACGGGTGCAGCAGCTCTGCCAGTACCTCGTGGAGCACTACGACGGTGACGCCGAGCGCGTCTGGCAGGACGCCCCCAGCGGCGCCGCGCTCCTCAAGCGACTCCAGGAACTGCCCGGCTTCGGCAAGCAGAAGGCGCAGATCTTCCTCGCCCTGCTCGGCAAGCAGCTCGGCGTCCGCCCCGAGGGCTGGCGCGAGGCGGCGGGCGCGTACGGCGAGGCCGACTCCTTCCGCTCCGTCGCGGACATCACCGGCCCGGAGTCGCTGACCAAGGTGCGCGCCCACAAGCAGGAGATGAAGGCGGCGGCCAAGGCGGCGAAGGCGGCCGGGAAGTAGCGGGCCGAACCCCCGCCGGGCCGAACCCCCCACCGGCAGGTCCGCGACCCCGCCCCCCACCGGGCAGGCCCGCACCCCGCCCGCCACCGCAAAGACCCCCACCGCGCCCGCCCGGACCTCTCCGGTGGCGGGCGCGCCCGTCGCGTCCCCAGCATGGAACATGACCGAGGCACCCGGCGGCGGCTCCCCCTGGAACCGCGAATACGACGACCGCAAGATCCACGAGGCCCGCGACCCGCACCCGGAGAGCACCCCGGCCGGGCCGCCCGAGGCACACACCGGCACCCCGGCGGCGGGGCCACCCGGCGGCACCGGTACGAGACCCGGCCCGCCGGACGCGCACACGGCGACCCCCGCGGCCGTACCGCAGGCAGCGCCGACGGACGCGCCCGAGTTCGAGGGCCCGCTGCACGCGCTGTCCCGGGCGGCCTGGCAGGTCGTCCTCCTGACCGGCATCGCGTCGGTGATCCTGGGCGTACTGGTGCTGATCTGGCCCGGCGCGTCCCTGCTCGCGGCAGCCGTGCTGTTCGGCGTCTACCTCGTGATCAGCGGCGTCTTCCAACTGGTCGCCGCGTTCGGCACGCACCGCACCCCCGGGGTCCGCGTCCTCGCGTTCGTCAGCGGTGCCGTATCGATCCTGCTGGGGCTGTTCTGCTTCCGGGGGCCGATGCAGTCGATCCTGCTGCTGGCCCTGTGGATCGGCATCGGCTGGCTGATCAGGGGCATCACGCACACGCTGGCCGCCGTCTCCGACGACCGGATGCCCGCCCGTGGCTGGCAGGTCGTCCTCGGCGTCATCACGTTCATCGCGGGCATCGTCCTGATCGCCTCCCCCTTCACCTCGGTCGCCGTCCTCACCCTGGTCGGCGGCTGGTGGCTGCTCATCGTCGGCGTCATCGAGATCGTCACCTCCCTCGGCGTCCGCACCCGCGCCCAGCAGGTCCCGCGCACCTCGTGACACTGCGGCCCCCGTACCCCGTACGGGGGCCGCACCGGAACCCCGTACTCCGTACCCCTTGCTCCGTGCGGGCGTAACTCCCGCGCCGCACGATGCCGGGGCCCGCCCCCGTGGCACACAGCAGGTATGAGCGGGACGCCGATGCACCCCAGTCGCCACAGCTGGCTGCGGGTGTTCGTGCTGCTTCTCGCGCTGTGGGTGCCGGTGGCGCACGCGCAGGCGCAGGCGGCGCCCGCCGTCGCGGCGGCGGCGGCCGAGACCGCCGAGCAGGACGTGTTCGACACGCTGCTGCGCCCCCCGGCCCGTACGCTCCACCAGGCCGACGCCCCGGTACGGGCCACCACCCCCGCACCTCCCCCGGCCCCCGCCACCACCGCACCGGCCACCGCCCACCCCCGTCCGCCGGTGTCCACCGCGCCCGCCACCCGCACGGTGGTCCTGCGCTGCTGACCGTGCCGCTCCCCCAGCGGCCCTCCCCCCTCAGCAGCGACAGACAGGGAACACCCATGCCCACCGACCCGTACGCCGTCCTGCGTGCCCTCCTGCGCGCGGAAGCCCGACGCAACGCCCCCTCCCGCCCGGACCGCACGCCCCCGCGCACGCCCCCGCACGAGCACCGGACGACGCAGCAGAAGACCCACTGACCGTCCATCCGGCGGGGGCGGGGCGGGGTGGAGGGGCAGCGGAGGCCGTCGCCCCCGCTGGCCGCCATCGCCCCCGCCCCCTCCGGTACCGTCCGGTACCGGCCGGGAACCGCCCGCCTACCCGCGCCGCCGCGCCGTCCCGAACAGCGACCGCGTGATCTCGCGCCCCAACTGCGTCCCCACCGACCGCGCCAGCGACCGGAACATCCCGCTGCCCACGACCTGCTCGACCAGCGAGGGGTCCTCCGCCCGCTCCTTCGGCGCCCCCTTGCCGGACGTGCCGGACGTGCCGGACTTACCGGGCGCCACCGGCGCGGCGGCCTGCCGGGCCGCCAGCCTCTCGTACGCCGACTCCCGGTCCACAGCCTGTGCATAACGTCCGTGGAGCGCGGACGCGCGTACGGCGGTGTCGAGTTCGGCCGCGTCCAGCGGGCCCATCAGGGACTCCGGTGCGCGCAGCCGGGTCGCGGCGACCGGGGTGGGGGCGCCGCGTTCGCCGAGGACGGTGACGACGGCCTCGCCGGTACCGAGGCTCGTGAGGAGTTGCTCCAGGTCGTAGGCGGAGTCGGGGAAGGTACGGACGGTCGCCCCGAGCGCCTTCCGGTCGTCCGGTGTGAACGCGCGCACGGCGTGCTGGACACGGTTGCCGAGCTGGGCGAGCACGTCGGAGGGGACGTCCTTGGGGGTCTGGGTGACGAAGAAGATGCCGACGCCCTTGGACCGGATCAGCCGTACCGTCTGCGTGATCGACTCCAGGAACGCCTTCGACGCGTCGCTGAACAGCAGATGCGCCTCGTCGAAGAAGAACACCAGCTTGGGCCGGTCCAGGTCGCCCACCTCGGGCAGATCGTGGAAGAGGTCGGCCAGCAGCCACATCAGGAACGTGGAGAACAGTCTGGGCCGGTCCTGCACGGCGGCCAGTTCCAGCACGGAGACGACACCCCGCCCGTCCGGCGCCGTACGCAGCAGGTCGGCGGTGTCGAACTCCGGCTCACCGAAGAAGTCGGACATGCCCTGCGCCTCGAAGGAGGTCAGCGCCCGCAGGATCACCCCGGCCGTGGCGGAGGACAGGCCGCCGATGCCCTTCAGCTCGGGCCTGCCCTCGTCGGAGGTCAGGAACGCGACCACCGCCCGCAGGTCCTTGAGGTCGGTCAGCTCCAGGCCCTTGGTGTCGGCGTAGTGGAAGATCAGGCCGAGGGACTGCTCCTGCGTCGGGTTCAGCCCGAGCACCTTGGACAGCAGCACCGGCCCGAAACTCGTCACCGTGGCCCGCACCGGCACGCCGTGCCCGATCCCGCCCAGCGCCAGGAACTCCGCCGGGCACCCGGCCGGGGTCCAGCTCTGGCCCACCTCGTCGGCACGCCCCCGCGCCCGCGCGTCGTCCCGGCCCGGCCGCGCCACCCCGGACAGGTCGCCCTTCACGTCCGCGAGGAACACCGGCACGCCCTGCGCGGAGAGCTGCTCGGCCATCAGCTGGAGCGTCTTCGTCTTGCCGGTGCCGGTGGCGCCCGCGACCAGCCCGTGCCGGTTCAGCACCGCCAGCGGGACCCCGATCCGCCCGGCCGGGAGACAGGCGCCGTCCCAGAGCAGGGCGCCCAGATCGAGGGCGGGGCCCGTGAAGCCGTACCCGGCGGCGATCTCCCGCGCCCCGTCGGCAAGCGTCTCGCTGTCACTCATCTCGGACCCCTGTTCCCGATAGCCCCCCGAATGCCCTGCTTCACAGCGGTTTTTCCAGCGTCGCACTCCGCCGCCGTGGCTGCGCCCGGAACGTCTGGGCCGGTAGGCTTTCCGTGTGATCTTCAAGCGCATCGGAAACGGCCGGCCGTACCCCGACCACGGCCGGGAGAGCACCCGGCAGTGGGCGGACGTCGCGCCGCGCCCGGTCCGCCTCGATCAGCTCGTGACCACCAAGCAGCAACTCGATCTGGAGACCCTCCTCGCCGAGGACTCCACCTTCTACGGCGACCTCTTCGCCCACGTCGTGAAGTGGCAGGGCGATCTGTACCTGGAGGACGGCCTCCACCGCGCCGTCCGCGCCGCCCTCCAGCAGCGCCAGGTACTGCACGCGCGCGTCCTCGAACTGGACTGAGCGCGCTCCGGTCCCCGGCGGATCTGGTCCTACGTGCCGTGTCTCGGCGGACCTGAAGGGGCGGGCCGGGTCGCGGCGGACCCGAAGGGGCGAACGGGGTCTCGGCCGATCTGAAGCGACGCGCCGGAACCTGGGATTCCGCGCCGGAACGTCCGGTTCAGGCCCGTCAGAAACCCCCGGCGGGAGACCCGTTGACCCTTTCGGGTTCCCTTGGGCAACGCCTGCCGATCATCTAATAGGAATCGCCGCGCAGGCACACTACGCTGCGCACATGAGCATGCTGACTCCTCCCGGCATGGGTGGCCAGTACCGGATCACGGGGGACAAATACCCGCGGATGCGCCCGCCCCGCAGGCGTGGCCGAATCGCGGTGGCCGTCGTGGCGTCGGTGGGGGCGCTCGGCCTGATCGGCTGGGGCACGCTACAGCTCATCGACGTCTTCACCGACGGCCACCACACCTCCGCGACCCGTACCCCGGCCGCCTGCGAGGTCAAGGCGAGTCCCGCCGCGATCCAGGCCAAGGCGGTCCCGAAGCCCGCCCAGATCACCGTCAACGTCTACAACGCCACCACCCGCAGCGGACTGGCCAAGACCACCGCCGACGAACTGAAGAAGCGCGGCTTCAAGATCGGTGACGTGGGCAACGCGGCCAAGGAGTACGACAAGAAGGTCAAGGGCAGCGGACTGCTCCTCGGTCCCACGGCCGCCCGCGACTCCGCGCTCCCGGTGCTCGCCACCCAACTGACCGACGCGGACCGGCGCACCGACGCCACCCGCAAGAACACCACGCTCGACCTGATCATCGGGGACGGCTTCAAGAACCTCACCCAGCGCGTCTCCGCCGACCAGGCCCTGACCGCCCTGTCCGCCCCGCACCCGACGGCCACGCCGAAGAAGGGGTGCTGAGGGGGGGCGTACGCGGGCGACGACACGCGGGCATACGAAAAGGGCGCGGCCGTTTCCCCGGCCGCGCCCTTCGCCGTACGCGCGGGCCGCCCCGACCGCCCGGGTCACCCCGGACCGGCCCCGGACCGCCCTGGCCGCCCTGGGGCGCTCGGCTATTCCGCCGCGCCGTACAGCCGGTCGCCCGCGTCTCCCAGGCCCGGCACGATGTAGCCGTTCTCGTTGAGGCGCTCGTCCACGGCGGCCGTCACGACGGTCACCGGGGTACCGGCCAGCTCGCGCTCCATCAGCTCGACGCCCTCGGGCGCGGCGAGCAGGACGACCGCGGTCACGTCGTCGGCGCCGCGTCCGATCAGCTCCTGGATCGCGGCGACCAGGGTGCCGCCGGTGGCGAGCATCGGGTCGAGGACGTAGACCTGACGGCCGGAGAGGTCCTCCGGCATCCGGGACGCGTAGGTGGACGCCTGGAGCGTCTCCTCGTCGCGGATCATGCCGAGGAAGCCCACCTCGGCGGTCGGCAGCAGCCGGACCATGCCGTCCAGCATGCCGAGACCGGCCCGCAGGATCGGCACGACCAGCGGGCGCGGGCGGGCGAGCTTGACGCCGGTGGTCCGCTCGACCGGGGTGTCGATGTCCACGGCCTCGGTCCGTACGTCCCGTGTCGCCTCGTAGGCGAGCAGGGTGACGAGTTCGTCGGCGAGCCGCCGGAAGGTGGCGGAGTCGGTACGGCGGTCGCGCAGCGTGGTGAGCTTGTGGGCGACCAGGGGGTGATCAACGACGTGGAGACGCATGCCTCTAACACTAGCCGCGCCGCGCGACCCCGTGCGCAGGCATCAAACCGCCCGTACGGGGGAAGGCGGGAGGCACGCGTTCCGGGGTGGTGAGACCGTGCCCGACCAGCAGAGGCCGAAGACCGAGAACAGCCCGCAGCAGGGCAGGACCCGCCGGACCCGCCGCACGGGCGGTCCGGGTGGCGCGGGCACCACGGGTGGCCAGAGCGGCACCGGCGGCCAGAACGGCGCGGGCGGCCGACGCGCCGCGACCGGGGCCCGGTCAGCCGCCCCGGCGGACCGTACGGAGCGACCCGACCGGCCCGACCGGACCGATCGGCGCGACCGGCGTACGGAGCGCGGGGGCGCGCCCGCCGGGTCCGGCGGCGCCGTACGCCCGAAGCGCACCACCCGGGCCGACCGCGCCGGACGCCGGGACGACGCCGTACGCGGGGACAGTGCCGTACGCCCGGCTCCGGCGGCCGGACCGGCCGCCACGCGGCCGGAGCGGGCTCCCGCGCCGCAGCCCGAGCCGGACCGGCCGGAGATGCTCACGCTCACCCCCACGCCCGACCCCGACCACCCCGAGACGGAGGACGAGCGGCGGCGGCGCCGGGCGCAGTTCCTGCGGGATCTCGCGGAGGCGCGGGCGCTGCGGGACCGTATCCAGCCGCGGCGCGCCAAGGCCGCGCGGCTGCGCCACGCCATGCGGATGCGGACATTCCGCTGGTAGGAAGCGGGTAGGAATCCCCCTCGGACCGCGCCGGGGAGCGTCCGGGGTGCCGGACGGCCGTGCCCGGCCGCGTACGATCCGCAGGTGGCGGCAACGGGCGCACCGCCCGGACTGTTTACGGATACACGATCAAAAGAGCCGGACACAGGGAGCGGAAGACGTCCCCTGAGCGCCTTGTTTCTGCCACGATGCCGAGTGGGCGGGCCCCGGAGCACAGCTCCCGCCGCCCACAGCCTCCGCCGGGAGGACCTCCAACCGGCACGCCTATGACCAGTGGGAGAGTCACGGTGTACTTCGCCGCACTGCTCGCGCGCACCGAAGACGGGTGGGAAGCGAGCGACACAGAGCTGGACGATGTGGAGACCCTGTCGGATCTCGCCGACCTGGCACGGGAAGCCTCCCCCGAGGAGGACACGGTGTTCGTCCTCATCGAGCAGGAGGACTCCTGGTTCGGCCTCGTCCGGGTGGACGGCGAGGAGGACCCGCGCATCTTCGTCTCCGACGCCTCCGCCGCCGCTCGCAGCGCCTACGGGGAGCTGCTGCTCACGGACGAACTGCTCGGCCGGGAACCCGGCGCCGACGACGGCCCCGACCTGGACGCCCTCGATCTCGACGGCACCGAGGACGGGGAGTCCGAGGAGGACGGGGACGACGACGAGGAGGGCGGTGACACGGCGGCGGGCTCCGTGCCGCACGGCCCGGTCGGCGACGGCCGCCTCCTCGACGACCTGGGCGTCACCGAGAAGGAACTGCGGAACATGGACCCCAACGAGGCGCTGGCGGACATCGCCGCGGCCCTCGGCGCCTCGGACGTCCTGGAGACCGTCCGCTGACCGCGCCCGGCATACCGCCCCACCCCGACGAGAACCGTCCCGACCACACCCCCGATCCCGTACGCGACCCCTGGGTCCCGGCCATGCGCACCGCGCTGGCCGAGGCCGGGGCCGCCCGCGCGGGCGGGGACGTACCGGTCGGTGCCGTCCTGCTGTCGCCGGACGGCACCGTGCTGGCCACCGCGCACAACGAGCGGGAGGCCACCGGCGATCCCACCGCGCACGCCGAGGTGCTGGCCGTCCGGCGGGCCGCCGAGCGGCTCGGTGCCTGGCGGCTCACCGGCTGCACGCTGGTGGTGACCCTGGAGCCCTGCACGATGTGCGCGGGCGCCCTGGTCCAGTCGCGCGTGGACCGGGTGGTCTACGGTGCCCGCGACGACAAGGCCGGCGCCGCCGGTTCCCTCTGGGACCTGGTCCGCGACCGGCGCCTCAACCACCGCCCCGAGGTGATCGGCGGCGTCCTCGCCGACGACTGCGCCCACCTCCTCACCGCCTTCTTCCGCACCCGCTGACCAGGGCCCCGATACCGATTTCCGACCACTCGCCACGGTGCTGTAGGGTCTCCCTCGGTAGCGTGTCCGAGCGGCCGAAGGAGCTCGCCTCGAAAGCGAGTGTGGCGCAAGTCACCGAGGGTTCAAATCCCTCCGCTACCGCTCTTGAAGGGCCCCGTCGCAAGGCGGGGCCCTTCGTGCGTTCCCGGACATACCGGCGCCCCAAGACCCGCCTCCGGACGGGGTGTTGGGGTGCGTACGGAGGGGTGGCGGTTACACTCGCGGCCGGTGGCCGGGGCCCTCGGGGCGGCTGGGGTGCGGGTGAGTGGGGAGGCCGTGGTGACGATGAATGCCAAGAAGATCGCCGTGTACGTCCTGGTGGTCTTCGCGCTGTACGTGATCATCACGGACCCGGCGAAGGCGGCGGACTACGTGCAGATAGCCTTCGAGGGCATATCGGACGCGGCCAAGGCCGTCGGGGACTTCATGACGTGGGTCGCCGACGGGGCCAGGTAGCCGGTCCGGCAGAGGGCAGACAAGCGAGTCGGAGGCGAGGCGTCCATGATCCGTCACCTGGTCCTGTTCAAGCTCGACGAGGGCGTCTCGCGCGACGATCCGCGGGTGATCGCGGGTGAGGCCGCGTTCCGGGCGCTCGGCGGGCAGATCGACGAGCTGCGCTTCTGGGAGTGCGGCTGGAACCTGAGCGAGCGGCCCATCGCGTACGACTTCGCCATCAACTCGGCCGTCGAGGACGCCGACGCGCTCCGCCGGTACCTGGAGCACCCCGCGCACCAGGCGGGCGTCGCGCTCTGGCGCGAGTTCGCCACCTGGGTCGTCGCGGACTACGCCTTCTGACCCGGCCCGCACCCGCAGGACCCCCTCGTACTACAGGCCCGAGAGCCCCCCGCCGTGACGGCGGGGGGCTCTCGTGCGTCCCGGCAACCGGTCCAATCCACCACGGAGAGGGGTTTGAACCACAACACGGCAGTATGCGGTGCTTGCACACAGTGCACATGTCTTGTGATGCTATGACCGCTTTTGACGGATGATTGACCGATGAAGAGGTGGCGTTGACCGTGTCGGCCAGTACTGCGCCACCCCAGGACGAGGCGACCGCACCCGCGCAAGCCACGCAGACCGAACCCCCCGCCCAGGCCGAGCCCCCGGCCCCCGAGAAGCGCCGCGGCGCCGACACCCGCGCCCTCACCCAAGTGCTGTTCGGCCAGCTCAAGAACCTCCTGCCGGGCACGCCGGAGCACAACCGCGTGCGAGGGGCGCTCATCGAGGCGAACCTCCCGCTCGTGCGCTACGCGGCCGCCCGGTTCCGCTCCCGCAACGAGCCGATGGAGGACGTGGTCCAGGTCGGCACCATCGGCCTGATCAACGCCATCGACCGGTTCGACCCGGAGCGCGGGGTGCAGTTCCCGACCTTCGCCATGCCGACCGTCGTCGGCGAGATCAAGCGGTACTTCCGGGACAACGTCCGCACCGTCCACGTACCGCGTCGGCTGCACGAGCTGTGGGTGCAGGTGAACAGCGCCACCGAGGACCTCACCACCGCCTTCGGCCGCTCCCCCTCCACCGCCGAGATCGCGGAGCGGCTGCGGATCAGCGAGGAGGAGGTGCTGTCCTGCATCGAGGCGGGCCGGTCGTACCACGCCACCTCGCTGGAGGCGGCCCAGGAGGGCGACGGGCTGCCCGGCCTGCTGGACCGCATCGGCTTCGAGGACCCGGCCCTGGACGGCGTGGAGCACCGCGACCTCGTACGGCACCTCCTGGTCCAGCTCCCCGAGCGCGAGCAGCGCATCCTCCTGCTCCGCTACTACAGCAACCTCACCCAGTCCCAGATCAGCGCCGAACTGGGTGTGTCCCAGATGCACGTCTCCCGGCTGCTCGCCCGGAGCTTCCAGCGGCTGCGGTCCGCCAACCGGATCGAAGCATGACCGGCGCACAGGCGCACGGCCCGGAACATCGCAGGTGGGAGCCGCTCGAAAGCGTGCTCGACGGGTAACCGCCGCGAGCGAATCGCTCACCGGGGCGGTTCCTCGCCGTTGTGCTCCGAAAAGCCGTCAGACCCCTTGTTTCCAGGGCCGATCCGGCTCCGGCGTGTCGATATGTCACTTCAGAGCGTTGCCGACATGTGACATTCTGCGGGAAGCGCGTTTGCCGGGGCCGTCGCTCCGGTATTCAGGTGGAGGCCGCGTCGCTCGTGAAGCGGCGCAGCCAGTCCGACCCGCGACCCAAAGGGGGTGGCATGTCCGCAGACCAGGGCAGCTCGAAGGTGCTCACGCCCACGAGCGAGGCAGCGCCCGAGCAGATCGACGCTGTCGTCGTGCTCCATGACGTCACGGCACTCGACGTCGTACCGGCCCAGCCCGGACCGACGGCCGACGCCGTCCCGGCGATCCCGGAGACGGGGGACATCGACACCCGTACGCTGTCCCGCTCCCTGTTCCTGCGCCTGGCCGCGCTCGGCCAGGAGAGCCCGGAGCGGGCCTATGTCCGCGACACCCTGATCGAGCTGAACCTCCCGCTCGTGCGGTACGCGGCGGCCCGTTTCCGCAGCCGCAACGAGCCGATGGAGGACATCGTCCAGGTCGGCACCATCGGGCTGATCAAGGCGATCGACCGCTTCGACTGCGAACGGGGCGTGGAGTTCCCGACGTTCGCCATGCCGACGGTCGTGGGCGAGATCAAGCGGTTCTTCCGGGACACCTCGTGGTCGGTGCGGGTGCCGCGCCGGCTCCAGGAGCTGCGCCTCGCGCTCACCAAGGCCAGCGACGAGCTGTCGCAGAAGCTGGACCGCTCCCCGACCGTGCCCGAACTCGCCACCGCCCTCGGGGTGTCCGAGGAGGACGTGGTGGACGGGCTCGCGGTGGGCAACGCCTACACCGCCTCCTCGCTCGACTCCCCGGCCCCCGAGGACGACGGCGGCGAGGGCTCGCTCGCCGACCGGCTCGGCTACGAGGACACGGCGCTGGAGGGCGTGGAGTACCGGGAGTCGCTGAAGCCGCTGCTGGCCAAGCTGCCGCCGCGCGAGCGCCGGATCATCATGCTCCGGTTCTTCGCCAACATGACCCAGTCGCAGATCGGCGAGGAGGTCGGCATCTCCCAGATGCACGTCTCCCGGCTGCTCACCCGCACCCTGGCCCAGCTCCGCGAGGGCCTCATCTCCGACTGACGACCGCCCCGGCCGGGACGACCGGCCCCGGCAGTGGCACGGGAGGGGCGTCCGACGGCGCCCGGGCCGTCCCGGCCGCGCGCGTCGCCGCGGAAACGCGTTCGCCGCCCCCGCTCCACGAGCCGGGGCGGCGAACGGTGCGCGGATCACCTCCGCGCACCGAGGCGCGTACGCCTACTTCATCGCGAGCCAGGCCACCACCGCGACCACGATCACGGCGACGACGACGCCGACGATCACGCCGACGCGCGGACCGGAGGAACCGGCCGCCTGCTGCTGCTGTTGGCCCTGGGGGGCCTCGTCCACGAAGGCGCGGAACATCTGCGTGCTGCCGGCCGGGTCGTAATTGCCCTGCGGGCCCTGGGTGTTCGCCATGTCCCGAGACCCTAGCGAATCCAGGTGTCGGGCCCAAGTGCGGGCCGTAAAGAGGCCGTGCGGAGCCATCGGGGCGTACGGGGCGGTCCGCCCGGCGCCGGCGGGGGGACCGGCGGACGCGATACGTGTCTTTACCAAGTTTTGGTCACAGCGGACCCACATTTGTTTGCCTGTAGCAACCAACCGCACTTATGGTTGCCCCAAGCAACGATACGGGAGGTGTGATGGCCGAGCGGACGCAGTTCGAGGAGCTGGCACGTCAGCTCAGCGCCGTCGGAGCCGTCAAACGGGACATGGGACGCATCCTGCCGCCGGACTGCCCGGCCGGGTCGGCCACCGTGCTGACCCTGCTCGGCCGCCACGGCGCCATGCGGATGAGCCGTCTCGCGGAGCTGCTGGCCGTGGACATGTCGGTGACCAGCCGCCATGTGGCGCACGTGGCCGCGCGCGGCTGGATCGAGCGGTCGCCCGACCCGGCGGACCGGCGCTCGCGCATCCTGCGGCTGACCCCCGCCGGTCTCGACCAGCTCGACGAGCTGTCCCGGCGGACCACCCGCCTGCTGGCCGACCGGCTGAGCGACTGGACGGACGAGGAGGTGGGCCGGCTGATCGCGCTGATGACCCGCCTGCGCGAGTCGTTCGGCGACTGCCGGTCCACGGCCCGGGCGGGAGCCCCCGTACTCGAAGAGACCACCCGTACACCCGCGAACACGTAAGAAAAGGAAGCTCATGGCAACCACCACACCGGCCGGTGTGCGGGCTCACGCCAAGCACGGGGGAGGCTCGGGCGGCACGGAGCCGATGACGCACCGGCAGATCATGGAGGCCCTGTCCGGGCTGCTGCTCGGCATGTTCGTGGCGATCCTGTCGTCCACGATCGTCTCCAACGCCCTGCCGCACATCATCGGCGACCTCGGCGGCGGCCAGTCCGCGTACACCTGGGTCGTCACCGCCGCGCTGCTGTCGATGACCGCCGCCACTCCCCTGTGGGGCAAGCTCGCCGACCTGTACAGCAAGAAGGCGCTCGTCCAGATAGCCCTGATCCTCTACGTCGTCGCGTCGATGGCGGCCGGGCTCTCGCAGAACCCCGGCATGCTGATCGCGTGCCGTGTGGTGCAGGGCATCGGCGTCGGCGGTCTGTCCGCCCTGGCGCAGATCGTCATGGCGGCCATGATCTCCCCGCGCGAGCGCGGCCGGTACTCCGGCTACCTCGGCGCGACCTTCGCCGTCGCCACCGTCGGCGGCCCGCTGCTCGGCGGTGTCATCACCGACACCTCGTGGCTGGGCTGGCGCTGGTGCTTCTACGTCGGTGTCCCGTTCGCCGTCATCGCGCTGATCGTGCTGCAGAAGACGCTGCACCTGCCCGTGGTCAAGCGCGAGGTCAAGGTGGACTGGGGCGGCGCGTTCCTGATCTCGGCGGCCGTGTCGCTGCTGCTGGTCTGGGTCACCTTCGCCGGTGACAAGTACGACTGGGTGTCCTGGCAGACGTACGCGATGGTCGGCGGCTCGGTGCTGCTGGGCGCGCTGTTCGTACTGGTCGAGGCGAAGGCCAGCGAGCCGATCATCCCGCTGCGGCTGTTCCGCAACCGCACCATCACGCTCGCCTCGATGGCGTCCCTGTTCGTCGGTGTGGCGATGTTCGCCGGAACCGTCTTCTTCAGCCAGTACTTCCAGCTCGCCCGCGACAAGTCGCCCACGATGTCCGGGGTGATGACCATCCCGATGATCGGCGGTCTGTTCGTCTCCTCCACCGTCTCGGGGCAGTTCATCACCCGGACGGGGCGCTGGAAGGCGTGGCTGGTCAGCGGTGGTGTGCTGGTGTCGGCGGGGCTGCTGCTGCTCGGCGGCATCCGGTACGACACCGAGTACTGGAAGATGGCCGTCTACATGGCCGCCCTGGGGCTCGGCATCGGCATGATGATGCAGAACCTCGTGCTCGCCACGCAGAACCAGGTGGCGCCCTCCGACCTCGGCTCGGCCAGCTCCACCGTCACCTTCTTCCGCTCCCTCGGCGGTGCGATGGGCGTCTCCGCGCTCGGCGCGGTCATGGCGCACCGGATCACCGACTACGTCAAGGACGGCATCGGCGGCCTGCCCGCCAAGTACCAGGCGGCGCTGGCCGGTTCCAGCTCCACCGACTCCATCCCGGACATGAACAAGCTCCCCGCCCCGCTGCGCGCGCTCCTGGAGAGCGCCTACGGCCACGGCATCGCGGACGTCTTCTTCATCGCCGGGTGCCTCGCCGTCCTCGCCTTCCTCATCACCCTGTTCATCAAGGAGGTCCCGTTGCGCACCAAGGGCGGACTCGCCCAGGCCGCCGAGGGCGAAGCGGCCGGAGCCGGTACGACGGTTGACCCGGCCGCCACCCCCGTCGTGGCCGAGGCGCAGGTTCCGGCGCAGGCAGCCGAGCCCGAGCCGGTCCCGGCCGCCGTCGGAGCCGCCGCCCCCGGCCACTCGGACACCTTCATGGAGACGGCCCCCGCGCCCGTGACGGCGACCGCGCCGCTCGCCGCGACCGCCTCCGCCGGTGACCCCGGCGGCTCCGGTCCGGGCGTCCCGGTGCACGGCTTCGTGCGCGGGGCCGAGGGAACGGCCGTACCGCAGGCCGCCGTCACGCTGATCTCGCTCGCCGGACGGCAGCTCGGCCGGTCGGTCGCGCGTCCCGACGGCGCCTACACCCTGGCCGCGCCCGGCACCGGGTCGTACGTCCTGATCGCCTCCGCCGACGGCCACCAGCCGCAGGCGTCCACGATCGTGGTGGGCACCGAGGCGCTGTCGTACGACATCCTGCTCAGCGGGACCAGCGGGCTGACCGGTGTGGTGCGGGCCGCCGGGAGCGCGCTGCCGGTGAAGGACGCGATGGTGATCGTCACCGATGTGCGCGGGGACCTGCTGGCCACCGCGTCCACCGGGGAGCAGGGCGAGTTCGCGCTGACCGAGCTGGTGCCCGGCGTGGTGACGATGGCCGTGAACGCGGCCGGGTTCCGCCCCCGCGCGCTGCCCGTGGAGATCGGCGCCGCCGGGGTCACCCGGATCGAGGTGGACCTCGACTCCGGTGCTCAGCTCCAGGGCGTGGTCCGGGCGCCGCACGGCCCGCTGGCCGACGCGCGGGTGACGCTCGTGGACGCGGCGGGCAACGTGGTCGGCACCTCCACCACCGGCGCGGACGGCGCGTACGCCTTCACCGACCTGGACGGCGGCGACTACACGGTCATCGCCACGGGTTACCCCCCGGCGGCCACCGCGTTGACCGTCACGGGCGCCGGTGTCGATGACCACGACATCGAGCTGGCCCACCCCGGCGAGTAGCCGGGACCACGGCCCGCGGCACGCGCCGACCACCGGGCGGCGTACGACCGCGCCGACCACCGGCGGCGCGTGCCGCGGGCCGGTACCAGATGAGAACTTCGCACGGCTTGCAGGGAGAAACGGGATGGGACTGACCGCGAGAATCCGCACCCGCGACGGCTGGGCCGTGTCGCACGCGGTCGTCACGGTGACGGACATGACGGGCACGCAGGTGCTGCGCGCCGAGGCCGACGCCGAGGGCGCCGTACGGGACACCACCCCGCTGGCGCCCGGCGCGTACACGGTGATCGTGACGGCGGTCGGGTACGCGCCCGCCGCGTCCAGCGCGATCGTCACCGCGAGCGGCCGGGCCGAGGCGGGCACGGTCACCCTGGCCCGGCAGGGCGGCACCGAACTGCCGCCGCCCGGCCCGTGGACCATCGACCCCGTGCACTCCTCGGTCGCGGCCGTCGCCCAGCACCTGGGGATCTCCAGCGTGCACGGCCGGTTCACCGAGTTCGGCGGCACGGTCGAGATCGCGCCGGACGACACGGCCAAGTCCCGGGTGGAGGCGGTCATCCGGGCCGCGTCCATCGACACCGGCAACGGGACACGGGACACGCATCTGCGCTCGGCGGACTTCCTGGACGTGGAGCGGTACCCGGAGATCACGTTCCGGTCCACCGGCCTCTCCCAGGCCGGCCGGGACCGCTGGACCGTCCACGGCGAGCTGGGCATGCGGGGCGTGCTGCGCCCGGTGGACCTGGAGCTGTCCTACCTCGGCACCGGCGCCGACCCGTGGGGCGGCACCCGTGCCGCGTTCCGGGCCACCACCGAGCTGCGGCGCGAGGACTTCGCCATGAACTACAACCAGGTCCTCCAGGCCGGGATCGCCGCCATCGGCACCACGCTCAGGGTGGAGCTGGACATCCAGACCGTCCAGGGCGACTCACTGCCGACGGCCTGACGAGCGGCGGGGCACCTGCGCGGGCCGCCCGGGCACTCCGGGCCCGGGCGGCTGCGGGACCCGCGCGGTCCCGGCGGGCCGGGACGGTCCGGACGCGCCCGCCACCAGGTCCGCGGCCAGGTCGCGGAGCTTCACATTGCGGTCCTGGGAGACCCGGCGCAGCCGTCCCAGGGCCGCCGCCGCGTCCAGCCGCTCCCGCGCCATCAGGATGCCGACCGCCTGGTCGATGACGCTGCGCGAGAGCAGCGCGAGCCGCACATCGGCGGCCGAGGCGCTCTCCGCCTCGATCCGCAGCGCGGTGTCGATCATGTCCGCCGCGCGGGCCGCGAGGCTCTCGGCCGCCTCCCGGCCCGCCTCCAGGGCGCCCGGCCCGGTCGCGTAGAGGTTCAGGGCGGCCCCCGCCTCGCCCTCGACCACCAGCGGCAGCGCCAGCACCGAGTGCACCCCGGCGGCCAGCGCCTGCGGGGTGTAGCCCGGCCACCGCGACTCGCGTGCCAGGTCCGGCGCGTACTGCACCTCACCGGTCTCGGACGCGTCCACGCACGGGCCCGACTCGTTCTCGTACTGCCGCTGGTCGAGCCCGCTCGGCAGGCCCGCGCTGCCCGCGAGGGTCATCAGCCGGTCGGCGCGGCGCACGGTGACGCTGCACGCGGCGACGCCGGGCACCTCGCGCACAGCACGGTCGGTCAGGTCGCGCAGCAGCGTATCGAGTCCGCCGCCCCGCGCCATGACCCGGTCCAGGGTCTCCGAAGTGTCAGGTCTCATACGGCTACGGGTATCCCGAACGGCGTACGTGAAGCAGACGGGGACGCGGCCGGGGGGCGGACCGGGGCACGGGCGGAGGCGGTCCGGGGGCGCGAACGGGCAGGCCGGGGGCGCGCACACTGCCGTACGCGCCTGCGGGTGGGACTAGTTGTCGCTCGCGCCCACGATGCGGCGGGCCAGGTCGCGGAGTTTGACGTTCTCGCGCTGGGAGGCGCGGACCAGGCTCTCGAAGGCGGCGCCCGCGTCGATGTCCAGACGCTCCATCAGCACCCCGGTGGCCTGGCCGATCAGGTCGCGGGTCTGCATGGCCTCGGTGAGCTGCTCGCGCACGGTCACCGACTTCAGCGCCAGGCTGACATGGGTGGTGAACAGACGGCCGAGCCGGGTCGCCGACTCGTCGAAGGCGTGCGGATCACGGGAGTACGCGGTGAGGACGGTGAGTCTTCGTTTGTCGGCCCGCAGCCGCAGCGACAGCACCGAGCGCAGCCCCAGGCCGGAGAGCGGTCCCCGTCCGTCGTCCTCCGTGCCGTGCGCCGTACGCACCACCGGTGAGGTCCACAGCTCCTCCCAGTGCGTGAGGCTGGGGGCGCCCGCGTCCCGGACCAGCTCGTCGCTCCAGGCGACCGCACGCAGGTGTTCGCCCCGCTCCATCTCCAGGACTCCGGCGTGCTCGGCACCCGGCAGCAGCTTGACGGCCAGTTCGGCGGCGGCGCGCAGCGTGGCGTCGGGGGTGGCGGTCTCGTGCAGCTCCCGGGCCGCCACGGTCAGTGCCTCGGCCAGGCCCAGCTCAGCTGCGATACGTGCCACATCGGAAAAGTCAGACGAAGCCACCACGAACCTCTCGGATGACACGGCCTCTAGGCCGTGCTTGGAGAGCTCCGCAGCACATTCCCGACTGCGAGCAAACGACAACAGCACTCTAGCTGCTCCCTTGCGGCGAAGTGACGTTCGGTCGGCGCTCTGACCTCAGGTCCGCGTTCCGGGGCCCCGGCGTCCGCGCTCCGGGGCCCCCGGCCCGGGCGCCCGCCGTCCGGTCACCGCCGCTTCCGCCGTCCGGGCGGCGCGTGTTCCAATGGGCGGGTCGGTCAGGCAGTGGCCCTCTGGCTCCGCCGTGCCCGGAAGCGGGCGCGGACCCCAGACCGCCCCCGCCCGTCAGGTGAGTGTCCCGTGACCTTCGTCCCGACCCCGTGCACGCCCAGCGGGCTGCCCGGCCGCACGCTGCTCCGGCTGCCCGCGGAACTGGACATGGGCACGGCACCCGAGCTGTACGACCACATCCTCGCCCTCGCCCTCGCGCAACGCCCCCGGCTGCTGGTGCTGGACCTGACCGGCACCCACTTCATGGACTCCCAGGGCGCCCACCTCGTCGAGGGCATAAGCCGCGCCCTCCGCCCGGACACCGAGGTCCGGGTCGCCGCGCTCCCCGACGGCCTCCCCGGCCGCGTCCTCACCCTGACCGGCGTACGCCGTGACGTGCCGCTGTACGACGACGCGCGGGAAGCGCTGACGAGCTGAGCGGCACCCGCCCGGCCGTGCGTGTACGCGCCGCCCGGCGCATAGGCTGGCCCGCATGGCTTCCCACATCGCTACCAACACCCGTGTCTCCCTGGACGAACTGCTGGAGTTCGTACGGCCCCGGCACCGGGCGATCCTGCTCACCCGCCGTGCGGACGGCTCCCCGCAGGGCTCCCCGCTGACCTGCGGGGTGGACGACTCCGGCCGGATCGTCGTCTCCACCTACCCCGAGCGGGCCAAGACCACCAACGCCAAGCGGGACTCCCGCGTCAGCCTGATCGTGCTGAGCGACGACTGGAACGACGCGTGGGTGCAGATCGACGGCACCGCCGAGGTCCTCGACAGCCCCGACTCGGTCGAGCCGCTCGTCGAGTACTTCCGCAACATCGCCGGTGAGCACCCGGACTGGGACGAGTACCGGGCCGCGATGGTCCGTCAGGGCAAGTCCATCATCCGGATCACCCCCGAGCGCTGGGGCCCGGTGGCCACCGGCGGCTTCCCGGCGCACCTGGCGCCGAAGGACTGAGCACCGGGAGGGCGGGCATCGGAGGGGGCGCCGCGTCCCGTGCCGGGGACCGGGCGCCGGGGTCCCGTCAACCCCGGTCCGCCATCGCCTCGATGCCCGCCAGCAGCAGGTCGAGGGCGACGGTGAAGTCCCGGTCGCGGTTCTCGGCGACGGTCGCGCTGCCCCGCGCCTCGATGATCTCCCGCGACTCCTGGAGGTGGGCGGCGACACGGGGGTCCTGCCGGGCCGAGGCGAGCGCCTGCTCGACGTACTCGTCCGGGGTCTGGCCCGAGTCCGCGCTCCGGGTGAGGAAACGGCCCTCCAGGGTGCCGTAGCCGTAGACGAACTGCAGGACGGCGGCGATGGCGCCGGGCACCCGGTCGGCGGGCAGCCCGGTGTCGCGGACCGCCCGGCGGACCCCGCGCGAGAAGGCGAGCGCGTGCGGGCCGATGTTCAGATACCGCCCGGCCAGCGGTGACAGCCAGGGGTGCCGGAGCAGCATCGCCCGGTACTCCCCGGCCAGTCGGCGCAGTCTGCCGCGCCAGTCGGCGCCCTCTTCCGCGGCGGGGTCCGGGAGTTCGCCGTACGCCGCGTCCAGGGCGAGTTCCAGCAGGTGGTCCTTGGTGTCCACGTACCAGTACAGGGACATCGCGGTCACGTTCAGGTCGGCGGCCAGACGGCGCATGGAGAACCCGGCGAGTCCCCCGGCGTCGAGCAGCCGGACGCTCGCCGCGGTGATCCGCTCACGGTCGAGCCCGGACGGCTGGCCGCCCCGCGCCGCCCGCCGGGTCCTGCCCTCCAGCCAGACGCTCGTCCGTACCGGCCGCGCATCCGTATTGGCCATCGACGCACCCTTCCCCGCACTCGGCCGCTTCCCACGATGCCGGGCGCATACCCAGCGGCCCGGAACGTCACGCGACGTTCCGGGCCGTTGACGGACGCACGGGGAGGAGCGCGGGCCGGCCTCCGGGCGTACGGCGCCCGGCGAGTACGGCTCCCGGGCGTGCGGTTCCCGGGCGTGGGGCTGCTGGGCGTGGGGCTCGTGGGCGTCAGCCCTTCCCTCTGGGCGTCAGACCTTCCGCGTCAGGTCGTAGAAGGTGGCCGAGCCGACCGTCACCTTCCGGAACGTCGCCTCCACCCAGGTGCTGATGCTCGACGAGGTCCCGGAGGCGCGGCCCGCGCCGGGCATCCCGCCCGCGCCCTCGGCGGAGCCGCCGGTACGACCCGTACCCCTGCCCATGCCCATGCCGCCCCCGGCGATGAAGTAGTGGACCCGTCCTTCCGCCACGTACGTCTTGAACTGGGCCAGGGTCGGGGAGGGGTCGGTGCCGTTGAAGCCGCCGATGGCCATCACGGGCCTTCCGGTGGCGAGTTGGTAGCTCGCGGCGTTCTGGGAGCCGATGGAGGCGGCCACCCAGGTGTACTTCGCGGCGTCCCGCGCGAGCAGCTTCTTCGCGTCCGCGCTCACCTTGGCACCGTTCAGCAGGCCGCCCATGCCGCCACCGCGCACACCGCCACCCGTCCGGGGGTCCTCACCCCGGGAGCCGGTGCCGGTGCCACCGGGGAAACCGGGGAAGCCCCCGCCGGACCCCTGCCCCGGCGCACCGGGAGCACCGGGCGCACCCCCCGTACCGGAGCCCTGGCCGGGCCCCTGCGCCCCGCCCGGCGCACCGCCGGGGAAGCGGAACCCGCCCCCGCCGAACCCGCCGCCCGCGCGGAACCCGCCCGCACGGGCGCCGAAGCCCCTCATGCCCGCGCCCGCCGGACCCGCCGTCGGCAGTGAGCCGGTGTGCCCGGAGTTCACGGTGGACAGCGTGTACGCCGTCGGACCGCCGAGCCCCGCCAGCAGCCCGACCAGCGCCGCGGCCAGCGCGGCCCGGCGCGGCAGGCGGCCCGCGAAGACCAGCCCGAACGCCGCGAGCAGGGCGCCGATCAGCACCAGCCAGCGCAGCCACGGCAGATAGGACGGCGTGCGGTTCAGCAGGACGTACCCCCACGCACCGCCCGCCACCACGGCGGCGGCCAGCGTGAGCGCGGCCCACAGTTCGCGCCGCCGCTCCCAGAGCAGTCCGGCACCCATGCCGGTGACGGCGGCGAGGTAGGGGGCGAGGGCGATCGTGTAGTACGAGTGGAAGATGCCCGCCATGTAGCTGAAGACCACCATCGTGATCAGCAGCGAGCCGCCCCACACCAGGAACGAGGCGCGGGTGACCGACGCCCGGCGGGCCTTGCGGGTCGCCCAGAGCGCGGCGACCAGCAGGATCAGCGCGGCCGGGAGCAGCCAGGAGACCTGGCCGCCGACCTCGGAGGTGAACATCCGGTCCCAGCCGGTCGAGCCCCACATGCCGCCCCCGCCGCCGGAACGGCCGCCCGGACCACCTCCGCCGCCGACGCTGCCGGTCTCGTCGCCGCTGATCCGGCCGAGCCCGTTGTAGCCGAAGGTCAGCTCAAGGAAGCTGTTGTGCTGCGAACCACCCACATAGGGACGGGAGTCGGCGGGCCACAGCTCGACGATCGCCACCCACCAGCCGCCGGAGACGAGCAGCGCGAGGGTGGCCCAGCCGAGCTGCGCGAGCCGCCTGAGCGGCCGTACGGGACCGCACACCGCGTAGACGATGGCCAGCGGCGGCAGGATCACGAACGCCTGGAGGGTCTTGGCGAGGAAGGCCAGACCGACCGCCACGCCCGCCCCGACCAGCCAGCGGGTCCGGCCGTCCTCCACCGCGCGTACGGTGAAGTAGCAGGCCAGCGCCATCAGCAGGGCCAGCATCGCGTCCGGGTTGTCGAACCGGAACATCAGCGCGGCGACCGGCGTCAGCGCCAGCACGGCGCCCGCGATCAGCCCGGCCGCCGGGGACGACCTGCGCCGCACCCCCGCGTACACGACGGCGACCGTGCCGACGCCCATCAGCACCTGCGGGACCAGCACCGACCAGGAGCCCAGCCCGAAGATCCGTACCGCCAGCTCCATCGGCCACAGGAACGCCGAGGGCTTGTCCACGGTGATGGCGTTGCCGCCGTCGAGCGAGCCGAAGAAGAACGCCTTCCAGGAGGTGCCGCCCGCCTGGACGGCGGCGGCGTAGAACGAGTTGGCGTATCCGGAGGCGCTCAGGCCGTACAGGTAGGTGGCGAGCGTGAGGGCCAGCAGGCCGAGCAGCGCCGGGCGCGCCCAGGCCGGGTCCTCGGTGCGGCCCCGCCACAGCCGCCGCGCGAGGCGGGGCACGGCGGGCCCGGCCGAGGGCCGGACACGCGGGGCGGCCTCGGCCGCCGGAAGCACGGGGTGGGTGGTCATCGGAGATCCCCCGGTTCGGTGGTGCGGGTGGTCGGTGGGGTGGTGCGGGAGGTGGGCGAAGAGGTGAGCGGGGAAGTGCGGGACACGGACGGGGTGGTGCGGGACACGGACGGGGTGGTGCGGGACGCGGACGGGGTGGTGCGGGAGGTGGGCACGGGTCCGTACGCCGCCGTACGCGCCGTGGCTCTCCCCGCGCCCTCCGGGAACAGCCAGGCGCGGAACAGCAGGAAGCGCAGGACGGTCGCGGCGAGGTTGGCGGCGATGAGCACCGCCAGCTCGGTGGAGTGGGCCGGGGCGGCGGTCGCGGTGTGCAGCGCGGCCAGCGAGCCGCTGGTCAGGGCGAGTCCGATGCCGAACACCACCAGACCCTGCGCCTGGTGGCGTACGGCGCCGCCCCGGCCGCGCACCCCGAAGGTGAGCCTCCGGTTGGCGGCCGTGTTGACGACCGCCGAGGCGAGCAGGGCGAGCGCGTTGGCGGTCTGGGCGCCGCCGAAGTGCCGGAAGCCGCTGTAGAGCAGCAGGTAGAAGAGGGTGGACAGGCCACCGACCACGCAGAAGCCGACCAGTTGACGGGCCAGGCCGCGCGGCACGTCCGCGATCTCCCGGTCGCGCGGGTCGTCGCCGAACGGGCGGGCGAGCCGGTCCAGCGGGAGCGAACCGGTGGCCAGCGCGCGCCCGATCCGCCACACGCCCTTGAGGTCGTCGGTCGCGGTGCTCACCAGGTGCACGGTGGAATTCGGGTCGTCCACCCAGTCCACCGGCACCTCGTGGATGCGCAGCCCCGCCCGCTCGGCCAGCACCAGCAGCTCGGTGTCGAAGAACCAGCCGGTGTCCTCCACCAGCGGCAGCAGCGCCCGCGCCACGTCACGCCGGATCGCCTTGAACCCGCACTGGGCGTCGGAGAAGCGGGCGTGCAGCGAGCCGCGCAGTATCAAGTTGTAGGCGCGGCTGATGAGTTCGCGCTTCGGACCGCGCACCACCCGCGAGGAACGCACCAGCCGGGAGCCGATCGCCAGGTCCGAGTGGCCCGAGATCAGCGGCGCGACCAGCGGCAGCAGCGCGTTCAGCCCGGTGGACAGATCGACGTCCATGTACGCGAGCACCGGTGCGTCGGACGCGGCCCACACCGCGCGCAGCGCCCGCCCGCGTCCCTTCTCCTCCAGCCGCACGCTGCTCACCCCGGGCAGCTCGGCCGCGAGACGCACGGCGAGGCGCGGGGTGGCGTCCGTGGAGGCGTTGTCGGCGACGGTGATCCGGAAGGCGTACGGGAAGTTCTCGCTCAGGTGCGCGTGCAGTCCGCGTACGGACCGTTCGAGATCCTTCTCCTCGTTGTGGACGGGGATCACCACGTCCAGCACGGGCGCACCGGCGCCCGCCGCCGGAAGGTGTTCCCGCGCGGGCAGGTGCTCCCTCACCGGGAGGTGTTCCCGCGCCGGGAGGGCGCCGGGGGAGGTGTCGGTTCGCATGGCCCGACTCTCGCCAAGTGCCCTGTCGTGAGCGTGTGGTGACACTGTGGTGGGGCT
Source organism: Streptomyces corallincola (assembly GCF_019104725.1). Lineage (GTDB taxonomy): Bacteria > Actinomycetota > Actinomycetes > Streptomycetales > Streptomycetaceae > Streptomyces > Streptomyces corallincola. The sequence goes on along the minus strand of NZ_JAHRXF010000038.1, from coordinate 17,366 downwards.
GTGAGTCGGGTGGCGTACGGGTGGTTCAGGAGGGCCAGGCGGCGGGGGACCGGGGAGCGGGGCCGGGGTTCGGCCGCTCGTCGGCGGCCGGGGCCGCGTCGCCGGTCCGTTCCGGGAGCCGTACGGAGAAGACCGTGCGGCCCGGCGCGCTGGAGACGGTGACCTCGCCGTCGTGGGCGGTCGTGACCGCGCGGACGATGGCGAGGCCGAGCCCGGTGGAACCGGCCGTGCGGGTGCGGGCGGAGTCGCCGCGCGCGAACCGCTCGAAGACGTGCGGCAGCAGCTCGGCCGGGACACCGGGCCCGTCGTCCTCGACGTCCACCCGGAGCACCCCGTCCGCCCGCCGCACCCGCGCGGTGACCGTCGTACCGGCCGGGGTGTGGGTACGGGCGTTGGCCAGCAGGTTGACCAGCACCTGCTGGAGCCGGGCCGGGTCGGCGCGGACCGGCGCGGGACCGTCGGGCAGGTCCAGGCGCCAGGTGTGACCGGGACCGGCGGCGCGGGCGTCGCTCACCGTGTCCACGACCAGCGGGACGAGGTCGGTGTCCTCGCACCGCAGCGGGCGCCCGGCGTCGAGGCGGGCCAGCAGCAGCAGGTCCTCCACCAGCAGCGTCATCCGGTCGGCCTCGGACTCGATACGCCCGAGCGCGTGCCGGGTGGCGGGTCCCACGGGCTCCCGGCCGCGCCGGGTCAGCTCGGCGTACCCCCGGATGGAGGCGAGCGGGGTGCGCAGCTCGTGGCTGGCGTCCGCGACGAACTGCCGTACCCGCGTCTCGCTGCGCTGCCGGGCGTCCAGCGCGTCGTGCACGTGGTCGAGCATCCGGTTCAGCGCGCCGCCGACCCGGCCGACCTCGGAGTACGGGTCGCACTCGGCCTCGGGTACGCGCTCGCCGAGGTCCACCTCGCCGGTGTGCAGGGGGAGTTCGGAGACGCGGGTGGCGGTGGCGGCGACCCGGCGCAGCGGGCGGGTGGCGACGCCGACGAGGACGTACCCGGCGATCCCGGCGGCGGCGAGACCGGAGGCGGTGACGCTGATCTCCACCAGGACCAGGGTACTGACGGTGTCGTCGGTGTCCTTCGTCGGCAGGGCGACGTAGTACGTGCCGCTCGGGCCGTCCACGTACCGCGCCCGGTAGCCGCCGAGGCCGGGCAGGTCCACGCTGTGCGGGCGCGGGTCGCGCGGGACCGTACCGAGCGCGGCGAGCTGGGCCGCGTTCAGCGCGCGGGCGTCGATACCGAGAGTGTCGCCGGACCGGTGCCCGACCTCGCCCGCGACGACCCGGCCGCCCGAGACCCGCGCGGCCACCGAGAACTGCGGCTGCGGCCCGCGCGTGACGAAGTCCGACAGGTCGAGCCCCTTGCCGCGCCCCCTGCCCGTGGTCAGACCGGGGAGCACCGGGACGTGGTCCTGCCCCGGCGGCACGAACATCCCGGCCGCCCGCCGCGCGGTCTCGTCCAGCCGCCCGTCGAGCTGCGCGTACAGGTGCGAGCGCAGGGCGATGGTGGTGACGGCTCCTATCACCGCGCAGACGACGGCGATGAGGAGGAGGGAGGAGATGACGAGACGGGTGCGGAGGGTGCGGGGACGGGGGGTGAGGCGGGGACGGCGGGGGGCGTGGGGGGTGGTGGGGGCAGCGGGGGCAGTGGGGGTGCGGGTGCTGCTCGGGGGCGTACGGTCGCGCGGGGGCGGGAGTTGCCGGAGCGGCCAGGGATGCCGGGGCGGCCGGGGCTGCGATCGCTCCGGCCGCTGTGGCTGCTGTGGCTGTTGTGACCGATGTGCCCCCGGCTGCTGCCGTGCCGTCTCCGGCTGCCGCCCCGGTGTGCTCACGCGGCGGGCTTGATGAGGTATCCGGCGCCCCGGCGGGTGTGGATCATCGGCTCGCGTCCGGCGTCGATCTTCCGGCGCAGGTACGAGATGTACAGCTCGACCACGTTGGCCTGGCCGCCGAAGTCGTACGACCACACGCGGTCCAGGATCTGCGCCTTGCTCAGCACCCGGCGCGGGTTGCGCATGAGGAAGCGGAGGAGTTCGAACTCGGTGGCGGTGAGGTGGATGGAGTCGCCGGACCGCCAGACCTCGTGGCTGTCCTCGTCCAGGCTGAGGTCCCCGACGACGAGGGTGGAGTCGGAGCGCCGGTCGGCGGCACCGGCCCGCCGGATCAGCCCGCGCAGCCGCGCCACGACCTCCTCCAGGCTGAACGGCTTGGTGACGTAGTCGTCGCCGCCCGCCGTGAGCCCGGCGATACGGTCCTCCACGGCGTCCTTCGCGGTGAGGAACAGCACGGGCACGTCCGGGAGTTCACGGCGCAGTCGGCCGAGCACGGACAGCCCGTCCATGTCCGGCAGCATCATGTCGAGCACCACGACGTCGGGGCGGAACTCGCGTGCCGCCTGGAGCGCGCCCTGCCCGTCCCCGGCGCTCTGGATCCGCCAGCCCTCGTACCGCAGCGCCAGGGACAGGAGTTCCGTGATGGACGACTCATCGTCCACCACCAGCACGCGGACGGGGCTGCCGTCCGCCCGCAGAAGTTCGGTGCGCCCCTGGGGCGAGGTCGTGGTCATGGCGGCAACCCTGTCGAGACGCTGTGAGAGGAGGATTGCGCGAGTCTGTGATTTGTCTGAGAAACAGGCAAGTGGATTCTGAGAAGGGGGGTTGGGGGGCGGTTGGGTCCACGGGAGTTGGGGGGGGCGGCGGGAGTTGCGGGAGTCACAGGGGCGGCCGGGGCGGCGGGAGTTGCGGGGGCGGCCGAGGTGGCGGGAGTTGCCGGGGCGGTGGGAGGCCGATGCGCCCGGAGCACTCAGAAGAGCCCCTGCTGTTGCTGTTGCTCGAACTCCTTCACCGGGACGGTGAATTCACGGTTCGCGGCGTCGAGGGGTACGAGGTCCCAGCCGGCCATGAGCCGGGTGTCGAGGACGAGCACGCCGCGTCCTTCCACGGCGAGGTGGAGATCGGGTCCGGCCGCTGCGGCGAGGGTGCCGGTGACGATGCCGCCGGGGACGAGTTCGAGGACATCGCCGGTGGGCCGGTCGGAGGCGGAGGCGGACGCGGAGGCGGAGTGCAGCCCGAACGCCCTTACGTGATCGACGGGTTGGCAGGGAGCGGGTTCCAGTGACTCGGGCCAGTTGCCGAGCAGGACGGCGCGGGCGTGGAGTTCGCGGAGTTCTCGGGCGCGTTGCTCCTCGGCCGGGGGCAACTCGGCCCGTACGGCGCGCTTCTGGGCGTACGGGATGCGGTCGGGGATGCCGAGGGCGGCCCGGAGCAGCTCTTCGGTGCGCCGGGCGGCCATCAGGGGGCCGGTACCGAGCCAGGTGAAACAGACGGCGCCCTGCTCCAGCAGCCGTACGGCGCCGCGTTCACGGGCGGTGATACCGACCTTGAGCAGGCCGGGCCCGAACCAGGCGAGGTAGACGCGGTACGGGCGGGGGTCGTCGGCGAGGGTGTCGGCGGCCACCGAGTGCGCGCGGTCCAGCCGGGCGCACTCCTCGCACCGCGCGCCGGTACCGCGCCCCGACACCCCGGCGCGCACCGGGCACACGTTCCCCTTGGCCCCGACACAGCGCCGTCCACCGCCGTCCGCCACCCCGAACCCCACCCGCTGCCCCCACACCAGCACACTGCGCCGCCCGCCGCCCCAGGTGAGCGCGGGGATGGCGTCCGGCGACCAGCGGAGTCCGGCGGAGGTCCAGGTACGGGGCATGGGGGGAGGTTAGGGGGTGGGTCCGACATCCCCGGCGTCGGGTCAGCGGTGCCAACCACCCCGGCCGGGGGCGGAGGCCGGTCACGTTCGTGGGGACACCTCCACGGAGGAAGGCCGCCGACCGGCCATCCGGCACCCCACGCACCCCGCGTGCCCGCCCTCGGCGTACGGGTCCCGGACCCGCATCCCCCACTCCTCGCGTGGCCGGACACCAGGGGGTTTTCCCCACCCGGCGAGATGCAGCACCCAGGTGACCAGGGCGCTCAGCACGACGCCGGCCAGCCCCCCGGCCACCAGCACCCCGGAGGAGACACAGACACCGGCCCCGGCGACGCTCGTTCCCACGGTGGCGATGGCGACGCCGGTCCATCCGGCGACCGTGTGACCCTCGTCGTACAGACTCATGGCCGAACCTCCCGAGGCAGAAGAACAGAGGAAGCGAAAGAGGGAAGCGGCGAGGGAGGTGGGTTCCCTCACGAGCTAAGTAATTCGATACTGAATATCTCACAGACTAAGGGACTACGAAAGATGGACGGCATGCCCCGCCCGCCCGCCGACCCGGCACAGGCCCTGTCCGCAATGGACGACCTGATCGCGGCCCACCTGATCGGCCAGCAGGAGATGGCCCGGCGGCTCGGCCTGAACGTCACGGACCTGACCTGCTACGGCTACGTCCTCGGCGCGGGCGAGACCCCGCCGACCGCCGGTGAGCTGGCCGCCCGCGCCCAGGTGACGACGGGTGCGATGACCGGCATCGTCAACCGCCTGGTCCGCGCGGGCTACGTCACCCGCCGCCCCGACCCCGCCGACCGCCGCGTGGTCCGGGTGGCCCCCGTACCGGGCGCACGAGTCAAGGTGGAGGCGGCCTACGCCCCCCACTACGCCCGTCTGATGAGCCTGTTCGCGGACTACTCCCCCGCCGAACTCGCCACCATCACCGACTGGTTCACCCGCGCCACCGCGGCGGCCCACGAGTCCCTGCGCGAACTGACCCGAGAACACCGCCCCGAGGGAGCCTGAACGCCCGTACGATCTCCCTGCCACAAAGGGGGAGTTGGCCGATGCCCGGACGTAGACGCACCTGGTTGAGCCGCGCCACACTCGCGGCCCTCGCCCCACTGCTGCTGTGCACGGGCTGCACGGTCCCGATCGACGCGGTGGCAGGCATCACGGTGACGACGGACGGCCGTGTGGCGGGCGCGATCATGGTGTGCGGCCACCACATTGACGGGGCGTCGGCATACGTGGACGGGCCCGGCTCCGCCCAGGAGAAGACCCTGGGGGACTGGGAGTCGAAGCACCCCCTCCACCACGGCCTCACCCTCTGGCCCCTGGACGCCGAGGAACCGGCCGCGACCCCGTCCTGGAGGACGAGAACTCCGCTGACTCCCCTGCGTCCGCATACCGCGTACACCCTCTACGGCTGGACCAGGGACAACTCCTGGTCCGCAGCGGAAGTCACCTTCACCCGCACCGACCTGACCCGCCTGTCCCCCGGCACGATCCCCTACACGAAGTCCACGGAGACGGCGGACTACTTGGCAGCCGTCCCCGCAGCGGAGTTCGCGGCGAAGACCTGCGAGCACATGTGACGCCCCCGGAAGGAACCGGAGAGCATGCCCGGAGAATCGGCGATGAAATGGATCTACGCGGCGCTGCTGGCACTCGCCCTGGCCTCGGCGGTCGCACAGGCCCGCAAACGACGATGGTGGAGGGTGGCTTCCACCGTCCTGCCGCCGACGGGCCTGGCACTCGGATTCCCCGGCGGCTTCGGCGGAGACAGACAGCCCTTCTTCTGGCTCGGCACCGGCCTGGTCGCCCTGGGCCTGTGCGCGGAACTCATGGCCTACCGACAGTCCCGCACAACGAACCGCCCCCCGGAAGCACCGGCAACGAACTGACCCGCACCTCAAGCAGAGAACCGACCCTCCCTCGGGACCACCGCCAGGACAAACGCAAGAGGCCCCGCATCTCTGCGGGGCCTCTCAACTATGTGCACTCGGCAGGATTCGAACCTGCAACCTTCTGATCCGTAGTCAGATGCTCTATCCGTTAAGCTACGAGTGCTTGTTTATTGAGTTCTTGTCTTCGCTTCCCGGTTCTTTCGGCCCGTTCGCGGCGACAGGAAGAACATTACATGACTGCCGCCGTCATGTGAAATCCGATGCCCGCACCCCTTGTGAGCTGCGGAAACGTGGATGTGAGGGGTGGGAACGACGAAGCCCCGGTCCTGGGGACCGGGGCTTCGGGTGAGGTGCGGAGGCGGAGGGATTTGAACCCTCGATGGGATTGAAGTCCCAAACCGCATTAGCAGTGCGGCGCCATAGACCGGACTAGGCGACGCCTCCAGCACAACCGCTCACGCGAGCGCGCGATCGGTGCGTGCAGATGATGACACAGGCGAGTGCGGTGTCACCAATCGGTCCCCACGGTACTAGGGACCTGGGGCGCAGGGCAAAGGGCTTCCCTCCCCGGCGAGGCTCCCGCCCCGGCACGGCCACCCCCGCACCCCGGCAATGCCCCCCGCGCTCCGCGTACCGCTCCGGTGAAGCCTCCCGCCGCCCCTCCCCACCTCACCCCTCCCTCACCAACTCCCTCACTCTCCGAGGATTCGCACCCCACCCCGCCCCACCTCACCCCGCAACGTCCCGCCCCTCCCCGCGTTGGGCATGGCATGCGCATCCCCACACCCGCGAACCCCCGGACCCGGACCCCGCTCCGCGCCCGGCACCCCCACCTCGCCGCCCCGCTGCTGCTCGCCCTCGCCCTCCCCCTCGTTCCGGCGACCCCCGCCGCGCACGCCGTCGGGAGTGCCGGTGATCATCCCGGCCGTGCCACGCTCACCCCGCTCCCCACCGCGCCGTCCCACCGCCCGGCCCCCCTGCCCCTCGGCCCCGCCACCAGCACCAGCGCGGTGCCCGCCACCATGCCGCCGCCCGCGCGTCCCGAGGACGAGCCGGTGAGCGGCGATCATCTGACCGTGGTCGTACGGAACGCCGGGCCGGGGCGCGACGGGCGGTACGAGCTGTCCTGTCATCCGGCGGGCGGCGACCACCCGGAGGCCGCGGAGGCGTGCCGGGTGCTGGACGCGAACACCGTTTGGGGGCGGGACACGTTCGCCGCGGTCGATCCGGGCAGCGTCTGCACGCTTCAGTACGGGGGCCCCGCCACCGCCCACGTCACCGGCAACTGGGCGGGACGGCCCGTGGACGCCTCGTACGACCGGGGTGACGGGTGCGAGATCGCGCGCTGGGACCACCTCGTACCGCTCCTGCCCGCCCTCGGCGGCACCACCGCCGCCGTCTGAGCATCCGACGAGCATCTGAGAAGACGTCGGGCATCGAGACCCGGGGCGGCGGGGCGGCAAGACCCTGGGCGGCCGACCGCCCACCCCACGCCCACCCCACGCCCGGCTACGCACCCCACGCCCGGCCCCGCACCCCGCCCGCCCCGCCACGCCCCGCACCGCGCCCCGCTCCGAACACCCACCCCGTGAAGACCGGGCGGAGGACTCGCGGAGGTGGGCCGACCGGCGGGCGGTGGGCGTGGCGCCGGACGGGGCCGTGGGCGGGGGTTCGGTCGGATGTTCGGCGTCACTTCCTCGTGCGACCTCGCTCTCATCCGACGCCCCCCGGCCGGGCCGAGCCTTTAGACTCCCTCGCGTGACACCCCGCGGGCCCGTTGGCAAGATGGCCCGAGCGGTCGGCAAGTGCGGTGACAGGGAGGAAGCGTCTCGTGAGCAGCAGGCCATCCCGAGGCGCTGCTCGCCTCGCAGCCATACTCGACGCGCTGCCCGACGCGTTGGTCCTGGTCAACGCCAACGGGACCGTCGTGAACGCGAACACCATCGCGCTGGAGGCGTTCGAGTCGCCGGGTACGGCGCTGGTGGGGCGCGGGCTGCTCGATCTGCTGCCGGAGTTCGACTCCCGGCTGATCCCGGGCTCGATGCGCCGCCCCGACCACATGGACCCGCGCGGCCTGGCCAAGCCGACCCGGATGATCGCCCGCCGCACCGACGGCGCCGAGTTCCCGGTCGAGGTCACCAGCGCGAACCTGGAGAACGGCCAGCAGGCGTACGACGGTTACGGCTACACCGGCGACGAGCTGCTGATGATCGTCGTACGGGACCTGTCCGGGACCGTGGACACCGAGGCCGAACTCGCGCGCTCGCAGCGGCAGACGGAGATGATCCTGCGCGCCGCGTCCGAGGGCGTGGTCGGCACGGACACCGACGGGCGGATCGTCCTCGTCAACCCGGCCGCCGCGCAGATACTGGGCTACCGCGCGGGCGAACTGGGCGGCAAGGAGCTGCACAACCTCGTCCTGCACTCGCGCGCCGACGGCTCCCCGTTCCCGTACGGCGAGTCGCCGCTCGCGGACACCCTGCGCTCCGGGCGCAAGCACCGGGTGCGCGGGCAGGTGCTGTGGTCCAAGGGGGACGAGCAGGTCTCGGTCGATCTGACGACCGCGCCGGTGCGCGACGGGGACCAGCTCGTCGGCGCCGTGATGACCTTCGCGGACCGGCGGCCGTACGACACGCTCGCGGACGAGAAGGACGCGCTGGAGAAGGCGCACGCCGAGGAGTTGGAGCGGCTCTCCGAGGAGCACGCCTCCGATCTGACCGCGCTGCGCCAGCAGCACGTCTCCGAGGTGGAGGAGCTGCGGGAGAAGCACGCGGCCGAGGTCGGGGGGCTGCGCGAGAAGCACGAGGAGGAGATCGCGTCCGGCGAGGACCGGTACGCGGCGCTCGCCGAGCGCGAGAAGGACCGGTACGAGGCGCTCGCCGCCCGGCACGAGCAGTTGCTGACGCTGCTCGCCCGCTCGCTGCGCGGCCCGCTGGACGAGCTGCGCCGTGATCTGTCCGCCCTCGCGGCCGACGACGCCGGGCAGTTGTGGCCCGAGGCCAATCAGGTGCTGCACCACCTGTCGGCCGGTTACTCCCGCATCACCACCCTCATCGACAACGTCCTCGGCTACCAGCGCCTCGACGCGGGCACCGAGGACATCTCCCGGACGAAGGTCATGCTGGACGCGGTCGTCGCGGCCGGGGTGGAGGGCGCGGTCGAGCTGATCGGGCCGGGCCGGGTGCAGTTCGCCGTGCACGCCCCGCCGATCGAGGCCGAGGTGGACCCGCAGCGGCTCGCCACCGCGCTCGCGCATCTGGTCGCGGACGTCGCCGGGGTGGACGCCACCGGCAACACCCCGCTGTCGGCGGGCGGTTACCTGGACAACACGGTCGTGGTCGCGGCGGCGCAGCGCGGCGAGGTCGCGCGGATCGAGGTGCGCGGGCCGTACCCCGGCGGCGACCCGGTGCACGAGCCGATGGTGCGCGGGATCGTCCGCGCGCACGGCGGGGTGCTCCAGACGCACGAGGTGCCGGGCATGAGCGGCAGCGCGTACGTCCTCGAAGTGCCGCTAGGCGGCGGCGCGGGCGCGGTCCCGGCCGCCGCGATGCCCGCGCTCGGGGCCGGTCCGTCGGCCACCCCGGCCCCGACGGCCACCCCGGCCCCGGCGGCCACGGCGATCACGGCGGTCACCGGGGAAGCGCCGGGTGCCGAACTCGCCCTGCCCGGTGAGCAGGCGGCGGGCGGCGGGCGGCGCCGGGCGCGCCGGGGTTCCACCGACGCGTTCCTGGACGGCGAGTCCGGCGACGAGGGCGGCGAGTCCTCGGCGCCCACCGGACGACGGCGTCGGCGCGCGGCGGCCGGGGACGAGGGCGTGGACACGGGCACGGGCGCGGCTCCGAGCGGTCACGAGGGGGAGGGCGCCTCTTCGACGGGCGCCTCCGGAGGGACCGGGCGGCGACGCGGGCGGGCTGCCGACTCCGGTGCGGGTGTGGACTCCGGTGCGGGTGCGGAGGGCGATGCCGATGCGGCCGATGCGGCCGGTGTGGCCGGTGTGCCTGGTGGTGCGGGTCTGGCGGGGGTCTCCGAGGGTGCCGTGATGACGGCCGCCGAGCACGCGGCCGGTACCCCGGCGGCCAACAGCGGGCTCGGCGCGGCCGTACCGCCCGGCGGGACCGTACCGCCGCAGGGCGTTCCCGCGGGACAGCACGGCCGTAACGGCTCCGAGCAGGCCCCTTCGCAGGCTCCGGCGGCCCTTCCGCCCGCCCTGCCCTCCGGCTCCGGCGGCTCGGTGGCGGACGGTTCGGGTGCGGACGGTTCGGGTGCGGACGCCTCCGGTGCGGACGGCGGCTCGGGTGAGCCGCCCACCGGGCGACGTCGCCGGGCGCTGGCCGCCGCCGCCGAGCGGGCCGCCGCGCAGGAGACCGGCGCGCGTACGGTCTTCGCGCTCCCCCCGGCCGCCGCCGACCGCGCCCCGGAACCCGCCGCCGCGCCCCCGGGCGCGCCCGGTGCTGCCGGGACGGGTGTCGCGGAAGCGGGCCGGCACGACGCCGTGCCCGTGGACCAGAGCGGGGACCACACCCCGCCGCAGCCGCATCCGACCAGCGCGCCGACCGGTCGGCGTCGGCGTGCCGTGGCCCGGCCGGACGGTGGGGCGGACGCCGAGGAGGCGCCGCAGGCCGCCGGGGTGGGTGCCGCCGCGCAGCACGCGCCGGGTGCCCAGGCGGCCGGGGTGCGGGTGGCGCCCGGCGGTCCGGCCGTACCGCTGGTTCCGCAGCAGGGCGCGCCGGTGCCGGGTGGTCCCGGTCAGCTGCTCCAGCCGGGGCAGGTGCTTCAGCCGGGGCAGGCTCTCCAGCCGGGGCAGGTGCTTCGGGCCGCCGCGTCAGTGACCGGGACGATGGAGCCGGACGACGAGTCCGATGCCGGTGCGACCGGTTCTGCGGGCGCTGTCGGTCCCGGCGGTGTTCCCGAGCGGGCCGAGGCCGCCGTACCCGCGCAGGCGGCCGGTGGTCAGGGGCCGGGGAGCCACGGTACGAGTGCCGGTCAGGGCGGCCCCGGCTCCGGTGGGCAGCCGATCCCGGCGCAGGGCAACTCCGGTGCGTCCGCGCACGTTCCGGCGCCGTCGGCTCCGGCCGCCGTACCCCAGCCGCAGGCCCAGCCCCTCCCGGCGGAGGCGGCACCCGGACAGCCCGTACCCGCGCAGCCCCCCGCCGCCACGGTTCCGCAGCAGTGGCCCGGCACGGACGCGGGCGCCCAGGCCCCGGCGGTCCAGGCTCCCCGCGCCGCTCGGCCCGCCGGACCGGGCACCCCGGCGGCGGGCACCCCGCTCCCGCCGGAGCACACGGGTACCGGTGCCGGTGCGGCTCCGGCGCGCAGCGCGCAGCCGCTGCCCGCCGAGAACGCGGCGCCCGCCGCCGACCCCCACTCCACCCAGGGGCGCGCGATCAGCGTGCGCACGCTGGGCCAGGGCGTGCCGTTCACCCGGCAGGCCGCGCAGGTGCAGCAGCCGACCGCGACCCCGCCGCCGCACGGCACGGCGGGCGGCGGACGGCGCCGCAAGCTGGGCACCCCGGCCGCCCGCCCGGAGTCGCAGCAGCCCGACCCGGCGCCCGCCGCCGGTGCGCAGCCGGGCGGCACCGGTGAGCAGCCGGCCGCACCCGCCGCCGCGCAGCCCCCGCGCCCCGCGCCGAACCGCACCGCGCCCGGCACCGAGGGCGCCGGACGGTCGTACGCCATAGGAGCACCGGACGCGGACGCCGACGAGGGGCCCGAGCCGCTGGACGGTCCCGGTGGTGCCGTGGAGATCGCGGACACCCCGCGCGAGCAGCCGCTCGACGACGAGCTGCCCCCGGAGCCGCTGGACAACCCGCGTCGGCTGCTGGTCTGGCCCGCGCCGGACGCGACCACCCAGCAGGCGCTGAGCGACCGGGGGTACCGGCCCGTCGTCGTGCACTCCCGCGACGAGGTGGACGCGCAGATCGCGGCGTTCCCCGCCGCGCTGTTCGTGGACCCGCTGACCGGCCCCATCACCCGGACCGCGCTCCAGTCGCTGCGCCAGGCGGCGGTCGCGGCCGAGGTCCCGGTGCTGGTGACGGCCGGGCTCGGGCAGGCGACCCGCGAGGCGGCGTACGGCGCCGATCCGGCCGTCCTGCTGAAGGCGCTGGCGCCGCGCGACAGCGAGCAGCATCCGCCGCGCGTCCTGCTCATCGAGGAGCACGCGGAGATCGCGCTCGCGCTGACCTCCGCGCTGGAGCGGCGGGGCATGCAGGTCGCGCGGGCCGGGAACGACGCCGACGCGGTGACGCTCGCCGGGCAACTGCGGCCCAACCTCGTGGTGATGGACCTGATGCAGGTGCACCGCCGGGAGGCCGGGGCGACCGGGATCATCGACTGGCTGCGCGCCAACGGGCAGTTGAACCGCACCCCGCTGGTCGTCTACACCGCCGCCGTCGAACCCGCCGACCTCCCCCGGCTGGCCTCCGGCGAGACCGTCCTCTTCCTCGCCGAGCGCTCCACCAGCACCGAGGTGCAGTCCCGGATCGTGGATCTGCTGGCGCGGATCGGCGTCAACTGAGGCGCACGGCACGCTGATCGGCGTACGGCCTGCGGCATGCCGACCGGCGTACGGCCTGGGGTGGTCGTACGGCCTGGCCTGGCCGTACGCCCTCGTGGGGTCGCACGCCCTGGTGCGGCACCGGAGTTGGTGGCTCCGGTGCCGTCACGGTCGGGCGGGGCGGTGGGTCAGAGGCGGGTGACGTCCAGGCCGCCGTCCGCGTACCACCTGCGCAGCACCTTCTTGTCGAACTTGCCGACGCTCGTCTTCGGCACCGCCTCGACGATCGTCCAGCGCTCGGGGAGCTGCCAGCGGGCGATGCCGCACTCCTCCTCCAGGAAGGCGCGGAGGGCGGCGTAGTCGGCGGCGGCGCCCTCGCGGAGGACGACGGTGGCGAGCGGGCGCTCGCCCCACTTGTCGTCGGGGACGGCGATCACGGCCGCCTCGGCGACGTCCGGGTGGGACATCAGGGCGTTCTCCAGCTCGACGGAGGAGATCCACTCGCCGCCGGACTTGATGACGTCCTTGGCGCGGTCGGTGAGGGTGAGGAAGCCCTCGGGCGAGATGGTGCCGACGTCACCGGTCTTCAGCCAGCCGTCCGCGCTGAACTTGTCGTCGGGGCGGAAGGGTTCGGCGTCGGGACCGTTGTAGTAGGCGCCCGCGATCCAGGGGCCGCGCACCTCCAGCTCACCCGCCGAGGTGCCGTCCCAGGGCAGCCGCTCGCCGCCGGGGCCGGTGAGCCGGGCCTCGACACCGGCCGCGAACCGGCCCTGGGTGAGCCGGTACCCGAACTCCTCGTCGGTGCCGACCGCGTGGGCCGGGGGCCGGGCGACCGTGCCGAGGGGGGAGGTCTCCGTCATGCCCCAGGCGTGGCAGACTCGCATGCCGAGCCGGTCGAAGGACTCCATCAGCGACGGCGGGCAGGCGGCGCCGCCGATGGTGACCTGGACCAGCGAGGACACGTCGCGCGGGCGGGCGGTCAGCTCGGCGAGCAGGCCCTGCCAGATGGTGGGGACGGCCGCCGCGTGGGTGGGGCGCTCGCGCTCGATCATCTCGGCGAGCGGGCCCGGCTGGAGGAAGCGGTCCGGCATCAGCATGTTGATGCCGGACATGAAGGTGGCGTGCGGCAGGCCCCAGGCGTTGACGTGGAACTGCGGGACGACGACCAGCGAGAGGTCCTGGTCGGTCAGGCCCATCGACTCGGTCATGTTGACCTGCATGGAGTGCAGGTAGATCGAACGGTGGCTGTAGACCACGCCCTTGGGGTCGCCGGTGGTGCCGGAGGTGTAGCACATGGCGGCGGCCCGGCGCTCGTCCAGCTCCGGCCAGTCGTACGTGGTGGGGCGGCCGTCGATCAGTTCCTCGTACGCGTGCACGCGGGCGCCGGTGCCCTCCAGCGGGGTGCGGTCGCCGGGGCCGGAGACGACCACGTGCTCCACGGTGGGCAGCTTGGGCAGCAGCGGGGCGAGCAGCGGGATCAGCGAGGCGTCCACCACGACGACCCGGTCCGCCGCGTGGTTGACGATCCACACCAGCTGCTCGGCGGGCAGGCGGAGGTTGAGGGTGTGCAGGACGGCGCCCATCGAGGGGACCGCGAAGTACGCCTCGACGTGCTCGGCGTTGTTCCACATCAGGGTGGCCACGCGGTCGTTCTCACGGACACCGAGTTCGTCCCGCAGGGCGTTCGCCAGCCGCACGGCGCGCTCACCGGCCTCGGCGAAGCTGCGCCGCCGCGGCTCGGCCTCCCCGGTCCAGGTGATGATCTGCGAGCGCCCGTGCACCCGTACCCCGTGCGTGAGAATCCGGGTGACGGTCAGCGGTACGTCCTGCATCGTGCTCAGCACGGCGTCCCTCCCTCGGGCGTCGTCGCCCTGCGCGGTGAAGTCGAACGGTCCGGCCTGATTCTGCGCACATACCGCGCGGTATGTCACTAGGTCGTGGTGATCGATCACGGGGTGCGGAGCGACGGGGCACCCTCCGTGCGGGCCGCCCTCAGCGGACCGGGCCCAGTTCCGGGTCGTCCCGCAGCTTGCCGAGGGCGCGGGAGACCGCCGACTTGACCGTGCCGACCGAGACGCCGAGCACCTCGGCGGTCTGGGCCTCGCTGAGATCCTCGTAGTACCGGAGCACGACCATCGCGCGCTGGCGGTCGGGGAGCCGGGTGATCGCGCGCCACATGGCGTCCCGCAGGGCCTGCCGCTCCGCCGGGTCGTCCCCGCCGGGTATCGGCTCGGGTTCGGGCAGTTCGTCGCAGGCGAACTCGTCCACCCGGCGGCGGCGCCACTGCGAGGTCCGGGTGTTCAGCAGGGCGCGGCGGACATAGCCGTCCAGCGCGCCGTGGTCCTCGATGCGCTCCCAGGCGACGTACGTCTTGGTCAGCGCGGTCTGGAGCAGGTCCTCGGCGTCGCTGGGGTTGGCGGTGAGCGAGCGGGCGGCGCGCAGCAGGACGGGCTGGCGGGCGCGGACGTACGACGCGAAGGAGGGGTACGCGAGGTTCCCGCCGCCCCGGCGGTCCCGTGGACGGTCCGGTGCGCGCAGCCCGGAACCCACCGGGACGGCGGGGCCCGGTACGGCGGCGGCCGGGGCGCTGATGCGGACGGGAGTGGTCATGGCTCAACGCTAGAAGCGGAGCGGCCCCGGCGGATCGACCCCAGGAGTGGAAACCGGCTCCACCTCTGGGTGGAGGGGTAGGGGTGGCTCCACCTCCTGTGGGTGGAGGAGAGGCGGACGGCGTCTCGGGGACGGGGTAGGGGCGGTCTCGGGGGCGCGCGGCGGCACGGTGCCCGCCCCCTACGGAAAAACGGCGGAGAAGGGGTGGTCGGTCCGGCCGACCCGGCACGGTTCCCACCCCGTACGGGAAAACGCCTGCGCGGCGGTACCGAAGTACCGCCGCGCAGGCGCACCGCGCCCCGGAGCACACCCCACGGGACCCCTCAGCGGGAGGGGTCCCGGCGGAGGGTCACCAGAGGCGGGTGAAGTGGATGGCGACGTTCTCGTTGCCCTGCTGGATGGCGGACCAGACCGAGCCGTTGACCTGGGCGGTGTTGCTCTGGTTCGAGGCGCCGGAGCCGACGGCGTTCTGCTGGGTGGTGGACGAGTTCCCGTTGTTGTCGTGGCCGACGCCGCTGCCGACGACGCTCGCCACACCGGCGTTCGATCCGTCGTCCGCGAAGGCGCCGTTGTCCGCGGCAGCGATCCCGGTGAAGAGGGCGGCTGCGAGGGGGAGCGCGGAGACGGCGGCGATGACGCGGGCGGTACGGATGCTTGCCATGTTGTTTCCTCCGTGAACGAGCACTTCACTGCCTTGTGGGGGTCGAAGTGCATCCATTTCCCAGGGTGGTTGGCCGACCGCCCTGGCTTTCGTTGACGACGTCGCTGGTTCAGAGTTGCCCAACGGGACCCCGGCCACCACCCCGGAAGCCCCGATTCGCACGCAAGCGTGATGACAAGTCGATAAACCCCCATCGCCACTTTTTGGCGTGTGTCACCGCATCACGCACGAAGGCGAGTAGCCACGCCACAGGCGCCCTAAGGGACGAATCGTTCCGGCACATTTCCGGCCAGATCCGCCTGCATCGGCGCGTCGCACCCGGTCCCGTTGGGCGTATTCGAACGCACATACGAAACCGGCCGTACGGTCACCATCGACCGGTGGGCCGCCGTACCGGCCCTCCGCACCGGCCCTCCGCCGGGGGCGCGGGCGGCTGCCTCGTCGCAGCGGGCGAACGGGTCGGCCGGGGGCGGTGGCCGACGGATCACGGGTGCCCCCGAACACCACGGCCCCGGTACGACCGGGAGGGTCGTACCGGGGCCGTGTGCGCCGGGCACCGGAGCACGGGGGCGCGGGGCGCGAGGCGCGGGGCGCCGGGCGGCGCGGGTGTCAGTGACGGCCGGGGGCCAGGATCTGGCTCAGGACGTCGTGGACGAAGGTGTTGGCGTGCTTGCCGGTGAAGCGGCCCGCGAGCGGACCGGCGGCGGTGACGGGGACATCGACGCTGGTGTGCCCGGAGGTCGTCCAGTCGATGGTGAACGTACGGTCGCTGCCGCGGATGGTGAAGGGGCCGTCCTCGGCGGAGACACCGGTGCCGGACTCGTCGTTCGCGTCGTTCTCCTCGACCGTGAGGCCGCCGGTCTCGTGGTCGCCGGTGATGACGAGGAGGGTGTCGGGGTGGGTGGCCTGGTAGGCGCGGGCCACGGCGACGGCCTTCTCCAGCTGCTGCATCGACTGCAGGACGCGGGTGGCGTTGTTCTGGTGCGCGAACTCGTCCACGCCCTCTTCCTCGACCATGAGGAAGAAGCCCTTCTTGTTCTTGTCGAGCGTCTTGAGCGCCTTGTCGGTCATGGTGGCGAGGTCCACGACGGGGTTGTAGACGTCGCCCTGGCCCTCGGGACGCTGCTGGAACATCTCCTCGTTGCCGAAGAGACCGAGCAGCTTGCCGCCCCTGGCCTTGTCGAGGGCCTTGGCGCTGGTGACGTAGGTGTAGCCAGCCCGCTTGGCCTTGTTGACCAGGTTGCCCTTGGTGCCCTTGCTGGCCTCGCTGGGGTCCTCGGCGGGCTTGTCCGGGAAGGCACCGGGGGTGCCCGCGGGCAGCCACCAGTCCTCGCCGCCGCCCAGAATCACGTCGGGCTTGGTGACGTCCAGGTACTGGCGGGCGATCTCGTCCTGCTTGCCGCGGTCGGCGGTGTTGGAGAAGAACGCGGCCGGGGAGGCGTCCGTGACCTGCGCGGTCGTCACCAGACCGGTCGCCTTCCCGGCGGCCTTGGCCTGCGCGCCGAGCGTCGGCAGCGGGTTGCCGTCCGGGTCCACGCTGATCGCGCCGTTGTACGTCTTCTCGCCCGTGGCCCACGCGGTCGCCGCGGCGGCGGAGTCGGTGACGACGGCCTTCGGGTCGTCCGGGGTGGTGGTGAGCTGGCCGGACACGGGCAGCCGGTCCATGCCCAACTGTCCCTGGAGCCCCGCGAGATGAAGCCGCGCCGCCTCACGCGTCGCCGCGCCCATGCCGTCGCCGTTGATGAAGATGACGTTCTTCGCGGACGCCTGCGCGGGCGCCTTCGGCGCACTCGCGGACGCACCGAGCGTCGGGTTCAGCACCATCGTCGCCACGACCGCCGCCGCCGCGGCGACCCCCGCCGCCCCCCAGCGCCCGGTCCGCACGTTCCTGTTCACAAAACCCTCCCTTGAACCTGCAAAAACAAGCGCTTTGCAATCTAGAGAGGAAAGATCCGGCCAAGCCGAACCGGAGATGACGGATGGGAGAACAGTGCGCTCGG
>NZ_JAHRXF010000037.1 GCF_019104725.1 Streptomyces corallincola | reverse complement strand
ACGCCCCCACCCAGACCGGCCTGGTCGTCCGCCTCTCCCCCGCCCACGGGCGCGGGCGCTACCAGGGCGTCTACAGCCTCTCCTGGTCCGTCGCCGCCCTCGTCGCCCCACTCGTCTCCGGTACGGTCCTCGACCGGCTCGGCGCCGACTGGCTCTGGGGGCTCTGCGCGGCCGTGGGCACGGTCGCGGGGATCGGGTACGCGGTGCTCATGCGGGGCGTGGGCGTGGGCACTGGCACGGGCGGCGGTGCCGGTTCGGTCGGCGATCCAGTGAACGTGGCCACAGCGGGCGGTACGGCGGACAAGGGCACCCCGGCCGTCTCCGGGGCCGCTGTCGAGCCGACGCGCTGATCATCGCCGTACGACCCGTACGACCCGTACGGCCGATACGACCCGCACGACCGACCCCCACCGCCCCACGGACGCCCCCACCGTGACCGGCGTCACACTCGCCCATGTCACATCCGCTCCCCCGCCCCCGTCAAGGAGATGTGGTCCACGTGTACGGGCCACAGACTCGGAGACACAGGCTCACCGAAGGAGCACCCCATGAGCATGGAAGCCCGCCTCGACCTGTTCGCCAACCCGGTGTTCGGCAAGGCGCTGCGGCACGTGAACGCGGCCGGGAAGGCGGTGACCGACTCCAGCCTGCCCGCGACCGTGCAGCGGCTGGTGGAGGTGCGGGCCAGCCAGATCAACGGCTGCGGATTCTGCACCGACATGCACACCAAGGACGCCACCGCCGCCGGGGAGACCGCGCAGCGCCTGCATCTGGTCGCGGCCTGGCGGGAGGCCACCGTGTTCACCGACGCCGAGCGCGCCGCGCTGGAGCTGGCCGAGGAGGGCACCCGCATCGCGGACGCGGCGGGCGGTGTCTCCGACGAGGTCTGGGCGAACGCGGCCAAGCACTACGACGAGGAGCAGCTCGGCGCGCTGGTGACGCTGATCGCGCTGATCAACGCGTACAACAGGGTCAACGTGCTCGTCCGGCAGCCCGCCGGGGACTACCGGCCGGGGATGTTCGGCTGAGCGGCCCGCCCTGCGGCTACAGCAGGCGGCTACGGCCTGCGAACTTCTCGACGGCCGCCTCGGTGACCGGGGTGAAGAAGTTGACGAGGTTGCCGTCCGGGTCGCGGAACAGCAGCGAACGGTTGCCCCAGGGCATCGTGGTGGGCCCGCTGACGAGGTCGGTGACGAAGCCGCTCAGGTTCCGGTGCACGCGGTCCACGTCGTCCACCAGGAACTCGGTGATCACGCTGTGGTTGTCCGCCGGGCGGGCGGAGTCCGGGGCGAACAGCGGGACGGTACGGGTACCGGCGATGGCGAGGGTGGCGCCGCGCCCCGTCGTGAGTTCGGCGAAGTCCTCGGTGAACCAGGTCGCCCGCAGCCCCGTGGCCCGCTCGTAGAACTCGACGAGGCGCGGGACGTCGCCGGTGATGACGCGGATCGAGACGAAGTGCATGGGGATCTCCTTGGCCGCGCGGGACGGGCGGGCCGGTCGGGACGAGCGGGATGTGCACGCCACCGTGCGGGCGTGCACGTCGGAGGCTAGGAGAAATAGTGGACAGAATCCGTCCGGTATGCGCGTTAGGCTGCGGAAATGCCCCGACCCACCGGCCGCGTCCTGACCCTCCTGGAGCTGCTCCAGTCGGGCGGCACCAGGACCGTGGCCGAGCTGGCCGACCGGCTCGGCGTCGAGGGGCGCACGGTACGGCGGTACGTCGGTCATCTGATCGACCTGGACGTGCCGGTGGAGTCGGTGCGCGGGCGCTACGGCGGGTACCGGCTGGCCCCCGGCTACCGCCTGCCCCCGCTCATGCTCAGCGACGACGAGGCCTTGGCCGTACTGCTCGGCCTGCTCACCGGCCGCCGGGCCGGGCTGACGGCGGTGGAGCGCACGGCGAGCGAGACGGCGTCGGCGAAGATCCGGCGGGTGCTGCCCCGGCGGATCGCGCACCGGCTCGACGCGCTCCTGGACGCCCTCGACTTCACGGACCGGCTGGACCTCACGGACCGGCCGGACCTCACGGACCGGCGAGACCTCGCGGACCGGCCGGACCTCACGCTCCGGCCCGGTGGCGAGCCGGAGCATCCGGGCGCCGGGCTCCCGCTCGCCCCGGCGGACGCCGAGCTGCTGCTCACCGTCGCGGACGCCGTGCGCCACCGTCGGCCGCTCTCCGTCCACTACACCGATCGCGCCGGACGGCGCACCGAACGCACCCTGCACGCCTACGGGATCGTCGCCCACGCGGGCCGCTGGTACGTCACGGGCGAGGACGCCCGGCTCGGTGAGGACCGGACCTTCCGGCTCGACCGCATCGCGGGCGCGCGGACGCTGCCCGGCTCGTTCGAGGCGCCCTCGGGTCCCGGCCCGGCGGAACGCCTGCTGTCGGGGTTCGCCGCCGCCGCGTACCGGCACGAGGTGACCCTCCGTGTCCACGGGACCGCCGAGCAGATCCGCGTACACCTCCCCGCCGGTGTGGCGAGCCTGACGGAGTACGGGCCTCCTACCGGCCGGGACCCGGCGGGCGAGCGCTGGCTGCGGGTCGAACTCCGGGTGGAGCGGCTCGACTGGCTGCCCCGCACGCTCGCCGCGCTCGACCGGCCGTTCGTCGTCGAGCGCCCCGCCGCACTGCGCGACCTCGTCACGGCGCTCGCGGACCGCCTGACGTCGGGCGCCCGTCCACCCGACGGCCCGCCCTAGGCCGGGCGGGGAGTTGGAGGCGGAGAGCGGAATCGCGCTGGTCGGGGAGCGGCCACGGGCGCACTTGGGGACTCGGGGGTCTCAACGCCTGCCGCAGCAGAGCTAGTTGGCAGCCGCCCTGCGTGAACTGCTGGACGCCCACGCGGTCGAGGGCCGCACCCTCACGACCGCGTCCCGCCTCCTCCACGCCCACCCCTGCCACCGGGTACGGGCGTTCAGCACCGCCTACGGCATCCCGGCCCCAACGGGGTCCGGCGCGGCAAGTAGGGCTGGGCGGACGGGTGTTGGGTGTACCGAGTCGGAGTTCAGTCCTCGGTCGGGCGCTCCAGCAGGTGCCGGAACGCGTCCAGGTTCCGTGTCGGCTCGCCCCGCGACAGCCGCCACGCGTACTCCTTGCGGATGGCGGAGGTGAAGCCCAGTTCCAGGAGGGGGTTGAAGGCGGTGTCGGCGGCTTCGAGGGCTTGGCCGAGGAGGCGGTCGAGGTCGGCCGGGGTGACGGCGGAGAGGGGGAGGCGTGCGGTGAGGTAGATGTCGCCGAGGGGGTCCAGGGCGTAACTCATGCCGTAGAGCTTGAGGTTGCGCTCAAGGAGCCAGCGGTGGACGCCCGCTTCGTTCTCGTCGGGGTGGCGGATGACGAAGGCGTTGAGGGAGAGGGTGTGGCGTCCGACGCGGAGCGAGACGGTGGTGAACAGCTTCCGGGTGCCGGGGAGTTGGACGACGTAGGTGCCCGACTCGGGGCTCTCCCAGTCGAGTCCGGCCTCCTTGAGGGTGGCCTCGACCACCCGTACCGCCTGTGCGCTCCGCTCCTCCGCCTCAGCCATGCTGCGAGCGTACGTGACGGCGGTGGGACTGGGCGGCGGCGGTGTAGACGTCGGCGGTCGCGGCGGCGGAGGCGTCCCAGCCGAAGCCCCGGGCATGCCGGGCGGCGGCCTCGCCCATGCCCGCCGACAGTGCGGGCGTGTCCGCGAAGCGGGCCAGCAGCCGCGCGTAGTCGGCCGGGCGGTGGCCGTCCACCAGGAACCCGGTGACGCCGTCCCGCACAGCGACCGGCAGCCCGCCGACGGAGGCCGCGAGCACCGGCGTACCGGCAGCCTGTGCCTCGATGGCGACGAGGCCGAACGACTCGCTGTACGACGGCATGACCAGCACCGACGCGGCCCGGAACCAGTCCGCGAGCTGCTCCTGGCCGACCGGCGGATGGAAGCGGACCACGTCCGCGACGCCGAGCCGGGCGGCGAGCTTCTGGAGCCCCTCCGGCTTGGCGAGGCCGCTGCCGCTGGGCCCGCCGACGACGGGGACGACCATCCGGGAGCGCAGCGCGGGCCGCTCGGCCAGCAGCGCGGCGACCGCGCGGAGCAGTATGTCCGGCGCCTTCAGCGGCTGTATGCGGCCCGCGAACAGCGGGATCAGCGCGTCCTGCGGGAGGCCGAGGCGGGCGCGGGCGGCGGCGCGGCCGTCGCCGGGGCGGAAGCGGTCGAGGTTGACGCCGGGGTGGACGACGGCGACCTTCGCGGGGTCGGCCGTGTAGTGCCGTACGAGTTCAGCGGCCTCCTCGGCGGTGTTGGCGACCAGCCGGTCCGCCGCCGACACGATCTGCGTCTCACCGATCACGCGGGCCGCGGGCTCGGGGGTGTCGCCCTCGGCCAGGCTGGCGTTCTTCACCTTGGCCATCGTGTGCATCGCGTGCACCAGGGGTACGCCCCAGCGCTGGGCGGCGAGCCATCCGACCTGCCCGGAGAGCCAGTAGTGCGAGTGGACCAGGTCGTAATGGCCGGGGCGGTGCCCTGCCCACGCCTGCATCACGCCGTGCGTGAACGCGCAGAGCTGCGCGGGCAGGTCCTCCTTGGCCAGCCCCTCGTACGGGCCCGCGTCCACGTGCCGGACGAGCACACCGGGTGCGAGCTGCACGGTCGGGGGTAGGCCGCCGGAGGTCGCCCGCGTGAAGATCTCGACCTCGATGTTGATCGCCGCCAGCCGCTGGGCCAGCTCCACGATGTACACGTTCATCCCGCCCGCGTCGCCCGTGCCGGGCTGGTGCAGCGGCGAGGTGTGCACGGAGAGCATGGCGACACGGCGGGGCCTGCGGTGCAGCCTCAGCCGCGCCCGGTCCGCCGCAGAGCGACGCCCGAGCCTGCCGGCGTACTGGCTCACGTGGCGTTTCCTCCTCGTTGCGGACGCGGACGGCGGATGCGCGTACGGGCATGCCTCCCCGCGTGCGGGCACGCCTCCCGAGGGCCGGTCGCGCCCTCCGGGTGCTGAAACAGCGTGCGGGGGTCGAATCATTTCCCGATCAAGCGACTTTAGGTAATCATTACGATTGTTCGGTCAACCGTTCGATGGGCGCGGAGGTTGCGGGGCGCCGGGGTCGCGGGGCCCGGAGGGCACGAAGGCACCGGGGTCGCCGGGCGCGAGAGCACGGGGGCCACGGAGGGCGCGAGGGCGCGGGGTCGTTCGCCGCATACCCTCGACGCATGGCACCCCGCACGACCCCCCGCCCCGTGGGAACGGTGACGCGCGGGACGACCAACCCCAACCGGCTGCGCCGCATGGACCGCTGGATCGCGGCCACGCACGGCGCCGAGCTGCGCCGGGCCGCCGACCCGCTCGCCATCGACCTCGGTTACGGCGCCGCGCCCTGGACCGCCGTGGAACTCCTCGGCCGACTGCGCGCCGCCGCCCCCCGCACCCACGTGGTCGGCGTCGAGATCGAACCGGAGCGGGTCGCCGCCGCACGGCCGTACGAGCGCGAGGGCCTGGTCTTCCGGCACGGCGGCTTCGAGATCCCGGTGCCGGGCCGCCCGCTGCTGGTCCGCGCGGCGAACGTGCTGCGCCAGTACGACGAGGAGCAGGTCGCCGCCGTGTGGGAGCGGCTGTGCGCGCGGCTCGCCCCGCCCGGGGACGGTTCGCGCGGCGGGCTGCTGGTCGAGGGCACCTGCGACGAGATCGGCCGCCGCCATGTGTGGGTCGCGCTCGGTCCCGAGGGGCCGCGCACGGTGACCTTCGCGGCCCGGCTCGCCTCCCTGGACCACCCGTCCGACCTGGCCGAACGCCTTCCGAAGGCGCTGATCCACCGCAATGTGCCGGGCGAGCCGGTGCACGCCTTCCTCCGCGACTTCGACCGCGCCTGGGCCGCCGCGGCACCCTACGCCTCCTACGGCGCCCGGCAGCGCTGGACACGTGCGGTACGGGACCTGCGCGCCGACTGGCCGGTGACGGACGCCCCGGTGCGGTGGCGGCAGGGCGAAGTCACCGTGCGGTGGGACGCGTTGGCACCGGCGCGGTCGGCGTCGTAGCCAAGTACCCCTCGTACCAAGCGACTTGGCCCGACCGCCCCGAACCCCCTCCCCACCGGCGGGGAATGCGTCCGGGGCGGACGGGAACGATCTCCGTGCCCCGTACGTAACAAGAGCGAGGCGGTCGGCGGGGAGGGCGGTCGGCCGGGGAGGGCGACGACCTCTGTCGTTCCGCGTCCCGGCGTGGCACCATCCCCTCGGTGACCGGAAGTTACTGACGGGTTAATCAGCTTTGGGGGGTTGTATGGGTTCGGGCAAGCGCGGCCTGCTCGCCGCCGCCGTGACCGTGGTCTGCGCGGTGTGCGCCCTGGCGGTGCCCGCGACGGCGTACGCCTCCGTGCCGGTGGGGACCGTGTCCGGCGCGTCCGCGGGGTCCGCCGACGCACCCGAGCCGCCGAAGTCACCCGCACCTCCGACTCCCGCACCGGACAAGGACCTTGAGAAGGTCCGCGCCAAGCTGGACGCCCTCTACCACGACGCGGCCGTCGCCACCGACGCGTACAACGCGGCCGAGGAGCGGTCCGAGAAGCAGGCGCGGACGATAGCCCGGCTGGAGCGGAGGATCGAGGACGGGCGGCGCAGACTCGCCCTGCTGAAGAACCAGGCGGGCGCCTCGGCCCGCGAGCAGTACCGCACCGGGATGCTGCCGCCCGCCGCGCAGTTCCTGCTCAGCGACGACCCGCAGAAGGTGTTCGACGGCGCCGGTTCCGTCCTCAACGGGCAGCGCGCGGCCACCAACTTGATCGCGGAGACCACCCGCACCCAGGACGAACTGCGCGAGTTGACCGACGACGCGGCGGCCGAGGGCCACCGGCTGGACGCCGACCGCAAGGCGAAGGCCGCCGCGAAAAAGCGGATCACCGCCCAGATCGACACGGCCCGCGCGCTGGAGTTTCGGCTGGAGCGGAAGGAGCGGGACCGGCTCGCGGAGCTGGAGCGGAAGGCGGCCCGCGAGGCACAGACCAGGTGGCTGGACACCGGCGCCCTGAAGAAGCCCGGCACCCCGGGGAAGACCGGTCTCACCGGCTCCGCGCAGGGCAGGGAGGCCGTCCGGTTCGCCACCGAGCAGCTCGGCAAGCCGTACGTCTGGGGCGCCGAGGGCCCCGACTCCTTCGACTGCTCCGGCCTGACCTCGCAGGCGTGGGCCTCGGCGGGGCACCCGGTGCCGCGCACCTCGCAGGAGCAGTGGCGGCAGCTGAAGCACGTGGCCGTGGCGGACATGCGGCCCGGCGATCTGATCATCTACTTCGCCGACGCGAGCCATGTGGCGATGTACGTGGGCGACGGCATGATCATCCACGCCCCGCGTCCCGGCCGCACGGTGACGGTCGCGGGGGCCGGGACGATGCCGATCCTGGGGGTCGTACGCCCCGACGCGTGACGGCGTACCGGGGGGCGGCACTCCCGGGGGCGTGCCGGGCGGCGCGACCGTGACCCCCGTCATGTGACCCCGCGCACGCCAACGCCCCTGCCCGGCGGGGCCGTAGTGAGCTTCGTCATCCCGCGGAACCCCGTGGCGTGTCCAACTGTCGTACATAAAACGGCATATGACAGTGGCCTGCGCCCCGGCGGCCGGGCCCGTGCCATTCCGCCGGGGCGGCCGATGCCGCTATGGTCCTCCGACGGTGGGTCGAGGTCCCTCGCCCCACCTGCCCTCGGGGGGAGGGAAGGAACCCAGACGATGCCCGTACCCGTACCCCGGCCGAGAGCGATCCCGGCCGTGGAGAGTGGTGTGGCGCCGGCCGTCCCGCGGGACGGCTCCCTCAAGGAAGAGGCTCACCGTGCCGCCGCGAGCGCGGGCGGCACCGCTCTCACCCTGCTGCTGATCGAGGACGACCCGTCCGGCTCGGCCCTCGCGGCGAACCTGCTGGACCCGTCCGGCACCGCGCTGCGCGTGCGCACCGCCCGCAACCTCACCGAGGCCGGGCGGCTGCTCACCGACGACGTGCACTGCATCCTGCTCGACCTCGCCCTGCCCGCGCCCGGCGGCGGAGACGGCGACGAGCTGGCCGTCCTGCGGCACGTGCTGGAGCTGGCGCCCCGGCACGCCGTCCTCGCGCTGACCGCCACCGGTGACGCCGAGCGCGGCGCCGAGGCCGTACGCGTCGGCGCCCAGGACTACCTGTTCCGCGACGAGCTGGACGCGCGGCTGCTCAGCCGCGCCATCCGCTACGCCGTCGAGCGCAAGCGCTCCGACACCGCCGAGCGGCGGCTCGCGGAGGGGCGGCTGCGCGCGCAGGAGAACCGCCGCCTGGAGCGCGGTCTGCTGCCCACGCCCCTGCTGGACGGCTCCACGCTGCGCTTCGCCGCCCGCTACCGCCCCGGCCGCTCCCGCGCGCTGCTCGGCGGCGACTTCTACGACGCCGTGCGCACCCCGGACGGCACCGTGCACGCCATGATCGGGGACGTGTGCGGGCACGGTCCGGACGAGGCCGCGCTCGGGGTCGAGCTGCGGATCGCCTGGCGGGCGCTGACGCTGGCCGGACTGTGCGGGGACGAACTGCTCGGCACGCTCCAGCAGGTGCTGGAGCACGAGCGGGCCGACGACGAGATCTTCGCCACGCTCTGCACGGTGGACATCGCGCCCGACGGCCGCCGCGCCGGGCTCTGCCTCGCCGGGCACCCCGCCCCTCTGGTCGCCCGCCCCGGCCGTGCGCCGAAGCTGCTCCCGCAGGAGAACAACGGGCCCGCCCTCGGCCTGCTGCCCGGCGCCCGCTGGCCCCGGATGCAGGTCGAACTCGGCTCGGAGTGGAGCCTGATGCTCTACACCGACGGGCTGATCGAGGGCCGCGTCGGCGAGGACGGGGAACGGCTCGGCCAGGACGGCATGGTGGAGATGATCAGCCGCCAGCTCGGCGAGGGGCTGCGCGGGGCGCATCTGCTGCGGGCGGCGGTCAGCGAGGTGCGCGACCTCAACGGGGGCGAGCTGACGGACGACGTGGCGGTGGTGTTGCTGGACCGCACGCGGTAGGGAAGCGCGGCGGGAGTCCGGCGAGGGGCCCGGCCGGGTGTCCGGCAAGAGGCCCGGCCGGGTGTCCGGCAAGAGGCCCGGCCGGGTGTCCGGCAGGGAACTCGGCGGGAACGAGGAAGCGGGGCCCGGAACGAACGGGCCCCGCTTCCTCTCATGTCACCTACGGGCACCCCCGCTGGCGGTTCACCGACCGCCGTTGTACGGCCCGTACGGTCCGTCGCTGCTGCTGCCCCGGCCACCACGTCGGCCCCAGCCCCCGCCGCCGCCTCCGCCACCGGAGACCTGCTTGAGCGCGGGACGGACGTCCACGAAGAACACGATCGAGGCGATGAGGCCCGCGATCTGGAGGAACAGCATCGGCACCACGAGGTTCACCACGACGGCGATCCCCAGGATGATCAGCCAGAAGCCCTTGTTCTGCTTGTCCGCCGCGCGGTACGCGTCCGGCCTGGCCACGAGCGCCAGCACGAACGCCACGACGGCCATCGCCAGCATCGCGTAGTAGAGCAGCGAGATGAACCCCTGAAACCCCTGCATCAACACGACATCCACCTCCTGCTCTGTCCCGTTCCGTACGCGATCGCCGCGTACGGCGTGTCGTCACCGTACCCGGAGAACACGCCGTGCGGGGGTGGTCACTCGGAGGGCGGGGTGGGCTTCTTGGTCGTGGCGGCCTTGCGGGGCGCCGGGGTCTTGCGGGCGGGCTTGGGCTTGGCCTGGGCGGCGGCCGCGGGGGCGGCGGGCTTCGGCTCGTGCTTGACCTCAACCGGCTCGGGCTTGCCCTCGACGGCGATGGCGAGCTCCTCGATGTCCTCGGCGGCCTCGCCGCGCCAGGTCTTCACGGTCTGCTCGCCGTGCTCGGCGACCTTCTCGTACGTCTCGCGGGCCCGGACGGCGTACTCGGCGGCGACGCCGACTCCGCGCAGCGCGAGGTCCTGGGCGTTCTCCCCGAGCTTCTTGAAGTCCAGGTCGAGACCGCCGATGAACTCGGTGACCCGGTTCTGCAACCCGGCCTGCGCCTCCTTGGCACGGGCGGTCGCCTTCTCCTGCACGACCTTCGGGTCGGTGTTGCGTACGGCCTCGATACGGGCCGGTGCCTCGGCGGCGAGCTGCTCCACCAGCGCGGGCACCTTGCGGGCCTGCTGGAACGCGAGGTCGGCGGTACCGGCGGCGAAGTAGAGCGGGGTGGGGTCGCTGAGGGTCTTGCGCAGGTCGTCGGTGATGGCCACGGTGGGGTCCTCCCGGATTCGATTCGCTTGCGACTGAGGGTCTTGTGTACGTGGACGACGTGATCCGCGACGGTGCGGGCGGCGCGAACGCTCAGGCGTCGGCGGCCCGCCGAGCAGCGCCGGGGCCGCCGGGTTCTCCGGGTCCGGCGGACCCGTCGGATCTGCCGGGGCCGTCAGCTTCGGCGCCCGGTATCCCCTCGGCGCCGAAGCCGTTCTCCTTGCGGAACGAGTCGTAGATCTGGAGCAGCACCTGCTTCTGCCGCTCGTTCAGCGAGGGGTCGGCGAGGAGGACGGCGCGCGTCTCGGCCTCGTCCCGGTCCCGCTCGGCGTCGAGGATTCCGGCGCGGACGTACAGCGTCTCGGCGGAGATCCGCAGCGCCTTGGCGACCTGCTGCAACACCTCCGCGCTCGGCTTGCGCAGCCCGCGCTCGATCTGGCTCAGATACGGATTCGACACCCCGGCGGCATCGGCGAGCTGCCGCAGCGAGAGCTGAGCGGTCCTCCGCTGCTCCCGCAGATACTCCCCGAGATTCCCGACGCTGAGCGATGCCATGCCTCCACCATGCCCCACCCGCGCTAACAATTGCAAGCAGCTTGCTTGCAAAAGTGCACCGGCCGGTACGCGGTGGCCAGTACGGAGACGGTGACCCGGCCGGGCAGGGAGCCGGGGTCCGTGGGAGTGGCCGGGGCGGGGTGGCGGGTGGGGGTCATGGTCAGGAGGTCCTGGGACTCCTGTGGGGTCAGGGGGGTGGTGTACGCGACGCGCAGGGTGTCGGTGGGCTCGAAGTGGGGGGTCAGGGCGGTGTGCAGGCGCTGTTCCTTGGCCGGGTCGATCGTGAGCATGGCGGGGAAGCGGCGGCGCAGCTCGGCGAGGTGGTGGTGCGTGGGGCGGATCACGATGAGCCGTCCGGACGGACGCAGCACGCGGTGGAACTCGGGCGGGTTGCGCGGCGCGAAGACGTTGAGCACGAGATCGAGCGACCGGTCGGCCAGCGGGAAGGGGCGGAAGACGTCCCAGCTCGCGGCGGCGGCTCGCGGATGGGACCGCACCGCGGCGCGCAGGGCGCGTACGGAGGTGTCCAGCCCCAGCCCGCGGGCGGCGGGGAGTCGGTCGAGGACACCGGCCAGGTAGTGCCCGGTGCCGCAGCCGAGGTCCGCGACGGTGCCCGGGCCGGGCAGGGCGTCGGCGGCCAGCCGGGTCAGGGCCTCGCGGACCGGCTCGTACGCACCGGCGGCCAGGAAGCGCATCCGGGCCTGGACCATGTCCGCGTCGTCCCCGCTGGTGGCACGGGCACCGGTCAGGAGAGCGGCGTAGCCCTGGCGGGCGATGTCGAAGGCGTGACCGTCCGGACAGCGCAGCGCCCCCTGGCCGGGGTGAAGACGCGCCCGGCACACCGGGCAGCACAGCACGTCGAGGAAGGGTACGAGGGCAGGGGGAAACAGCGCGGGCACAGGGCACTCCGGTGAGGACGCGGGCGACGGTGAGCGGAGGGGCCGTCGCCGCGCGCTTCCGAGGGGGGCCGCGCGGGTGACGGCGGGGAATGAGCGCGCTCGACGCGTGCCCCCCGAAGGGCCGCACGGTGGGCACGCCGAGGAGGGCGACGTCCTACGGCGTCGCCCTCAGAGCCTCGTGGTCACAGAGCCTGGGAGTGCGGGGTCCACATGCGCCCAGCCTACGGGGCCGCGCGAGGCGGCATCCGGTGGCCCGTAAAGTCGTTGGCCCAACCCCGTTGATCGCGGCCAGACTTGGGGACATGACACTGCACGAAGGTGAGATCGCCGTGGATGTGGGGCTCGTGCGGGGGCTGTTGGAGGAGCAGTGTCCGGGGTGGGCCGGGATGGAGCTGGCGCGGGTCGGGGGCGGGTCGGACAACTCCATGTTCCGGCTGGGGGACGAGCTGTTGGTGCGGGTGCCCCGGACTGCCGCCCACTCGGTTCGCAAGGAGCACATGTGGCTGCCCCGGCTGGCGCCGAAGCTGTCGTGGCCGGTTCCCGAGCCGGTGTACGCCGGGACGCCGACCGGCGCCTTCCCGTTCCCCTGGTCGGTGTCGCGGTGGATCGACGGGGAGGAGGCCGGAGCGGGGAGAGTGGCGGACTGGAGTCTCTTCGGTGCCGAACTCGCCTCTTTCGTGACCGAGTTGCACGGCATCGACCTCATGGGCGCGCGCCGCGCCGACGAACTGGAGTGGTACCGGGGCGGGAGCCTCGTGCCGTGCGACGGGTGGGTCACCGAAGCGCTGGACGGCTGCCGGGCCCTCGCGGGGGACGCGCTCGACCTCGACGCGCTGGAGCGGATGTGGCGCGACGCCCTCACGCTCCCCGAGCCGTCCGGACCACACGTCTGGCTGCACGGCGACCTCAAACCGACCAACCTGCTGGTCCGCGACGGCCGCCTGCACGCCGTCATCGACTTCGGCGCGCTCTCCGTCGGCCACCCCGACGCCGAACACGCCCCCGCCTGGGACCTGCCGCCCGCCGCACGTGCCGCCTACTGGAACGCCCTCTCCCTCTCCCCCACGACCTGGACCCGCGCCCGCGCCTGGGCCATCGCGGTCGGCGCCGCCGGACTCTCGTACTACTGGACCACCTTCCCGGCCTTCGTCGCGGAGTGCCGAGCCCGCCTGGAGGCGATCCTCACGGACACCACCACCCCCTGACCGCCGCCCCACTCGTCCGGCAGGGCACCGCCAAGTCTGGCTGGACAGAGCCGAGTTCCACTGCTCGGGGACGAGTTCATGATCTGTGCGCGAGGGAGGATCACCGGCCCGGTGCACGCGCCGGGCGGAGGTGGCGGACGTACGAGACGCCCGCCTTGCCGCCCAGTGCGGACGGGTCCGCCGGGCCGTTCGGGACGAAGTGGGTGTGGGCGAGGACCCGTTGGGACGCCGTGTTGGTGTGGGAGGTCGCGGCGTGGAGGGTGTGGAGGGCGTAGCGGGTGGCTGCCAGGTGGCAGAGGGTGTGGACGGTGCGGGTGGCGAGGCCGCGGCCGGTGGCGGCTTCGGCCATGCGGTAGCCGAGGACGGCGGTGCCGTCCGCGATGTCCACCAGGTTGAAGCGGCCCAGCACCGAGCCGTCCTCCGCGACCAGGACATGGAAGGCGCAGGTGCCCGCCTCCTGCTCGGCCAGCAACTCGGCGTGCCGGGCCGGGAATTCGGCGAAGTATGCGTCACCCCGGTCCGTGATCGACGCGGCGAACCAGGCGCGGTTGGCCAGCTCGAAGGCGAGGACGGCCGGGGCGTGGTCGGCGCGCAGCCGTCGTAGTTCGGGCATGCGGCCAGTCTCCCGCCCGACCGCCCGGCCGTCTCCCCCGTTTCCGCCTCACCCCGCCGCCCCCACCTCCCGTACGGACACCGTGCGCAGGACCGGGAGGAGCGGGGCGAGGGAGGGGAGGACGACGGGGGCGCCCGCGGCGCGCAGGGCGTGAGCGCGGGGCTCGACGGGGGTCACGCCGAGGAAGGGCACGCCCGCCGCCCGCGCGGCCTCGTGGTGGGCGGGGAGGCTGCCGACGGCCAGCGCCTCGGCGGGCGGCACGCCGGACGCGGCCAGGGCGCGGCGGACGGTGTCGGGGCCGGGGTGGGCGGGGGTGCGGGCGTGGACGCGCCCGCCGAAGCAGCCGGTCAGGCCACGGGTGGCCAGGTAGGCGGCGACGGCCCGCGCGGACGTGTGCGCGGTGACCGCCATCCGCGCGCCGACGGCGGTCCAGGTGCGGATCACGGGGTCGGCGTAGGCGGCGGGCATGGCGGTGGCCACCGCCCCGGCCTCGCGGTCGGCGAGCCGTTCGTCCAGTACGGCGGGGAGCGTGCCGCCGGGGTCGCGCGCGTGTACGGCGCGCAGCACCGCCCACGGGTCGGGCACGGCGCGCTCGGCGGGGGTCAGGAGGTCGGTACGGCCGTGGGCGTCGAGGAGTTCCACCAGTTCGGCGGCCACCCGTTCGGCCGAGCCGGGCGCGAACAGGCGGCAGAGCGGCCCGTCGAAGTCCCACAGCACCAGCCGGGCACCGGCGATCAGCTCACGCGGTACACCGGTCGGCGCGGGCGGGGACGGGGGCTCGGGCTGGGTCGTCGTCTCGGAGGTCACTCACTCAGTGTCAGGTCCGGGGCCACGGTTTCCCAGAGGGCCTCACCGGAGGCGCGCCCGTGTCCCGGCAGCCGCACGCCTCCCCCCGCGACACCACCCTCCGCAGCCGTACGCGCCCTGCGACACCGCCCGCCGCGCCTCAGAACGCGTCCGGGCACCACGGCCGTACCGCCCCCCGGAACATGGGCGTCGCCCGCTGGACCGCGCCCGGCGTGTTCTCCGTCAGGCGGCCGAGGGCGGCGAGGCGGGCGGCGGACTGGTCACCGAGCCAGAGGGACGCCAACTCGGCGGCGGGGAGTGTGAGATCGGGGGTGGCACCGGGGGCCGGGGCGCAGGTGGCGCCGTCCGGGCCCGCGTCGAGGCGGTAGCGCCCGGCGGCCGGGCCGTCCTCGTCGCGCACGTCGAGGACGAGGGTGCCGGGCGCCGCGTACGTACGGGACTCCAGGGCGCGTACGACATCGAGGACGCGGACCCAGAGGAAGTCCGCGTGGTCGGTGACGCGGGCGGCGCGGGGATCGGGGAGGAGGTGCGGCAGCAGGGCGTCGGGGCCGAGCCACCCGGTGTCCACCCGGACCGTCCAGTCCACCGAGCAGAGGAACCGCCACAGCGCGCGCTCGGCGCCCGGGGTTGCGGCGAGCACCCACTCGACCGACGCGGTGACCGAGGGCTGCGTGCCCTTCCACTCGTCGTCGAAGGCGTACGCCATCATGCCCTCGACCTGGCCGGACGCGGACCGGTACACGGCGTGGAAGGGCTCCTTCCACGCCGTGCCGAAGTCGGCGGTGCCGGTGTGGCGGTCCCACCACAGGGCGTCCCGGCTGACCGCGCCCGGGGTCACGCTCCGCCAGCGGTCGTGCAGTTCGGGGCCGAGTTCGCGCACGTCGGCCAGGTCCACCAGGTCGATCCGGCCGCCGTCCTCCGGGCCGGAGCTGCGGGGGTCGAGCCCGGCGCGCGGCACCTCCACGGTCCAGCGGGTGGTGTGGGTGGCGGGGCCGAAGCCGTAGCGGCCGTAGATCGGGTACTCGGCGGCGATCAGGGTGGCGACCGTGTCGCCGCGCTCGCGGGCCGCCGCGAGGTCCCGGCGCATCATGCGGGAGAGCAGGCCCCGGCGGCGGTGCGTGGCGGTGACCGTGACGTTGGAGATCGCGTTCGCGGCCACCGGGGCGCCGCCGACCGCCGTGACCTCCTGGGCGAAGGAGCGGAAGGTCGCCACGCAGCGGCCCGCGTCGAAGGCGCCGAGCAGCCGCCCCGCCACGAAATTGCGCCTGCGGGCGGCGAGTTGGGCCTCGGTGACGGCGGGTTCCTCCAGGAAGCCGACCTTGCGGGCCCGGACCCAGTCGGGGAACTCGCCCTCGGTCACGGTACGTACGTCGATCGTCATGGCCGCCACGGTAGACAGCGCGGCCGGGGTGTGTCGCCCGGATAAAGGGCGTGCCGCGCCGCTCAGTTCAGCAGGTCGTCCACTTGGGCCTCGCCCTCGCGGTAGCGGCGGGCGATCTCGCCGCTGCAGTCGTCGGCGGTGCGCTGGAGGTGCTGGCGGCAGCGGGACACCTCCTGTTCGTACCGGGACAACCGGCCCATCGCGGAGGTGAGTTCGAGGTCGGTACGGGCGGTCAGGTCGGAGAGTTCGACCTCGCCCAGCATGGCGGCGGCGAGCTGTCCGTACTCCTCGTTGTGCGGCGGGCCGACCGTGACGTGCCGGGCGGAGGAGCGGTGCCGGGCGGGTGCGTCGGTGAGGATCTCCGGCAGCCGCTCGACCACGGAGGAGTCCGCCGGTGCGGGCACCGACGCCCGCCCGCGCAGGGCGAGTTCGGCGCGCAGGATGTCGATCCGGCCGTGCAGCAGGCGCCGTACGTAACTGAGGTCGGCCTCGTCGCGCTGGGCGTTCCGGCGCAGGACGCGGAGCTGGTCGAGGCTGAACAGGGCCAGGTCGTGCTGCCGTTCGGCGGGCAGTGGCGGGGTGTCCGGGCCGTCGGCGCGCTGTGCGGGCGGCCGGTGCGTGTCCAGGTCCCCGGTGCTCGATGTGCTGCTCATGTGGTGTGACCGTCCCCTCGACCGGCGTGTGCAAGCATCGTGCCACCCCAAGTGGCCGCTATGTGACCGAGTGCCCCCGAACGGCCGTAGATGGGAAGTTGGGGATCATTGGTGGACCGGCGGTGCCCCCCGTCCGCACACCCGGCATGATGGTCCGCATGCGAGCGGTGGTGCAGCGGGTGGACGGCGCGAGTGTCGTCGTGGACGGCGAGACGGTCGGCGCGATCGACGGCGAGGGCCTGTGCGTCCTGGTCGGGGTCACGCACGAGGACACGAAGGAGCACGCGGCCCGGCTGGCGCGCAAGCTGTGGTCGGTGCGGATGCTCACGGACGAGCGCTCGTGCGGCGACATCGACGCGCCCCTGCTGGTCATCAGTCAGTTCACGCTCTACGGCGACGCCCGCAAGGGCCGCCGCCCCACCTGGAGCGCGGCGGCCCCCGGCGAGGTCGCGGAGCCGCTGGTGGACGAGGTCGTCGCCCAACTGCGGGCGCTGGGCGCGACGGTGGCGACCGGCCGCTTCGGCGCGACGATGCGGGTGTCGCTGACGAACGACGGGCCGTTCACGGTGCTGCTGGAGGTGTGAGGACCCGTCGCACGCCGTTCGTGCCTACGGCTCGACGACGGTCTCCTGGGCGGCGGCCGTGTCCCCGGCCATCAGACGCGCGTCGGTCGGG
Organism: Streptomyces corallincola; assembly: GCF_019104725.1. Lineage (GTDB taxonomy): Bacteria > Actinomycetota > Actinomycetes > Streptomycetales > Streptomycetaceae > Streptomyces > Streptomyces corallincola. The sequence continues at coordinate 44,642 of NZ_JAHRXF010000037.1, read as the reverse complement.
ACGTTCCGCTTGACCAGGGCGAGGGCGACCGGGCCCAGCTCGTGGTGGCGTACGGAGGTGGTGACGAAGCCGATCTGCCGGCCGTCGGGGCCGTCGTCCGCGAGCCGGACCCCGGTGCCCGGCACCGGGAGGTGCACCTCGCTGCCGTCCAGGTGCAGGAAGACCAGGCGGCGCGGCGGCTTGCCGAGGTTCTGCACGCGGGCCACGGTCTCCTGGCCCCGGTAGCAGCCCTTCTGGAGGTGGACGGCGGTGCCGATCCAGCCCAGCTCGTGCGGGATGGTGCGGTGGTCGGTCTCGAAGCCGAGGCGCGGGCGGTGCTGCTCGACACGGAGCGCCTCGTGGGCGAGGAGACCGGCGGCCGGGCCGTGGGCGTCCGCGAAGGACTCCAGGTCGGCGCGGGGCAGGAAGAGATCACGGCCGTACGGCGTCTCGCGCACCACGGCGCCCTCGGGGGCGGGCGTGATGGAACCGGCCGGGAGGTGGACGAGCGCGGTGTCGGCGGTGCGGTCCGCGACCTCGACCCGGTAGAAGAACTTCATCGACTCCAGGTAGGCGATCAGCGCCTCCTCGGTGCCGGGCTCCACGTGCGCCCACACGGTCGTGCCGTCGTCCACCAGGTACAGGGCGTGCTCGATGTGCCCGTTGGCGGAGAGGATCAGCGCCTCGGTGGCCCGGCCCACGGGCAGGTCGGTGATGTGCTGGGTGAGCAGCAGGTGCAGCCAGCTCAGCCGGTCGTCGCCGGTGACCGTGACCACGCCCCGGTGCGAGAGGTCCACGAATCCGGTGCCGTCGGCGAGGGCACGCTGCTCGCGGAACAGGTCGCCGTAGTGGGCGGCGACGCCTTCGTCCACGCCCTCGGCGGGAACGGCGCCGGGCAGGGACAGCAGGGGACTCTTCATACCGGCAAGCCTACGACGCGTCCGGCGCGCTCTCGCGGGAGCAGTCCCGGCAGCGGCCGAAGATCGCGAAGTGCTTCATGTCGGTGTCGAACCCGAACTGCTCGCGCAGCTTCGCGGTGAACTCCTCGGCGACGGCGACGTCCGCCTCGATGACGTTCTCGCAGTCCCGGCACACCAGGTGCAGATGGTGGTGGCGGTCCGCGAGGTGGTACGTCGGCGCCCCGTGCCCGAGGTGGGCATGGCTGACCAGGCCCAGCTCCTCCAGCAGCTCCAGAGTGCGGTACACGGTGGAGATGTTCACCCCGGACGCCGTCCTGCGGACCTCGCCCAGGATGTCGTCGGGGGTCGCGTGCTCCAGCGTGTCCACGGCTTCGAGCACGAGCTGCCGCTGCGGCGTCAGCCGGTAACCGCGCTGCCTGAGATCACTCTTCCAGTCGGTGCTCACCACACCGGAAAGTCTAGGGCCACGACGGGGAAACGCCCCTGCGGTGGGCGCAGGGGCGTTCCGGGTACGCGCGAGGGGTGCGGGTACGGCCTACTTGAAGAACAGGTCCGGCCTACTTGAAGAAGGCGATGCCGTCGTCCGGCAGGTCGTCGGGGAGGGCCTTGGCCCAGCGTTCGACCTCTTCCGGGGTGACGACCTTCTTCAGGTGGGCGGACATGTAGGGGCGCAGCTCGACCTCGGGGGTCTGCTTCTCGCCGACCCACATGAGGTCGCTCTTGACGTAGCCGTACAGCCGCTTGCCGCCGGAGTAGGGGCGGGCGGTGGCGGTGCGGGCGACCGTGTCGGTGACCAGCTCGATCCGGGGGGTCTTGTCCGCCATCTCGCCGTACCAGATCTCCACCACGCCGTCGTCACGGGTGAGGGTGACCTCGACCTTGCGGTCGGCGTCGATGCGCCAGAAGCCGGTCTCGGTCTCCAGCGGGCGGACCTTGTTCCCGTCGCCGTCCAGCACCCAGGTGCGGGACTGGTACTCCAGGAAGTCCCGGCCGTCGTGGCCGAAGGTCACCTCCTGGCCGAAGTTGCACTTCTCGGAGCCGGGGAAGTCGTGAACCCCGGCCCCGGCCCAGCTGCCCAGCAGAAAGGCCAGCGGGACAAGGTCCTTGTGCAGGTCGGACGGGATCTCGATCATGAGCGGGTTCCTCGGAGGTTCCTCGACGTCTGGGTCAGCGCTGGCCCTGGTACAGCTTCTTCACGGTCAGTCCGGCGAAGGCGAGGACGCCGACGCAGACCAGGACGAGCAGGGTTTCGTAGAAGATCTCCACGGAGTGCTCCTTGAGCGGGTGGACGTACGTACAGAGCCGGTCCCCAGCTTACGCGGCGGGACCGGGCGCCTCCTGACGAGGTGGGCGTACGCCCGGTCCGGACTACGATGCGCCGCATGGCGAAGAAGCTCGTGATCAAGGTGACCGCCGGGGTGGACGCGCCCGAGCGGTGCTCGCAGGCGTTCACGGTGGCCGCGGTGGCGGTGGCCAGCGGGGTCGAGGTGTCGTTGTGGCTGACCGGGGAGTCCGCCTGGTTCGCGCTGCCGGGACGGGCCGCGGAGTTCGAGCTGCCGCACGCCGCGCCGCTGCCGGACCTGATCGACTCGGTGCTGGCCTCCGGCCGGGTCACGCTGTGCACGCAGTGTGCCGCGCGGCGGGACATCACCGAGGCGGACGTGCTGGAGGGGGTGCGGATCGCCGGGGCGCAGGTGTTCGTGCGGGAGGCGATGGAGGACGACACCCAGGCCCTCGTCTACTGATCCCGGCCCCGGGCACTCATCCGCGCGGGCGCTTCTTCCCGTCCAGTTCGTCCCACCACTCGTCCGACTGGGGGTCGCCCGAGGGGTCGTCCCACCAGCGGTCGTCCGGGCCGCGCCGGTTGGCCACGACGGCGGCGACCGGCGGGATGATCATGGCGAGGACGCACATCCCGACGGCGGCCGGGACCGACCACAGGCGTACGACGGACCAGGCCAGGACGAAGAGTCCGATGCAGACGCCCATCATGGCGAAGTACCGGTGCCGCCGCCGCGCGTACATGCTTCCAGGGTAGATCCGGCGGACGCGGAAAGGGCCGCGCCGGAGCGCGGCCCTTCCCGTCACGCCGTGAGACGCGGTCGCTCAGACCGCGATGGCGACCTCCGCGAGCCCGCCCCGCTGCGCGACGACCGTGCGGTCGGCGCTGCCGCCGGGCACGAGGGCGCGTACGGTCCAGGTGCCCTCGGCCGCGTAGAAGCGGAACTGCCCCGTGGCGGAGGTGGGGACCTCCGCGGTGAACTCGCCGGTGGAGTCCAGCAGCCGGACGTACCCGGTGACGGGCTCGCCGTCGCGGGTCACCTGGCCCTGGATGGTGGTCTCACCGGGCTTGATCGCCGAGGCGTCCGGGCCGCCGGCCTTCGCTCCGCACATGTCTGTCTCCGTAAGGGGTCTGACCGCGAGGGTCGGATCGGGTTCGGGTCGGGTGGGTCCGGATCGGATCGGGTCCGGGGTGCGTTCGGGAGGTCGCGGGACCGGGCGTTACTTCGCGGCGCCCAGCTCGATCGGCACGCCCACCAGGGAGCCGTACTCGGTCCAGGAACCGTCGTAGTTCTTGACGTTCTCGACGCCCAGCAGCTCGTGCAGCACGAACCAGGTCAGCGCGGAGCGCTCACCGATGCGGCAGTACGCGATGGTGTCCTTGGCGAGGTCCACCGCCTGCTCGGCGTACAGCTCCTTCAGCTCGTCGTCCGACTTGAAGGTGCCGTCGTCGTTGGCGTTCTTCGACCACGGGATGTTCTTCGCGGACGGCACGTGGCCGGGGCGCTGGGACTGCTCCTGGGGCAGGTGGGCCGGGGCGAGCAGCTTGCCGGAGAACTCGTCGGGCGAGCGGACATCGACCAGGTTCTGGGCGCCGATGGCGGAGACCACGTCGTCGCGGAAGGCGCGGATCGCGGTGTTCTGCGGCTGCGCCCGGTAGTCGGTCTTGGCGCGCTCGGGGACCTCGTCACCGGCGACCAGCTCGCGGGCGTCCAGCTCCCACTTCTTCCGGCCGCCGTCGAGCAGCTTGACGCTGTCGTGGCCGTAGAGCTTGAAGTACCAGTAGGCGTACGACGCGAACCAGTTGTTGTTGCCGCCGTAGAGGATCACCGTGGTGTCGTTGGCGATGCCCTTCTCCGACAGGAGCTTCTCGAAGCCCGCCTGATCGACGAAGTCGCGGCGGACCGGGTCCTGGAGGTCCTTGGTCCAGTCGATGCGGATCGCGTTCTTGATGTGGTTCTTGTCGTAGGCGGACGTGTCCTCGTCCACCTCCACGACGACGATGGCCGGGTCGTCCAGGTGGTCCTGGACCCAGTCGGCGTCTACCAGGACGTCGCTGCGGCTCATGCTGTTCTCCTCCGGGGCAGGTGCGGCGGGGCGTACGGCTGCGTGGGTGCGCCCCTCGGACCGAGCGGCGCACGGATGCCCTGGTCATCACAGGGCGGGTGAGGGACGCGGAGCGCGCGTACGGCGCGGACTTCCGCTCAGAAGGGGCGACAGAGCATGGCGGCAACGCGGCACAGGTCCACTGCCCGCCGCTTGGTGAGATCCGCCTGTCGCCTCATGCCGTCGATCGTAGGGACGGAACGGCGGGCATGTCACCGGCGTGTCACATATTGAGACGCGATGGTCCATATTGCGATACGTCGGATGGCGACAGGCCGCATCGTGGCAGGCCGAATCGCGGGAGGCCGAACGGCGCGGAGCGGGCGGTCAGCCCGCCAGCCGCACGTCGGTCCCCGTCACAGTGAGACGGACGCCGGTCTTCATCGGTTCTACCTTGTCCAGCGCGATACCGCCCGGCAGCCCGTCGATGGCCTGCTGGAAGTCGGTGATCCGGCGGATCTGGCCCTCGGCGAGCGCGGCACCGGCGATCGCGGGCAGCGAGTCGGCGCGCACCTGGACCTTGCCGTCCTTCACGGCGACGGAGCTGAGCACGTAGAGCGGCCGGGGCAGCTTGTTGCCGAGCACGGTGGCGTCCACGGCGACCTTGATCTTGCCGTTGCCCCCGTCCGACAGGCCGACCACCTGGGCGGTGACACCGGGCGCGACCTGGGCCGCCGGAATCTGGGCCGCCTTCAGCAGCTCGGCGTAGGAGACGGTCGCGCTGCCGGTGGCGTCGGCGGCGGTGGCGGAGCTGTAGTCGCCGGAGAAGGAGACGCCCTTCATGTCGGCGGTGAGGTCGTCGATGCGGAGCTTCTTGCCGTCGGTGCCGGTGGCGGCCTCGTACTCCTTGATGCCGACCTCGACGTCGTCCAGCGAGCCGCCCGCCACCTGGGTCAGGAAGGGGAAGCCCTTGATGTCCACGCTCGGGGTGGCCGACAGGTTCTCGGAGGTCTTCAGCCGGTCCGCGACCTTGCCCTCGGCGAAGCGCACACCGACCCGGTCCACGATCACGAACAGCACGCCCAGGAGCACGACGAGGATGAGCAGTATTCGCAGGGCGCGCATGTGGAGTTCCCCCGGTGGGCGGTGTGTGGACGGGCTACGACACGGTAACTCCGCTCGCGGGGGCCGTGGCGGAATTGTGGATCAGTTGTGACAGGGGCCGGACGCATCGCGTCCGGCCCCTGCCCGTTTCGTTCCGTCCGCTCAGCCCAGCGCGCGGCCCAGCACCCAGACCGCGGGCGCGGCGGCGGCCAGCGGCAGCGCGACACCGGCGGTGAAGTGCACGAAGCGGGACGGGTAGTCGTAGGCGGCGACCCGGTGCCCGATCAGCGCGCACACGCCCGCGCCCGTGCCGACCAGCGCGCCCCTGGTGCCGAGGCCGGTCATGGCGCCGACGGCGATGCCCGCACCGGCCGCCGCCAGCACGGCCACCCCGACCGAGGCGGGGGTGGGCAGCGGCAGCGCCCGGACGAGGAGGGCGACCGCGACGGCCGCCGCGCCGACGGACACGCCGTGCGGAGCGGCGCCGAGGAACCCGGTGGCGACGATCGTCAGCGCGGAGGAGGCGACCGTGGCCATCAGGCCGTACATCCGCTCGTCCGGGTCGGCGTGCGAGCGGAGTTGCAGCACCAGGCAGAGCAGCACCCAGACGCCGAGGGTGCCGAAGATCGCGGCGGGCGCGTGCTGCCGTCCGGCGGCGAGCAGCGCCGCGTCCGCGACCAGACCGCCGAGGAAGGCGAGCGCGATGCCCTGCCGGGCCGGCCACATGCCGTTCAGCCGGAACCAGCCGGCCGCCGTCACCGCCTGGAGCAGTACCACCGGCACGACCAGCGCGTAGACGCCGAGCGGCGCGGCCCCGGCGAGGAGCAGACCGAGCAGCGCGGTGAGCGCGGCGGGCCGCACACCGGGTTCGATGATCGGGGAGCGGCCCTCGGCGCGCGCCCGCTGGGCGTCGGTGACCCGCGCGTTGCCGCCGAGCGTGGCGGGCCCGTACCCCGCATCGGCCGACCGCGCCTGCGGGGCCTGCGCCTGCGGGACTTGGGTCTGCGGGGCTGCCGGGGTGGTGGCCGGGCGGGGGGCGTACGGGTCCTGCGCCGGGAGGTACGCCGTCTCCGCCGCCGGGGCGGCCGGGGCGGGCGACGGGGTCTCCCAGGTGCGGCCCTGCCACTGCTGGGTGTGCTGCGGGTCGGCGCCGGGGGCGTACGGCTCCCCGAACTCGCCCTGCTGCCGCGGGGCTTGGGCGGCCTGCCCGTACCCCTGCGCCTGCCCGTATCCCTGCGCCTGCCCGTACCCCTGCGGGTGCGCCTGTGCCTGCGGGTGCGCCTGGGCCTGGCTCTGGCCCTGACCGGCGTACGGTCCCGGCCAGGCGGGCGCGGGCTGCTGCGGGTGGGGGTACGGCTGCCGCTGTTCCCCGGCGGGGAGCGGCTGTCCCGTGTACGGGTCGTAGCCCTGCTGCCCGTAGGAACCACCCTCGTACGGGCCGCCCCCGTACTGCTGCTGGTCGCTCATCGGTTCACCCTCCTGCGAACGGCGGGAGCACCTCGACCGTGCCGCCCTCGGCCAGCCGTACCGTCTCATGCGGGCGGGTTCCCGCGGGAGCGCCGTCGATGAGGAACGAGCAGCGCTTCAGGACGCGCGGGAGTTCGCCGGGGTGCCGCTCGCGCACCGCGGCCAGGGCGTCGGCGAGCGTGTCCGCTTCGAGCGGCTCCTCGGCGGTCCCTGCGGCGGCCTTGGCGGCGGCCCAGTAACGGACCGTGACCTTGGGCATCTGTTTCCTCTGGGCTGGCGGGTGTGGAACACATGCGGCGAACGAACGAGAGACGAACGGTACGGCCAGGCTAGCCGCAGCGGGCGGCGGCCCAGCGCGCCATGCGGCCCAGCAGCGCCTCACCGGCCGCGTTCTCCGCGTGCCCCATGTCCGGCTCCACCCAGAGTTCGCCGTGCTCACCGGCGGCCTCGGCGAGGCTGCGCGGGTGGTCCAGGGGGAAGTAGCCGTCCCGGTCGCCGTGCACGACGAGCAGCGGCACCGGGGCGATGAGGGGGACGGCGGCGACCGGCGGGAGGGGCACCGGGTCCCAGTCGCGGTCGTGGATGCGCACCCGCAGCCCGTACCGGCCGACCAGGCGTCCGGAGGCGCGGGTGACCAGCCAGTGCACCCGGCGCATCGGGGCCGTGCCCCGGTAGTACCAGCGGGCCGGGGAGCTGACCGAGATCACCGCGTCCACCGAGCCGGGGCGCAGGGCCGCGTGCCGCAGCACCACCGAGCCGCCCATCGAGAAGCCGACGGTCACCACGCGGGCGTGCCCGAAGCCGCGGGCCCGCGCGACGGCGGCGTCCAGGTCGAGCACCTCGCGGTCGCCCAGGGTGGACCGGCCGCCCGAGGCGCCGTGCCCCCGGAAGGAGAAGGTGACGACCGCGCCGTACCGCGCGAGCACCGACGCCACCCTTCGTACGTGCGGCCGGTCCGCGTCCCCGGTGAAGCCGTGCGCGACGACGAACACCACGTCCGGGGCGTCCGGGGCGTCCGGGGACGCTCCCCCGCCGGACGTCCCGGACCCGGAGGCGCCCGGTTCGTATACGGAATCGATCGCCACGCCGTCGGCTGTGCGGAGGAATGTCCGTATGAGGCCCGGTCCGTCCGTCTCAGCACGCGGACGGACGGCGGAACGTGCCTCGCGGCCTGCCGGGTGGTTGCGCATGTGGGCTATTGTGCTGGGCAGAGGACTCGGGCGACGCAGCCCCCGGGTCCTTTTGTGCTTTCGGACGCGTTGTGCACGGTGGTGGGGCCGCGAGGCCGCCGCCGCCCGGCGCACCGGGATCGCAGAGCAGTGCCGCACCGCACACGTCCTCGCAGGGACCGAGGAGGAACCGGATATATGAGTTCTCTGCTGCTCCTGACCAACGCCCTCCAGCCGTCCACGGAGGTACTGCCCGCACTCGGGCTGCTCCTCCACAGCGTCCGGGTTGCCCCCGCCGAGGGCCCCGCGCTGGTGGACACACCTGGCGCCGACGTCATCCTGGTGGACGGCCGCCGGGATCTGCCGCAGGTCCGCAGCCTGTGCCAGCTCCTGCGCTCCACCGGGCCCGGCAGCCCGCTGATCCTGATCGTCACCGAGGGCGGCCTCGCGGCCGTCACCGCCGACTGGGGGGTGGACGACGTCCTGCTCGACACAGCGGGACCGGCCGAGGTCGAGGCCCGGCTCCGGCTCGCCGTGGGCCGCCGCCAGCTCGGCCACGACGACTCCCCGATGGAGATCCGCAACGGCGACCTGTCGGTGGACGAGGCGACCTACTCGGCCAAGCTGAAGGGCCGGGTCCTCGACCTCACCTTCAAGGAGTTCGAGCTGCTGAAGTACCTCGCGCAGCACCCCGGCCGCGTCTTCACCCGCGCCCAGCTCCTCCAGGAGGTCTGGGGCTACGACTACTTCGGCGGCACCCGCACCGTGGACGTGCACGTACGGCGGCTGCGGGCCAAGCTCGGCCCGGAGCACGAGTCGCTGATCGGCACCGTACGGAACGTGGGTTACCGATTCGTTACCCCGGAGAAGCCGGAGCGCGCCGAGCGGTCCGCGCCGGAGCGGAAGGCCGGTTCCGGGCAGGCAAACACGGACGACCGGGACGCATCGGCGGCCCGCGCGGGCGCCGAGGCGCACATGGACGCCTGACCGCACGCCCCGGCGTCCGCGCCGGGGCGTTGCTCGCGCACATCCGCGCGGACCGGGGTGGCCGAACGCCCTGCCCAGGAAGGGTCCATCCGCGTAGACTCCGCGCGTGGCCAAGGTGACTCGGGACGACGTGGCTCGGCTGGCGGGGACCTCCACCGCCGTTGTCAGCTATGTGATCAACAACGGACCCCGGCCGGTCGCCCCGGCCACGCGCGAGCGTGTCCTCGCCGCGATCAGGGAACTGGGGTACCGGCCCGACCGGGTCGCGCAGGCGATGGCGTCCCGGCGCACCGACCTCATAGGACTGATCATCCCCGACGCCCGTCAGCCGTTCTTCGGCGAGATGGCGCACGCCGTGGAACAGGCCGCCTCCGAGCGCGGCAAGATGGTGCTGGTCGGCAACACCGATTACATCAGTGAACGCGAGGTCCACTATCTGCGCGCGTTCCTCGGGATGCGCGTCTCCGGGCTGATCCTCGTCTCGCACGCGCTGAACGACCAGGCCGCCGCGGAGATCGACGCCTGGGACGCCCGGGTGGTGCTGCTGCACGAGCGCCCCGAGGCCATCGACGACGTCGCCGTGGTGACCGACGACCTCGGTGGCGCCCAGCTCGCCGTCCGCCATCTGCTGGAGCACGGGCACCCCTACGTCGCCTGCATGGGCGGCACCGCGGACACCCCGGCGGTCGGCGACCCGGTCTCCGACCACGTCGAGGGCTGGCGGCGCGCGATGGAGGAGGCCGGACTGAGCACCGAGGGCCGCCTCTACGAGGCGCCGTACAACCGGTACGACGCCTACCGGGTGGCGCTGGAGGTGCTGTCCGGCCCCGAGCGGCCCCCGGCGTTCTTCTGCTCCACCGACGACCAGGCGATCGGCGTGCTGCGGGCCGCCCGCGAGCTGCGCCTCGACGTGCCCGGCGAGCTGGCGGTGGCCGGGTTCGACGACATCAAGGAGGCCGCGCTCGCGGACCCCCCGCTGACCACGGTCGCCTCCGACCGCCCGGCGCTGGCCCGCGCGGCGGTGGACCTCGTCCTGGACGACGGGCTGCGCGTCGCGGGCTCGCGGCGGGAGCGGCTGAAGACGTTCCCGTCCCGGCTGGTGACGCGCGGGAGCTGCGGCTGCGGGTGAGAGACCCCGCGGGCGGCTCGCGGGCGGAGGCTCGCGGGGCCGGTGCGGCAGGGCTCGCGGTGGGTTCCGCGACGGTGTCCGAGAGTAGCTGCGAGCTCACCGGGACGGGTCCTTATACCGGGCGAACGCGGTTCTGCCGGGCTTCTCAGGCGGCACTCAGCAAGCTCTCATGGTGGCGGGCAATGCTTTTCGTATGACCGACAGCCACCGCCGAAGCGGCGAGTACGAGTACGGGGACCCGCAGGGTCCCCAGGCCCAGCAGGGTCCCCAGGCGCAGCAGCAGTACGGCTACTCCGCTCCCGTGAACCCCGAGTGGCCGCCCCCGCCGCCGTACGACCCGCCGACGGTCGTCGCCGGGGCCGGGGCGCCCGGGCCCGCGCCGAAGCGGCGCAGGCGGGGGCCGACCGTGCTGGTCGCGGCGGTCGCCATCGTGGCGGCGGCGGTCGGCGGTGCCACCGCGTACGGCTTCCAGGAGCTGACCGGGAAGAACACGGTCACGGCGGCCGGGACCACCACCAACGCGGTGCCCGCCTCGCAGCGCGGAGATGTCGCCGCCATCGCCTCGGCGGTCAGCCCGAGCGTGGTCGAGGTCCAGGCCCGGCTGAGCGACGGCACGTCCACCGGTGCCGGGGTGATCGTCACCAGCGGCGGCCAGATCGTCACCAACAACCACGTGGTGGCGGGCGCCGACTCGGTGAAGGTGCGCACCAGCGACGGCACGTCGTACTCCGTGAAGGTGGTCGGCACCGACCCGGCGAAGGACCTCGCGCTGCTCCAGGTCCAGGGCGGCTCCGGCTTCAAGGCGGCCTCGCTGGGCAACTCCTCCGACGTGCGGGTCGGTGACTCGGTCGTGGCGATCGGCTCGCCCGAGGGGCTGAGCGGAACCGTGACCAGCGGCATCGTCTCCGCGCTCGACCGGGACGTGACCGTGCCGGAGGAGGGCGGCCAGAGCCAGAGCCAGGGCGACCAGTTCGGGCAGGGCGGCGGACAGGACGGCCAGGGCGGCGGCTTCGGGGACCAGTGGCCGTTCCAGTTCGGCGGACGCCAGTTCAACGGCGACACCGGCTCGTCCACCACCACGTACAAGGCGATCCAGACGGACGCCTCGCTCAACCCCGGCAACTCCGGCGGCGCCCTGATCGACGCCTCCGGCGACGTCATCGGCATCAACTCGGCCATGTACTCGTCCGGCGCCCAGTCCTCGTCCTCCTCGGACGCGGGCAGCGTGGGACTCGGATTCGCCATCCCCATCGACACCGTCAAGTCCGACCTGGCCAAACTCCGGGCGGGCGGCACGAGCTGAATCCACGGCACATCGGGGTAGACGGGCCCACGAGCCCGACCCCGTGCGGGACGAAAGGGAGTACGTCATGATCGAGCAGGTTTCGCACCCCACCACCACCATCGCTCCGGCCGACATCACCCTCGCCCTCTCCGTGGCCCACGCGCTGCACGCGCCGACCGAGGCACCGCGGCCCGAACTGCCCCCGCTGCACGTGCCGGAGCTGATGGGCCTGCGCACCTCCGCCGACCGCCCGCACCGCCGCAAGGTGCCGCTGCGCCGCCTGACCGCCATGCGCGAGCTGAGCGCGCTCGGCGTCTGACCGGCGCCTTCCCGGCAGGTCCCGCAGGCCGCCCGACGCCCCCGGTGTTCCACCGGGGGCCGGACCCGGCGCCGCGCGGGCCGCCCGCGGGGCGGGACGGAAACGTGCGAGGCTGAGCAGCACCCCCGCCCACCGACCCGACCGCACCCCCGAGGAACCGCGATGAGCCCCGCCGAAGGCGACCCCCAGCGCATCCTGATCGTCGATGACGAGCCCGCCGTCCGCGAGGCGCTCCAGCGCAGCCTCGCCTTCGAGGGGTACGGCACCGAGGTCGCCGTGGACGGCGCGGACGCCCTCGACAAGGCCGCCGCGTACCGGCCCGACCTCGTCGTCCTCGACATCCAGATGCCCCGCATGGACGGGCTGACCGCGGCCCGCCGCATCCGGGCCACCGGCGACACCACCCCCATCCTGATGCTCACCGCCCGCGACACGGTCGGGGACCGGGTGACGGGACTGGACGCGGGCGCCGACGACTACCTGGTCAAGCCGTTCGAACTCGACGAACTCTTCGCCCGCATCCGCGCGTTGCTGCGCCGCAGCTCGTACGCGGCGGCCGTCTCCGACGAGGCCCGCCAGGACGAGGCGCTCACCTTCGCCGACCTGCGCATGGACCTCGCCACCCGCGAGGTCGTCCGGGGCGGGCGCCAGGTCGAACTGACCCGCACGGAGTTCACGCTCCTGGAGATGTTCATGGCCCACCCGCGCCAGGTCCTCACCCGCGAGCAGATCCTCAAGGCCGTCTGGGGCTTCGACTTCGAGCCCTCCTCCAACTCCCTCGACGTGTACGTCATGTACCTGCGCCGCAAGACCGAGGCGGGCGGCGAACCCCGGCTGGTGCACACCGTGCGCGGGGTGGGGTACGTCCTGCGGCAGGGCGGCGCCGAGTGAGGAGGCTGGCCCGCCGGTACCGCTCGCTGCCGATCCGGGCGCGGCTCGCCATGCTGGTGGCCGCCGCCGTCGCGTTCGCGGTGGCCGCGGTGTCGATGACCTGCTGGTTCATCGTCCAGCGCAAGGTCTACGACCAGGTGGACAGCGATCTCCAGAAGGCGGCCTCGCCGCAGCGGCAGCGGGACGTCACCTCCACCCTGGAGAGCTGCCCGCAGGCCCCGGCCGACGCGGGCGTCGGCAGCTTCCACGCCGGTTACTACTACGTCCAGCTGGTCCGGCAGGACGGCACGTCCTGCGTGTTCTCCAACTCGGCGGGCCGGGTGCGGACCGACCCGTCCGACGCGTCCGTCATCAACCAGATCTCCGTCCGGGACGGCATCCTGCGCGCCCGCGTCATCAAGCGGGACGGCACCGACTCCAAGGGCGCCGCCGTCCGGGTGCTCGTCCAGCCGCTCACCGTCAGCCAGCCGGACGGGCCGCCCGCGCTGTACCCGAACACCGCGCTCCTGGTCGCCATCCCGCTGAAGAACACCCAGGACACGCTGAAGGACCTCGCGCTGATCCTGCTGCTGGTCTCCGGCATAGGGGTGATCGGCGCCGGGGCCGCCGGGCTCGCCGTCGCGCGGGCCGGGCTGCGGCCGGTGGACAAGCTGACCGAGGCCGTCGAACACGTCGCCCGCACCGAGGACCTGAGCATCCGCATCCCGGTGGGGGACGACAGCGACGACGAAGTGGCCCGCCTGTCACGGTCGTTCAACTCCATGACCACCGCGCTGGCCAGCTCCCGCGAACTCCAGCAGCAGCTCATCGCGGACGCCGGGCACGAACTGCGCACCCCGCTCACCTCGTTGCGCACCAACCTCGACCTGCTCACCCGGAGCGAGGAGACGGGACGCCCGCTGCCCCCCGAGGACCGCAAGGCGCTCCTCGCCTCCGTGAAGGCCCAGATGACCGAGCTGGCCTCACTCATCGGGGACCTCCAGGAACTCTCCCGCTCCGAGGGACAGCACGGCGAGCGCGTCCAGGTCCTCTCCTTCCAGGACACGGTGGAGGCCGCCCTGCGGCGCGCCCGCCTGCGCGGACCCGAACTCACCATCACCGCGCACCTGGAGCCGTGGTACGTCCGCGCCGAGCCGTCCGCCCTGGAGCGGGCCGTCGTCAACATCCTCGACAACGCGGTCAAGTTCTCCCCCGAGGGCGGCACGATCGACGTCCGCCTGGTGGACGGTGCCCTCACCGTCCGCGACCACGGTCCCGGCATCCCCCCCGACGAACTCCCGCACGTCTTCGACCGCTTCTGGCGCTCCCCGGGCGCGCGCGCCCTCCCCGGCTCCGGCCTCGGCCTCTCCATCGTCGCCCGCACCGTCCGCCAGGCGGGCGGCGAGGTCTCCCTCTCCCCGGCACCCCCACCCGGCGACGGCACGGTGGCGACGGTGCGACTGCCGGGGGCGCCCGTGCCGCCACCGGGTACGGCGGAGTAGGGGGCGGATCGGGCGCGGGAACGCGAAACGGCCCCCGGGGGCTCGTGGTCTCCGGGGGCCGTCGCGTCAGGGGGTCACTGGACGATCGTGATGCGGTTCGCCGCCGGGGGGGTCAGGGGGGCGGAGGGGGTGGAGGTGGCCGTGAGGTAGTTCGCCAGGGCGGTGAGGTCGTCGGAGCCGACGAGGTCGGAGGTGCCCTGGGCGAGGGTCGGGAAGCCGTCGCCGCCACCGGCGAGGAAGCTGTTGGTGGCGACGCGGTAGGTGGCGGCCGGGTCGAGGGGGGCGCCGTCGAGGCGGATGGAGTCCGTGACGACACGGTCGGCGCCGGACTTGGTCAGGTCCAGGGTGTACGTCAGGCCCGAAGAGGGCTGGAGGATCTTCGGGGCCGCCGCGTTGGCCCCGCTGACCTGCTCCTTCAGGACCTGGACGAGCTGGGCGCCGGTGAAGTCCTGGAGGTTGACCGTGTTGGCGAAGGGCTGGACGGTGAAGCCCTCGGCGTAGGTGACGACTCCGTCGCCCTCGGCGCCCTTGGCCGCGTAGGTGAGCCCGGCCCGCACGCCACCGGGGTTCATCAGGGCCAGGCTGGTCTTCGGGTCGAGTTCGCGCCCGTGGGCGAGCTGGGCGTCGGCGATGAGGTCGCCCATCGGGGACTCGGTGCCGGTGTTGTTGACGTCGCCGGAGATCCAGCCGACGGGGCGGTTGCCGATGGGCGCGGCGAGCGTGTTCCAGCGGCTGATGAGGTCGGTCATGTCGGCGGCCTTGGGCACGTCACGGGTGACGACCCGGTTCGCGGACTTCACGGCCGTGCGGGCGATGTCGCCGGTGAAGCGGTCGTAGGTCAGCGTGGTGTCGGTGTACAGGCGGCCGAAGGACGCGGCCGAGGTGACCATGCGCGGCCGGCCCGCCGGGTCCGGGATGTCGCAGACGTACGCGTTGTGGGTGTGCCCGGTGACCAGGGCGTCCACGGCCGGGGTGACGTGCTTGGCGATGTCCACGATCGGGCCGGAGATGCCCGCGCCCGCGCCGCCCGCGTCGCAGTCGTAGTTGTACGACCCGGAGGCCGGGAAGCCGCCCTCGTGGATCAGCGCGACGATGGACTGCACGCCCTGGCGCTGGAGTTCACGGGCGTACTTGTTGATGGTCTCCACCTCGTCCTTGAAGACGAGGCCCTTGACGCCGTCGGCGGAGACGATGCCGGGCGTGCCCTCCAGGGTGACGCCGATGAAGCCGATCTTGACGTCACGTTTCTGCCAGACCCAGTACGGCTTGAGGATCGGCTTGTTCTTCTTCTCGTCCAGGACGTTGGCCGCGAGGTACGGGAAGTCGGCGCCCTTGAACTTCTTGTCCGTGTAGCAGCCGTCGGTGGGGTGGCAGCCGCCGTTCTGCAGGCGGCCCAGCTCGCGGGCGCCCTCGTCGAACTCGTGGTTGCCGACCGAAGTGACGTCCAGCTTCAGCTTGTTGAGCGCCTCGATGGTGGGCTCGTCGTGGAAGAGACCGGACAGCAGCGGGGAGGCGCCGACCATGTCGCCACCGGCCGCCGTCACCGAGTACGGGTGTCCCTTGCGGGCGTCGCGCAGGTGGGTGGCGAGGTACTCGGCACCGCCCGCGTCGATGGTCTTCGTGGTGCCGTCGGCCTGGGTCTCGGTGATCCGGCCGGAGGAGCCGGACGGCGGCTCCAGGTTGCCGTGCAGGTCGTTGAAGGAGAGCAACTGCACGTCCTGGTAACGGCTCGGCCATCCGTGCCCGTGCCCGTGGCCGCCACTGTGGGCCTGTGCGGGCAGCGCGGCGGTCAGCGCCGCCGCCGTGGCTAGCGCGGCCGTCGTACCGAGGAACGCGAAGGCGCGGCGTCGGGTGCGCTGGGGCGCGGCTGGCATGGGACCCCCTAGTGGGTCGGCTGTGGCAACAAGGCCCGTTCGCGGCGCAGCCTAAGGTCAACGCGCGTAGCAAAACAGGGGTTTCATGGTTACATCCTGGTTTCCCTTTGCCTCGCCCTTGCCGTCCCCTTTGCCCGGCGGCCGGTCCGCCGCTTCGCGCCGTACGCCCCGTACCCTCGTACGCATGAGCAGCGACGACACCGCCGGGGGCTTCCCCGCACGCTCCATCGAGTCCTACTCCGCGCTCGAACCGGGCCGGGCCGAGGCCGTGCTCGGACTGCTCGCGGAGGCCGCCCGGGTGGACGGACAGCAGCCGGTCTCCGAGCAGGGCCGCCTCCAACTGCGCGGCGGCGCCCGCGAGGGCGTCACGCACCTGCTGCTGACGGCGGGCGGCGAACTCGTCGGGTACGCCCAGCTGGAGGACTCCGACCCGGTGGAGGCACCGGCCGCCGAACTGGTCGTCCACCCCGCGCACCGGGGGCGCGGGCACGGGCGGGCGCTGGGCACCGCGCTGCTCGCCGCGTCCGGCAAGCGGCTGCGCGTCTGGGCGCACGGCGGGCACACCGCCGCCCGGCATCTCGCCCAGGTGCTCGGGCTCACCCTGTTCCGCGAACTCCGGCAGATGCGGCGGCCGTTGACCGAGCTGGACGCGCTGCCCGAGCCGGTGGTGCCCGCCGGGGTCCGGGTGCGGACCTTCGAGCCCGGCAAGGACGACACCGCGTGGCTCGCGCTCAACGCGGCCGCCTTCGCCCACCACCCCGAGCAGGGCTCCCTCACCCAGCGCGACCTCGACGACCGCATGGCCGAGCCCTGGTTCGACCCGGCCGGGTTCTTCCTCGCCGAGCGGGTGGACGACGGCGAACTCGTCGGCTTCCACTGGACCAAGATCCACGCCGAGGAGGCGCTCGGCGAGGTCTACGTCGTCGGCGTCCACCCCACCGCCCAGGGCACCGGCCTCGGCCGGACCCTCACCACCCTCGGCCTCCGCCACCTCGCCGCCCAGGGCCTCCCGGCCGTCCTCCTCTACGTGGACGCCGACAACACGGCCGCCGTCCACGTCTACGAGCGCCTGGGCTTCGAGACGTACGAGACGGACCTGATGTACCGCACGGAGACGTGAGCGCCGGGGCGCGCGGGCGGGCGTGAAGGGCGGCGCAGCCGCCTTCCGGGGGCGCGACCGGCCGCGCGCGCCCACCCGTGCCGCACCCGGCGGACGGTCCGCCGTCGCCCCCGCGCCCGCCGCGCGCCCCCCGTGAGACGCCCCGCGATATCCCGCACGTCATGTCTCCGTAACCGTTGATTCAGCCGGGCTTGCGACGCTCGGGCCATGCAGCCCGCCGTGCCAGAGTCCGCGCCGCCGCCCGAGGGACCCGCGGGGCCAAGGCCCGTCGTGCTCCCGCCCGCCCGTTCCGACGCGCCTGTCCCGGCCCCGGCGCGGAAGAATGGGGTCATGAGTCAGCCAGAGACGCGGGCAGAGATCCAGCACACGCAGCCCTCCGTGGGCTCCATCGCCGCACACCGGCCGCACACCGTGGCCGCGACCGTCTCCGACCTGGAACCGGATCTCGACGCCGACCTCGACGGGTACGAGGAGGCACCCGGCGAGGGCGCCCCCCTGCCGCAGGGCCGCTTCCTGGACCGGGAACGCAGCTGGCTGGCGTTCAACGAGCGCGTGCTGGAGCTGGCCGAGGACCCGGACACCCCGCTGCTGGAGCGGGCGAACTTCCTGGCGATCTTCGCCAGCAACCTGGACGAGTTCTTCATGGTCCGCGTGGCCGGGCTGAAGCGCCGTATCGCCACCGGTGTCGCCACCCGCTCCGCCTCCGGTCTCCAGCCGCGCGAGGTGCTGGAGATGATCTGGGCCCGCTCCCGCGAGCTGATGGCCCGGCACGCCGCCTGCTACCACGAGGACGTCGCCCCCGCACTCGCGGAGGAGGGCATCCACCTGGTCCGCTGGAGCGAGCTGGCCGAGAAGGAGCAGGCACGGCTGTTCACGCTGTTCCGGCACCAGATCTTCCCGGTGCTGACCCCCCTCGCGGTGGACCCCGCGCACCCGTTCCCGTACATATCGGGCCTGTCGCTGAACCTGGCCGTGGTGGTGCGCAACCCGGTCAGCGGCCACCGGCACTTCGCCCGCGTGAAGGTCCCGCCGCTGCTCTCCCGCTTCCTGGAGTCCAGCCCCGGCCGCTACGTCCCCATCGAGGACGTCATCGCGGCCCACCTGGAGGAGCTGTTCCCGGGCATGGAGGTGCTGGAGCACCACGCGTTCCGGCTGACCCGCAACGAGGACCTGGAGGTCGAGGAGGACGACGCGGAGAACCTGCTCCAGGCACTGGAGAAGGAACTCATGCGGCGCCGCTTCGGGCCCCCGGTGCGCCTGGAGGTCGAGGAGTCCATCGACCGCGAGGTGCTGGACCTGCTGGTGCGCGAGCTGAAGATCTCCGAGGCGGAGGTGTACCCGCTGCCCGGCCCGCTCGACCTGACCGGCCTGTTCCGCATCCACGGCCTGGACCGGCCCGAGCTGAAGTACCCGAAGTTCGTCGCCGGGACCCACCGCGACCTCGCCGAGGTGGAGTCCGCGTCCGCGCCGGACATCTTCGCCGCGCTGCGCGCCCGTGACGTCCTGCTGCACCACCCGTACGACTCGTTCTCCACCTCCGTGCAGGCGTTCCTGGAGCAGGCGGCGGCCGACCCGGACGTGCTGGCGATCAAGCAGACGCTGTACCGCACCTCCGGCGACTCCCCGATAGTGGACGCGCTGATCGACGCCGCCGAGTCCGGCAAGCAGGTGCTGGTGCTGGTGGAGATCAAGGCCCGCTTCGACGAGCACGCCAACATCAAGTGGGCGCGCAAGCTGGAGGAGGCCGGCTGTCACGTGGTGTACGGCCTGGTCGGGCTGAAGACGCACTGCAAGCTGTCGCTGGTGGTCCGTCAGGAGGGCGACACGCTGCGCCGCTACAGCCACGTCGGCACCGGCAACTACCACCCGAAGACCGCCCGCCTCTACGAGGACCTGGGGCTGCTCACCGCCGACCCGCAGGTCGGCGCGGACCTCTCCGACCTGTTCAACCGGCTCTCCGGCTACTCCCGCCGCGAGACCTACCGCCGCCTGCTGGTCGCCCCGAAGTCGCTGCGCGACGGGCTGATCGCCCGGATCGACAAGGAGGTCCAGCACCACCGCGCGGGCCGCCCGGCGTTCGTCCGGATCAAGGTCAACTCGATGGTGGACGAGGCGGTCATCGACGCCCTCTACCGCGCTTCCCAGGCGGGTGTGCCGGTGGACGTGTGGGTGCGGGGCATCTGCGCGATCCGGCCCGGGGTGACCGGCCTGTCGGAGCAGATCCGGGTCCGTTCGGTGCTCGGCCGGTTCCTGGAGCACTCGCGGGTGTTCGGCTTCGGCAACGGCGGCGAGCCGGAGGTGTGGATCGGCAGCGCCGACATGATGCACCGCAACCTGGACCGCCGTATCGAGGCCCTGGTCCGGGTCACCGACCCCGGCCACCGGGCCGCCCTGAACCGGCTGCTCGACACCGGGATGTCCGACACCACCGCTTCCTGGCACCTCGGCCCGGACGGGGAGTGGACCCGGCACGCGAACGACACGGACGGACAGCCCCTGCGCAACGTCCAGGAGATGCTCATAGACGCCCGGAGGCGCCGGCGTGGCAAAGCGACACCTTGACCCGACCGACCCCGCGGCCGAGGAGGTGACGGGGGATGCGCTCGCCGGTTATCTGCGCGCCCAGGCGACGGAGTTCCTGCGCGCGCTGCGCCCGCACCGCGAGTCGGGCGGCGGTCACCCGGCCCGTACGGCGGGCGGCGCCGGGAGCGGGGACGGCGCGGGCGACTCCGTGGACGCGGTCCGGGCGCTGCGCCGCTCGGCCCGCCGGATCAGCGGCAGCCTGCACACCTTCCGGCCGCTGCTGGACACCGCCTGGTCCGAGGAGATGCGGCCCGAACTGGCCTGGCTCTCCGGCACGCTGGGCCTGGAGCACGCCTACGAGTCCCGCCTCGAACGACTGCTGCTGGCGCTGCACCGGCTGTCGGGGGCGACCGCGTTCCCCGGCCAGACGTCCCTCCCCGGCCGGTCCCGGAGCGGCCAGGCCGCCCCCGTCGCCGTACGGACCTCGCTCGCGGCGGGGGCCGACGCCGGACCGGCCGCCCGGCCGGCGCCGGGGGGCGGTCCCGACCGGGGCAATCTGACCGTCGGCGCGGCCAAGGCGGGCGCGCTGCTGGAGCGCCAGCTCACCCTGGCCCGCACCCGCGCCCACTCCACCGCGCTCCAGGCGCTCGGCTCGTCCCGCTTCCACGCGGTCGCGGACAAGGTCGCCGTACTGGCCAGCGAGGTCCCGCTGACCCCGGCCGCGTCCGGCACCGGCCTGGGCGGGCTCGCCGAAGCCGCCGAGGAGCGGCTCGCGGACGCGGTGACCGCGCTGCCGCTGCTGGCCGCCGGGCACCCGTACAACGCGCAGGCCCTGGTCCACGGCCTCTCCCCCGACCCGTCCCCGCACCCGCAGGACGGCCCCTGGCACCAGGTACGGCTGCTGCTGCGGCTGCACCGGTACGCCCGCGAGGTGCTGCACGAGGGCGTACCGGTGGACGGGCGGCTGATCGCGGCGTGCCAGGCGCTGAACCGGCACCGCGACGCCTCGGAGGCGGCGGCGGCCGCCGCGCAGGCGGCCCGCACCCCCCGGATCGCCCCGGCCACCGCGTACGCGCTCGGCGTGCTCCACGCCGACCAGCGCCACGAGGTGGAGGCGGCCCGCTTCGCCTTCCAGCAGGCGTGGCAGCAGCAGCCGGTCGCCGCGCCGGTCAGCGCGTCCTGAACGGGGGGGCGATGAGCGACCGTACGGCGGAACCGGCACCGGCGGGCGGCACGGTCCGGGCGGCGGGCTGCGTGCTGTGGCGCCGCTCGCCGGTCCACGGCGGCCTGGAGATCTGTCTCGTCCACCGCCCCAAGTACGACGACTGGTCGCACCCCAAGGGCAAGCTGAAGCGCGGTGAGGACGCGCTGACCGCCGCCGTGCGGGAGGTCGCCGAGGAGACCGGGTACGCGGCCCGCACCGGCGCGGAGCTGTCCACCCTGTGCTATCCCGTGGGCGGTCGCCCCAAGCAGGTGCGTTACTGGGCCGCCGAGGCCGCGACCGGACGCTTCACGCCCAACGCCGAGGTGGACCGCGTCCTCTGGCTCGCCCCGGACGCGGCCCGCGCCCGTCTCACCCGGCGCCGCGACCGCGACCTCGTGGACGAACTGCTCGGCCCTTCCGCCGAGCGGTAGTTCACTCCCCGGCCGCGTGGCCCTCCGCGTCCGTCCTGGCCTGGCTGCGGGCCCGGCGGGCCGGGCCGCGCCAGCCGCAGGTGCAGCGGGCCACGCAGAACCGCCCCTGCTCCGCCGTCGTCGTCCGATGGTCCCGCCCGGCCGCCTCCGGCCCGTCCTGCTCCGCCACGCCCCCACGGTACCCAGGTCCCGGGCCGGTGTACCGGGCGCGTACGCCGGTCCCGCTCCCGGCGCCGCGTGACGGTGCCCCGCGGCCGTCGTTAACGGGAACGACAGGGGGCGGCCCGTGACGGACGTACCGGCTGGGGGTAGGCAGGCGATGGATCGGCGGCAGCACAGGCGCGCGGGCAGGACGGCCGCCGCGGTCGGGATCGTGGTCGGGCTCGGCCTGACCACCGGCGGGTGCGGCGAGGGCGCCGCGGCCGAACCGGCCGGGGGCCCGGCGGCCGACCCGGTGACCGCGCTGCGGGCCGCGTCCACCGCGCTGCGCGACGCGGGCAGCGCCAGGGCGAGCACCTCGATGGAGATGGCCACCGGCGGCACCCGCGTCACCATCCGGGGCGAGGGCGTCTACGACTTCCGGCGGCGGCTCGGCCGGCTGAAGGTGCTGCTCCCGGAGGACCCGGCGGGCACCGCCGAGCATCGGCCCATCACCGAACTCCTTTCCCCCGGCGCCCTGTTCATGAAGAACCGGGGCGCCGGGGTGCCCGCCGACAAGTGGGTGCGGGTGGAGACCTCGGGCCTGGCCGACGGCAACCTCGTCACCGGCGGCGCGACCGACCCGTACACCGCCGCCGAGGTGCTGCGCGGGACGCGGACGGCGGTGTTCGCGGGCCGTACCGAGGTCGGCGGGACGCCGGTGCGGCACTACCGGGGCACGGCGGACCTGTCGGACGCGGCACGGTGGGCCCCGGCGGAGGTGCGGGCGTCGCTGGACGCGGCGGCGAAAGGGTTCGCCACCGCCGAGGTCCCCTTCGACGCCTACCTCGACGACCGGGGACGGCTGCGCAAGCTCCGCCAGCGCTTCAGCTTCGTCAACGGCCGCGCGCGGACGCCGGTCGCGGTCGCGTCCACGACCCTGCTGTACGGGTTCGGCGTCCCCGTGGACGTCACGCTGCCGGGGTCGGGGGACATCTACGACGGGCGGATCGCGGAGGACGGCGGGGCGCCGGAGGACCGGGCGCCGGGGGCCGGGAGGGGCGCGGACCGGAACGACGGGATCAGGCCATCCCCGTGATCCGAACGGCGGGCCGGGACTAGCCCGTCCGTGCCATGCGCGGGGCGTACGCCCCTGCCTACTCTGGAGGCCGGTGACGGCAGGGAAGAGGTGACGCACGTGGCTCCGCTCGGCGGTACGGCAGTACAGGACCACGTGGCGCTCGCCGAGATAGAGCTGTACGGCGAGCTGATGATCGCCGCCGCGGCGGCCGAGGAGCCGCTGAGCCTGGCGAGCATAGACGCGGTGCTGCGGGTGTGCGCCGACCGCGAGCGGGGCGCGGGACCGGGGCCGACGGCGGACTGAGCGTTCGGGTCCGGGCGCGGGTCAGGTGCGCAGCAGGCGGGCGATGGCCTTCGTCGCCTCGTCCACCTTGGTGTCGATCTCGTCGCCGCCGCGCAGGGCCGCGTCCGCGACGCAGTGCCGCAGGTGCTCCTCCAGGAGTTGCAGCGCGAACGCCTGGAGCGCCTTGGTGGAGGCGGACACCTGGGTGAGGACGTCGATGCAGTACGTGTCCTCGTCCACCATGCGCTGGAGGCCCCTGATCTGGCCCTCGATCCGGCGCAGCCGCTTCAGGTGCTCGTCCTTCTGGTGGTGGTAGCCGTGCGTGGCGCCGGCCTCGGTCGTCGTCATCGCGGGCCTCCGTCTCGAAGCGGGCTGCGAACACATACCCCTGGTGGGTATATGGTACCGAGTTTCCCTGGGTAAGGGGGCCTTGGTGCGCCCCCGTGCTGATCGCACTGTTCGATGGGCGACACTGGACGACGGCCCGATAGCCGTGGCCGGATGTTGCGCCTAGCATCAGCCTGACCGAAACCGAAGCACCCCGAGGACCCCACGTGCGCTTTCGTCTGACCCCCAGGGAGACGAGCTTCTACGACATGTTCGCCGCGTCCGCGGACAACATCGTCACGGGCTCGAAACTCCTGATGGAACTGCTCGGGGCGGACTCCTCCGCCCGAGCCGAGATCGCGGAGCGGATGCGGGCAGCCGAACACGCCGGTGACGACGCCACCCACGCGATCTTCCACCAGCTCAACTCCTCGTTCATCACGCCGTTCGACCGGGAGGACATCTACGCCCTCGCCGGGTCCCTGGACGACATCATGGACTTCATGGAGGAGGCCGTCGATCTGGTCGTCCTCTACAACGTCGAGGAGCTGCCCAAGGGCGTCGAGCAGCAGATCGAGGTGCTGGCGCGGGCGGCCGTGCTGACGGCCGAGGCGATGCCCAACCTGCGCACGATGGCCAACCTCACGGAGTACTGGATCGAGGTCAACCGGCTGGAGAACCAGGCGGACCAGATCCACCGCAAGCTGCTCGCCCACCTCTTCAACGGCAAGTACGACGCCATCGAGGTGCTGAAGCTGAAGCAGATCGTGGACGTCCTGGAGGAAGCGGCGGACGCCTTCGAGCATGTGGCGAACACGGTGGAGACCATCGCCGTCAAGGAGTCCTGACCCGTTCATGGACACCTTCGCCCTGATCGTGACCGTCGCGGTCGCGCTCTTCTTCACGTACACCAACGGTTTCCACGACTCCGCGAACGCGATCGCCACCTCCGTCTCCACCCGGGCGCTGACCCCGCGTGCCGCGCTGGCGATGGCGGCGGTGATGAACCTCGCGGGCGCGTTCCTCGGTTCCGGGGTCGCCAAGACGGTCAGTGAGGGGATCATCGAGACCCCGCACGGCGCGTCCGGGATGGGCATCCTGTTCGCCGCGCTGATCGGCGCGATCGTCTGGAACCTCGTCACCTGGTACTTCGGGCTTCCCTCGTCCTCCTCGCACGCGCTGTTCGGCGGCATGGTGGGCGCGGCGCTGGCCGGCGGCACGGACGTGCTGTGGAACGGCGTGCTCGACAAGATCGTCATCCCGATGTTCCTCTCGCCGGTGGTCGGTCTGATCGCCGGTTACCTGGTGATGACCGCGATCCTGTGGCTGTTCCGGCGGTCCAACCCGCACAAGGCGAAGCGGGGTTTCCGGATCGCCCAGACCGTCTCCGCCGCCGCGATGGCGCTCGGGCACGGGCTCCAGGACGCGCAGAAGACGATGGGTGTCGTCGTCCTCGCGCTCGTCATCTCCGGCCACGAGACGTTCGGTGACCCCATTCCGGTGTGGGTGAAGCTCGTCTGCGCCCTGATGCTGTCGCTGGGTACGTACGCGGGTGGCTGGCGGATCATGCGGACCCTCGGGCGCAAGATCATCGAGCTCGATCCGCCGCAGGGGTTCGCCGCCGAGACCACGGGCGCGTCGATCATGTTCACGACGGCGTATCTCTTCAAGGCGCCCATCTCCACGACGCACGTCATCACCTCCGCCATCATGGGCGTCGGCGCCACCAAGCGGGTCAACGCCGTGCGGTGGGGGGTCGCCAAGAACATCGTCCTGGGCTGGTTCATCACGATGCCGGCGGCGGCCCTGGTCGCGGCGCTGGCCTTCGGCGTGGTGAAACTGGTCGCGCTGTAGCGGGCGCTTCCCCCGTCCGTCCGGGCGGGGGGTGCGCGAGGACACCGAACGGCGAAGAGGCCCGCCCCCGTAGGGGCGGGCCTCCTTGTTCCCCGGGGTGGCACCGCCATGCAACACCGCGAGGAGTATGGGGGGGACCCTCAGCCGAAGCGGCCGGAGATGTAGTCCTCGGTGGCCTGGACGGAGGGGTTGGAGAAGATCCGCTCGGTGTCGTCGATCTCGATCAGGCGGCCGGGCTGCCCGACGGCGGAGAGGTTGAAGAAGGCGGTGCGGTCGGAGACCCGCGCGGCCTGCTGCATGTTGTGCGTGACGATGACGATCGTGAACCGTTCCTTCAGCTCACCGATGAGGTCCTCGATGGCGAGCGTGGAGATCGGGTCGAGCGCGGAGCACGGCTCGTCCATGAGGAGGACGTCCGGCTCGACGGCGATCGCGCGGGCGATGCAGAGCCGCTGCTGCTGACCGCCGGACAGCCCGGAACCGGGCTTGTTCAGCCGGTCCTTGACCTCGTTCCAGAGGTTGGCGCCCTTGAGGGACTTCTCGACGATCTCGCCGAGCTGGGCCTTCTTGTAGTTGCCGTTCAGCCGCAGCCCGGCCGCGACGTTGTCGAAGATCGACATCGTGGGGAACGGGTTGGGCCGCTGGAACACCATGCCGACCTCGCGGCGCACCGACACCGGGTCGATCCCGCTGCCGTAGAGGTCCTCGTCGTCCAGCAGCACCTTGCCCTCGACGCGACCGCCGGGGGTCACCTCGTGCATCCGGTTGAGGGTGCGCAGGAAGGTGGACTTCCCGCAGCCGGAGGGGCCGATGAACGCCGTCACCGAGCGCGGCTCGACGGTCATCGAGATGTCTTCGATCGCCTTGTGGGAGCCGTAGTAGGCGGTCAGTCCGCTTACGTCGATTCGCTTGGCCATGTCTGCTTCACTTCCGAAAGTCTTCGAGGGGGGTCGCCGTGGCCGCGTCAGCGACCGGTCTTCGGGGCCTTCCAGCGGGCGATGCCGCGAGCCGCCAGGTTCAGGATCATCACGAACGCGATCAGCGTGAGCGAAGCGGCCCAGGCGCGGTCGTAGGCCGCGGGCGAGCCGGAGCTGTTGGCGTACTGCTGGTAGATGTAGAGCGGCAGTGCCTGCTGCGCCCCGCTGAAGGGGTTGTTGTTGATGAAGGCGTTGCCCCACACCAGCAGCAGGATCGGCGCCGTCTCGCCCGCGATCCGGGCGACGGCCAGCATCACACCGGTGACGATGCCGCCGATGGAGGTCGGCACGACCACCTTGAGGATGGTGCGCCACTTCGGCACACCGAGCGCCAGCGACGCCTCGCGCAGCTCGTTGGGCACGAGCTTCAGCATCTCCTCGGTGGAGCGGACCACGACCGGCATCATCAGGATGGCCAGGGCCAGCGAACCGGCGAAGCCGAAGGGCTGCATGTCGGCCATCAGCATCAGGCTGAGGATGAACAGACCGGCGACGATCGACGGGATGCCCGTCATGACGTCCACGAAGAAGGTGACCGCGCGGGCCAGCCTGCCCCGCCCGTACTCCACCAGGTAGATCGCGGTGAGCACGCCGACCGGGGCGCCGATCACCGTGGCGAGACCGACCTGCTCCAGGCTGCCGATGATGGCGTGGTAGATGCCGCCACCGGTGTCGCTGTCGGCGACGAAGCCCATCGAGTGGGTCAGGAAGTAGAGGTTGAAGTCGTGCACGCCGCGCGCCAGCGTCGTCCAGATCAGCGAGATCAGCGGGACGAGGGCGATCAGGAAGGCGACCCAGACCAGCGAGGTGGCGATGCGGTCCTTGGCCTGACGGCGGCCCTCGACCCTGCCCGCGATGACGTAGGTGCCGACCACGAACAGGATCGCGGCGATCAGACCCCACTGGATGCGGCTGGTCAGCCCGGCGGCGAGGCCGATGGCGACGGCCACGAGGACCGAACCGGCGGCGATGGCCCACGGGGACCACTTGGGAAGCCGGGCGCCGCGCAGGGTGGAGGGGCGGCGGTCGGTGACGGCTGCGGTGCTCATGCGTTGGCCCCCGAGTACTCCTTGCGGCGGGCGATGATCGCACGGGCCGCGCCGTTGACCAGCAGGGTGATGACGAAGAGCACCAGGCCGGACGCGATCAGCGCGTCCCGGCCCTGCTCGGTGGCCTCACCGAACTTGCTGGCGATGTTCTGGGCGAAGGTGCCGCCGCCCGGATTGAGCAGGCTGGCCTGGATGTCGAAGGTCGGCGACAGCACGGTGGCGACGGCCATCGTCTCGCCGAGCGCGCGGCCGAGGCCGAGCATCGACGCGGAGATCACACCGGAGCGGCCGAAGGGCAGTACGGAGATCCGGACCACCTCCCAGCGCGTGGCGCCGAGGGCGAGGGCCGCCTCCTCGTGCATGCGCGGGACCTGGCGGAACACCTCGCGGCTGACGTTGGTGATGATCGGCAGGATCATGATGGCCAGCAGCAGGCCGACGGTGAGCATCGCGCGGGGCGCGCCGCCGTCCCAGGAGAAGATGCCGGTCCAGCCGAGGTATTCGTTCAGCCAGGAGTACAGCCCCGTCATGTGCGGGACCAGGATCAGGGCGCCCCACAGGCCGTACACGATGGACGGCACGGCGGCGAGCAGGTCGATGACGTACGAGATCGGACCGCTCAGCCTGCGCGGGGCGTAGTGCGTGAGGAACAGCGCGATGGCGACGGCGACTGGTACGGCCAGCGCCATCGCGATGATCGAGGAGACCACCGTGCCGAAGGCCAGCACGGCGATGCCGAACACCGGCGGGTTGAGGTTGGTGTTCCACTCGAACGTGGTCAGGAAGTTGCCGTGGTCCGCGCTGATCGCCAGCGAGGCGCGGTAGGTGAGGAAGACCGCGATCGCGGCCATGATCACCAGCAGCAGGATGCCCGAGCCGCGGGACAGGCCGAGGAAGACGCGGTCACCGGCGCGGGTGGCACCGCGGGCGTCGCGCTTCCGCTCGGTGGCGGAGGGCGGTGGGGTGGGGGGAGGGGCTTCAGTGGTCTGGGTCGATATGTCCATCGGGTTCTCCGGTCTGCGGAGCCGCGGGGTGAGCGGCTCGGTGGAGCCGCTGCCCCCGGTACGGGGTCACGGCTCCGGGCGGCGGTGCACCGGACGGTGCGGCCCGGCCCGCGTGGGACGCGGGGACCGGACCGCACTCTCGGATCAGGTTCAGCTGATGGTCTGGATGGTGCTGCGGACCTTGCTGATGATGTCGGCGGGCATCGGCGCGTAGTCGATGCCGCCCAGGATCTTCTGGCCGTCCTCGGACGCCATGTAGGTCAGGAACGCCTTGACGGCGGGCAGGGTGTCGGCCTTGTTGCCCTTGTCGCAGGTGATCTCGTACGTGACCAGGGTGATCGGGTACGCCCCGTCCGCCTTGGTGTTGTAGTTCAGCTTCAGCGCCAGGTCGCTGCCGGTACCGGCGACGGTGGCGTCGGCGATGGCCTTGGTGGCGCTGTCGGTGCTCGGGGCGACCGGCTGGGCGGCACCGGTGTCGATGCTGACGGCCTTGACGCCGTCACCGACGTAGGACAGCTCGAAGTAGCCGATGGCGCCGTTGGTCTGCTTGACCTGCTGGGCCACACCGGAGGACTGCGCGGCGGACTGGCCGCCCTTGGCCTGCCAGGTCTTGCCGCCGGAGTAGTTCCAGTTCTTCGGCGTGGTGGCGATCAGGTACTTGGTGAAGTTGTCCGTGGTGCCGGAGTCGTCCGAGCGGTGGAACGCCTGGATCTTCAGGTCGGGGAGCTTGGCGTCCTTGTTGAGCGCCTTGATCGCCGGGTCGTTCCAGTTGGTGATCTTGCCGTCGAAGATCTTCGCCAGGGTCGGGGCGTCGAGGACGAGGTTGTCCACACCGGCCACGTTGTAACCGATGGCGATGGGGCCGCCGACCATCGGGAGGTCGATGCCCTGGCCGCCGTTGCAGACCTTCTTGGAGGCCTCGACCTCTTCGGGCTTCAGCGGCGAGTCGGAACCGGCCCACGGGATCTGACCCTGGGTGAAGGCGGTGACACCGGCGCCGGAGCCACCGGCCTTGTAGTTGATCTGCACGCCACAGGCCTGGGAGAAGTTCTTCACCCAGGCGTCGATCGCGTTCTTCTGCGCGGAGGAGCCGTCGGACAGGATCTGGCCCTTGGCGCCGTCACACTTGATCGAGCCCTTGGCCGGGGCGGAGGCGGACGCCTTGCCACCCGTGCCCGCACCGGCGCCCGTGTCGTCCGAGCCGCACGCCGTCAGAGCGAGGACGCCGGAGAAGGCGACCGCACCGAGCGAGAGGACGCGCATCCGGTTCTTGCGCTGAAGGTTCACTTTCCGGGGTTTCCTTCCAGGAGCCGCCGCGAGGGGCGGCGTGCGAGGTCGTGTGGATGCGGACTCTGCGCTGATTGCGCGTTCCGCACCCGGTACGGCCGAAATTAGGCAGAACAGGTGAAGCAGTCGATGGCCGGAAGTGAACGACGGGTGAACCCCTGCCGTCGGCCCGGTGAGGTCACGGAATGCTCACGGCGGGAACACGTGGAGATTCCGAGAACCCCCCTCGATCCGCACCCCCGCGGCACCTTTCCGGCCACCCCGGCCCGCGCGCGGAACCGCCGTCCGCCGAACCCCGTCTCGTGTGACGCGGGACCTACGGCACACAAGGGGGCGGCATGGAACGGCGGACCTTCCTGTCCGGCGGCGCGGCCGTGGTGGCGGGCGCGGCGGTCGCGGGCTGCACCCCGGGCACCGGCGACTCCGGCGGCGACGGCGGCCCCGGCGCCTCCGCGGGGAGCGCGGCGGCCACCGGTACGGCACCGGCCACGACCGCGCGGGCCGCCGCCGCGAACTGGACCGCCCTCGCCCACGACCTCGACGGCACCCTGGTCCGCCCCGGCGACGCCGCCTGGGGCACCGCCCGGCAGCTCTACAACACCCGCTTCGACTCCCTGCGGCCCGCCGCCGTGGCCTACCCCGCGCACACCGGCGACATCCGCACCCTGCTGTCGTACGCCCGCGCCCACCACGTGCCGGTCGCCCTCCGCAACGGCGGCCACTCCTACGCCGGTTACTCCTCCGGCGACGGCCGCCTGGTCCTGGACGTCTCCCGGCTGAACCGCGTACGGGTCAGCGGCGGACAGGCGGTCGTCGGCGCGGGCGCCAAACTGATCGACGTCTACCGGGGACTGGCCGCCCAGGGCGCGACGATCCCGGCGGGCTCCTGCCCCACGGTCGGCGTCTCCGGCCTGGTCCTCGGCGGCGGCCACGGCGTCGCCTCCCGCGCCTACGGCCTGACCTGCGACAGCCTCACCGGCGCCACCGTGATCACCGCCGACGGCACCCAGGTCGGC
This sequence comes from Streptomyces corallincola, assembly GCF_019104725.1. Lineage (GTDB taxonomy): Bacteria > Actinomycetota > Actinomycetes > Streptomycetales > Streptomycetaceae > Streptomyces > Streptomyces corallincola. The sequence goes on along the minus strand of NZ_JAHRXF010000037.1, from coordinate 14,417 downwards.
TGCGACGCCACCACCCACCCCGATCTCTTCTGGGCGCTGCGCGGCGCGGGCAACGGCAACTTCGGTGTCGTCACCGAGCTGCGGTTCCGGACCCACCCGGCGCCTCGGGCGGTCACCGCCCGTCTGACCTGGCCGTGGGCGAAGGCCGCCGCGGTGCTCGCCGCCTGGCAGCAGTGGGGCCCGGACCAGCCGGACGAGATCTGGTCCTCCCTGCACCTGGAGAACACCCCCGGCGGCACCCCGGGCATCTCCGTCGCCTGCTTCTCCCTCGGCACCCACGGCGAACTCCAGAACGCCGTGGACCGCCTCGCGCACGGCGCCGGTGCGGACGCCCGCTCGGTCTCGCTGCGCGGCCACGGCTACGAGGAGGCGATGGAGATCTACGCGGGCTGCTCGTCGTTCCCGGCCGGTGCCCAGTGCCACCTGCCCGGCTCCACCCCGAACCGGAACCCGCACGGAACGCTCGGCCGCGAGACCTACTCCGCCCGCTCCGACTTCTTCGACCGCTCACTGTCCCCGGCGGGCATCCGGACCCTGCTGCGGCAGATCAGCGACGTCCGGGGCGGCGGGGGCAGCATCGCGCTCACCGCGCTGGGCGGCGCGGTCAACCGGGTCTCCCCCACCGCGACCGCCTTCGTCCACCGCCGCTCGCGCGTGCTCGCCCAGTACCTCGCCTCTTGGACCGCGGGCACCTCCGGCTCCACCGCCCGGTCCTGGCTCACCGCCACCCACACCGCCCTGCGCCCCCACGCCTCCGGCGCCGCCTACCAGAACTACACCGACCCCACCCTCACCACCTGGCGCACCGCCTACTACGGCGACGCCCTCCCCCGCCTCACCCAGGTGAAACACCGGTACGACCCGGACCGCTTCTTCTCCTACGCGCAGGGGTTGTAGGCAGGGCGGTCATACGGGGGCGCGGGGAACCACGCGAGCAACGACAGCCGAGGGCGCCGCACGAACACCCCCGTACCCCGGCCCCCTCAAGCCGCCAGGTCACGCTCCTCGACCACAGGCAACCGCGTCCCCGGGACCACCGCCCCACCCCGCCCGGCCGACCTCCGCCGAACAAGCCACCCCATCCGGGGAGACCGCTCGACCACCCGCACCAACGGGGTGAGCAGGGCGGACGCGCCCGGCGCCAGCAGCAGGACCACCGCCGTACCGAGCGCGAAACCTCCCACCACGTCGGTCGGATAGTGCACTCCCATGAACACCCGGCAGAACCCCTCCACCAGCGCGAGCCCGATCCCGACCAGCCCGAACCGCCGGTGCGCGACGAACAACCCGACCCCCACCGCCATCGTGAGCGTCGCGTGATCGCTGACGAAGGAGAACCCGTGCTGCCCGTGCACCAGCACGTCCAGCCCCTGGTACTCGTGGAAGGGCCGGGGCCGCCGTACGAAGTCCCGGATCGGGATGTTGACGAGGAAGGCGAGCCCCGCGGCGACCGGCGCCCAGACCAGCGCGGCCATGCCGGAGGCGACGTCCGTGCCGCCCCGCCGCCGCAGCGACCACCAGCAGGCGAGCACGAGCAGCGCCATCGCGCACAGCAGTCCGTACTCCCCGACGAACGCCACGGCCCGGTCCACACCGGGGGGCGCCGACCTGGCGAGCCCGTTGATGTCGAAGAGCAGGCCGACGTCGGGGTCGGAACCGGATTCGGCGAGTACAGCCATACCGCTGCGGCTCCTTCGTCGTCGTGCCGGACGCACCTGGTGTGCGCCGCCGCGTCCCCCCGTGGGTCGTAGATCCGCTGCCGCCGCGCTCGGACGCGCGGGCAGCCGCACGGCTACTGCACCAGGAACGCACGGCCGGGGCCGCCGGGTTCCGCTCTCCACGGAACGATCACTGAGACGTTATCGAAGAGAGACGCGTCACCCCAGCTCAGGGGGTGGTTTCACGCACGGTGTGCAGGGCTTCAGACCCGCGTGGGGAGCGCTTTCGCGCCATCCTCGGTGACACGGGTCGCACCGAAGTAGTCGGGGGTGTCCACCCGGTCGAAGCGGATCACGGCACCGGTGCGGGGCGCGTCGATCATGTACCCGCCGCCCACGTAGATCCCCACGTGCCGGATGGCCCGCGAGTCGGTCAGATCGTCGGAGAAGAACACCAGATCACCGGGGAGCAGTTGGTCCCGCGAGGGATGCGGGCCCGCGTTGTACTGGTCGTTGGCGACGCGGGGCAGCGTGATGCCGACCTTCTCGTACGCGGCCTTCGTCAGCCCCGAGCAGTCGAAGCGGCCCCCCTGGTCGGCGGTGCCGTTGCCGCCCCAGAGGTACGGCGTGCCGAGCTTGCTCTGCGCGAAGGCGATGGCGGCGGCGGCCTGGTGGGAGGGGTCGATCCGGCTGACCGGCGCGGCGAAGCTCTCGGCCAGGCTGCGGATGCGCTTGACGTAGTTGCGCGTCTCGCTGATCGCGGGCACCCCGCCGGACCGGATCACCCGGTAGGCGCCCGCGTTGTAGGCGGCCAGCATGTTGTCGGTCACGTTCCCCGGCACGTCCTTGACGTACTTCGCCAGCTCGCAGTCGTAGGACGCGGCGGACGGGATCGCGTCGGCCGGGTCCCAGATGTCGCGCTTGCCGTCGCCGTTGCCGTCGATGCCGTGCGACGCCCAGGTGGCGGGGATGAACTGCGCGATGCCGCGCGCGTCGGCGGGGCTGACGACCGTCGGGTTCCAGCCGCTCTCCTGGTAGAGCTGCGCGGCGAGCAGCGCCGGGCTGAGCGCGGGGCACCGGTTCCCCCACCGCTCCACGAGCGGCTTGTACGCGGCCGGTACGGCGCCCTTGGCGAGCCCCCGGCCGCCGGAGGTCACCCCGTTCAGCAGGTTCCCGGCGACCAGATACACCCCGACGACGAGCAGCATCACGAAGGCGAGCAGACCACCGAGAACCGCCCCTCCCGCGATCCACGCCTTACGCACCGTCAACCGCCCCTCACCGCCAGGGAGTACGCCGGTCGTCAGTGTACGGCCGGGACCCCCGGAGCAGGAGGTGACCGGCCTGTCCCGGTGCTGTCCGGCCGGAACAGGCCGGTCCCCGCCCCCGCTCCGGGAGCCGCGCGCCCTGCCGCCGGGTCAGGAACCGGCGGTGGCCTTCCGATAGAGACCGGCGGCCTCCGCGCCGAGGACGACGCTGTAGGAGACGTCGGCGGTGGAGCCGCCCTTCTCGTGCCCGCCCAGCACCCCGACCACCCGGTGGTCGCCGTTCACCCAGGGGCTGCCGCTGGTGCCCGACGTGAAGGAGGGACAGTCGATGCGCTGCTGGGTGTCGCTGTGCTCGCTGGGCCGGTTGGTGCACCGGATGGCGCTCTCGCGGGTGTCGGGGTAACCGGTGACGGTCACGGCGGTGGCCCCGGTCGCCGTCCCCGTGGCGAACCGGTTCGCGCCGACCACGTCCTCGATCCGCCGCCCCTTCAGCCGGTCCACCCGCGCGAACGCGAGGTCGCTGTCCTCGTCCTCGGCGCGTGTCCACCGCGCGGACACGTACCGCCGCCCCACCGTCCACACCCCGTACGGCGCCTTCCCGTCGTGGTAGCCGGGTACGAAGAGGAGGCCCCCGCTCCCCTCCCCCACACAGTGCGCGGCGGTGACGATCAGGTCGGCACGCGGACTGTGCACCACGGAGGCGGTGCAGAAGTGGCCGCCCTTCAGGCTGTGGGCGCGTCCGGCGTCGAACAGCGCGCCCACCCGCGCGCTCGCGGGAGTCGGCGCGGCACGGCCGGTGACCCCGAGGGGGCCGCTCGTGTCGGCGGCCGACGCGACGGACGCCGACGTCACCGCGAGCATGAGCACGGCACACGCCAGCGCCGGCCGCGCGGCCGGGCGGGGGCGGGGAATGCGCTTCATCGGGCCCCACTGTGTCCGGCGAAAGTGAAAAGCCCTCTCGACTTCTCTGAGTTTTTCCCGTGAAACGGGGGGCGGGTCAAGGGGCGGGGCGAGGGGCTGGGGGGCAACCGGGCCGAGGAGCACGGCCGGGACGCAAGACCACCCCGCACCCGGCACCCGGCACCCGGCACCCGGCACCCGGCACCCGGCACCCGGCACTGAACGCCGAACCCCCGCACACCGCCACACCACCCCCACCACACCACCTCCGCCACCCCGTCACGCCGCCCCCACGTGACCCGCCGGACGCCCGCCGATCACCCACCGTTACCCCGAGTAAAGGTTCGGCCAGAGCCACCCCATGCACCCGCCAGCGATCAGTAACCCCCGTCCACTCTTCGGTAATTCGCAGGTCAGGAATCCGGGAACCTCTTGTTGTCACGTACTCAACAAGCGAGTGTCGTCGCGGGCCGCCGCCCCCACCGGCTCCACCGGTGGTCCCCCACACCCCCCGTGGCCTCGGGCCACCATTCCGGGAGGCTGTACCTTGCCCACGCCCGCCCAGAACACTCCCCGCACCTCCGCCAGACGCCGCGCCGGTTCGGCCGCCGTCGCCGTCACCGCCCTGCTCGCCGCCGGTCTGGCGACCGCCGCGCACGCCGAGGCGGCCACCCCGGCCAAGTCCGGCTCCAGCAAGGTGACGTGGTCCGCGACCCCCTGTGCCACCCCCAAGCACAAGGGCGAACTGGCCTGCAACTCCTACCGCGTCACCGGTGGCGTCACCGCCTTCGAGAAGGCCCGCGCCCAGCGCTCCGGCGCCACCGCGAAGGTCACCCCGAAGTCCGCCGCCGCCGGTCCCACCGGCTACGGCCCCTCCGACCTCCAGTCGGCGTACGGCCTGGCCTCGGCCGCGTCCGCCAAGGGCGCGGGCGAAACGATAGCCATCGTGGACGCCTACGACGACCCCAACGCCGAGGCCGACCTCGCCAAGTACCGCTCGAACTACGGCCTCCCGGCCTGCACCACGGCGGGCGGCTGCTTCAAGAAGGTCGGCCAGACCGGCTCCACCACCTCGCTGCCCAAGGGCGACAGCGGCTGGGCGCAGGAGGAGTCCCTCGACCTGGACATGGCCTCCGCCGTCTGCCCCAAGTGCAACATCCTGCTCGTCGAGGCCACCTCGCCGACCACCGCCAACCTCGGCACGGCCGTCAACGAGGCCGTGAAGCTGGGCGCCAAGTTCGTCTCCAACAGCTACGGCGGCGCCGAGTCCTCCTCGGACACCTCGTACGACACCTCGTACTACAACCACCCCGGCGTGGCCATCACCGTCTCCGCCGGTGACGAGGGCTACGGCGCCGAGTACCCGGCCGCCTCCAAGTACGTCACCTCCGTCGGCGGCACCGCGCTGAAGTCCTCCTCGTCCAGCCGCGGCTGGAGCGAGAGCGTCTGGAACACCTCCAGCACCGAGGGCACCGGCTCCGGCTGCTCCAAGTACGACGCGAAGCCGACCTGGCAGAAGGACACCGGCTGCGCCAAGCGCACCGTCTCCGACGTCTCCGCCGTGGCCGACCCCGCCACCGGCGTCTCCGTCTACGACTCCTACGGCGTCACCGCCGGCTGGTACACCTTCGGCGGCACCAGCGCCTCCGCGCCGATCATCGCCGGTGTCTACGCCCTGGCCGGCACCCCGAGCAGCGGCTCGACCCCGGCGCAGTTCCCGTACGCCCACACCTCCGCGCTCAACGACGTGACGAGCGGCAGCAACGGCAGCTGCGGCGGCACCTACCTGTGCACCGCCGGTACCGGCTACGACGGCCCGACCGGCCTCGGCACCCCCGCGGGCACCTCGGCCTTCACCGGCTGACCACCGCACCTCCCGAAGGGGCCCCGGCGTCCGCCGCCGGGGCCCCTTCCCCGTCCCCGCGTGAGAACATCGACTCGACGCCTCACCCGACCAGCCGTCAGAAACCCTACGCAGCGGGCGAGCGGGGCGAAAAGTGATAACGACGGAACCACACCACAGGTTCCGCTCAGTCATCGTTGCCCGGCGTGACCTGTCGTGATACACAGAGTCACCGAGCCAGCTATTCGTACGAAACCCACCGGTCAATGGCGCCAAGGCGACATACGACAGCGGCGTTGTCGGCGACAATGAGAACTGACCTCTGCAGACCGGCGAGGTCGTGCGCAACTACCCATCAGGGGCGGTGACTTACATGCTCTTTGCGGCCGACAAAGGAGACATCAACACCATCATCGGCGGGATCGCTCCGGACTGGGGGCCCTTCGGCAGCCTGGGCAACGAGGCCAAGGTGATGGTCGAGGTGGTCATGGCCGTGGCCATCCTGCTCTGCCTCGGCATCGCGATCTGGGGTGCGGCCAAACAGCGGATCGGCGCCACCGCCCTGCGCGACACCTTCAGCGCGGAACAGGGCAAGGGCCTGATCATCGCCGGGCTGACCGGGGTGTTCATCATCGGCTCGCTCGGCACGCTGTTCACCATCGTGTACGGCATGGCGGTCTGACGCACCGTCCGCGCGCAGCCCCTCCCCCTCACCCACCCGTCGTGCCCACCGGCAGAGGTCGCGTTTCCCTGATGTCGAGTCACCCCACCGCACCCACGCGGGAACCAGCACGGCTACCGTCGTACCTCCACGAGGTGGAAGGGGCGCCCGCGGCATGACTCCCCCAGACGAGCACGGCGGCCAGACCCGCACCCGGCTCCCCGGCACCGACCCCTACGGCGGCGCCCCCCGCCGCCCCGCCCGCTCCTCCTCCCGCAGCCTCATCACCGTCGTCGGCGTCGTCGTCCTCCTCATCGCCGCCATCGCCTTCGCCAACCGCACCGACCGCACCCGCGGCACCACTCCCCCCTCGGCCAAGAACAACCTCCCCAGATCCGCCCCGACCGCCCCCACCGGCACCAAACCCGTCACCACCACAACCGGCACCATCCCCTCCGGCTTCCCCCACACCCAACAGGGCGCGGAAAGCGCGGCGGCGAACTACGCGGTGGCACTGGGGTCGGCGGAGATGTTCAACAAGGCCCGCCGGGACTTCATCCTCCAGTCCGTCATGAGCCCGGACCGGGTCACCGGTGCGGAGGCCGCGATGGACAAGGCGTACACCCCCGCCTTCAACCAGAGCCTCGGCATCGACGCCGCCGGAAACGCGCCGAGCGGCTCGACGTTCGTCTCACGGACGACGCCGATCGGCACGAAGACCACCGGATACACGGACGACAGCGTCACGGCGGAGGTCTGGTGCAGCGGCCTGCTCGGCATCGCGGGCGAGAAGTCCACCAGCCCGGTCACCAACAACTGGTTCACCATCACCATGCGGCTGGCGTGGACCGCGGGGGACTGGAAGATCGTCACGAACTCGCAGAAGGCGGGGCCGTCCCCCCTGCCAGGCGACGACAGGGCCTCCAGTTCGGGCGACATGTCGAAGGCCGTCGAGGAGTACGGAGGGTTCACCTATGCCCGGTAAGCGCCGTGTCCTGAGCCTCGCCGGAGCGGTGACCGCCGTTCAGACGGCGGCGGTCCTCACCGCCACGCGAGCCTTCGCCGCGCCCAGCCCCACGCCGACGCCCACGTCGAACATCGACTGCGCGCTGCTCACCGGCGCGGCCAGGGAACGCTGCGACCTGAACAAGGGCACGGGCGGCGGTGGAGGAGGGGTCACCGACAACCCCCTGAGTTCCACCCTCGACCCCCTCTCCTCCCTGGCCAAGGGCTGCGCGGAAGCCGCCGCCTGGACCATCGGCAAACTCAGCACCGCCGTGAAGGAAACGGCGAACGTGGACTTCACGAACACGAAGTTCCTCCAGCAGTACGCCGTCGTCTTCGCCGCCTCCACCATCCTCACCCTCGTCCTCTGGCTCCTGGCCGTCGCCAAACGAGCCGTCCGAGGCGTCCCCCTCACCACCGCCATCTCCGAAGCCGTCGGCTTCCTCTGGCTCACCGTCCTCGCCTCCGCCTTCACCCCCCTCATCCTCTACACCGTCGTCAGCGCGGCCGACGGCGTCACCGACGTCCTCGCCAAAGCCACCGGCGACCAGGCGGACACCTTCTTCGGCACCTTCTCCGGCGCCCTGAAGAAGGGCGACGACATCGGCGGCGGCCCCATCATGCTGATCGTCGTCTCCCTCGTCAGCATCCTCGCCGCCGGAGTCCTCTGGCTGGAGCTCGTCATCCGCGCCGCCCTGCTCTACGTCGGCGCCCTCCTCGGCACCGTCGTCTACGCCGGTCTCGTGGACAAGAACCTCTGGGGCCACGTCCGCCGCTGGGCCGGAATCATGATCGCCGTCATCATGGTCAAACCGGTCATCGTGATCGTCCTCGGTCTCGCCGGCGCCCTCTCCGGCGGCAGCGGCCCGGACTCCTTCTCCGCCGTCGTCTCCGGCCTCGCCATCATCCTGCTCGCCATCTTCGCCAGCGCGATGATCTACCGCTTCGTCCCCGGCTTCGGCGACGAACTCGCCGGTTCCCGCAACAACCGCATCATGCAGGGCGCCGAAGGCAAGGCCGCCGCCGTCATGAGCTCCCCCGCGACCCTCGTCGCCCAGGGCATCAAGACCCACAGCACCCGCGCCGACAGCAACGGCGCCACCGGCGGCGGAGGCGGCGGCTCCACCCCCCGCCCCGCCAACCCCGTCTCCGGCGGCGTCGCCGCCCACAGCGGACGCACCTCCCAGGGCTCCGCCGCCCCCGCCCCGCGCGCCGCCAGCCCGGTCAACACCCCGCACGCAGGCAACACCCGCAACAACCGCTCAGGAGGTGAAGGGCGTTGACGACCGAGTCCCACCTGTCCCATCCGGTCACGCCCCGCCGTACGTATCTGATCGGCCGCGCCCGGCCGAACGCGATCGTCGGACGCAACCGCGAATCGGGCGAGATCGCGCTCATCGTGCTCGGCGCGTTCCTCGGCATGATGTGCGGCCTCCTGGTCCCGGCGCTGCCCCTGCGCATCGCCCTGCTCGCCGGGTTCCCGATGCTCGCGCTCGCCGCGGTCTACGTGCCGTATAAGCGCCGCACCTTCTACAAGTGGTTCGAGATCAACCGCTCCTACAAACGGACCGTCAAACGCGGTGCCGCCTACCGCTCCTCCGTCATGGAGGCCGGGACCGGCCTCGACGGCCGCGAGGTCGAGATCGGCCCGCCCCCCGGCATCCACCGCATCAACTGGCTCTCCGCGCCCTTCGGCCCCGACGAGATCGCCGTCCTGCTGCACGCCGACCGCAAGACCGTCACCGCGGCCGTCGAGATCGAGGGCCCCGGCGTCGGCCTGCGCGACTCCGAGGACCAGGAAGCCCTGGTGGACCGCTTCGGCACCCTGCTCAAGCACGTGGCCAACGGCGACGGCTTCGTCACCCGGCTCCAGATGCTCGCCCGCACCCTGCCCGCCGACCCCGACGCGCACGCCAAGGACGTCTTCCAGCGCGGCGACGACCGCGCCCCCGAGTGGCTGGCCGCCTCCTACGACCAGCTCCAGTCGATGGTCTCCACCAGCAGCGAGCAGCACCGCGCGTATCTCGTCGCCTGTATGCAGTTCAACCGCGAACTCGCCGCCGAGGCCAACGCGATGGCCCGCGCCGCCCGCCCCCAGGCGGGCCGACGGCTCGACCGGGACGCCGGGCTCGCCATCGTCATGGCCCGCGAGGTCACCGACATCTGCTCCCGCCTCCAGGAAGCCGACATCCGGGTCCGCCAGCCGCTCGGCCAGGGCCGCCTGGCCTCCCTGATCCACTCCATGTACGACCCGGACCACCCCATCGACCACATCCAGGCGATGACCAAGCGCAACGCCTGGCCGGCCGAACTCGACGCCACCCAGCCCGACCACCTCCAGGCCAAGACCCGCGAGTCCGCCACCCGCGCCCCCTGGTGCCACGCCACCGCCTGGGTCAAGGAATGGCCGATGACCCCGGTCGGCGTCAACTTCCTCGCCCCGCTGCTCGTCCACACCCCGGACGTCATCCGCACCGTCGCCGTCACGATGGACCTCGAACCCACCGAGGTCGCCATCGAACGCATGCTGACCGAGAAGACCAACGACGTCGCCGACGCCTCCCGCGCCGCCAAGATGAACCGCACCGTGGACCCCCGCGACATCGCCGCCCACAACCGGCTCGACCAGCGCGGCGAGGACCTCGCCAGCGGCGCGGCCGGGGTCAACCTGGTCGGCTGGATCACGGTCTCCTCCCGCTCCCCCGAGGCCCTCAACCGCGACAAGCGGACCATAAGGGCCTCCGCCGGAAAGTCGTACCTGAAGCTCGAATGGTGCGACCGCGAGCACCACCGGGCCTTCGTGAACACCCTTCCCTTCGCCACCGGCATCCGACGGTAGGGGCTGATGCGCTGATGCGTGACCCGCTGTCCGTCCTGACGGACGCCTTCACGTCCTTCCTCTTCGGCAAGGTCGAGACGACCCGCCTGCCGGTGCGCACCTCCACCGGCCAGGCCCAGGCCGTCTACCTCCCCACGGCCGCCCCCGGCCTCGGCGACTCCGGCGTCATCATCGGCCGCGAGGTCTACTCCGGGAAGGGCTACATCTACGACCCCTTCCAGCTCTACGGCCAGCAACTCCCCGCCCCGCACTGGCTGGTGCTCGGCGAGTCCGGCAACGGCAAGTCCGCGCTGGAGAAGACGTACGTCCTGCGCCAGCTCCGCTTCAAGGACCGCCAGGTCGTCGTCCTGGACGCCCAGGGCGAGGACGGCGTCGGCGAGTGGAACCTCATCGCGGAGGAGCTGGGGATAACCCCCATCCGGCTCGACCCGACCGCCGCGCTCAACCACGGCATCCGGCTGAACCCGCTCGACCCGGCGATCACGACGACCGGGCAGCTCGCGCTGCTCCGCACCATCATCGAGGTCGCCCTCGGCCACGGCCTGGACGAACGCTCTGGCTTCGCCCTCAAGGTCGCCCACTCCTACGTCAACGAGACCATCCTCGACCGGCAGCCGGTCCTCACCGACATCGTCGAGCAGCTCCGCCACCCCGAGCCGGAGTCCGCCGAGGCGATGAACGTGGCCATAGACGACGTACGGGCCTGGGGCCTGGACGTCGCCCTGGTGCTCGACCGGCTGGTGGACGGCGACCTGCGCGGCATGTTCGACGGCCCGACCACCGTCGGCATCGACCTGGACGCGCCGCTCATCGTCTTCGACCTGTCGCACATCGACCGCAACTCCATCGCCATGCCCATCCTGATGGCGATCGTCGGCGTGTGGCTGGAGCACACCTGGATCAGGCCCGACCGCAAGAAGCGCATCTTCCTGGTCGAAGAGGCCTGGCACATCATCAACAGCCCGTTCGTCGCCCAGCTGTTCCAGCGGCTGCTGAAGTTCGGCCGCCGTCTCGGCCTGTCCTTCGTCGCCGTCGTCCACCACCTCTCCGACGTGGTGGACGGAGCGGCGGCCAAGGAGGCGGCGGCCATCCTGAAGATGGCGTCCACCCGGACGATCTACGCCCAGAAGGCGGACGAGGCCAGAGCCACCGGCCAGGTCATCGGCCTGCCCCGCTGGGCGGTCGAGATCATCCCGTCCCTCACCCCCGGCATCGCCGTGTGGGACGTCAACGGCAACGTCCAGGTGGTCAAACACCTGATCACCGAGACCGAACGCCCGCTGGTCTTCACCGACCGCGCCATGACGGAGTCCGCCAGCGACCGGCTGGCCGACGACGCCCTGCGCGCGGCCGAGCTGGAGGCCGAACAGCGCGCGGCGGCCTTCGTGGAACAGCATCTGGGCGACGAATCGACGGTGGCGTAGGGAGTACGCGGGTGAGACCGGACGACCGCCGCGACAACCGGCGGGAGGGCCAGGGCAGCCAGGGCGGCGGCGTCCCGGACGGCCTTCTCCTCGGCCTGATCGCGTTCCTGCTCGGCATGACCGCCCTGGTGTGGACGGCGACCGGTCTCGCCGCCGTGTTCGCGCACGGCGCCTGGCCGGACGGCGTCGATCTCACCCACACCCCGCTCGCCATGCGCCACCTCATCGGCGCCCCGCACGACCTCGCGGGCGCCTGGTCGGCGGCCCCGCCCGGCGCCCTCTCCGGCTGGGGCCTGTTCTGGGGCCTGTTCATCGGCCAGCTGATGATCCTGTTCGTGCTCGCCCTGTTCGTGATGGGCACGCTGGCCAGATGGCGCGCGGGCCGGACCCGCCGCCGCGCCGACCACACCGCCGCTACGACCCCTGCCCCGGAGCCGCATCACGAGGTCCCGGTGCAACGCGCGGAGCAGCCCCCCGCGGCCCCGCCCGCACCGGAGCCACCGCTCCCTCCACAGCCTGTGGAGGCAGCCCCGCTCCCCGAACCCCCGACGCCCCCCACCCCCGTACTCCCGCTCCCCACCCCGGCAGCCCCCCTCGCCGCCCCCCTGGTGACCCGCGAACGCCTCGTCGTCGCCCCCAGGGACGCCCGCCGCCCGATCGCCGCCCAGGCCCTCCAGGAAGCCCCCGGAGCCGCCCTGGTGGTGACCTCCGACCCGGCGCTGTGGACGGAGACCAAGGACGCCCGCGCCAAACTCGGCCCGGTCCTCCTCTACGACCCCACGCACCGCTGCGACACCCCGGCCCGCCTGCACTGGTCCCCCACAGCGGGCTGCGAGGACAAGCGGACGGCACTGGCCAGAGCGGAAGCACTGCTGGCCCCGGTGCGCCCGACGGCGAGGATCGACCAGGCGGTCGCGGACACCGCGACGACCCTGCTGCGCAGCTATCTGCACGCCGCCGCCCTGGAGTCCCGTACGGTCCGGCACGTCCACCGCTGGTCCCAGGGCACCCAGATCCAGGACGCGGTCCGCACCCTGCGCACCCACCCCAAGGCGGCCCCCGGCGCCGCGGGCGAACTGGAAGCCGCGCTCACCGCGCACCCCGAACGCCGGGACATCGCCCAGGAGTTGACCGGCCGCGCGCTCTCCGCCCTCTTCACGGTCCACGTCCGCGAGGCGTGCGCGCCGAACCGAACCGACGCACTCGCCCTGGATTCCTTCGTCCACGAGGTGGGCACGCTCTACGTGGTAGGCGAATCCATCGAGGACCCCAGGACCCAGCCGGGTGCCATGCCCCTGCTGACGGCCCTGGCAGCAAGCGTGGTCGAGCACGGCCGGCGCATGGCCGAACGGTCATCCTCCGGTCGGCTCGACCCACCACTCACCCTCGTCCTGGACGACGTGGCCGCAGTCGCCCCACTCCCCCGGCTCCCCGAGCTGCTCGCCTCCGGCGACGACCAGGGCCTGCCCACCCTCGCCCTGCTCCGCTCCCGCGAACAGGCCCGCACCCGCTGGCCCGACCAGGAACTCCCGCTTTGAGCTGAGGCCTTCCGCTCAGCGCTCCCGCACGAACTCCAGCTCGTTCTCCGTCTCGTCCTTGGCGAACGACACGACGAGTCCGCTCGGCGCGAACCCGAGCCTGCGGTAGGCGCCCTGGGCCCGCCCGTTGTCGGCGTGCACGAACAGCCGCATCCGCTCGGCCCCCCACTCCCAGGCCCACTCGACCCCCGCATCGAACAGGGCCCCGATCAGCCCGTTCCCCCGGTGCCCGGGCCGCACGAACACCCCGACCACATGCCCCTGCCGCCGCTCCACGGCCGCCCCGGACCAGTCCTCGGTCCCCGGCTCCTCCCGGAGCACGGTCACCGTCCCCGCCCAGGTCCCGTCCGGAGCCTCGGCGACGAACTGCCGCGCCCGCTCCGACCCCTCACCCGACCCGACAGCGCGGTCCTGCCAGAAGGAGTCGGGCCTGGCCACGGCCTCCTCATAGGTGTCCAGAAAAGCCAGCGGCGCCACAGGATCGCGCAGCGCGTCCAGCCGCAACGCCTTCACGGCCGCCCACTCGTGGGGACGTACAGCACGTACGAGGTAACCGGAGCCCTCGGTCTGCGAAGTCATACGGTCACGCTAACCGCCGCCCCGCGCCCCCTCATCCGAAATACCGGCGGGCCACTGTCAGTGCCCGGTCCTACCGTGGTGCCATGACCACTCTCACCGACCGGCCGAACACCGCGGTCCTCGTCATCGACATGCAGAACGGTGTCGTGGCCGCCGCCCACCGCCGCGACGACGTCGTCCAGAACATCAACACTGTGATCGGCAAGGCCCGCGCGGCCGACGTGCCCGTCCTCTGGGTCCAGCACTCCGACACGGACCTCCCCCGCGGCAGCGAACCGTGGGCCTACGTCCCGGAGCTGGTCCGCGCCGAGGACGAGCACCTGGTGCACAAGAAGTACCCGGACTCCTTCGAGGACACCGACCTGGAATCCGCCCTGGCCGAACGGCGCGTGGGCCGCCTCCTCATCACCGGTGCCTCGACGGACGTCTGCATCCGCGCCACCCTGCACGGCGCGGTCGTCCGGGGCTACGACACGACCCTGGTCGCGGACGCCCACACCACGGAAGACCTCACCAAGTACGGCGCCCCACCGGCGGACCAGGTCATCGCCCACACCAATCTGTACTGGACGTGGCACACCGCCCCCGGCCGCGAGAACGGCACCGTGGAAACAGCGGATATCGCTTTCTGAGCCTTTTCACGGCAGCAGGAAAAAGGTCCGGAAATGCGGAAAGCCCCTGTATCCGAAGATACAGGGGCTT
>NZ_JAHRXF010000036.1 GCF_019104725.1 Streptomyces corallincola | reverse complement strand
GGGGCCTTTGGGGGAGAACCGCCCCCCCGCGTCGGGAGGCCAGGGCCCCCGCCGGGGGGGGGGGGGCCCCCCCCGCCGCCCGCCGTCACCGACGGGTCGGTGCGGAAGGCCAGACGGCCGTCCCGCACGTCCACCGTGACCCGGCTGCCCTCGCGCACCGTGCCGTTCAGCAGCAGCCGGGACAGCTGGTTGTCCACCTCGCGCTGGATGGTGCGGCGCAGCGGCCGGGCGCCGTACTCCGGCTGGTAGCCGCGCTCGGCCAGCCAGTCGATGGCCGCCTCGGTGAACCGGGCGGTGACGTCCTGACCCTCCAGCATCCGCCGCGTCCGCTCCAGCAACAGATCGGTGATCTGCCGCAGTTGCTCACCAGTGAGCTGCCGGAACACCACGATCTCGTCGATCCGGTTCAGGAACTCCGGCCGGAAGTGCTCGCGCAGCGGACGCAGCACCTGCTCGCGCCGCGCCTCCTCGTCGGTGTCCGCGTCGCCCGAACCGAACCCGATGCCCGCGCCACGCCGGATGATCACGTCCGAGCCGAGGTTGCTGGTCATCACGATCACCGTGTTGGTGAAGTCCACCGTGCGGCCCTGCGAGTCGGTCAACCGGCCGTCGTCCAGCACCTGGAGCAGGATGTTGAACACGTCCGGGTGCGCCTTCTCCACCTCGTCCAGCAGCAGCAGGGAGTACGGGTGCCGCCGCACGACCTCGGTGAGCTGGCCCGCCTCCTCGTGGCCGACGTAGCCGGGCGGGGCGCCGACCAGCCGGGACACCGTGTGCCGCTCCTGGTACTCGCTCATGTCCAGGCGGATCATCCGCTCGTCGCTGCCGAACAGGGCGTCCGCGAGCGCGCGGGCCAGCTCCGTCTTGCCGACACCGGTCGGGCCGAGGAACAGGAAGCTGCCGATCGGCCGGTCCGGACTCGCCAGGCCCGCGCGGGAGCGCAGTACGGCCTCGGAGACCACGGCGACCGCCTCGCTCTGCCCCACCACCCGCTGGTGCAGATGCTGTTCGAGACCGAGCAGCCGCTCCTTCTCCTCCTGGGTGAGGCGGCTCACCGGGATGCCCGTCTGCCGCGACACCACCTCCGCGACGGCCTCGGCGGTCACCTCCAGGTTCTGCCCCTCGTACCCCTGCTCCTCGCCGGTCGCCTCCGCGATGCGCTTCTTCAACTCGCCGATCCGGTTGCGCAGTTCGGTCGCCAGCTCGTACTGCTCGTCCGCGACCGCCTGCCGCTTGTCCCGGACCAGCTGATCCGCCTCCTGCTCCATCGCCCGTACGTCCGTGCCCTTGGTGCGGGCGCCGAGCCGGACGCGGGCACCGGCCTGGTCGATCAGGTCGATCGCCTTGTCCGGCAGCCTGCGGTCGGTGAGATAGCGGTCCGACAGCTCCACGGCCGCGACCAGCGCCTCGTCGGTGTAGCGGACCTGGTGGTGGGCCTCGTAGCGGTCGCGCAGGCCGCGCAGGATCGCTATGGCGTCCTCCGGCGTCGGCTCGGGCACCAGGATCGGCTGGAACCGGCGGGCCAGCGCCGCGTCCTTCTCGATCCTGCGGTACTCCTCCAGCGTGGTCGCGCCCACGATGTGCAACTCGCCGCGCGCCAGCGCCGGTTTGAGGATGTTGCCCGCGTCCATCGCGCCGCCGCCCTCGCCGCCGGTGCCCGCGCCGACGACCGTGTGCAGCTCGTCGATGAACACGATCAGCTGATCGGAGTGGGCGCGGATCTCCTCCACGATGTTGTTCAGGCGCTCCTCGAAGTCACCCCGGTAGCGGGTGCCCGCCACCACCCCGGTGAGATCCAGCGCCATCACCCGGCGGTCCGCGAGCACGTCCGGGACCTCGTTGTCCGCGATGCGCTGCGCCAGGCCCTCCACGATGGCCGTCTTGCCGACGCCCGCGTCACCGATCAGCACCGGGTTGTTCTTCCCGCGCCGGGACAGCACCTCGATGGTCTGCTCGATCTCGTCGTCCCGGCCGATCACCGGGTCGATACGGCCCTGCCGGGCCAGCCCGGTCAGATCGCGGCCGTACTTGTCGAGCGTGGGCGTGGCGCTCTGCCGCGCCCGTTCCGGACGGGACGCGGACGGCTCCGGGGCCTCCGGCGGCAGCGAACCGCCCGAGTAGCGGGCCGCGTTGAGGATGTGCCCGGCCGCCGAGTCCGGGTTCGCGGCCAGCGCGTTCAGTACGTGCTCCGGGCCGATGTATCCCGCGCCGCTGGCCCGCGCCAGGTCGTGCGCCTCCAGCAGGGCCCGCTTCACCGCCGGGGTGAGGGACATCGCGGTCGGCGCGGGGGTGCCGCCCGGAGGGTGCTGGGCGGGGCCCGCCCGGCCGTCGATCTCCGTCGCCAGGGAGTCCGGGTCCGCGCCGGAGCGGCTCAGCAGGCTGCGGGTCGGCTCCGCCTGTACGGCCGCGCGCAGCAGGTGCTGGGTGTCCAGGTCGCGGCTGCCGTGCTCCGCGGCGTACTGTGCCGCGCCGCGCACCATCTCCCTCGCGGGCTGGCTGAGCAGCCTGCCGATGTCGATGTGGCGGGCCTGGCCCGAGCCGGTGGCTCCGCCGGTGGGGCCACCGAAGTAGCGGGCGAAGAAGTCGCCGAACGGGTCGCTCTCCGGGCTGTTGTAGCCGCTGGTCATCGTCGCGTTCCTCCGCATCTGGCTCATGCGGGCGCCCCGAGATGTGCGGACGGACCGCTTCTGCAAGGTTGCCACGGCGCTCCGCTCTGAGCATGTGGAGTCCCCGCCTCCGCAGCCGCCCGCGGCGCTTTTCCGGGTGCGGGTGCGGGTGCGGGTGCGGGTGCGGGTGGGCTGTGGCTGGTCGCGCAGTTCCCCGCGCCCCTTGGGTTGGGCTGCGCATCGTTGCTCTGGGGGTGCGGGCCTGCTGTGGCTGGTTGCGCAGTTCCCCGCGCCCCTTAAGAACGGGCCGTCTGTCGGGTGTGCGTCCGCTGTGGCTGGTCGCGCAGTTCCCCGCGCCCCTTGAGACCGGGTCGTCTGCCGGGTGTGCGTCCGCTGTGGCTCGTTGCGCAGTTGCCCGCGCCCCTGGAGGGGCGGGCCGTCTGTCGGGTGCGGGTGCGCTGTGGCTGGTCGCGGCCTTATGGGGTGGGCGTGCTCAGGATTTGGGGGCCCTTGGTTGTGATGGCGACCGTGTGTTCGACGTGGGCCGCGCGGGTGGCGTCGGTGGTGCGGAGGGTCCAGCCGTCGGGGGATGGGGAGTAGGTGTCGTGGCCGCCGGCGAGGAGCATGGGTTCGATGGCGAGGACCATGCCGGGGCGGAGGGGGACACCGCGGCCGGGGCGGCCCTCGTTGGGGACACCGGGGTCTTCGTGCATGCGGCGGCCGATGCCGTGCCCGGCGAAGTCCTGGGGGATGCCGTATCCGCCCGCCCGGCACACGCTGCCGACGGCGTGGGCGATGTCACCGATGCGGTTGCCGACGACGGCCGCCGCGATGCCCGCGGCCAGCGCGCGCTCGGCCGTCTCGACGAGGCGTACGTCCTCGGGGCGGGCCCGGCCGACGCTGAAGGTGATCGCGGAGTCGCTCGCCCAGCCGTCCAGTTGGGCGCCGCAGTCCACGGAGAGGAGATCGCCGTCGCGCAGCCGGTACTCCGTGGGGATGCCGTGCACGATCGCGTCGTTGACGGAGGTGCAGAGCACGGCGGGGAAGGGAACCGGCGCCCACTCGGGCCGGTAGCCGAGGAAGGGGGAGGTGGCACCCGCCTCCCGCAGCACCCCGCGCGCCACCTCGTCCAGTTCCAGCAGCGAGACGCCCACGGCCGCCGTGTCCCGCACCGCGCTCAGGGTCCGCGCCAGCACCCGCCCGGCGGCCCGCATGGCGGCGATGTTCTCTTCCGTCTTCAGCTCGATCATGCCCATTACTATACCGGTATTTTAATGGGGAGTAGACTCGGTGCATGGTCCGCACCCCCCTCACCCCCGAAGAGCGCGAGCGCGGCGAACGCCTCGGGCGGCTGCTGCGCGAGGCGCGCGGTGCGCGCAGCATGGCCGAGATCGCGGCCGAGGCGGGCCTCTCCGCCGAGACGCTGCGCAAGATCGAGACCGGCCGCGCCCCCACCCCCGCGTTCTTCACCGTCGCCGCCCTCGCCCGCGTCCTCGCCCTCTCCCTGGACGACGTCGCCGGGCTCTGCACCCCCGTCGCCGTCTGAGCCCCGGCCAGGGTGGACCCGGGCCGAAAACGGCCCGTAGTCGCTCCGTAACGCGCCTCGTGTTGGCTGCCCCGCACGGGAGACGCGCCCCCTCGCCGCTCACCCCTTAGGGGTGCGAATCGGGTCCGGACCAGCGGGTTGCCGACGATGGTCTTGGCAAGGGCTCCCGCGAGGCTTACTTTCGTCCCTCTACGACCCGTTTCTACGGGCGTAGAGGCTCGGACGCCGCGTCGAAGGAGCAGCTCATGGCCAACGTCGTACGTGCCGCACTGGTCCAGGCCACCTGGACCGGCGACACCGGGTCCATGCTGGCGAAACACGAGGAGCACACGCGCGAGGCGGCCCGCCGGGGCGCGAAGGTCATCGGGTTCCAGGAGGTGTTCAACGCCCCCTACTTCTGCCAGGTGCAGGACACCGCGCACTACCGCTGGGCCGAGCCGGTACCGGACGGTCCGACCGTGCGCCGGATGCGGGACCTCGCCCGCGAGACCGGCATGGTGATCGTCGCCCCCGTCTTCGAGGTCGAGCAGTCCGGCTTCTACTACAACACCGCCGCCGTGATCGACGCCGACGGAAGCTACCTCGGCAAGTACCGCAAGCACCACATCCCGCAGCTGAAGGGCTTCTGGGAGAAGTTCTACTTCCGCCCCGGCAACCTCGGCTGGCCCGTCTTCGACACCGCCGTCGGCCGGGTGGGCGTGTACATCTGCTACGACCGTCACTTCCCCGAGGGGTGGCGCCAACTCGGTCTCAACGGAGCCCAGTTGGTCTACAACCCGTCCGCCACCCACCGGGGCCTGTCCGCCCACCTCTGGCAGCTGGAGCAACCGGCCGCCGCCGTCGCCAACGCGTACTTCGTCGCCGCCATCAACCGGGTCGGCCAGGAGGAGTACGGCGACAACGACTTCTACGGCACCAGCTACTTCGTGGACCCGCGTGGCCGCCTCGTCGGTGACCCCGCCTCCGACACGGAAGAGGAACTCGTCGTCCGCGACCTGGAGTTCGGCCTGATCGAAGAGGTCCGGCAGCAGTGGGCGTTCTACCGCGACCGCCGCCCCGACGCGTACGAAGGGCTGGCCACGCCGTGAACGACCTCTACTCCCGGCACCGTGCGGTGCTGCCCGACTGGCTCGCCCTCTACTACGACGACCCGCTGGAGATCACCCGCGGCGAGGGCCGCCACGTGTGGGACGCGGACGGCAACCGCTACCTGGACTTCTTCGGCGGCATCCTCACCACGACGACCGCGCACGCACTGCCCGAGGTCGCCAAGGCGATCGCCGAGCAGGCCGGGCGGATCATCCACTCCTCCACGCTCTACCTCAACCGCCCGATGGTCGAACTCGCCGAGCGCATCGCCCGGTTGAGCGGCATCCCGGACGCGCGGGTCTTCTTCACCACCTCCGGCACCGAGGCCAACGACACCGCGCTGCTGCTCGCCACCACCCACCGGCGCAGCAACACCGTGCTCGCCATGCGGAACAGCTACCACGGGCGTTCCTTCAGCACCGTCGGCATCACCGGCAACCGGGGCTGGTCCCCGACCTCCCTGTCCCCGTTGCAGACCCTCTACGTGCACGGCGGGGTCCGCACCCGCGGCCCGTTCGCGGAGTTGGACGACCGTGCCTTCACCGCCGCCTGTGTCGCGGACCTGCGGGACGTGCTCGGGCACACCCGGCCGCCCGCCGCGCTGATCGCGGAACCGGTGCAGGGCGTCGGCGGGTTCACCTCCCCGCCCGACGGGCTGTACGCCGCGTTCCGTGAAGTGCTGGACGAGCACGGGGTGTTGTGGATCGCGGACGAGGTGCAGACCGGGTGGGGCCGCACCGGTGACCACTTCTGGGGCTGGCAGGCCCACGACCGCAACGGCCCGCCCGACATCGTCACCTTCGCCAAGGGCATCGGCAACGGCGCCTCCATCGGCGGAGTGATCGCCCGCGCCGAGATCATGAACTGCCTGGACGCCAACAGCATTTCCACCTTCGGAGGCAGCCAGCTCACGATGGCGGCCGGACTCGCCAACCTCGACCACCTGATCGAGCACGACCTCCAGGGCAACGCCCGCCGGGTCGGCGGCCTGCTCATCGAACGGCTGCGGACCATCGCCGCCCCGCTCCCCGGCGTCCGCGAGGTGCGCGGACGCGGCCTGATGATCGGCGTCGAACTCGTCAGACCCGGCACCGACGAAGCCGACCCCGCGGGAGCCGCCGCCGTCCTGGAGGCGGCCCGCGCCGGGGGCCTGCTCATCGGCAAGGGCGGCGGCCACGACACCAGCGCCCTGCGCATCGCCCCACCCCTGTCCCTCACCGTCGCGGAGGCCGAGGAGGGCGCCGCGATCCTCGAACACGCCCTGCGGAGCACCCGCTAGAGACCTTCTTCCGAGAGGCGGGCGCCCACCCCGTGACCACCTTCGCGCGACCTCCGCACGCCCCGCCGCCCGAACCCGAGCCCGAACTCGCCCTGACCGTACGGCAGGTGCTCGCACTGGAACGGGTGCAGGCCGGGGACCCCGAGGTGGTGGCCGGTGCCGCGCGGCTCGACCGGGCGGTGCGCTGGGTGCACGTCGCCGAGGCCGCCGACGTGGGCGTCATGCTCACCGGCGGCGAGATGGTCCTCACCACCGGGGTACTGCTCGCCGGTGACCCCGCCGAACAGGCCGCCTACGTACAGTCGTTGCACCGCGCGGACGCCGCCGCGCTCGTCCTCGGGCTCGGCCGCGCCTTCCCCGCCCCGCCCGAGGCGATGCGCCGGGCCGCCGAACGCTGCGGGCTGCCGATGATCGTGCTGCACCGCCCCTTCCCGTTCGCGGAACTCACCGAAGAGGTCCAATCACGGCTCGTACGAAGGAAGTTTGCAGCCGTCAGCCTCTCCGAGAGCGTCCGCACCGCCCTCACCGCGCTCATCACCTCCGGCGCCCCGCTGCAACGCCTGCTGGACGAGATCGCCCGGCACGCGGGCTGCCCGGTCGTCGTCACCAACCTCGCCCACCGGGTGCTCGGCACGGCCGGGGAACGGCCCGCCGTGGACGACGTGCTGCGCGACTGGGAACGCGTCGCCCGGCAGGCCGGAGCCGCCGAGGCCGACGGCTGGGTCCGCGCCGAGCTGGGCGGCCGGGGCGAGAGCTGGGGGCGGCTGCTGCTGTGCGGGCACCGGGGCGGCCCGGCGACCGGACGGCTGCTGGCCGACCGCGCCGCCGAGGCCCTGGTCCTGCACCGGATGCTCGGCGGCCCCACCGCGCCCAGCTGGGAGGAGCAGTCCGCGCGCGATCTGCTCACCGACCTCGCCTCCGGTGTCGTACCGCCCGCCCGGCTGCTCACCCGTGCGCGCGCGGCCGGACTCCCCGTCAACCGGCGGACGTTCGTGCCGCTCGTCGTACCCGGCACCGAACCCGCCTCCCTGGAACGCCTGTTGCGGCTGCTCGGACTCGCCGGGCTGGCCGGGGAACTCGGGGACGGCGCCACCGCCGTGCTGCTGAGCCTCGCCCGCGACCAGCACGCCGAGACGCTGACCGCGCACTTCGCGGAGCGGCTGCGGCACGAGACCGGCCGCCCGGACGCCGTGGTCGCCGCCGCCGGACCGTGCGCCGACTGGGAGGCCGTACCCGCCGCGCTGCGCGAGGCACGGCATGTCGCGGACGCCGTCACCGGCCCCGCGGCGGCCCTGCCCCCGCCCGCCGTGGTCCGCCTCCGCGATGTCCATCTGCGCGGTCTTGTACGGCTGTTGCGGGACGATCCGCAGGTGCAGTCCTTCGCGGAACGCGAGCTGGACGGGCTGCTAGGGGACACCGACCCCGAACTCCTCGACGTGCTGCGCACCTACCTCGCCACCGGCCGCAACAAGTCCCGCACCGCCCAGCTCCACCACGTCTCCCGGCCCGCGCTCTACCGCCGACTCGAAGCGATACACGCCCTGCTCGGCATCGACCTGGACGACTTCGAACAGGCCGCCTCGGTGCACATCGCGCTGCTCGCCCACGACGCCCAGCGCCGCCGCTGACCCCACCCGCACCCGCCCCGTACCCGTACACCCCGCACGACTTGGGAGAACGATGGCCCCGCCGACCCGTGACACGGTGACACGCACCGCCGCCCCGGACGTGACACGCTGCCCGTCGCCCCGCGCCCGCGCGCTTCCTAGGCTCACCGCACACCCAGCCGACGGAGGTTCCCGATGAGCCGAGTGATCCGCGCCGCCCTCTTCCAGACCGCCTGGACCGGCGACAAGGAGTCCATGATCCAGGTGCACGAGCGGGCGGCCCGCGACGCCGCCGCCCAGGGCGCCCAAGTCCTGTGCTTCCAGGAGCTGTTCTACGGCCCCTACTTCTGCCAGGTCCAGGACAAGGCGTTCTACGAGTACGCCGAACGCATCCCCGACGGTCCCACCGTCCGCCGCTTCCAGGACCTCGCCCGCGAACTGAACCTCGTCCTCGTACTGCCGATGTACGAGGAGGAGCAGCCCGGCGTCCTCTACAACACCGCCGCCGTCATCGACGCCGACGGCAGCTACCTCGGCAAGTACCGCAAGACCCACATCCCCCAAGTGCAGGGATTCTGGGAGAAGTTCTACTTCCGCCCCGGCAACAGCGGCTGGCCCGTCTTCGACACCGCCGTCGGCCGCATCGGCGTCTACATCTGCTACGACCGCCATTTCCCCGAGGGATGGCGGGCGTTGGGCCTGGAAGGCGCCGAGATCGTCTTCAACCCCTCCGCCACCTCACGCGGACTCTCCCGCTACCTCTGGCAGTTGGAGCAGCCCGCCGCCGCCGTCGCCAACGAGTACTTCGTCGGCGCCATCAACCGCGTCGGTGTCGAGGACCTCGGGGACAACGACTTCTACGGCACCACCTACTTCGTGGACCCCGAGGCCCAGTTCGTCGGGGAGGTGGCGAGCGACAAGGAGACCGAACTCGTCGTCCGCGACCTCGACCTCGCCAAGCTCCGCGAGGTGCGCGACCGCTGGCAGTTCTACCGGGACCGCGCGCCGGGCGCCTACGGCCCGCTGACCCGGCCCTGACCGCACCGGCCCCGACCGCTCCGGCCCGCCCGGCCCGGTCCGCGCCGGTCACCCGGCCCCGATCCGCACCGTTCACCCCGCCCGCCGGGAGGAGAGAGGGAGCATGAGCAGCCGTACCGTCATCCGGGGCGGTCTCGTCGTCACCGCGGCCGACGAGATGCACGCCGACGTCCTGATCGAGGACGGCCGCGTCGCCGCCCTCGCCGCCACCGGCACGCCCGCCGCCGAGGCGTTTGGCGACGCGCGGACCGTCGATGCCACCGGGAAGTACGTCATCCCGGGCGGGGTGGACGCCCACACGCACATGGAGATGCCGTTCGGCGGCACCACCGCCGCCGACACCTTCGAGACCGGCACCCGCGCCGCCGCCTGGGGCGGCACCACCACCATCGTGGACTTCGCCATCCAGAGCGTCGGCTCCACCCTCCGCGAGGGACTGGACGCCTGGCACGCCAAGGCCGAGGGCAACTGCGCCGTCGATTACGGCTTCCACATGATCGTCTCCGACGTCAACGAGGAGACCCTGAAGGAGATGGACCTGCTGGTGGAGGAGGGGATCACCTCCTTCAAGCAGTTCATGGCCTATCCGGGCGTCTTCTACTCCGACGACGGCCAGATCCTGCGGGCCATGCAGCGGGCCGCCGACAACGGCGGGCTGATCATGATGCACGCCGAGAACGGCATCGCCATCGACGTCCTGGTCGAACAGGCCCTCGCGCGCGGCGAGACCGACCCCCGCCACCACGGCGAGGTCCGCAAGGCGCTGTTGGAGGCCGAGGCCACCCACCGCGCCATCCGGCTCGCCCAGGTCGCCGGTGCCCCGCTGTACGTCGTGCACGTCTCGGCCACCGAGGCCGTCGCGGAACTCGCCCGCGCCCGCGACGAGGGGCTGAACGTCTTCGGCGAGACCTGCCCGCAGTACCTGTTCCTCTCCACCGACAACCTCGCCGAACCCGGCTTCGAGGGCGCCAAGTACGTGTGCAGCACCCCGCTGCGGCCCCGCGACCACCAGGCCGCGCTCTGGCGGGGGCTGCGCACCAACGACCTCCAGGTGGTCTCCACCGACCACTGCCCGTTCTGCTTCACCGGGCAGAAGGAACTCGGCCGCGGCGACTTCTCCAAGATCCCCAACGGGCTGCCGGGCGTGGAGAACCGCATGGACCTGCTCCACCAGGCCGTGGTGGACGGGCACATCACCCGGCGCCGCTGGATCGAGATCGCCTGCGCCACCCCGGCCCGCATGTTCGGCCTCTACCCGCGCAAGGGCACCATCGCCCCCGGTGCCGACGCGGACATCGTCATCTACGACCCGCGCGCCGAGCAGATCATCTCCGCCGACACGCACCACATGAACGTGGACTACTCCGCCTACGAGGGCCGGCGGATCACCGGCCGCGTCGAGACCGTGCTGTCGCGCGGCGAACCCGTCATCACCGAGCGGGAGTTCACCGGGCGGGCCGGGCACGGCGCCTTCACCCCGCGCGGCACCTGCCAGTATCTGAACTAGGAGTGGCGCCGATGGACTTCGGACTCGTCCTGCAGACCGACCCGCCCGCCTCCCGCGTCGTCAGCCTGATGAAGCGGGCCGAACGCAACGGCTTCACGTACGGCTGGACCTTCGACTCCGCCGTGCTGTGGCAGGAACCGTTCGTCATCTACAGCCAGATCCTCGCCCAGACCGAACGGCTCACCGTCGGCCCGATGGTCACCAACCCCGGCACCCGCACCTGGGAGGTCACCGCCTCCACCTTCGCCACCCTCAACGACATGTTCGGCAACCGCACGGTCTGCGGCATCGGGCGCGGCGACTCCGCCATGCGCGTCGCCGGACGCAAGCCCAACACCCTCGCCCGGATCAGCGAGGCCATGAAGGTCATCCGCGCCCTCGGCCGGGGCGACGAGGCCGACCTCGGCGGCACCGTGATCCGCTTCCCCTGGATCGGGCCCGGCGCCCGACTCCCCGTCTGGATGGCCGCGTACGGGCCGAAGGCGCTGAAGATGACCGGTGAGGAGGCCGACGGGTTCATCCTCCAGCTCGCCGACCTCTACCTCACCGAGTACATGGTCAAGGCCGTCCGCGACGCCGCCTCCGCCGCGGGGCGCGACCCGGCCGAGGTCACCATCTGCGTCGCCGCACCCGCCTACGTCACCGAGGACGACTCGCCCGAGGCGCTCGCCCACGCCCGCGACCAGTGCCGCTGGTTCGGCGGCATGGTTGGCAACCACGTGGCCGACCTCGTGGAGAAGTACGGCGCCGACTCCGCCGCCGTACCCGCCGAACTCACCGACTACATCAAGGCCCGCCAGGGCTACGACTACGCCCACCACGGGCGCAGCGACAACCCGGACACCCGGTTCGTGCCCGACGAGATCGTGGACCGCTTCTGTCTGATCGGGCCGCCCGAGGCGCACATCGAGAAACTGGCCGCGCTGCGCGACCTGGGCGTGGACCAGTTCGCCGTGTACGACATGCACGACGCGCAGGAGGCCGTCATCGACGCCTACGGCACCCGGGTCATCCCGGCGCTCGACGCCCGCTGACCGCAACCCTGTCGATCTCCCCCTTCCCCCGACCGGGGAAGGGGGCCAGGGCGCTCGCACCGCACCACGACATGTGACAGCGCCACATGTGACAGCACCACATGTGGCGCCACCACATACGGCACGGCGATCGGGCGCACCCCCCCTCGGAGCCACCCGCACGGCCTCCTCCGTTCCGTCCCTCTCCGATTGGGCCCGCCCATGACCGACACCGCTCCCTCCGCCATACCGCCCACCGCCCAAGTCACCCTGGCCGACGGGCGGGTGGAGATCGCTCCCGGCGCCGACGCGCCCAGCGGCCCGTACGCCAACGCCGACCTGCTGCCGGTCCCGGCGTCCGGGCGTACCTGGACGACGTACAACTTCTCCGCGCTCTGGGTCGGCATGGCCCACAACACGGCCTCCTGGACGCTCGCCTCGGGGCTGATCGCGGTCGGCATGGACTGGAAACAGGCCGTTTTCACCATCGCGCTCGCCAACCTGATCGTGCTGGTGCCGATGCTGCTCACCGGGCACGCCGGACCCAAGTACGGCATTCCGTTCCCGGTGTTCGCCCGCGCGTCCTTCGGGGTGCGGGGTGCCAACCTGCCCGCTGTCGTACGGGCGTTGGTGGCATGCGGCTGGTTCGGCATCCAGACCTGGATCGGCGGCGAGGCGATCTTCTTCCTCGCCGGGAAGCTGATCGGCGGCGGCTGGGCGGACGCCTCGGAGGTCGCCGGGCGGCCGTGGACGATGTGGCTGTCGTTCGTCGTCTTCTGGCTGATCCAGCTCGCCATCATCTACCGGGGCATGGAGACCATCCGCCGCTTCGAGAACTGGGCCGCGCCGTTCGTGCTGGTCGGCGCGTTCGTGATGCTGTGGTGGATGAGCGACAAGGCCGGTGGCCTCGGCCCCCTCTTCGACCAGCCCTCCCGGCTCGGCTGGGGCGGCGACTTCTGGAAGCTGTTCTGGCCCTCCCTGATGGGCATGATCGGCTTCTGGTCCACGCTCTCGCTGAACATCCCCGACTTCACCCGCTACGGCAGGAGCCAGAAGGCCCAGACGCTCGGCCAGGCCCTCGGACTGCCCACCACCATGACGCTGTTCGCGTTCCTGTCCGTCCTCGTCACCTCCGGCAGCGCCGCCGTCTACGGCAAGCCGATCTGGGACCCGGTCCAGCTCGCCGCCAAGACCGACAGCACGGTCGGGCTGATCTACGCCCTGGTCACCGTGCTGGTGGCGACCCTCTCCGTCAACATCGCCGCCAACCTGGTCTCCCCGGCGTTCGACTTCTCCAACGTCGCCCCCCGCAAGGTGAGTTTCCGCACCGGCGCGCTGATCACCGCCGTACTCGCCGTCGTCATCTGCCCGTGGAGGCTGTACGCCGACCCGCAGGGCTACATCTTCACCTGGCTGGGCCTGGTCGGCGGCCTGCTCGGCACGGTCGCGGGCATCCTCGTCGCCGACTACTGGATCGTCCGGCGCACCCGCCTCGCCCTCGCGGAGCTGTACCGGGCCCAGGGCCGCTACTGGTACGCGGGCGGCTGGAACTGGCGGGCCGTTGTCGCCTTCGTCGTCGGCGGTGTCCTCGCGGTCGGCGGCGCCGACTTCCACCCGCTGATCGACGGCCGCCCGATCCCCGCGCTGCGGCCCCTCGCGGACTACGGCTGGGCGGTGGGACTCGGGACCTCGCTGGTGCTGTACCTGCTGCTGAGCCTGCCGGTGGCACGGCGGGAGCGGGAGACGAGCGCGGCCTGAACCTCCTCGGCCCGCGCGGGCCGAACTCCCGGGGCGGGGGCGGCCGGTACGACACCGGGCGCCCCCGTCGCCGTACGGGCTCCGGGGGACCGGCCGCTCAGCCGGACGTGCCGCTGCCCGAACCGTCCGTCGTACCCGAGCCCTTGGAGTCACCAGCGTCACCGGCGTCACCGGAATCATCCGATCCGGAACCGCCGGGCTTCTCGGAGGACGACGAACTCGGCTTGTCGGAGGGCGACTTGGATGCGTCCGACGTGCCCGAGTCATCGGGCTTCCCGGAGGACGAGGGCTTCCCCGACCTCGAACTCCCTCCGCCGGAACCAGAGTTGCCCGAGCCTCCACCGGCCGCACGCCCCTGAAGGGCGGCCACCGCGGCCTTCGCCGCCCTGATCGCACCCTTGTTGATCTCGTCCGTGTCCGGCGCCTTCTTCGTCTCGAAGTCGCTGCCGTTGTACGTGACGACGACCAGCGCGTTGGCGACCCGGACCAGCACCACACCCTCGCGGGTCTGCTGCTTGTCCTGGGTGGTGAGGTTCACGACGGAGTACGCGCTGTCCCCGAGTCCGGGCACGGCGCCACCGCCGCTCTTCTCGGACACCCGCTGCTGATACTCCCGCGTGGCCTCCTGGTTGGACTCCGCGACCTCGAACGACACGTCCAGCCAGCGGTAGTCGAAGCCCCGCAGCGCGTTCCAGGAGCAGGTGCGGCGCAGCTTGGCGTCGGTGGACGGGATCTCCTTCCCGGCCGTCTTAGCCCCCGGCACCAGGGACTTGAGGGTGTCCACCGGCACGCTCGTACAGGGCGCGGGCGCGCCGGAGTAGGAGGGCGGGGCGGTGCTGGAGCCGTCCGACGGGACGGCGCCGTCCCCGGTGGCCGTGCCGGACCGGTCCGAGGAGTGCTCGGCGGACGTCGGCGCGGCGGGGCCGGAGGTCAGCGCCCACCCGGCGCAGGCGAGCACCACGACCGGGGTCAGGCGCGCGGTCAGGGCGAGCGGCAGAGGCAGAGAACGCACGTCGCACTTCTCGTGGGGGAGCGGGGCGGAGGAGGGTCCGCAGGTGGACGGGGACGCCAGTCTCACACGGGAGTCCGCGCGGCGGAAGGAAAAACTCGCTCCGTGGCCGCACGGTCACCGCCACCCCGGTGAGGGGCGCGGTATGCGGGTGTTTGTGGCGCTGTCACGGCCCGGCGGCGTTCCCCGCGCGCGTCGGACAGGTTTCACACAGCACCCACGACGCGTCCGACACGCTGTCAGCAGTTCACCCGTTGCGCATCCGGCGGTCGTCCGGAGATCACCGTACGCCGTCATCCTCCTGCCCATGAAGATCACTTCTCGTGCCGCCCGCCTCCGTCCCGCCACCGCAGCGGCGGTGGCCCTGGCCGCTTCGGCGTCCCTGTTCGCCGCGACGGCCCCGGCGCAGGCCGCGTCCAACGCGGTGCCGACCTACGAGGTCAAGGTCAACCTCACGACCGCCGCGCTCGACTCCTCGCACGCGCCGCTCGCCGCCGTGAAGTCGGCGTTCGGCATCACCGGCTCCGCCAAGGCGCGTTCGTACGCCTACTTCGACACCGGCGCCCTCGACCTCAACGGCCAGGGCTGGGACGCACGGCTGCGGCACAAGAGCGGTTCCTCCTTCGAGGAGACGTACAAGATGCGCTTCCCCGTCAGCAACGGCGACATCAACGGCGCCCTCACCACGGCCAACGCCGCCGGGTTCGACAGCAGCGACACCAACTACGACGCCGAGGTGGACTGGGGCTACTCCAAGCAGACCCTCAGCTTCAGCAACGAGAAGTCCCACAGCGCCTCCGGCTACTCCGGCACCGCGCTGCCCGCGTCGAGCACGGGTCTGGGCTGGCTGGTCGCGGACATCCCCGGCAAGCTCCAGGACTGGAAGTCCAAGGGCTGGGGCAAGACCACCCTCCAGGCGTCCCGCCAGCACGGCCCCGTCACCTCCCAGGTCTGGGGCGGTGCCTGGGAGGTCTCCGACGACGCCAGTATCGAGGTCGTCCCGGTCGTCAGCGCCTCCGGCTCCGGCACCGAGTACATCACCGAGCTGTCCTTCAAGACCGACAACTACAACGACGCCGCCAAGCTCCACGCCGACGCCATCAGCGTCGCCGACTCCCACGGCTGGCTCTACAAGGGCGACATCCTGAAGACGGGCCTGATCCTGGACCGCTACTGAGCGGACCGGACGAACCGGACGAACCAGACGGCCCACACGGGCCACACGGGCCCACACGGGCCGGGCTGACCTCGCGGACTGGCCGGGCAGCCACAACTTCCGTCCGCCATATGTGCGCTGACCACATGGGGCCGACCTCCACCCAGGAGGTCGGCCCCATGTGTGTGGGCAGGGGTGCCCGACCCCGTGGGCACGTCTCACCACGCCGGAGCACCGCGCCCGCCCCGCTCATGCACGCGGGCCGCCGGAGACACCCCGTGCCGGGCGGTGAGCGGCCTTCCGGGGAGCGGGTCCCCGGAAGGCCACCGGGGCTGGCTGCTCAACCCCGTGCACCGCGAGTACCGGGAGTGGCGCCATCCACACCCGGCAGTTCGCCACGTGTCGCGGGCCGGAACCGGGGCGGACGGCGTGTTTGCGTGTCCTCCCGCCGGGCAGACGGGAGTTCGTGCTTCGGACTGGAGGCGCACGCCCAGCGGAAACGCCCGGCGGCCGGACCTCCAGTGACCGGGCGCCTCTCGCCGCTGCGGTGATCCCTGACAACGCCTTCGGGCCCGGACCGGACCGCATCCGGCCGCGCCCTGGAATCACAGCTCAGGAGCGATTCCGCATGCCGACCGACATGTCACCGAGCCGATCCCGCACGCCCGCGGCCACCCGCCGCCCGCACGACGACGCCCCCGACACGGCCGTACTGTTCACCCGGATGGCCGAACTGGACGACGGACCCGCGCGGGACGCCGTGCGCGACCGGCTGATCGCCGCCTGGCTGCCGATGGCCCACCGCATAGCGAGCCGCTTCCGAGACCGGGGCGAGGCCGTCGAGGACCTGCGCCAGGTCGCCGCCCTCGGACTGGTCAAGGCCATCGACAAGTACGAACCCGAGCGCGGCGCCTTCGAGAGCTATGCCGTACCCACCATCACCGGCGAGGTGAAACGGCACTTCCGGGACCGCATGTGGGCCGTACGGGTCCCGCGCCGCGTCCAGGAACTGCGCAACCGTGTCCGGGTCGCCCGGCGTGAGCTCATGCGGTACGCCGACGGCCCCGAACCCGGCACCGCCGAGCTCGCCGCCCGCACCGGACTGACCGAGGAAGAGGTCATCGACGGTCTGGAGGCCCTGGAGAGCTTCAGCACCCTCTCCCTGGACGCCGAACTCACCACCTCCGACGACGGCTACCACCTCACCGACACGCTGGGCGTCGCCGAGGCCGCCTACGACACCGTGCTGGACCGGGAAGCCGTGAAGGAGGGACTGCGCAGGCTGCCGGAGCGCGAACGCGCCATCCTGTACATGCGGTTCTTCCAGGACCGCACCCAGAGCAGCATCGCCCACGAGCTGGGCATCTCCCAGATGCACGTCTCCCGGCTGATCGACCGCAGCTGTGCCCGCGTACGCGCCCAGGCCCTGGGCGAACCGCCCCGCACCCGCCGCACCCCCCCGCCCCCCCCCCCCCCCGCCCCCCGCCCCCCCCCCCCCCCCCCGGCCCCCCCCCCCCCCCCCCCCCCCCCCCCCCCCCCCCCCCCCCCCCCCCCCCCCCCCCCCCCCCCCCCCCCCTGGCCCCGCCACATCCCCCGGCCCAGCCGCGCCCCCCGAGCCCATCGGAGCCCCCCTCAAGGGCTCCCCTCCCCCCACCCCGAGACGCAGAGGCGCCGTCGTCGCCGCGCTGATGCTGTCGATGGCGCTGGCCGCGCTCGACGCGACCATCGTCTCCACCGCCGTCCCGCAGATCGTCGGTGACCTCGGCGGTTTCTCCGTCTTCTCCTGGCTGTTCTCGGGCTACCTGCTCACCGTGACCGTCACCCTCCCGGTGTACGGCAAGCTGTCGGACACCTTCGGCCGCAAACCCGTACTGGTCGCGGGCGCCGCCCTGTTCCTCCTCGGATCGCTGCTCTGCGCGGGCGCCTGGAACATGGCGGCGCTGATCGCGTTCCGGGTCGTACAGGGCCTGGGCGGCGGCGCGTTGCAGGGCACCGTGCAGACGCTCGCCGCCGACCTCTACCCGCTCGCCGAACGCCCCCGCATCCAGGCACGGCTGTCCAGCGTCTGGGCGGTGTCGGCGGTCGCCGGGCCGGGACTCGGCGGACTGCTCGCCGCGTACGCCGGATGGCGCTGGATCTTCCTCGTCAACCTGCCGATCGGCGCCGCCGCGCTCTGGCTGATCGTCCGCCACCTGCACGAACCCGACCGGGCACGGCCCGAGCGGACCCGCGTGGACTGGGCGGGCGCGCTCTCGGTGTTCGCGTGCGGCGGGGTGCTGCTGACCGCGCTCGTCCAGGGCGGAGTGGCCTGGCCGTGGCTGTCCGCGCCCTCGCTCGGCCTGTTCGGCGCGGGCCTCGCCCTGGTCGCCCTGGTCGTACGGGTGGAGCGGCGCGCGGCGGAGCCGATCATTCCGGGGTGGGTGTGGCGGCGTCGCACCATCGCCGCCGTCAACCTCGCCCTCGGCGCGCTCGGCCTGCTGATGGTGGCGCCCTCGGTGTTCCTGCCGACCTACGCGCAGTCGGTGCTCGGACTCGGCCCGGCGGCGGCCGGACTGGTGCTCTGCGTCTGGACGTTGACCTGGTCCGCGTCCGCCGCGCTCAGCCAGCACGTGTACCGGCGCATCGGCTTCCGCGACACCGCGCTGCTCGGCATCGGCCTCGGCGCGCTCGTCCTGCTCGCGTTCCCGTTCCTGCCCTACCCCGGCGCCTGGTGGCAGCCCGCGCTGCTGATGCTCGTACTCGGCGCGGTCCTCGGCCTGTTCCAGCTGCCGCTGATCATCGGCGTGCAGTCCACCGTCGGCTGGTCCGAGCGCGGCACCGCCACCGCCTCGATCCTCTTCTGCCGCCAGACCGGCCAGACCCTCGGCGCCTCCCTCTTCGGCGCCATCGCCAACGGCGTCCTCGCCGCCCGCCTCGGCGGCACCGGCGACCTCGACTCCGTCACCCGCGCCCTCGACACCGGCGCCGCCCCCGAAGCCACCCGCCGCGCCATCGCCGCAGCGGTCCACGCGGTCTACTTCGGCGCCTCCTGCGCGGCGGCCCTGGCCTTCCTGGCACTCCTGCTGATCGCCCCGCGGGTGTTCCCCGTACGACAGGAGGGGGCGCGCCAGGTGCATTGATCACGAGACCTGGCGCTACGAGACGGGTCACGTGGCTCGGCTGTGAGGTCGGGCGCCCGCAGCGAGCAGTACGTCGATCGTTTCGGGGTGAGGCCCGGTCATCGCCCATTCGAGCGGGGAACGGCCCGTGCCGTGGTCTTCGCGGAGATTGGGGTCGGCACCGTGGGCGAGGAGTGCGTGCACCGTTTCGGTGTGGCCCCAGCATGCGGCCGCGCACAGGGGTGTGCCTTCCGTGCCGCGTCCGCTCTCGGCGTTGGGCAAGGCCCCGGCTGCCAGCAGGCACAGGACGTTGTCGGTGGCTCCGGTGACGGATGCCGCGTACAGAGGGGTGGTGTCCTCGGCGTTGGTCGCCTCCGGGCGAGCCCCGGCTCGCAGCAGAGTGTTGATCTGGGCGCTGTCGCCGAAGGTCGCCGCCTCGACGAGACTCTTGGACAGTTTCTTCTGCCGCCGTCTGTTCACGGTCGCTCAGACTAGCCAGGGGGTGAGCCAGACGTCTGGTCACGAACACTCGTTGACGACCGCAACAAGGACGGTCGCGGGCGCCCGGCGCGCACCCGCACACAGCCCGCCCCACAGCCCCGCGCCGCCCCACGACCCTGCGCCCTCCCCGGAACCCGCTGCACCCCTCACTCCGGGTGCGCGGCGCCGCCGGTCAGGGAGGTCAGGCGGGTGCGGGCCGAAGCCATGTGGGTCTGGACGTCGTCCCAGGTCTCGCTGTGGTCGCGCAGGACGCGTTCGGTGTCGTGGGCGAGGCGCTGCTCGTGGGCGCGGGCGGCGGTGAGGAGGTCGGTGGCGCGGGTGTGGGCCTCGTCCTGGCAGCGCCGGGCGGACTGCTCGGCGCGGGCGAGGGTGCGCTCGGCGTCCGCGAGGGCGAGTTCGGCGCGGGCGGTGCGCTCGGCGTACTCCGCCTCGAACGACGCCTCGCGCTCCGCCTCCTCCCGCTCGAACGCCGCCCAGCGGTCGGCCTGTTCACGGTTCTGCCCACCGAACAGCGCGCCGGTGCGCTCCCGCACCTCGCGCAACCCCGTGAGCGCCGCCGCGCGCCCCTCCCGTACCGCCCGGCGGGCCCCGATCCGCAGGGCGTCGGCCTCACCACGGGCCGCCGCGAGCACCTGTACGGCGTACTCCTCCGCCTCCGCGCGCAGCGCGCGCGCCGTGTCGCGCGCCTCCTGGCGCACGTCCTTCGCGCGCGCCTCCGCCCGCGCGACCCGCTCCTCACCCTCCCGCAGGGCACGCTCCCGCGCGTCGGAGGCCTCCTGCACCGCGAGCCGGTAGAGGTGACGCGCCTGCTCACCGAGGGTCTCGTAACTGTGCGGAACCAGCGCCTCCACGGCCGCCCGCCACCGCGCCGCCTCCGCCTCCATGTCCCTGACCAGCACGGTCAGCCGCGCCGCGCGCTCCCACGCGGCGTCCCGCTCCCCCGACAGGGTCCCGGTGAACGCGTCCACCTGCGCGGGGCGGTACGCGCGCCCCCTGACGGTCGGGAAGCCGTTTTGCGTGGACGATGCGCTGCTCACCCCGGAAACCCCTCTCCACCGGACATGCATGACGGAACGACGTCCGCACATCTTGATGGATTGGTCATACGGGTTCATAACGCGACACTCCGCATATACGACCCGCATCACCCGGCGCCCGACCCACACGGACCCCGGCGCACGACCCACATCCACCCCGGCGCACGACCCGCGAGGAAACCCGCGCACCCCCCCGCGCACAACCCGCGTCCGCCCCAGCGCCCCAGCGCCCCAGCGCCCCAGCGCCCCAGCGCCCCAGCCGTACGGCACACCCCTCCGCGCCCGCGTACGACAACGGCCGGAGGACCCCGTGAGGTCCCCCGGCCGCGCCGCGCCTACCCAGCCACGTGGCCGGCTACCCGGCTACCTGACCACCCGCCTACAGCAACCCGTCCCACATCTGCTCCAGCAGCACCGACCACCAGCTCTCCGGCGACGCCAGCGCCGACGGGTCCAGGGACGCCAACTGGGCCTGGAAATCGACCGTCCAGCGGCCCGCCTGCTCCTGGTTCAGCCCGAACCGCAGCCGCCACATCCGGCCCAGCAGCGCCAGGCACCGCGTGAACTCGGGCAGCCCCGTGTTCACGAACTGCGGCGGCACCGGCGCCCCGCCCGGACCGGCCTCCACCGGCACCGCGACGATGTGCGCCGTCCCGTACTGCACGCACACGGCCTTCCCGAAGTCCGTGCCCAGCACCAGATACGACCCGGCGTCCGACGCCGGACGCACCCCGCGCTCCGCCGCCAGCTCGGCCAGCGTCGGCACCGGACGGCCCGGCTGCGCCTGCGCCCAGAAGAACGGGCCCATGTCCAGCGGCAGCCCGGCCGCCATCAGCGTGTGCGCCACCACCGGCGGCACACCCTGCCGGGACACCGCCCGCTGGTCGAACCGGAACACCCCCGGCCCGAACGCCGCCGCCAGCTCCTGCGCGATCGCCTCCGGCGGCAACGGCGCGACCGGCTGCACCGGCGGCAACGGCGCCCGCACCGGCGCGGGCCGCGCGGGACCGTCCGCCACCTGATGCAACTCACCCTGATGAGCGAGCAGTTGGGCCATGCCCTGCTGCCTGCTCGCGTGATCGGTGCCGTACGGCGCGATGCTCGTGATCCGCGCCTGCGGCCACTGCTCCCGGATCATCCGCGCGCAGTACGCCCCCGGCAGCTCACACGACTCCAACTCCGTGTGCAGCTCCAGCACTTGACCCGGCGGCACGTTCATCGCGCGCAGCTCGTGGAATATCTGCCACTCCGGGTGCGGGGTGCCCGGCGCCGAACGCCGGATCAGCTGCTGCTCCGAGCCGTCCTGCGCGCGGTAGCGCAGCACCGCCTGGTACCCCGGCCCCACCGTCGGCTGCCCCGGCTGCGGATACCCGTACGCGGACGGAGCACCGGGTACGGCACCCGGCGGCGGCATCGCACCGGGAGGCGGCATCGCGCCCGGCGGGGGGATGGCACCGGCAGGAGGCATGGCGCCCGGCGGAGGCGGCGGCATGGCACCGGCGGGCGGCGGCATCGCACCCGGCGGCGGGGGCGGCGGCACGCCGGGGCCACCGGTCACCGAGGGCGTGGCCAGCATGGTCGCCGCGTAGGGCACGGGGCCGGGGACGCCCGGAGCACCGGGGGCCGAGGGGGCACCGGGGGCGGGCGGCGGCGTACCGGGGGCGGCGGGCGCGGCGGGGGCGGCGGACACGCCCGGGTTCGCCAGCATCGTCGCCGCGTGATGGACCCCGCCGGGGGGCGTACCACCGGGGGCACCCGGAGCGGCGGGCGGCGCGGGCGGAGCAGGCGGCGCGGGCACACCCGAAGCACCCGGAGTGCCCGGAGTGCCTGGAGTGCCTGGAGTGCCTGGAACACCGGGAGTACCCGGAGTACCCGAGCTGCCCGGCGCACCCGGTCCCGCAGGACCCTCCGGACCCTCCAGCCCCTCCGGGCCGAGGGAGGCGACGAGCTGCGTCGGCACGTACCCCCCGGCCGAAGCACCCTGCGCACCCGGCACACCCGGAGCTTCAGGCGCGGCAGGCGCGCCCGGAACACCCGGCACGCCGGGCGGGGCGGGCGGGGCGGGCGGAGGCGGCGGGGTCGCGCCACCCCGGCCCTTGCGCGGCGGCGGGGCCGCCTTGCTGGTCGCCGCGTCCGCGATGTCCCCCGCGTTAGGCGCCAACTTCCTTTGCTGTGAAGGCTGTTGGGCAGCAGGTTGCGGATGCGCGTACGCCGAAGCGTCCGGCGTACCCGGAGCCGTACCGTCCGCCGGGGTACCCGACTGCGGCGGAGGCGTGCTGCCCTCCGGCGCCCCGACCATCGGCGTGACAGCGGTGGGCGGCAACTGGCTGCCCCCGGAGATCATGGCGGTCTGCGCGTCCGGCGCCGAGACGGGCGGGCGCGGCACACCGGGGCCCGCTTCCCCGAGCGGCGGTGCGAACACGGTCTGGGGCAACGGCACCGAACGGTCCTCGCCCACCTCGGCGTTGGTGTCCGTACCGGCCCACGGTGTGGCCCCGTCCGGCACCCCCGCGCTCTCCGCCTCCCCCGCCGCACGCGGCCACGCGGCACCACTGTCCGGCGTGGAACCCTCCCGCCCGACAAGGGAGTTGGACCCCGAGGACCCGGACCCGGACCCAGACCCGGACCCGGACTCGGCACTCGGCACCACATCGCCCCCCGGACGCGCATCCACCGAACCCGAACCGGGCACACCAGCCTGCGTACGAGCAAGCCCCGCACCGGAGTCGGACCCCGACGAACCCACACCGGAACCCGCACCAGCACCCGCACCGGAACCCGCACCCGGGCGCGCCGCGTCCCCCGCGTCCCCCGCCGGAACAGCACCCGCACCCGTCCCCGACGCCGACCCCGACTCCCGCCGGTCCGGAATCCCCAACCGGTCGGCCGCCTCCTGCAACCACTCCGGAGGAGTCAGCAGGAAGGACGTCTGGTTGAGGTCAACCCGCGCCGGAGCGGGTGCCGGGACCGCGTCCTCGACCGCGTCACCCCGGCCGTACTCCTCCTCGTACCGGCGGATCACCTCACCCACCGGCAGCGCGGGCCAGAGCGTGGCCTCGCCGCTGTCACGGGCGATCACCAGCCGGGCCGCGCCCGCGTCCGAACGCGGGCCGTCCGCGCGGTCCTCGCCCCACACCACGAACCCGAGGCCGAACTCCCGGACCCGCACCTCACGGTGCTGGTACGCCGGGACGTCCCCGTTGATCCACTCCTCGGCGCGCTCCTGCGCCTGCGCGAAAGTCACCATCGTCCGCCGCTCACTCCCCCGCCGACTCGGACGCCACAGACACGGGCCCGCCTGCGTCCCCGGAACCGGCACCGGAACCCGCACCCGCACCCGCACCCGCACCCGCACCCGCCACCGGCACCACGCGGGCGAACCCGCCCTCCACCATCAGATCCGCCACCGTCTCCAGCTCCGGCGGACTGCCCGCCAGCCGCGACAGGAACGCGTCGAAGTCGTCACCGCACGGCAGCAGCAGCCGCGCCACCCGCTCCGCCGGGGACCACGATGGATCGGTGTCCCGCGCGTCGTCGTACGCGCAGAACCACACCGAACCCGGCCGCTCGCCCTTCACCTTCACCGCGAGCAGACCGCCCTGCACGAACCCGACGCCCAGATAGTCCTTGGTCAGATGGTCGCGCAGACACTTGTTCACGTACACGAGGTCATTCACCGCCGCCTCGTCCCGCACCGTGAAGAACGGCTGGTCCAGCAGCAGCCCCAACTCCGCGTCCAGCGCCGTACCCACCGGCGCGGAGCCGCCCGCCGCCTTCAGGAACGAGCGGTACGCACCCGGCAGGCGGTACCCCAACTCCTCCTCGACGCCCTGTACTTGCGTCTCGGTGACCGCGACACCCGACCTCGGCAGACCGAAGTGCGCCGGACGCGTCTCCTGCAACGGGCGCGTGCCCCGCTTGCCCTGATCCACGTCCGCCGTCGCGATCCCACCGTGGTGCCGCAGCAACGCCTTCACCTCGACCGGCACCAGCTCAAGACGGCGCGAACCCGCCACGTGGTGCCACGTCCAGCCGTGCGGCGTCGCCACGTCCGGCACCGTGTCCCACAACGCGTGCCCCGACGCCGCCAGCGCCGCGTTCGCCGACACGTAGTCCGTCAGCCGCAGTTCGTCCACGCCGAAACCCTCAGGCGGCTCGGCGATCTCCGCCGCAGCACGCGCGTACGGCGAGAAATCCGGGAAACCCCGCTCGTCCACCCGTACCCCGCGCGGGTGACGCGCCGCCCGCACCGGGTCCGGGAAGTGCACGACCTGCCCGGCGTACGCCGCGTTCGGCGCGGTGAGTCCCCCGGCCTGACGGCCGGGAGGAGCCCCGAGCCCGAGCCGACCTGTCGTCATGGCGGTTGCCCCCTGCGGCGTCCCTCTGGCCCGTACGGCCGTGTCGATCGCGGATGCCGACAGCCTATGCGGTACCCGCGACGCGGTCACCGGCCCACCCGCACCGCACCCCGGACCACCCCCACACCCCACCCGCACCGCACCCAGGACCGCCCCCACGACCCCGCCCACCGCGCACCCCGCCCGTCCACGTGACCCCCCGTCACCCCGCCGTCACCGCCCACCCCGAACCTGGCGTGTCGCACCGCCCCAGCTTCCGCACAAGCCACGGCATTTGGCACTCTGTGTCCTTCCGGGGGACACCCTCCGGGGAGGGAAGGCGATCATGAGCACCGTGCAGACCGGCGGCAACGACCTGCGCGCCGGAGACCCCCGCGTCGGCTGGAGCAGCGCCGACGCGCCCACCGCCCCCACCCTCCAGCACCGCCGCGACGGCATCTCCCCCACCGTCGCCGCCGCCCTCTCCGTACGCGGCGCCACCCTCACCGGCACGGCGGCACGCGGCGACCAGCCCCCCACCCTCCACCCACTCGTGCAGGACTTCCTCGACACCCTCACCAGCGCCCAGAGGGACCGTTTCACCGGCCGCTGCGCCGAGACCATCCTCATCTCCCGGCACCTCGCCGCCGCCGACGCCGCCCGCAGCAAACGCGCCGCCCGCAAGGCCATGACCAACGGCGAGGCCCGCAAGGCGCTCAAGCAGGCCAAACTCACCACCCGCCGCATACGGGAGGACGGCGACCCCCTGCACGGCGCCTTCGCCACCCCCTGCCGCGCCTGCACCGCCCTCACCGCCCACTTCGGCGTCCGCGTCGTCGATCCCGCCGACGCGGAGGACTGAGCCGGAACGCACCGGAAGACCGAGCCGGAGCACACCGGCCCGCTGAACACCGTACGGACACGACCCGTACCCCTCGACGAAACCGCACCCGCACCCGCACCCCAGCGGGACACACCCCGCACACCCCACCCGCACCCCGCGGGACACACACCCCGGCCGCCCCACCCGCACCCGCACCTGGCACCGCCACGAACGAAGGCCCATGCACCCCGA
Organism: Streptomyces corallincola; assembly: GCF_019104725.1. Taxonomy (GTDB): domain Bacteria; phylum Actinomycetota; class Actinomycetes; order Streptomycetales; family Streptomycetaceae; genus Streptomyces; species Streptomyces corallincola. Next base: position 37,340 of record NZ_JAHRXF010000036.1, on the reverse strand, counting down.
CCGCACCTCCACCCGCTTCCCCGTCCCCGTGGACGCCGCCCTGCGCACCGCGGGCTGGCAGCCCGGACGCTGGGACATAAAACAGGCGGAATACTGGGCCGACACCCTCCGCGACCACGTCTCCCCCGCCGGACACCGGCACACCGTCTTCCCCGCCGCCGTCGAAGCCTGGGCCGAATTCGGCGGCCTCCGCCTCACCCCGGCCGGACCCGGCCGCCAGGTCGCCCCCGCCGCCCTCCACCTCGACCCCCTGCACGGACTCCACCTCGCCCGCACCCTCGGCGACCTCGGCCGCGCCCTCGGCACCGAGGTCTGCCCCCTCGGCGAGGAGACCGACACCGCCGCCCTCCTCGCCATCGACACCGAAGGCCGCGTCTACACCCTCGACCACACCGGCGACTGGTACGCCGGACCCGACATCGACACCGGCCTCACCACCCTCCTCGCCGGCAACAGACCGACCCGGCTGACAGTGGCCTGAACACCCGACCCCGGCACCACCCCTACACCGCCGGAACCACCGCCGGAATCACCGCCGACACCCGGAAACCCCCCGCCTCCGTGGGCCCCGACACGAACACCCCGCCCAACGCCAGCACCCGCTCCCGCATCCCCAGCAGCCCATTGCCGCCCGACGGCAGACCGGCGGCCGACGCGGCGGACGCGACCGGCGGGGACTCGTTCTCCACCTGCATGGCGATCTCCGCGCCACGATGCGCCAGCCGCACCCGCGTCGGCGCCCCCGCCGCATGCTTGTGGACGTTCGTCAACGCCTCCTGCACCACCCGGTACGCCGTCTGCTCCACCTCCGCCGCATACGCCCGCACCTCCCCCTCCACCGACAACCGCACCACCATCCCGGCCGCCGCCGACTGCCCCACCAACTCCTCCAGCTCCGACAGACACGGCCCCTCACCCACCACGTCCACCGCCGCCAGCGAAGCCGCCCGCACCGCCGCCTCCCGCACCGCCGCCAACGGCACCGACCCCACCTCCCGGCGCCCCTCGCCCTCCCCGCTGCGCAGCACCCCGAGCATCTCCCGCAGCTCCGTCAACGCCTGCCGACCCATGTCACCGACCAGCTCCGCGTTCCGCACCGCCTTCTCCGGATCCTTACGGGCCACCGCCTGCAACGCCGCCGCGTGCACCACCATCAGACTCACCCGGTGCGCCACCACATCGTGCATCTCCCGCGCGATCCGCGTCCGCTCCTCACCCCGCGCCCACTCCGCGCGCTCCTCCGCACGCTCGGCCAGCAACTGAAGCTCCCGCTCCAGGCTGTCCGCCCGCTCCCGCAGGCTCTCCATCAACCGGCGCCGGGCACCCACATACAGCCCCAGCAGCAACGGCGGCGCCGTCAGACCCACCGCCGTCGTGATCGACGCGAACGGCACGAACCAGTCACCCAGCGTCAGATCGCCCCGCGCCATGTCCTGACGCACCCGCACGAACGTCACGATCATCGTGCCCAGCAGCGACATCCCCGACAACGCCGCCAGCACCCGGCGCGGCACCTCGCACGCCGCCAGGGTGTACAGCCCCACCACGCTCAGCAGCAGACCCATCTGCGCGGGCGTGATGGCGATCGCCACCAGCACCACCGCGATCGGCCACCTCCGCCGCACCAGCAGCACCGCACCCGCCACCAGCCCGAACACCACACCCAGCCACAGCGGAACCCCCGCGTCCCGCGCGAACGGGACCCCCTCCGCCGCGCACTCCGCCGCCGACGCCACCGCCAGCACCGAGTCCAGCACCGCGCCCCGTCTGCGCCCCCACCACCACGGCCCCGCTCGGGCCGTCTCGCGCTCTTCCCCCGTCGTGGTCATGGCCTCCAGCCTACGGGCGACCCCCACCCCCTTTCCGGTGAGTTTCCCCTCCCCACCCGACCCCCCATACCCACCCCATTGAGCCGAACGGGTGAACATCACCCTTTCGCACCCAGAACACGCGTTCCCGTCCGCAAAGTATGCCTATGGCACATCCAGAGGGCACCCACAGCGACCAGCGGAACTTCGAGGATCTCCGGGAGCGGGCGGTCGCACTGCGCCGCCAGGGGCTCAGCCTCCGGCAGATACGCGACGAACTGAAGGTCTTCAACAACGACCTCCTCCACCGCCTGGTCAAGGGCGAACCCGCACCCGAGTGGACCAAGCGCCCCAACGCCAAGGACGACCTCCGCCAACGCGCCCGCGAACTGCGCCTCCAGGGCTGGACCTACGACCGCATCCAACTCGAACTGGGCTGCTCCAGGAGTTCGGTCGCCCTGTGGGTCCGGGACGTACCCGTACCCGAAAGGAAACGGACCCCCGAAGAGGCGTCGGAGATCGGGCGACGCGGCTGGGAGGTGCGGCTGCGCCGCCGAGAGGAAGAACGGCAGCAGGCGAAGAGCACGGCCCGGCAGGCGGTCGGCGCACTCTCCGAGCGCGAGCTGTTCCTGCTGGGCGTGGGGCTCTACTGGGCCGAGGGCGCGAAGGACAAGCCGTACGCCCGCCGCGAGAACGTCGCCTTCGTGAACAGCGATCCGACGATGATCGCGACGTTCCTCGCCTGGCTCCGGCTCATCGGCGTGGAGCCGGAACGCCTCCGGTTCACGGTGATGATCCACGAGAGCGCGGACGTGCGTGGCGCCGAGGAGTACTGGGCCGACCTGGTCGGCGCGGCCTCGTCCGCCTTCTACAGGACGACGCTGAAGAAGCACAACCCCAAGACCGCCCGTAAGAACACCGGTGAGAACTACCGGGGCTGCCTGGTGATCAAAGTCCTCCAGTGCGCCGAGTTGTACCGTCGCATCGAGGGCTCCTGGTACGGCATAGTGGAGGCCGCGCACGCGACCGATCATCAAAATCGGACATAGTGTGCGAACTATCCCGGATCGTCTAAAGGTAGGACAAACGGTTTTGGTCCGTTGAATGAGGGTTCGATTCCTTCTCCGGGAGCACACAGGAAAGTCCACAAATGTCCGGGTCCCGACCGTCACGCACGGTCGGGACCCGCTCTCGTTTCATCGCACACCCATCCCGGTATCCTGCGCCTGTCACCCCCACCCATTCAGAGCCGAAGGGCAACCCCGTGAGCGCCATCCGCCCGGCCGCCGTCGTCGTTCTCGCAGCGGGTGAGGGCACCCGTATGAAGTCGGCCACGCCGAAGGTCCTGCACGCCATCTGCGGCCGATCCCTGGTCGGCCACGTGCTGGCCGCCTCCCGCGAGCTGGACCCCGAGAACCTGGTCGTCGTCGTGGGCCACGCCCGTGAGCAGGTCACCGAGCACCTGACCGCGACCGACCCGGCCGTCCGTACCGCCGTGCAGGAACGCCAGAACGGCACCGGCCACGCCGTCCGCATCGCGCTGGAGGAGCTGGGCGGGTCCGTCGAGGGCACGGTCGTCGTCGTGTGCGGCGACACCCCGCTGCTGACGGCGGACACGCTGAAGGCGCTGGCCGCCGCGCACGGGGCCGACGGCAACGCCGTGACCGTACTGACCGCCGAGGTCCCCGACGCGACCGGGTACGGCCGCATCGTGCGGGACGCGGAGAGCGGCGCGGTGACCGCGATCGTGGAGCACAAGGACGCCTCGGCGGAGCAGCTCGCGCTGCGGGAGATCAACAGCGGGGTGTTCGCGTTCGACGGGCCGCTGCTGGCGGACGCGCTGAAGAAGGTGCGGACGAACAACAGTCAGGGCGAGGAGTATCTGACGGACGTGCTCGGCATCCTGCGGGAGGCGGGGCACCGGGTCGGCGCGTCGGTCGCCGGGGACCACCGGGAGATCGCGGGCATCAACAACCGGGTGCAGCTGGCCGAGGCGCGCCGCATCCTGAACGACCGGCTGCTGACGCGGGCGATGCTGGACGGTGTGACGGTGATCGATCCGGCCACCACGTGGGTGGACGTGACGGTGACGTTCGGGCAGGACGCGGTGGTGCATCCGGGTACGCAGCTGACGGGTGCGACGCGGCTCGCGGAGGGCGCGGAGGTCGGTCCGAACAGCCGGTTGCACGACACGGGGGTCGGTGCGGGCGCCCGGGTGGACAACACGGTGTCGGACGGCGCGCGGATCGGCGCCGGGGCGTCGGTGGGTCCGTACGCGTATCTGCGGCCGGGTACGCGGCTGGGTGCGGGGGCGAAGGTCGGTACGTATGTGGAGACGAAGAACGCGGCGATCGGTGAGGGGACGAAGGTTCCGCACTTGTCGTACGTGGGGGACGCGACGATCGGTGATCATACGAACATCGGTGCGGCGAGTGTGTTCGTGAACTACGACGGGGAGAACAAGCACCACACGACGGTGGGTTCGTACTGCAAGACGGGTTCGGACAACATGTTTGTGGCTCCTGTCACGGTCGGGGACGGCGCGTACACCGCCGCGGGGTCCGTGATCACGAAGGACGTACCGGCCGGTTCGCTGGCCGTGGCCCGTGGCCAGCAGCGGAATATCGAGGGTTGGGTGGCGCGGAAGCGGCCGGGGAGTGCGGCGGCGAGGGCGGCCGAGGCGGTGTCGCGTCCGGCTGCCGACGAGGACTGACCGGAAACGGTGGCGTCAAAGTCGGCGTACCGTGATAAGTGCACATCCGCGTGAGTGCGTGACGCACTCCTACCAGCCGATTTGCCTCTCGCGTCCGCCGGAGGGGTGGTGCGCAGTCGGCCGGCTGAGACCCTCTGAGGAGACAGTGCTGTGACCGGGATCAAGACGACCGGCGAGAAGAAGATGATGTTCTTCTCCGGCCGCGCCCACCCCGAGCTTGCCGAGGAGGTCGCGCAGCAGCTTGGCGTAGAGGTCGTACCGACGAAGGCGTTCGACTTCGCCAACGGTGAGATCTATGTCCGCTATCAGGAGTCCGCGCGGGGTGCGGACTGTTTCCTGATACAGAGCCACACCGCTCCGATCAACAAGTGGATCATGGAGCAGTTGATCATGATCGACGCGTTGAAGCGGGCGTCGGCGCGGTCGATCACGGTGATCGTGCCGTTCTACGGGTACGCCCGGCAGGACAAGAAGCACCGTGGTCGTGAGCCGATCTCGGCGCGGCTGATCGCCGATCTGATGAAGACGGCGGGTGCGGACCGGATACTCACCGTGGATCTGCACACGGATCAGATCCAGGGCTTCTTCGACGGTCCGGTGGACCATCTGTTCGCGTTGCCGCTGCTGGCGGACTACGTGGGCCGGAAGGTGGACCGGTCGAAGCTGACGGTGGTGTCGCCGGACGCGGGCCGGGTGCGGGTGGCGGACCGGTGGTGCGACCGGCTGGGCGCGCCGCTGGCGATCGTGCACAAGCGGCGTGACAAGGACGTGGCGAACCAGGTGACCGTCCACGAGGTCGTGGGTGAGGTCGAGGGCCGCGTGTGTGTGCTGGTGGACGACATGATCGACACCGGTGGCACGATCTGCGCGGCGGCGGACGCGTTGTTCGCGCACGGTGCGGAGGACGTCATCGTGACGGCGACGCACGGTGTGCTGTCGGGTCCGGCGGCGGACCGGCTGAAGAACTCGCGGGTGAGTGAGTTCGTGTTCACGGACACGCTGCCGACGCCGGGTGAGCTGGGCCGGGACCTGGACAAGATCACGGTGCTGTCGATCGCTCCGACGATCGCGAGTGCGGTGCGTGAGGTGTTCGAGGACGGTTCGGTGACGAGCCTGTTCGACGAGCAGTGAGTGCGGGGTGAGGACGCGGTGACGTTTCCTCACCTGCCGCACGGCCGCTCCGGGGGCCGTTGAAGATCCTTTTGGGTACGGCCTCTCCTGCCGAGTAGACTGCGTGTGTTGCTCGGCGAGGGAGGCCGTTTCCCGTGTGCGGATCGCATGCGTGGGCGGTTGTCCGTTATCGACGCGCTCTTCGTAGCAGGCCGTTCGTGGCCGGGTGACCATGTCCGTCCCTGTTCTACGAGGAGTTGATTCCCATGTCCGAGGTGAAGATCGGCGCCGAGGCCCGCACCGAGTTCGGCAAGGGTGCCGCCCGTCGCATCCGTCGTGACAACAAGGTTCCCGCGGTGCTGTACGGCCACGGTTCCGAGCCGCTGCACCTGACGCTGCCGGGTCACGAGCTGCTGCTGGCGCTGCGTACGCCGAACGTCCTGCTCTCGCTGGACATCGACGGCAAGACCAACGAGCTGGCGATCCCGAAGGCCGTGCAGCGTGACCCGCTGAAGGGTTTCCTGGAGCACGTTGACCTGCTGCTGGTGAAGCGTGGCGAGAAGGTCACCGTCGAGATCCCGGTGCACGCCGAGGGCGAGCTGGCTCCTGGCGGCAACCTGCTGGAGCACGTGCTGAACGCGCTGCCCGTCGAGGCGGAGGCGACGCACATCCCCGAGTCCGTGACCGTGTCGGTCGAGGGCCTGGAGGCCGGTGCGTCCGTGCACGCCAAGGACATCGAGCTGCCGTCGGGTGTCTCGCTGGCCGTCGAGGGTGACGCGGTGGTGCTGCAGGTGCTGCAGGCGCAGGTCGAGGAGGCTCCGGAGGGCGAGGAGTCCGAGGCGGCCGAGGACGAGTCCGCCGAGGCGTGACCTTCCGGGGTTCGGCGGTCCCGGTGAGCGGTGCCTTCTGAAGGCGCCCGGTGCTGTCCGTCGTGCCCACCCGTTCCGCTCCGCGGAACGTTTGCCCACTGTGGTGGCTCGAGCCGTCGCTCTCCCGTGTCCGCGGGAGGGCGACGGCTCGCCGCGTATATGAGGAGACATGGACGACGTGAGCACGGCTGCCGATGTGCCCTGGCTTGTTGTCGGGCTCGGGAATCCGGGTGCGGAGTACGCGATGAACCGGCACAACGTGGGGTTCATGGTGGTGGATCTGCTGGCGGAGCGGATGCGGGGGAAGTTCAAGCGGGCGGGGAAGGCGCAGGCGCAGGTGGTGGAGGGGCGGTTGGGTCCGGTGGGCCCGGCGGGGCGGCGGGTGGTGCTGGCGAAGCCGTCGTCGTTCATGAATCTGTCGGGTGGCCCGGTGAACGCGCTGCGGGACTTCTACAAGGTGCCGCTGGCGAACGTGCTGGCGGTCCATGACGAGCTGGACATCGATTACGGGACGCTGCGGCTGAAGCTGGGCGGTGGGGACAACGGGCACAACGGGCTGAAGTCGATGACGAAGGCGATGGGTGCGGAGTACCACCGGGTGCGGTGCGGGATCGGGCGTCCGCCGGGGCGGATGCAGGTGGCGGACTTCGTGCTGCGGGACTTCTCGTCGGTGGAGCGCAAGGATCTGGACTGGTTCGTGGACCGGGCGGCGGACGCGGTGGAGGCGCTGGTGACGGAGGGGCTGGAGCGGGCGCAGAGTGCGTACAACACGTGAGGTGCGTGGTGCGTACAACACGTGAGGTGAGTGCGGACAACTGCTGACTTGTCGGGGCGGACTTCGGGCGTCCCACGAGCGGGAGTTGACCGGTTGTGCGGGTATGGCCAATGATCCCGGCCATGCCTGCCTCCTCCGCTGCCGCCCGCCGGAATTCCACGACCGCGCTGCGGTTCGGTCAGTCCTCGTTCATGGCGGTGCTGGCCGCGCTGATCCTGTTCGGCGGGGTGTGGGGGTCGTGGGGTACGGCGCAGCACGTGATGCTGGAGCGGGGCCGGGTGCAGGGCTCGCTGAAGGTGGTGTCGTGTGCCGGTGAGGTGTGTGCGGGGCCGTTCACGCGGTCGGCGTCGGCGGGTCCGGGCGGTCCGGACAGCGCGGTGATCGCGCGGTCGGTGGCGGTGCGGGCGGGGCGGTCGTACGACGTGGTGCTGAAGCCGGGGACGCGGGAGGCGGTGCGGGCGGGTACGGCGGGGGTGCTGTACGCGTGGGTGCCGCTCGGCGGTGCGCTGCTGCTGGCGTCGGTGGTGGTGGCGGGCGGGATGCGGTTGCGCCGGGCGGGGTGGCTGCTGGGGCTGGCGGGTGGGGCGCTGCTGACGTCGGCGTTCTTCGCGGTGCGGTAGGCGCGGGCGCGCTTGCGGACAGACCGGTGCCCCCGGGTCGTACGGACTCGGGGGGCACCGGTGTGTCCGGGTGGCGGTCGGTCAGCCGGTGTTGCGGAGGCCGGCGGCGACGCCGTTGACGGTGAGGAGGAGGGCGCGGGCGAGCAGCGGGTCGGGTTCGGTGCCGGATTCTGCGGCGTCGCGCTGGCGCTTGAGCAGGGTGACCTGGAGATAGGAGATCGGGTCGAGGTAGGCGTCGCGGATGGCGAAGGTCTGCTTGAGGTCGGGCTGCGCGGCGAGGAGTTCGCTCTCGCCGGTGACGCGGAGGACTTCGCGGAGGGTGAGTTCGTGTTCGGCGCGGATGGTGTCGAAGACGTGCTTGAGCTCGTCGGGGACGAGGGTGTCCACGTAGTGCTGGGCGATGCGCAGGTCGGTCTTGGCGAGGGTCATCTCGACGTTGGAGATGAAGTTGCGGAAGAAGTGCCACTGGCCGTGCATCTCGTCGAGCACGGTGTCGAGCCCGGCCTCGCGCAGGGCCTTGAGGCCGGAGCCGACGCCGAACCAGCCGGGGACGATCTGCCGGGACTGGGTCCAGCCGAAGACCCAGGGGATGGCGCGCAGGCCGTCGAGGGAGACGCCGGAGCCGGGGCGGCGGGAGGGCCGTGAGCCGAGGTGCATGTCGGCGAGCTGATCGACCGGGGTGGAGGCGAGGAAGTACGTCGGCAGGTCGGGGTCCTCGACCAGCGCGCGGTAGGCGGCGTGGGCGGCGTCGGAGACGACGTCCATCGCGGCGTCCCAGCGGGCGAGGGCCTCGTGGGACTGGCGGGGCGCGGTGTGCAGGGCGGATGCCTGGAGGGTGGCGGCGACGGTCAGTTCGAGGTTCTCGCGGGCGAGGGACGGGATGAGGTACTTGTCGGAGATGACCTCGCCCTGTTCGGTGACCTTGATCTCGCCCTCCAGGGTGCCCCAGGGCTGGGCGAGGATGGCGTCGTGGGAGGGGCCGCCGCCGCGGCCGACGGTGCCGCCGCGGCCGTGGAAGAGGCGCAGGCGTACGCCGTAGCGGTGGGCGACGTCGCGCAGGCGGCGCTGGGCGCGGTGGATCTCCCACTGGCTGGTGGTGATGCCGCCGAACTTGGAGGAGTCGGAGTAGCCGAGCATGACCTCCTGGACGTCTCCGCGCAGGGCGACGAGGCGCCGGTAGGAGGGGTCGGAGAGCATGTCCTCCAGGATGGTGTCGGCGGCGCGGAGTTCGTCGGTGGTCTCCAGCAGGGGGACGATGCCGATCCTGGCCCAGCCCGCGTGGAGGTCGATGAGTCCGGCCTCGCGGGCGAGGACGGCGGCGGCGAACACGTCGTCGGCGCCCTGGCACATGGAGATGATGTACGACTCGACGACCTCGGGGCCGAAGACGGCGAGGGCGCGGCCGACGGTGCTGAAGACGCCGAGGGTCTTCTCGCCCGCGGCGTCCACGGGGGCCGGGGTGGGGGCCAGCGGGCGGCGGGAGCGGAGTTCCTTGGCGAGGAGCTTGGCGCGGTAGTCGCGGGGCATGTCGGCGTAGCGCCAGGATTCCTCGCCGAGCCGGTCGAAGAGCTGGCCGAGGGCGTGGTGGTGGGCGTCGGCGTGTTCGCGCACGTCGAGGGTGGCGAGCTGGAGGCCGAAGGCGGCGAGGGTGCGGATGGTGCGGGCGAGGCGGCCGTCGGCGAGGAGGCCGCCGCGGTGGGCGCGCAGGGAGGTCTGGACGACGCGGAGGTCGGCGAGGAGTTCGGCGGTGCCGAGGTAGTCGCGGCCGTCCTCGTGGGGGGTGCCGGTGGCGAGGCGCTGCTTGGTGTTCTCCAGCTTCTGCCGGACGCAGGTGGCCTTGAGCCGGTAGGGCTCCTCGGCGTTGAGGCGCTTGTAGCGGGGGCTGATCTCGGGGAGGCGTTCGAGGTCGGCGTCGAGGGAGGTGAGGAGTTCGTCGGTGGCGCCGGTGTAGCGGATGGAGTTGGAGAGCAGTCCGCGGAGTTCGTCGATCATCTCCAGGGCGTCGTTGATGCCGTGTTCGTGCTGGAGGATGAGGACGTCCCAGGTGACCTGGGGGGTGACGTTGGGGTTGCCGTCGCGGTCGCCGCCGATCCAGGAGCCGAAGGTGAGGGGGCGGGTCTCGTCGGGGAGGCGGACGCCGACGCGTTCGAGTTCGGCGGTGAGGTCCTCCAGGACGTCGCCGACGGCGTGGGCGTGGAGTTCGTCGAGGTAGTAGATGGCGTTGCGGGCCTCGTCGGCGGGTTCGGGGCGGACGACGCGGAGTTCGTCGGTCTGCCAGACGAGGTCGATGTTCTCGGCGAGGCGGGTGTCGAGCCGGCGCCGGTCGGACTCGATGACGGGGGTTTCGAGGAGGGCGGCGACGCGGCGGAGCTTGTTGAGGACGGAGCGGCGGGCGGCCTCGGTGGGGTGGGCGGTGAACACCGGGCGGACGTTGAGGTTGCGGACGGTCTGCCGGAGGTGTTCGGGGTCGGCGTCCTTGAGGCGGTCGGCGGTGCGGGCGAGGAGGCCGCCCTCGGCGGCGCGGCGGGCGCGCAGTTCCCGGCCCCGGTGCACCTGTTCGGTGACGTTGGCGAGGTGGAAGTAGGTGGAGAAGGCGCGGACCAGTTTGGCGGCGGTCTCCAGTTCGGTGCCGCGCAGCAGTTCGGCGGCTGCTTCGCCGTCCTCGCGGGTGAGGCGGCGGACCTTCTCTACGAGGTCGAGGAGTTCGGGTCCCTCCTGCCGTACGAGGGTCTCGCCCAGCAGGTCGCCCAGGCGCCGGATGTCGGCGCGCAGGGCGCTGCCGGCGGTCGTGGTGGTCTGGTCGTCGGCACTGCTCACAGGTGCGGCTCCTTGCAGTGTTGAAGCTCGTCCGGGAGGGAACTCGGGGCGTCCGGCGGTCGGGCGGCGGTGCCGTTCGGGGGCCGGGGCGTCCGGGCTGTATTCAGAGCGGACCGCGCTGTCCGACCGAGTCCAAGGATAGGTGTCCACGGGGACGCGCAGGCTCGTGGGCTCTTGCCGCCGCCCGGCGCACTGCCATACTTACGACGCCGTAGGTTACGGAACCGTAGGGAAGTGGGGTCGGTGATCCCGTCCCGCGCCCTTTCTTCCGGTTCCGGTGCCCGGCACCTGCCTCGACCCTCGACCCCACAAGGGGACCGCATGACCTCCAGTTCCGATGTGCTAGACGATGCCCCCCGGACCGGCGACGCCGGTTCGGCCACGCTGGGCGGTGAGCAGAAGCGGTCGATCGAGCAGATCTCGCTGCTGGGCTTCATCATCGTCCCGTTCCTCGCCCTGCTGGCGGCGGTGCCGCTGCTGTGGGGGTGGGGGGTGAGCTGGCTCGATCTGGGCCTGATGGTGTTCTTCTACTACCTGGGGTGCCACGGCATCACGATCGGGTTCCACCGGCATTTCACGCATGGTTCCTTCAAGGCGAAGCGGCCGTTGAAGATCGCGCTGGCGATCATGGGGTCGATGGCGGTGGAGGGGCCGTTGGTGCGCTGGGTGGCGGATCACCGCAGGCATCACAAGTTCTCCGACGCGGAGGGCGACCCGCATTCGCCGTGGCGGTTCGGTGAGACGCTTCCGGCGCTGATGAAGGGCCTGTGGTGGGCGCACATCGGGTGGATGTTCGACGAGGAGCAGACGCCGCAGGAGAAGTACGCGCCCGATCTGATCAAGGACCCGGCGCTGCGGGCGATCTCGCGGCAGTTCGTGCTGTGGACGGCGGTGTCGCTGCTGCTGCCGCCGCTGATCGGCGGGCTGGTGACGATGTCGTGGTGGGGCGCGTTCACGGCGTTCTTCTGGGGTTCGCTGGTGCGGGTGGCGCTGCTGCATCACGTGACGTGGTCGATCAACTCGATCTGTCACGCGGTGGGCAAGCGGCCGTTCAAGTCGCGGGACCGGTCGGGCAACGTGTGGTGGCTGGCGGCGCTGTCGTGCGGTGAGTCGTGGCACAACCTGCATCACGCGGACCCGACGTCGGCGCGGCACGGGGTGATGCGCGGGCAGATCGACTCGTCGGCGCGGCTGATCCGCTGGTTCGAGCTGGCGGGGTGGGCGTACGACGTGCGCTGGCCGTCACGCTCGCGTATCGATTCGCGGCGCGACGGGGGCGAGGACGGCTCCCGGCGCCGGAGGGCGGCCGCCGAGGCGGCATGATGGAGGCCGTGGCGACCGATTCGAGCAGTGGTTCCGGTACTTCTGGTATTTCCGGCACGTCCGGCAGTGAGAGGCCGAGGCGCGCCCGCCGTACGCGGATGAGTGGCGCCGAGCGGCGTCAGCAGTTGCTGGAGATCGGTCGCACCCTTTTCGCGGCGAAAGGGTTCGAGGGCACGTCGGTGGAGGAGATCGCGGCGAAGGCCGGGGTGTCCAAGCCGGTGGTGTACGAGCACTTCGGCGGCAAGGAGGGGCTGTACGCGGTGGTGGTGGACCGGGAGATGCGGCGGCTGCTGGACATGGTGACCGGCAGTCTCACGGCGGGGCATCCGCGTGAGCTGCTGGAGCAGGCGGCGTTCGCGCTCCTCGACTACATCGAGGAGTACACGGACGGTTTCCGCATCCTGGTCCGTGACTCGCCCATCCCCCAGTCCACGGGCACCTTCGCCTCGCTGATCTCGGACATCGCCACGCAGGTCGAGGACATCCTGGGCCGCGAGTTCAAGAACCGGGGCTTCGAACAGAAACTGGCCCCCCTGTACGCCCAGGCCCTGGTCGGCATGGTCGCCCTGACGGGCCAGTGGTGGCTGGACGTCCGCCGTCCCAAGAAGGCCGAGGTCGCCGCCCATCTGGTGAACCTCGCCTGGAACGGCCTGGACGGCCTGGAACAGAAGCCCCGTCTGGTGGGCCACCGCAAGAACTGACGCCCACGAGGCGGACGGCGCCCCTCGGCCCCTCAGCCCGTCAGCCCCTCGGCCCGTCCGCGCGCCTGAGCACCGCGGTGCGGTACTCACCGGCTGATCACCGGCTGATCACCGGCGGGCCTCCTTCACGGCCGCCGCGAACAGTCGCCGGAAGGGCAGGACCGTGCCGTACGGGGTGGTCGGGTACGCCTCGCGGAGGCGGGCGCGGTAGTCGGTGAGGAAGGCGTCGCGGGCTTCGGGGTCGTCGGCGAGGGTGGTGAGGACGGGGCGGAGTCCGGAGCCCTTGACCCAGTCGAGGACGGGGTCCTTGCCGGGGAGGACGTGGAGGTAGGTGGTCTGCCAGACGTCGGCGGCGCAGCCGAGGCGCGCGAGGCGGTCGAGGTAGACCTCGGGGGTGTGGATGGAGTCGGCGCGGCGGAGGACTCCGGCGAGGCGGGGTGCCCAGCGGGGGGTCTCGGTGAGGTCGCGCAGCAGGACGTGGAGGGGCGCGTCGATGTTGTCGGGGACCTGGAAGGCGAGGGTGCCGCCGGGGGCGAGGGCGGACACCCAGTCGGCGAAGCGGTCGAGGTGGCCCGGCACCCATTGCAGGGCGGCGTTGGAGACGATCACGTCGTACGTCTCGTCCGGCGTCCACACGCGGGCGTCGGCGGCGGCGAAGTCGAGGCGTCCGCCTCCGGGCGTGGGGCCCTCGTACTCCGTGTGGGCGCGGTCGAGCATCTCGGTGGAGGTGTCATAGCCGGTGATGTGCGCGGCGGGCCAGCGGGCGGCGAGCAGGGCGGTGACGTTGCCGGGGCCGCAGCCGAGGTCGGCGACGCGGGGCGCGGGGGCGGCCGGGTCGGGGACGCGGGCGAGGAGTTCGGTGAAGGGGCGGGCACGGTGGTCGGCGTGGCGCAGGTACTGGGCGGGGTCCCAGACGGGGGTGGCGGGTGCGGCGGGTGCGGGGTGTTCGGCGGTGGGCTCGGTCATGGCTCCACTCTCCCCACCCCACTCTCTTGATGTCAAGAAACTCGACGCCAAGAGACTTCATGTCGAGCGAACCACTACACTGATCGTCATGGAGGACGAGGTCGATCGGCTGGTCGCTGCGTGGCGCCGGGAGCGCCCGGACCTCGACGTGGAGCCGCTGGAAGTGCTGAGCCGGGTGAGCAGGCTGGCCCGGCACCTGGACCGTGCCCGCAGACTCGCCTTCGCCGAGCACCAGCTCGAACCCTGGGAGTTCGACGTGCTGACCGCGCTGCGCCGCGCGGGCACGCCGTACCAGCTCTCCCCCGGCCAGTTGCTCACCCAGACGCTGGTGACCTCGGGGACGATGACCAACCGCATCGACCGGCTGACGACGAAGGGCCTGGTGGAGCGGCTGCCGGACCCCAGCGACCGGCGCGGTGTGCTGGTACGGCTCACCGACACCGGGCGGGACCGCGCGGACGAGGCACTGGCCGGACTGCTGGAGCAGGAGCGGGCCATCCTGGGCGAGCTGTCCGAGGCCCAGCGCGCGGAACTCGCAGCGCTGCTACGCCAGTTGACCGCCCCGTTCGACAACATCCCCGGTTAGGTCGGCGGGCCCGACGCCCGCCCGGCGGGCCAGCGCGACGGCGGCCAGGGTGGAGTGGACGCCGAGCTTGCCGAGGACGTTCTGCATATGGGTGCGCACGGTGTGCGGGGAGAGGAACAGCCGTTCCGCGACCGCCTTGCGGCCGAGCCCGGCGACCATGCAGCGCAGCACCTCCCGCTCGCGCGGGGTCAGCGACTCCACCAGCCGCTCGCTCTCGGTGCGGTGCTTGCGGGCCGCGGTCAGCTCCCTGAGCACGCCGGTGAGCAGCGCGGGCGGCAGATGCGTCTCGTCGCGCAGCACACCGCGTACGACGGTCAGCAGCCGGGACAGCGAGCAGTCCTTGGCGACCCAGCCGGAGGCACCGGCCTGGAGGGCGTGCGCGGCGCGGCGGGCGTCGTCGCGTTCGGCGAGGACCACCGCGCGGACGGACGGCTGGGTCCGCCGCACCCCGGCGACCAGGGCGATGCCGTCGGCGGGGCCCTCCGCCTGGCCCTCGCGCACGGGCACGGGCGGGCGTGGGCCGGGCGGAGGGGTGGCGCCGAGGTCGGCATCGACCAGGACGACGTCGTAGCGGCGGCCCTCGGCGGCGCCGCGCTCCAGGCAGCGCAGCGCGGCCGGGCCGCTGCCCGCGGCGAAGACGTCCACGTCGGGCTCGGCCGCGAGCGCGGCGGCCAGCGACTCGGCGAAGATGCGGTGGTCGTCCACGACCAGGACTCGGATGCGCACCACGAAACCCCCTTCCCCGAAACTCCGCGCGGAGCAAGGGGATAGCCAAGGTCCGGCAGGACTGCGGCCCGCACGGGCCGGGCTCCGGCGGCCGGAGGACCGCACCGCGTACGGGCCGTGCCGTCGCGGAGACTGCTACCCCCGGCGCGGGTGCCGTACCCGCTGTCGCGTCCCCCGATCCGTACCGGCCCCCCGCCGGTACCGCTCATCAGAGTACGGACGGCGGCCCGAGGCGGGAGGGGATTCCCGGAACTGCCCATCGTGCGCGTTTATGGTGTGCCGCATGTTTCGTATCGAGGCGGAAGTGGACAGGGAACGGCGGGATCTGCTCCGGTCGCGGCTGCTGGCGACCAACACGGCGGCCTCCCCGGTGCTGGCGGCGCTGCGCGGCACCCCGCGTGAGCGGCAGGTCCCGCTGGAGGTGTGGGGGCTGACGGAGGACGGCACGCTGGCGGGCGGGCTGGTCGGGCACACCTGGGCGGACTGGCTGCACGTCACCTACCTGTGGGTGGACGCCCGCCTGCGCGGCACCGGCCTCGGTACCCGCCTCCTCGCGGACGCCGAACACCACGCCCGCACCCGCGCCTGCGTCGCCGCCCGCCTGGAGACCTGGGACTTCCAGGCCCCCGCGTTCTACCAGAAACACGGCTACACCATCGCCGGCACCGTCCCGGACTATCCGCCGGGGATCACGGAGTACACCCTGACGAAGCGGCTGGACTAGAGCGTGTCCTCAAAGTCCCCGTCCGGGGTCAGGGCCTGTGGGTCACCCAGAGCAGTTCCGCGGGCCAGCGGTGTGCCCAGTCGGGCGGGTCGGTCTCGTTGTAGCCGTTGGGGGTGCCGCGTTCGGGGCGGGGTTCGACGAGGTCGTCGATGACGAGGCCCGCGCCGCGCAGGACCCTGACCCAGTCGCCGTAGGTGAGCTGATAGCTGGTCGCGCCCTGGTCCTCGTCCTCGGCGATGGTGTCCAGGCCGAAGTAGTCCCGCTGGAGCGTCGTGGTCACGCGGCCGGCGGCCTCGTCGCAGCACGCCTCGAACCACGGCCCGGCGACGTTGAACACCAGGCGCCCGCCCCGGCGCAGGACGCGTGCGGCCTGCGGGACGGCCAGGTGCGGGGGCGCCCAGCTGAGCCCGCCGAAGTCGCAGAAGACGAGGTCGAAACTCTCGGCGGCGAAGGGGAGTTGTTCGGCGGCGCCCTGCACCAGCGGGTACCGTGCCGCGCCCATCGCACCTGCCGCCGCGGCGAGTTGGGCCTCCGACAGATCGAACCCGACCACATCGGCGCCCTCGGCGGCGAGCGCCCTCGACCACTGGCCCGCACCGCAGCCGAGTTCGAGGACGCGCCTGCCGGTCACGTCCCCCAGCGCGTTCAGGTGCGCGTCGGGAATGGAGTACATCCCCCACAGCCGGGGTGTGGCCCCGATCCGGGCATCGTGCTCGTCCTGATAGGCGCCGCTGATCCGGTTCCAGAAACGCCGATTGGCGGAGATGCTGTCCACCCCCCGACTCCAGCACCACCCACCGGAGCCGGTCAACAGGATTGCGGCACCGCCCGCCCGCGCCCCGTCTCCACCCGCCTCCGGTGCCCGCCGACCGCGTTCGGCCCCCCGCACCCGAAAGCGCGAGGGGCCGGGCCGGGCCGGGGGTCAGTCGAGGCGGGTTGCGCCCGGGGACGGGGTGGCTTCGAAGGTGCGGGGTGTTGTGTGGCCCGCTTCGGTGAAGGTTTTCTCCAGGGCCGCCGTCAGGGACGGGACGGCGGCGGAGTCGGTGAGGATGATGGCGGAGCCGCCGAAGCCGCCGCCGGTCATGCGGGCGCCGAGGGCGCCGTGGGCGAGGGCGGTGTGCACGACGAGGTCCAGCTCCGGGCAGGAGACGCGGAAGTCGTCGCGGAGGGAGGCGTGGCCCTCGGTGAGGACGGGGCCGATGGCGCGGACCTCACCGGCGGCGAGGAGTGCCACCACCCGCTCGACCCGGTGGTTCTCGGTGACGATGTGCCGGACCAGCCGCCGGACCTCCTCCTCGTCACCGAGCCGGGCCAGCGCGTCGTCCAGGGTGTCGTACGGCACGTCGCGCAGGGCGTCCACGCCGAGCAGCGCCGCGCCCTTCTCGCAGCCCGCGCGGCGCTTGCCGTACTCGCCGGAGCTGTGCGCGTGCTGGACGCGGGTGTCCACCACGAGGAGGCAGAGCCCCTCGGCGGCGAGGTCGAACGGGATCTGCCGCTGGGCCAGGTCGCGGGTGTCGAGGAAGAGCGCGTGGCCCTCCTCGCAGCACGCGGACGCGGTCTGGTCCATGATCCCGGTGGGGGCGCCGACGTAGACGTTCTCGGCGCGCTGGCACAGGCGGGCCAACTGCCAGCGTTCCAGGCCGAGTTCGTAGAGGTCGTTCAGCGCGAGGGCGACGACGATCTCCAGGGCGGCCGAGGAGGACAGGCCCGCGCCGGTCGGCACGGTGGACGCGAGGTGGATGTCCGCGCCGGTGACCGGGTGCCCGGCCTCGCGCAGTGCCCAGACCACGCCCGCCGGGTACGCGGTCCAGTCGGTGTCGGACTCCGGTGCCAGCGCGTCCGCCGCGAGTTCCACGACTCCGCCGTCCACGTCCGCCGAGTGCAGACGCAGGACGCCGTCGGTGCGCCGGGAGACGGCGGCGACCGCGCGGTGCGGCAGCGCGAACGGCATCACGAAGCCGTCGTTGTAGTCGGTGTGCTCGCCGATCAGGTTGACCCGGCCCGGCGCCGCCCACACCCCCTCGGGTTCCGCTCCGTACAGCTCGGTGAAGCGTGCCCGGACCTGCTCTGCCCCCACTAGTGCTCCCCAGCGATCTTCTGCGTGAACTCCCACGCGTCCGCCACGATCCCGGCGAGGTCCGCGCGGGTCGGGTTCCAGCCCAGCTTCTCGCGGGCGGTGTCCGCGGAGGCGACCAGCACCGCCGGGTCGCCGCCGCGCCGCTCCGCGACGACCTCGGGGATCGGGTGCCCGGTCACCGCGCGGACGGTCTCGATGACCTCGCGCACGGAGAAGCCGTTGCCGTTGCCGAGGTTGCAGATCAGGTGCTCGCCCGAGCGCGCGGCGGTCAGCGCCAGCAGATGGGCGTCGGCCAGGTCCGCGACGTGGATGTAGTCGCGGACGCAGGTGCCGTCCTCGGTCGGGTAGTCGTCGCCGAAGACGGAGATCGCCTCGCGGCGGCCCTGCGCGACCTGGAGGACGAGCGGGATGAGGTGCGACTCGGGGTCGTGGCGCTCGCCCTGGTCGCCGTAGGCACCGGCGACGTTGAAGTAGCGCAGCGACACCGCGGCCAGCCCGTGGGCGTGCGCCTCACCGGTGATCATGTGGTCCACGGCGAGCTTGCTGGCGCCGTAGGGGCTGGTCGGGCGGGTCGGGGCGGTCTCCCGGATGGGGACCTCCTCGGGCTCGCCGTAGGTGGCGGCGGTGGAGGAGAACACCAGCGTGCGCACCCCGGCCTCGCGCATCGCGCCGAGCAGCGCCATCGTGCCGCCGACGTTGTTCTCCCAGTACTTCTCCGGCTTCACCACGGACTCCCCGACCTGGGAGAACGCGGCGAAGTGCAGCACGCCGTCGAAGGAGGGGTCGAGCCACTTGCCCGTGTCGCGGATATCGGCCTCGACGAAGGCGGCACCGGCGGGCACGCCCGCGCGGAAACCGGTGGAGAGGTTGTCGAGGACGGTGACCTCGTGGCCGGCCTCCAGCAGGTGCTGAGCGACCACACTGCCGACGTATCCCGCGCCACCCGTGACCAGGTACTTCATGAACTCGCTACCTCTCGCAATCGCTCGGCCGCACGCTCCGGTGGCACGTCGTTGATGAAGACGTCCATGCCGGACTCGGAGCCCGCGAGGAACTTCAGCTTGCCCGAAGTCCGGCGAATGGTGAAAAGCTCCAGGTGGAGTGCGAAGTCGTCGCGCGTCACCCCCTCGAAGTCGGGCAGCGTCCCGAAGGGCGCCTGGTGCCAGGCCGCGATGTACGGGGTGGGGGGCTCGCCCGCGCCGAAGATCCGGTCGAAGCGGCGCAGCAGCTCCAGGTAGACGCGCGGGAACTCGGCGCGCGCGGCCTCGTCCAGCGCGAGCAGGTCCGGCACCCGCCGCTTGGGGTAGAGGTGCACCTCGTACGGCCAGTGCGCGGCGTACGGCACGAAGGCCGCCCAGTGCTCGCCCTCCAGGACCAGCCGCTCACCGGCGCGTTCCCGGGCGAGGACGTCGTCGAAGAGGTTCTGCCCGCCGGTCGCCTCCTTGTGTGCGGCGAGCGAGCGCAGCATCAGCGCGGTGCGGGGGGTGGTGAAGGGGTAGGCGTAGATCTGGCCGTGCGGGTGACCCAGCGTCACACCGATCTCGGCACCCCGGTTCTCGAAGCAGAACACCTGCTCGACACAGGGCAGATGGGACAGCTCGGACGTCCGGTCCGTCCACGCGTCCAGCACCAGCCGGGCCTGTTCCTCGGTGAGCGCGGCGAAGCTCGCGTCGTGGTCGGAGGTGAAGCAGACCACCTCGCAGCGGCCGGAGTCGCCCGCGAGGGAGGGGAAGCGGTTCTCGAAGACGGCCACGTCGTAGGAGGAGTCCGGGATCTCGCTGAGCCGGTCGCCCCGGCTCGGGCAGAGCGGGCACTGGTCGGCCGGGGGGTGGTAGGTGCGGCCCTGCCGGTGCGAGGCGATGGCGACGGAGTCGCCGAGCAGGTCGTCGCGGCGGACCTCGGAACTGGTCCGCGTGGGCTCCAGGGGCCGCCGGTCGGGCGCGTCGCGCACGGTGTCGTCGCGCAGGTCGTAGTAGATCAGCTCACGACCGTCGGCCAGCCGGGTCGAGGTCTTCTTCACGCCGGACTCCTTGTTCGGCCCCGAGGAACACGGCCCCGAACGGCTCGGTCCCCCAAGGGTGTGCCCGCACCCACTCACTCAACACAAGCAAACATAACAAACCAGAACAGCACCAGATCTGAACGATCACGATCCAACAAAGAACACCATCGGAACCGTGCGGGCCGTGCGAACGGACGCACAGGTTCCGCCCCGGATCGGTTCGCCCGACGAAGCGAGTTCATGTGCAGACCCCCTCATACGCCGCCGCCGCGTACCAGGCGGTGGAGCTGCGGCTCCCGACCAACTGGCTGGACTACTCGATCCTGGCGATCTACTTCGTCGTCGTCCTGGGCATCGGCCTCGCCGCCCGGCGCTCGGTCAGGACCAGCCTCGACTTCTTCCTCTCCGGCCGCTCCCTGCCCGCCTGGATCACCGGCCTCGCCTTCGTCTCGGCGAACCTGGCGGCCACCGAGATCCTGGGCATGGCCGCCAACAGCGCCCAGTACGGCGCCTACACGGTGCACTGGTACTGGATCGGGGCCATCCCCGCGATGGTCTTCCTGGGCCTGGTGATGATGCCCTTCTACTACGGCAGCAAGGTCCGCTCGGTGCCCGAGTTCCTGCTGCTGCGCTTCGACAGGGCCGCCCACCTGCTGAGTTCGGTCCTGTTCGCGTTCGCCGCCGTCCTCATCGCGGGCGTCAACCTGTACGCCCTGGCCATCGTCGTGCAGGCGCTGCTGGGCTGGCCGCAGTGGGTGGCGATCGTGGTCGCCGGTGCGTTCGTGCTGGCGTACATCACCCTGGGCGGGCTGTCCTCGGCGATCTACAACGAGGTGCTCCAGTTCTTCGTGATCCTGGCCGCGCTGATCCCGATCACCCTCCTCGGCCTGCGGAAGGTCGGCGGCTGGGGCGGGCTGACCGACCGGCTGACCGCGCGGCACGGGCACGACTTCACCACCGCCTGGGGCGGCACCGGCATCGGCAGCGCCAACCCGCTCGGCGCCAACTGGCTGACCATCGTGCTCGGTCTGGGCTTCGTGCTGTCCTTCGGCTACTGGACGACCAACTTCGCCGAGGTGCAGCGCGCGCTGTCCGCGAGGAACCTGTCCGCCGCGCAGCGCACCCCGCTGATCGCCGCGTACCCGAAGATCTTCATCGTCTTCCTGGTGATGATCCCCGGCCTGGTCGCCGCCGCGCTGGTGCCGGACATCGGCACCTCCGCCTCGGGGCTCCAGTACAACGACGCCATCCCGTACCTGATGCAGGAGCTGCTCCCCAACGGCGTGCTCGGCATCGCGGTCACCGGGCTGCTCGCCGCGTTCATGGCGGGCATGGCCGCCAACGTGTCGTCGTTCAACACCGTGTTCACCAACGACATCTGGGCGAAGTACGTCAGGCCCGGCCGCGCGGACGCCCACTACGTGCGCTTCGGGCGGCTGATCACCGTGATCGGTGTCGCCGCCTCGGTCGGCACCGCGTTCCTGGCCAGCTCGTTCTCCAACATCATGAGCTACCTCCAGACGCTGTTCTCCTTCTTCAACGTGCCGATGTTCGCGGTCTTCATCGTCGGCATGTTCTGGAAGCGCGCCTCCGCCCGGTCCGGCTTCTGGGGCCTGCTCGCGGGCACCGTCACCGCGATGGTCAACTACTTCGTGTTCTACCGGGAGGGCATCGTCCCGATCCCGTCCGACCAGGGCGCCAACTTCGTGTCCGCCATCGCCGGGTTCGTCGCGGGCGCGGTCGTGATGGTCCTCGTCTCGCTGTTCACCGGGCCCAAGCCCGCCGCCGAACTCCAGGGCCTGGTCCACGGCACCCGGTCCCCCGGCATGTCCGAGGCACCGGCCGCCGGTGACGACGCCTGGTACCGGCGCCCGGCGCTGCTGGGCTGGGGCGCGATCGTGCTGGCCGCCGTCTGCTACATCCCGTTCTCGTTCTGATCGCGGGAGGATGAGGAAACCATGACCGAGAACCGCCCCGAGCCCGGCGGCGCCCCCGAGCCCTCCGGCACCCCCGAGGATGCCCTGCGCCGCGAGGTCACCGACCTGGAGAGCCGGTCCGCCACGGCGGCCCGCATCTTCGACCTGCGCCGCATCATCGGCGGCCTGTTCGTGCTGTACGGCGTCATCGTGACGATCACCGGGATCACCGACTCACCGGCCGCCATCGCCAAGGCCGAGGGCGTCAACATCAACCTGTGGACCGGCCTCGGCATGCTGCTGCTGGGCGTCTTCTTCCTCGCCTGGCTGAAGCTCCGCCCCACCCCGCCGCCCGTCCCGCGGGAGGACGGGGACGAGCACGAGCGGGGCGCGTAGCACCAACCACCGTGCCGGGGGCCGGAGTTACGTGGGGCCTCTCCTACGACTCCGGTCCCCTCCTACGAGTCCGGTCCTCCCCTCCTACGACTCCGGTCCCGGCGGTGTCTCCGGGGCCTGCCGGGGCGGGGGCAGGGGGGCGGCGCGGTCCAGCAGGCCGGTGCGGGCGGCGAGGGCGGCGGCTTCCAGGCGGGAGCCGACGCCCAGTTTCATCAGCACCCGCTGCACATGGGTGCGGGCGGTGGACGGCGCGATGCGCATCCCGGCCGCGATCAGCCGGGTGTCCTCGCCCTCCGCGACCCGGACCAGCACCTCCACCTCACGCGGGGTCAGCATCCGCAGCAGCCGCCGGCCCTCGTCGTCGGGCTCCGCCTCCGGGTGCAGCAGGTCGTGGAAGGCGCCCTGGAGCAGTTGCGGGGCGACGGCGGCCTCACCCGCCCTGGCCTTCACGATGGCCCGCTCCACGCCCTCGATCCGCTCGTCGTGCCGTACGTAGCCGGAGGCGCCGGAGGCGAAGGCCGCCGCGATGCCCCGGGGCGAGGGCACCGGGCCCAGCACCACCACGGCCACCTGGGGCCGCTCCCGCTTGATCCGCACCACCGGGTCGAAGGCGCCGGGACCGGCGGGCGCGGCCGTGCCCAGCAGGCACACCTCGGGCGCCCGCGCGATCACCAGCTCGGCCGCGCCCGCCACTGGTGCCGCGGCGGCGAGCACCCGGTGCCCGCGCAGCTTCAGCGCGGACGCGAGCGCCTCCGCGAGCAGCCGGTGGTCGTCCACGACCATCAGCCGAACTCCCATAGAGCGCCCCCCATTTCCCCCTGGGGCCGCCCGGCCCGTCATGCCCCCGGAAGCTACACGCTTGTTCGACGTCCCGCCGCCCCATGCGCGGAAGTGCCCCGGATCGGTGGACCCGGAGCACTTCCCGTACGGGTTCCCCCTCGGGGGGAGGGTGTCAGCCGTCGGTGCCGAAGGCGATCACCAGTTGCTCCCTGCCGGCGGTCACCTTGTGGGCGTACACGGCCGACATGTAGAGCCGTCCGTCGCCGTAGAGGATCTCGGCGTACTGGGGGAGCATCGCGGCCTCCGCCCGGCGGTCGTCCTGGTCGGCGGGGTTCTTGAGCAGGGTGGTCTCCTTGAAGGAGGCCGCGTCGTAGCGGACGATCCGCCCGCCCTGGTCGTACGGCGGGCGCTTGTAGGCGATCAGGTCGCGGCCGTCCATGCGGAGCGGGCTCAGCGTCCAGCCGTCGCCCGCCTCGGCGCGGCGGCCGGTCTCCTTGCCGGTGGCGAGGTCGAAGACGACGATCTCGTTGGTCTTGCTGAACTGCTTGGTGCCGTCGTGCTCCTCGGTCGGCACGAACAGCTTGCCGTCCCCGGCGACGACCTCCCGGCAGTCCTCGACGCGGGAGATGCCGTCGCAGCGGCCCGCGTACGTCTTGCCGGGCGCGGAGATCCGGGCGAGCAGCCTGCCGGTGCGGTTGTCGATGGAGAAGTAGTCGGAGACTCCGCTGCCGTCACCGGCGGCGTCGCCGACGTCGGCGGCGGCGACCAGCGGGTCGGTGGAGACGATGCTCGCGTACTCGACGCCCGGCGGCATCTTGTAGTCGGCGATGACCTTGCCGGTGGCCGGGTCGATGTTCTGGATGTGCAGCTGCCGGTCGTCGTAGCCGCCGCACTTGCGGACGACGGCCATCCTGGTGCCGCCGCCGTAGCCCGCGTCGAAGCAGGAGTCGCCGGGCTTGGGCTGCCACAGGGACTTCCCGGAGGCGATGTCGAAGGCGGCGCCTCCGTCGTTGCTGCCGACGGCGACGGTGTGCTGGGCGACCGTCACGTTGTCCAGGTTGACCGGGGCGTCACCGGTCCGCACGGTCTTCGTCCACAGGAGGCGGCCGGCGTCCAGGTCGAGCGCGGCGACCTGGCTGCATCCGGCGCTGGAGCCCTTGGCGGGCATCTTCGGCTGGAAGACGATCGCCGTCCGGTCGTCGGAGGTGACGTGGTCGGTGACCGCGCACACCGGGCCGGGGAGCTTCACCTTCCACCGCTCGGCGCCGCTCGCCGGGTCGTGGCCGACGATCTCCGCGATGCCGGACTTGGCGTAGACCTCGCCGGTCAGCCAGGAGCCCGAGGTGACGACGGTGTCGTCGGTCTTCGGCATCGGCACCGTGAAGAGGCTCTTGGCGTCCGGGTCGGCCGGTACCTTCTCACGGGCGCCGGAACCGCCGCCGGAACCGTCCTTGTCACCGCCGCCGGACGCGGCGGTCACGGGCTTCCTGCCGTCGTCACCCGACCTGTTGGCGTACAGCACGCCCGCGCCGACGATCAGGGCGATGGCGACGACAGCGGCCAGCACGATGAACACCACGGCGTTGCTCCGGCCGCCGGAGCCCCCGGGCGTCACCGCGGTCGGCGGCAGCGGGCCGCCGGGGTGGCCGTAGCCGGGCTGCTGCCCGTACGGGGGCTGCCCGTAGGGGGCCTGCCCGTACGGGGTGTGCGGCTGGGCGTACGGGTTCTGCTGGGCGCCGGGGCCGGGGTAGCCGTAGCCGGGCTGGGGCGCGGGCGGCTGCTGGGGGTAGCCGTAGCCGGGCGCGGGGGCGGGCCCCTGCGGGTGGCCGTAGCCGGGCTGCGGGTGGCCGTAGCCCGGCTGGGGGTGGCCGTAGCCCGGCTGGGGCGCGGCGGGGGGCTGGGCGGACTGGGCCGGGGGCTGCGCGGGCTGGGCCGGGGGCTGCGGGGGCTGCTCCTGGGGCGGGCCGAAACCGCCCTGCTGCGGGGGCTGTTCGGAGGGCTGGTGGGGCGGCGGGGGCGGCTGGGTCATGGCGAAGGCACCTCGGTGAGGCTCGGGCCGGGCGGCGGGAGGAGGGCGGGAGGACCGGACGGGAGACCGGGAAGGGGGCCTGGGCTGCTCACTTGCCGAAGGCCGTCATCAGTTTCTGGTCCGCGTCGCCGGTGCCCGAGAGCCGGTTGGTGGCGAGGTAGAAGCGGCCGTCCACCCAGGCCGTCAGCGGGCTGAAGTACGTCCGCTCGACCTTCGCGGCGCCGGGCGGGTTCCGCAGCAGCGTGGTGAAGGGGTGGGTTCCGCCCGTGGTCGGCACGGACACCACCTGGCCGCCCGCGTCGTACGACGGTGCCACATAGGCGGTCAGCCGACCGCCCCCGGTACCGAGCGGGACCATCGTCCGGCCGTCCGGGGCCTTGATCCGCCACTTCTCCTTGCCGGTGGTGAGGCTGAGGGCGACGATCTCGTTGGGTCCGCCGGTGGCCTGGGTGGGCAGGTAGAGCGTGTCGGCGTCGGCGGCGACGCCCTGGCAGCCCTGGAGGGCGCGCTGGAGGATGGCGAAGCCGCAGGACGGCTGGAACTTCTCGTCCACCTTGACCTCGGAGCGGAACCTGCCGTCGTCGCCGACGGTCGAGATGTTCCACGCCTTCTTCTCCTGGTTGGTCAGATAGACCACCAGCGGGTGCAGCGAGTACGTCCGCGCGACCCGCCATCCGGCCGTGACCTTCCGGGTCCAGCGGGCCTTTCCGGTGGCCGGGTCGAACTCCTGGATCTCGTCGTGCGCGGTGGACTTGCCCGCCTCGCAGGAGGCGACCTGGATGATCCGGCTGTCGTCGCCCGCGAACGCGGCCGGGTAGCAGGCGGTGCCGTACTTCTTCTTGTCGTAGAGCTTGTGACCGGTCGCCAGGTCGAGCGCGGTGCCGGACTGGGACCGGCCCACCATCAACGTCTTGCCGCTGACGGTGAGTTCGATGTTCAGGGTGCTGTCGAACAGGGCGCCGTCGGCGACCTCGGTGTGCCAGCCGCGCTTGCCGGTGGCCAGGTCGATCTGCTGGAGCTGGTTGCACTCCGCGCGGTCGCTGACGCCGTCCATGTACGCGACGACGACCTTGCCGTCGGCGGACGGGCGGGCGGTGACGGCACAGATCTTCTGCGGGAGGGTGATCGGCGCCCAGGCGGGCCCGCCGTCCGTGACGCGGTAGGCGAAGACCTGCTTGTACGCGGGCTTCACCACGGCCGTGCCGGTGACCCAGAGGCCGGGCGCGGCGGCGCCGCTGCCGGGCACTTGGGGGGCGGTCTTGTTCCAGAGCACCTTGCCGTCGCCCGCCTTGCGGCCCGCGTTGAGGTCGTCGGTGCCGCCGTTGCCGGTGCCGTCGCCGTCGTCCACCGAGGCGGAGGCGGACGGGCCGCCGGAGGGCTGCTTGGCGTCGTCGCTCCGCCCCGCGACCGGCTTGCCGCCGTCCCCGCCGCCGCTGGTGAAGGCCCACACGGCACCGCCGACGAGGGCCAGCGCGGTGACGGCGGCGGCGACGATCAGGGCGGTACGGCCCTTGCGGGACGGCCGGTCGCCGCCGGGAGTGCCGGGACCGCCGGGGTACGGGGGGTAGCCGTAGCCGGGCTGCCCCGGCGGGGGCGGGGGCTGCTGGGGGTAGCCGTAGCCCGGCGGGGGCGGCGGCTGGGCCGGGGTGCCGTAGGGGCCGGGCGGCTGAGCGCCGTAGGGGCCCGGCTGAGCACCGTAGGGGCCGGGGGGCGGTGACCCGTAGGGTCCGGGGGCCGGGGTGCCGTACGGGCCGGGCTGCGACCCGTAGGGGCCGGGGGGCGGGGACTGCGGCAGGCCGTGGCCGCCGGGCGGGGGCGGCTGGGGCGGCTGGGGTTCCCGCGGTGCTCCGAAGCCGTCCTGCGGCGGCTGACCGGGTGGCTGGGTCATCAGCGCTCACATCCCCCTTGTTCACTGCTTTCGCGCCACGCTCCCCAGGGGCGTTCCAGGACCCCGAGGGAGCAGTACGACACGTTCTCGACGGTCTTTCTATCACCAGGCCCGGCCCGCGCAGGGGTCCCGAACGGGGCCTGTGCCCAAGGGAGAACCGGGCTGTGATGCCGCCGTTACGCGCCTTCACGCCCCCTCCACGCGGCGCGCGCACCCACCCCGCACGCGCCGCGCACGCCGTGAGCGCCCCGCGAACGCACCCGCGAACGCCCCCCCTGGCCCCCGTCGGGTCTTACGCGTCCTCGGCCAGTTCCAGCCAGCGCAGCTCCAGTTCCTCCCGCTCACCGGCGAGGTCGCGCAACTGAGCGTCCAGTTCGGCCACCCTGGCGAAGTCGGTGGCGTTGTCCGCGATCCGGGCGTGCAGCTTGGCCTCCTTCTCGGAGACCTTGTCCAACTGCCGCTCGATGCGCTGGAGTTCCTTCTTCGCCACCCGCTGGTCGGCGGCGCTGCGCTCGGTCGTGGCGGGCTTGGCGGCGGCCGGGGTCCGCACGGCGACGGCCTCCTCCATCCGCTGCCGCCGCTCCAGGTACTCGTCGATGCCGCGCGGCAGCATCCGCAGCGCGCCGTCCCCGAGCAGCGCGAAGACGCGGTCCGTGGTGCGCTCCACGAAGAACCGGTCGTGCGAGATGACGATCATCGAACCGGGCCAGCCGTCGAGGACGTCCTCCAGCTGGGTGAGGGTCTCGATGTCCAGGTCGTTGGTGGGCTCGTCCAGGAAGAGGACGTTGGGCTCGTCCATCAGCAGCCGCAGCAGCTGGAGGCGGCGCCGCTCACCGCCGGACAGGTCCCCGACCGGCGTCCACTGCTTCTCCTTGCCGAAGCCGAAGGTCTCGCAGAGCTGCCCGGCCGTCATCTCCCGGCCCTTGCCGAGATCGACGCGCTCCCGCACCTGCTGCACGGCCTCCAGCACCCTGAGCGCGGGGTCGAGTTCGGCGACCTCCTGGGAGAGGTACGCCAGCTTGACCGTACGGCCCACCGCGATACGGCCCGAGGCGGGCTGGGTCTCGCCCTCGGAGCGGGCGGCCTCCGCCATCGCGCGCAGCAGCGAGGTCTTGCCCGCGCCGTTCACCCCGACCAGGCCGATGCGGTCGCCGGGGCCGAGCTGCCAGGTGAGGTGCTTCAGCAGCACCTTCGGCCCGGCCTGCACGGTGACGTCCTCCAGGTCGAACACCGTCCTGCCCAGCCGGGACGAGGCGAACTTCATCAGCTCGCTGCTGTCGCGGGGCGGCGGCACGTCCGCGATCAGCTCGTTGGCGGCCTCGACCCGGAAGCGGGGCTTGGAGGTGCGGGCGGGGGCACCGCGCCGCAGCCAGGCCAGCTCCTTGCGGATCAGGTTCTGCCGCTTGGCCTCCTCGGTGGCCGCGATGCGCTCCCGCTCGGCGCGGGCGAACACGTAGTCCGAGTAACCGCCCTCGTACTCGTAGACGTCGCCGCGCTGCACGTCCCACATACGGGTGCACACCTGGTCCAGGAACCAGCGGTCGTGGGTGACGCACACCAGCGCGGACCTGCGCTCCCGCAGATGCCGGGCGAGCCAGGCGATGCCCTCCACGTCCAGGTGGTTGGTGGGCTCGTCCAGCACCAGCAGGTCCTGGTCCTCGATGAGCAGCTTGGCCAGCGCGATCCGGCGCCGCTCACCGCCGGACAGCGGGCCGATCACCGTGTCCAGCCCCTTGGGGAAGCCCGGCAGGTCCAGCCCGCCGAACAGCCCGGTCAGCACGTCCCGCACCTTGGCGTTGCCCGCCCACTCGTGGTCGGCCATGTCCCCGATGACCTCGTGGCGGACGGTCGCCGCCGGGTCCAGCGAGTCGTGCTGTGTCAGCACCCCGATCCGCAGCCCGCCCGAGTGCGTCACCCGCCCGGTGTCGGCCTCCTCCAGCCTGGCGAGCATCCGGATCAGCGTGGTCTTGCCGTCCCCGTTCCGGCCCACCACCCCGATCCGGTCCCCCTCGGACACCCCGAGCGAGACACCGTCCAGCAGGGCACGGGTGCCGTACACCTTGCTGACGTTCTCGACATTGACCAGATTGACGGCCATTTCACTCCTGCCAGGGGGATGGATCGACCTTCCAGCGTAGGCCCTCCGGGCGGGGTGGCCTTCCGCGAGGGGGCGGTCACTCGTTGTGGTGACGTCCGCCGGAGCCGACCGCGGACCGTCTGTTCACGCCACCGGATCTCCCGCCGCACGCGGAGCTGATCGCGCTCTAGGACACCACCGTCGCGCCCGCCGCCGGTGCCGTGGCCACGCGGACCGTCCGGCAGGTGCCGGAGTCGCGGAGGGCCGCGGCGATGTGGTCGGCGGTGGCCCGGTCGGGAGCGAGGTGGGCGGTGGTCGGGCCCGAGCCGGAGACCAGGGTGGCGAGGGCGCCCGCCGCGCGTCCGGCGGCGAGGGTGTCGCAGAGGGCGGGGAAGAGCGAGAGCGCGGCGGGCTGGAGGTCGTTGGTGACGGCGGCGGCGAGCGCCTCCGCGTCACCCTTGGCCAGGGCGTCCAGCACGGGCTGGGAAGCGGCGGGTTCGGGCACCGTACGGCCCGCCGTCAGCCGGTCGAACTCGCGGAACACCGCCGGGGTGGACAGCCCGCGCTCGGCCAGCGCGAACACCCAGTGGAAGGTGCCGCCGACCTCCAGCGGGGTCAGCACCTCGCCGCGCCCGGTGCCGAGGGCCGCGCCGCCGACCAGGGAGAACGGCACGTCGCTGCCCAACTCGGCGCAGATGTCGAGGAGTTCGGCGCGGGACGCACGCGTGCCCCACAGCGCGTCGCAGGCGAGGAGGGCGCCCGCGCCGTCCGCGCTGCCGCCCGCCATGCCGCCCGCGACGGGGATGTCCTTGTCGATGTGGAGGTGCACGGCCGGGTCGATGCCCCGGCGCGCCGCGAGCGCGAGGGCGGCGCGGGCGGCCAGGTTGGAGCGGTCCAGGGGGACATGGGCCGCGTCCGGGCCCGCGCAGGTGACCCGGAGTTCGTCGGCGGGGGTCACGGTGACCTCGTCGTACAGGCCGACCGCGAGGAAGACGTTGGCGAGGCCGTGGAACCCGTCCGGGCGGGCCGCGCCCACCCCGAGCTGGACGTTGACCTTGGCCGGGACCCGTACGGTGACGCTCACTCGCCCTGCTCCTCGCCGTCCCGCCGCTCGCCCCGCTGGGCCCGGTGCTCCGCGATCCGCGCGAACTCCTCCACGGTCAGCGACTCCCCGCGCGCCTGCGGGGAGACCCCGGCCGCGACGAGGGCCGCCTCGGCGGCGGGGGCGGACCCGGCCCAGCCGGACAGCGCGGCGCGCAGCGTCTTGCGGCGCTGCGCGAACGCCGCGTCCACCACGGCGAAGACCTGCTTCTTCGTGGCGCGCGTCCGCACCGGCTCGGTGCGCCGCACCAGCGAGACCAGGCCGCTGTCCACGTTCGGCGCGGGCCAGAAGACGTTGCGCCCGATGGACCCGGCGCGCTTCACCTCGGCGTACCAGTTGGCCTTCACCGAGGGCACGCCGTACACCTTGGAGCCGGGCGGGGCGGCGAGCCGGTCGGCGACCTCGGCCTGGACCATGACCAGGCTGCGCTCGATGCTCGGGAAGGTGGCGAGCATGTGCAGCAGCACCGGGACGGCCACGTTGTACGGCAGGTTGGCGACCAGCGCGGTGGGCGGGGGGCCGGGCAGCTCGGTGACCTGCATCGCGTCGGAGTGCACCAGCGCGAACCGTTCGGCGCGCTCGGGCATCCGGGCGGCGACGGTGGCGGGCAGCGCCCCGGCGAGTACGTCGTCGATCTCCACGGCGGTGACCCGGTCGGCCACCTCCAGCAGGGCCAGGGTGAGGGAGCCGAGTCCCGGCCCGACCTCCACCACCGTGTCGTCCGGGCGCACCTCGGCGGTCCGCACGATACGGCGGACCGTGTTGGCGTCGATCACGAAGTTCTGGCCGCGCTGCTTGGTGGGACGCACACCGAGCGCTGCCGCCAGCTCACGGACGTCTGCGGGACCGAGGAGGGCGTCGGGGAGGGGGCTGCTCACGGGACACAAGGGTACGGGGCCGGACGGACCCCTCCGGACGGCACCCGCGGGCACGGCACGAAGACGCGCCCCTCACCCCCGCAGCCGTCCCCCGCAGTGCGGCCAGGGCGCGGCCCCCCTGCTGACGTACAGCTTCTTCGCGCGCGCCGTCTGCTCCTCCGCGCTCGCGTCCTGCGGGCGGCCGGTGCCGCCGAGGGTGTGCCAGGTGCGGGTGTCGAACTGGTAGAGGCCGCCGTAGGTGCCGGAGGGGTCGGTGGCGTGCGGGCGCCCGCCGGACTCGCAGGCGGCGAGCGCGGACCAGTTCATCCCGTCGGCGCCCCGCACGGAGGTGGGCCGGGGTTTCGTGCCGTACCGGACGAGCTGGCGGCGCGGCCCGCGGACCACCTCGGTGCTCTCCCGGCGCGGCTTCTCGCGGACGCCGTTGACGGTGCGCACCAGCCAGGTGGTGCGGCGCAGTCCGGGAACGCCGGGGCGTTCGACGACCTCGGTGCCCTGGAACAGCCCGGCGTCCCCGGTGCGCTCCTCGTCGTACGGGATCTCCTCCTCGCGCACCTCGCGGACCCCGGTGACGCGGAGCACGGTCACCGTCTGCCCGTCGCGCGGGAACCCGGTGCCGGGCACGGAGGTGGTGTCCTGGCCGCGCAGGGTGATCCCGGCCTCCTCGACGGCCTCGCGCACGGTGGCCGCGTTGGTGCGGATCGTGCGGGCGCGGCCGTCGGCCAGGATCGTGACGGCGCGCTCGGTGCGTACGTCCAGTGCGAGCCCGGTGCGCCCGATGGTCCGGGAGCGCGAGGCGGACAGATACGCGCCCTCCGCGCGCACCCCCAGCTCCCGGAGCGCCCCCTCGACCGTGTCGGCCGTCGTCCACACCTCGCGCCGCTCGCCGTCGAGGGTGAGCCGCACCGGGCGGCCGTAGCGCACGGCGATCTCGTCGCCGCTGGTCAGCTCGGTGCCGGGGGCGGGCGCGACCATGTCGTGCGCCCCGACGGCGAGTCCGCGCTCGGCGAGGAGTCCGGAGACGTCGTCGGCGAAGGTGTGCAGGGTCTGCGGGTGGCCGTCCACGGTCAGCTCGACGGCCTTGTCCTCCGCGACGAACGCGGTGGTGCCCCCGGCGAGGAACGCGACGACGAGGGCCTGCGGCAGCAGCCGCCGTACGGCGTCCCGGCGTCCGGGCCGGGGGCCGCCCGCTCCCCGCGCCTCTTCCGCCCGCTCCGGCTCCGCGCCCTGCCGCGCCGTCTCCGTGACGAGGAGGGCCTCCGCCTCGTACGCGGGCCGGTAGGTGTCCGGGTGCCCGGCGTAGGTGTCCGGGTGCCCGGCGCCGCCGTACGGCAGCGTGGCCGCCGGGTACGGCTCGTAGGTCTCGTACTGGGTGTTGCTCACGCCGACACGCTCCAGAGGTGCCAGAGGGGTCCCGATCAGGGCCCCCAGAACCTAGCGGAGCGTTCGTCACTCTCCAAAGCGGCACGGCTACGGACCGTCGCGGGTCGAACGTACGGGCGGCCGGGCGGTGTTGTGGCGGGCGGTGTTGTGGCGGGCGGGGGTGTCGGCCGACGGGCCCGGCGGCTCAGTACCCGAAGGCGCGCGCGGTGTTGGCGCCGAGCGCGGTGGCGAGGGTGTCCTCGTCGGTGCCGCGCACGGCGGCCATCGCGCGCACGGTGACCGGGATCAGATACGGCGCGTTGGGACGGCCCCGGTAGGGCGCCGGGGTGAGGAACGGCGCGTCGGTCTCGACCAGGACGAGTTCCGGCGGGGCCACGACCAGGGCGTCCCGCAGATTCTGGGCGTTCTTGAAGGTGACGTTGCCGGCGAAGGACATGAAGTAGCCCTCGCGGGCGCAGAGTTCGGCCATGTCGGCGTCACCGGAGTAGCAGTGGAAGACGGTGCGCTCGGGGGCGCCCTCCTCCTTCAGCACGCGCAGCACGTCGGCGTGCGCGTCGCGGTCGTGGATGACGAGCGCCTTGCCGTGCCGCTTGGCGATCTCGATGTGCGCCCGGAACGACCGCTCCTGCGCGGCCATGCCCTCGGCCCCGGTACGGAAGTGATCGAGCCCGGTCTCCCCGACCGCCTTGACCTGCGGCAGCGCGGCGAGCCGGTCGATCTCCGCGAGCGCGTCGTCCAGCGCGGCATCGCCACCCGGGCGGCGGGCGCCCTGCCGGGACCAGCCGTCGGGGTCTCCGTGCACGATGCGCGGCGCCTCGTTGGGATGCAGCGCGACAGCGGCGTGCACGGAGGCGTACGCGGCGGCCGTCTCCGCCGCCCACCGTGACCCGGCCACATCGCACCCGACCTGCACGACCGTGGCCACTCCGACCGACGCGGCCCTGGCCAGCGCCTCCTCGACCGTCGCGGACTGCATGTCGAGATGCGTGTGCGAATCCGCCACAGGCACCCGCAGCGGCTCGGGCAGAGGGGGCGCGGCGGTCTTGTCCTGCTTGTCCTGAGAGGGCATGCCCCGATCCTACGAACCCCCTGGCGGCCCACGGCACGGGCCCACTGGTCAGGGGCTCGCGCGAACTCCTCAAGGGGCGCGGGGGAACCGCGTGCAAGAACGCGGCGGGCCCGCACCGGTACGGCACGGGCCCGCCCCGCCTCAGCTGGCCCTGCGCTGGAAGGGATGCAGCAGATCGGACAGGCGCCAGTGGTGCTCCCGCCCCACGGCACCTCCGGGCACCACCGGGACCACCACGGGTCCCGCCATCGGCGCCGAGGTGCGCTGCGCACCGCCGACCCCCCGCACGGCCGACACCTGTCCGGCCCGCATGATCCGCACCACGTGCCCGTCACAGTTCTGGCACTCGGGGCGGCTCAGCGGCGACGGCACGACCCGCTCGTCCACGACGTACAGCACGAACTCGTGCCCGTCCCCGTCGGTGTGGTGCTCTATCTCGTACGACTGCTCCCAGCCGTGCCCGCAGCGCATGCAGGCGAAGGCGTACGACTCGTGGACGACGGCGTTGGCCGAGCCCTGACGGCCCGTGCGCCCTGCGATCTCACTCATGGCAGCTCCTCTTGTCCACCGGACAAGCGCCCCCCTGCCGGGATTCCCCCCGCAAGCCTGGGCGTGGGACGGGTACGTCCCTTCGCCCAGTGGACGCCCGGACGACCACGAATGCACGGGGCCTGTCAAGTGTTGGAGCCGTCTTGGACGTTCCTTGCCAAAACGGGCTCAGCGGGCCGACCGACTTTGCCTGACCCGCCCCGCCTTTTGCCCACTCATAGCCCGCCCGCCCGTTTGCGGAACGGGTTGCTCAGAACGGCATTTATGCAGGTGGGGGCGCGTTTCAAGCAAGCGGGGGGGCGCGCGTCGTCCCGGCCGCGCACCGGCGTGAGCGGCAGCCCCCCCTGCCCTCCGCCCCTACCCCTCGCCCCGCTTCGCCGCCACCACCGCGTCGAACACCACCCGCTTGGGCAGCCCCGCCTCCACGGCGACGGCCGCGATCGCCTCCTTGCGCCGCTCCCCCGCCTCCTCGCGGACCCGCACCCGCCGGACCATCTCCGCCGCGTCGAGTTCCTCGGGCCCGGCGTCGGGGGCGCCCTCGACGACGACGGTGATCTCACCCCGTACGCCCTCGGCGGCCCACGCGGCCAGGTCGGCCAGCGGGCCCCGGCGGACCTCCTCGTAGGTCTTGGTCAGTTCGCGGCAGACGGCGGCGCGCCGGTCGGCGCCGAAGACCTCGGCCATCGCGGCGAGGGTGTCGTCGAGGCGGTGCGGGGCCTCGAAGTAGACGAGGGTGCGGCGCTCGGCGGCGTTCTCGCGGAGCCGGGACAGCCGCTCGCCCGCCTTGCGGGGCAGGAACCCCTCGAAGCAGAAGCGGTCCACGGGCAGCCCGGACAGCGCGAGCGCGGTGAGGACGGCGGACGGGCCGGGTACGGCGGTGACCTTCACATCCCGTTCCACGGCGGCGGCGACGAGCCGGTAGCCGGGGTCGGAGACGGACGGCATCCCGGCGTCGGTGACGAGCAACACCCGCGCCCCGCCGAGGAGTTCGTCCACCAGCTCGGGCGTACGGGCGGCCTCGTTGCCCTCGAAGTACGACACGACGCGCCCGCGCGGGGTCACTCCGAGCGCCTGGGTCAGCCGACGCAGCCGCCGGGTGTCCTCGGCGGCGACGACATCGGCGGCGGCGAGTTCCTCGGCGAGCCGGGGCGGCGCGTCCGCGACGGCGCCGATGGGGGTACCTGCGAGGACAAGGATTCCAGTCACTCCCCCATCCTCCCAGGGCGGCCGGGTGACGGACCCGGCCGGACCGCCACCCGGCCGCGGAACACGGCGGGCACCCCGCTTTCCCCGGCCACTTCCCACCCGTACCACCCATGCACGGGACTCCCACAGTCCCGTTCCCTACGATGGCGCGGTGACCAGTACCGCGTCCTCCACGGACTTCCGTCAGGGCCAGGCACCGCACGACCAGCGCCCGGCCTGGCGGCAGCGGCTGCGCCGATTCGGCTACGTCCCCGTGCCGGGGGCGCCGTCCGGCGACGTACGGGACCGGCTGGTGCCGCCGTACGCCGAGCCGCACCCCCGGCTGTGGCGGGCGCTCGGCGTGCCGCCGGTGCTCGCGGACCGCGTCACGCGCTGGTCGGGCTGGGGCGGGCCGCTGCTGGTGACGCTGCTGGCGGGCCTGATGCGGTTCTGGCACCTGGGCAGCCCGCGGGCGGTGATATTCGACGAGACGTACTACGCGAAGGACGCGTGGGCGCTCGTGCACCGGGGCTTCGAGGTCAACTGGGACAAGAACGCCAACGATCTGGTGCTCCGGACGCACGGGCACCTGCCGATCCCGGCGGACGCGGCGTACGTGGTGCATCCGCCGGTCGGGAAGTACGTGATCGGGCTCGGCGAGCTGATGTTCGGGTTCGACCCGTTCGGCTGGCGGTTCATGACGGCGCTGCTCGGCACGCTGTCGGTGCTGCTGCTGTGCCGGATCGGGCGGCGGATGTTCCGCTCGACGTTCCTCGGCTGCCTGGCGGGCATGCTGATGGCGGTGGACGGCCTCCAGTTCGTGATGAGCCGCACCTCGCTGCTCGACGGGGTGCTGATGTTCTTCGTGGTGGCCGCGTTCGGCTGCCTGCTGCTGGACCGGGACCGGAGCCGGGCGCGGATCGCCGCCGCGCTGCCCGAGGACGCGGACGGCCGGGTGCGGCCGGACCGGGCGACCGGCGACACGTTCCGCTTCGGGTGGCGGCCGTGGCGGTGGGCGGCCGGGCTGATGCTGGGCCTGGCCATCGGCACCAAGTGGAACGGCCTCTACATCCTGGCCGCGTTCGCGGTGATGGCCCTGCTGTGGGACGTGGGCGCCCGCAAGGTGGCGGGCGCGCGGCACCCGTACGTGGCGGCGCTGAAGTACGACACGGGGCTGGCGTTCCTGGCGACGGTGCCGGTGGCGGTCGCGGTGTACGTGCTGTCCTGGCTGGGCTGGATCCTGTCCCCCACGAACGGCACCGGCGGCTACTTCCGCGACTGGGCGGCGACGGACGGCGGGAACAGCGCGTGGAACTTCCTCCCGGACTGGCTGCGCAGCCTGTGGCACTACGAGCACGAGGTGTACCAGTTCCACGTCGGCCTGACCTCCCCGCACACCTACCAGTCCAACCCGTGGAGCTGGATCGTGCTGGGCCGCCCGGTCTCGTACTTCTACGAGTCCCCGTCCCCCGGCACGGCGGGGTGCCCCTCGGACGCGGGCGAGAAGTGCGCCCGCGAGGTCCTCGCCATCGGCACCCCGCTCCTGTGGTGGGTCGGCTGCTTCGCCCTGCTGTACGTCCTGTGGCGCTGGCTCTTCCGCCGCGACTGGCGCGCCGGAGCCATCGCCTGCGCCGTCGCCGCCGGTTACCTCCCCTGGTTCCTCTACCAGGAACGCACCATCTTCCTCTTCTACGCCGTCGTCTTCCTCCCGTTCCTCTGCCTCGCCGTGGCCATGCTCCTCGGCGCCCTCATCGGCCCCCCCGGCTCCACAGACACCCGCCGCCTCATCGGCGCCGCCTCCACCGGCGTCCTGGTCCTGCTGATCACCTGGAACTTCATCTATTTCTGGCCCCTGTACACGGGGACCGCGATCCCGATCGACTCCTGGCGGGCGCGGATGTGGCTGGATACGTGGGTGTAGCTGCGCGAACACCCCACGAGGGCACGGCCGCTGGCCGTGCCCTCGTGGTCGTTGCTGGTCCTTGACCGTCGCTGTTGGCCACCCTCGGACGGCCCAGAGACGGCCCGGCGCTGGCTGCGGCAGATTTACCGTCCCCTCGCACTGATGCCTCAACGATCCTTCTGGCCCGTGCAGATGCAGCGGTCTGCGCACCCCGCAGCCAGTGCCGTCCGCGTCTAGTCCGTAGCGTTGGGCTCGCATCGCCCCTAAGGGTTGTCCCGTAACTGGCGGGGTCCCATCTCGGTGCGGTTCAGCCGATGCCGTTGAGAGCGAGCGAGTGCTGAGCGACAAAACCAGGTCGACGTAGGTCAGTG
>NZ_JAHRXF010000035.1 GCF_019104725.1 Streptomyces corallincola | reverse complement strand
ACAGCCCGCCCGCGAACTGGTCTTCCGCACCCCCTCCGGGCTCGCGGAGTTCTCCGCGGCCGCGCTGCCCGACATCGTGCCCGCACCCGGCATGCTCGCCCTGAGCACGATGCGCTCGCACGACCAGTGGAACACCACGATCTACTCCGACAACGACCGCTACCGCGGCATCAAGAACCTCCGCACCCTCGTCTTCATGAACGAGGACGACATGCGCGAACGCGGACTCACCGAGTTCTCACCCGTGGACATCACCGCCACCGCCAAGGACGGCAGCATCCGCGCGCTGAACGGGTACCTCGCCGTGCCGTACGACATTCCCCGGGGGTGCGCCGCCGGATACATGCCGGAGATGAACGCGCTGATCGCGCTGTGCGACTACAGCGAACAGAGCGACCAGCCGATCATGAAGCACGTACGCGTCCGGATCGAGCCCGCACCGGCCGCCTGACCATCGGCAGCCCAACCGGGCGCCCTCCGTGAGAAGTTGACGGAGGGCGCCCGTCATGTGTTTCTCGGGTTCTCCTGAGCTCCCCAGCCCGGTCCGCGCCAAGGTGACCGGGATGGGACGAGTGTTCTCGCCGCCCGGGCCGAGGGTAAACGCGGAGACGTCGCTCCAGCCGCCGACTAGCCTCGCCGGGTTGCGTTGCGCCTATGGAGGAGGAAACCGCCGTGCCCGAGCCGTTCCCGCATCTCGAACCGTACGCGTATGGCCTTCTCGACGTGGGCGACGGAAACCGGATCTACTGGGAGACCAGCGGGAATCCCCGTGGGAAGGCGGCTCTGTGCGTGCACGGTGGGCCCGGCGGCGGGGGGCGGCGCGGCAGTCGCAGGATGTTCGATCCGGAGGTCTACAGGATCGTCCTGTTCGATCAGCGTGGCTGTGGTGAAAGTCGGCCGCACGCCTCCGACCCGGCCGTCGGCCTCGACGCCAACACCACCGACCACCTCATCGCCGACATGGAGCGGCTCCGCGAGCACCTGGGAATCGAGCGCTGGCTCCTCTACGGGGGCTCATGGGGCTCGACGCTGATCCTCGCCTACGCCGAGCGCTACCCGGAGCGGGTCTCCGAGGCCGTTGTCGTCGGCGTCACCACGACCCGGCCGGAGGAGATCGACTGGCTCTACCACGGTGTCGGTCGCCTGCTTCCCGGCCCCTGGGAGACATTCCGCGACGCGCTGCCGGAGGCAGACCGGGGCGGCGATCTCGTGGCCGCCAACAACCGGTTGCTGAGGAGTCCGGACGAGGCGGTCCGGTTCAAGGCGGCGCGGGACTGGTGCGCTTGGGAGGACGCTGTCATCGCCCACGAGGCGCTCGGCAGTCCGGGCTACTACAGCGACAAGTCCGACGACGCGCTGGTGGCCTTCGTCCGGATCTGCGCGCACTACTTCGCGAACCGTGCCTGGCTTGAGGACGGACAACTACTGCGTGACGCACACCTGTTGGCTGGTATCCCGATGGTGCTGATCCACGGTCGGCTCGACCTCGGCAACCCGCTGTACACCGCGTGGGAGCTGTCCAAGGCATGTCCCGACGCGGAGTTGAAGGTGATCGACGACTCCGGACACACGGGCAGCGCCGCCATGCGGGACGCGATCCTGGAGGCGCTTTCGCGGTTCGCCGGGAACGGGGGCTGACGGAGGGGTCAGTCCTCCGTGGCCGGAAGGACGTACAACTCCGGCAGGTTCACGACGACCGCCTCCTGGGTGCTGCGGGCGATGACGACGACGGCCTCCTCGTCGGGGTCGGGGTTCTCCTCGCGGTGCGGGACGTACGGCGGGACGAAGACGTAGTCGCCCGGACCTGTCCTGAGCCGGACCTCCTCGGGCGTGTCGCCGGAGCCGTCGAGGAAGACGAACTCGGGGTGGCCGCTGACCACGTAGATGGCGGTCTCGGAGGCGCCGTGGTGATGGTCGCTCGAGGAGGTGGCGGGGGAGACGTGCGTCTGACCCATCCACAGCTTCTCGGAGCCGACCGTCCGCCCGCTGACGGCGGCGAAGCGGCGCATGCCGCCGCTCTGGGCGGTGTCGCCGTCCAGGGCGTCCGCACGGACATGGTGCAGCCGGGCCCGCAGAGGGGTCACCGGGCGGTCGGGGAGATGCGGGTGGAAACCCTCGCCAGGGTTCGTGGACGACTGGCTCATGCCGGGGACGCTAGGGCGGCCCCGAAAAGGATGTCAAGAGGTGTCCTTTGCGGTTCACCTGCGGCAACGTTTCCGCAATGCGGCGTACACGGACGTCCGGAAGCGGCCCGTGGGCGAGGGCGCGGCCGTCGGCACCGGCTCACGGGCTCGCCCGTTCCGCGCCGCCACGGGCATCATGGGGCCATGCATATCTCCGCGAAGGCGGACTACGCCACGCGGGCCCTGCTGGAGCTCGCGAGCGAGCCGGGCCGCCCGTTGACCTGTGAGGCGATGGCCTCCTCGCAGGAGATCCCGTTCCGCTTCCTGAAGTCCGTGGTGGGCGAGCTGCGCAGAGCCGGGCTGGTGCGCAGCCGGCGCGGATGCGAGGGCGGCTACTGGCTGGGTCGGCCCGCCGACGGGATCACCCTGCTCGACGTCGTGCGCGCCGTGGACGGCGAGGTGATCACCCTGCGCGGCGCGGTACCGGGCGAACTCGCCTACCCCGGCCCGGCCGAGGGGCTGCCCGGTGTGTGGCGCCGGATCGAGGCCGACGCGGTCGCCGTCCTCGGCGGGGTGACCATAGCGGCGCTGCTGCCCGGTGATGCCCCCGCCGACCGGACCGCGCACCGGGGAGCCGCGTGACGACCGCCCGCCCCCCCTCCGGCGACGAGTCCGCCGCCCTGCTCGAAGTCGTCGAGTACACCGACCCGTTGTGCCCCTGGGCCTGGGGTGCCGAGCCCGTGTTCCGGCGGTTGCGGGCCGCGACGGAGGGCCGGGTGCGGTGGCGGCGGGCGTTCTGCATCCTGTTCGACCACGACGACGACCCGGCGCCCGATCCGGCGGCGGAGACCGCCTGGTATTCCGGGTACGTCGAGGAGATCGCCGCGCACACCGGGGCGCCCCGCGCGGCGCGGCTCAGCCGGGTGGCGGCGAGCTCCTGGCCCGCCGCGCTGGTGGCCAAGGCGGCGGAACGGCAGGGTCCGGAGGTGGCCGAGCGGGTGCTGCGACGCCTGCGGGAGACCGTGTTCGTGCTCGGTGAACCCGCCGACACCACCGGCGGCGCGCTGGCCGCGACCCTCGGAGTCCCCGGACTCGATCCCGAGGTGCTGGCCGCCGACGCGGCCCGCGCCGAGGTGCTGGCCGCCGTCCGGGCCGACCGTGCCGAAGCGCGCGACCCGGTACCGGAGGCGCGGTCGGTGCGCGGGCGGTCGCCGCATCCCGGCGGCGCCAGGGAGACCCTGGACGGCGGTCTGCGGTACGCGCTGCCCACGCTGCTGTTCCGTACCGGGCAGGGGCGTCGGCTCGTACCGGGCTGGCGGCCGTACGAGGAGTACGCCCGCGCGCTGGACGAGCTGTGTCCCGGCCTGCTCGGGCCCGCTGTGCCGCCCGCGCCCGCGGAGACGGCCCTGCGCCGGTACGGCACGCTGACCGGGCCGGAGGCGGCCGTCCTGGCGTCCGGCGTCTGGCCGCCGCCCGGAGCCGCCGTCGCGCACACCGCCGGGGGACCGCTGTGGCTCGACCCCGAGGAGGCGGCCGTCCATCCGGCCACGCGCTGCCCGGTTCCCGTGCCTCTCGCGCCCCGCGACGAAGCCCGCTGAAGCCGCTCCTCTGGGCGCTGCACCGGCCGGGCGTGCCGTCCCGCCCCATGAGACACCGATCGGTGTCCATTGACAGCCGCCCCGGCAGGGCCCCAGGATTTCTTACATGCACACGACGCACCCTGGTGTGATCTGCCGCTACGTGGACCTGCGGCGCACCTCCAGCGCACTCTGTCGCTGACCGCCCCGCTACGGCGCTCGGGCGGCCGACTTCCCCTGCTGTAGGCGCCGTTGACCGGCTGCCACGCTGCCGAGCCG
The DNA here is from genome assembly GCF_019104725.1 of Streptomyces corallincola. Taxonomy (GTDB): domain Bacteria; phylum Actinomycetota; class Actinomycetes; order Streptomycetales; family Streptomycetaceae; genus Streptomyces; species Streptomyces corallincola. The sequence goes on along the minus strand of NZ_JAHRXF010000035.1, from coordinate 59,038 downwards.
GTGTTCGAGCCCGAGTTCCCCTTCTCCTTTTCGCCCGGCGGGTGTTCCCGTTCCTCCGGTGAGGCCGTACGGCCAGCCGGAGGGGCGCGCGGCGCCGAACTCCGGGTCGTATCAGCGCGTTTCCAGGCGTCGCAGCCCGCAGCCCGCAGCCCGCAGCCCGCAGCCCGCAGCCCGCAGCCCGCAGCCCGCTGTGCCGCCCGCCGCCCGCCGCCCGCCGCCCGCACCGCGCACGAGTCGTCCTCGTCCACCCCGTCCACGCTCCGCCGTGGGCCGGGCCGTCGTAGAAAGCCTGAGATGACACTTCGTCATATAGCTTTGCCTGCGCAGAAGTTCGCCCAACTCGACCTGTCGAACAGTCCACTTGGCGCTTCCGAGCGGCGCCCCGCGCCCTTGCTCCGGCGTGGTCGCGTCCGGGGACGTGCCGCCGCGATCGGCACCGCGCTCGCCGTGCTGCTCGTGCCCGCGCTCAGCTCCTGCGCCGGAGACTCCACGGCCGCCACGGGCGGGCACACGCTGAAGTGGGCCTCCTCCTACTTCCCCGCGCACTGGGACCCGGTGGTCGGTGGCAGCGGTGCCCAGTTCCGTGAACTCGCCCTCGTGTACGCCTCGTTGACCCGGGTGAACGCCAAGGGTGAGGCGGTGCCCGATCTGGCGCGGAGCTGGGAGTACAACGCCAGAGGTGATCAGGTCACCTTCCATCTGCGGCCGGGGCTGAAGTTCAGCGACGGGCAGCCGGTGGACGCGAACGCCGTCAAAGCGGCCGTCGAACGCGCTCAGAGGCAGAAGAACTCCGCGCTGTTCGGTGACCTCACCTCCATCCGCTCCGTCCAGGCGCGCGGTCTCGACGCCGTGGTCCGTCTGACGCAAGTCGATTACCAGATACCGCAGTTGCTCGGCGAACGCGTGCTCCAGATCGCCAGCCCCAAGGCGGCCGGGTCACCCGCCGAACTGGACCGGAACCCGGTCGGCGCGGGGCCGTTCACCGTCACCCAGCTCATCCCCGGCACCAAGGCGGTACTGCGGAAGAACCCCGGCTACTGGGACGCGAAGAACATCCACATCGACACCGTGGAACTGACCTCCGCACCCGACGCCTCCACGGTCGTCTCCGGACTGCGCACCGGCGTCTACAACTTCGCCGACCTCGACCCCCGCCAGGCCGCCGACGCCAAGCGCGCCGGACTCGACGTGTTCACCCAGCCCGGCTTCAACGCCTCCAACATCAGCCTCAACATCAACAAGGCGCCCTTCGACGACCCCCGTGTCGTGGACGCCGTACGGCACGCGATCGACCGCCGGGAGTTCGTGGACAAGCTGACCTTCGGCTACGGGCAGGCCACCGACCAGCCCTTCCCCGAGGGGTACGTCGCCTACGACCCGAAGTCGGCGGACCGCTACCCCTACGACCCCGCCGAGTCCCGCAGGCTGCTGAAGCGGGCCGGGCACCGGCCCGGCGACATCCGGCTGACCCTCGTCATCCCCGCCGAGGACCCGGCCGCCGAGATCGTGCAGTCGCAGCTCGCCAAGGTCGGCATCATCGTCACCATCAGGATCGACAAGAACTGGGCGACCCCGTTCTTCGCCAAGGACCTCACGTTCTCCCTGTACGCCACCACCGGCCGGGACTCCGCGCTCCAGACCCTCACCGCGCACTTCGGACCGCACGGACCGCTCAACCTCAGCTCCCCCTACGAGCCCGCCGGGTTCGAGGCGGCCGTCGCCAAGGTCCGGGCCACACCGCTGAGTTCGCCGCACTACGCCGAGGAACTCCAGGCGGCCACCCGCGCCGGACTCGCCAGCCGCGCCCTGGTGTTCACGTACTCCTCGCCCAACCTCTTCGCCAAGAGCAAGGCGGTGTCCGGCCTGCCGAAGAACCCGGCACACATCAACTGGACCGGAGTGACCGTCGCGGGCGCCAACTGACGCCCTCGGCAGCCGGGTTCGCGCTCGGCCCCCCAGCACTCGGCCCCCCAGTACCCGGCCCACCCGGACCCCGCTCCCGCCCCCGCGCAGAGGACTCCCGCCATGACACCGATCCGGCCAACGGCACCGCCCGCCACCGGCCCCCGTATCCGCTCCCGAGGCGCCCGGCACGGGGCGTGGCGTCTCCTGAACACGCTCGCCCGCACGGTCGCCGTGTTCGTACCGGTCTTCCTGATCGCCACGTTCGTCACCTTCGCCCTGCGCTCGCTCAGCGGACTGAGCCCGGCCCGTATCCAGCTCGGCGAGGAGGCCACCCCCGAGGCCGTCGCCCGCGTCGAGGCCCAGTGGGGCCTGAACCGGCCTTTCCTGACGCAGTACGGCGACTGGATCGGCGGCATCCTGCACGGCAGGCTCGGCACCAGCTGGACCAACGGCGCGGACATCTCCACGCTCATCGGACTCGGCCTCGGGGTGAGCCTGTCGGTGGCGGTGTTCGCCCTGGTCATCGGCGTCACCGCCGGATTCGCTCTGGGCACCGTCGCCGCGCTGCGCCGGACCACCTGGATCGACCGGGCCGTCACCGGCTTCGTCACCCTGATCTCGGTGATGCCCGCATTCGTCGTCGGTATCGTCCTCGTCACCGTCCTCGCGGTGGGACTGCACCTGTTCCCGTCCGCCGGGTACGTCCCCGCCGACCAGGGGGTCGGACCCTGGCTCGCCCACATCACCCTGCCCGCGCTCGCGCTCAGCTTCGACGTGGTCGCCGACGTGGCCCGGCAACTGCGCGGCGGCCTGGTCGCCGCCTACGGCGAGAACTACGTCACCGGCGCCGTCGTCCGGGGGCTCGGACCGCGCCGGATCTTCTTCGGACACGTCCTGCGCAACGGCCTCGGGCCCGCGCTCGCCACGCTCGGGCTGAAGTTCCCCGCGCTGGTCGGCGCGTCCGTCGTCACCGAGTGGATCTTCGGGCTCCAGGGGTTCGGGCGGTTCGCCAACGACTCGGCGCAGAGCGGTGACGTACCCGCCGTGCAAGGGGTGCTGGTCGTGTCGATCGTGCTGGTCGTGTCCTTCAACCTGATCGTCAACCTCGTACTCGCCCGCGTCACGCCCGCGTCGCAGAGGGGGGTGTGAACCGTGCGCCGTGTCCTGTCGCTCACCTCCGGCCGGATCGCCGTGGCCGTCCTCGCCGTGGTCGCCCTGCTGGCCGTCCTCGGCCCGCTCCTGGCACCGCACGACCCGCTGGCCACCAGCACGCACACCCTCGCGCCCGCCTCCGCCGGACACTGGCTCGGCACCGACTACCTCGGCCGGGACGTGTTCAGCCGACTCCTCGCGGGCTCCCGGATCAGCGTCCTCGGCTCGCTCGAAGTCGCCCTCACCGCGCTCGTCGCCGGTACCGTGCCCGGCATCCTCTCCGTGCAGCTGGGGCGGGTCTTCGAATGGGCCACCCTGCGGCTCGCGGACACACTGGTGGCGCTCCCGTTCCTGCTGTTCGCCGTCGCCGTGGTCGCCCTGCTCGGCAACGGACTCACCCAGGCCATGCTGGTCACCGGTGTCCTCGTCTCGCCCCTCTTCTACCGGGTGGCCCGCGCCGCGACCCTCGCCGTGGCCCGCGCGCCGTACGTGGAGGCCGCGCTGATCGCCGGGGCCGGCACCGGCTGGATCGTCCGACGGCACCTGTGGGCCAAGGTGCTGCCGCCGCTCGCGGTTGCCCTCGCCCAGACCGTCGGCACCGGCTTCGTCATCGTCTCCAGCCTCACCTTCCTCGGCATCGGCGTGCAGCCGCCCGCACCGACCTGGGGCGGACTCCTCGCCTCCGACCTGGGCTACCTGGGCCACCAGCCGTGGGCGCCCGTCGCCCCCGCGCTCCTCGTCATGCTCACCGTCTGGGCCGCCAACCTGCTCGCCGACGCGCTCCGGGACGTGTCCGGCGAAGCGGGGCGGACCCTGCTCCGGGGTCGTGCCGCCCGCGCCCGCACCGCCGCCGTGCCCTCCGTGACCCCGACCCCCGACGCCCACGCTGGAGGCGCCCGATGACCCCGTCCACCGGCCGCACCGTCACCCGAGGCCCGGGGGAGGCGCGTACCGCCGTACCGCGCTCCACCGGCCGACGGCCCGCCGCACCGCACACCGGCCCGGAGCCCGCCGTACCGGACGCCGGACGCCCACCCGGCGTACCGCACGCCGTACCGGCCGCACCGTCGCCGCTGTCGCTGCGGGACGTGCGGATCACCGACCACGCCACCGGCCGCAAACTCGTGCACGGGGTCACCTTCGACCTCACCCCCGGCCGGACCGTCGGCATCGTCGGGGAGTCCGGCAGCGGCAAGACGCTGACCTGCCGGGCCGCCCTCGGCATCCTGCCCGCCCACTTCGGGATCAGCGGCGGCTCGATCGAGATCGACGGCACCGACATCGGCACCCTCACGCCCCGCGCGTGGACCGCGCTGCGCGGCTCCACCGTCAGCGCCGTCTTCCAGGACCCGGCGTCCTACCTCAACCCCTCGATCCGGGTGGGCCGCCAGATCGCGGAAGTGGTCCGCGTCAAACAGGGCCTCGGCCGCCGCGCCGCACACGAACGCGTCCTCGGACTGCTGCGCGCCGTCCACCTGCGCGACCCCGAACGCGTCCAGGGGCAGTACCCGCACGAACTGTCCGGGGGCATGCTCCAGCGCATCCTGATCGCCACCGCCGTCGCGGCCGGGCCGCGCGTCCTGATCGCGGACGAGGCCACCACCGCCCTCGACGTCACCGTGCAGGCCGAGGTGCTCGACCTCCTCGCCGAACTGCGCCGGACCACCGGCCTCGCCCTCGTCGTGGTCTCCCACGACCTCGCCGTCGTCGCCCGGCTCTGCGACGAGGTCCTGGTCATGCGGGACGGCGAGGTCGTCGAACAGGGCCCCACCCGCACCGTCCTGCACCACCCCCGGCACCCGTACACCCGGCTCCTCGTGGACGAGCACGAGCAGTACGGGCTCGACAGGTTCCGCACCCCCGAGGAGGACGCGTGACCGGCACCCCGCGGCTCGGCGCGGACGCCGCACCGGACGCCCCCGCGTCCCCGGCCGTACCGCCCAACAGCCTTTCCGCACACGGCGGTCCGGTCCTCCGGATCAGCGACCTGCACGCCCACTACGGCACCCGCGCCCGCCGCCGTACCGTGCTCGCCGGGGTCTCGCTGGAGGTCGCGGCCGGGGAGACGGTGGGGCTGATCGGGGAGACCGGGTCGGGGAAGTCCACCCTCGCGCGCTGCGTGCTCGGACTCGTCCGCCCCTCCGCCGGGTCCCTCGTCCTCGACGGCGAGGACGTCACCCGCCACGGCCACCGCCAGTGGCGCGCGCTGCGCCGCCGGGGCGTCGTCCAGTACGTCTTCCAGGACCCGCTGCGCAGCCTCGACCCCGATCTCACCGTCGCGGAATCCCTCACCGAACCGCTGCTCGTACGCGGCACCCCCTGGACCGAGGCGGAACAGCGTGCCCGGACCCTCCTGGACCGGGTGCGGCTCGACCCCGGCCTGCTCACCCGGCAGCCCGCCGAACTCTCCGGCGGTCAGCGTCAACGGGTCGCTGTGGCAAGGGCGTTGGTCACCGAGCCCCGGCTCGTCGTCCTCGACGAACCGGTCAGCGCCCTGGACTCCGCCAACCGCGTGCGCATCCTCCGGATTCTCAAGGAACTGCGCGGCGACGGCGTCGCCCTGCTGTTCATCTCCCACGACCTCGGCTCGGTCGCCGGAGTCGCGGACCGGATCACGGTGCTGCACGGCGGCACCCTCGCCGAGACCGGCACCGCCGCCGACGTGATCAACCGCCCCCGGCACCCGTACACCCGGCTCCTCGTCCGCTCCGCGCCCACCCTGCACGGCACCCCCGCGGACCGTGCCGAACGGGACTCCCTGCGCGCCCAGTTGACCCACTGAGACCCCGCTCCGCCCCGCCCCACCCCGCCTCGATCCGAGAGGAATCCCCATGCCCCGCAGGCTCCACCTCGCCCTCCACCCCTACGGCGTCGGCGGCCCCGGCCAGCACGGACTGTGGAAGGACCCACGGGTCGCCAAGAACGCCAGCATCGACATCCGTTACTACATCCAGCAGGCGCAGGCGGCCGAAGAGGCCCTGTTCGACGCCCTGTTCATCGTGGACAGCCAGTTCATCAACGCCACCTACCCCGCCCACTACCTCAACCGGCTCGAACCGCTGACCCTGCTCTCCGCCGTCGCCACCCACACCCGGCACATCGGCCTGGTCGGCACCGCGAGTTCCACGTACAACTCACCGTTCAACCTCGCCCGCCGGTTCGCCTCGCTCGACCACATCAGCGGCGGCCGGGCCGGATGGAACGTCGTCACCAGCTTCGACACCGGCACCGCCCGCAACTACGGCCTGGACGAACACCTCGACTACGCCACCCGCTACGGCCGCGCCCTGGAATCCGTCCAGGTGGCACGCGGCCTGTGGGACTCCTACGAGGACGACGCCTTCCCCGCCGACACCGAGCGCGGTGTCTTCCTCGACCCCGACCGGCTGCACGCCCTCGACCACCGGGGCGAGCACTTCCAGGTCGCCGGACCGCTCAACCTCTCCCGCTCCCCGCAGGGCCAGCCGGTCATCTTCCAGGCCGGGGTCTCCGAGGAGGGCCGCGACCTCGCCGCCCGCGTCGCCGAGGGCATCTACGCCCCCGGCGGCACCCTGGAGGCCGCCCGCGACTACTACGCCGACATCAAGAAGCGCACCGCCGCCCACGGCCGCGACCCCGACCACATCAAGATCTTCATCCACGGCGGTCCCGTCGTGGCCGCCACCGACGAACTGGCCCGACGGCGCGAGCGGGAGATCTTCGAGGAGGACAACAGCCTCGACGGCAGCCTCGCCCTGCTCGGCCGCTCCTTCGGCGCCTACGACTTCAGCCGCCACGACCTCGACGCCCCCTTCCCCGACATCGCCCACCTCGCCGAGAAGGGCGGCCGGACCGCCGCCGCGAAGCTCATCGAACGGGCCCGCGCCGAGCACCTCACCCTCCGCCAAGTCGCCCTGTCCGCCAACGAGTTCCGCCGCTCCCCGTTCGTCGGCTCGCCCACCACGGTCGCCGACACCATCGAGCGGTGGTTCGACGCCGGGACCCTCGACGGCATCAACCTCGCCTTCCGCACCCACGACGAACTCACCCTGTTCGTGGACGGCGTGGTCCCGCTGCTCCAGAAACGCGGCCTGTTCCGCACCGCGTACGAGTCCGACACCCTGCGCGGCAACCTCGGCCTGCCGGTCCCCGGCAACCGGCACACCCTGGCCCGCCGGACCACGGGGGCATGAGATGACGCCGTACACCGACCACCACACGCCCGACGGAGTCCGCGTGCGCGGCACCGTGATCGTCGTACCCGGCCGGGGCGAGACCCCCGCCGTCTACGGGCGCCTCGGCAGGCGCCTGGCCGCCGACGCCTACCGCGTCCGCGTCCTCGACACCTCCGGGATCGCGGACGGCACGGCACCCGAGTCGCTCACCGCCCTGGCGGCCCGGATCTCCGGCACCGTACGGGACACCGCCACCGCCGACGGCGTCGCGCGGCCCCTCGTCCTGCTGGGCGCCGACACCGGAGCTGCCGCAGTCGCCGCGCTCCTCGACCCCGGCCGGGGTCACGACACCGGCGGACCCGACGCCGTGATCCTCGCCGGGCTCCCCGCACCCGGCACCGCGGCGGGCGGCACCTGGGAGGAGGAACTCGACGCGCGCACCGCCTGCCCGGTGCACCGGGGCACGCTCACCGACGACCCCGCGGTACGGCGCGGCGCGCTGACCGGACCCGCGCCGGACGCCCTGCTGACGGCCGCCCACGCCAGCCGTCCCGCCGTACCCGCGCTGTTCCTCACCGGCGACGCCGACCCGCTGGCCGATCCCTCCGCGCTCGCCCGCACGGTGAAGGCGCTGCCGCTGGCCCGTCTCTCCACCGTGCGCGGCGCCCGGCACGACGTCCTCAACGACCAGCAGCACCGCTCCGTCGCCGCCGAGATCGTCACCTTCCTGGAGACGGTCCGCGCTCACCTCGTACCGGTGATCGGGGTCGAGTCGAGCGCCTGGTGAGCGCCGCCCGCACACCCGAGTCCCCGTCTCCGCCCGAACCGGAAAGGTCCGTCATGGCCGCCATCCTGTCCGTCTCCGGCAGCCCCTCAGCGGGCTCGCGCACCGCACGGCTCCTGCACCATCTCGACGACCGCCTGCGCGGCCACGGGCACACGGTGACCTCGCTCGCCGTACGCGACCTGCCCGCAGGGGCGCTGCTGGGCGCCGACTTCGGGCACCCCGCGATCGTCGAGGCCGCCGCCCTCTTCGAGAAGGCCGACGGCGTCGTCATCGGCACCCCCGTCTACAAGGCCGCCTACTCGGGCCTGCTGAAGTCGCTGCTCGACCTGCTCCCGCAGTACGCGCTGACCGGCAAGACCGTCCTCCCGCTCGCCACCGGCGGCACCACGGCGCACGTCCTGGCCATCGACTACGCCCTGCGGCCCGTCCTCAGCTCGATGGGCGCCGCGCACATCGTGCAGGGCTGGTTCACCCTGGACCGCGAGATCACCGCCGACGCGTCGGGCGCCGTACGGCTGGCACCCGACACCGCGCGGTCCCTGGCCCGTGTCACCGACCAGTTCTCGGCCGCGCTGGCGGCGGTCGCGGGAGCCCCCGCGGTCGCCGCCTGACGCGGGCGGAACACCGGGCGCGCGGGCCGACGCGGGCGTCGGTGCGTGTGCGGGCGGGCGTCAGCGGGTCTCGACGACGACCGATTCGAGGACCACGTCCTTCACCGGGCGGTCGTTGCGCGGGTTGGTCTCCGCCCCGCCGATGATGTCCACGACCCGCTGCCCGGCCTCGTCGGCGACCTCGCCGAAGATGGTGTGCTTGCCGGTGAGCCAGGTGGTCGGGGCGAGGGTGATGAAGAACTGGGACCCGTTGGTGGCGGGCCCGGCGTTGGCCATCGCCAGCAGATACGGCCTGGTGAACGCCAGGTCCGGGTGGAACTCGTCCGCGAACTTGTACCCCGGCCCGCCCGTTCCGGTGCCCAGCGGGTCGCCGCCCTGGATCATGAAGTCCTCGATGACCCGGTGGAACACCGTGCCGTCGTACAGCGGACGGCTGCTCGGCTGCCCGGTGTTCGGGTCCAGCCACTCCCGCTGCCCCGTGGCCAACTCCACGAAGTTGGCCACGGTCTTGGGGGCCTGGTCCGGCAGCAGCCGGACCACGATGTCGCCCTGATCGGTCTTCAACGTCGCGTACAGGTCTTCCGGCATGACGATCCTTCGGTGCGCTCTCGGCTGACCCACCCAGTCTCCCGGCCCACCCGCCCACCTCGCAGACCCGCCGCGACCTCTCACCCGCACGAGTGGCCCGCCCGCCGACAACACGTCCGGGCCGTGCGGCGGCCGTACCCGCCGGGCCGCCCCGTGTGATCGCACGTGCCACGGGGAACCCGTACGAGGAATCCGCCGCTCCCATACTCGCCGGAGGTGTTCCGTGGCCTTCTTCGCGCTCTCGCCGTCGCACCCGCTGGTCCTGCTGTCCAGTACGGATCTGGTCGCGCAGGGCGAGGCGTTGCGCGCGGAGACCGCCCAACTCCGGCGCGCCGTCACCTCGCACGCGGTCATCGACCAGGCGGTCGGCGCGGTCGTCGTCCTGGGGCGGATCGCACCGGAGGAGGCGTGGCGGGCACTGCGGGACACCTCGCAGACCACCAATACGAAACTCCGTGCCGTCGCCGAACACGTACTCGACTTCGCGCAGGGCGGTGAACTGCCGGACCCCGAACGCGAGGCGCTGTACCGGGCGATCGCCCGCTACAGCGCTCTGGGGAAGAGCGTTCCCTCCACCACCGGGTGACGCGGGAACGCCGTACGGCCGCGCGAATCGGTGGGTCGGGGGCGGGAGATCGGCGGACGAGGGTATGTGACGCGCGCGAGCCGAAGCGCCGTTGGCGGTGACGTCGGGCGGTGGTTCGGGGGCACCGTCACGCGTGCGCGAGCCGAGGCCCCTCATCCCGCTGCCCGCGCCGGAGTTCGCCTCCTCGTCCCGCTCGTGGCGAACAACCCGGGGCTACCGTCACCAACTTCATCGCCCTCGGCCCCACCGGCACCGTGCCGCCGTCCACCCGTGCCAGACTCATGACGAGCGTGCGGAGCGTCTCGGCGCCGCTCGGCCCGCAGCTGGTGACCGCCCGTGCCATGAGCATCCCGCGCCCAGCCGGGGCACGGGTCACCGGCCGCGCCGGGTGAGACCGTCGCGGCGGCTCCGGGCGGTCGATGCTGTCCCGTGGTGAATCCTGGGAAGTAGACCCTGATGAACGCAGAGAGGGGTTCCGTGACCGCGATGACGGACGCCGGGCGACTGGCCGCGCTCGCGGAGACCGGACTGTCCGCCGGGGCGGACGCCGGTATGGACCGGTTCGCCCGGCTGGTGGCCGAGGTGCTGGGTGTGCCGGTCGCGCTGGTGTCGCTGGTCGAGTCGGCACGGCAGGTGTTCCCGGGCATGGTCGGACTGGCCGAGCCGTGGGCGACCAGCCGTCAGACACCGCTCACCCACTCGCTGTGCCGACACGTCGTCACCGGGCGCGAACCGCTGGTGGTGACGGACGCCCGCGAGGACCCGTGCACCCGCGACAGCCCGGCCGTCCCGGACCTCGACGTGATCGCATACGCGGGTATGCCCCTCGTCGGCGAGGAAGGCCATGTGCTGGGCTCGCTGTGCGCCATAGACACCAAGCCCCGCCAGTGGACCGACGGGGAACTGGGCGTGCTCCAGGACCTTGCGGCGGCGTGCGGGGCGGAACTGCGGCTGCGGTCCGTCTCCCGCCAGCGCGAGCAGGCCCGCGCCTCCGAGGCCGCCGCGCGTGCCGAGGCGGACGAGTCCGCCCGCCGCTACCGCACCGCGCTGGACCACTCCCAGCTTCTGCTGCGGGCCGCCGACGCGCTGGCCAACACGACCGTCCTGGCCGAGGTCCGCCGACAGGTCCAGAACCTCGTCCACAGCGATCTCGACCCCGCCTACGTCGGTCTGGTCGTCGTCGAGGACGGGGAGTATCTGCGCCGCCTGATCGAGGAGAACGCCGACGGGCCCATCGGTCACCTCAACGGCGCCTACCGCATCACCGACGCCTGGCCCACCGCACACGCCGTACGGGAGAACCGCACGGTTCACGTGGACGGCATCGCCGACCTGGAGAGCCACTACGGTCCCGCCGCCGTCGAGGCGTTCGCCGTGCTCGGACTGCGGTGCGCGGTCGCCGTACCGCTGCCCGGCACGGTCGCCCCGCTGGGCGCCCTGGTCCTGGGCTGGGACCGCCCGCACACGATCGACGTCGTGGAACGGGCGGTTCTGACGTCCCTCGCCGGATACACCGCCCGCGCGGTCGAACGCGCCCAGTTCGTCGAGAACCGGGTGGACGCGGCCCGGCAGATGCAGGAGGCGATGCTCACCGACCTGCCCGACGTGCCCGGTCTGGAGATGGCCGCGCTGTACCGCCCCGCCGCCGCCGACGACCTCGTGGGCGGCGACTGGTACGACGCCTACCCGCTCCCTGCTCCGGAGGGCGCGGCGACGCCCGCCGACCGCAGGGCGCTCGCGGTGTCCATCGGTGACATCACCGGCCACGACATGAAGGCGGCCTCCCTGATGGGACAGGTCCGCAGCATGCTCCGGCAGGCCGACCTCGACCACGCGGGCACCGGTCCCGGCCGGGCGGTCACCGCGTTCGAGCGCGTCAACACCCACCTGCGCATCGGCGTCAGCGGCACCCTGGTCCACGCCCATCTGCGGCCCTGCCCGCCGTCCGAGGCCGGGATCTGGGAGCTGACCTGGACCAACGCGGGGCATCCGCCGCCGCTCCTGGTGGCACCCGACGGCACGGTCCACCGGCTCGACCGGCACGACATCCTGGTCTTCCCCGGCATGGGCGAACAGCGCCGGACCGAACACCGCCGCCGTCTGCCGCCCGGCAGTCTGCTGCTGCTCTACACCGACGGCCTGGTGGAACGGCCGGGCACCGACATGGACGCGGCCACCGACCTGGCCGGGCGCGTGCTCGCCGCCCACCGGAGCAGACCGCTGCCCCGGCTGCTGGACGAACTCGCGGATCAGGTCGCGGGGAGCAGCCCGGCGGACGACATCGCGCTGCTCGCGCTGCGCATTCCCGCCCGGTGAGGCGGGGCGCGGAGGGCGGTGGTGGGAACTGCGGAGGCGGCGGACCTCGGGGACGGCGGGGCTGTCGAGGACCTTGGTGATGTCTGGGACCTCGGCGGCAGTGGGGCCATCGGTGGTGGCGGGGGCGGCCTCACCGTGGCGGGGGCCTCAGGGCCCTGGGCACCTGTGCGGAGGCCGTGTTCAGGCGGCCAGGGCCTCTTCGACGGTGGCGTAGCAGCTGATGACCGTATCGATGCCGACGAGTTCCAGGACGCGTCGGACGGGAGCGCTGGCGCCCGCGACCCGGAGCCAGCCGCCGGTGTCGGCCGCCCGCATGTGCGCGGTGAGCAGGTCGTTGATGCCGGTGGAGTCCATGAAGGACACACCGCCGAAGTCCACCACGATCCGCTGGACGTCCGCCCCTGTGGCGGTGGCGGTGGGGGCCGGGAGCAGCGCCGCGAGGAACACCTCGCGCACGCTGTGGTCGATCTCGCCGCTGAGGGCCACGACACGCGCGTCGCCGACCGCGCGATCCGTGCTGGACAGCTGTCCTGGTCTATTCGGCTCGGGGATGTCGCCCACCGCAAGTGTCTCCTGTACTGACGTCCGGACGCCGATTCTGCCAGGCCCGCGTGGAACCCGGCCCCGGCGCGGATGTGACGAGGAGAACTCGATTTTCCGGGTGTGGCCGGACAGAACAGGGGTACGGGCGCTTCGACGGGGAACGGGGCGATGAGTTGAGAACAGCGGCCGACGACGGCCATGAAGTGCCGGAGGAGCAGCGGATGGCGAGCATCGCTCTGTACGGCGGCTACGGATCGATTTCCGAGGCCCGCCATTTCGCCGTGGACTTCCTCGACCGGGTCCGCGACGGATTCCGGGTCGCGGTGTCCGACAGGGCGCGCGATCTGACGCAGCTGGTCGTCAGCGAACTGGTCACCAACGCGGCCAAGTACGCCGCCGGACCGGTCCTCCTGGAACTGCACCTTCTGGCGCACGCCGTGGACATCGTGGTCTGGGACAGCGACCCCACCGTCCCCGAGGCCCGCGACGCCGACCCCAACCGCATCGGCCAGCACGGCCTGGAGATCGTCCAGGCCGTCGCGGAGAACCTGAGCATCCGCACCGAACCGGTCGGCAAACGCATCACGGCCCGCATGCCGCTCACCGATTCGTGTTGAGCGGTACTCCGACGGATCCGCGCTGAGCGGTACTCCGACTCCGGAGTTCTATCCGTCGAAGGCGCCGGACACGCCGTACGAGTTGTTCACCGAGTGGCTGCTCAACGCCTTGCGTGCCGGGGTGCGGGAGCCGCATGCCATGACGTTGGCGACGGCGGACGCGGGTGGCGATCCGACCGCGCGGGTGCTCATCCTCAAGGATGTGAGCCCTGAGGGCTGGGAGTTCGCCTCGGACGAGGGCAGCGTCAAGGGCCGCGACCTCGCCGCCCGTCCCTACGCGGCGCTGACCTTCTACTGGTCGCCGCTCGCCCGCCAGGTCCGGGTGCGCGGCCCGGTCGTACGTGCGACGCCCGAGCGGTGCGCCGCGGACTTCCTCTCACGTGGCGCGGGGGCACGGGCGGAGGCCCTGCTCGGGCGGCAGTCGATGCCGCTCGCCGATCCGGCCGAGTGGGACGCGCAGGTGGAGACCTCACTCGTCCGCATCAAGAACGATCCGGACCTCGTGGCGCCGGGCTGGACGCTCTACTCGTTGCGTCCGGATTCGGTGGAGTTCCGGCAGGGCGACAAGGAACGCCGCCACACCCGGCTCGCCTACCTGGCGACGCCCGAGGGATGGACCAAGCAATTGCTGTGGCCCTGATTCCCGGATTCCCGCGAGGCCCCCCTTCTCCAGCACGTCATGAAAACGGCCTCGCGCAAAGCATTCCTGATCGCCGAGACGCTGAGCGCCACCGGCCGGACAACCTGAGCCGATTGTGCGCAGCAGGCGGCGGGGCGACACGGTTCCGCCAACTGAGGCCGCGGCAAAAGAGGAAGGGGAACCAGTAACCGAAAAGGAAGATTAATACGCGACCCCGCCAGCCTCCCGCCCACACAGCCACCGCAGTCACCGAAATTACGAAAAGATCAGTAGTATGGGTTGGTGTTGCCGGTCACCGGGATGCGGGAACGCTTGGACATTAGTTTGGCGAGCTCATGTACGTTGTAATACGTGGTGTTGAGCGTCCACTCGTTGTGATGTCCGGTCTTTCGCTCCGTGAACGCCACCTTGTAGGCAGAAGACACGCCGATCGGAATCAAGCTAATGGAGAAATACCATACCTCGGCCTCTATTGACGTGATTTCCGACCACGCCACGCTGACCACCCGTCCACCGGCCACGTCTACGAAGCCCTCCGAGAAAAGGTAGAGCCCCCCGCGTACACGCTTAAACCAGACGTAAATCCATATGACAATGATCAAAGGGCCCACCACCTCAGCGCTGCGGCCCCAGAAGTTGTCCACCTCGCTGTGGATCAGATTCATGACAACGACGAGGATCACCAGACACGCCACCGCCCCGCCAATGCCGGGCCGACGGGGTAGCAGTCGCTCGAATCTTCCGAGTTCATCGCGGGTGGCGCGGGCCAGCGCACGGGGTTCGGGCCCGTTGCTTCGTTTGCTTGTTCCGGCCATTGTGAGATGGTAGCGAGTCAATAAGCCTTTTCCAACGTCGGTTTGAGCAGGTGAGGTGAAGAGTGAGGACGGCCTGGAGGCTGGTGGTGCGGGTGGTGCTGTAACGGAGTTTGCGCAGGAGGCGCCAGTTTTTGAGGGTGGCGATGGAGGGTCCGATCAGGGCCCAGATCTTGGCCTGCGAGCGGACCTGCACGGCCTGTCATCCAGCGACTTCGTGCCCGCCCTGGAGCAGTTCCTGGGCAGCGTGGCCGGGCTCTCCCCGGCCAGTCTCACCGGCTGCCGCCGCCGAGAATGGGCATGGCAATGGACACTCACATGTGCTACGCCGAGTTCGGCGACATCGTCCAGGCCATCGACGACCTCGACGCCGACGTCATCAGCCTGGAAGCGGCTCGCTCCCATATGCAGGTCGCCCGCGAACTCGTCGCCCACGGCTACCCGCGCCAGGCCGGACCCGGCGTGTACGACATCCACTCCCCGCGCGTCCCGAGCGCCGACGAGGCTGCGGAGCTTCTGCGGAGCGCTCTCAAGGGCATCCCCGCTGAACGGCTGTGGGTCAACCCCGACTGCGGTCTGAAGACCCGCAGCTGTACCGAGACCCGTGCCTCCCTGGAGAATCTGGTGGCCGCCGCCCGTACCGTCCGGGGTGAGCTGCCCGTCTCCTGACCCGAGGAACACAGTGGTCCGGAGCAGCTCACCCCGGCAGGTCAGGGGACGATGCGAGAATTCACATGCGACCTGCTCGACGAGCTGTACCGGCTCGAACTCCGCTGTTCCGGCGGCGTTGACGGCCTGCGGGCAAAAGAGCTCAGCGCGGTTCGACTCCGGAGTTCTCCGGGGCGGCGAAGCGTATCGGGGCCTGGAAGCGGGCTCGCCGTGCGGCGCGTCGGAAGGTGGTGAGTACGGCGGGTCCGGCGAGGAGGACGCAGACGAAGTTGGTCACCGCGCGCCCGGTGTCCCAGCCGAGGGAGGTGGCGAGGTCGAAGGCGACGTAGCGGTGCCACTGTTCGGTGAACGGCAGGCCGGGGAGGTAGGCGATGGAGCTGTTGGGGTCCAGGGAGAACGGCCAGAACGAGAGGTTGAGCAGGAACCCGAAGAGGTAGCCGGAGAGCGAGCCGTACCCGGCGAGCAGCAGCACCTCGCGGCGCCCGGTCGCGCGCGGCAGGAACCCGGCGAGCATCCCGACGAACGCGCACCCGAACATCTGATATGGCATCCACGGCCCGACCCCGCCGGTGATCAGCGCCGACGCGAACAGCGAAGTGCAGCCCAGGGTGAAACCGAACCCCGGACCGTAGACACGCCCGGCGAGGACCAGCACGAAGAACACCGTCTCCACCCCGGCCGTTCCCGCGCCGAGCGGGCGCAGTGCCGCGTTGACGGCGGAGAGCACGCCCAGCATGGCGAGCGCCTTGGAGCTGATGCCGCCCTCGGCGATCTCGGAGAGCACGACGCACAGCACGAGCACCAGCAGGACGCCGAAGATCAGCGGCGGTGCGTAGTTGGACCCGAACTTTCCCGGCGCGACGACGAACGGCCAGAAGAACGCGATGATTCCGAGGAAGGCGGACAGGGCGATGACGACCGCGGCCCGCGGCCCCAGTCGGATGGCCGAACCGAGCGAGGCGGTCATGCGCCGGCCCCGGTGCCGGACGGGTGGTCGAGGCCCGACACCACTTGCTCGACCGTCAGATACGGCAGCGGCGCGAGGATCTTGGCGGTCTGCGGGGCGAACGCGGGAGAGGCGACGATGACTTCGGTGGTCGGTCCGTCGGCCACGATGTCTCCTTCCGCCATCACCACCACCCGGTCCGCGGCGCGGGCCACGAACTCGACGTCGTGGGTGGAGATCACGACCGCGCGACCCTCCGCGGCCAACGCGTCAACCATGCCGATGAGCTGGTTCTTCGCACGGTAGTCGAGTCCGCGGGTCGGCTCGTCCAGCAGGAGGACGCGGGGAGCGGCGGAGAGCTGGACGGCGAGGACCAGGGCCAGTTTCTGTCCCTCGGACAGGTCACGGGGGTGCGTGCTGTCGTCGATGCCCGGAGCCAGCCGGTCCAGGATCGCCCGTGCGCTGTCACCGAGGCCGACCGTGGGGACAGCGGTCCCGCCCCTGCCCGACTCCGAGTCCGCCTGGTCCAGTTCCTGCCGGACGCTCTCCAGATACAGCAGGTCTGCCGGGGTCTGGGGGACCAGGCCGACCATGCGACGGGCATCGGACGCGGACACGGCGTGCGGATCGCTCGTGCTTCCGGCCCCGGTGTCCACCGTGACGCTTCCCGCCCGGCGGGGGCCCGAGCCCTGCAACGCCCACAGAAGGGAGGACTTGCCGGAGCCGTTGCGGCCCATGAGCGCCGTGACCTCGCCACCGCGGAGTGCGAGGTCCACTCCCCGGACGGCGGGGACGCCCTGATAGCTCACGGTCACGCCGCGCGCGGTGAGCAGGGCCGGGCCTTCGGGCGCGGGCCCGCTGCGCGCGGGAAGCGGTGTCCGTCCGGTGAGCCGGGTGCGCAGCCCGGTCGCGGCGCGCCGGGCGTCTCGGATGGACAGGGGCAGAGGGGACCAGTCGGCCGCGCGGCCCAGTTCGACGATCGGCGGTGCGATGGACGAGGTCCGCAGGATGTCGGCGGGGAGTCCGCTCACCACTTGGCCGCCGCCCGGCAGGTGGATGACACGGTCGGCGTACTGGACGACGCGTTCGAGGCGGTGTTCGGCCATCAGCACGGTGACACCGAGGTCGTGGACCAGGCGGGTGACGGCGGCCAGGACCTCCTCCGCCGCCGTGGGGTCCAGGGCGGAGGTGGGTTCGTCGAGGACGAGAACCCTGGGGTGCGCGGTGAGGACCGATCCGATGGCGACCCGCTGCTGCTGCCCGCCGGAGAGTTCGTGCAGGGCACGGTGTCTCAGATCGGCGAGGCCGAGCAGGTCGAGGGTCTCCTCGACGCGCTTGCGCATGGTGGGCGCCGGTACCGCGAGTTGTTCCAGGGTGTAGGCGAGTTCCTCCTCGACGGTGTCCGTGACGAACCCGTCGATCGGGTCCTGGCCCACCACGCCCACCACGTCGGCGAGTTCACGCGGTGGGTGGTGTGCCGTGTCGCGTCCGTCCACGATGACGCGCCCGTAGAGCGTGCCGCCGGTGAAGTGCGGGACGAGGCCGTTCACGGCCCCCAGCAGAGTGGACTTGCCGACGCCCGTGTGACCGACGACGAGACAGAGTTCGCCCTCCTCCACCGTGAGGTCCACCTCTCGCAGAGCGGGCCGGGAGGCGTCGTCGTAGTGGACGGTGACCTGGTCGAAGGTGATCACGTGACGTCGGCTTTCTGGGTGCGCCGCTGTGCGGGGCGTGGGGCGGTGGGCGCCGTGGGCGGTGGGGAGAGGAATCCCGCCGCTCCCGCGAGCAGGATCGCGGCGGTCGGCACCAGCGGCAGGCTCGGCCAGGTCAACGGGTAGATGGAGGGGTTGAGTTCGGCCGCGTCGTAGCCGAGGCCGGTGAACAGCAGCACGGCGGAGAGCACGCCGCTGCCCGCGACCGCCCATTCGGGCAGCTTCCACGGGTCCGGGCGGTACGTGGTGCGGGTGACCCTGCGGCCACCGACGCGCAGACCCGTGACGCAGAGCACGGCCCCCGCCGTCATGGCGGGCAGACCGAGGACCCGGGGAGCGGTCGCGTCGAGTAGCCCGTAGGCACCGGCACACAGGCCGCACATGCCGAGCAGCATCAGTGCTCCGGTGAGCCGGCGTGAACGGCGCGTGGCGGTACCCGCCCGGCCGTAGCCACGCGAGTCCATCGCGGCGGCCAGCCGCAGGGAACGTTCGAGCGCGTCCTCCAGAACCGGCACGACGATGCCGCGCAGTGCCGCGAACCCCCTGTTCCGGCCGGCCCGCAGCCTGCGGGCACGGGACACGCGCTGCACGCTCTGCACGAGTTGGGGTGCCACGCTGATGGCGACCGTCACGGCGACCCCGAGTTCGTACAGGGCGCCCGGCAGTACTCGCAGGGCCCGCTTGGGATTGGCCAGGGTGTTCGCGGCGCCGATGCAGCACAGCATGCAGGCGAGTCGCAGTCCGTCGGTCGCGGCGGACAGAATCGCCTCCAGCGACACGGGCCCGCCGATCCGGATACCCGCGTACCAGTCCGGGGTGGGGATGTGCGGCAGGGAGAAGAGGAAGTGGTCGCGGGGGGTGATGCCGGTCGCGAACACGGCCCGGAACACCACGCGGATCGTGACCACCGTGAGCGCCATGTAGAGGTAGTACTGGAAACCGCGTGCCCAAGGTGCCTCGGTGCGGCGGGCCGTGACGACGTAGCCGAGCACCGCCAGCACGAGGAACAGCAGCAACGGGTTGGCGGTGCGGCTGACGGCGGTGGCCAGGGCGAGCGCCCAGATCCACCAGGCGAGCGGGTGCAGGGCCCGGGGCAGGCGGCGGCCGTCTCCGTCCGGCGCTTGCCGGGACGGAGACGGGGTGGCTTCGACGGCGGCCCGCCTCACGGCGGTCACTCGGAGCGGCGTCGTCGGCGCGCGACGTACACCGCTGCTCCGCCCACGACCGCGATGAGGGAGGCACCCGCAGCCACCGGGCGCAGCGAACCGGAGTCGTGTGCCGTGTCGGACGCGGGCGCGGCGTCCACCACGCGAGGGCTCGTGCCCGGTGTCGTGGCGGGTGCGGCCGTGTCCGACGCGCTCGGAGACGGGCTCGTGCTGTGACTCGGCGAGGTGCTCTGCTGGGGCGAGGCGCTCTTGCCGGGCCGCGCCGTCCGCTTCTCCGGCTCGCGCGTGGGCTTCCTGCCGGTCTTCTCGGGATCGGATTTCGGCTGTCCCCCGGGCGCGGGGCCGGTGTCGATGTCCGGCGGCAGAGAGGGTGCCTTCGCGGTGGAGGCGGGTCTCCCCGCGTCTCCCTGCGGCCGGGTGTTGTGGGCACGCAGCTGGTCCGGGGTGATCCTCGGGCGCCCTTCGGTGCCCTTGATGTCGGTGCCGCCGAAGATCCACAGATCGACACTGCCCGGCTTGGGCTTGTACAGCATGGCGCCGAGCTGGCTGTACTCCCAGTCATGGGCTCCGGGGTCGGCGTGCCAGTACGACCAGTACGCCGACGCGGGCGGTGTCAGGACGCAGTCGTCCTCGCCGGCCGTCGGGTACTGCCTGCCGCCCTGGTAACCGCCGTATCCGATACGGCAGATGAAGGCAGGGCCGTCGTGGCCGGTGCCGGTGGTGCGCCAGCCGCCCTGATTGAGCAGTTCGTACCCGGTGGCCGGCGTCGTGCCGCAGGACCGCAGGACCGGCCCGCCCCAGTGGCTGAAGTCAACGGCCAGCACGGCACCGGAGGAGGTGGTGCAACGCCCCATCGGCTGCGGAGCCGCCACGGCCGGTGCGCCGGTCGCGCCGAGGGCGGCGACGGCCATGCCGAGAGCGGCCGTCACGCGGACGGTCGCGCGGGTGACGGACGAGGGGATCATGAACGGCCTCCGGAACCGGCGCGACGGCGCGGGGCGACGACCGTGCGCCAACCGGCGAGGACGAGGAGCAGGGCGACCCCGGCGAGAGCGCCCGCCTGGGCACCGGTCGAGGCGAGCACGCCGTCCCCGGTTCCCCCGGTACCGTCCGTGACGCCGCCGGACCCTCCCGTCCCCCCGGCCGTGATGATCTCCGGAAGGCTGCTGCTCGGACTCGGACTCGGACCAGGACTCGGCTGGGCGGACGTGCCGCTGAGATCGCGCTCCAGCACACCGAAGGAGATTCCGGTCGCGCCACCCACCGCCTGCGTGGAGGCCCGCAGGTCGGAGCCGCGCTGTCCGCCCTTCGCCACGTTGAAGCCGCCGTCGCCGTTCTGCTGCCCGGCGAGGAACTTCAGCGCCTTCGCGATCTCGGCCCGGTAGGACCCGGCGTGCAGGGACAGGCCCTGCACCGCGAGTGCGGCCGAGTTCACCGAGTCACCGGCGGCGCCGGGGAAACCGCCGTCCGCCAGTTGCCGGGAGGCGATCCAGCCGAGTGCCTTGTCCACGGCCTTGTCCGCCGTGTCCGTGCCCACCAGGTCGAGTGCCATCGCGGCGATGGCGGTGGAGTCCACGTCGGAGTCACCCGTGGCGGGGACGAGGCTCGGCCATGCGCCGCTGTCCTGCTGGAGGCTCTCCAGGTACGCGACCGGCTCCCTCGCCGCCGCCGTCTCGCCCGCGCGGAGCTGTGCCATCACGGCCAGGGACTGGGAGAAGACCGAAGGGGCGTAGGTGTAGGCGCCCTTGGCGGGGCAGGAACGGTCGGGTGCGGTGCTGGGCTTCGCGCAGACGGCCTTCTTCAGCGCGTCGATGAGGTCCTGGCCGGCGAAGTCGTGTGGGTCGCGTCCGACCGCCTCGGCGAGCAGCGCGGTCTTCCCGATGGAGCCGCCCGCCGCGTAGGCGGTGCCGCTGCCGGTCCAGTCCTGGACGGTGCGGCCCTCGCCGTCCTTGCCTCCGCGGTCGAGGAAGTCGATGACGCCCCGCAACCTGGCGTTGTCCAGGCCGGTGGCGGCGAGCGCGTAGGCACCGTCGATGGTCAGCCCGAAGTCGGCGCGGGAGGAGCCCGTTCCGTCGGTGTAGTAGTGGCCCTGGCGGAGCCGGTCGGCACCGGTGAGGTAGGCGACGCCCTTCTTGAGGTCCGGCCCGTCGCCCGGCGGGACGCCGGGCCCGGTGGGCGGCCCGGTCGTCGGGGGCTCGGTGACCGGAGGTTCGCCGGGGTCGTCGGTCTTCGCGGTGAGCGAGACCAGGCTGGTGCCCGCTCCGGCGAGCACGGCCGGAGGGGTGGGGTAGAGGGACGGGTCGGTGGCGCCTTCCTCGAACCCGAAGCCGCCGCCGTCGAGTTGCTGACGCGCCAGCCAGCCGGTGGCCGCGTCGGCCAGGGCGGTGTCCCCGAGAGCACGCAGGGCCTGGGCGGCGTACGCGGTCGAGGCGACACCGCCGGTGGTGGCGCCGGTGTAGCCGGGGAACGAACCGTCCTCGCGCTGGGACTTCTTCAGATACGCCCGTGCTGCGGCCACTTCGTCGTCGTGGCCGCCGGCCTTCCGCAGGACCAGCGCCACCAGCCCGGTGGTGGCCGCGTCACCGTCGCAGTACTCGCCGGAGCGGATGAGGATGCCGGTGATGCCACCGTCCTTGCACTGGAGCTGGGTGAGGCGCGTGACGGTGGAGGCGGGCGGCGTCACACCGGCGCGCAGCAGGGCCAGTACGGACATGGCCTGGCCGTCGGCGTACGTCGCGTTGCGGAAGTCGCCCGCGGCGGTGCAGCCGGGGGTCGCCTCACCGGATTCGGGGCCGGCGGCGCACACGTTCTTCCGGAGATCGGCGATCAGGTCGTGGCCCCCGAAGGCGGCCGGGTCCCGTCCGGTGATCTCGGCGAGGAGGGCGAGTCGGGCGGCCGCGGTGGCGTCGGGGGCTTCGTCCTTGCCCGCCGGGTAGGCGTAGTCGTCGGTGTGGTCGGCCAGGAATTCCGTGATCCGGCCGACGGCCGGGCCCTTTCCATCGGCCGCGGCCAGCGCGTACGCCGTCTCCGTGGTGAGGAGGTGGTTCGGGGTGTCCGTGCCGTCGTCCACGATGTGGTCGCCGTCGGTGAGGCTGCCCTTCAGCCAGGCGGCTGCCGCCCGCAGATCGATGGCGCCGGGGGCTCCGGTGGGCGTGCCGCCCGGATCAGGGGGCGTACCGCCGCCACGTACGTCGTCCGGGCTGAACGTGGGCTGACCGGTACTGCCGCCGATGTCGGTTCCGCCGTACACCCAGGCATCGACGTCACCGTCCTTGAGCTTGCGGTCCATCGCGCCGTACTGGCTGTACGTCCAGTCGTCCTGGCCGGGAGCCGCTGTCCAGTAGGACCAGTAAGCGGTTGCCTGCGGTGTCAGGACGCAGGACTCCTTGTCGGGCGTCGGGTACTGCCTGCCGGAGTCGAACGCGGCACTGCCGATACGGCAGATGAAGGCCGGGCCGTCGTGCTCGGTCCCCGTCGTTGCGAAACCGCCCTCGTGCAGGAGCTCGTAGCCGGTCGTCGGGCTGGTGTCGCAGCCGCGCTCCACCGGTCCGCCGAACGGGCCGAAATCGACGGCGACCAGGGCGCCCTTCGTGGCCGTGCAGTCTCCGACAGGGTCCGCGGCGGCGGGGGACACGGCGAGGAAGGTCGGGACCGAGGCCGCGAGCAGTGCCGCAGCCGCGGACCACACGGGTACGCGTCTGCTGCCCGAGCGTCGCCTTCTGCGCTTGTCGGTCCCCACCACGGCCCCCGGCCCCTCTGTCGTGTGCCGAGGGAGGCCAGGGCGTGGTCGTGGGCTCACACCGCATGCGGAATCACCGCCCGGTGCGAGCCGATCGAACCACGCCGTAGTCCTCGACGGCGTCTGTCGCTGAACATCAGGCTCCAGGTGTTCCGGCTCGCCCGGCTCGCGCCGGGCCTACGGTTGCGGGTCAGCGCCGGAGTTCGACCGGCTTCCCCTGGAGTTGTGTGCTTATCAGCCGGGATTGAACACGCAGTTGAAGGAGGCGTCAAGGCGGGAGGGGCGGCTGTACCGCTGGCTGTGGCTGTCTGGCGGGTGACGGACCGGTCCGGTAGCGTCCTGCGCTGCCACATGGGGGAACCCGGTGTGAATCCGGGGCTGACGCGCAACGGTGTGGGACGGCGAAAGGCTGTCCCGAGCCCGAGGACCCGTGCGGTGAGCAACCCCTGGAAGCCTTCCACGCGTTTGGACGGCGGCCTCGACCCGCCGCCGCCCCAGGGCTCGGTCGCGGTTCGGCCGGCGTCCCTCATCTCAGGAGCAGGCCATGTCCCGTACCGTGAAACTCCGTCGTTCCGCAGTCATGGCGGCCTCCGCTGTCGGCGCCTTCGCCCTCACCACACTGCCGGCAGCCGCGACATCGACCCCCGCTCAGATCGCCACGTCGAAGACGAACGGTGTGGCCTATCTCAAGTCCCTTCAGGAGGCCGACGGTTCGTACGCCGGAGCCGGTCTGTCCAACGAATGGGCGTTCAGCGCCCTCGCGGCAGCCGGAACCGCGGCCGTGGACGTGACGCCGGGCGGTGACACGAGCAAGAACGCGAGAACCGTCTACCGCAACCTCCTGGCGACATCGACCTGGCCGTCCTCGACCCCCGTGGTGACCGACTACGAGCGCGCCACTCTGAACGGCTACGCGGCGGGCATCGACCCGGCACGGGTCTCCGCCTCCCGGAATCTCGTCGCCGACATGTACGGCTACTGGCAGACCTCGGAGGCCGGCTACTTCGGTCCGTCCGGGAACTTCAACGGGACCGTCTTCGCCGCCCTGGCCCTCAACGGCGCCAAGACGCAAGGAGGCGGGCAGCGCATTCCCCAGGCGCTGCGGGACGCGGTCGTGGCCCGCATCCGCGCAAACCAGCACAACGACGGCGGCTGGACCTTCACCAAGGCCGAGGGCAGCGCGAGCGACCTCGCGGCGGCGAGCGACATCGACATGACCGGCGCGGCGATGGCGGCACTGTGCGTCTCGGGTGTCCCCGCCACGGACACGGACATCGTGCAGGCCAAGGCGTTCCTCAAGGGCAAGCTGGTCGCGAGCAGCGGCGCCTTCAACTCCATGTTCGGGGTCAACACCGACTCCAACGGCTGGGCCGTCTCCGGCCTCAACGCCTGTGGCATCAACGCACAGACCGGCGACTTCCTCACGTCGATGGGCAGGACGCCGGTGGACTTCCTGATCGCCCAGCAGTTCAATCCGGGCGGCGGCTTCAAGTACCTCCCGAGTAACACCAGCCCCTCGGCATACGCCTCGACGGACGCGCTGCGGGCTGTGGCCGGTGGCGGGTTCACCGCCACGCCGCCCGCACCGGTGACGTCGGGCGCGCCCCAGTGGGTCGCCCAGAGCACCTTCACCGCAGGCACGGCCACCAAGCTCGCGCTGACCGTCGATGACGGTGCGGGCGGCCTCAAGGTGTGCTCGGTCTCCCTGACCCCGACCGCCGGCACGACGACGCTCGGCGCCGTTCTCGACGCGGCGACCGGCACGGCCACGCCCTCGGGATGCGTGACCGGAGTGACGCCCGCCTCGGGCACCGGCACGATCACCACGGTCAACGGCAAGGCCAACAGCGGCTCCAACTCCTGGAAGGTCAGCATCGACGGTTCCTCCTTCGCCGCGGCCACCCGGCAGAAGGTGATCAACGTCGGGGACACGATCGCCGTGCGCTGGGGCGCCTGACCGATCGCCCGCGGTTCCGCCCTCGGCGTTCGTACGGCGCTCTGGGCGGGACCCGCCGCACCGTGGGTGCGTGCCCGGACCCGCCTCCACGGCACCGCCCACCCGCGCACCGCCCGTGGCCACCGCATGCGCGTCGTCTCCCTGCCGCCCACGGCGACCGACGTCGTCACCGGGCTCGGCCTGGAGAGAGCCTGGTGGGTCGCACACACGACATTGACGGAGACCGGTCATCCGTGGTCATATGACGGGCTTTTACTTCAGCATCACAGGGGAAGCCGGTCGAACTCCGGCGCTGACCCGCAACCGTGGGCCCGGTACGCCGGGCAAGCCGGAGCACCTGCGCTGAGGCTCGATTCAAACGCCGTCGTGGACTGCGGCGTGGACCGGCAGCCGCGCCGCAGTGTGCCGTGCCGCCTTCCCACGCCCCGTCGCCGAACGGCCGACGACCCGGAAGGTTCCCATGACGAAGTCCACCGCACGTAAAGCCTGGCACCGCACCGCGTCCCGGTCGATCGCGGCCTCCGTCCTCGCGCTCGCCGCGACGGGCGTCACCGTCACCGCGGCCGCCCCCGCCTCCGCCGACCCGCTCACGAGCTGCACCCCGACCAAGGGCGCGATCGTCGCGGTTGACTTCGGCCCCTGGGGCGGCTCGGTGGTGCGTGGATGCGACGCCAGTCCCACCACCGGGTACAACCTGCTCCACAACGGCGGATTCACCACAGCGGGCACCCAGCACGACGGCCCGGCGTTCATCTGCCGGATCGGCAACTCCACGTTCAACAGCGGGACCCAGTACCCGACGCCGGCTCAGGACGCCTGTGTTCTCACACCGCCCGCCTCCGCATACTGGTCCTACTGGATCGCCCCCGCCGGACAGACCACGTGGACCTACAGCCCCCTCGGGGCCATGAGCGACAAGCCGAAGGCCGGCGAGGTCGAGGCATGGGTGTACGGCCAGACCAGCATCGACGGCACCACCGGCAAGCCGAAGTTCACGCCCGCATCGGTCCGCGCGCGCTGACGACGCGGCACCCGGCCGGACCACGGCTCGCAATCACCCGTCCCTCCGCGACCGGCCGAAGGAGTCGTCGTGAACGCTGTCCCCCCTCATGAGAACCGGTACCGGAGCAGATGGGCTCCGGCCGCGGGCGCCCTGCTGTTCTCGGTCCTCGGGGCCGCGCTGTGCGCCTCGGCGCAGCCCGCGCACGCGGAGACGGGCCGGGCCGTGCCCCGCACGCAGCCGGGCTCCTCCGGCCCGGCGGCCGCATCGCTCGCGGCCGGAGCCGCCGACCGGCCGGACTTCAAGAAAGGGTCCGACTATCTCGTCGCTCCGGCCCAACTGACCGACGGGCACTACTACGCGCCCTTCGGCGGCGGATTCGCCGACTTCGGGCTGACCATCGACGGCGCGTACGCGCTCGCCGCGGCGCGCACCGACGACGCCGCGCTCGCCAAGATCATCGACTTCCTGGACCAGCGGAAGACCGACGGGACCGGACGTTCGATCGACGACTGGACGGGGATCGGCACGCCCTACGCGAGTGGCGGTTCGATCGCGAAGGAGGCCCTGCTCGCCGAGATCGTCGGCAAGGACCCTCGCTCGTTCGGCGGCCACGACCTGATCGCAGCTTTGGACAAGGCGGTCTGCGTCCGGGCCGGCACCGGTGCGGACACCGCGTGCGCGGCTCCCGGTTCCTACACGTACGCGCCGTCCGTCTTCTCCCAGTCGCTGGGCATCATGGCGCAGCTCCGGGTGGGGGACACCGCCAACGCGGCGGGGCCCGTCGCTTACCTGGAGGGGCTCCAGAACGACAACGGCTCCTGGCCGAGTCTCATCCCCTCGACGAACGACTCCGACGTGGACTCCACGGCGATGGCGGTGATGGCCCTCGCGCTCACGCCCGACGGAACCCACTCGCCCGCCGTGACCAAGGGCATCGCCTGGATCGCCGGGCAGCAGGAGAAGGACGGCGGCTTCCCCGGCGCGGCCGGAGACTCCACCAACTCGGCGGCACTCGCCGTACAGGGACTCAGCCTCGACGCCGGCTCCTACACGGCCCAGATAGCCAAGGCGTTGAAGTTCCTCGCCGGACAGCAGAACGGCGACGGCGGATTCGACGTGGCCGCCGACGGCCAGCCCGGCTCGGACGTCCGCGCCTCCACCCAGGCACTCGGCGGAGCCACCGGGATCTCCTTCGGCACGCTCACCACCGGAAACGCCGGTTCCCCGTCGCCCACGCCGTCGTCCGGGTCCGGTTCCTCCCCGTCACCCTCCTCCCCGGCCACCTCCGGGGCCTCGCCCTCGTCCACGGCGACGGCCGGCACCACGGCCCTGCCGAGCATCAGCACCGTGCCCGACGAGCCCACCGGTTCCGGGGGACCGGAGGTGTCGGACGCCTCCACGGCATCCGCCCCGCCGCCCGGCACGGGAGGCACCACCCCGCCCAACGACGGTCAACTTGCCAGCACCGGAAGCGACATGTCCGAGGAGACCCTCGTGGCAGGAGCTCTGCTGATGCTCGGTGCCGCCTCGGTGGCCGTGGCCCGCCGTGGCCGGGAGAGGCATCCGGAGCACCGCTGACCGGCGTGAGGCCGCGGCGAAGTGCCCGTCACTTCGCCGCGAGCGGCGTCAGGCGGTGGTCTCCGGGACATTCCGCCGACCGGGCAGGTCGTGGGACGCGGACTCCGGTGCACGGTCACCGGCGAGCGGCTGCGCCCCATAGGTGATGCGGACGACGCCGTCGGCGTGCCGCTCGGCGCTCGCCCGCACGCCGAAGACCTCGCCGAGAGTGCGCGGTGTGAGCACGTCCAGAACCGGCCCGGCGGCCACCACCGTCCCCTCGCACAGCACCACCAGGCGGTCGCAGAGCCGCGCGGCCAGATCCAGGTCGTGCAGCACGGCCAGCGTGGTGACTCCGGTGGCGCGGATCAGGTTCAGCAGCTCGAAACGGGCCCGGATGTCGAGATGGTTGGTCAGTTCGTCGAGGACCAGAAGCCGTGGCTCCTGGGCCAAGGCTCTTGCCAGCAGGACACGTTGACGCTCCCCGCCGGACAGTGAGGTGTAGTCGCGGTCCGCGAGGGACCGTACACCGCAGCGGTCGATGGCGTCGGCGACGGTGCTCCGGTCTTCGGGGCCGTCGCGGCCGAGCAGGCCGTGGTGCGGGGCACGGCCGAGGGCGACGATCTCGGCGACGGTCAGCCCGGTGGTGTTGCCCTCCGCGTCCTGCAGGACGGCGGCGGTGCGTCGTGCCGCGTCGCGCGGGGACAGTTTCCGCACGTCGTCCCCGCCCACGCGCACCGTGCCGCCCGCCGGGCGCAGGGAGCGGTAGACGGTACGCAGCAGGGTGGACTTGCCGCTGCCGTTGGGGCCGACGAGGCCGACGATGTCGCCCTCGCGGGCCTCCAGGGTGACGTTCCGCAGAACCGGGTTCTGGTCCAGGGTGACATGGAGTCCTTCGACGGTGAGTTTCATCCGGTTCAGTCCAAGCCCTTGTTGCGGCGCAGGAGCCACAGGAAGAAGGGGGCGCCGAGAAGGGCGGTGAGGATGCCGAGGGGCAGCTCGTTGGGGCGGTTGACGACGCGGGAGAGCAGATCGACCAGGACCAGATAGACCGCCCCCAGGAGTGCGGTCAGCGGCAGCAGGCGGCGGTGGTCGGCGCCGATGGTGAGGCGGACCAGATGCGGGATCATCAGTCCGACGAAGCCGATGCTGCCGGCGACGGCGATGACGGTGCCCGTGAGCAGCGCGCTCAGGACCAGGAGAGCGGCGCGCAGCCGGTTGACGTCGATACCGAGCGCCGTGGCCGACTCGTCCCCGGCCAGGAGCACATTGAGGCGGCGGCCGAACAAGGACAGCAGTGTGGTCGTGGCGAGCACGACGGCGGACACCGCGGGCAGTTGGTCCCACTGCGCCCCCGCGACGCTGCCGAGCATCCAGAACATCACCGTCCGCAGTTCGGTCGGGGTTGCCTGGAGTTGCACGAAACTGGTCGCGGAGAGGAAGACGTAGCCGACCGCGACGCCCGCCAGGACCAGCCGAGTTGGCGCCATCCGCCCGCGACGCCGCCCCAGTGCGAAGACCAGCGCACCGGCCGCCACCGCGCCGACGAAGGCCGCCGCCGATACCCCGAGCCCGGCGAGTGCGACGCCCCCGCCGAGCGTGATCACGAGAACGGCGCCGAGCGTGGCGCCGTAGGAGAAGCCCAGCACGATGGGGTCGGCGAGCGGATTGGACACCACGGTCTGCAGGACCGCGCCGGACACCGCGAGGCCCGCGCCGACCAAGGCGGCCAGGACCACCCGCGGTGTGCGGAAATTCCAGACGATCTGGTCGAGCGCAGGGTCGGAGGGAGCCGCTCCCGCGCCGGTGACGTGGTGCAGCACGATCCCCCACACCTCGCCGAGCGGGACGTTCACCGCGCCGATGCTGATCGCCACGATCATGGTGGCGACCAGTCCGACGGGCAGCAGCGTGTACGCCAGCGGACCCCTGAGAGTCTTCGTACGGCTCAGAACGCGTCCGGATGCAGCATCTTGGCGACCTTCGACACGGCCACGTCGTTGCTGGGGCCGAGGTACATCGAGTCGGACAGCGTCACGTACGCGTTCTTCTTGGCGGCCGGCCACTGGGGGAACTCCTTGAGCAGCTTCTTGGCGTAGGCCGCCGGGTTCGGGTCGTTGTAGGCGATGACGACGAGGGCGTCCACGTCGGTGGCGGCCACCTTCTCCTTGCTCAGGTCGGCGAAGGACCCCTTGGAGGCGTTCTCGAAGGCGTTGACGCCGCCCGCCCTGGCGAGGATGTCGTTGTAGATGCCCTTGGCGACGACGGAGCTGAAGTCGTTGCCGCCCATCGACATGTTGGAGAAGAGGACCATGACCCTGGGCCTGTCCTTCGCCTTCACCTTGCCGGCGACGGCAGCGATGTTCTTCTCGGAGGCGGCGATCAGCTTCTCGGCCCTGTCGCTGACGTTGAACACCCGGCCCATGTCGCGCAGCAGCCGGTAGCTGTCGGCGATGGTCATCCCGGCGGTGTTCTGGTCGCAGCCCCGCGGTGACACGTAGCTGTTGGCTCCGACCTGCCTGAGCTGGTCGCGGGTGGCGAAGCCGTTCTTCTGGTCGAAGCCGTACGACGTCGTGGACAGCACCAGGTCGGGGCGCAGGCCCAGCATCGCCTCGCGGGGGACGTCGTAGGCATCGTTGAGCTTGACGTCGCCGGTGGGCAGTTTCCTGATGGCAGCGGCCCGGCCCGGTACCTCGGACATGCCGTAGGTCTGTTCGTTGGCGACGATCCTGTCACCGAGGCCGAGGGCGAGCAGGGTGGAGACCTCGGCGACGGAGGCGCCGTTCATGACGACGACCCGGCCGGGAGCCTTGGCGAAGGTCTCCTTGCGGCCACAGTTGTCGAGGGTCACCGGATAGCCGGTCTTCGAGGCGGCGGCCTCGGCCGCCGTCCCCTTCGCCTTGTCGTCGGACGACGCACCGCACGCCGCCGTGAGCAGACAGAGGGCTGCGGCCAGGGCTGCGGCGGCCGGCCGGTGCATCGGCATGCGGGCTCCTTGGGTCGGGAAGATGCTCGGGGGATGTGCGGACGACGCGCCGACTGACGGTCGCGTTGCAGTAGTCGGGCCGAAGTGGTTCTGGGTTCCCGGTAGTTGTGGCCTACTTCGCGGACACTTCCGGGCGTGGCGTCGGCACGGGTAGCAGACCTGCCCGCACGCTGTGGTCAAGGTGACGGAAGAACAGACTCCGGTCGATGGGCGGGCAGGTGATGCCGCTGCCGTCCAGCCCCGCACGGACCCGGTCGGAGCGGACGCGGCCGAGACCCAGGTCCGCCGTCGCGCCCGCCGTGGAGGAATCCCGCGCGGTGGAGTCGAAGAAGGCGAGTGTGGTTGCGGCGGCGTCCGCCGAGCGCGGGAGGCTCTCCCGCCAGCGGGCGAGCGGCACGGTCCGCACCGGATAGCCGTACGCGCGGACCCAGTCGTAGACGTCCGCGAGCCGTACCCGGGGCAGCGTGGCGTGGTTGAAGACCGGGCCCGTGGCCATCGGGTCCCCCTGCCCCAGGCACAGGTGGACAAGAGAGGCCGCCACGAAGTCCACCGGAGTCCACACCTCGTCCTCGAACAGGTCCGGGACGATCCCCGCCGGGATGCCCGCCCGCAGCACGCCCCAGAGGAAGTCCCGCTCGTTGACGCGGCCGGTGGCGGCGGGACCGACGACCCGGCCCAGCCGGTGGACGCTGACGGGCAGCCCCCGTTCCGCCGCCTGTTCCAGAAGCCGCTCGGAGGCCCACTTGGACTGCTGGTAACCGTGGAGCAGTCCGCCGTGGAGCGGCAGGAACTCCTCCGGGACCTCGGGGGCGAGGCTCGTCGGCGGGGCCACGGAGAGGGTGGACACGTAGTGCAGGGGTGTCGTGTTGACGGCGGCCAGGCGCAGTAGCTGCCGGGTGGAATCGGTGTTGGCGGCGCGCAGAGTGGCGTAGTCCCGCATGATGCTGACCGTCGCCGCGTTGTGGAAGACCGCGTCCGTGGTGGCGGCGAGTTCGGACAGGGTCTCGTGCGACAGGCCCAGTCCGGGGCGGGCCAGGTCCGCCGGCAGCACGGTCAGGCGGGCTGCCGCGCCCTCGTCGAGCGCGATCCCGTGCGCCGTGAGCGCTTCGTGGACGCGGTCGGCTGCCTCGGCCGCGTCCGCCGCGCGCACCGTGCAGACGATCTCGGCGTCCGTCGCGGTCAGCAGCCGGGCCAGCAGATGCGTCCCCACGAAGCCGGTGGCGCCGGTGAGCAGGACGCGCCGGGGAGCCCGGCGGACACGGCCGGTGCCGGGCCGGATGCCCGAGTCCAGGGTGGTGTCGGCCAACAGGGCCGTCGGCGGGAGTACGGCGGACGGTGGGGCCTCCTCGCCGGTACCGGCGTCCGTCCCGGTGAGGAAGCGGGCCAGGGCGGCGGCCGTGGGGTGCTGGAAGACCCAGGCCACCTTCAGGTCCCGGCCGAGCGCGATGCCGAGCCGGTTGGCGGCCTGGATGGCCTGGAGGGACTGGGCGCCCAGGTCGAACACGTCGTCGTCCGGGGCGACGTCGTCGGTGCCGAGGAGCTGCCCCCAGACGCCGGTGATGGTCCGCTCCAGAGGGCTCCCCGCGCTGGGCGCGCGGCGCTCGGGCGGACCGGCGAGCGCGGCTCGGTCGATCTTTCCGGAGCGGGTGCGGGGCAGCCGGTCCGTGAACTCGACGGCGGAGGGGATCATCGCGGCGGGCAGCCTGGCCCGCAGGTGGTCCCTCACCTCGGTGGCCGGTGGTGCAGGTGCCGAGGCCACGAGATGGGCGACCAGCCGCCGGGTGCCGTCCGGGAGGATCTCCCCGACGACGGCCGCCTCCTTGACGCGCGGGTGGTCGAGCAGCGCGTTCTCGATCTCGGCCGGCTGGACCCGAAGCCCGCTGATCTTGAACTCACTGTCGGCCCGGCCGAGATGGCGCAGTCGCCCGTCCTCGCCGACGCGGACGAGATCCCCGGTGCGGTAGGCGCGCGGGGCGTCGGGGAGAGCGGTGAGCGGGGCGAAGCGCGCGCCGTCGGGAACATCGGGACGATAACCGTCGGCGAGGGCGGGGCCCAGCAGGTACAGCTCGCCGTCCAGGACCGCGGCCCTTGTGCCGGGCAGGGGGAGGCCGATGGGGACGTCGCCGGTGGCCAGCCCCGGATCGTGCAGGTCGGCGACGGTGGCGACCACGGTCGCCTCCGTCGGACCGTAGGTGTTCAGCAGGGCGACCGAGGTGCCGACCGCCTTGCGCCAGCGCTCGACCCGTTCGGGGAGCGCCGCCTCGCCGCCGATGACGACCGTCCGTACGCACTCCGGCAGGGCGGCGGCGCCGGTGGAGACCGCGTAGGCGACTTCGTGCCAGTACGCGGTGGGCAGGTCCAGGACGCTCACCCGCAGGCGCGCGCAGGTGTCGAGGAAGCTCGGCACGGAGTCGGTCATGTCGTCGGTGCGCACGACGAGGGTGGCGCCGGAGCAGAGGGTCAGGAAGATCTCCTCCACGCTGGCGTCGAAGTGCGGCGGGGCGAACTGCAGCACACGGTCCTCGCGGCGCAGTCCGTAGCGGTGTGCGGCCGCGGTGACGAAGTGGGCGAGGGCGCTGTGTCCGACCGCGACCCCCTTGGGGTGCCCGGTCGAGCCCGAGGTGTGCAGGACGTACGCGAGGTCGGCCGGTCCGGGGGAGACCGGTGCGGCGCCGGGCCGGGCGTCCCCGGTGCCCGGTGAGGGCAGCGCGAGTACGGGGTGTTCCGTGAAGCGGGCCGCGAGGTCACCGGTCGTCAGGACGAGGGACGCGGCTGCGCCGTCCAGCAGGCGGGCGCCGCGCTCGGCCGGCGCCCCGAGGTCGAGGGGACAGTAGGCGGCGCCGGACATCAGCACGCCGAGGACGGCGGTGACGGCGTCGGCGCCCCGGGGCAGGGCCACCGCCACCACGTCACCGCGGCCGACTCCGCGGACGGCCAGGGCCCGGGCGACGTCCTTCGCGGCGCCGAAGAGCTGTGCGTACGTCAGCACGCGCCCGTCGTGCTCGACGGCGGGGGCGCCGCCGCGGCGGGCGGCGTGGCCGGCGATGACGCTGAGGACCGGACGGGCGGGTGCGGGCAGTGGTCCGCCGTCCAGGACGAGGATGTCGCGATGCGCCCGCGCGCGCCCGAGCGGCCGGTCCGGGTCGGTCAGTGCCTGCGTCAGCAGCGCGAGCAGTCCCTCCTGGAAAGCTGCTGTCTCCGCCCGCGTGTAGAGGTCCGGGTTCGTGTCCACGGCGACACGCAGACCAGTGCCGTCGCCGCGGTCGTAGACGTTGACGGCCAGGTCGTCCACAGGGCCGGCGGACACGTTGTGCACGGTGCTGGGATGCCCGGCGAACTTCAGTCCGTACTCGAACGGCATGATGTTCACGCCGGGACCGGACAGCCGGCGCTCGCCACCCACCAGCCTGAGATCACGGCGCAACTGCTCGTAGCGGTAGCGCTGGTGCGGCAGCCCCGCCCGCAGTTCCCGCGAGACCTGTGGGGCAAGGGCGCGCAGGCTGTCGGCGGATGTCACGGGCACCCGCAGGGGGAGGACGTTGCGGACCATCGCCGGAACCCGCAGCGAGGCCGAACCGAGGCGGCCCATCACGGGCAGGCTGAGCACGATCTCCCTGGCCCCGGTGAGCCGGTGGAGGTGAGCGACCGTGACCGCGAGGAGCACTTCGGACCAGGTGACCTTCAGTCCACGGGCCACCGTGCGCAGCCGGTCCGAGGTGGCACGGTCGAGGTCGGTGACGTGCCGGTGGAAGGTGCGGGCGGGGAGCGCGGAGCGGCCGGCCGGGGTGGCGACGGGCGGGCGGTCGCCGTAGCGGCCGGTCCAGTGGACCCGGTCCTCGGCGTACCGGGTGGACTCGCGGTAGGCGGATTCCTCGGTGAGAACGGACTCCAGGGTGCCGAATCCGCTGTCCGGGACCGGCTCTCCCGCCATGAGCGCGGTGTATACCTGGGCGACCCGCCGGGCGACCAGGGAGAGTCCGAAACCGTCCAGGGCGATGTGGTGGACGCGGTGGTACCAGAGGTACTCCTCCGGGCCGGTGCGCAGCAGGGCGTGACCGAAGACCGGGCCCCGGGTGAGGTCGGCCGGGTGGCCCATGTCCCGGTCCATCCACGCCAGGGCGGCGGCGTGCGGGTCGCGCTCGGCGGTGAGGTCCGCCATGTGGGTGTGCCAGGTCCGCGCCGGTGCAAGCGTCTGCCGCGGCCGGCCGGTGTCGTCGGTGCCGAAGGTGACGTTGAGCGCCTCCGTCTCGGCGACGACGTGGTGCAGTGCCCGGTCGAAGACGGCCGGATCCACGGGCCCGCTGATGCGCAGGTACTCGGCCGTGTTGTACGCCGGACTGTCCATGTCGAGCTGCTGGCCCGCCCAGATGCCTTCCTGGGCGGCCAGCAGCGGCTGACCCTCTGTCATATCCGCTGCTCCCGGCGGTCCGAGAGGAGCTGCCACCACTGGGCGAAGGTCGTGCGCTCCGCGAGCTCGACGAAGGTCACGTCGGCGCCCGCCGCGCGCCAGCGCTCCAGCAGGGTGGCGATGCGCAGCGAGTCCATGCCCGTGTCGAAGGGGCCGTCCTCCAGATCCACTTCGTCGGGTTCCAGGAACAGGCACTCGGCGAGATCGGCGCGGAAACCGTCCAGGGTGAGGTGTTCGGGCATGAGAACTCTCTTTCGGGGGCTTGTCCCGGGGGGTGCCGTCGGTCGGGCGCTCAGTTGACCTTGCGCGCGGAGTCGTCCCAGAAACGGTCACGCAGCTCGCGGCGGAGGATCTTGCCGCTCGGGTTGCGCGGGACGTGGTCGGTGAACTCGTAGCTCGCGGGCAGCTTGAACGCGGCCAGCCGCGGCACGAGGAAGGTGTGCAGGTCTCGCGGGTCGGGGCGCTCGCCTGCAGCGGGGACGACGAAGGCGTGCACCTTCTCGCCCCACCGTTCGTCAGGGACACCGATCACGACCGCTTCCCCCACGCTCGGGTGGCGCTCCAGGACGTTCTCGATCTCGGCCGGGTAGACGTTCTCCCCGGCGACGAGGACGGCGTCCTTGATCCGGTCGCGGATGAAGACGTAGCCGTCCTCGTCGAGGAAGCCGGCGTCACCCGTGTGGATCCAGCCGTTGACCAGCGTCTCCGCGGTCCTGTCCGGCAGTCCCCAGTACTCGGCCATCCGCGCGGGGGTGTGCAGGCAGACCTCGCCGACGGCGCCCGGTGGCAGTTCGCGGCCCCGGTCGTCGATCACCTTGGCCCGTACTCCGGGGTAGGGACGCCCGGCGGCCTGCATGAGCGGCCCGCCGGGGACGTGGGCGGCCGGAGGCAGGCAGACGGCGGTGTTGCCGGTCTCGGTGAGGCCGTAGATCTGTGCGAACTCGCAGTCCAGGACCGCGAGACTCTCCTCCAGCAGCGCCTCCGAGATCGGGGAACCGCCGTACACCGTCTTGCGTACCGTGGTGAAGTCCTCGGCGCTCACGCCCGGTTCGGTGAGCATCATGCGCAGCATGGCCGGGACCACGCAGACGGTGGTGACACCGAGGTCGCGGATGAGGTCCACGGCTTGGCGGGCGGTGAACGCGCGCATCGCCACCACCGTCGTGCCGGCGTTGAGGTTCTGGGTGGCCCACCACAGTCCGCCGACGTGGAAGCCGGGGATGCCGATCAGGGCGATGTCCCCCGGCCGCCAGTCGATCCAGTCCAGGTCCTCGCTCGCGAGGGCGTCGCGGATCGCGAAGAAGCTGCGGTGGGGGAGGACGACGCCCTTGGGCAGACCGGTGGTGCCGCTGGTGTAGAGCTGGGCGACCGGGGTGTCCGGGGTGGCGTCGAACTCCGTTTCGCCGTCGGGGTGACCGGCGCGCCAGGCGCCGATCGAACCGACCGGTACGACGGTCTCGGGCGGTTCGGTGGGCATGCCCGCGACGACCGGGGCGAACTCGTCCTCCAGGAACAGCAGTCGGGTGCCGGAGTCCTGGAGGATGTGGCTCACCTCGGGCGCGGTGAGCCGCCAGTTGACCGGGACCAGCACGGTGCCGGT
Organism: Streptomyces corallincola; assembly: GCF_019104725.1. GTDB lineage: Bacteria > Actinomycetota > Actinomycetes > Streptomycetales > Streptomycetaceae > Streptomyces > Streptomyces corallincola. The sequence goes on along the minus strand of NZ_JAHRXF010000035.1, from coordinate 22,584 downwards.
CTTGGCGCAGGCGAACAGGGCCTCGTAGTAGTGCTCGGACTCCTTGCCCAGATATGCCACCCGGTCACCGGTGACGAGTCCCGCGGCGCGCAGGGCGTGCGCCATGCGGTTGCTGTTGCGGTGCAGGTCCGCGTAGGTCAGGGTGCGGCCCTCGCAGATCACCGCGGGGGCCTCGGGCCTGCCGTCGGCGTGGAGACGGGTGGTGTGCACGAGGGTGCCCGGTCCGGGACGGGGGAGCCCGGTGTCCTTCGGCGCCGGCGCCGTGGATCTTTCCATGAAAGCTCTGCCTCCGGTCGGTCAGGGGATGTTGACGAACGCGAGCGTCGCCTCGCCGTCGCACCGGCCGCCGTGGTCGTCCCGGTAGCGGAACGCGGTCTGTGCGTGCAGGAAGGGGGCCACGCCGGCGGGGGCGCGCCGGGTGACGGAGCGGAACTCCATCTCCCCCGTGAAGGCGCGGGGGCCGACGGGCCGCCGGAAGTTCGCGGTGAAACGAGCGATGAGGATGTCCGGGAGCTGGCGGCGCCAGAAGTCGTCCAGCGTCCAGTCCTCGAACCCGGTCAGCAGCCGCTCCTGGACGGACTTGGCCACGAGGTAATACATCATCTGGTTGTAGGCGATGTTCACCTCGACCGAGTTCAGATGGCCGGTGTCGTCGATGTAACAGGACTCCGGGATCTCGAAAGCGCAGCGTACGGAGGTCAGTCCGGCACCGGTCGTGACCTCGGCGGACTTCAGGTACGTGCAGTGCGGCTTGTAGGGCAGCAGGACCCGTGCCAGCAGCTCCCCGTCGGTGGGGTACACGCGCTGGGGCGGTGCGTCGGTGCGGCCGGGGGCCGGAGCGGTCATGCGGCGGGCATCCCGTCGTACAGCCCGCGCTCGTCGTGAACGGTCACGCGGTGGGAGACGGTGGGCTCGGGGGTGGTGGTGTGCCGGGCGCGGTGCACGAGGCTGCGATTGTCCCAGACCAGCAGGTCGCCCTTCTCGAAGCTCTGCAGGTGGATGCCCGCGTGCTCGAACGTGTCGTCGAGCTGGCCGGTGGCCTCGAAGAGCCGCTTGAGCAGCTCCTCGTCGAGCGGGTTGCCGTCCGCGTCCTCGATGCCGACGGTGAAGCCCTCGCTGATGTAGAGAACCGTTTCGCCGGTCATGGGGTGGGTAAAGGTGGTCGGCTGGACGGCCGGTGGCGTCTTCGTCTCGACCTCCTCGATGATCTCGGAGATCGGCCGGTACACGTCGTGCGGCCGGATCTTGAAGTACTTGCGGACCGAGTGCCGGCAGCGGGTTCCGGCGATCTGCTTCCGCAGCTCCTCGGGCAGCCGCTCGTACGCCTTCCCCATGTCGATGAAGTAGGTGCCGCGGTTCTTCTCGGGCACGACCTGTGGATGGATGAGGGTGATGCCGAAGGGGTCGGGCATGAACTGGTAGTCGGCGTGCCAGAACTTGCCCGTCTTCGGCACCCCTATCTGCCTGCCGTTCTCCGGGACGTTGGAGGAGACGAATATCTCGGGCACCTCGGGGTGCTGGTACATCGGCTCGTAGTAGATCTCGGGGCGCCCCAGACGCCGGCCGAGCGCGAGGAACTGCTCGGGTGTGAGGTCCTGGCCCTTCAGCACGGCGATCTTCTTGGTGTAAACGGCCTTCTTGAGGGCCCGCACATGGGCTTCCGAGGCGGTGGTGTGGTCGAAGTCCTCGACGACGGCGCCGAGCGAGGCGCCGGGCTGGTCCTTGATCCGCATGGTGGACGTGCCTCTCGGAGTGGGTTCAGACGGTGGTGGAGCGGCGGGCTTCGATGAGGTCGGCGATCCGACCGAGGGTGAGATCGGGCTGGAGTTCGTCGTCGCCGACGGTGACACCGAGGTCGCGTTCGATTCGGATGCTGATCTCGACCGTGGTCAGGGAGTCGATGTCCAGGGCACCGAGGGTGGCCTCGGGGCCGACCAGGTCGGCGGGTACGTCGTGCAGCCGCATGACGATGGCGACGAGCTGTTCGTAGGCGGTCATGGCGTGATCCGTTCCGGTGAGGGGGCTGTGGTGATGCCGGGCCAGGTCAGGAGGCAGGAGCCCCAGGTGAGGCCGCCGCCGAAGGCGGTCAGCAGCAGCCGGTCGCCCGGCCGCAGACGATGCCCGGCCGCGGCGTGGGCCAGGGCGAGCGGGATGGACGCGGCTCCGGTGTTGCCCACGGTGTCGAGGTTCGTCACGCAGCGCTCCCTGGGCAGCCCCAGGTCGTCGGCGACGGAGTGCAGGATGCGCAGGTTGGCCTGGTGGGGGACGAAGTGGTCCACGTCGTCGGTCTTCCACCCGGCCCGGTCCAGGACGGTCCGTGCCGAGGCGGCCATCCGGGTCACCGCGTGCCGGTACACCTCCCGGCCGCGCATCGCGAAATGGCGCTCGGCGTGGGTGGGTGTGACTCCGGCGGACCGCTGGCGGGAGCCGCCGGCGGCGACCGTGATCAGGTCCTCGTGGGCGCCGTCACTGCCGAGGTCGAAGTGCCCGACCGCTCCCGGCTCGTCCGGGCCGCCCGCGCGCAGCACGAGCGCTCCGGCACCGTCCCCGAAGATGATCGCGTTGGTCCGGTCCAGCGGATCGACGATGGTGGAGTAGGTGTCCGCGCCGATCAGCAGCACCCGGCGGGCGGCGCCCGAGGCGATCAGACCGGCGGCCGTGGCGAGGCCGTACACGAACCCCGTGCACACCGCCCCGACGTCGAAGGCGGCGGCTCCGGCCAGCCCGAGGCGGGCGGCCACCACGGGCGCGGTCGCCGGGCAGGGCCGGTCCGGTGTGGTCGTCGTGACGATCACGGTGTCCACGGAACCCGTCCCGGCCGACTCCAGTGCGCGCCGTCCGGCTTCGACGGCGAGGTCGGAGGTTGCCTGGCCCGGCCCGGCGAGATGCCGCCGGCCTATACCGGTGCGGGTACGTATCCACTGGTCGTCGGTGTCGAGCCGTTCGGAGAGCTCGTCGTTGGTGACGACGCGCGGTGGTAGCCAGCCGGCCAGGCCGCACACGACGGCCGCCGGACCGGACGGTCTGGGGTTGTTGCCGGACACGGATGGACTCCTCGTGGTTGACGACTCTTCAGCCGGAACGGACACGGACACGGACGCGACGATCAGACGGGTACGGGCCTGGGCCCGCGCAGCGCCAGGACGAGCGCCACGCCGAGTCCGAGACCGGCGGCTATCGCGAACACGGCGGCACGTATGCCGGTGAGCACCGCGTCGCCGGATGGACCGTGCCCGGCGCCCGAGGACAGGGCGACCAGCAGGGCGAGGCCCACCGCGCCGCCCACCTGGAGCGTGGTGGACGCCATACCGGAGGCGACCCCCTGCTCCTCGGCCGGGACTCCGGCGGCGGCCGCGATCCACATGCCGGTCCACACCGCGCCCTGGCCGAGCCCGATCAGCACGATGCCGGGCACCAGCGGGAGGTACGACCCCTCGCCTCGGAGCGCGAGCCCGAGAACGACGGCGCCCGCGGCCCCCAGCACGAGTCCGCCGGCCAGCATGCGCCGTACCCCGACACGGGCGACGGCCCGTTCACCGGCCTGGGTGCCCACGGCGGTCACCACAGCGGGCACGAGGAAGGCGAGGCCGGTCGCGAACGCGCTGTATCCGCGCACGGTCTGGAAGTAGAGCGTGAGGAAATAGGGCAGTGAGCTGAACGTGGCGCTGTAGAGAGCGGTGACCGTCATGGCCGCGAGCAGCCCCGGCCTGGTGAACAGGTGGGCCGGTACCAGCGGATCGCCCGCTCGCAGCTCGATCACCACGAAGACGGTCAGCAGCCCGGCCGCGAGGGCGGCACTGAGCAGTACGGAGGCACTCTCCCAGCCCGTCGCGGGGGCGTGCACCAGCACAAACACCAGCAGCGTGATCCCTCCGGTGCCGGCCAGCGCGCCCAGGACGTCGAACCGGCGGGTGCCGGTGCGGGGGCCGTCTGCCGGGAACAGCCGCCAGCCCGCCCACGCCACCGCCGCCGCCACGGGCACGTTGACGAAGAACACCGACGGCCAGCCGAACGCCTCGACGAGCACCCCGCCGAGCAGCGAACCGAAGCACAGACCGCCCGCACCCGCGGCGCCCCACACCGCGAGGGCCCGGTTCCGGGCGGGCCCCTCCTCGTAGATCGTGCTGATCAGGGACAGTGTGGCCGGGAAGAGCAGGGAGCCTCCGACTCCCTGAAGGGCGCGGACGGCGATCAGGACACCGGCCGACTGGGACAGGCCGCCCACCAGGGAGGAACCCGCGTACACGAGTGCGGCCGCCACGAAGGTCCGGCGCCGTCCCAGCAGGTCCGCCGTCCGGCCGCCCAGCAGCAGGAAGCCGCCCGTCGCCACGACGTAGGCGCTCACCACCCACTGGAGGTCGTGCGGGGAGAAGCCGAGACCGCTGCCTATACCGGGAAGCGCGACGTAGACGATGTTGTAGTCGAGGGCGATGACCAGCTGCGCCAGCGCCAGTACCAGAAGGGAAAGTCGTGCCCGCACCGGTCGGTGTCTCCTCGGCCGTCGATGGGATCGGGAAAAGGGGCCGTCGAACCGCGTCACCGGCCGGTCAGCCGTCCCCCATGAGGCGCCTGATCTCGGTGATGAGCACGGTGAGGGCCCGCCGCTCCGGGCCCGTGGTGCCGGGGTGCCAGAGATCCACGAGCAGGCAGGTGCGGGGCCGGTCGCCGTCGTTGCGGGCCTCGTGCTCGAAGGAGTAGTCGAAGAGCAGGCATTCCCCTTCGGTCCATGACCGGGTTTCGCCCGCCACCGTGATGCTGCAGCCGTCCGGGATGTCCACGGCCAGATGCAGGTTGATGCTGAAGTTCCACAGGTCGCAGTGCGGAGCGATGACGGCACCCGGCAACAGCGTGGAGAAATGGCATTCCAGAAGAGGGCATATCGTCTCCGCCGCCACGGCCGACCCGGCTATCACCCCGTAGGCCGTGGGGACGGTGCGCGCCGCTTCCGGGACCAGGCCGCCGTCCCGGTACAGATGAAGGGCCTGCCAGTCCCGCTGCCGGGTCAGATAATGCTCGTAGTCCGAGAACACCTCCCGGCGCGCGGCCCACGCCGCGGTCAGCTCCTCCCGGATCCTCGGATGGGCGGCTTCGAGCCCTTCCACCACGGGGAGCAGTTCGGGATGTTCACGCGGGTCGTGCCAGGGGGTGGACGACAACCCCGGGAGAACCCACTTCGCGCCCTGCTGGAGGGGGTGCCGCGGACCGCCCCCGCCGGGTTCGAGCATGAGCTCCACCCGCCTCAGGGAATCCGCGCCGTGCTCGCTTCTGATCGCCGCGAAGGCATTCTCTATCTCGGGTGTCATGGGGCCCCTTCCGGCCGCCTACCGCCGACGGTCGGTGCGGCGTCGGGGTAGTAGTCGGGGCGGGTGGCCGGAAAGTTCCCGGGAGGACCCGTCAAATACCCTGTGTGGAAGTGGACTTGGTGTCGGCGTCCCAGGGATTGGCCCCTCGTGCTCTCGTGCGGCGCCCCGCCCGGTCGTGGTCAGGCGAGGCTCCGCACAAGGCGGCGGCCGCCGTGCCCGGCGGCGTGGTCCGGTCCGCCGACCACGCCGCCGGGACGGTGTCAGGCCACCAGGGTGCTCGCCGCCTCGGCCTCGTCCAGCAGCCGTCCCAGGGCCGCACGGGCCCGCGAGACCCGGGAACGGACAGTTCCCACGGGACAACCGGCGAAGCCGGCCGCCTCTTCGTACGACAGCCCGACGACCTGGGTCAGCAGGAACGCCTCGCGGCGCTCGTCCGGCAGCGTCTCCAGCAGGTCCAGCAGGGCCACGCCGTCCTCGAAGCCCGGCAGCCCGCGCGGCTGGGTGCCCTCCACCACCGTCTGCCAGTCGGTGGTGTCAGCGATCCGGGGCCGGACAGCCGCCCGGCGCAGGCTGTCCACGACCGCTCGGCGGGCGATGGACAGCAGCCAGGTCCGGGCGGAGGCCCGGCCCTCGTAGCGGTGCAGGCTGCCGAAGGCCCGCGCGAACGTGTCCTGGGTCAGGTCGTGCGCGGTCTGGGGATCACCGCTCAGGTACGTCACGTAGCGCAGCACGTCACCGTGGAGAGCGCGGACGAAACGTTCGGCGGCTTCCGGGTCTCCGCCGCGGGCGGCCAGCGCCCAGGCGGTCGCCGACGCGTCCTTGGTGGCACGGTCCATCTGTGGACCGTGCATGACAGGAATCATCTCGTGATGTCCTTCTCGGGTATTCCGGGGCCCGCCCGCACAGGGGCATGGCTCACCGGGTCATGGGGGTGCGCCCGTACGCGAAGGCAGGGCGGTGCCCGGAGCCCGGTCTGGAGGAGTCCGCTCGCGGTGCGCCGAGGGGTGTGCCGTGCGGGAAAGCAGGGCGCACCTGGGCGCGGAAGCAGAAGGGTGAGCGGGACGAGGGCTCCGGTGGATCCGGCTGTCTCAGTGGACAGCGGTCCCCGTGGGCGGCCCCCGGAAGGTGAGTGAACAGCACAGAAGAAGTCGTACCGGTGCCGGAACGCAGGCCTCACGGCGTCCACGCAGGACCGGACGTCGCACGGCGGGAGGCAGGGAGCCGAGCAGGCGCAGCGGGGCCGCCAGCCGGGCGGCCGTCGCCCGCAGGACACGGAAAACGGCCCGCTCGCCGTGGGCCAGCCACAGCCCGCACAGCACCGCCGCCAGAAGGTGCGCGGCGAACATGCCGACCGATGCCGTGCCGCTCATGCCCGCCATGCCGTGCAGGTGGTCGAGGCCCGCCATGCCGTGGGCGGTTTCGCCCATGTCCATGCCGCTCATCGAGCCCATGTCCATCGAGCCCATGTCCATCGAGCCCATGTCCATCGAGCCCATGTCCATCGAGCCCATGTGCATGGAGCCCATGCCCGTCGGGGCGGAAGGGGCCGACATGGCAGGGGAACCGGGCGCCGACGACTGCGCCAGCGCGAAGGTCTCGTGAAGCACCGCCTGCACGGCCGTCACCGAAGCGACGATCGACGCACGGCCGCGCTCCCGCCCTGCCAGCAGCCAGCCCGTAACCCCCGTCCCGCTCATTCCGGCGGCCAGGGCCCACCAGGGGACGGAGGTTCCCGACATGAGCGTGTGGCCCAGGGCGGCCAGCAGCACGCAGGCAGCGGCGAACATGCCGGCCCGCGCGGTGCGGCACCACCTCGGGACAGTCATAGCCCGCTCATCCTCGCACTCGTGGTCCGATTGTCGTCAGGGGGTACGCGAAGTCCCCCACCCCCCTACTCAACGACAGATGCGTGATGCAGATCACCACGGACACGCGGGAACTCACGAGCGGCGGAAGACGACTACGGAAGGTGGACCGTACCCGGCCGCACCACGACGGCGAGCACTCTGACGGAGCCCTCTCGCCGGAACTCCAAGGTGAACGGCACGAGATCACCCGACCGCCACGCGCCCGACGGCACGGGCACCGTCAGATCCACCCCTCGCGGGGACATGGCCAGGTTCTCGCCCGCGGCGACGGAGAGGGAGTCGAACGGGGACCGGTAGGCCACGTTCCCCTCCTCCATGTGGTGCCGGGAGAGGGTGACGTCACCCCGGACACCCCGCGCGGTGATCCGCACCAGCGTGTCGGCGGAACCTCCCTCGTTGGTGATGCGGAAGAACGCGGCCGTCTCCGTGGCGCCCGCGGACGGCAGCAGTACGCGGCCCTCGGTCACACGGACACGTGCCGGCGCGCCGGCCCTTCCCGTGCCCACCCAGGTGGTCAGTCCGGCCAGCGCGACGCTGCACGCCGCCACCGGCACCAGGACGGCGAGCGTTCTGTCCCGCAGGCGGCGCCGGTCGAGCACCCCCGACGAGAGGAGCCGGTCCGTGATCCGGGTCATCGCACACCCGCCTTCACACCGGCCGCCCGCCGAGCCCGGCCGCGGGAAGCGGACGGCTGCCAACCGCGCAGCCGCAGACTGTTCGTCACCACGAGCACGGAACTCACCGACATCGCCGCCGCGGCGATCATGGGATCGAGCAGGCCGATCATGGCCAGCGGCACCGTGACGATGTTGTAGCCGAACGCCCAGGCCAGATTGGCCCGGATCGTGCCCAGTGTGCGCCGGGCCAGCCGGATCGCGTCCACCAGTGCCTCGATGTCGCCACGGGCCAGGGTCAGGTCCGCCGCGCCGATGGCCACGTCGGTGCCGCTGCCCAGGGCGATGCCGAGATCGGCCGCGGCGAGCGCGGCGGCGTCGTTCACACCGTCACCGACCACCGCGACCCGGGCGCCCTCCCGCTTGAGGTCCGCCACGAGAGCGGCCTTGTCCTCGGGAGTGCAGCGGGCGTGCACCTCGTCGATGCCCAGCGCCGCCGCGACGGCGCGGGCCGGTGCGGCGCGGTCCCCGGTGGCCAGCACCGTGCGGATCCCCAGCCGTCGCATCCGGTCCACGGTCCGGTAACTGCCGGGGCGCACCACGTCACCGACGGCCACCAGCGCCTCGGCCCGGCCGTCCACCCGGACCACCACCGACGTGTGCGCGTCCCGCTCCGCCGAGACGAGGGCCTCCGCCAGCGCGCCCGGCAGGTCGCCGTCCGGCGCGCCCACCTCGACCAGCAGGCCGTTCACCCGGCCGCCGACCCCGTGACCGGCGACCGCGGCGAAGTCCGTCACCTCCGGCAGCGGTTCCGGTCCACCCGCGCGACGCGCGTACGCGGTGATCGCCCGGCCGACCGGATGCTCCGAACCGTGCTCCACCGCCCCGGCCAGCCGCACCAGTTCCTCCCGCCCCACCCGGCCGGGCAGCACGGTCACCGCGGCCACCGTCATGTGACCGGTGGTCAGTGTGCCGGTCTTGTCCAGGACCACCGTGTCCACCTGGCGGAGAGCCTCCAGCGTCTGCGGTCCCCGCACCAGCACGCCCAGTTGGGCGCCCCGCCCGGTGGCGGCCATCAGCGCGGTCGGTGTGGCCAGCCCAAGAGCACAGGGGCAGGCCACCACCAGCACCGCCACACAGGCGGTGAGGGCCGCCTGCGGGTCGGCCCCGGCCCCCAGCCAGAACCCGAGGACGGTCACGGCGATCGTGAGGACCACCGGCACGAACGCACCGGCGACCGCGTCGGCCAGCCGCTGCGCCCGTGCCTTGCCCGCCTGCGCCTCCGTGACGAGCCGGGTGATCCGCGCCAACTGGGTGTCCGCGCCCACCGCCGTCGCCTTCACGAGCAGCAGGCCGCCCGCGTTCACCGCCCCGCCGACCAGGGCGGAACCGGGGCCTACCTCGACCGGCTCGCTCTCACCGGTGACCAGGGACAGGTCCACGGCGGACGTCCCCCGTGTCACCCGCCCGTCGGTCGCGGCCCGCTCGCCCGGCCGGACGACGAAGACCTGCCCCACGCGCAGCCGTTCGACGGGGATCGTCCGTTCGCCGGCCCCGTCGCGTACGGTCACCTGCTTCGCCGCCAGCTCGGCGAGGGACCGCAGCGCCGCCCCCGTGCCCAGCCGTGCCCGCCCTTCCAGGAAGCGTCCGGTCAGCACGAACAGCGGGACGCTCACCGCCGCTTCCAGATACAGGTGCGCCATACCCTCGGACGGCGACGGCAGCAGGCTGAAGGACATCCGCATCCCCGGCTCGCCCGCCCCGCCGAGGAACAGCGCGTACACCGACCACGAGAACGAGGCGACGACCCCCAGCGAGACCAGGGTGTCCATCGTGGCCGTGGAGTGCCGCAGACCGCGCAGGGCCCGGACGTGGAAGGGCCAGGCGCTCCACACCGCCACCGGCGCCGCCAGCATGAAGCACAGCCACTGCCAGTTGCGGAACTGGAGGGCGGGCGCCATCGACAGCACCAGCACGGGTACCGCCAGGAGCGCGGTGATCACGATCCGTTCCCGCTCACGCCGGGAGTCGTCTTCGTCCCGGCCCGTGGGCCCGGAGTCGTCGCCGCCCGCAGGCTGGGGCAATGCCGCCTCATATCCGGCCTGTTCGATCGCGGTGAGAAGAGTCTCGGGCGTGACGTCGGCCGGGTGGCTGACGCGTGCGATCCCCGTGGCCAGGTTGACCGTGGCCGTGACGCCTTCCAGCTTGCCGAGCTTCTTCTCCACCCGGCGCACACAGGCCGCGCAGGTCATCCCGCCGACGGTGACGTCCGTGACGACGAGGCTGGTCCTCGGCTCGACCGGCATCACTCACCGCCCCCGTGGCCCATGCCGGGCATGTCTCCCATGCCCCCGCCCGAGCCGCCGTCCGCCGGTCTGCCGGTGCCGTGCATACCGGGCGCCACCGGCCCCGCGGCCGATCCCACCGCGTAGGACACCGAGAACAGCAGCGCCAGCAGGATCAGAAATCCGCAGAGCGCGGCAGGTACCGGCAGTCTGCGGCGGTTCGCACCGGTGCAGTGGGGTGACAGCGGAGCATCGGCCATGTCCGGCCTTCCTGGTCGCGTTGATCCGTCGTGCGGGCGAGGGCGGTCGGCACCCTGCCGCTTCAGTGGTCGGACCGGCGGAGAGCCTGGTTCCGGAACTCAATCGTGAGGTGTGTCACCCTCGCCCGAGCGCCACGTAACGGTCCCCGGCCCGGCACGACGGTATCGACGCCGATGGCCCGCGAGGTCGGGGCATGCGCGCCGACGCGCCCCGCCGCCGACCGTGTTCCGTCCACTCCCGGCGCAGTGCACGGGCCCCGGGCATCCCGCCCGCAGCACGTGCCCGTCGTACGCGGGACCGGCCGTTCGTACGTAGTCGCGGCGGGAGGCCGTCCGGTTCCCGGCCGCGGGCCGGTGGCCTGACAGGGCGGGACGCGGGCCGTGGCCGCCCGTCCGCGGCCGGACACCGCTGCTAGCTTCACGGATCTGTCGCGAGGACGACGCCGGGATCACCGGCGGATACGGAGGCACGGGTGGCGTGGTCGAACGGTTCTTCCGAGGAGGCGTCGGGCGACTCCGTCCGGCGGCGCAGTCTGCTGGCGTCCGCCGCGCTGGCGGCGGGCGCGCCCCTCGCTCTCACCGCATGCTCGCCCGGAGAGGGACAACGGGGGACGCCCGCCCGACCCGCCCCGCCGCTCGGGGCCGTGGCGCGCCTGGTGGCGGTTCCGGAGAGAGACCGCGACACCGACTGGCTCAGAGCGGCCCTGCAGGTGGCCGTAGAGATCGAGTTCGCGACCATCCCTCCGTATTTGTGCGGCTGGTGGTCGGTGAGGAACCGCAAGAGCGATGCCGCCCGGCTGATCCGGCGCATCGTCTCCGACGAGATGTATCACCTGGGCGTCGTCTGCAACCTGCTCGTGGGGCTCGGTGGCCGGCCGAGGGTCAGGGAGTCGGCCCCCGTCTATCCGGGGCCGCTGCCTGGCGGAGTCCATCCGGGTGTCGAGGTGTATTTGTCGGGGCTCACCAAGGGGCTCGTACGGGACGTGATGATGGCCATCGAGGCACCCGCCGTGCCCCTGACCGACAGCGCGCCCGACCGGCTGAGCATCGGTCACTTCTACGACGAGGTGCTCGCCGCCTTCCGCGCGGTCGCCCCGGACCTGTCCGTGGAGCGGCAGTTGCGCGAGCGTATCGGCGAGGACACCCTCCGGCCCGTCCGAACGCTGGAGGACGTGGAGAGGTCCATCGAGATCATCAAGGACCAGGGCGAGGGCACCTCACTCGCGCCGGACGACGGACTCGGCGACGGCCACGTGGCGCACTACTACGCCTTCGCGGAGATCCACCACGGACGCCGGATCCGTCAGTCCGGAGGCACCTGGCAGTTCACGGGCCCGCCGGTACCGTTCCCCGACACCCGGCCCATGTCGAAGGTTCCGGCGGGCGGCTGGGACCGTCCGCCCGCCGAGGTACGCCGACTGCTGGACGACTTCGACGGCACCTACACCACGGTCCTGGAGGCCCTGGACACGGCCTGGGCCGAGGGCGACCCGGAGGCGCTGCGAACCGCCGTGCAGCGTATGCGCAGGTTGGAGACCCCGGCCGTGGCCCTGATGGAGATTCCGATCGCCGGTACGGCGGAGACCTACGGCCCTTGCTTCCGCGTCCGTCCGGACCGTCTGCCCTGACAACCCGGCGTGCCGCGGAGAACCTGAGCCTCCCCTGGGCCGGTCCGTGTCGCGTCAGGTCCGGGCCGGGTCCACGCCGGATCCTGCCCGGTGCGGACCCGGCCCACGACAGACCCCTCCGGTCACACGAGCAGCAGGAACATCACTCCCATGCCGACAGCCATCGCCGCGTGGCAGGCGGGTTCGCGCGCCCCGGGCCGGATGCCCGCCACCGCGGCGGTACCCTGCGCGGCCACGGGGGTGGCCAGTCGCGCCTGGTCGAACGCCTGGGCCAGCCAGCGCAGGCCGACCCCCACGAGGAAGAACGCGAGCAGGCCCGCGATCCACCGGTCGCCGGTTCCGGACAGGGTCATGGCGCTGAGCGCGCCGGCTCCGGACATGTCCATGCCGGGCATGTCGTGACCGGGACCGCCCGCTCCGGACGCCATCGCGGAGCCGTCCATCACGGCGACCATCCAGACCATGCCCGCCATCATCACGATGTGCGGTACCGCCCGCAGCAGGGCGGCCGGGCGGGTCATGCCGTCGGGGCGTGTCAGAGCCGCGATCACGAACCACACGGCCCCGGCGGAGAACACGAGGATCTGCGGACCCACGAGGAGACCGGAGCCGCCGGGCCACGACATGGCGGCCATCGCCATGCCCATGACGGCGTGGAATCCGTGCGTCACCCGGCTGTTGAGGGGGCGGCCCGGTGCCGCGACCAGCCAGAGCGCGTAGAGGGCGGGGAGGACGAACAACGCCGTGAGAATCAGTCTGAGTCCGGTCGCGTCGATCACGCGGTCACCTCCGTGTGTCCGTCGCGGTGCCGACGGCGGGCGCCGACGACCAGGTCGATGAGGATGAAGGCCAGCAGCGGCAGACCGAACAGCGGTACGTAGTAGCCGATCACGGCGACGAGCAGCGCGGCGGGGGCGAGGAACCAGCCCGGCAGCCGACGCCAGCCGCCGCGCGCGGGCGCGCGGCCGAGCGCCGGCCCCGCGGTGCGGGTGGGGCGGCGCAGCCACCACATCCGGTATCCCCAGAGGGTCATGGCGATGAGGGCTATGGCGAGCAGCGCGAGCACGATCTGGTTGGCGAGTCCGAACAGCAGGCCCATGTGGGCGTCGATGCCCCAGTTGGTCATCTTCGCCAGCAGGGGGTAGTCGGCCCAGTTCGTACGGGCGGTGATCTTGCCGGTGGCGGGATCGACGGCGACGGAGTCGTGCCGCTCCGGCCAACTGCGGGTGTTCTCCTTGACCACGTAGGTGGCCTGGTCCTTGCCCGGCGGTACGACGTTGAGGACGCCGCGCAGCCCGGCGGCGTGCGCGGAGGCCACGACCGTGTCGATGCCGACATCCGTCGCGCCGCCGGCCCCGGTCGCGGTGGTGTGTCCCGGAAGCGTCGTGGACAGGGTCGGGGTGGGCCCGGACAGCGCCGACTGGATCTTGCCGATGCTCTCACCCGCGTGCACCGACCAGGTCATGCCCGTCGCCGAGAGGCCCAGCAGGCCGACGGAGGCCCACACCCCGGCCGTCGCGTGCCAGGACATCGTGCGCCGACGGCCCTTGGCACCGCCCCGCGGAACGAACACCTGGCGCATCCGCTCACGTGAACGGGGCGCCGTCAGCCACAGGGCGAGTCCGCCCAGGACCTCCACCCACAGCCAGCTCGCGGCCAGTTCGCTGTAGTTGCGCCCGACCTCTCCGAGGTTGAGGTGCCGGTGGAGTCCGTCCACCCAGGCGCGTACGGGGAGCCACCACCCGGCGAAGGTCCGTTCCTGCCCGAGCACTTCGCCGGTGTAGGGGTTCACGAAGGCGGTCTGCGTGTAGTTCTCGGGCAGACCCGGCTTGTCGAACACGACGCGTGTGCTGTCCGTGCGGCCGGTTGCCGGTGTCACCGAGAAGAGAGTGCCCTCGGGTACCGCCGCGCGAGCCGCGGCCACCTGCGCGGACAGCGGACGCGGTTCTCCCCGCGGGGTCACCGTCAACTCGTGGTGGTAGACGACGGCCTCGATCTGCGGGGTCGCCGTGTAGAGCAGTCCCGTGACGGCGGCGACGAGCATGAACGGGCCGACGAGGATGCCCGCGTAGAAGTGGAGGCGGAGCAGCAGGGGGCGCAGCCCGCTCCAGGAGGCACGGGGGCTCCCGCCCACCGCTGTCCGGCCGGTCCCCGAGGTCCTCTGAGGGGGGAGGTCCGTGCCATCGCCCGCGGACGGATCTGGACGGGGTGCCCCCTCCGGTATGCCCGCGGGCGCGGGAGTCTGTGTCGTACGGCTTTCCGCCATGACCGGCCCTTCTGCAACGGAGTCTCGTGTACCGCTCCAGGCGGTCCGTCGTAGGGGTCGTGCGGCCGTGGGGCCGAGTTCCCGTGACCGGAGTGAGCGTGGTCACGTCGGAGAGATGCCGTGCCCCCGGGGCCCAGGGGTGCGGAGGCCGCCCCGGGGAAAGAGCCCCGGAGCGGCCTCCATTCGCCCGCCGGTGAAGGGTGAGAAGACGATCACAGGCAGGGGTATGAGTGACCGTCAGGTCACGGGCGGAGCAGCAGGCTGTCGCCGCGCTCCTTGGCGGCGGCGTAACGCTTGGCCACGTCCTGCCAGTTGACGACGGCCCACATGGCGTCGATGAAGTCCACCTTCTGGTTCTTGTACTGCAGGTAGAAGGCGTGCTCCCAGGCGTCGAAGACCAGGACGGGGGTGGAGCCCTGGCCGACGTTGCCCTGGTGGTCGTAGATCTGCTCCACGACGAGGCGTCCGCTGAGCGGCTCGTAGGCGAGGACGCCCCAGCCGGAGCCCTGGGTGGTGGCCGCGGCCTTGGTGAGCTGGGCCTTGAAGCCGGCGAAGGAACCGAAGGACTCGGTGATCGCGTCGGCGAGGTCACCGACACCGTCCTGGGCCAGGGGCTCGCCGCCGCCGTCCTTCGGGCCGGTCATGTTCTGCCAGTAGATGCTGTGCAGGATGTGGCCCGACAGGTGGAAGGCGAGGTTCTTCTCCAGGCCGTTGATGGAGCCCCACGAGTCCTTGTCCCGCGCCTCGGCGAGCTGCTCGATGGTGTCGTTCGCACCCTTCACGTATGCCGCGTGGTGCTTGTCGTGGTGCAGCTCGATGATCTCGGGGCTGATCACCGGGGCGAGGGCAGAGTAGTCGTACGGGAGCTCGGGGAGCGTGTAAAGCGCCATGTCCAACGTCCTCCGACGTTATTGCCAATGGTATGCAAGTGCACGCTAACAGTAGTAACTACATGTTGCGATCAGACGCTGGTCCCAGGTCGATGTGTCGGGGAGTGCTTCCCGCCCTTTCGGCTACTCCGGTCGCTCGGCGCTCTGAACGGCAAGCCCGGCGGTCCACTTCTCCTCGATCCGCCCCACCTTCCACACCAGGAGCGCAATGGCCCAGGTGGCGAAGAACAGGCCGACGATGACGTAGCCGACGATGTTGAGGTCGAGGCCGCCGACCCAGTCCCAGAAGGCGCCGTGCAGACCTGCCTTCTCCGCGACCAGGCCGAGCAGTTCGACCGTGCCGATGATCAGGGCGACGGCGACGGAGAGGCCGGTGATGGTGAGGTTGTAGTAGACCTTGCGAACCGGCTTGGAGAACGCCCAGCCGTAGGCGAAGTTCATGAACGAGCCGTCGATGGTGTCCAGCAGGGACATGCCCGCCGCGAACAGCACGGGCAGGCACAGGATGGCGTACCAGGGCAGCCCGGAGGCGGCGCCGGAACCGGCGAGGACGAGCAGGGCGATCTCGGTGGCGGTGTCGAAGCCGAGGCCGAACAGGACACCGAGCGGGTACATCTGCCAGGGCTTGGTGATCGACTTCATCACCCGGCCGAGCAGGCGGTTCATGAAGCCGCGGTGGTTGAGCTGTTCCTCCAGCGCGGCCTCGTCGAACCGGCCGGACCGCATTTCGCGGAACACCTTCCAGATTCCGGCCATGATCACCAGATTGATGATCGCGATGACGTAGAGGAAGGTGCCCGAGACGGTCGTGCCGATCCAGCCGGTGATGCCGTGCAGCTCGGAGTCGTCGTTCTCCACCGGGCCGGCCAGCGACTTGACGCCGAGCGAGAGCAGGAACGCCAGCGCGAAGACGATCGTGGAGTGGCCGAGGGAGAACCAGAAGCCGACCGACATGGGCCGCTGCCCCTCGTTCATCAGCTTGCGGGTCGTGTTGTCGATCGCGGCGATGTGGTCGGCGTCGAATGCGTGCCGCATGCCGAGGGTGTACGCGGTCACACCGATCCCGATGCCGAACGTCTTGGTGCCCAGGCTGTAGTGCTCGGGAGCGACGATCGCGACCAGGGTGAACCAGCCGATCACATGCAGGGCCAGGATGAAGGCGGCCATACCGAACACCCGCGCCCATTCCCTCCGGTTCATGGACATGCGTGCACCACGCCGGGGAGTGCCGGTGGCCGATCCGCCGGACGGTGGCGGGGGAGTGGTGGTCATGGGGAGGTGCGCCTCTTCTCTGCACGGACAGCCGTTGCGGCCGCGCCCCCCCAGGCTTCTGGCCTCTCTTTCGATGTGAGCGGGGCCCTGGGCCCCGGGGGGCGTCCTTATTGCATACTCTATGCAATAGCATAGAGAGTGCAGAAAGGTGTGAGTGTGGCCTCACCGATCGTGCTGGGCATCGAATCGTCGTGCGACGAGACGGGTGCGGGAGTCGTCCAGGACGGGCGACTGCTCGGCCACGCCGTGGCGTCGAGCATGGACGAACACGCGCGGTACGGCGGGGTGGTCCCGGAGATCGCCTCGCGGGCCCATCTGCACTCCCTCCGCCCCGTGATCGCCGCGGCCCTCGACGAGGCGGGCCTCGGCCTGGCGGACATCGGAGCGGTCGCCGTCACCACGGGCCCCGGCCTGTCGGGCGCGCTCCAGGTGGGTCTGGCCGGTGCCAAGGGCGTCGCGTACGCACTGGGTGTGCCGTTGTACGGCGTGCACCATCTCGCCGGGCACGTCGCCGCCGACACCCTGGAACACGGACCGCTCCCCGATCCCTGCATGGTGCTGATCGTCTCCGGCGGCCACACCTCATTGCTTCTGGTGCGAGACCTCGCCCGTGACCGGATCACGCACCTGGGCGACACGCTCGACGACGCGGCGGGTGAGTGCTTCGACAAGGTCGCGCGTGTCTTTGGTCTGCCCTACCCCGGCGGTCCCGCCATCGACCGCGCCGCACGCGAGGGCGATCCCCGCGCGGTCGCCTTCCCGCGCCCGCTGCCGGGCTCGTACGACTTCTCGTTCTCCGGACTGAAGACCGCCGCCGCGCGCTGGGCCGAAAGCCACGCGGGACGGTGCCTCCCCGTCGCGGACGGCGCGGCCTCCCTCCAAGAGGCAGTCGCCGACGTGCTGACCCGCAAAGCGGTCGCGGCCTGCGACGAGTTCGGCGTCGGAACGCTGGTCGTGGTCGGAGGCGTCGCCGCGAACTCACGGGTGAGGGCGCTCGCCGAGGAACGTTGCCGGGCGGCCGGGATCGAACTGCGGGTCCCGCCCCTGAAACTCTGCACCGACAACGGCGCGATGATCGCCGCCGTCGGTGACCTCCTCGTGCGCGCGGGCGCCGAGCCCGCCCCCCTCGGCATCTCCGTCGATCCGTCCGCGCCCCTGGAGTACGCGGTGCTCCACCCGGCGGCCGTGACGGCGGGCGCGCCGCGATGACCACGACGACCGTACGGCTGCTGAGCGGCGCCGAACTCGTCGTGCACCGAGCCGAGTTGCGGCGCGTGTACGCGGACGCCTTCCGGGCTCCACCGTGGTACGAGGACGAGGCTGGAGTGGACCGGTTCGCCGCCCGGTTGGACGCGGACGTCCACCGGCCCGGATTCGTCGCCGCTCTCGCTCTCGACGGTCCGCGGGCCGTGGGCTTCGCCACCGCCTGGACCACGCCCTCTCCCTTCCCCGTCGACCGGTGCCATCCCCAGGCGGCTGCGGCACTGGGCTCCGCACGCACCGCGGAATGGCTCAGTGGGGCGCGCGAGGTGGACGAGATCGCCGTCCGCCCGGACGCACAGGGCTCGGGGGTGGGCGCCTGCCTGCTGCGAGCGGTGACCGAGAGCGCCGATGACGGACGCTGCTGGCTGCTCACCTCGCTGCGGTCCGCGCGGTCCATCGCCTTCTATCACCGACAGGGCTGGGCACAGGCCACCCACCCCGCTCCCGAGGGACGCGGAGTCGTTGTGTTCCTCGGCCCCCGCCACCCCGCCCACGCACTGGCAGTCCAGTCCCTGTGACCGCTTCCGGAGTCCTGCATGCGCACCGCCGAGATCCGCCGCCGCTTCCTCGACCTCTTCGGCGCCCGTGCGGCGCGTGCCCGGAGCCGTATTACGTCCGCTGCTCCACCCTCGGCCACGCGGGCGGCTCGGCTGTGCACGAAGACCGGTACGCGGAGTTCTGGAACCTGGTCCTCATGCAGTACGGACGCGGTGAGGACCCGGCATGTCCGGCTGTGGGAATGCGCATCGGCCACCCGTCTCGCCGAGCAATCGAATTCGCTGCGCGAGGAGTTGGAAGATCGTCTGTCCGAGATGCTGAACCGGCTGAAGGCGGCCGAACGCGAGAACCAGCGCCTCCTCCTGCCGGTCAACTCGGCGCAGGTGTCCGTGCTGGCCGTCGCCACCGATGCCACGAGAGTGCCGGCCACCGAGGTTCGCGACGCCAGCCCGCCATCCGGTCCGGTGACGTCGCGGTCACCGGTGACCGCGGTCAACGAGGCGGGACGAGCCGCCGCGCTCGCCGCTCTCCCCTCCCTGCTCACCGGCTCCTGAACTCCGGACCGTGCAGCCCGCCGACTCGCCGTACCCGCCGACAGAAAGTGACCCCCATGATCGAGGTACGCGAAGCCCGCCCCGGTGACGGCCTCGACCATTCTGCTGGCGCTGAGGAACGGCCGCCCACTCGCGCTGTCCGTCTTCGCCCCGTCGTCCACACGCGACGGCCTCGCGGAGATCCGCAGCTTCTACGGTCACCCCGACGGATGGGGCTCCGGCATCGCCACGGTCCTGATGACCCGGACACTCCACCGGCTCCGCGCCGACCGGCACAGCAGGGTCCACCTGTGGACCCTGCGCGACACCCCGCAGTCGCACCGTTTCTACACGAAGGCGGGGTTCACCGAGAGCGGTACGGTCCGCACCCACGATTTCGGCGACGGTCGTCCGCTGCCGCAGATCGAATACGAGCGACCGTGCTGAGAAGTTCTCCCGCCCGGCCGCGCTCGTGGTACGGCACAGCGGGGGACAACGTGCCGACCGAACGAGCGAATACGGGCACCGCCGAGCGATCCCCCCATTCAGTAAGGGGAGCCATAAGCCCATGACCGTTACCGCATTCATCGACACCACACGGCCCGTGGCGACGCTCATCAACGTCTTCACAGTCGCCGCCGATCGCCAGGACGAACTCGTGGCGCTGCTCGCCCGCGCCACCGAGGAGACGATGAAGCACCAACCTGGCTTCATCTGCGCCAACTTCCACGCCTCCCTCGACGGAGAACGCGTCATCAACTACGCCCAGTGGGAGACGGAAGAACACTACCGAGCGATGCTCGGCAACCCCGAGGCCCGCGTCCACATGGACCAGGCGGCCAAGATCGCCACAGACGTACAACCACGCCTTTTCCGAGTGAGGTCCACGCATTCCGTGTAGCTCTGGGGAGGGCGGCTTGGGCGACATTCCGGCCTTCGGCGTACGGGCTTCCCCACCGTGCCGGACTGTCGGGACATGTCCGGTGGGCGCGCCCGGTCGCGCCCACCGTCCGGTCCTGGCGGACCTGGCTTGAGGCAGTGCCGCTTCTCATGAAGATGATCCGCCAGGAGTTCAGATCCACTCCGTTCATTTCCGCCACGGCTGTCAGGTAGAGGAAAACGTCGGCCAGTTCCTCTCCTATGTCGAGGGGGCGCCCTTGCGCTCGACTACGCACTCGGCCAGATCCAGGGCCTCGCGCCAGGTGATGCGAGACGCGCCCCGGAGGAGCGGTCCTCAGACCAGCTCCCTGATGAAGCAGCGGTCCAGAAGTACGGGGATGCCGGTGGCGGCGGCGTTGTTCCTCGTCGGTGTCGCAGAAGGGGAGGAAGACCCGGTCGGCGCCGATTTTCGCCGCGAGCTGTCCGGCGAGCGTGGCGGCCAGGGCGCGGTCGTGCGCGGCGAACCGGCGGTGGGCAACGTAGACGGACGTCGGCAGAAGCCCCGGTGTGGTCAGGCGCGGCGTTGCGCGGGGACGGGAAGAGGGGGTGCGCAGACGCGGCGGGCGGCTGCTGTCGTCGCCCGGTCGAGCGCCTGTGCGGGTGGGACGCCCTTCGAGCGCAGTGCGAGGAACGTGCCGGTGAGGGTGTCGCCGACCCCGGTCGCCTCGTTCGGCGGGTTGGTCGGCGGGACCGCTGAGGCGGCCTGTTCGCCGGACATCCAGAGCTGGGCGGCGCGCGGGCCGTCGGTGACCACGATCTCGGGCAGCGCGGCCACGCCGGTGACCGACTGCAGGACGCGGTGTCCGGCCGCGTTCACCAACACCGTGCTCGCCCGGCAGAGCCAGGGGGCGGCGGCGCGCATCATGTCGGGCGCGCTCGGCAGGAAGAAGTCGATGCGGAACGCGGCCCCGTCGTGTGCGAGCCGTTCGAGGACGGCACGGACGTCGAGGGGGCGGCAGCAGATGTGGGTCCGTCCGTACGTGCCTCGCCCGTTCGGTGCCGTGAGCGGAGCCCCGCCCCGCCTCACCGGCCCCCGACAGGCCCCCTCCGCCTCACCGACTCGGCGAGTTCGGCGCCGCCGCGCCCCCCGACGCCTCCGAGGACGGCGCGGCGCGGGACGGCATCGCTCCTGTGGGCGTCGGGGTCGGGGTGGGGTGGCCGGGGCGGGCCGGTTCGGCGGGGTGGGACGGGGCGCCTCGTACGCCGAGGAAGACCAGGGCCGCAGCGGCGGCCAGCGCGAGGAGGCCGAGGGCGACCCGGCGGACCAGGACCGGCCGGAGCGCGGGGCCGCCGGTCGGCGGGCGCAGCGGGCGCAGGTCGGCCGGGCGGACCGACTCCGCCCGCGCGGCCAGCGCGGCGCGCAGCCGCTCCTCGACGGGCGCGGTCTCCGCCGCTCCGTATGTCGTCTCGTTCACCGCAGACCCTCCAGACGTCTGCCGAGGGCGCTCAGGGCCCGGCTCGCGGTCGATTTCACGGCGCCCCGCGACAGCCCGAGCGTCGCCGCGATCTCGGCCTCGGTCAGGTGGGACCAGTAGCGCAGCACCAGCACCTCGCGCTGCCGCCCGGTCAGCCCGCGCAGCGCCTGGAGCACCTCCCGGTGGTCCTCGTGCAGCACGGCGTACTCCTCGGGCGCGGGCGCGTGCTGCTCTCGCTCGGGGACGTACGCGCGTGCCGTACGACGGCGCCGCAGCACCGAGCGCGCCGAGTTCACCACGCTCGTCCGCAGATACGCCTCCGGTTCGTCCAGCGACTCCAGCCGGTGCCCGTGGCGCCGGAACAGAGCCGTGAACGCGTCCTGCACGACATCCTCGGCGGTCTGTACGTCGTCCACCAGCAGCACCGCGAGCCGCACCAGGGGCAGCCTGCGGTGGTGGTACAACTCCTCGATGCCGAGGGGGCGTTCGGGCTGCCGCGTATCGCTTCCCGGTGTCGTACGGGACTGTCGGTCGGGCTCGGCCGCGGCACCCGCCGCCGCCCGCAGGCGGGCGAGCAGGCGCGCACCGAGCGACCGGGTGCGGGTCGGCCGCTCCCAGGGGAGGGCGACCGCCGGAGGTGTCGCTGTCGTCATGTTTCTCCTGGCCGTCGAACGGGGAGAGCCGCCGTCATCGACGGCTCTCCCCGCAGACAGGGTGCCTCAGCCCTGACGGGGCGCGGGCGCGGGGGCAGGGGCGGGGGCAGCGGTGTGGCCGCCCTGGTGTCCGGGCGAGGCGGGTGCGGGGGCGGTGTGGCCGTGGCCCTTCGCGGGAGCCGGGGCGGCGTGACCGTGGCCCTGTGCGGGCGCGGGTGCGGGGGCGGTGTGGCCGTGGCCCTTCGTGGGAGCCGGGGCCGCGTGACCGTGGCCCTGTGCGGGCGCGGGTGCGGGGGCGGTGTGGCCGTGGCCCTTCGTGGGAGCCGGGGCCGCGTGGCCGTGGCCCTGTGCGGGCGCGGGCGCAGGGGCGGCGTGGTTGTGGCCCTGCGCGGGTGCGGGTGCGGCGTGGCCGTTGCCCCGTCCGGGCGCCGGGGCCGCGTGGCCGCTGTCGCCCGCCGGGGCCGACACCTTGCCTCCGTGGGACCCGGCCGGGGCGGGCGCCGGGGTCGCGGCCTGGGCGCTCAGCGCACCGCCGACGGTCAGCGCGGCGCCCACGGCGGAGGCTCCGAGGGCGACGGTCAGGGCGCGCATGCGGGAGTCGCGGGGAATCAGACGGTGCTTGGGCATCGGTTCCTCTGGGTGTTTGAGGACGGCGTGTCGCCGTCGGACGGTGATCGGCGATCGCTGATCACCGATCTGTCGTGCGGGGTGGAGGCCCTCCACCCCGACAGACGTGCCGGCCCCACCGGGGTTGCACCCCCGCCGCGACTTTTTTTTCCTACGACCCGCGCGCGACCGTCCGCATACCCCCCGCCGCCCCCCTCCCCCCCTCCTTCCTCGCCACCCCCGCCCCCCGCAGCCCCCCCCCCCCCTCCCCTTCCCCCCCGCTCTCCGGGT
>NZ_JAHRXF010000034.1 GCF_019104725.1 Streptomyces corallincola | reverse complement strand
GCGTCGGACTGTCCGGCTCCCCACACCCCCTCCCGTACGGCCAGCGCACGTGACGCGGCAGGACGGGAGGGAGAGGCAGCCGGCCGCAGCACCTCAGCACTGCGAAGCCAGGAAACGGACCGAGGTGTGTCAGGCGCCGCCGGCTGGTCCGGGACGGCGGCGCCAAGGTTTTCGTTGGTGCATGGGGAGTCCTCCGAGCGAGATCAACAAAGGGGATGAAGCACTGCAAAGGGGACCAAGTCCCCACTCTCCGGCCGTTGCTCGCGGTCGCCGGGCCACCTCGCCAGTACGGGCCGAAACCCTGTTCCACCTGGCCTCTAGCGGGATTGCAGCGTCCCCGCCCTCTGCGTTGGAGAAGCCCAAAGAAGGACCCTCCGACGCACCGTGATCCGGAAGCGATCCCCGTTTCTGGTGCGCACCAGTAGATTGCATCTGGTGCGCACCAGATGTCAACTGGTTCGCTGACTTCGGGGGTGAGTCCCTGTCGCGGTGCCCCTTCAGGAGACCGCTCGGGATGGGGTGGCCGGTAGCCAACAGCCCTTAACCATCGGCCTGTTAACCCCTTTTGACCTGCGCGAATCTGCGGCACCCTAGAGGTGCAGAGATCGGAACCGACATCAGGCGGGGCCCGTGGACTCAGGACTTCGAAAAGCGCGAACGGCACGCGGCTGGTCGCAAGAACGACTCATCCGAGAGATCGAGCGGTACGCCCGGCAGCACCTCACGGACATCGCTTCCACTGCGAGCCTGCGGGTGTACGTCTCCGAGTGGGAGAACGGAAAGCGGACGATCTCAGATCGGTACGCGAGTCTGCTCCGACAGCTTCTCGGGGTGACCGATGACGAACTGAGGGGCGCGCCCACCGCTGCCGTGATGGCCACTGCCGACGGTTACGACGACCTGTTGAGCAGGATCGATGCCGCAAGCAGCGTGGGCACGTCGATGGTGGACGCGTTCAACGCGCAGACCGAGCTTCTGCGGTCTATGGATCGCCAGATGGGTGCGGCCGGACTCATCGACCAGATGACGGGGCATCTTGCGGCGCTCGAAGACGCGCTCAACTTCGCGGTCTTGCCGAGCGCACGCCGGCCGGTCGCGCTGGCGCTCGCGGGAGCATCGACACTCGCTGCTTGGCAGGCCATCGACTCCGGAGCGGTCGAACGGGCTTGGCGCCACTACGAAACGGCGAAGAGCGCCGCCCGTGACGCCGAAGCGCCCATGTACCTGGCACACGCGATGGGGGAGCAGGCGTTCGTACTATGCGAAGCCGGTCGGCCCGCGCTCGGGGTTGAACTGGTCCGTGACGCTCAACGATCCCTGGGTCGGTCCGGGTCACCTCGTCTCCGGGCCTGGCTGCACGCGACCGAAGCTGAACTGTGCGCCCACGCAGGACTGGCGGACGACTGCCGGCGCGCGCTCGACAAAGCATCGGGGTGCATCCCGGTCGGTCCCGAAGACCGCGACCCGGACATGCTGAGCATCTTCCTGAACGGCTCACACCTGACACGCTGGCGCGGCAACGTGCTCGGTCTACTCGGAGACGCGGAGGCGGTGAGCAGCCTCTACGACGCACTACAAGGCATGGACCCCACCTTTGTGCGGGCGCGCGCCGGACTGCATACGGACTTGGCGCACGCCCACCTCGCGCGAGCCGAGTACGACGACGCGCACACCCATCTCAGGCAGGCGCGGCTACTGGCCGGCCGCACCGGATCGGTGAGGCAGCGCCGGCGTGTGGACCTGCTCAGTGAGCGGCTGTAGAGCCGGGGCGCGTCCGGCTCGCAAGGATGTGCAGTAGTGCAACCAGAGTCCCCGAACCAAGTAGCTCACCCTGCGCCATGAGCCCCGGAATGTCGGAGAGGGGAACCCACTCGATGTGTCCGGCCTCTTCCAGGTCGGTCGGCTCGCCCACCTTCTCCGCACCGTGAGACACGAAGATCTCGTGTGGGGAGTCCACCATGCCGACCATCGGCTGGTAGGTGACAACGTGCTCCAGAGCGGACGGTCGCCACCCTGTCTCTTCAACGACTTCCCGAAGCGCCGCGTCCGCCGGCGACTCGCCTTCGTCCACGATGCCGCCGGGGAGCTCCCAGCCGAATCGGCCGGGGACGAACCGGTAGCGCCACATCATGAGGACGCGCTCTTGGTCGTCCACCACCGCCGTGATCGCGACGTGCTGGAGCTTGACGACGTGATGTTCGAAACGCTCCACGCCGGGTGGCTCCACGTCCCAGAGTTGAAGCTTGACCCACTGGTTGTCATAGAGGTCGCGCTCGCCGTGGACCTGCCAGGGTTCGACGCCTTCGGGGGTGCTCACACTCACTGCGCCGGGCACCCGGTACGAGCTGCGCCCTCGTACCTCTAGCGCTCCTTCGGACACAAGGCGAGCCAGTACCTGCCGAAGGGCTGTGCGTCCGATGCCCAGCTCTTCCGTCAAGGAACGCTCGGACGGGAACTTGTCGCCCGGTACGTACTGCCCCGATGCGAGCCGTTCCCGAAGCGTCTCGTAGACCTTGGTCGTTTTCGGTCCCATGCGCGGAGCACTCCCCGTTCTGCCGTGGTGCGTACCAGCGTAGCCATCACGGGACACGCTTCCTCCGGTCTTCAGGGGGATGGAATTTCCAAGATCCGGACCAGGCGCGGACAACGCGGTGCGGTTAGGCGCCTGCCGATGCCTGGCGTGCAGGTCAGAGAGGGTTTGCGGTGGCGATCAAGGCGAGACTGTAAATCTGCCGGCTCAGCCTTCCCAGGTTCGAATCCTGGCGCCGCCACACTGGGGAAAACCCCCTCTGACCAGCCATCACGGCCGGTCGGAGGGGGTTTCTTCGTTCCCGGCGTCCGTTCGATTCGTCGCGGACAGGCGCGGACTTGTCTCACCCGATCCCGCCCGAATCCCACATCTGATCAGTGCGTGTCCCCCAGGTGTTCCCCGGGGGAGAGCTTGATCACCCCGGTTCGTTCCACTCCCGAAGGGCCGCGTCGATTCGGCTGGTCGCGCGCTCACGGGTCTGGTCAAGCACCTTGGCGTTCGGAGGGGGTGCGGGCGGATTGGGTGAGGGGGCGTCCGAAGAGGTGGCCAAGGCGGCGCCCAGTGCTTCCGTTTCCGCCGGGGTCGCCGCGTCCGCTTCTGCGCGCGTCGCGGCCGAAACCACCTACGTTCCTCCTGTCGAGGAGCCGGTGGCCCGGATCGCCGCGCTGCGGGGGCAACTCGGGGACGACTGGTCCTTCGAGAGCCTGAAGAAGCGTCAGAAGCAGCTCATCGGCGCCCGCGACGGGATCAACGCCCGGATGCGGGGGCACCCCGGGGACTACCAGTAGCCGAAGCCGCGCTCACCCTGTCCCTCCCGGTACCAGTACCGGCGGTGCCTGGAGCGGCGGCGGCCCGCGCGGGAGCATCGCCGTATGGCACATGTACTCGTCACCGGGGGGACCGGATTCCTCGCGTCCCGCACCATCGTCCAGCTGCTCACCGCCGGGCACAGCGTCACCACGACCACGCGGACCGCCGCGCGGCGGGCGGACGTCGAGCGGATGCTCGGGGCCGCCGGGGTGGGGGAGGAGGTGCGGCGGG
This sequence comes from Streptomyces corallincola, assembly GCF_019104725.1. GTDB lineage: Bacteria > Actinomycetota > Actinomycetes > Streptomycetales > Streptomycetaceae > Streptomyces > Streptomyces corallincola. Next base: position 60,557 of record NZ_JAHRXF010000034.1, on the reverse strand, counting down.
AGGCGCTCTCCTGGGCCGTCGCCGATCTGACCTCGGACGACGGGTGGGGTGAGGCCGCGGCCGGAGCCGAGTACGTCCTGCACATCGCCTCGCCGCTCCCGGCCGCACAGCCCGAGAACGAGGACGACGTCATCGTCCCCGCACGCGACGGGGCGCTCCGCGTGCTGCGGGCCGCACGGGACGCCGGAGTACGGCGCACCGTGCTGACCTCGTCCTTCGCCGCCGTCGGATACGGACACCCCGACAACGGGCGGGTGTTCACCGAGGAGGACTGGACGGACACCGCCGGGCCCGGAGTCTCGCCGTACGTCAAGTCCAAGGCCATCGCCGAGCGGGCCGCCTGGGACTTCGTACGGGAGGACGGCGGCGGGATGGAACTCACCGTCGTCAATCCGGTCGGCATCTTCGGGCCGGTGCTCGGGCCCGACTACGCGGCCTCGGTCCGGGTCGTGCACGCCATGCTCACCGGCCGGACCCGCTGCGCGCCGCCCCTCTGGACGAACACCGTGGACGTCCGGGACGTGGCCGACCTGCACCTGCGCGCCATGACCGCTCCGCAGGCCGCCGGGCAGCGCTACCTCGCCCTCGCCGGTGAGCCGATCTCCTTCCGGGACATCGCCCGTGCTCTCCGCGGCAGTCTCGGCCCGGACGCCGTAAGGGCGCCCACCATCGCCGTTCCCGCGTGGCTCATTGGTCTCCTCGCGCCTTTCAAACCCGCGTTGGGTGAGTCGTTCGCCCAGCTCGGGGTCGCCCGCCGCGCCTCCCACGCCAAGGCGCGCACCGAACTCGGCTGGTCGCCGCGTACCAACGAGGACGCCGTCGCCGCGACCGGGGAGAGCCTGGTGCGCCTCGGGCTCGCCGGAAGCCGGAGCAGGGGCCGGTGAGCGTCCCCGCGCCCGGTCGTCCACTGCGCCTCGGCCCCGTCAGCGGTTAGCGTCGAAGCGTGGCGCAGTACGACATGGCCGACACCCTCGGCGCGTTCCTCCGGGCCCGGCGTGCCCTGGTCACGCCGGAGCAGGCCGGGCTGCCCGCCGGTGCGCGGCGCCGGGTGCCGGGTCTGCGGCGCGAGGAGGTCGCGCTGCTGGCCGGTATCAGCCCCGAGTACTACCTGCGGCTGGAGCAGGGCCGGAACCGCCACCCCTCCGACCGGATCGTCACGGCGCTCGCCGCCGCCCTGCTGCTCGACCAGGACGCCGCCGCCTACCTCCACCGCCTCGCCCGGCCTACCCCGACCCCGACCGGCGGACGACAGCGCCCCCGCACGGGCCGTGACGACCACGCCGGGCTCCGGGCGCTGCTCGACAACTGGCCCGGCACTCCCGCCTACGCCCACGGCCCCGGCGGGCGCGTCCTCGCCGCCAACCGCCTCGCCGCACTGCTCTGCCCGCACTACGCCGTCGGCCGCAACCCGCTGCGCGCCGCCTTCCTCGCCCCCGACATGCGGCGCCTCTACCCCCAGTGGGACGAGATGACCGCCAAGGTCGTCTCCGGGCTGCGTACCGTGCTCGACGTGGACGACGCCGATCCGGAACTCCTGGAGACCATCCGCGAACTCACCCTCGCCAGCGAGCGGTTCGCCACCCTCTGGGCCCGCCGCGAGGTCCGCCGCCGCGACACCGGCCGCTCCCGCCTCGACCACCCCGTCGTCGGCCGCCTCGACCTGCGCTACGAGAAACTCCTGCGCCCCGGAACCCGCGAACTCATCGTCGTCTACTACCCCGACCCCGACTCGCCGGACGCGGAACGGCAACTACGTCTGCTGGAAGCCTCTTAAACCCGTCCGACCCCCGGAACACCCCCACCCCGACCCCGACATCCCTCCCCAGGGTCCCCCCACCGAGGGCGAGTTCCCCGCCGCCGCGAACGCCCCGCGAACGCCCCGCGAACGCCCCGCGCACACCCGCACCAGGCACACTGACCACATGGCATCCCGTCGCAGAACCTGCCCCGTGTGCCGCCGCGACATCGCCGTCGTGGCGGGCCGTTTCGCCCGCCACGACCCGCCCGGAGTCCGGGAGGGCGTCGATCTCGTCTCCTGCTCCGGCTCCCGCCTCCAGGCCCAACTCGGCGCCGCCCAGCCCACGCTGGACGGCTACGTCGTCCCGGACTTCCCCGGCCAACTCCCCCTTTTCTGACGCCGGGACCCGACCCACGCCCGCGCCCACACCGCCCGGCTCGTGCCCACACCGCGCGCCTCGCGCCCACACCGCCCGGCCCACGCCACGCCCCTCAACGGCCGCCCGTCACAACACCCCAGCCGCGCGACGCACCCGCCCGCGCAGCGTCGCCCCTAATTCCCCGCCACCGACTTCACCGCCACCGAAACCGGCGTGGACCCCGCCACCAGCTCCAGCGTCAGCCCCGCTGTCGCCGCCGAGTCCACCAGCTCCGCAATGACGGCCGCCACGTCGTCCCGTGTCACCGGCCCCCGTCCGGTGCGCGCTTCCAGCCGGACCAGCCCCGTGCCGGGGTCGTCCTTCAGCGCGCCGGGGCGCAGGATCGTCCAGTCCAGGGCGCTCTGCCGGGTGACGTACGCGTCCGCCGCGCCCTTGGCCCGCAGATACGCGTCGAAGATCTCGTCCCCCTCGTGCGCGGGGTCCGCGCCCATCGAGGAGACGACCACGAACCGGCGTACGCCCGCCCGTACCGCCGCGTCCGCGAACAGCACCGCGGCGCCCCGGTCCACGGTGTCCTTGCGGTCCGTCCCGCTGCCCGGACCGGCACCGGCCGCGAACACCGCCGCGTCCGCGCCCGCGAGGACCGCGGTGACCTCCTCGACCGGCGCCGACTCCAGGTCGAGGACGACCGGTTCGGCGCCCGCCGCCCGCAGGTCGTCCGCCTGCTCGGGCTTGCGGATGATCCCCGCGACCTCGTCCCCGCGCGCCACGAGCCGCCGTTCCAGCCGCAGCGCGATCTGACCATGTCCACCAGCGATGACAATGCGCATGATTCCGACCGTACGCCCGAAGGTCCGCATCCGCCGTACGAGTTGTGCCCCGGGGAACGCGCGCGGAGCGGCGGCCCTCAGCACGCGCCCCCACCGCCGCAGCGAGCCCTGCCCGCACCCCGAAGCGCTCCCACGACCGCGCTTCCGCGAAGCCCGCCCCCGAACCCCCCCCCCGCCCCGGAAAACCCCCTACTCCGGCCCCGCCCGCCCCTGCCGGGGCAACCCCGCCTCCGCGCTCCCCGCCGCCCCGCAGAACTCCCGTACCGCGCTCGTCCGCGCCACCACCCGCCCCTGGTGGATCACGATCCGGCTGTAGGCCAGCGAGAGCGCCCCCGCCAGGTCGTCCCCGCGCACCGCGAGGAGTTCCGCCGGAAAGCCCGCCTCGACCCGCACCTCCGGCAGCCCCAGCGCCTCCCGCGCCGACGTGCTCACCGTCTCGTACGCCTCCTCGGGGCGCAGGCCGTGCGCGGAGGCGAGCAGGTAGGCGGCCTCCAGCGGGTCGCCGCGGCCGACCGGGTTGGCGAGGTCGCGCAGCGCGCCGCTGCCCGCCGCCACCCGCACCCCGGCCGCGCGCAGCAGCCGTACCGGGGGTGTGCCGCGCCGGTCCGTGCCCGCGCAGCCGCCCTGCGGCAGGCAGACCACGGAGATCCCGGCGGCGGCGAGCCGGTCCGCCAGACGGCCCGTGGCCGCTTCCGAGAGCGCCGCGAGCCCGGCGCACGGGCCGACGCTCACCCCCTGCCGCAGACCGCCCGCCGTCGCCGCGAGCCGGGACAGCCGGGCCGGGTCGGCCGCGTCGGTGTGCAGATCGACCGGGCAGCCGTGCTCCGAGGCGACGTCGAGCAGCGCCTCCACGTACCCGGCGGGATCGGGGTCGAGGTCGGGGCAGCCGCCCACCACGGCGGCGCCCATCTTCACCGCGTCCCGCAGCATCGCCAGCCCGTCCGCCCCGGCCACCCCGGTCAGCACACGGGGCATCGCCACCGCCGTCAGCTCCGCGAGCCCGCGCAGCGAGCGCCGTGCCTGGAGCACCGCCTCCAGCGCGCCGAGCCCCTGCACGTCCCCGATCCGGACGTGTGCGCGCAGCGCCGTCGCCCCGTGCCCGAGCTGGAGCAGCGCCGCCTCCGTGGCCCGGCGCCGCACGTCCTCCGGTGCGTACGACGCCGGGCCCGCGTGCTCGGCGGAGAGCGCGGTGTCGGCGTGGGCGTGCGGTTCGGCGGGGGCCGGCAGCAGCAGATGGCCGCCGAGATCCAGCCGGGCGGGCCCGGCGTCCGCGCGGGCCGGACCGGTGCGCCCGGCCGGTGCCGGGGCCAGACTGCCCGCCGTGCCCACCGCCTCGATACGCCCTCGGGACAGCCGTACGTCCACGGTGCGCCCGTCGGTGAGCCGTGCCCCGCAGAGCAGCAGCGTGGAGTCGGGACGGCCCGGGGAGCCGGACGGGCGCGGTGACGACGGGTACGGCTGGCTGTCGGGCATCGGACTCCAGGGTCGGACCGGGCTGCCTGCGGACGGCCGTGCACGGGCCGGGGCCGCCGCGCACGCATGATCACGCAGAGTGGGGACGAGCCTAGGACGGGGAGTCACAGGGGTCCGGGAGGAGCGCAATAGTCGTACCGGTGTGGCCCCTGGTGGGGAGGGGACAGACCCGTACGGGGGCGGCCGGATACGGATTTGGGGGAACGGCTGGGGACCGTGTAATGTCTTCCTCGCTCGCCCCAATAGCTCAGTCGGCAGAGCGTCTCCATGGTAAGGAGAAGGTCAACGGTTCGATTCCGTTTTGGGGCTCTGGTGGGTGAGGTTCCCGTCGAAAGGCGGGAGCCGATCGCATCAAAGCGGTGTAGCTCAGTCGGTAGAGCAAGCGGCTCATAATCGCTGTGTCACCGGTTCAAGTCCGGTCACCGCTACTGACAGTAGCCGATTGTGGGGTCGGTCCTTCGATCGGCTACTCTTTCTTGCGTTGAATCAAGTCCATCCGTTCGTCTTAGGAGCACTCACGTGGCTGCCACCGACGTCCGCCCGAAGATCACGCTGGCCTGCGTGGAGTGCAAGGAGCGGAACTACATCACCAAGAAGAACCGGCGTAACAACCCGGATCGCATGGAGATGAAGAAGCACTGCCCGCGTTGCAACGCGCACACCGCGCACCGCGAAACGCGATAATTCAGGCTCGTACGTGAGGCCGTCCCCTCTTGAGGGGGCGGCCTCACGTCGTTTCCGTCTCTCCGCGTCACCCGTATCTTCTCTTCGTCCCTTCTCTCAAACCCTGACCAGGAGGTATCGGGCATGGCGCTCGACCAGTCCTTCGTCGGGCGGACCTATCCGCCCACCGCGCCCTACGAGGTGGGCCGGGAGAAGATCCGCGAGTTCGCCGAGGCGGTCGGGGAGACCAACCCCGCGTACACGGACCCGGAGGCCGCCAAGGCGTTCGGTCACTCCGATGTGATCGCGCCGCCGACGTTCGTGTTCTCCATCACCTTCCGGGCCGCCGGACAGGTCGTCGAGGACCCGCAGTTGGGCCTGGACTACAGCCGCGTGGTGCACGGCGACCAGAAGTTCGCCTACACCCGCCCGGTGCGGGCCGGTGACCGGCTCACGGTCACCTCCACCATCGAGAGCATCAAGTCCCTCGCGGGCAACGACGTACTCGACATCCGCGGCGAGGTGCACGACGAGGCCGGGGAGCACGTCGTGACCGCCTGGACCAAGCTCGTGGCCCGCGCGGCCGAGGAGGGATGAGCCCCCGATGACGGCGAAGATCGCATACGACGACGTCGAGGTCGGCACCGAACTGCCCTCGCGGACCTTCCCGGTGACCCGTGCCACCCTCGTGCGGTACGCCGGTGCCTCCGGTGACTTCAACCCGATCCACTGGAACGAGAAGTTCGCCAAGGAGGTCGGGCTGCCGGACGTCATCGCGCACGGCATGTTCACGATGGCCGAGGCGGTCCGGGTGGTCACCGACTGGACCGGTGACCCCGGCGCGGTCGTGGAGTACGGCGTCCGCTTCACCCGGCCCGTCGTCGTCCCCAACGACGACCGGGGCGCGCTGATCGAGGTCGCCGCCAAGGTCGCGGCCAAGCTCGACGACAACACCGTCCGCGTGGACCTCACCGCCACCAGCGGCGGCCAGAAGGTCCTGGGCATGTCCAGGGCCGTCGTACGACTGGCCTGAGCGGCGCGGCGGGTAAGGGGCGGCTGCCATTGCGGTCGCCCCTTACCCATCGCCGCCCCATGCACAGCGCCCACCCACGCATCCGCTTGCGCAAGTTAGTGATTGCGTACTAACTTAGCCGCATGCCCAGAATGAGTGCCGAAGAGCGCCGCGAGAGTGTCATCCGCGCGGCCATCTCGGAGTTCGCGCAGCGGGGGTACTACGGCACCTCCACCGAGGCGATCGCCCGGCGGGTCGGCGTGTCACAGCCGTATCTGTTCCGGCTCTTTCCGGGCAAGAAGGCGATGTTCGCCGCCGCCGCGCTGCGCTGCATCGACTGCATGTGCCGGGTCTTCGAGGGGGCGGCCGACGGGCTGGCCGGTGAGGAGGCGCTCCGGGCGATGGCGCAGTCGTACGTGCTCATGATCCAGGAGCAGCCCGAACTGCTCCAGATGCAGATCCAGATCTGCGCGGCGGTCGCCGCGGCCGAGGCCGCCGGTGACGCGCAGTTCGGCGAGGACGTGCGGGCCGCCTGGCTGCGACTGTGGGAGACCGTGCACGGGCCGCTCGGCTGCGACGAGAACGAGACGACGGTCTTCATGGCCTACGGCATGCTCATCAACACCCTTGCCGCGATGGGGTTCCCGCCCGGCCACCGGGTGTGGGAGGGCATGTATCCCGCGGCCAGGATTCCGACGCCCGCGGGGGAGTAGCGGAAGTGGCCCGCAAGGGCGGCCGTTTTCGCGGGCACGAAAGTTAGTAAGCACTCACTACGCGAGAATCACTCATCCTCTGGGGGAGAGATGACCGAACAGACCGAGGCATCGGGCACCGCGTCCAGCAGAGCGGGCACCGTCTGGGCCATCGTCATCACCAGCGTCGCCGGTTTCATGGCGGCCCTCGACAACCTCGTCGTCACCACCGCGCTGCCCTCGATCCGCAAGGACCTCGGCGGCGCGCTGAGCGACCTGGAATGGACCGTGAGCGCCTACACGCTCACCTTCGCCGTCCTGCTCATGTTCGGCGCCGCGCTCGGCGACCGCTTCGGCCGCCGCCGGATGTTCCTCACCGGCCTCACCGTCTTCACGCTCGCCTCCGCCGCCGCCGCGACGGCGCCCGGCATCGGCTCCCTGATCGCCGCCCGCGCCGTCCAGGGCGCCGGAGCCGCCGTGATGATGCCGCTCACCCTCACCCTGCTCACCGCCGCCGTGCCCGCCGCCAGGCGCGGGCTCGCGTTCGGCATCTCGGGCGCCGTCAACGGCCTCGCCGTCGCCTCCGGGCCGCTCATCGGCGGCAGCCTCACCGAACACATCTCCTGGCACTGGATCTTCTGGCTGAACGTCCCGCTCGGTGTCGCCCTGCTGCCCCTCGCCCGGCTCCGCCTCTCCGAGTCGCACGGCACCGGCGCCCCGCTCGACGTACCCGGCACCCTGCTCGTCAGCGGCGGCCTCTTCGGCATCGTCTACGGCCTGGTGCGCGGCCCGGTGGACGGCTGGGACGGCACCGGTGTGCTGATCTCACTGTTCGCGGGCGCCGCGCTGCTCGCCGGGTTCGTCCTCTACAGCACCCGCGCCAAGAACCCCATGCTCCCCATGCGGCTGTTCCGCTCCCGCGCCTTCTCCGGCATCAACGCGGCCAGCCTGCTGATGTTCCTCGGCATGTTCGGCTCGATCTTCCTGCTCAGCCAGTTCATGCAGGGCGTGCTCGGCTACTCGCCCACCCAGGCGGGGCTGCGGATGCTGCCCTGGACCGGCATGCCCATGCTGGTCGCGCCGATCGCCGGAATCCTCTCCGACCGCGTGGGCGGCCGACCCGTCGTCGCCACCGGCCTGTTCCTCCAGGCCATCGGCCTCGGCTACCTGGCCGCCATCGCCTCCGCCGACGTCTCCTACGCCGAACAACTGCCCGCGCTGATCATCAGCGGTGTCGGCATGGCGCTGTTCTTCGCGCCCGCCTTCAACCTCGTGATGTCCAGCGTCCGGCCGCACGAGCAGGGCATCGCCTCCGGCGCCAACAACGCGCTGCGCGAGGTCGGCGGCGCGCTCGGCATCGCCGTGATGTCCTCGATCTTCGCCTCGTGGGGCGGCTACGAGAGCGCCACCGCCTTCGTGGACGGACTCCGTCCCGCCGTCGCCGTCGGCGCCGGGGTGGTCGGCCTCGCCGGGATCGCCGCCCTGTTCGTCCCGTCCCGCCGCCGCAGCTCCGCACCGACCGGGACGCCCGGCTCCGAACCGGTGCTGGAGACCGCCGCCTCCTGACCCCGCCCGACCCGCCCTCGCGCGTACGGCCCCGCCCCGGCACCGGGCGGGGCCGTACCCGTACGCGCGGCCCCGCCCCGGGACGATCCGCCGCGCCCGTGCCCGGCGTTGTCGGTGCCGTCTCGTACGCTTGGGCGCGTGCAGGAACTCCACGACGCCCCCCTCGCCCCGCTGACCACCTTCCGGCTGGGCGGCCCCGCCACCCGGCTGGTCACCGCGACGACCGACGCCGAGGTGATCGACACCGTGCGCGCGGCCGACGACAGCGGCACGCCCCTGCTGATCGTCGGCGGCGGCTCCAACCTCGTCATCGGCGACAAGGGCTTCGACGGCACCGCCCTGCGCATCGCCACCACCGGCTTCGAACTCACCGGCACCACCCTGGAACTGGCCGCCGGAGAGGTCTGGTCCGACGCCGTCGCCCGCACCGTCGAGGCCGGACTCGCCGGGATCGAGTGCCTGGCCGGTATCCCCGGCTCGGCCGGTGCCACCCCCGTGCAGAACGTCGGCGCCTACGGCCAGGAGGTCTCCTCCACCATCACCGAGGTGATCGCCTACGACCGCCGCGCGGGCGAGACCGTCACCCTCACCGGCGAGGAGTGCGCCTTCTCGTACCGGCACAGCCGCCTCAAGGAACACCCCGAGCGGTACGTCGTCCTCCGCGTCCGCTTCCGCCTGGAGGACGCCGACGGCCTCTCCGCGCCCGTCCGTTACGCCGAGACGGCCCGCGCCCTCGGCGTCGAGCAGGGCGACCGCGTGCCGCTGGCCCACGCCCGCGAGACCGTGCTGAGGCTGCGTGCCGGGAAGGGCATGGTCCTGGACGCCGCCGACCACGACACCTGGTCCGCCGGGTCCTTCTTCACCAACCCGATCCTCGACGACGAGCGGTTCGCCGAGTTCCTCGACCGTGTCCACGACCGCCTCGGCGCCGACACCGAACCGCCCGCCTACCCGGCGGGGGAGGGCCGCACCAAGACCTCGGCGGCCTGGCTGATCGACAGGTCCGGCTTCACCAAGGGCTACGGCACCGGCCCTGCCCGCATCTCCACCAAGCACACCCTCGCCCTCACCAACCGGGGCGACGCCACCACCGAGGACCTGCTCGCCCTCGCCCGCGAGGTCGTCGCCGGGGTCCACGAGGCGTTCGGCGTCACCCTGGTCAACGAGCCGGTGACCGTGGGCGTCAGCCTCTAATAGCCCAGCCGCAGCCGCTCACTCGGCCGGTGCCGCCAGCCACGCGTCCACACCCGCCAGCAGCCGCTGCTTCGTCTCCTCCGGCGCCGCCGAACCCCGTACCGACTGCCGGGCCAGCTCGGCCAGTTCGGCGTCCGAGAAACCGTGATGGGCACGGGCGATCTCGTACTGCGCGGCCAGCCGGGAGCCGAACAGCAGCGGGTCGTCCGCGCCCAGTGCCATCGGCACGCCCGCCTCGAACAGCGTGCGCAGCGGCACGTCCTCGAACTTCTCGTACACCCCCAGCGCCACGTTCGACGCCGGGCACACCTCGCACGTGATCTGCCGGTCCGCCAGCCGCTTCAGCAGCCGGGGGTCCTCCGCGGCCCGCACCCCGTGCCCGATCCGGGAGGCGTGCAGATCGTCCAGGCAGTCGCGCACCGACGCCGGGCCGGTCAGCTCACCGCCGTGCGGCGCGGAGAGCAGCCCGCCCTCCCGTGCGATGGCGAACGCCCGGTCGAAGTCCCGTGCCATGCCCCGGCGTTCGTCGTTGGAGAGGCCGAAGCCGACCACGCCCCGGTCCGCGTACCGCACCGCGAGCCGGGCCAGCGTGCGCGCGTCCAGCGGGTGCTTCATCCGGTTCGCCGCGACCAGCACCCGCATCCCGAGCCCGGTCTCCCTCGCGGTCGTCTCCACCGCGTCCAGGATGATCTCCAGCGCCGGGATCAGCCCGCCGAGCCGGGGCGCGTACGAGGTCGGGTCCACCTGGATCTCCAGCCAGCCCGAGCCGTCCCGCACGTCCTCCTCGGCAGCCTCGCGGACCAGCCGCCGGATGTCGTCCGGCTCGCGCAGGCAGGAGCGCGCCGCGTCGTACAGCCGCTGGAAGCGGAACCAGCCGCGCTCGTCCGTCGCGCGCAGTCTCGGCGGTTCCCCGCTGGTCAGGGCCTCGGTCAGGGAGTCGGGCAGCCGCACGCCGTGCTTGTCGGCCAGCTCCAGGACGGTCCACGGCCGCATCGAGCCGGTGAAGTGCAGATGCAGGTGGGCCTTCGGCAGCCCAGAGAGATCACGTACACGCTCCATCCCAGGATCCTGCCGCAACGGCGCGCCGTCCCGGAAGGTCTTTCCCCGAACGTGGTCTTGCTCGCACAGGCGAACGGGCCGTCTCCCCGGCAGGGAGACGGCCCGCGCACGGGACCGGAAACCGGAACGTCAGTCGCGCGCCTCGGCCAGCAGCTTCTGCAGTCGGCTCACGCCCTCGACGAGGTCCTCGTCACCGAGCGCGTACGACAGCCGCAGATAGCCCGGCGTGCCGAACGCCTCACCGGGGACGACCGCGACCTCGGCCTCCTCCAGGATCAGCGCGGCCAGCTCGACGGTGTCCTGCGGGCGCCTGCCCCGGATCTCCTTGCCGAGCAGCGCCTTCACCGACGGGTAGGCGTAGAACGCGCCCTCGGGTTCCGGGCAGAGCACCCCGTCGATCTCGTTCAGCATCCGCACGATCGTGCGCCGCCTCCGGTCGAACGCCTCGCGCATCTCCGCGACCGCCTTCAGGTCGCCGGAGACCGCGGCGAGCGCCGCGGCCTGGGCGACGTTGGAGACGTTGGAGGTGGCGTGCGACTGGAGGTTGGTCGCGGCCTTGACCACGTCCTTCGGGCCGATCACCCAGCCCACCCGCCAGCCGGTCATGGCGTACGTCTTCGCCACGCCGTTCACCACGACGCACTTGTCGCGCAGTTCGGGCAGCAGCGCGGGCAGCGAGGTGAACCGCGCGTCGCCGTAGACCAGGTGCTCGTAGATCTCGTCGGTGAGCACCCACAGACCGTGCTCGACGGCCCAGCGGCCGATGGCCTCCGCCTCGGCCTCGGGGTAGACGGCGCCCGTCGGGTTGGACGGCGAGACGAAGAGGACGACCTTGGTCCGCTCGGTGCGCGCGGCCTCCAGCTGCTCCACACCCACCCGGTAACCGGTGGTCTCGTCCGCGACGACCTCCACCGGCACACCACCGGCCAGCCGGATCGACTCCGGGTACGTCGTCCAGTACGGCGCCGGGACGATGACCTCGTCACCGGGGTCGAGGATCGCGGCGAACGCCTCGTAGATGGCCTGCTTGCCGCCGTTGGTCACCAGGATCTGGGAGGCGTCCACCTCGTAGCCGGAGTCGCGGAGCGTCTTCGCGGCGATCGCGGCCTTCAGCTCCGGCAGCCCGCCGGCCGGGGTGTAGCGGTGGTACTTCGGGTTACGACAGCCCTCGACGGCCGCCTCGACGATGTAGTCCGGGGTCGGGAAGTCGGGTTCACCGGCGCCGAAGCCGATCACCGGACGCCCGGCGGCCTTGAGGGCCTTCGCCTTGGCGTCCACGGCGAGGGTCGCGGACTCGGAGATCGCGCCGACTCGGGCGGAGACCCGGCGCTCGGTGGGAGGGGTTGCAGCGCTCATGACCCCATCGTTCCAGACCGGAAACGAGCCCGGCACACGGGTTTCACAGACTGAACGGCCAACGGGTCGGACCCTGAACACGGGTCCGAATCCCCGCTCCGGCCTGGACGATCTTCGGTCGCGCAGCTCAGGGCCGACACTTTCTGTTCGACGCCGGGCCGGTGAGCACGTACACTCACTCCTCGTCGGTCTCCGGCGGCCCGCGGAACCCGGTGCACACCAAGCACCCGGCGGCATGCGGTACGTTGGGGGCACACAAAGGGTCGTAGCTCAATTGGTAGAGCACCGGTCTCCAAAACCGGCGGTTGGGGGTTCAAGTCCCTCCGGCCCTGCTACACACACCGCCAGGATGTGTGCGCATGTACGTACAGCAATGCACCGCCGTGCGGCTCAGAAACCGGGCGCGGCACGGCCACGACCCGGAATCAGGTGAGGAAGCATGACGGACGCCGTGGGCTCCATCGACACGCCTGATGCCCAGGACGAGGTACCGGAGAAGAAGGCCCGCAAGGGCGGCAAGCGTGCCAAGAAGGGCCCGCTGAAGCGCCTCGCCACCTTCTACCGCCAGGTCGTGGCGGAACTCCGCAAGGTCGTCTGGCCGAGCCGCAATCAGCTGACGTCGTACACCACCGTCGTGATCGTCTTCGTAGCGATCATGATCGGCCTGGTCACCGTGATTGACTACGGGCTCAACCACGCCGCCAAGTACGTTTTCGGCTGAGTCCAGAGCGAAGGGCGCCGTGGTACCGGCGCCTTTTTTCGCATGTTCCACCCCTATGTATCCAGGAAGAAGCAGCCATCGTGTCTGACCCGAACCTGAACGACGCCACTGAGCCTCGGGAGAGTGCCGCCGAGACGGTGGACGACGAGCTCGACATCGTCGAAGGCGCGGACGAGACGGACGAGTTCGAGGCTGCGGAAGCCGAACTGGGTGAGCCGGTCGAGGAGACCGCGCTGCACGTCGAGGACAGCGAGTCCACGGACGGCGAGTCCGACGAATCCGTCGAGGACACCGCGTCCGACGACGACAGCGAGTCCGACGAGGCCGAGGACGCCGTCGAGGAGGCCGAGGCGGAGCCCGCCGAGCCGGTCGATCCCGTCACCGCCCTGCGCGAGGAACTGCGCACCCTGCCCGGCGAGTGGTACGTCATCCACACCTACGCCGGTTACGAGAACCGCGTGAAGACCAACCTGGAGCAGCGCGCCGTCTCGCTGAACGTCGAGGACTACATCTTCCAGGCCGAGGTGCCGCAGGAAGAGGTCGTCCAGATCAAGAACGGCGACCGCAAGACGATCAAGCAGAACAAGCTGCCGGGTTACGTCCTCGTCCGCATGGACCTCACCAACGAGTCCTGGGGCGTCGTCCGCAACACCCCCGGTGTCACCGGCTTCGTCGGCAACGCCTACGACCCGTACCCGCTGACCCTGGACGAGATCGTCAAGATGCTCGCCCCGGAGGCCGAGGAGAAGGCCGCCCGCGAGGCCGCCGAGGCCGAGGGCAAGCCCGCTCCGCAGCGCAAGGTCGAGGTCCAGGTGCTGGACTTCGAGGTCGGCGACTCGGTCACCGTCACCGATGGCCCGTTCGCCACCCTCCAGGCGACCATCAACGAGATCAACGCCGACTCCAAGAAGGTCAAGGGCCTGGTGGAGATCTTCGGCCGCGAGACGCCGGTCGAGCTGAGCTTCGACCAGATCCAGAAGAACTAGGTTCCGACGGACCCCATCGCCTCCGCAGCAGGTCAGGTCGGCTGTTCGCAGCCGGGCTGACCTGCTCGGTTTTTGGCCGCGCATCTATACCCGTTATCGTTGTGCGGTATGCCCGCGTCCGGGTGGTCCCGGAAGCGGGCAGGACCCGAATCGAAAGGACCCGGAGAGCTATGCCTCCCAAGAAGAAGAAGGTCACGGGGCTCATCAAGCTCCAGATCAACGCCGGTGCGGCGAACCCGGCTCCGCCGGTCGGCCCCGCGCTGGGCCAGCACGGCGTCAACATCATGGAGTTCTGCAAGGCCTACAACGCCGCGACCGAGTCGCAGCGTGGCTGGGTGATCCCGGTGGAGATCACGGTCTACGAGGACCGTTCCTTCACCTTCGTCACCAAGACGCCGCCGGCCGCGAAGATGATCCTCAAGGCCGCTGGTGTCGAGAAGGGCTCCGGCGAGCCCCACAAGACCAAGGTCGCGAAGATCACCGACGCGCAGGTCCGCGAGATCGCCCAGACGAAGCTCCCCGACCTGAACGCCAACGACCTCGACGCCGCCGCGAAGATCATCGCCGGCACCGCGCGGTCGATGGGCATCACGGTCGAGGGCTGACCTTCCCCTCGCCTTCACGCGGCCTTCGAGGTCGCACGTGGCAGGGCCTGCTCGGCCCGTACCACGCCTCCTTCCAGACCACACAGGAGCAGTTGTGAGCAAGCGCAGCAAGGCTCTCCGCGCTGCGGACGCCAAGATCGACCGGGACAAGCTCTACGCCCCGCTCGAGGCCGTCCGTCTCGCCAAGGAGACCACCACCACCAAGTTCGACGGCACCGTCGAGGTCGCCTTCCGCCTGGGCGTTGACCCGCGCAAGGCCGACCAGATGGTCCGTGGCACCGTGAACCTTCCGCACGGCACCGGCAAGACCGCCCGGGTCCTGGTCTTCGCGACCGGTGACCGTGCCGAGGCCGCGCGTGCCGCGGGCGCCGACATCGTCGGCGCCGACGAGCTGATCGACGAGGTGGCGAAGGGCCGTCTGGACTTCGACGCCGTCGTCGCCACCCCGGACCTCATGGGCAAGGTCGGCCGCCTCGGCCGCGTCCTCGGCCCGCGTGGTCTGATGCCGAACCCGAAGACCGGCACCGTGACCCCGGACACCGCCAAGGCCGTGACCGAGATCAAGGGCGGCAAGATCGAGTTCCGCGTGGACAAGCACTCGAACCTGCACTTCATCATCGGCAAGTCGTCCTTCGACGACACCAAGCTGGTGGAGAACTACGGCGCCGCGCTGGAGGAGATCCTCCGTCTGAAGCCGTCCGCCGCCAAGGGTCGCTACATCAAGAAGGCCGCCATCACCACCACGATGGGCCCCGGCATTCCCGTTGACCCCAACCGCACCCGCAACCTCCTCGTCGAGGAGGACCCGGCCGCCGTCTGAGCCCCGCGCTCACTCCGGTAGCCGCGTCCTGGCGCGCGCAGCAGCACCGAGCGGACCCCGCACCCCTCCGAGGGCGCGGGGTCCGCTCCGTTTCGCCGTCCCGCTTTTCCCCTCCCGTTGTCAGTGGTCCGCGCTACGGTTCCCCCACAGCAACGGCACAGCGGGGGGACACGATGCGCGCCACGAGGCGTACGACGACACGCGGGGCGGTGCTCGCCGCCGCGCTGGCCGCCCTCCTGACCCTGGCGGGCTGCGGCGCGTCCACCGCACCGGCGCCGGACGGAAAGGCGGACGGAAAGGCGGACGGCACGGCGGGCGGCGGGGGCGCCGGGCGCTTCGACCCGCTCGCCGCGCTGCGCACGGCCGCGCACTCCACCGACCGCGCCGAGTCCGCCCGCGTGCGCTCGACCACCTCGATGGGCGACCTCATGTCGATGACCGCCGAGGGCACCCTCGCCTGGGACCACGGCATCCGCGGCGACCTGACGCTCACCTACACCGGCGGCCGTCTCGCGGACACCCTGCGCGCGGCCGGTACGGCGACCATGCGGGCCCGCTATCTGCCGGACGCCTACTACGTGCGCATGAGCGACGACTTCGCCCGGAGGGCCGGGGGCAGGCACTGGGTCCGGTATTCCTACAAGGCCCTTGCCGCGGCCGGGGGTTCGGGGGCGTACGTCTCGGACCAGATGCGGGACTCCTCGCCCAACCAGTCCGTGAAGCTGCTGCTCGCCTCCGGTGACGTCCGTGAGATGGGCACCGAGCGGGTGGCCGGGACGCGCACCACGCACTACGCGGGCACCGTCCGCGTCTCCGACCTCGCCGCCCGCACGGGCCGGGGCCTGACCGCCGCCCAGCTCGCCGAGCTGAAGCAGCAGCTCCGGCGCTCCGGCATCGGCACCGAGCGCATCGACCTCTGGGTGGACGGGCGGAATCTGCTGGTCAAGAAGACCGAGCGGGCCGACGTCACCGAGGGCCCCGCCACCGGCACCTTCACCACCACCGCCGTCTACACCGACTACGGCGTGCGCACCACCACCGAAGCGCCCCCGCCCGCCGACACCACCGACTTCACCGACCTGATGAAGACGGGCGGCGGAGTGTCCGGCACTTCCTGAACGACCGCCGGGAATCCGTGTGCACGCACGTTCCGGCCCGAGTTAAGATCGTCCGCTTGCCATTACTTGGCATATACATCATGTTCTCTTGGGGGGAATCATGAACAAGTCCCACGTCCGCATACCCGCCGTCGGCATGGCCGCGCTGCTGCTCGCCGCCGGTGCCGTGGGCTGCGCGAAGGGCGACGGCGCGCAGAGCAAGGACGGCGCGCAGGGCAAGCCGGTCACCGGGCTCCGGATGACCCCGGCCGCCGCGGTCGCCAAGGCGGCGGCGAACGCCGAGCAGATCACCTCGCTGCACTACCGGATGACCGGCAAGGTCCCGCAGGCGGGCCGTATCGAGGCCGACGCGCGGATGCGGATGAAGCCCGACCTGGCGATGTCCATGAAGACCTCGGCGCTGGACGAGGGCGCCGACGGCAGCGTCGAGATCCGGCTCGTCAAGAAGGTCATGTACATGGGCGGCAACGCCGCGATGGCCAAGGAGATGGGCGGCAAGCACTAGCTCAAGTTCGACCTCTCCGGCAGCGACGCGGAGAAGAGCCTGGACCAGATGGGCGGCGGCACCGCCTCCCAGGTCAACAGCAACCCGGCCGCGCAGTCCACGTTCCTGGCCGGTGCCCGGGACGTGAAGCGGGTCGGCACCGAGACCGTGGACGGCGAGAAGACCGTCCACTACGCGGGCACCGCCACCGTGGACGAACTGGCGAAGACCATCGACAAGAAGCAGGACGTCGGCGGGGAGCGCAAGAAGAGCCTCGACGCCCTCAAGGCGATGGGCCTGACCAAGCTCGACATGGACATCTGGGTCGGCGACGGCGACCGCACCAAGCAGTTCCGCATGCGCGGCGACACCGACAAGGGCCCGCTGGACACCAAGGTGACGTTCCTGGAGTACAACGAGCCTGTCACCATCGACGTCCCCCCGGCCAAGGACACGTACGACCTGGCGCAGATGATGAAGGACGCCCGGGCCCAGGGCTGATCCGTCCGGTAGCCGCCGAACGGGCGGATTTGCCTGGCGACCGCCCGTTCCCGTACGCTTCCACCGAAGCCAAAGACCGCTGGTCGTTGCCGTGCTCTCCCACGAGGGTCCGGCGACCGAAGGATTCACTGCGAAGTGGACGACCCGCGCAGGTGTCAGTGGAAGAACTCCCGGAGTACACGCGCTCGACGTGTGTGCGGCCGGTCGAGTCCGCCCCGAGCGCCTGCGCCGGGGCGTTTCGTTTTCCTCAGTCCTCCTTCGGGCCCGCGCGGTCAGAATCACCCGGAAGGAGGCCGAGGCTCTATGGCGACGCCCGACAAGGCTGCCGCAGTGGCCGAGTTGACGGAGCAGTTCCGCAACTCCAACGCTGCCGTGCTGACCGAGTACCGCGGTCTCACCGTGGCGCAGCTCAAGACGCTGCGCCGATCGCTCGGTGAGAACGCCCAGTACGCCGTGGTGAAGAACACGCTGACCAAGATTGCGGCCAACGAGGCCGGGATCTCCACGCTGGACGACCTGTTCAACGGTCCGACGGCTGTCGCCTTCGTCACCGGTGACCCGGTGGTGTCCGCGAAGGGTCTCCGTGACTTCGCCAAGGACAACCCGAATCTCGTCATCAAGGGCGGTGTCCTTGACGGCAAGGCGCTCTCCGCCGACGAGATCAAGAAGCTTGCGGACCTCGAGTCCCGCGAGGTTCTGCTCAGCAAGCTGGCCGGTGCCATGAAGGGCAAGCAGTCCCAGGCTGCCTCCCTCTTCCAGGCGCTGCCGTCGAAGCTCGTCCGCACCGTGGACGCCCTTCGCGCCAAGCAGGCCGAGCAGGGCGGTGCCGAGTAATTCGGCTCGCTTTCTGATCCGGGCCGCGTGACGCGGCCCGGGTCGCAGCGGGCCACCGTACGCCCGCCTCTCATGTACATCCGGCACCTGCCGAATTAGTGGAAGGACCGCCATCATGGCGAAGCTCAGCCAGGAAGACCTGCTCGCGCAGTTCGAGGAGATGACCCTCATCGAGCTCTCCGAGTTCGTGAAGGCCTTCGAGGACAAGTTCGACGTCACCGCCGCCGCTGCCGCCCCGGTCGTCGTCGCCGGCGGTGCCGCCGGTGGCGCTGCCGAGGCCGTCGAGGAGCAGGACGAGTTCGACGTCGTCCTCACCGGCGCCGGTGACAAGAAGATCCAGGTCATCAAGGTCGTG
Organism: Streptomyces corallincola; assembly: GCF_019104725.1. Classification (GTDB taxonomy): domain Bacteria; phylum Actinomycetota; class Actinomycetes; order Streptomycetales; family Streptomycetaceae; genus Streptomyces; species Streptomyces corallincola. The sequence continues at coordinate 42,171 of NZ_JAHRXF010000034.1, read as the reverse complement.
CGTGAGCTGACCTCGCTGGGTCTGAAGGAGGCCAAGGACCTCGTGGACGGCACCCCGAAGCCGGTCCTCGAGAAGGTCACCAAGGAGGCCGCCGAGAAGGCCGCCGAGTCCCTCAAGGCCGCCGGTGCGGCTGTCGAGGTCAAGTAAGACCTCTCGGAGTTCCTCCGGGACTCCCCGTGTGAGAGTTGCCGCCCCGTAGGGCTGTAACGCGAACGCAGCCAAGAGCGATCATCCATCCGGGTGGTCGCTCTTGGGCGTATCCGGGGCCCGGCCACGGTTGCCTTGCGCTCGTGAGGGCGAGGGGTATGGTGATCTTCGTCGTGTCTCCGGACAGCCCCGTTCCGGCTGAGGGGCCTTGACGAACCGCACGCAGCGCGCAATTCTCAGGACGCGTCGTCACAACGATCCGAATCCGAGGCATGGATCGGCGGCGAAGAGGGCAGTATGAACGTGCGTTGAGGGCAAGCATGCCGAGGGCGATTTAACGAGGGCGGTCGAGAACAACGAGGGTCTCGCAGAACCCGCACTGGACATCAGTGTGCCAAGTGGCTACACTGACCCTTTGCGCTGCCTGTTAGCTGTCCCCTGCCCGTCACCAGGGGTCTGCCCTCACCGAAGCACCGATGACCAAACCCCGTTGACCTGGGGTTTCAGGTCTCTGTGTCGGAGAGGGGCCGGTACGCGCGTAGTGAGTCCGAGCCCTCGGAAGGACCCCTCTTGGCCGCCTCGCGCACTGCCTCGACCGCGAATACGAACAACGCTGCCAGCACCGCCCCGCTGCGCATCTCCTTTGCAAAGATCAAGGAGCCTCTCGAGGTTCCGAACCTGCTCGCGCTGCAGACCGAGAGCTTTGACTGGCTGCTCGGCAACACCGCCTGGCAGAGTCGGGTCGAGGCGGCTCTCGAGAACGGGCAGGACGTCCCCACCAAGTCCGGTCTGGAGGAGATCTTCGAAGAGATCTCCCCGATCGAGGACTTCTCCGGGTCGATGTCCCTGACGTTCCGGGACCACCGCTTCGAGCCGCCGAAGAACTCCATCGACGAGTGCAAGGACCGCGACTTCACGTACGCGGCCCCCCTCTTCGTCACCGCCGAGTTCACCAACAACGAGACCGGCGAGATCAAGTCCCAGACGGTCTTCATGGGCGACTTCCCGCTCATGACGAACAAGGGCACCTTCGTCATCAACGGCACCGAGCGTGTCGTCGTCTCCCAGCTCGTCCGCTCGCCGGGCGTCTACTTCGACTCCTCCATCGACAAGACGTCCGACAAGGACATCTTCTCCTCCAAGATCATCCCGTCCCGCGGTGCGTGGCTGGAGATGGAGATCGACAAGCGCGACATGGTCGGTGTCCGCATCGACCGCAAGCGCAAGCAGTCGGTCACCGTGCTGCTCAAGGCGCTCGGCTGGAGCACCGAGCAGATCCTGGAGGAGTTCGGCGAGTACGAGTCGATGCGCGCCACCCTGGAGAAGGACCACACCCAGGGCCAGGACGACGCGCTGCTCGACATCTACCGCAAGCTGCGTCCGGGCGAGCCGCCCACCCGCGAGGCCGCGCAGACGCTGCTGGAGAACCTGTACTTCAACCCCAAGCGCTACGACCTCGCCAAGGTCGGCCGCTACAAGGTGAACAAGAAGCTGGGCGCCGACGCCCCGCTGGACGCCGGGGTCCTGACCGTCGAGGACATCATCTCGACGATCAAGTACCTGGTGCAGCTGCACGCCGGTGAGACCGAGACCACGGGCCTCAACGGCAGCACGATCGTCGTCGAGACCGACGACATCGACCACTTCGGCAACCGCCGTCTGCGCAGCGTCGGCGAGCTGATCCAGAACCAGGTCCGTACGGGTCTCGCCCGTATGGAGCGCGTCGTGCGCGAGCGCATGACCACCCAGGACGTCGAGGCGATCACGCCGCAGACCCTGATCAACATCCGGCCGGTCGTCGCCTCCATCAAGGAGTTCTTCGGCACCAGCCAGCTGTCGCAGTTCATGGACCAGAACAACCCGCTGTCGGGTCTCACCCACAAGCGCCGTCTGTCGGCGCTCGGTCCGGGTGGTCTCTCCCGTGAGCGGGCCGGGTTCGAGGTCCGTGACGTGCACCCCTCGCACTACGGCCGCATGTGCCCGATCGAGACGCCCGAAGGCCCGAACATCGGTCTGATCGGCTCGCTCGCCTCCTACGGCCGGGTCAACGCGTTCGGTTTCGTCGAGACGCCGTACCGCAAGGTCGTCGAGGGCACCGTCACCGACGACGTGGACTACCTGACCGCCGACGAGGAAGACCGCTTCGTCATCGCGCAGGCCAACGCCACGCTCAACGACGACCTGCACTTCACCGAGGCCCGTGTCCTGGTCCGCCGCCGCGGCGGCGAGGTTGACTACGTCAACCCCGAGGACGTGGACTACATGGACGTCTCGCCGCGCCAGATGGTGTCCGTCGCCACCGCGATGATCCCGTTCCTGGAGCACGACGACGCCAACCGTGCCCTCATGGGCGCGAACATGATGCGCCAGGCCGTGCCCCTCATCAAGTCCGAGTCCCCGCTCGTCGGCACCGGCATGGAGTACCGCTCCGCCGTGGACGCCGGTGACGTGGTCAAGGCCGAGAAGGACGGTGTGGTCCAGGAGGTCTCCGCGGACTACATCACCACGACCAACGACGACGGCACGTACATCACGTACCGCCTGGCCAAGTTCTCCCGGTCCAACCAGGGCACCTCGGTCAACCAGAAGGTCATCGTCAACGAGGGCGACCGCATCATCACCGGCCAGGTCCTGGCCGACGGCGCGGCCACCGAGAACGGCGAGATGGCCCTCGGCAAGAACCTGCTCGTGGCGTTCATGCCGTGGGAGGGTCACAACTACGAGGACGCGATCATCCTGTCGCAGCGCCTCGTGCAGGACGACGTCCTCTCCTCGATCCACATCGAGGAGCACGAGGTGGACGCCCGCGACACCAAGCTGGGCCCCGAGGAGATCACGCGGGACATCCCGAACGTCTCCGAGGAGGTCCTCGCCGACCTCGACGAGCGCGGCATCATCCGCATCGGTGCCGAGGTCGTCGCCGGTGACATCCTCGTCGGCAAGGTGACCCCCAAGGGCGAGACCGAGCTGACCCCCGAGGAGCGCCTGCTGCGCGCGATCTTCGGTGAGAAGGCCCGTGAGGTCCGCGACACCTCGCTGAAGGTGCCGCACGGCGAGATCGGCAAGATCATCGGCGTGCGCGTCTTCGACCGCGAGGAGGGCGACGAGCTTCCCCCCGGTGTCAACCAGCTGGTGCGCGTCTACGTCGCGCAGAAGCGCAAGATCACCGACGGTGACAAGCTCGCCGGCCGTCACGGCAACAAGGGCGTCATCTCCAAGATCCTGCCCATCGAGGACATGCCGTTCCTGGAGGACGGCACCCCGGTGGACATCATCCTCAACCCGCTGGGTGTCCCGTCCCGCATGAACCCGGGACAGGTCCTGGAGATCCACCTCGGCTGGCTCGCCAGCCGCGGCTGGGACGTCTCCGGCCTCGCGGAGGAGTGGGCCCAGCGCCTCCAGGCCATCGGCGCCGACCAGGTCGCCCCCGGCACCAACGTCGCCACCCCGGTGTTCGACGGTGCCCGCGAGGACGAGCTGGCGGGTCTGCTGCAGCACACCATCCCGAACCGGGACGGCGAGCGCATGGTGCTCCCGACCGGCAAGGCGCGGCTGTTCGACGGCCGCAGCGGTGAGCCGTTCCCGGACCCGATCTCGGTCGGCTACATGTACATCCTGAAGCTGCACCACCTGGTGGACGACAAGCTGCACGCCCGTTCCACCGGCCCGTACTCGATGATCACCCAGCAGCCGCTGGGTGGTAAGGCGCAGTTCGGCGGCCAGCGCTTCGGCGAGATGGAGGTGTGGGCGCTGGAGGCTTACGGCGCCGCGTACGCCCTCCAGGAACTGCTGACGATCAAGTCCGACGACGTCACCGGCCGTGTGAAGGTCTACGAGGCGATCGTCAAGGGCGAGAACATCCCCGAGCCCGGCATCCCCGAGTCCTTCAAGGTGCTCATCAAGGAGATGCAGTCGCTGTGCCTCAACGTGGAGGTGCTGTCCAGCGACGGCATGTCCATCGAGATGCGCGACACCGACGAGGACGTCTTCCGCGCCGCGGAGGAGCTCGGCATCGACCTGTCCCGGCGCGAGCCGAGCAGCGTCGAAGAGGTCTGACGGGAGCCGGCGGGCCCTGGAATCCACCAGGGCCCGCCGACCCCCAGGCCCCCGTTTCAGACCACAGACGCAACGACCCTGAGAGGGATTGACGCATAGTGCTCGACGTCAACTTCTTCGACGAGCTCCGGATCGGCCTGGCCACCGCTGACGACATCCGGCAGTGGAGCCACGGCGAGGTCAAGAAGCCCGAGACCATCAACTACCGCACCCTGAAGCCCGAAAAGGACGGACTCTTCTGCGAGAAGATCTTCGGTCCGACCCGGGACTGGGAGTGCTACTGCGGCAAGTACAAGCGTGTCCGCTTCAAGGGCATCATCTGCGAGCGCTGCGGCGTCGAGGTCACTCGCGCCAAGGTGCGCCGTGAGCGGATGGGCCACATCGAGCTGGCCGCTCCCGTCACCCACATCTGGTACTTCAAGGGTGTCCCCTCGCGCCTCGGCTACCTGCTTGACCTGGCGCCCAAGGACCTCGAGAAGGTCATCTACTTCGCGGCGTACATGATCACGTACGTCGATGAGGAGCGCCGTACCCGCGACCTGCCCTCCCTGGAGGCGCACGTCCAGGTGGAGCGCCAGCAGGTCGAGAACCGCCGTGACTCCGACCTGGAGGCCCGCGCCAAGAAGCTCGAGACCGACCTGGCCGAGCTGGAGGCCGAGGGCGCCAAGGCGGACGTGCGCCGCAAGGTGCGCGAGGGCGCCGAGCGCGAGATGAAGCAGCTGCGCGACCGCGCGCAGCGCGAGATCGACCGCCTCGACGAGGTCTGGACCCGGTTCAAGAACCTGAAGGTCCAGGACCTGGAGGGCGACGAGCTGCTCTACCGCGAGCTGCGCGACCGCTTCGGCACCTACTTCGACGGTTCGATGGGCGCCGCCGCGCTGCAGAAGCGGCTGGAGTCCTTCGACCTCGACGAGGAGGCCGAGAAGCTCCGGGAGATCATCCGTACCGGCAAGGGCCAGAAGAAGACCCGTGCGCTCAAGCGCCTCAAGGTCGTCTCCGCGTTCCTTCAGACCTCCAACAGCCCCAAGGGCATGGTGCTGGACTGCGTGCCGGTCATCCCGCCGGACCTGCGTCCGATGGTGCAGCTGGACGGTGGCCGCTTCGCGACCTCCGACCTGAACGACCTGTACCGCCGCGTGATCAACCGCAACAACCGTCTCAAGCGCCTGCTCGACCTGGGTGCGCCGGAGATCATCGTCAACAACGAGAAGCGCATGCTTCAGGAGGCTGTTGACGCCCTCTTCGACAACGGTCGTCGCGGCCGTCCGGTGACCGGTCCCGGCAACCGCCCGCTGAAGTCCCTGAGCGACATGCTCAAGGGCAAGCAGGGCCGTTTCCGTCAGAACCTGCTCGGCAAGCGTGTGGACTACTCCGCGCGTTCCGTGATCGTCGTCGGCCCGCAGCTCAAGCTGCACCAGTGCGGTCTGCCCAAGGCGATGGCGCTGGAGCTGTTCAAGCCGTTCGTGATGAAGCGCCTGGTGGACCTGAACCACGCGCAGAACATCAAGAGCGCCAAGCGCATGGTCGAGCGCGGCCGGACCGTGGTGTACGACGTCCTCGAAGAGGTCATCGCCGAGCACCCGGTGCTGCTGAACCGCGCGCCCACCCTGCACCGCCTCGGCATCCAGGCCTTCGAGCCGCAGCTGGTCGAGGGCAAGGCCATCCAGATCCACCCGCTCGTCTGCACCGCGTTCAACGCGGACTTCGACGGCGACCAGATGGCCGTGCACCTGCCGCTGTCCGCGGAGGCGCAGGCCGAGGCCCGCATCCTGATGCTGTCCTCGAACAACATCCTCAAGCCCGCCGACGGCCGTCCGGTGACGATGCCGACCCAGGACATGGTCCTCGGTCTGTTCTTCCTCACCACCGACGGCGAGCTGCGTGACGTCAAGGGCGAGGGCCGCGCGTTCGGCTCCACGGCCGAGGCGATCATGGCGTTCGACGCCGGTGAGCTGTCGCTCCAGTCCCGCGTGGACATCCGCTTCCCGGTGGGCACCATCCCGCCGCGCGGCTGGACCCCGCCGGAGCGCGAGGAGGGCGAGCCCGAGTGGCAGCAGGGGGACACGTTCCGCCTGAACACCACGCTGGGCCGCGCGCTCTTCAACGAGCTGCTGCCCGAGGACTACCCCTTCGTGGACTACTCGGTCGGCAAGAAGCAGCTCTCCGAGATCGTCAACGACCTCGCCGAGCGCTACCCCAAGGTCATCGTGGCGGCGACGCTCGACAACCTGAAGGCGGCCGGCTTCTTCTGGGCGACCCGTTCCGGTGTCACCGTGGCCATCTCCGACGTCGTCGTCCCCGAGGCGAAGAAGGAGATCGTCCGCGGGTACGAGGCGCAGGACGAGAAGGTCCAGAAGCAGTACGAGCGCGGTCTGATCACCAAGGAAGAGCGCACTCAGGAGCTCATCAACATCTGGACCAAGGCGACCAACGAGGTCGCCGAGGCGATGAACGCGAACTTCCCCAAGACGAACCCCATCTTCATGATGGTTGACTCGGGTGCCCGAGGAAACATGATGCAGATGCGGCAGATCGCCGGTATGCGTGGTCTGGTGTCGAACGCCAAGAACGAGACGATCCCGCGTCCGATCAAGGCGTCCTTCCGTGAGGGCCTGTCCGTGCTGGAGTACTTCATCTCCACCCACGGTGCCCGTAAGGGTCTGGCCGACACCGCCCTGCGTACCGCCGACTCGGGTTACCTGACCCGTCGTCTGGTGGACGTCTCGCAGGACGTCATCATCCGCGAGGAGGACTGCGGCACCGAGCGCGGTCTGAAGCTGCGGATCGCGGACCGCGGCGCCGACGGTGTGCTGCGCAAGGCCGACGACGTCGAGACCAGCGTCTACGCCCGCATGCTCGCCGAGGACGTCGTCATCGACGGCAAGGTGATCGCGCCGGCCAACGTGGACCTCGGCGACGTGCTCATCGACCAGCTCGTGCACCACGGCATCGAGGAGGTCAAGACGCGTTCGATCCTGACCTGTGAGTCGCACGTGGGCACCTGCGCGATGTGCTACGGCCGTTCGCTGGCCACCGGCAAGCTGGTGGACATCGGTGAGGCGGTCGGCATCATCGCCGCCCAGTCCATCGGTGAGCCCGGTACCCAGCTGACGATGCGTACCTTCCACACCGGTGGTGTGGCCGGTGACGACATCACCCAGGGTCTGCCCCGAGTCGTCGAGCTGTTCGAGGCCCGTACGCCGAAGGGTGTCGCCCCGATCTCCGAGGCCAACGGCCGCGTGCGGATCGAGGAGACCGAGAAGACCAAGAAGATCGTCGTCACCCCGGACGACGGCAGCGACGAGACGGCGTTCCCGATCTCCAAGCGTGCCAAGGTCCTGGTCCGCGAGGGCGATCACGTCGAGGTCGGCCAGCAGCTCACCGTGGGTGCCACCAACCCGCACGACGTGCTGCGCATCCTGGGTCAGCGTGCCGTCCAGGTCCACCTGGTCGGCGAGGTCCAGAAGGTCTACAACTCGCAGGGTGTGTCGATCCACGACAAGCACATCGAGATCATCATCCGGCAGATGCTGCGCCGGGTGACGATCATCGAGTCCGGCGACGCCGAGCTGCTGCCCGGCGAGCTGGTCGAGCGCTCGAAGTTCGAGCAGGAGAACCGTCGTGTGGTCCAGGAGGGCGGTCACCCGGCCTCCGGCCGTCCGCAGCTGATGGGTATCACCAAGGCGTCGCTGGCGACGGAGTCGTGGCTCTCCGCGGCCTCCTTCCAGGAGACGACCAGGGTTCTGACGGACGCGGCGATCAACGCCAAGTCCGACTCCCTGATCGGCCTCAAGGAGAACGTCATCATCGGTAAGCTCATCCCGGCCGGTACGGGTCTGTCCCGCTACCGCAACATCCGGGTGGAGCCCACCGAGGAGGCCAAGGCCGCGATGTACTCGGCCGTCGGCTACGACGACATCGACTACTCGCCGTTCGGCACCGGCTCCGGCCAGGCCGTCCCGCTGGAGGACTACGACTACGGTCCGTACAACCAGTAAGCGGTAGTGCGAAGGGCGGCCACCTCCCGTGCGGGGGTGGCCGCCCTTCGGCGTTCCGGGGGGTGCCGGTGTTTCGCCGACTGCGCGCCGAAAAGCACCAGTTCAGCGGGGGCCGTACCGGCCCTGTCGCATTTGTTTTGACCACAGCGTATGAGGTAGGTACCCTCATACCTTGTGCCTGGGGTGTGCCCTGGTTCCCGTGTGTGTCTTAACCGCACGGCGAGCCCTACGCCACCGTGATCCGTGCCTTTCCCGTCTTGCGCGGGAGTCCGACGGATCCGACACACCCGACCGCGTGGGTCGGAGAAGTCCCAGGTTAGCTTCACCATTCGGCACACAGAAACCGGAGAAGTAGTGCCTACGATCCAGCAGCTGGTCCGGAAGGGCCGGCAGGACAAGGTCGAGAAGAACAAGACGCCCGCACTCGAGGGTTCGCCCCAGCGGCGTGGCGTCTGCACGCGTGTGTTCACGACCACCCCGAAGAAGCCGAACTCGGCCCTGCGTAAGGTCGCGCGTGTGCGTCTGACCAGCGGCATCGAGGTCACGGCCTACATTCCGGGTGAGGGACACAACCTGCAGGAGCACTCCATCGTGCTCGTGCGCGGCGGCCGTGTGAAGGACCTGCCGGGTGTTCGCTACAAGATCATCCGCGGTTCGCTCGACACCCAGGGTGTCAAGAACCGCAAGCAGGCTCGCAGCCGTTACGGCGCCAAGAAGGAGAAGTAAGAATGCCTCGTAAGGGCCCCGCCCCGAAGCGCCCGGTCATCATCGACCCGGTCTACGGTTCTCCTCTGGTGACCTCCCTCATCAACAAGGTGCTGCTGAACGGCAAGCGCTCCACCGCCGAGCGCATCGTCTACGGCGCCATGGAGGGCCTGCGCGAGAAGACCGGCAACGACCCGGTCATCACGCTGAAGCGCGCTCTTGAGAACATCAAGCCGACCCTCGAGGTCAAGTCCCGCCGCGTCGGTGGCGCCACGTACCAGGTGCCGATCGAGGTCAAGCCCGGTCGTGCCAACACCCTGGCGCTGCGCTGGCTCGTCGGTTACTCCCGCGCCCGTCGCGAGAAGACGATGACCGAGCGTCTGCTCAACGAGCTTCTCGACGCTTCGAACGGCCTCGGTGCGGCCGTCAAGAAGCGCGAGGACACGCACAAGATGGCCGAGTCCAACAAGGCCTTCGCGCACTACCGCTGGTAGTCGCTACCCACATCGAGACCGAGAGAAGACCGAAGCCTTATGGCTACCACTTCACTTGACCTGGCCAAGGTCCGCAACATCGGGATCATGGCCCACATCGACGCGGGCAAGACGACCACCACCGAGCGGATCCTGTTCTACACCGGTGTGTCGTACAAGATCGGTGAGGTCCACGACGGCGCCGCCACGATGGACTGGATGGAGCAGGAGCAGGAGCGTGGCATCACGATCACCTCTGCTGCCACCACCTGTCACTGGCCGCTGGAAGACGTCGATCACACGATCAACATCATCGACACCCCGGGCCACGTGGACTTCACCGTCGAGGTGGAGCGTTCGCTGCGCGTGCTCGACGGTGCCGTGACGGTGTTCGACGGCGTCGCCGGCGTGGAGCCCCAGTCCGAGACGGTGTGGCGTCAGGCGGACCGCTACGGCGTCCCGCGCATCTGCTTCGTCAACAAGCTCGACCGGACCGGTGCCGAGTTCCACCGCTGCGTGGACATGATCAGCGACCGCCTGGGCGCGCAGCCGATCATCATGCAGCTCCCGATCGGTGCCGAGGCCGACTTCCAGGGCGTCGTGGACCTCGTCCGCATGAAGGCGCTCGTGTGGTCCGCCGAGGCCACCAAGGGCGAGATGTACGACGTCGTGGACATCCCGGACACGCACACCGAGGCTGCCGAGGAGTACCGCGGCAAGCTTCTGGAGGCCGTGGCCGAGAACGACGAGGAGATCATGGAGCTGTACCTGGAGGGCACCGAGCCCTCCGAGGAGCAGCTGTACGCCGCGATCCGTCGTATCACCATCGCGTCCGGCAAGTCCAAGGACATCACCGTCACCCCGGTGTTCTGCGGTACGGCCTTCAAGAACAAGGGCGTTCAGCCCCTGCTCGACGCGGTCGTGCGCTACCTGCCGTCCCCCCTGGACGTCGAGGCCATCGAGGGCCACGACGTGAAGGACCCGGAGACGGTCGTCACGCGCCGCCCCTCGGACGACGAGCCGCTGTCCGCGCTCGCGTTCAAGATCATGAGCGACCCGCACCTCGGCAAGCTCACCTTCGTCCGGGTCTACTCGGGCCGCCTGGAGTCCGGCACCGCGGTGCTGAACTCCGTCAAGGGCAAGAAGGAGCGCATCGGCAAGATCTACCGCATGCACGCGAACAAGCGTGAGGAGATCGACTCGGTGGGCGCCGGCGACATCATCGCCGTGATGGGTCTCAAGCAGACCACCACCGGTGAGACGCTGTGCGACGACAAGCAGCCCGTGATCCTGGAGTCGATGGACTTCCCGGCTCCGGTCATCCAGGTCGCCATCGAGCCCAAGTCGAAGGGCGACCAGGAGAAGCTCGGCGTCGCCATCCAGCGGCTCGCCGAGGAGGACCCGTCGTTCCAGGTCCACTCGGACGAGGAGACCGGCCAGACCATCATCGGCGGTATGGGCGAGCTGCACCTCGAGGTGCTGGTTGACCGCATGCGCCGTGAGTTCAAGGTCGAGGCCAACGTCGGCAAGCCGCAGGTGGCCTACCGCGAGACGATCCGCAAGGCCGTCGAGCGCGTGGACTACACGCACAAGAAGCAGACTGGTGGTACTGGCCAGTTCGCCAAGGTGCAGATCGCGATCGAGCCGATCGAGGGCGGCGACGCCTCGTACGAGTTCGTGAACAAGGTGACCGGTGGCCGCATCCCGAAGGAGTACATCCCTTCGGTGGACGCGGGCGCCCAGGAGGCCATGCAGTTCGGCATCCTGGCCGGCTATGAGATGACCGGTGTCCGTGTCATCCTCATCGACGGTGGCTACCACGAGGTGGACTCCTCGGAGCTCGCCTTCAAGATCGCCGGTTCGCAGGCCTTCAAGGAGGCCGCGCGCAAGGCTTCGCCCGTGCTCCTGGAGCCGATGATGGCCGTCGAGGTCACCACGCCCGAGGACTACATGGGTGAGGTCATCGGCGACATCAACTCCCGCCGTGGCCAGATCCAGGCCATGGAGGAGCGGGCCGGTGCCCGCGTCGTGAAGGGCCTCGTGCCCCTGTCGGAGATGTTCGGCTACGTCGGCGACCTCCGTAGCAAGACCTCGGGTCGCGCGAGCTACTCGATGCAGTTCGACTCCTACGCCGAGGTTCCGCGGAACGTCGCCGAGGAGATCATCGCGAAGGCCAAGGGCGAGTAACGCACCGCGTTTCCACGCTTTAGGCTTGACTCCGGAGCCGCACGGGGCAAACAGCCTCATCGCAGGATGTTTGCCCCGCGTTCCGGGCTTTCCAGCAAAGATCACCTGGCGCCGATGAAGTAAGGCGTACAGAACCACTCCACAGGAGGACCCCAGTGGCGAAGGCGAAGTTCGAGCGGACTAAGCCGCACGTCAACATCGGCACCATCGGTCACATCGACCACGGTAAGACGACCCTCACGGCCGCCATTACCAAGGTGCTGCACGACGCGTACCCGGACCTGAACGAGGCTTCGGCCTTCGACCAGATCGACAAGGCTCCTGAGGAGCGCCAGCGCGGTATCACCATCTCGATCGCGCACGTCGAGTACCAGACGGAGACCCGTCACTACGCCCACGTTGACTGCCCCGGTCACGCGGACTACATCAAGAACATGATCACCGGTGCCGCGCAGATGGACGGCGCGATCCTGGTGGTCGCCGCCACCGACGGCCCGATGCCGCAGACCAAGGAGCACGTGCTCCTGGCCCGCCAGGTCGGCGTTCCGTACATCGTCGTCGCCCTGAACAAGGCCGACATGGTGGACGACGAGGAGATCCTGGAGCTCGTCGAGCTCGAGGTCCGTGAGCTGCTCTCCGAGTACGAGTTCCCGGGCGACGACCTGCCGGTCGTCCGCGTCTCCGCCCTCAAGGCCCTTGAGGGTGACAAGGAGTGGGGCCAGTCCGTCCTCAACCTCATGCAGGCCGTGGACGAGAACATCCCCGAGCCCGAGCGTGACGTGGACAAGCCGTTCCTGATGCCGATCGAGGACGTCTTCACGATCACCGGTCGTGGCACCGTCGTCACCGGTCGTATCGAGCGTGGTGTCCTCAAGGTCAACGAGACCGTGGACATCATCGGCATCAAGACCGAGAAGACCACCACCACGGTCACCGGCATCGAGATGTTCCGCAAGCTGCTCGACGAGGGCCAGGCCGGTGAGAACGTCGGTCTGCTGCTCCGCGGCATCAAGCGCGAGGACGTCGAGCGCGGCCAGGTCATCATCAAGCCGGGCTCGGTCACCCCGCACACCGAGTTCGAGGCGCAGGCGTACATCCTGTCCAAGGACGAGGGTGGCCGTCACACGCCGTTCTTCAACAACTACCGCCCGCAGTTCTACTTCCGCACGACGGACGTGACCGGCGTCGTGACCCTCCCCGAGGGCACCGAGATGGTCATGCCGGGTGACAACACCGAGATGAAGGTGGACCTCATCCAGCCCGTCGCGATGGAAGAGGGCCTGAAGTTCGCCATCCGCGAGGGTGGCCGCACGGTGGGCGCCGGCCAGGTCACCAAGATCAACAAGTGACCCTTGCCGGGGCTTAGCTCCGGTGGCTTTCGGAAGGGCCCGTACGACTCCGGTCGTACGGGCCCTTTCGCGTGTGCGGTGCGGCGCGGCCTTGACCCCGCCGTGACGTGGACCGATCCGTCGCCGTTGGGGTGACCGACAGGTCTCGGTGGTGTGGAAGGGGTTCGGCGTGGGCGGAAGCGGGGCCGGAGCGGCGCTGGTCTCCTCTCCCGAGGAGAAGCGGGCCGCGGCCAGGGTCATCGGGGCGCACATCGAGCCGGACACCCGGACCGCCGGGCGGTGGGCCGACGACGAGACCCGCGCCGCGGTGCGGGCGTTCGAGGACTGGGAGACCGGGGTCGCGCTGCGGGACGCGCACACGGCGTGGGAGACGCAGGTACGGGGGCTGCTGAACCGGCTCGGCGCCGAGCAGGACGCGCTGGGTGCCACCAACACCGTCCTGACCGGCGCCGACCTCGCCGTGGCCCGGCGGACCCGGCACATCTCCGCCTTCGACCGGTACTGACATGCCGGCGTACCACGAGATCGTGAGCACCGACCTGGCCGCGCTCACCGCCGCCGCCGAGCGGTGGGAGGGCATGGCGAAGGAGTTCGCCCGGCAGGAGAAGGCGTACCGCCGGGAGGTGTACGGCATCACGCTCGGGCCCGCCTGGGCGGGGATGAGCGCCGAGGCCGCGCATGGGCGGTTCGGCGTCACACTCAAGGAGTTCGCGTACGCGCAGACGGAGGCGAAGGCGGTCGCCTCCCTGCTGCGGGACGCGCACGCGCAGTTCACCGAGCTGGCCGGTCGGCTGACCGCGTTGCGGCAGGAGGCGCGTGCCGCCGGAGTACGGGTCTCGGAGCGGGGCTTCGTCAGCGCCGATCCCGATCACGGCGACGGCGGCCCCACGGAGGCGGCCGTGCACGGCTGGCAGGAGCGGTTCGACCGCGCGGTGCGGGACGTGACCGACGCGGACGCGGGCGTCCGGATCGCCCTGGCGGCCGTGGTGGCCGACGAGGACCCGCTGGTCGGCGGCCACGGCTTCAACGGCCGTGCGCAGGGGGACATCGAACGGTACGAGGCGCTGGAGGCCGAGGGGCTGCTCAAGCGGCTGAGCGGCGGGGGCACACTGTCCGGGCGTGAACTGGACGAGCTGCGGCGGCAGTTCCGCGACAACGCGGACGACCGGGTGTTCGCCCGTACGCTGCTGGACGGTCTCGGCGCCTCGGGGACGCTGGTCCTCGGCAATGAGCTGAACGATCTCGTCCATGTCCGGGGCGGGCCGGGGGCGGGGACGTACGCCACGATCGAGGCGGGCCTCGCGGACACCCTCGCCACCGCCACGCGGGACACCCGGTCCCCCTGGTACCGGCAGTGGCGGGACGACATGCGGCAGGCAGGCGTCGCGTACTTCGCCACGGACGCGCAGGGGGAGCGACTGGACAAGGCCGTCGGGTACCAGTCCCTGGCGACCCTGATGTCCCACGGGCACGGCTACGCGCCCGTGATGCTCCGGGATCTCACCGACGACATGATCGGCGCGGAGCGGCGGGAGCCGGGGATCTGGCGGCTCCGGGGCGACTACGCGGGCCCGCGCGGGGGATGGTTCGCCAACGATCCGGTGGACGGGATGCTCGGGATCATGAGCCATGACCCGCAGGCGGCAGCCGCCTACCTCGGCTCCGACGAGCGGATGCGGTATCTGACGGGGGAGCGGGACTGGAACGTCGTGCTGCATGGACAGGACGGGGTGAAGGCCGGTTCCGAGACGTCCGCGCCGGACCGGGACGACCGCGCCGGGTTCGGCGCCGCGCTGCGGGCCGCGACCACCGGTGTCGATCCGGCAGATCCGCACGCCCACTACGTCCCGCACAGCGCCGGGAACACCGCCGTCCTCACCTCCGCGCTGCACCATCTCTCCGAGCGGGGTGACGATCTCCCGCCCTCCCTGCGGCGCCCCCTAGCCGCGATCCTCGTCAATCACGGGGCCACCGTGCACGCCTCCATGAGCGAGATCGACATCTCCCGCTCGCCCCTGGCGCAGGACGAACTCTTCGAGGTGGTCAAGCAGGTGTCCAAGGACGAGGGTGCCTACGGGACGCTCAACGGTGGGCTCAACCAGGCGATGGTCGCCGGAATGCACGGCGACGGCGGCGCCCATTCCGGCGAGTCCCTGAACCGCGCCGGCCGCACGGTCGGCTTCCTGGAGGAAGCCCGCATCCAGTCCCAGGGCGACCCCAAGACCGCCGAGTTCGAGACCAAGCCGTTCTTCGACACGGCCATCAGCTATATCCCGGTGGTCAGCGATGATGTGCAGGCGGGATTCGATTACGTCACGGATCAGTGGTTGGCGGATGAGCAGGAGAGGTTGGACAAGAAGCAGTCTGCCGACAACGTCCAGGCGTATTCGGCGCGCAATCAGCAGTTGGTCGCACTGGCGCGGGAATGGTCGAGAGTGCATGGGACGGATGGGGATTCTCATTTCGACCCGCAGACGGAAATCAGCAGGTCGGCCAGTGACGGTATCGACCACGCGACGGGAATCTCCGGAGTGGTGCCCAAGTGAACATGCGCCCGACTGCCCTGTGGCTGGGCCTCGCCCTCCTCCTCACGGCCTGCGCCGGACCCGCACAGGATGCGGCGCCGGATGTCATCTGCGGGACCCGCGTGGACCCCGCACTCACCCGTGAACTCGTCCCGACGGCCGAGGACTGGCACGAAAGCAGCCGAGTGGACCGGGAGTCGGCGGTCTCCGCCCCCTGCCTGGTCTCTGCGGGACAGCACACCGTGCTGAGTCTCAGGTTCTCCTGGCGGCCGGTGGCGACCGACCTGACCTACCTGGCCACGGGTACGGGCACGGTCTCCGGTATCAGCCGTCCCCGAAAGATCGACCTCGGCACCGCATCGCTTCTCGGGAACGATGGAGCGATTTCCCAGACGCCCTGCCGGACGAAAAGCGGGAACTACTTCACCCTCACCCTTCAACTGCCCGGTATCAAACCGGCCGATGAATCCCATCGTGCCGACATCGAGAAGTTCATGCGGGCCTATTTTCCGGCGACGGTCAGGACACTGGGGTGCCGGTGAAGGTGTAGGGCGGTCGGCGGGCTTCGTGTTTCTGTGCCGTGGAGCGTGACGTACGATGCGCGACCGTGGCGATACAGAATCCGAACGTGTGGGGACCGAGTCCGGGTGTCGCGGGGAAGGATCTGCGGCCCCGGCGGTTCTGGTATCTCGTGGCCGCGCTGACAGCGCTCGTGCTGGGCGGGATCGGGGTCGCGCTCATCGTGGCGACCGTACGGGACTCGGTGAACTCGGTGGACACCAGCAGGAGTTTCGCCGGTGGTGAGGTGCGGACGTTCCATCTCGTGCGGGGAGAGACGAAGGCGATCTACGTCTCCCAGGCCGGACAGGGCGACATCCGGTGTTCGATCCCGGAGCCGTGGTCCGGCTCGATGACCCAGCCGGACAGCAGTTTCCGTGTCACCTCGTCGTCCCGGACCTGGGAGCGCGTCTTCGAGGTGCGGCCAGGAGCCACCGGCGACTACGCGCTCACCTGCACCTCGGAGCGGTCGGCCGTGTTCGCGTTGGGGGACCCGCCACACGTGGGAGCCACGATCGGCCGGATCGCCGTCGCTGTCGGCTGCCTCCTCGCCGCGGTCGTCGGTGCCGTGACCATCGTCGTCGTCACCGCGGTGCGCCGTAGCCGCCATCGTCGGCGCCTCGCTGCCGGATGGGCGTCCCCGCCCCCGTGGGGCTCCTCGCCCTACGGCGGTCCGCTGCCCTAGCGGATGTCGTCTTCCACGCGCCGCACGCAAGCGCCGACGGCGCGCGGATGCGGTGACGGGCTTACGGGGAACGCCGGTTGACGGGGGAGGGCTTCATGGCGGGCATCGGACCAGGGCGTGGTCTCCTATGGCACCGCCGGGCGCGCAAGCGGCGCCCGGCAGGCGGACCCCGGTGAGGCGCGCTCGGCGGGTTCAACGGCCTGGCGCAGGGCGGCCTCGGCGCCTGCAACCCCCTCGCGGACCCGCCTCGGTTTGACCTGTGTCACCTTCGGGGTAATCTCATCGGCTCGATTGGCGGACGGGGTGCCCCATATGGCAGACTGTCCGAGTTGCTCGGTCGAGTGTTGATGCTGTGCGCCTCCCGCCGGGAGGACCGGAAGCGAGTCCCACAGTACTCGTCGCCCCAACTGCCTTCGTGGCAGCGCTGAGGCGGACGTACGGGAATCTTCCGGGAAGCGCGGTGCAGCGCCGGCCAGGCGCCCGGTGGGCCTTCCGCCCCCGGTCTGCGGTTCCGGTAGGGCCGTGTGCATTCCCGCTGGGATGTCCGAACAAGGGGCATCCACGTCAGCGAGAGCGCGACACGCCCGACCGCGTGGGTCGGAGAGCGGTGCTGACGGAACGCCGGGTTCCAGAGCGTAAGAAGAGACAGGACTACGGAGTAGCCATGGCGGGACAGAAGATCCGCATTCGGCTCAAGGCCTACGACCACGAGGTCATCGACTCCTCGGCGAAGAAGATCGTCGAGACGGTGACCCGCACTGGTGCGTCGGTCGCGGGCCCGGTGCCGCTGCCCACTGAGAAGAACGTGTACTGCGTCATCAAGTCGCCGCACAAGTACAAGGACTCGCGCGAGCACTTCGAGATGCGCACGCACAAGCGCCTGATCGACATCCTCGACCCGACGCCCAAGACCGTTGACTCTCTGATGCGACTCGACCTCCCGGCCGGTGTCGATATCGAGATCAAGCTCTGAGGGCCGGTGAGCTGAAGATGACCAAGCAGATCAAGGGCATCCTGGGCGAGAAGCTCGGCATGACGCAGGTGTGGGACGAGAACAACCGTGTCGTCCCGGTCACCGTCGTCAAGGCCGGCCCCAACGTCGTCACCCAGGTCCGTACGAACGACGTGGACGGCTACGAGTCGGTCCAGATCGCCTTCGGCGAGATCGACCCGCGCAAGGTGAACAAGCCCCTCAAGGGCCACTTCGCCAAGGCCGACGTCACGCCGCGCCGTCACCTCGTCGAGCTCCGCACGTCGGACGCCTCCGAGTACACGCTGGGACAGGAGATCACCGCCGAGGTGTTCGAGTCCGGCGTGAAGGTCGATGTGACCGGCAAGAGCAAGGGCAAGGGCTTCGCCGGTGTCATGAAGCGTCACAACTTCAAGGGCCTCGGCGCCGGTCACGGCACCCAGCGCAAGCACCGCTCCCCCGGTTCCATCGGTGGCTGTGCCACTCCGGGCCGCGTGTTCAAGGGCCTCCGCATGGCGGGTCGCATGGGCAACGAGCGGGTCACCACCCAGAACCTGACCGTCCACGCCGTTGACGCGGAGAAGGGTCTGCTGCTCATCAAGGGCGCGGTTCCCGGTCCGAACGGCGGCCTCGTCCTGGTCCGCACCGCGGCCAAGGGGGCCTGAGGTACCGATGAGCACTGTTGACATCCTTTCGCCTGCCGGCGAGAAGACCGGTAGCGTCGAGCTCCCCGCGGAGATCTTCGGCGTGGAGAAGATCAGCATCCCGCTGATCCACCAGGTCGTCGTCGCGCAGAACGCGGCTGCCCGTCAGGGCACGCACAAGACCAAGACTCGTGGCGAGGTCCGCGGCGGTGGCAAGAAGCCGTACCGCCAGAAGGGCACAGGCCGCGCCCGTCAGGGCTCGACCCGCGCGCCGCAGTTCGCCGGTGGTGGCGTCGTGCACGGTCCCGTGCCGCGCGACTACTCGCAGCGCACCCCGAAGAAGATGAAGGCCGCCGCCCTGCGGCACGCCCTCACCGACCGGGCCCGCGCCAACCGCATCCACGTCGTCTCCGGCGTGATCGCGGGCGAGACCCCCTCCACGAAGGCCGCGAAGAGCCTGTTCGGCAAGATCTCGGAGCGCAAGAACCTGCTCCTGGTCGTCGAGCGCGCCGACGAGGCCGCGTGGCTGTCCGCCCGCAACCTGCCCCAGGTCCACATCCTGGAGCCGGGCCAGCTGAACACGTACGACGTGATCGTCTCGGACGACGTGGTCTTCACCCAGGCCGCACTCGAGTCCTTCGTGTCTGGCCCCAAGGCCGTTGACACCGAAGGGAGCGAAGCCTGATGGCCACGCGTCACCCGAGCATCGCCTCGAAGGCGGCCAAGGCCGCCAAGGCCGCGCGCGTCGCCAAGGCGAAGCGCCACGCCACCGAGGGCAAGAACACTGTCGAGACCCCGCTCAGCAAGTCGTTCACGGACCTCCGTGACGTGCTGCTGAAGCCGGTCGTCTCGGAGAAGAGCTACGCCCTCCTGGACGAGAACAAGTACACGTTCATCGTCGCTCCGAACGCCAACAAGACCCAGATCAAGCAGGCCGTCCAGTCGGTCTTCTCGGTCAAGGTCACCGGGGTCAACACGATCAACCGCGCCGGCAAGCGCAAGCGCACCCGCACCGGCTTCGGCCAGCGCGCGGCGACCAAGCGCGCGATCGTGACCCTCGCCGAGGGCGACCGTATCGACATCTTCGGCGGTCCGGCCGCGTAAGCGGGTCGGATCGTCCGATATCGGACGAGGACTGAGAAATGGGAATCCGCAAGTACAAGCCGACTACGCCGGGCCGTCGTGGCGCCAGCGTCGCCGACTTCGTCGAGGTCACGCGGTCCACGCCGGAGAAGTCGCTGGTCCGCCCCCTGCACAGCAAGGGCGGCCGTAACAACGCCGGTCGTGTGACCGTTCGCCACCAGGGTGGCGGACACAAGCGCGCCTACCGCGTGATCGACTTCCGTCGTCACGACAAGGACGGCGTGCCGGCGAAGGTCGCGCACATCGAGTACGACCCGAACCGCACCGCGCGCATCGCGCTGCTGCACTACGCCGACGGCGAGAAGCGCTACATCCTCGCCCCGCGCAACCTGCAGCAGGGTGACCGCGTCGAGAACGGTCCGGGCGCCGACATCAAGCCGGGCAACAACCTGGCGCTCCGCAACATCCCGGTCGGTACCACGATCCACGCGATCGAGCTCCGTCCCGGTGGCGGTGCCAAGTTCGCCCGCTCCGCCGGTACCTCCGTGCAGCTGCTCGCGAAGGAGGGCTCGATGGCCCACCTCCGCATGCCGTCCGGTGAGATCCGCCTGGTCGATGTCCGCTGCCGCGCCACCATCGGCGAGGTCGGCAACGCCGAGCAGTCGAACATCAACTGGGGCAAGGCCGGTCGCAAGCGGTGGCTGGGCGTTCGCCCGACCGTCCGTGGTGTGGTCATGAACCCGGTGGACCACCCGCACGGTGGTGGTGAGGGCCGGACCTCCGGTGGTCGTCACCCCGTGTCCCCGTGGGGCAAGAAGGAAGGCCGTACTCGTTCGCCCAAGAAGGCGTCGAACAAGTACATCGTCCGCCGCCGCAAGACGAACAAGAAGCGCTAAGGACGGGTTGAGATGCCTCGTAGCTTGAAGAAGGGGCCCTTCGTAGACGACCACCTGATCAAGAAGGTGGACACGCAGAACGAAGCCGGCACCAAGAACGTCATCAAGACCTGGTCCCGTCGCTCGATGATCGTCCCGGCCATGCTCGGTCACACGATCGCGGTGCACAACGGCAAGACCCACATCCCGGTGTTCGTCACCGAGTCGATGGTCGGCCACAAGCTCGGCGAGTTCTCGCCGACGCGCACCTTCCGGGGCCACGTCAAGGACGACCGGAAGTCGAAGCGCCGCTAACAGCGGATCGCATTCAGACACGTAAGAAACTGAAGGGACAACCATGGAAGCCAGGGCCCAGGCGCGGTACATCCGCGTCACGCCCATGAAGGCCCGCCGCGTGGTGGACCTCATCCGTGGCATGGATGCCACGGAGGCCCAGGCCGTCCTGCGATTCGCTCCGCAGGCAGCCTCGGTGCCGGTGGGCAAGGTGCTGGACAGCGCCATCGCCAACGCCGCGCACAACTACGACCACTCCGACGCCGACAGCCTCTTCATTTCCGAGGCCTACGTTGACGAGGGCCCGACCCTGAAGCGGTTCCGGCCGCGCGCCCAGGGCCGTGCCTACCGGATCCGCAAGCGGACCAGCCACATCACCGTGGTCGTCAGCAGCAAGGAAGGAACCCGGTAATGGGCCAGAAGGTAAACCCGCACGGGTTCCGGCTCGGTATCACAACCGACTTCAAGTCGCGTTGGTACGCCGACAAGCTGTACAAGGACTACGTCAAGGAAGACGTCGCCATCCGTCGGATGATGACGTCCGGCATGGAGCGCGCCGGTATCTCCAAGGTGGAGATCGAGCGCACCCGTGACCGCGTGCGGGTGGACATCCACACCGCTCGTCCGGGCATCGTCATCGGCCGCCGCGGCGCCGAGGCCGACCGCATCCGCGGCGACCTGGAGAAGCTGACCGGCAAGCAGGTCCAGCTGAACATCCTCGAGGTCAAGAACCCCGAGACGGACGCTCAGCTGGTGGCCCAGGCCGTCGCCGAGCAGCTCTCCTCCCGCGTCTCCTTCCGGCGTGCCATGCGCAAGAGCATGCAGTCGTCGATGAAGGCCGGCGCCAAGGGCATCAAGATCCAGTGCGGCGGTCGCCTCGGCGGCGCCGAGATGTCCCGCTCGGAGTTCTACCGCGAGGGCCGTGTGCCCCTGCACACGCTCCGCGCGAACGTGGACTACGGCTTCTTCGAGGCCAAGACGACCTTCGGCCGCATCGGCGTGAAGGTCTGGATCTACAAGGGCGACGTGAAGAACATCGCCGAGGTCCGCGCCGAGAACGCCGCTGCCCGTGCGGGTAACCGCCCGGCGCGCGGCGGTGCCGACCGCCCGGCCCGTGGTGGCCGCGGTGGCGAGCGGCGCGGTCGCAAGCCGCAGCAGGCTGCTGGTTCCGAGGCCCCCAAGGCCGAGGCTCCCGCCGCCGCCGCTCCGGCCGAGAGCACCGGAACGGAGGCCTGACCGAAATGCTGATCCCCCGTAGGGTCAAGCACCGCAAGCAGCACCACCCGAAGCGCAGCGGTATGTCCAAGGGTGGCACGCAGGTTGCGTTCGGCGAGTACGGCATCCAGGCGCTGACCCCGGCCTACGTGACGAACCGCCAGATCGAGGCGGCCCGTATCGCGATGACCCGCCACATCAAGCGTGGCGGCAAGGTCTGGATCAACATCTACCCGGACCGTCCCCTCACCAAGAAGCCCGCCGAGACCCGCATGGGTTCCGGTAAGGGCTCCACGGAGTGGTGGATCGCCAACGTCAAGCCCGGACGCGTCATGTTCGAGCTGTCGTACCCCAACGAGAAGATCGCCCGTGAGGCGCTGACTCGTGCGGCCCACAAGCTGCCGATGAAGTGCCGGATCGTCAAGCGCGAGGCAGGTGAAGCGTGATGTCGGCCGGTACCAAGGCGTCCGAGCTGCGCGAGCTGGGCAACGAGGAGCTTCTTGGCAAGCTCCGCGAGGCCAAGGAAGAGCTGTTCAACCTCCGCTTCCAGGCGGCCACGGGTCAGCTCGAGAACCACGGCCGTCTGAAGGCGGTCCGCAAGGACATCGCGCGGATCTACACCCTGATGCGCGAGCGTGAGCTGGGCATCGAGACGGTGGAGAACGCCTGATGAGCGAGAAGAACGTGACTGAGCAGAACGAGCGCAACGCCCGCAAGACCCGTGAGGGTCTGGTCGTCAGCGACAAGATGGACAAGACCGTCGTCGTCGCCGTCGAGGACCGCGTGAAGCACGCGCTCTACGGCAAGGTCCTGCGCCGTACCAACAAGCTCAAGGCCCACGACGAGCAGAACGCCGCCGGCATCGGTGACCGCGTCCTCCTGATGGAGACGCGGAAGCTGTCCGCCTCGAAGCACTGGCGTGTCGTCGAGATCCTCGAGAAGGCCAAGTAGTAATTCCTGCGGGGCAGTTGCCCCGCAGGACAGTTCCGCCAGGCTCGGCCGGGGTGCCGTCACAGGCACCCCGGCCGGGAACCGGCAGACAATCAGGAGATAGACGTGATCCAGCAGGAGTCGCGACTGCGCGTCGCCGACAACACTGGTGCGAAGGAGATCCTTTGCATCCGTGTGCTCGGTGGCTCCGGTCGCCGCTACGCGGGCATCGGTGACGTCATCGTCGCCACCGTCAAGGACGCGATCCCCGGCGGCAACGTGAAGAAGGGTGACGTCATCAAGGCCGTCATCGTTCGCACCGTCAAGGAGCGCCGCCGTCCGGACGGCTCGTACATCCGCTTCGACGAGAACGCCGCCGTCATTCTGAAGAACGACGGCGACCCTCGCGGCACCCGTATCTTCGGCCCGGTCGGCCGTGAGCTGCGCGAGAAGAAGTTCATGAAGATCATCTCGCTCGCGCCGGAGGTGCTGTAAGCATGAAGATCAAGAAGGGCGACCTGGTCCAGGTCATCACCGGCAAGGACAAGGGCAAGCAGGGCAAGGTCATTGCCGCTTTCCCGCGCGAGGACCGCGTCCTGGTCGAGGGTGTCAACCGGGTCAAGAAGCACACCAAGGCCGGCCCCACCGCCAGCGGTTCCCAGGCCGGCGGCATCGTGACCACCGAGGCCCCGATCCACGTGTCCAACGTTCAGCTGGTCGTGGAGAAGGACGGCAACAAGGTCGTCACGCGTGTCGGTTACCGCTTCGACGACGAGGGCAACAAGATCCGCGTTGCCAAGCGGACGGGTGAGGACATCTGATGGCTACCACCACTCCGCGTCTGAAGCAGAAGTACCGCGAGGACATCGCGGGCAAGCTGCGTGACGAGTTCAAGTACGAGAACGTCATGCAGATCCCCGGCCTCGTCAAGATCGTGGTCAACATGGGTGTCGGCGACGCCGCCCGTGACTCGAAGCTCATCGAGGGCGCGATCCGCGACCTGACCACCATCACCGGTCAGAAGCCGGCCGTCACCAAGGCCCGCAAGTCCATCGCGCAGTTCAAGCTGCGCGAGGGTCAGCCGATCGGTGCCCACGTCACGCTCCGTGGCGACCGCATGTGGGAGTTCCTGGACCGCACCCTGTCGCTGGCGCTCCCGCGCATCCGCGACTTCCGCGGCCTGTCCCCCAAGCAGTTCGACGGCCGTGGCAACTACACCTTCGGTCTCACGGAGCAGGTCATGTTCCACGAGATCGACCAGGACAAGATCGACCGCGTCCGGGGTATGGACATCACCGTGGTCACCACGGCGACCAACGACGCTGAGGGCCGCGCGCTCCTTCGTCACCTCGGCTTCCCGTTCAAGGAGGCGTGAGCGAGATGGCGAAGAAGGCTCTGATCGCTAAGGCTGCTCGCAAGCCCAAGTTCGGGGTGCGGGGCTACACGCGCTGCCAGCGCTGCGGCCGTCCGCACTCCGTGTACCGCAAGTTCGGCCTGTGCCGCGTGTGCCTTCGTGAGATGGCTCACCGTGGCGAGCTGCCGGGCGTGACCAAGAGCTCCTGGTAATCCCCCCTTTAGGGATTCCGGAGACTCTCGGTAAGCATCTGGGCAAGGCAGGGGCCCCGCTCCACATGCCGTAGGCTTGTGGGGTTGGGCGCCTGCCGCGCCCGTACGACTTACTACGCCGTAGGTCCACCGCGCCGCACCCGTCCCGTCTCGGATCGGGGAGAGGGATGGCGCACCAGGAAACCCCGGCGAGAGAGGCCGAAGGCCAATTCATGACCATGACTGATCCGATCGCAGACATGCTTACGCGTCTGCGGAACGCGAACTCGGCATACCACGACTCCGTGGCGATGCCGGCGTCCAAGATCAAGTCTCACATCGCGGAGATCCTCCAGCAGGAGGGCTTCATCACGGGCTGGAAGGTCGAGGACGCCGAGGTCGGCAAGTCCCTCGTCCTGGAGCTGAAGTTCGGCCCCAACCGTGAGCGCTCCATCGCGGGCATCAAGCGGATCTCCAAGCCCGGTCTCCGGGTGTACGCGAAGTCCACCAGCTTGCCGAAGGTGCTCGGCGGCCTGGGCGTGGCGATCATCTCCACGTCGCACGGGCTCCTCACCGACAAGCAGGCCGGCAAGAAGGGCGTGGGTGGGGAAGTCCTCGCCTACGTCTGGTAGCGGAAGGGAACGGAGGAAACAGCTATGTCGCGTATTGGCAAGCTCCCCATCACGGTTCCCGCCGGCGTGGACGTCACCATCGACGGCCGTACGGTCTCGGTCAAGGGCCCCAAGGGCACGCTGACCCACACCGTCGTCGCGCCGATCGACATCGTCAAGGGTGAGGACGGCGTTCTGAACGTCACCCGTCCGAACGACGAGCGTCAGAACAAGGCCCTGCACGGCCTGTCCCGCACGCTGGTGGCGAACATGATCACCGGCGTGACCCAGGGTTACGTGAAGAAGCTCGAAATCAGCGGTGTCGGTTACCGAGTGACCGCCAAGGGTTCGAACCTGGAGTTCGCTCTCGGCTACAGCCACCCGATCACCGTCGAAGCGCCCGAGGGAATCACCTTCAAGGTGGAGAACCCGACCCGATTCCAGGTCGAGGGCATCGACAAGCAGAAGGTCGGCGAGGTTGCGGCCAACATCCGCAAGCTGCGCAAGCCCGACCCGTACAAGGCCAAGGGCGTCAAGTACGAGGGCGAAGTCATCCGCCGCAAGGTCGGAAAGGCGGGTAAGTAACACATGGCATACGGGCAGAAGATCCTCAAGGGCGACGCCTACAAGCGCGCCGCGATCAAGCGCCGCCACATCCGGATCCGTAAGAACCTTTCCGGTACGGCGGAGCGTCCCCGTCTGGTCGTTACCCGCTCCAACCGCCACATCGTGGCGCAGGTGATCGACGACCTCAAGGGCCACACCCTGGCCTCCGCGTCCACTCTGGACGCGTCGGTTCGCGGTGGCGAGGGCGACAAGTCGGCACAGGCCAAGCAGGTCGGCGCCCTGGTCGCCGAGCGCGCCAAGGCCGCCGGTGTCGAGGCTGTCGTGTTCGACCGTGGTGGCAACCAGTACGCCGGGCGCATCGCCGCCCTGGCGGACGCCGCCCGCGAAGCCGGGCTCAAGTTCTGAGCCTGCCGTAGCTAGCGGAAACAGAGAGAGGTAATTCCAATGGCTGGACCCCAGCGCCGCGGTGGCGGTGCCGGTGGCGGCGAGCGGCGGGACCGGAAGGGCCGTGACGGCGGCGCTGCTGCCGCCGAGAAGACCGCGTACGTTGAGCGCGTTGTCGCGATCAACCGCGTCGCCAAGGTTGTGAAGGGTGGTCGTCGCTTCAGCTTCACCGCGCTGGTCGTGGTGGGCGATGGTGACGGCACCGTCGGTGTCGGTTACGGCAAGGCCAAGGAGGTGCCGGCCGCCATCGCCAAGGGTGTTGAGGAGGCCAAGAAGCACTTCTTCAAGGTCCCCCGTATCCAGGGCACCATCCCGCACCCCATCCAGGGTGAGAAGGCTGCTGGCGTCGTGCTGCTCAAGCCCGCGTCCCCGGGTACCGGCGTTATCGCCGGTGGTCCGGTGCGTGCCGTGCTCGAGTGCGCCGGTATCCACGACATCCTGTCGAAGTCGCTCGGCTCCGACAACGCGATCAACATCGTGCACGCCACCGTGGCGGCCCTCAAGGGCCTGCAGCGTCCGGAGGAGGTCGCGGCCCGCCGCGGTCTGCCTCTTGAGGACGTCGCCCCCGCGGCTCTGCTGCGTGCGCGTGCCGGGGCTGGTGCGTAATGGCACAGCTCAAGATCACGCAGGTCAAGTCGTACATCGGCAGCAAGCAGAACCACCGCGACACCCTGCGGTCCCTTGGTCTCAAGGGCATCAACACGCAGGTCGTCAAGGAGGACCGCCCCGAGTTCCGCGGCATGGTGCACACCGTCCGCCACCTCGTGACGGTTGAGGAGGTCTGATCATGGCGGAGCACAACCCGCTCAAGATCCACAACCTCCGTCCCGCCCCCGGCGCCAAGACCGCCAAGACCCGTGTCGGTCGTGGTGAGGCGTCGAAGGGTAAGACGGCCGGTCGTGGTACCAAGGGCACCAAGGCCCGTTACCAGGTTCCGGAGCGCTTCGAGGGTGGCCAGATGCCCCTCCACATGCGTCTCCCGAAGCTCAAGGGCTTCAAGAACCCGTTCAAGACCGAGTACCAGGTCGTGAACCTCGACAAGCTGGCCGCGCTCTACCCCGAGGGTGGCGAGGTCACCGTCGAGGGTCTGGTGGCCAAGGGTGCCGTTCGCAAGAACAGCCTCGTCAAGGTCCTGGGCCAGGGCGAGGTCTCCGTGGCGCTGCAGGTGACGGTCGATGCCGTCTCCGGCTCCGCCAAGGAGAAGATCACCGCCGCCGGCGGTACGGTCACCGAGCTGGTCTGAGTCCCTCGGACACCTCGATGACATGAGCGATCCCAACCGGGGATACCCCACAAAAGGGGTATCCCCGGTTGGTCGTTCCTAGGGCAGCGGTCCCGCAGGTATGGTGGCCAGCACTGCCCACTTACAAAGGACGCCCCACATGGGGCACCCTGAGCGGCAGTTGGCCGTTATCCATTCGTCGAACCTCAAGACCGTCACCCTTGACGCAGTTGCGCGGGGGTCGCAGGAGGCACCGTGCTCACCGCGTTCGCCCAGGCGTTCAGGACGCCCGACCTGCGTAAGAAGCTCCTCTTCACGCTGGCCATCATCGTGGTGTACCGGGTGGGTACCCATGTACCCATTCCGGGCGTCAACTACAAGGCCGTCCAGCAGTGCATGGACGAGGCGTCCGCCAACCAGGGCCTCTTCGGACTGGTCAACATGTTCAGCGGTGGCGCTCTGCTGCAGATCACCATCTTCGCGCTCGGCATCATGCCGTACATCACGGCCAGCATCATCCTTCAGCTGCTGACCGTGGTCATCCCCCGTCTGGAAGCCCTCAAGAAGGAGGGACAGGCGGGTACCACGAAGATCACGCAGTACACCCGTTATCTCACGGTGGCGCTGGCCATCCTCCAGGGCACCGGCCTCGTCGCCACCGCCCGCAGCGGCGCGCTCTTCAGCGGCTGCCAGGTGGCCAACTCGATCGTCCCGAGCCAGCAGATCTTCACCACCATCACGATGGTCATCTGCATGACCGCGGGTACGGCCGTGGTGATGTGGCTCGGCGAGCTGATCACCGACCGCGGTATCGGCAACGGCATGTCGATCCTGATGTTCATCTCGATCGCCGCCACCTTCCCGGGCGCGCTGTGGGCCATCAAGAAGCAGGGCACCCTGGCCGACGGCTGGATCGAGTTCGGCACCGTGATCCTGGTCGGCCTCGTCATGGTCGCGCTGGTGGTCTTCGTGGAGCAGGCCCAGCGCCGTGTCCCGGTGCAGTACGCGAAGCGCATGATCGGCCGCCGGTCCTACGGCGGCACCTCGACGTACATCCCGCTCAAGGTGAACCAGGCCGGTGTCATCCCGGTGATCTTCGCCTCGTCGCTGCTCTACATCCCGGCGCTGGTGGCCCAGTTCGCGGGCGGCACCTCGGGGTGGAAGACCTGGATCGAGCAGAACCTCACCAAGGGCGACCACCCGATCTACATCGCTTCGTACTTCCTGCTCATCGTCTTCTTCGCCTTCTTCTACGTGGCCATCTCGTTCAACCCCGAAGAAGTCGCCGACAACATGAAGAAGTATGGTGGGTTCATTCCGGGTATCCGTGCCGGTCGGCCCACCGCTGAGTACCTCAGCTACGTGCTGAACCGGATCACCTGGCCGGGTTCGCTGTACCTGGGTCTGATCGCTCTCGTGCCGACAATGGCGTTGGTGGGCTTCGGAGCAAGCCAGAACTTCCCGTTCGGCGGGACCAGCATCCTCATCATCGTGGGTGTCGGCCTGGAGACGGTGAAGCAGATCGAGAGCCAGCTCCAGCAGCGCAATTACGAAGGGTTCCTCCGCTGATGCGTATCGTCCTCGTCGGGCCGCCGGGCGCCGGTAAGGGAACGCAGGCCGTCCGCCTCGCCGAGAAGCTGGCCGTCCCGCACATCTCCACGGGCGACCTGTTCCGGGCCAACATCAGCCGGCAGACCGAGCTGGGCAAGCTCGCCAAGTCCTACATGGATGCCGGCAACCTGGTGCCCGACGAGGTCACCATCGCGATGGCCAAGGACCGCATGGAGCAGCCGGACGCCGTGAACGGCTTCCTGCTCGACGGCTTCCCGCGCAACGTCTCGCAGGCCGAGGCGCTGGACGCACTGCTCCGCGACGAGGGCATCACGCTGGACGCCGTCCTGGACCTGGAGGTCCCGGAGGAGGAGGTCGTCAAGCGCATCGCCGGCCGCCGCGTCTGCCGCAACGAGTCGGCGCACGTCTTCCACGTCACCTACAGCCCGCCCGAGCGGCAGGGCGTGTGCGACGTGTGCGGCGGCGAGCTGTACCAGCGCGACGACGACTCCGAGGACACGGTCCGCACCCGGCTGGAGGTCTACCACACGCAGACCGAGCCGATCATCGACTACTACAAGTCGCAGGGCCTGGTCCGCACGATCTCCTCGCTCGGCCCGGTGGACGAGATCACCGAGCGGGCGCTGGAAGCCCTCAAGGGCGAGAAGGCCGAGAACAAGTAGGACCCGGCCCTTCCCCGGCCGCGGTGCCCCCGAGGGCGCCGCGGCCGTACTGTTGTCCAGGCGGCACCCGCCGTGGTGACAACGCCCCAGCAACACCGCCGTACAGAACAGCCAGCCGCGAGCGACGGAGAGCGCAGGCCCCAGATGGTGCAGATCAAGACGCCCGAGCAGATCGCCAGGATGCGGGCGGCGGGCCTGGTCGTGGCCGCGATCCACGCCGCCACCCGTGAGGCCGCGGTGCCCGGCGCCAGTACGAAGGACCTGGACGAGGTCGCCCGCAAGGTGCTGGCCGAGCACGGCGCCCGCTCCAACTTCCTCGGCTACGGCGGCTTCCCGGCGACCATCTGCACCTCGGTCAACGACGTGGTCGTGCACGGCATCCCCTCGGCGGACGTGGTCCTCAAGGACGGCGACATCATCTCCATCGACTGCGGCGCGATCGTGGACGGCTGGCACGGTGACGCGGCCTACACCGCGTTCGTCGGCTCGGGTCACTCCCCGGAGCTGATCGAGCTGTCGCGGGTCACCGAGGAGTCGATGTGGGCCGGTATCGCGGCCATGAAGCAGGGCAACCGGCTGGTGGACGTCTCCCGCGCGATCGAGACGTACATCCGCCGTCAGCCGAAGCCTGGCGGCGGCAAGTACGGCATCGTCGAGGACTACGGCGGCCACGGCATCGGCACCGAGATGCACATGGACCCGCACCTGCTGAACTACGTGGACCGGCGCCGGGGCAAGGGACCCAAGCTGGTGCCCGGTCTCTGCCTGGCCATCGAGCCGATGGTGTCGCTGGGCACCCCGCGCACCGAGGTGCTGGAGGACGACTGGACGGTCATCACGACCGACGGCACCTGGTCCTCGCACTGGGAGCACTCGGTGGCGCTCACCGAGCAGGGCCCGCTGGTGCTCACCGCCCCCGACTGCGGGCGGGCGAAGCTGGCCGAGCTGGGCGTGACGACCGCCCCCGATCCGCTCGCCTGAGCCCTTTCGCCTCCTTCACGCCCCGTTCGGTCCGCATGAGGATCTTCCGAACGGGGCAGACTTTCACGATTCGTGTTTCAGGGAGCCCTGACGTAGACTGACTCGTCGGCTCTCGTGCACCCGCATGTCCGTATGCCCCCGCAGCCCGCCCCTCGGGGCCGGGTGAGAGTCGATCAAGGTAGTCGATTCGAAGGGCGAAGCGTGGCCAAGAAGCAAGGTGCCATCGAGATCGAGGGCACTGTCGTCGAGTCTCTTCCGAACGCCATGTTCAGGGTCGAGCTCCAGAACGGCCACCAGGTTCTGGCACACATCAGCGGCAAGATGCGTATGCACTACATCCGCATCCTCCCTGACGACCGGGTCGTGGTGGAGCTGTCTCCGTACGACCTGACGCGTGGCCGGATCGTCTACCGGTACAAGTAGATCTTGCCCGCGCCCCGGCCTGTCCTGGGCGAAGGCACTGACCCGGAGAACCTCATCACATGAAGGTCAAGCCGAGCGTCAAGAAGATCTGCGACAAGTGCAGGGTGATCCGCCGTCACGGCCGGGTCATGGTCATCTGCGACAACCCGCGCCACAAGCAGCGCCAGGGCTGACGCACGACCACCCTCTCTGCACCGCTATCGCAGAGTCTTCGCGCGACGCGAGCTGAATATGTTCATACGCAGGACCCGAACCGTCGCAAGCGGTTCGACACCCCCGGCTCGGAGGCCGGGGACCCGGTTCGTACCTGGTACGGCGGCCGGGAGCCGGTTCTGCGGAAGACCTCCGAAGATCACCAGGAGCCATTGAATGGCACGCGTTTCCGGTGTTGACATTCCGCGCGAAAAGCGCGTGGAAGTCGCCCTCACCTACGTGTTCGGCATCGGCCGGACCCTTTCGAAGGCGACGCTGGCTGCGACCGGCGTCGATCCGAACACCCGCGTCCGCGACCTGAGCGAAGAGCAGCTCGTCGCGATCCGCGAGTACGTAGACAGCAACATCAGGACCGAGGGTGACCTCCGTCGTGAGATCCAGGCCGACATCCGCCGCAAGGTCGAGATCGGGTGCTACCAGGGTCTCCGTCACCGTCGCGGTCTGCCCGTCCGCGGTCAGCGCACCAGCACCAACGCTCGTACCCGCAAGGGCCCGCGTCGCGCCATCGCCGGCAAGAAGAAGCCGGGCAAGAAGTAGTCCGCAGCGGACACCTGTCCACGGTCTTCGCTGTAGGACCGACCACCTCCCGTAGGAGTTAGTAGATGCCCCCCAAGGGACGTCAGGGCGCTGCCAAGAAGGTGCGCCGCAAGGAAAAGAAGAACGTCGCTCACGGCCACGCGCACATCAAGAGCACGTTCAACAACACGATCGTCTCGATCACCGACCCGTCGGGCAACGTGATCTCCTGGGCCTCCGCCGGCCACGTCGGCTTCAAGGGCTCCCGGAAGTCCACGCCGTTCGCCGCGCAGATGGCCGCCGAGTCGGCCGCCCGTCGCGCGCAGGAGCACGGCATGCGCAAGGTCGATGTGTTCGTCAAGGGTCCGGGTTCCGGTCGTGAGACCGCGATCCGCTCCCTGCAGGCCACGGGTCTGGAGGTCGGCTCCATCCAGGACGTCACCCCGACCCCGCACAACGGCTGCCGTCCGCCGAAGCGCCGCCGCGTCTGACCCCGTGCGGCGCTGTCCCCGCCCGAGCGGGGATGTTCCGCGCCGCCGCGTCCGCCGCAGGTCTTCGTAAGACTGTGGGTCCGGGCGGTACGTCCCGAAAGGGTCGTGCCGCCCGTACCCTTGCAGTACCCGCGCCTTTCCGGGCGCGGTCCCGTCGGGTGTCAAATAGCGGGCGCCCACGAATGAAGGATCTGATCGACTCATGCTGATCGCTCAGCGCCCCTCGTTGACCGAAGAGGTCGTTGACGAGTTCCGCTCCCGGTTCGTGATCGAGCCGCTGGAGCCGGGCTTCGGCTACACCCTCGGCAACTCCCTGCGCCGCACGCTCCTCTCCTCGATCCCGGGTGCCGCCGTCACCTCGATCCGGATCGACGGCGTCCTGCACGAGTTCACCACCGTGCCGGGTGTCAAGGAGGACGTCACCGACCTGATCCTCAACATCAAGCAGCTCGTGGTCTCCTCGGAGCACGACGAGCCGGTCGTGATGTACCTGCGCAAGCAGGGTCCGGGTCTGGTCACCGCCGCCGACATCGCGCCCCCGGCCGGTGTCGAGGTGCACAACCCCGACCTCGTCCTCGCCACGCTCAACGGCAAGGGCAAGCTGGAGATGGAGCTGACCGTCGAGCGCGGTCGCGGCTACGTCTCCGCCGTGCAGAACAAGCAGGTGGGCCAGGAGATCGGCCGTATCCCGGTGGACTCCATCTACAGCCCGGTGCTGAAGGTCACGTACAAGGTCGAGGCGACCCGTGTCGAGCAGCGCACCGACTTCGACAAGCTGATCGTCGATGTCGAGACGAAGCAGGCCATGCGTCCCCGTGACGCGATGGCGTCGGCCGGCAAGACCCTGGTGGAGCTGTTCGGTCTCGCCCGCGAGCTGAACATCGACGCCGAGGGCATCGACATGGGCCCGTCCCCGACGGACGCCGCCCTGGCCGCCGATCTGGCGCTGCCGATCGAGGAGCTGGAGCTCACCGTTCGGTCGTACAACTGCCTCAAGCGCGAGGGCATCCACTCCGTGGGTGAGCTGGTCGCCCGTTCCGAGGCCGATCTGCTCGACATCCGCAACTTCGGTGCGAAGTCGATCGACGAGGTCAAGGCGAAGCTGGCCGGTATGGGCCTCGCGCTGAAGGACTCGCCTCCCGGCTTCGACCCGACCGCCGCCGCCGACGCGTTCGGCGCGGACGACGACGCGGACGCCGGGTTCGTGGAGACCGAGCAGTACTGAGCCCGGGTCCACGCGCCCCTTCCAGGTCCCTTCGGGGGCCTGGATCTCCGACGAGCAACCGCTCGCTCGGATACTGACCCCGGTACCTGATACGGCCGGGGCAGACACACAGGAGAAGAACCATGCCGAAGCCCACCAAGGGTGCCCGTCTGGGCGGCAGTGCCGCGCACGAGAAGCTGCTGCTGGCGAACCTCGCCAAGAGCCTCTTCGAGCACGGTCGCATCACCACCACCGAGGCGAAGGCCCGCCGCCTGCGCCCGTACGCGGAGCGTCTGGTCACCAAGGCGAAGAAGGGCGACCTTCACAACCGCCGTCAGGTGCTCCAGGTGATCACGGACAAGAGCATCGTGCACACGCTGTTCACCGAGATCGGCCCGCGCTACGAGAACCGCCCCGGTGGCTACACCCGCATCACCAAGATCGGTAACCGTCGCGGCGACAACGCGCCGATGGCGGTCATCGAGCTGGTCGAGGCGCTGACGGTGCAGCAGAACGCCGTGGGTGAGGCCGAGGCCGCCACCAAGCGTGCCGTCAAGGAGGCCGACACCAAGGCCGCCGAGGAGACCAAGGTCGAGGACGCGGCTCCGGCCGACGCTCCCGCCGAGGAGTCCAAGGACGCCTGAGGCTGCTCTGCCTGATCGCTGAGCGGGTCCGCCCTTCGGGGCGGGCCCGCTTTCGCGTACCTGAGAGGATTCTCCTGTGAGTGACGAAGTACAGCCCGGCCGGGTCCGGCTCCGCCTCGATCTGTCGTACGACGGCACGGACTTCCACGGCTGGGCCAAGCAGGCCGGTGGGAAGCGGACCGTGCAGGGCGAGATCGAGGACGCGCTGCGCACGGTGACGCGGTCGGGGGAGACGTACGAGCTGACCGTGGCCGGGCGCACGGACGCCGGGGTGCACGCGCGCGGGCAGGTGGCGCACGTCGATCTGCCGGTGGAGGTGTGGGCCGAGCACCGCGAGAAGCTGCTGAAGCGGCTCGCCGGGCGGCTGGCCAGGGATGTGCGGGTGTGGCGGGTCGCGGAGGCCCCGGAGGGGTTCAACGCCCGGTTCTCCGCGGTCTGGCGCCGCTACGCGTACCGGGTCACCGACCGGCCGGGCGGGGTGGACCCGCTGCTGCGCGGTCATGTCCTGTGGCACGACTGGCCGTTGGACGTGGCGGCGATGAACGAGGCCGCCGCGGCGCTGCTCGGCGAACACGACTTCGCCGCGTACTGCAAGCGCCGCGAGGGGGCGACGACCATCCGCACCCTTCAGCAACTGAGCCTGGAGCGCGGTGCGGACGGCATCGTCACGGCGACGGTGCGGGCGGACGCGTTCTGCCACAACATGGTCCGCTCGCTGATCGGCGCCCTGCTGTTCGTCGGTGACGGCCACCGGGGTCCCGAGTGGCCCGGCGAGGTCCTCGCCGCTGGGGTCCGTGACTCCGCCGTCCATGTGGTCCGCCCCCACGGCCTCACCCTGGAGGAGGTCGGCTACCCCGCCGACGCCCTCCTCGCCGCCCGCAGCAGGGAGGCCCGCAACAAGCGGTCCCTGCCGGGAGCGGGGTGCTGCTGAGGGGCCTCTCGGGGCCGGTCCGGCCCTAGCCGTTCGCCGCCGCGGCCGATGCCTGGGCCTCGCCGCGGGCGCGGATCTGGCGGAAGGTGAATTCCGCGAGGTCGTCGCCGGTGCGGAAGACGGGGGTGTCCTTGGTGGTGACGTTCTTGCCGTCGGTGAAGCCGGTGATGGTGAAGTAGGCGTAGCGGCCGTAGGCGTTGGTGGTGGAGCGGCAGATCGCGGAGTCGCAGAAGGACTTGACGCCCTTGCCGGGCAGGGAGCGGACGATGCTCTTCTTGTCGGCGGCGCCCTTGGCCTTCGCGGCGGCGGCCTCGTCCTGGAAGACGGCGACGCCGACGGTGACCGCGATGCCGTCCTTGCTGTACGTCACCCGCATCAGCCGGGTGCAGCCGTCCGCCTTGAGCACCTGGGGCAGCGTGCCGCCCGCACCCTGGGAACAGTCCTTGCTGTCCGCCGTGGCGCCCTTGGCGTAGACGGTGCCGCCCACGGTGAGGCGGGTGCCGGGGAACAGGGTCTCGGGGCTCAGCGGCGCGGTGTCCTTGCGCGCGCTGGAGATGAACTCCTTCGGGTCCAGCGGTGGGGGCGCGGTGGTGGGCGCGAACGACGGTGCGGCGGCCGTCGCGCTGGGCAGCGAGGCGCCCGCGTTCGGCGCGCCCGCGCCGCCCTTGGGTCCGTCGGCGGAGACGACGCCCAGGGCGACGGCCGTGCCCACGCCGGCCGCGACGACCACGCCGCCGCCGATGAACAGCAGTCGGCGGCGTTTGTTGCGTGTCTCCGACGCCTCGGCCAGTGCGGCCCAGTCCGGTGTCCCGTCGTCACCGGCGCCGTTCCAGGAGTCCTGCTGGGAATGCGGTTTCCAGGGATCCCACTGGGACTGGGGTCCCCCCTGCCCGTAGCTCATGGGGCGCATCCTAGACGCCGGGCGCGGGGGTGCCGGGTGCGTGCGGCCGCTTGTGCGGTTTGTCCCCCCGGTCCCTGCTCGGCACGTCTCGTTTTGACCCGTCCGGGGGGCTACCGGTAACCTGCTTCTTCGTTGTGTATTGGCTTGCTCATTCTCACGGGACGGGCCCTTACACCGGTCCACCGGGCCGATGACCAGCGACCCCACGTACGCGGTATGCGTCGCCGCCGTGCGGTACAGGCTGTCGTGATCGTTTCGGTGACCTGTTCAGGACCATTCACTCGAAGCGAAGGCTACGAACCGTGCGTACGTACAGCCCCAAGCCCGGCGATGTGACGCGCCAGTGGTACGTCATCGACGCCCAGGACGTTGTCCTGGGTCGGCTCGCCACCACCGCTGCGTCCCTTCTGCGGGGCAAGCACAAGCCGATCTACGCGCCGCACGTGGACACTGGTGACTTCGTCATCATCGTCAACGCGGACAAGGTGCACCTGTCCGGCAACAAGCGGACCCAGAAGATGGCCTACCGCCACTCCGGTTACCCGGGTGGTCTGCGCTCCGTCCGTTACGACGAGCTGCTGGACAAGAACCCCGAGAAGGCCATCGAGAAGGCCGTCAAGGGCATGCTCCCCAAGAACTCCCTCGGCCGTCAGATGCTCTCGAAGCTGAAGGTCTACAAGGGTGACCAGCACCCGCACGGCGCCCAGCAGCCGGTGCCGTTCGAGATCACCCAGGTCGCGCAGTAAGTCCGGCCACACCCCCTAAGACTGAACAGAATCTGAGGAGAATCGTGGCCGAGACCACTGCCGAGCAGCCGCTCGAAGAGCTTGAGATCGACAGCTACACCACGGAGTCGGAGGTCCCCGTCGAGGGCGAGTACACCTCCGAGTCGATGGCTTCCCGCTTCGGCGACCCCCAGCCGGCCGCCGGCCTGGGCCGTCGCAAGAACGCCATCGCCCGCGTCCGGATCGTTCCGGGCACCGGCAAGTGGAAGATCAACGGTCGCACCCTTGAGGACTACTTCCCCAACAAGGTGCACCAGCAGGAAGTCAACGAGCCCTTCAAGGTGCTGGAGCTCGAAGGCCGTTACGACGTCATCGCCCGGATCTCCGGCGGCGGCGTCTCCGGCCAGGCCGGTGCCCTGCGTCTGGGTGTCGCCCGCGCGCTGAACGAGGCCGACGTGGACAACAACCGCGGCGCCCTCAAGAAGGCCGGCTTCCTCAAGCGCGACGACCGTGCGGTCGAGCGCAAGAAGGCCGGTCTGAAGAAGGCCCGTAAGGCCCCGCAGTACAGCAAGCGCTAATCAGCAGCTGCTCGCTCGTACTCCGAACGCCCCGGCGGCACGCCAGTTGTGCCGCCGGGGCGTTCGTTTATCCCGAGCAGGGGCGTATAACGACACAAGACGCTCAAAGGCTTGTGTGATCGGATGTACCGCCGCCGGGTACCCGACGGCAAGAAGCTTCCTCTGGAGGACAAGTGGGACGACTCTTCGGCACGGACGGTGTGCGCGGTGTCGCCAACGCGGACCTGACCGCCGAGATGGCGCTCGGTCTTTCGGTGGCGGCGTCCCATGTGCTGGCCGAGACGGGCACCTTCGCGGGCCACCGGCCGAAGGCCGTGGTCGGCCGGGACCCGCGGGCGTCCGGGGAGTTCCTGGAGGCGGCCGTCGTCGCCGGGCTGGCCAGCGCCGGGGTGGACGTGCTCACCGTCGGCGTGCTGCCGACGCCCGCGGTCGCCCACCTGACCGGCACGCTCGGCGCGGACCTCGGCGTCATGCTGTCCGCCAGCCACAACGCGATGCCGGACAACGGCGTCAAGTTCTTCGCGCGCGGCGGCCACAAACTCGCCGATGAGCTGGAGGACCGGATCGAGGCGGTCTACGAGTCGCACCGCCACGGCGAGCCCTGGGAGCGCCCCACCGGCGCCGGGGTCGGCCGGGTCCGCCCCTACGACGAGGGTTTCGAGCAGTACGTGGGCCATCTACTGGCGGTGCTGCCCAACCGGCTCGACGGTCTGAAGATCGTCCTGGACGAAGCACACGGCGCGGCCTCGGGGGTCTCGCCGGAGGTGTTCTCCAGGGCGGGCGCCGAGGTCGTCACCATCGGGGCCGAGCCGGACGGCCTCAACATCAACGACGGGTGCGGCTCGACCCACCTGGACGTGCTGAAGGCGGCCGTCGTCGAGCACGGCGCGGACTTCGGCATCGCGCACGACGGCGACGCCGACCGCTGCCTGGCCGTGGACCACACCGGCGAGGAGGTGGACGGCGACCAGATCTTGGCCGTCCTCGC
Source organism: Streptomyces corallincola (assembly GCF_019104725.1). Lineage (GTDB taxonomy): Bacteria > Actinomycetota > Actinomycetes > Streptomycetales > Streptomycetaceae > Streptomyces > Streptomyces corallincola. Next base: position 4,259 of record NZ_JAHRXF010000034.1, on the reverse strand, counting down.
CCTCGCGCTGCGCGAGCGCGGCGAGCTGCGCTCGGACACCGTCGTGGCGACCGTCATGTCCAACCTGGGCTTCAAGCTGGCGATGGAGCGGTCCGGCATCCGGCTCGTGCAGACCGCCGTGGGCGACCGGTACGTCCTGGAGGAGCTGAAGGAGCACGGCTACGCCCTCGGCGGCGAGCAGTCCGGGCATGTCATCGTCCTGGACCACGCCACCACCGGGGACGGCACGCTGACCGGGCTGCTGCTGGCGGCGCGGGTCGCGCAGACCGGGCGTCCGCTGCGCGAGCTGGCCGCGGTGATGGAGCGGCTGCCGCAGGTCCTGATCAACGTCCCGGACGTGGACCGCTCGCGCGTCGGCACCTCCGCCGACCTGGCCGCCGCCGTCGCGGAGGCCGAGCACCAGCTCGGCTCCACCGGACGCGTCCTGCTCCGCCCCTCGGGCACCGAGCCGCTGGTACGGGTCATGGTCGAGGCGGCCGACATCGACCAGGCCCGGTCGGTGGCGGGACGCCTTGCGGACGCGGTGAAGTCGGCGCTGGGGTAGTGGCGTTGGCGTGTACGAGGGGACGCGTGTCCTCGCGTTGAGATGTACGAGGGGCGTGGCAGGGGTTGATCCCCGCCGCGCCCCTCTTCCGTGCTTCGGCCGGGGTGGGCTACAGCTTGCGCAGCCGGAGCCGCTGGACCTTGTGGTCGGGGCCCTTGCGGACGACCAGGGTGGCACGGCCGCGGGTGGGGGCGATGTTCTCCACGAGGTTGGGCTTGTTGATCGTCCGCCACAGGGTGCGGGCGTAGTCCAGTGCCTCGTCCTCGGAGACCTGGGTGTACTTGCGGAAGTACGAGTCCTGCTTCTGGAACGCGGTCTGGCGGAGCTTCGTGAAGCGGTTGAGGTACCAGCGCTCGATGTCCTCGGCGCTCGCGTCCACGTACACGCTGAAGTCGAAGTAGTCCGCGAGGCCGACGCGGGTACGGCCGTCGGTGCCGGGCAGCGCGGGCTGGAGGACGTTCAGCCCCTCCACGATCAGGATGTCCGGGCGGCGCACGGTGAGGCGCCGGTCGGGGACGATGTCGTAGATCAGGTGGGAGTAGACGGGTGCGGTGACCTCGTCCTTGCCCGCCTTGATGTCCGCGACGAAGCGGGTGAGGGCGCGGCGGTCGTACGACTCGGGGAAGCCCTTGCGGGACATCATGCCGCGCGCCTCCAGCTCCCTGGTCGGCAGCAGGAAGCCGTCCGTGGTGACGAGTTCCACGCGCGGGTGCTCGGGCCAGCGGGAGAGCAGGGCCTGGAGCAGCCGGGCCACGGTGGACTTGCCGACGGCGACCGATCCGGCGACCCCTATGACGAAGGGGGTGCCGGTCTGGGTGCCCTGCTCACCCAGGAAGGTGTTCAGCGCGCCTCTGAGTCCGTCGGTGGCGCCGACGTAGAGGTTCAGCAGCCGGGACAGCGGCAGGTACACGTCCCGTACCTCGTCGAGGTCGATGACGTCGCCGAGGCCGCGCAGCTTCTCCACCTCCTCGGCGGTGAGCGGCAACGGCGTCTTGTCACGCAGCGCGCTCCACTCGGCGCGGGTGAGATCGACATAGGGAGTCGCCTCCGGCCTGTGCCGGTGGGCGCTCCGGGGAATGGCGGAGACCGGTGAGATCACATTCCATTGTTAACGGAGGTTGAACGGGGGCGCGGGGTGGGGTGCGTCACGGTGGGGGCGGGGGCGTGGGCCGACGGCGCCGGGGAGCATCGGATTTCGGTCCTCCGGAGGAGTACCGCTTCGTACCCCCGTGGGAATTTCCGGTTTCGGGCACGCGGTGGGGGTGGGGAGCGGCCGCGGGGTCGTAGGGTGCCCGGCATGTGCGGAATTGTGGGATACGTGGGTTCGCAGTCGGCGCTCGACGTGGTGATGGCGGGGCTGAAGCGGCTGGAGTACCGGGGGTACGACTCGGCGGGCGTCGCGGTGCAGGCGGACGGGGGGCTGGCGGCGGCGAAGCGGGCCGGGAAGCTCGTCAATCTGGAGAAGGAGCTCATGGAGCGGCCGTTGCCCGCCGGGGCGACGGGGATCGGGCACACCCGGTGGGCCACGCACGGCGGGCCGACGGACGCCAACGCGCATCCGCACGCCGACAACGCGGGCCGGGTGGCGGTCGTCCACAACGGCATCATCGAGAACTTCGCGGTGCTGCGCGCCGAACTGGCCGAGCGGGGCCACGATCTGGTCTCCGAGACGGACACCGAGGTCGTCGCGCACCTGCTGGCCGAGGAGTTCTCCGCGTGCGCCGACCTCGCGGAGGCGATGCGGCTGGTGTGCGGGCGGCTGGAGGGCGCGTTCACGCTGGTCGCGGTGCACGCGGACGCGCCGGACGTGGTGGTCGGCGCCCGCCGCAACTCGCCGCTGGTGGTGGGCGTGGGGGAGGGCGAGGCGTTCCTCGCCTCGGACGTCGCCGCGTTCATCGACCACACCCGCTCCGCGATCGAGCTGGGCCAGGACCAGGTGGTCGAACTCCGTCGGGACGGCGTGCGGGTGACGCACTTCGACGGCACCGGGGCCGAGGTGCGCCCGTACCACGTGGACTGGGACGCCTCCGCCGCCGAGAAGGGCGGTTACGCCTCCTTCATGCTCAAGGAGATCGCCGAGCAGCCGAAGGCGGTCGCGGACACCCTGCTCGGCCGGATCGACCCCTCCGGCTCGCTCACCCTGGACGAGGTGCGGATCGGCGCCGCCGAACTGCGCGAGGTGGACAAGGTCGTCATCGTGGCGTGCGGTACGGCGTTCCACGCGGGCCTCATCGCCAAGTACGCCATCGAGCACTGGACCCGTATCCCGTGCGAGGTCGAGCTGGCCAGCGAGTTCCGCTACCGGGACCCCATCCTCGACGGGCGTTCCCTGGTCGTCGCCATCTCGCAGTCCGGCGAGACGATGGACACCCTGATGGCGCTGCGGCACGCCCGCGAGCAGGGCTCCAAGGTGCTGGCCATCTGCAACACCAACGGGTCCACGATCCCGCGCGAGTCGGACGCCGTGCTCTACACGCACGCCGGTCCCGAGGTGGCCGTCGCCTCCACCAAGGCGTTCCTGACCCAGCTCGTCGCCTGCTACCTGGTCGCCCTCTATCTCGGCCAGGTGCGCGGCACCAAGTGGGGCGACGAGATCCAGGCCGTCATCAAGGACCTCTCGCGGATCTCCGTGCAGGTGGAACGGGTGCTGGAGACGATGGAGCCGGTGCGCGAACTGGCCCGCTCGCTCGCGGACAAGGACACCGTGCTGTTCCTGGGGCGGCACGTCGGCCACCCGGTCGCCCTGGAGGGCGCGCTCAAGCTGAAGGAACTCGCCTACATGCACGCCGAGGGCTTCGCGGCGGGCGAGCTGAAGCACGGGCCGATCGCTCTCGTCGAGGAGGATCTGCCGGTGGTCGTGGTGGTCCCCTCACCGCGCGGCCGGTCCGTCCTGCACGACAAGATCGTCTCCAACATCCAGGAGATCCGGGCCCGGGGCGCCCGCACCGTGGTGATCGCGGAGGAGGGTGACGAGGCCGTCGTCCCCTACGCCGACCATCTCATCCGCATTCCCGCCACCCCGACCCTCCTCCAGCCCCTGGTGGCGGCCGTGCCGTTGCAGGTCTTCGCCTGCGAGCTGGCCACGGCACGGGGGAACGAGGTGGATCAGCCTCGGAATCTGGCGAAGTCGGTGACGGTGGAGTAGGGCGGGGGGCGCGGGGGCGGCGGGTCCGGCGGCGGTTCTTGCGATGGTGGGTGCGCTGGCGGGTGCCGGTGCCGGTGTGGGTGTGGTGGTGCGGGTGGGGCGAGTGGTGAGGGTGGTCGGGCGGCTGGGCGGCGCTGATTCGGCGGCTGCGGTGGCGGTGCGCGGACAGCTTCGCCGCCTGACCGTAGGCTGCCCGGCATGAGCATCATCGGGGTCGGGATCGACGTCGCCGAGATCGCGCGGTTCGGGGCGTCGCTGGAGCGTACGCCCGCACTGGCGCAGCGGCTTTTCGTGGAGCGGGAGTTGCTGCTGCCCAGTGGTGAGCGGCGCGGTGTCGCCTCGCTGGCGGCACGCTTCGCGGCCAAGGAGGCGCTGGCCAAGGCGCTGGGCGCGCCCTCGGGGCTGCTGTGGACCGACGCCGAGGTGTGGGTGGAGTCCAGCGGGCAGCCCCGGCTGCGGGTGAAGGGGACGGTGGCGGCGCGGGCGGCCGAACTGGGCGTCCGCGCTTGGCATGTGTCGCTCAGTCACGACGCGGGGGTGGCTTCGGCGGTGGTGGTGGCGGAGGGGTGC
>NZ_JAHRXF010000033.1 GCF_019104725.1 Streptomyces corallincola | reverse complement strand
AAGTTCTGAGGCAACGAACAGTTGCCGGTTTGAGCTTGATACAAGTAAAAAGTGTGCTTGTTCGCTCGAAACCATTAGGGTTTCGGTGGTCATAGCGTAAGGGAAACGCCCGGTTACATTTCGAACCCGGAAGCTAAGCCTTACAGCGCCGATGGTACTGCAGGGGGGACCCTGTGGGAGAGTAGGACGCCGCCGAACAATCTTTGGAAAGGACCCCTGGTCCCAGCGTTCACGCTGGGACCAGGGGTCCTTTCGTATTTACCAAGCTTGAAGTAGTACCGAAGACAGGAGTCACCATGCCCACCAACTCTCCCGACGACCGACCGGAACGCGACCAGCGCCGACGGGACAGTGGTGACCGCGGCGATCGTGGCGGCTACCGCGGTGGAGACCGTAGCGGCGACCGTGGTGGCTTCCGCCGTGACGACAACCGCCGTGACGATCGCGGCGGTTACGGCCGCCGCGACGACAACCGTGCCGGCAGCGGCAGCGGCGGCGGCAACTACGGCGACCGCGGCGGGTTCCGCCGGGACGACCGTCGTACCGATGACCGCCGTGATGATCGCCGTGGCGATGACCGTGGTGGCTTCCGCCGTGATGACAACCGTGGTGGCAGCAGTAACTACGGCGGTGACCGTGGTGGGTTCCGGCGTGATGACCGGGGTTCGCGGCCCTCGTTCCAGCAGCGGGACGACCGGGACCGTGGTCCCCGTCGTGACGACCGTGACCGTGGCGAGCGCAGTGGCGGCGGCTTCCGACGCGACGACCGCCCGGCCTTCCGCCGCGACGACCGCCGTGACGACAACCGGCGCGACGACAACCGTGGCGGCAGCAGCAACTACGGCGGCGACCGTGGCGGCTTCCGCCGCGATGACAACCGTGGTGGTGGCTACGGCGACCGTCGTAACGACGACCGTGGCGGGTTCCGCCGCGACGACCGCCGTAGCGATGACCGCCGTGACGACCGGCGTGGCGATGACCGTGGTGGCTTCCGTCGTGACGACAACCGGCGTGACGACAACCGCAGTGGTGGCGGCTACGGCGGTGACCGTGGCGGGTTCCGGCGTGATGACCGGGACCGTGGGCCTCGGCGGGACGACCGTGGTGGGCGGCCCGGTGGGTTCCGTGGGCGGGACGACCGGCGCGACGACCGCCGAGGCGGGGACGACCGGCGCGGGGGTGGCGGCCGGTTCCGTGACGAGCGGGACCGGGACCGGGAGCCGATCAAGCGGCTGCCGATCCCCGAGGACGTCACCGGCGAGGAGATCGACAAGGACGTACGCCAGGAGCTGCTGAGCCTGCCGAAGACCCTGGCCGACGATGTCGCCCGCAACCTGGTGATGGTCGCCCGGCTGATCGACGAGGACCCCGAGGGTGCCTACGGCTACTCCAGGGTCGCGCTGCGGCTGGCCTCGCGTGTGGCCGCCGTGCGGGAGGCCGCAGGTTTCGCGGCGTACGCCAACCAGAAGTACAGCGAGGCGCTGGCGGAGTTCCGGGCCGCGCGGCGGATGACCGGTTCCGTGGAGCTGTGGCCGGTGATGGCCGACTGCGAGCGCGGGCTCGGCCGCCCGGAGAAGGCGCTGGACATGGCCGGTGCGCCCGAGGTGCAGAAGCTGGACAAGGCGTCGCAGGTCGAGATGCGGCTCGTCGCGGCGGGTGCCCGGCGTGACATGGACCAGCTCGACGCGGCCATCGTGACGCTCCAGAGCCCGGAGCTGGCCTCCAACTCGGTGCAGCCGTGGACCGCGCGACTGCGGTACGCGTACGCCGATGCGCTGCTGGCCGCCGAGCGGAAGGCCGAGGCGCGCGAGTGGTTCGCCAAGGCCGTCGAGGCCGACCGTGACGGCAGCACCGACGCCTCCGACCGGCTCGCGGAGCTGGACGGCGTCGAGTTCGTGGACGCCCTGGACGAGGAGGACGGCGCCGCCGCCAAGCCGCAGGACGCCGAGGCCCCGGACACCCAGGTCCGGGACGCCGAGGACGACACCGAGGCCGCCGACGAGGCGGACGAGGACATCGCGGACGAGGACGACGACCTCGACGCCGAGGACGTCCCCGCAGAAGCCGAGGCCGAGGCTGAGACCGGGGCCGACGACGAGCGCGACGCGCGCGACGGCCGCAAGGACTGACGCGGGCGGCTGAGCATCCGTACGGCTCGGCGCGGTGAAGAAGGGCGGGACCACCGAGGTCCCGCCCTTCTCGCGTTTCCGGGCGCTCTCGGGCGCTCTCAGTTCTCCAGTGCGCGCAGCACCAGCCCCGACGCCGGCTTGGGGCCGAACGACGTGGACTTGCGGGGCATGGTGACGCCCTGGCGGGCCAGGTCGCGGACGACCTCCTCGCGGACGGGGTGCAGCAGGACCGCCGTACCGCCGTCGCGTTCCGCCTTGGCGACCGTCGCCGCCGTGTCGTGGATGTACGCGATGCGGTCGGCGGAGTCCTCCGGGACGTGCCAGATGTGGGCCAGCAGCGTGGCGTGCAGGACCGTGGCGTCCAGGGAGCGCCAGGCGGCAGGGCGGTCCACCGGGACCGTACGGGCCAGCAGGTCGGTGTCCGGGCGGTCCACCAGGTGGAAGGAGCCGTCACCGGCGAGCAGGAAGGCGTTGCCGTCGCCCGCCGCGTCTGCGAGCGCCTGCTGTGCCTTGGCGAGCGGCAGGTCCAGGTGCCGTACCCGGAACAGGCCCTCCAGGGCGGTCAGCGCGTCGCGGACCGGGAGGCCGTGCAGGAGCCGGTGGATGGCGCGGACGCGCAGCGGATAGCGGGAGGTGTCCACCAGCAGGACCAGGCCCTGGTCCCAGGGGCTGGGGGAGGGGTGTTCGTCGCGGAGCTGCCGGTAGGTGGCCCAGCGGTGGTGGCCGTCGGCGATGAGTGCTTGATGCCCGCCCAGGTCGGTCTGGACACGGGTCACGTCGTCGGGGTCGGTGATCGCCCACAGGCGGTGCCGGACCCCGTCCTCGGTGGTGGTGGCCAGCAGCGGCGGGCGGGCGGCGGTGCGCTCGACGACCTCGGCGGCGAGCCCGTTGCCGTGGTAGGTCAGCAGTAGGGGTTCCAGGTTGGCGCGGGTGGCGCGCATCAGGGCCGCGCGGTCCGCGATCACCGGGGCCATGACGTCCTCGTGGGGGAGGACGACGCCCTCGTGCGGGTCGGACACGCGCAGGTTGCCGATGACGCCGCGCTGGACCATGCAGTCCGCGGTCTTGTCGTCCCGCTGCTCGTAGACGTAGAGCGCGGGTTCGGGGTCGCGGACCAGGACGCCCTCGGCGCGCCAGAGGCGGAGCGTGTCGGCCGCCTGCTGGTTGCGCGCGGCCGGGCAGTCGGCCTGCGGGAGGATCAGCCGGACGATGTTGTGGGGGTCGGCCGACTGGAGGTGGTGCAGGCCGTCGGGGCGGACCACCACGTCGTAGGGAGGGGAGGTGACGGAGGCCAGGCTGCCGACCCGGTCGGGGTCGTATCTGAGGCCGCGGAACGGAGTCAGTTCCAGGCCCCGGTGCGCCGTTGCTCCCGAGTGACCTGCAGTGTTCATCCCGGCATCGTACGTGTGTCGGTGCCATGAGGGATGATCGAGCAAAGCCGTTCGAGCGAGGAGCGATGCGAGATGAGCCAGGGCGTCAGGACGCGGCCCGAGGGCAGCGGGCAGCCGCTGAGCGAGGCGTACGACACGGCGCTGCTCGATCTGGACGGTGTGGTGTACGCGGGTGGCAACGCCATCGCGCACGCCGTCGGGTCGCTGGAGCGGGCGCGGGGCGGCGGGATGCGTCTCGCCTACGTCACGAACAACGCGCTGCGGACGCCGGACACGGTCGCTCAGCATCTCACCGAGCTGGGCATACCGACCGGGCCCGATGACGTGATCACCTCGGCGCAGGCGGTCGCGCGGCTGATCAGCGAGCAGGTGCCGGAGGGCGCGCGGGTGCTGGTGGTCGGCGGCGAGGGGCTGCGGGTGGCGCTGCGCGAGCGCGGACTGACCCCGGTGGAGTCGGCGGACGACGACCCGGCGGCCGTGGTGCAGGGCTTCGGCGGGCCCGAGCTGTCCTGGGGGCGGTTCGCGGAGGCGTCGTACGCGGTGGCGCGCGGTGTGCCGTGGTTCGCGTCCAACACGGATCTGACGATCCCGAGCGGGCGGGGCATCGCGCCCGGCAACGGGGCGGCCGTGGAGGTCGTACGCATCGCCACCGGCGCGGAGCCGCAGGTGGCGGGGAAGCCGCTGCCTCCCATGCACCGGGAGACGATCCTGCGCACCGGTGCTGAGCGGCCCCTGGTGGTCGGGGACCGGCTGGACACCGACATCGAGGGCGCGTTCAACGGCGAGGTGGACTCGCTGCTGGTGCTGACCGGCGTCACCGACGGCGCCCAGCTGCTCGCCGCCCCGCCGCGGCACCGGCCGACCTATGTGGACGCCGATCTGCGCGGCCTGCTGACCGGGCAGCCGGAGGTCACCGGGGACGGCGACGGGTTCCGCTGCGGGGGCTGGCGGGCGCGTGCCGGTGCGGACGCGCTGGAGCTGGCCGGGGACGGCGAGCCGCTCGACGGGCTGCGGGCGCTGTGCGCTGCGGCCTGGACGGCGGCCGGGGACGGGACGTGCGGGCTGGACGGGGGGAAGGCGCTGGCGCGGCTGGGGCTGTGAGGGGCTTCCCCGGGGCGGGGCCCGGTGGCGGGTTCCCGCTCGTCCGGGGTCGGGACTCGGGGCAACAGGTAGGTAGGTTAGCCTCACCTACGTGCTAGTTGAGAGTCCTCCGGATCGGCGCGCGGCGACCGCCCCGGCGTCCCGAGGCCGCAGGGCGGTGCGTGCCTTCGGGCTTCCGCTCTCGGTCGCGGTGCTGGTGGTCGTGGCGCTGGTGAGCATCGCGGTCGGTGCCAAGGGGCTGTCGCCGGACCAGGTCTGGCACGGCCTCTTCCACGACACCGGGACCTACGGGGACGTGGTGGTGGGCGAGCGGCGGGCGCGTACGGTCCTCGGGCTGCTGGCCGGGGCCGCGCTGGGTCTGTCCGGCACGGTGCTCCAGGCGCTCACCCGGAACCCCCTCGCGGATCCCGGTCTGCTCGGCATCAACGCGGGGGCATCGGCGGCCGTCGTCACGGCCATCACCTTCCTCGGCGTCACCAGCATCACCGGCTATGTGTGGTTCGCGTTCGCCGGGGCGGCGGCGGTGGGCGCGCTGGTCTGGTTCCTGGGCGGCAGCCGGGGCGCCACGCCGGTACGGCTCGCGCTCGCGGGCACGGCGATCAGCGCGGCGCTGTACGGCTACATCCAGGCCGTGATGATCATGGACGACGCGGCGCTCGGGAGGATGCGGTTCTGGACGGTCGGTTCGCTGGCCTCCGCGAGCGACGGCACCATCGTGCGCGTCCTGCCGTTCCTGGCCGCCGGGACCCTGCTCGCGCTGGGCCTGGCCCGGCCGCTGAACGCGGTGGCGCTCGGCGACGACACCGCGCGGGCCCTCGGCGCCCACCTCAACCGCACGCGCGCGCTCGCCATGCTGGCCGCCACCGTGCTCTCCGGGGCGGCCACCGCGGCCTGCGGTCCGATCGTGTTCGTCGGGCTGATGGTCCCGTACGCCGTGCGTTCCTTCACCGGGCCCGACCTGCGCCGGGTCATGCCGTACGCGGCCGTGCTGTCGCCGGTGCTGCTGCTCGGCGCGGACATCGTCGGCCGGGTCGCCGCCCGCCCCTCGGAACTCCAGGTGGGGATCGTGACCGCGATCATCGGCGGCCCGGTCTTCATCCATCTCGTACGACGGCGGAGGACGGCCCGGCTGTGAAGACTCCCACCGAGAGCCGGGCCGTGCGGATGCCCGGCGGGCTGTCGCTGCGGCTGGACGTGCGCGCGCTGGCCGTGGCCGTCCTGCTGGCCGCCGCCGCGCTGGCCGCCGGGGTGCTGCTGGTCGGCACCGGGGACGCGAAGATCGCGCCCGCCGACGTGCTCCGCACCCTCGCCGGGAACGGCACGGCCTACCAGAACTTCATCGTGGACGAACTGCGGCTGCCCCGCGTCCTGGTCGGACTGCTGGTCGGGGCGGCGCTGGGGCTCGGCGGCGCGCTGTTCCAGGCGGTGTCCCGCAATCCGCTGGGCAGCCCGGACGTGCTCGGGCTGTCCCAGGGTTCGGCGGCGGGCGCCCTCGTGGTGATCGTCCTGCTGTCGGGCAGCGCCGCCCAGGTCACCGCGGGCGCGCTGGCCGGAGGGCTGGTCACCGGGGCGCTGATTCATCTGCTGGCCTGGCGGCAGGGCGTGCACGGCTACCGGCTGGTCCTTGTCGGCATCGGGATCTCCGCGATCCTCACCGCCGTCAACGGCTATCTGCTCACCAAGGCCGACCTGGTGGACGCGGCCCGCGCGGTGGTCTGGATGACGGGGTCGCTCAACGGGCGGGACTGGACCCAGGTGTGGCCGCTGCTGGGGCTGTGCGTGGTCGTCGTACCGGTGGTGCTCGGGCACGCGCGGGCGCTGCGGATGATGGAGATGGGCGACGACGCGGCGAGCGCGCTCGGGGTGCCGGTGCAGCGGACGCGGCTGGTGCTGATGACCGCCGCCGTGCTGCTCACGGCCGCCGCGACCGCCGCCGCCGGACCGGTGAGCTTCGTCGCGCTCACCGCGCCGCAGCTCGCCCGGCGGCTGACCCGCTCGCCCGGACCCAATCTGCTGCCCTCGCTGTGCATGGGCGCCCTGCTGCTGGTCGCCGCCGACTGGGCCTCGCAACGGGCCTTCGGTGCCGACCAGTTGCCGGTGGGCGTGGTCACCGGTGTGCTCGGCGGGGCGTATCTGCTGTGGCTGCTGGTCACCGAGCGCCGGGCGGGGCGCATATGAACACACCGGGCACGCCGTACATCCCAGGGAGCACCGTGAACCGTCTGTCCGCCGAGCACGTCACCCTCGCCTACGACCAGCGGGTCATCGCGGAGGAGTTGTCGGTGGAGATACCCGACCACTCGTTCACGGTGATCGTCGGTCCGAACGCGTGCGGCAAATCGACGCTGCTGCGGGCGCTGGCGCGGATGCTGCGGCCGAGCACCGGGCGGGTGCTGCTGGACGGGCAGGCGATCCACTCCCTGCCCGCCAGGAAGGTCGCGCGGACCCTCGGCCTGCTGCCCCAGTCGTCGGTCGCGCCCGACGGGATCTCCGTGGGCGACCTCGTCGGCCGGGGCCGCTACCCGCACCAGGGCCTGCTGCGCCAGTGGTCCGCCGAGGACGAGCGGATCGTCCGGGAGGCCATGACCCGGACCGGTGTCGCCGACCTCGCGGACCGGTACGTGGACGAGCTGTCCGGCGGCCAGCGCCAGCGGGTGTGGATCGCCATGACCCTCGCCCAGCAGACCCCGCTGCTGCTTCTGGACGAGCCGACCACCTACCTGGACATCCAGCACCAGATCGACGTCCTCGACCTCTGTGCCGAGCTGCACGAGTCCGGCGGGCGCACCCTGGTCGCCGTGCTGCACGACCTCAACCACGCGGCCCGGTACGCCACCCACCTCGTCGCCCTGCGCGACGGCCGGGTGGTCGCGGAGGGCGCCCCGGCGGACATCGTCACCGCCGAGCTGGTCGAGGAGGTGTTCGGGCTGCGCTGCCAGGTCATCGAGGACCCGGCGACCGGGACCCCGCTGGTGGTGCCCGCCTCACGGGCGGCACGGGCCGGGCGGGGGCGAGCGGCCGGGGTGTCGGGTACGGGCGTCTCCTGAGCGGTCGGGCCAGGTCCGCCGGGATGCGCGCGAGGTGACTCACAGCAGTTTCCGCAGCCGGAACAGGTCCAGCAGGCTCGCCTCCAGCCGGACCCGCCCCGACGCCCACGCGGCCGCGAAGTCCAGCCCGCCGGACACCAGGGCCACGAGGTCGTCGCCGGTCAGGGCCAGGCGGATCTGCGCGCGCTCGCCCGGCGGGCCCGGCAGGGTGTCGTCCACCTCGATCCGGCCGCCGGTGAGCCGCCCCGCGAACGTGGTGTCCAGGTCGGTGAGGTGACAGCTCACGGTGCGGTCCAGCGCGGCGGCGGCGCGTACGTCGCCCCCGGCGCCCCGCATGTTCTCGGACAGTTTCTCCAGCGCCGTACGGCACTCCGCGACGGTGGCCATGAGGCACGACGGTACCCGAGGCGTTCGCGGTAGCGTCTGGGCATGAGCGAGTCCGTGCCAGAACCCGAGGTCCGGGCGGTGGGAGCCCCCGCCGGGCCGCCCGCCCCCGAGGCCGCCGACGCCCGCCGGGAGACCGGGGACGGCCCCGCCGCCCCGGCCCCGCTCCAGGTGCCCCGCACGCCCACCGGCGAGCCCGGCGTGGACGCCCACCTGGAGCGGCTGGCCGACGCCGACCACCTCGCCACCGACGGACACGCCGAGGTGTACGAGGATGTACACCGGGGGCTGCGCGACGCGCTCACCGCGCTCGACGCCCGGCCGGGACCTCCGGCGCCCCCCACTTCGTACGGGAACAGGAGCTGAACCGAACGTGGCAGGAGTCGCACGCCGCCGTCTCGACGCGGAGCTGGTCCGGCGCAAGCTCGCGCGCTCGCGCGAGCACGCCGGACAGCTGATCGCCGCCGGCCGGGTCACCGTCGGCAAGGCCGTGGCGACCAAACCGGCCACCCAGGTCGAGACCGCCGCCGCGATCGTCGTACGCGCCGACGAGAACGACCCCGACTACGTCTCGCGGGGCGGGCACAAGCTCGCCGGGGCGCTCGCCGCGTTCGTACCGCGGGGACTGGTCGTCGAGGGGCGCCGCGCGCTGGACGCCGGTGCCTCCACCGGCGGCTTCACCGACGTCCTGCTGCGCGCCGGGGCCGCGCACGTCGTCGCCGTGGACGTCGGCTACGGCCAGCTCGCCTGGTCCCTGCAGAACGATGAACGCGTCACCGTCAAGGACCGTACGAACGTACGCGAGTTGACGCTGGACGCGATCGACGGAGAAGCTGTGGATCTTGTGGTGGGCGATCTGTCCTTCATCCCGCTCGGGCTGGTGCTGCCCGCCCTGAAGCGGTGCGTGAAGCCGGACGCCGATCTGGTGATGATGGTCAAGCCGCAGTTCGAGGTGGGCCGGGAACGGCTGGGCAGCGGCGGGGTCGTACGGAGTCCGGAGCTGCGCGCGGAGGCCGTGCGGGGGGTGGCCGCGAGGGCCTGGGAGCTGGGGCTGGGGACGCGGGCCGTCACCGCGAGCCCGCTGCCGGGGCCCTCCGGCAACGTGGAGTTCTTCCTGTGGCTGCGGTCCGGCGCCCCCGAGCTGGACCCGGCCGACGCGGACCGGGCAGTGGCGGAGGGGCCGAAATGACGGCGGTGACCGAGAACAGCGCGGGAGGGACCGGGAAGAGCGCGAGAACGGTCTTCCTGCTCGCCCACACCGGGCGGCACGCGGCGATCCGCAGCGCCGAGCTGGTCGTCAAGGGCCTGCTGCGCTCCGGGATCGGTGTGCGGGTGCTGGAGGCGGAGGCCTGCGACCTGCCCGTGCCGGACGAGGTCGAGCTGGTCGAGGAGGCCGGTCCGCACTCCCTGGACGGCTGCGAGCTGCTGATCGTCCTCGGCGGTGACGGCACGCTGCTGCGCGGCGCCGAGTTCGCCCGCGCCTCCGGGGTGCCGATGCTCGGCGTCAACCTCGGCCGGGTCGGGTTCCTCGCGGAGGCCGAGCGGGACGACCTGGACCGGGTGGTGGACCGGGTGGTGGCCCGGTCGTACGAGGTCGAGGAGCGGATGACCGTCGATGTGGTCGTGCACCGCAACGGCGACATCGTGCACACCGACTGGGCGCTGAACGAGGCCGCCGTGCAGAAGGACGGCGCCGAGAAGATGCTCGAAGTCGTCCTGGAGATCGACGGGCGGCCGGTCACCGCGTTCGGCTGCGACGGCATCGTGCTGTCCACGCCGACCGGCTCCACCGCGTACGCCTTCTCCGCGGGCGGGCCGGTGGTGTGGCCCGAGGTGGAGGCGCTGCTCATGGTGCCGATCAGCGCGCACGCCCTGTTCGCCAAGCCGCTGATCACCTCACCGGACTCGGTGCTCGCCGTGGAGGTGCTGCCGCACATCCCGCCCGGCGTGCTGTGGTGCGACGGACGGCGGACCGTCGAACTCCCGCCCGGCGCGCGCGTCGAGGTCCGGCGCGGTGCCGTCCCGGTCCGCCTCGCCCGGCTGCACCACTCGTCGTTCACCGACCGGCTGGTCGCCAAGTTCGCGCTGCCCACGCACGGCTGGCGCGGGGCACCCCACCAGGACCCGCACGGGGACGCGCGGAGCGACCCGCACGGCGACCCGCAGGGCGTCGGCCGGTAGTCCGGCGCCCCGGTGCCGTCAGGGCCCGTACCACCGCCACCCGCCGGGGTGACACGGGCGGGCCATGTGCGTTCCCCGGCCCGGACCTCGTATGGTCTGTTCCGTGTTGGAGGAGATGCGGATACGGTCGCTCGGGGTCATCGACGACGCCGTGGTCGAACTGGCGCCGGGGTTCACGGCGGTCACCGGTGAGACCGGCGCGGGCAAGACGATGGTGGTCACCAGCCTCGGGCTGCTGCTCGGCGGCCGGGCCGACCCGGCCCTCGTACGGATCGGCGCGGGCAAGGCGGTGGTCGAGGGGCGCATCGCCGTGCCCTCCGGGGCCGCCGCCGCGCTGCGCGCCGAGGAGGCGGGCGCCGAGCTGGACGACGGCGCCCTGCTGATCAGCCGTACCGTTTCCGCCGAGGGCCGCTCCCGCGCCCACCTCGGCGGACGCAGCGTGCCCGTCGGGCTGCTCGCCGAGCTGGCCGACGACCTCGTGGCCGTGCACGGCCAGACCGACCAGCAGGGCCTGCTCAAGCTGACCCGGCAGCGGCAGGCGCTCGACCGGTACGCCGGGGACGCGGTCGCCGTGCCGCTCGACAAGTACGCCTCCGCCTACCGCAGGCTGCGCGCGGTCTCCGACGAGCTGGACGAGATCCTCACCCGTGGCCGCGAGCGCGCCCAGGAGGCCGACCTGCTGCGGTACGGCCTGGACGAGATCTCCGCCGTCGAACCCCGCGCCGGTGAGGACATGGAGCTGGCCGAGGAGGCCGAGCGGCTCGGGCACGCCGAGGCGCTGTCCTCCTCCGCCGTCGCCGCCCACGCGGCCCTCGCCGGTAACCCCGAGGACCCCGAGGGCATCGACGCCGCCACCCAGGTCGCGGGCGCGCACCGGGCGCTGGAGTCGGTCCGCTCGCACGACCAGGCGCTGGCCGCGCTCTCCGACCGGATCGGGGAGATCGGCATCCTGCTCGGGGACGTCGCCGGGGAACTCGCCGGGTACGCCGACGACCTCGACGCCGACCCGCTGCGGCTGGCCGCCGTGGAGGAGCGCCGGGCCGCGCTGACCGCGCTCACCCGCAAGTACGGCGACGACGTGGCCGGGGTGCTCGCCTGGGCCGAGACGAGCGCCGCCCGGCTCACCGAGCTGGACGGCGACGACGAGCGCACCGGGGAGCTGACCGCCGAGCGGGACGCGCTCCGCGCCGAACTGGGCGGGCTCGCGCAGGCCCTCACCGACGCCCGCGCCGAGGCCGCCGAACGGTTCGCCGCCGCCGTCACCGCCGAGCTGGCCTCGCTGGCCATGCCGCACGCACGGGTCTCCTTCGACATCCGGCAGACCGAGGACCCCGAGGGCGTCGAGGTCGGCGGGCGCACGGTCGCCTACGGGCCCTCCGGCGCGGACGAGGTCGAGCTGCTGCTCGCCCCGCATCCCGGCGCGCCGCCCCGGCCCATCGCCAAGGGCGCCTCCGGCGGCGAGCTGTCCCGGGTGATGCTCGCCGTGGAGGTCGTCTTCGCGGGCACCGACCCCGTCCCGACGTACCTCTTCGACGAGGTGGACGCGGGCGTCGGCGGCAAGGCGGCCGTCGAGATCGGCCGCCGCCTCGCCAAGCTCGCCCGCACCGCCCAGGTCGTCGTCGTCACCCACCTCCCGCAGGTCGCCGCCTTCGCCGACCGCCAGCTCCTCGTAGAGAAGACCAACGACGGCTCCGTCACCCGGTCCGGCGTGAAGGTCCTGGAGGGCGAGGAACGCGTCCGCGAACTGTCCCGCATGCTGGCGGGCCAGGAGGACTCCGAAACGGCGCGGGCACACGCGGAGGAACTGCTGGCGGCGGCACGGGAGGACGGGTAGCGGTCGGGGTGCCCGGGGCGCGGGAGGGGGAGCGGCGGGTGCCGCCGGGGTGCCGGGTGCCTGCGGCCCCCTTGCGGTGAGGTGAGGCCGCCTTTCGAGTGCGGGTCCGCTTCGGCCTGTCGCGCAGTTCCCCGCGCCCCTGGAAGACCGGTGGCTGAGGCCCGTTCGCCGGGTGCGGGTGCGCTTCACGTCTCGCGCGGTTCCCCGCGCCCCTGGGTGGGGGCGGTGAGCGCTGCTTGCGGGTGCGGATGCGGGTGACTGTGCCGGGGTTCTCTCACTCGTGCGGGTGATGTGGGGTGGGGCGTTGTCGTCGTGCGCCGGGGAGTGCGCCTCCGTTCGGTGGGCCGGAACGGCCTTGTGGACTGGCATGCTTGACGGGGAGAGCAGGGGGCGGGCCGCCCGGACGGGTGGCGGGCGGTACGTCTTTCCGCACCTGTGCGCCCGCTACCTTCGGTACGTTCCCTCGTGTCCGACCGCCCCCCCCGCGCACGTGTCCCACGACCGTCCGCGCCGAGTCAGGAGCCCCGGCCCCGTGAGCCCCGTGAGTCTCGTCCGCAGCACCGCAGCGCACGGCCGCCCGCCGCTGCGCACCGTGCAGGTGCTGGGCGGGGGCAACGCGGGCAGCGGCGCGCACGTGCGGTCGCTGGCCGCCGGACTGGTCGCGCGCGGGGTGGGGGTCACCGTGTGCGCGCCCGCCGGAGCCGACCACGCCTACGACTTCACCGGCACCGGTGCCGACCACGTGCCCGTGCCGCGCAGCAGCGACCCCGCCTCGGTGGCCGCGCTCCGGGCCGCCTGCACGGGCGCCGACCTCGTCCACGCGCACGGCCTGCACGCCTCGTTCCGCGCAGCGCTCGCCCTCGGCGGCCGGAGCACCCCGCTGGTCGTCACCTGGCACGACCGCGCCCACGCCCAGGGCGCGCGGGCCCACCTGCTGCGGCTGCTGGAGCGCCGGGTGGCCAGAGCGGCGACGATCGTCCTCGGCACCACCTCCGACCTCGTGGACCGGGCCCGCCGCACGGGCGCGCGGGACGCCCGGCTCGCCGCCTCGGCGCTGCCCGTGCCCCGGCCCCGCCCGGCCGACCCGGACCGGGAACGCCCCAAGGTCCGCGCCGAACTCGGCGCCACCGGGCGCCCGTTGCTGATGGCGGTCGGCTCCCTCGACACCGAGCGCGGCTACGGCACCCTGCTGGACGCGGCCCGCGCCTGGCGCGACCTCGACCCCGCCCCGCTGGTCGTCGTCGCGGGGGAGGGGCCGCTGCGACCGGAGTTGCAGCGCCGTATCGAGGAAGAGGCGCTGCCGGTAAGGCTGTTGGGACGGCGCGAGGACGTGCCGGACCTGCTCGCCGCGGCCGATCTGGCGCTGGTGACCAGCAGTTGGGAATCCCGCTCCCTCCTCGCCCAGGAGGCGCTGCGTGCCCGGGTGCCGCTGGTCGCCACCCGTGTCGGCGGCATCCCCGACCTCGTCGGCGACGCGGCCGAACTCGTCCCGTACGGGGATCACTTGACCCTCGCCGACACCGTCACCGCCCTGCTCGCCGACCCCGCGCGCCGCGAACTGCTGCGCGCACGCGGCGCCGAACAGGCCCTGACCTGGCCGACGGAGGACGAGACGGTGACCCAAGTGCTCGCTGTCTACGATGAGTTGACACAGCCCCGGCCACTCGCCTGACCCGCGCCCCCGGCACCCCGGCCTTCACCGCACGTACCCACCCACCGCCTACCGCACGTGCCGCCTGGCCCGCAGTGCCAGACTCAGCGCCATCACCGTCTCCGGGTCGTCCAGGTCGGTGCCGAGCAACTCCCCCATGCGGGCGAGCCTGTTGTAGAGGGTCTGCCGGTTGAGGTGGAGTTCGCGGGCGGTCTCCGCCTTGCGGCCCGCGTGCGCGAGATACGTCTCCAGGGTGGGCAGCAGCGGCGGCCGGGCGCGCCGGTCGTGGTCGCGGAGCGGGCCGATGGCGCGGTCCACGAACGCGGCCAGGCCGGGGTGGTCGCGCAGCCGCCACAGCAGCAGGTCGATGTCGAGGCGCCGCGCGTCGTACCAGGGCCGGTCGGTCAGGCCCTGCGCGGCCGTCGCCGTCTCGGCCGCGTGCCGCAGCCCCGCCGAGGCCGCCGTCCAGTCACCGGCCGCGCCGACCACCACGACCGGCGGCGGGGCGCCCGGCCGCACCGCACCGGCGCGTTCGGCACCCGCCTTGAGGGCCGCCGCGACCCGGTCCGCGACCGCCGGACGCTCCGCCGCGCCGCGCAGCCCGGCCAGCACCGGCACCCGGCCCTCCACCGGGCGCACACCCAGCAGCACCGGCACGCCCACCGCGGCCAGTTCCTCCGCGACCGCGCGGGCCAGCGCCGCCCAGTTCGCGCCGTACTCCGCGCCGCCGGTGCCCTCACCGCCCGGCGCGCCGCCGATCCGCATGACCACCGGCAGCAGCGGGCCGGTGCCCGGTCTGAAGCCGAGGACCCTGGCCTGCGCGGGCGCGTCCCGCGCGGCGACCCGGCCCTCGGCGAGATCGGTGAGGAAGTCGCCCCGGCCGCGCGCCGTGAGTTCGTCCTCCTGCCGGGCCTGCATCAGCACCACGGCGAGGATGCCCGCGGCCCGCTCGGTGGCCATCCGGTGCACCGCGCCCAGCGGCCCGCGCACCGGCAGCAGCACCAGCCGGGCCCGCACCGACCCGGCGCCCGCCGTACCGCCCGGCACGTCCACCAGCACCGAACCTGCGGGCGGCGGCGCCTCCTTCAGCGGGCCGCGCAGCCCCTCCCACACCTGGAGCGGGTCGGTGCCCTCGGGTCCGGCACCGGCCGCGTACAGCAGCCGCCCGTCCACGGTCTCCAGGAACACCGGGTTGCCGCCGAACCCGGCCAGGATCTCCAGCACCTTCGGCACCCCGCCCCCGTCGAGCAGCGCGCCCGTGCAGCGCCGGTGCACCTCCTCGGCGCGCCGGAGCAGCGCGTAGTGCCCGTTGACGATCTCGGTGTGGATCTCCTCGGTGACCGTGACGAACGGCACCTCGCGGTGCAGCTGGACCAGCGGCAGGCCCAGTGAGCGCGCGGTGTCCACCAGCGCGGCCGGGAGCCGGGCGAAGCGCGGTCCCAGCTCCACGACCAGGGCGGCGATCCCGCGCTCGGCCAGCGTGCGCACGAACGCCCGCTGCTCGGCGGGCCGGGTGCCCAGGCCGTAGCCCGTGGTCAGCAGCAGTTCGCCGCCCTTGAGCAGCGAGGCGATGTGGGGCACCTCACCGGCGTGCACCCACCGCACCGTACGGCCCAGCCGGTCGCCGCCCGCGACGATCTCCGGCAGCCCGCCGCGCAGGCCGGGCAGCTCCAGCGCCCGCCGCACGGTGATCCCGCCGCCGGGCCCGCTCTCCGCACCGCTCTCCATGCACCGGACGCTACCTGCGCGAACGTCCCGGGAACAGCGCGCGGACCACCGGCCCGGCTCAGCCCCCGTACGCCCCGGAGGCGGTGAGCCGGAGGGCGGTGTCGATCAGCGGGACGTGGCTGAACGCCTGCGGGAAGTTGCCCACCTGGCGCTGGAGGCGCGGGTCCCACTCCTCGGCGAGGAGGCCGAGGTCGTTGCGGAGGGCGAGGAGCTTCTCGAACAGCTTGCGGGCCTCGTCCACGCGGCCGATCATCGCCAGGTCGTCGGCCATCCAGAACGAGCACGCGAGGAAGGCGCCCTCGTCGCCGGGGAGGCCGTCCACGCCCTCGCTGTCGCCCTCGGTGGGGTAGCGCAGGATGAAACCGTCCGAGGTGGACAGCTCGCGCTGGATCGCCTCGATGGTGCCGATGACCCGCTTGTCGTCCGGGGGCAGGAAGCCCATCTGCGGGATCAGCAGCAGGGAGGCGTCCAGCTCCTTGGAGCCGTAGGACTGGGTGAAGGTGTTGCGCTCCTGGTCGAAGCCCTTCTCGCAGACGTCCCGGTGGATGTCGTCGCGCAGCTCGCGCCAGCGCTCCAGCGGGCCGTCCGCGTCACCGGACTCGATCAGCTTGATGGTGCGGTCCACCGCGACCCAGGCCATCACCTTGGAGTGCACGAAGTGGCGGCGCGGGCCGCGCACCTCCCAGATGCCCTCGTCCGGCTCCTGCCAGTGGTCCTCCAGGTAGCGGATCAGCTTCAGCTGGAGCAGCGAGGCGTAGTCGTTGCGGGCCAGGCCCGTCATGTGCGCCAGGTGCAGCGCCTCGGTGACCTCGCCGTACACGTCGAGCTGGAGCTGGTGGGCGGCGCCGTTGCCGACGCGGACCGGGGCGGAGTTCTCGTAGCCGGGCAGCCAGTCCAGCTCGGCCTCGCCCAGCTCGCGCTCGCCCGCGATGCCGTACATGATCTGGAGGTTCTCCGGGTCACCGGCGACGGCGCGGAGCAGCCACTCGCGCCAGGCGCGGGCCTCCTCGCGGTAGCCGGTGCGCAGCAGCGAGGAGAGCGTGATCGCCGCGTCCCGCAGCCAGGTGTAGCGGTAGTCCCAGTTGCGCACGCCCCCGATGTCCTCGGGGAGCGAGGTGGTGGGGGCGGCGACGATGCCGCCGGTGGGGGCGTAGGTGAGCGCCTTCAGCGTGATCAGGGAGCGGACGACGGCCTCCCGGTAGGGGCCGTGGTAGGTGCATTGGCCGACCCAGTCCCGCCAGAAGTCCTCGGTGGCGCGCAGCGACGCCTCCGGCTCGGGCAGCGCGGGCGGCTCGCGGTGCGAGGGCTCCCAGGAGATGGTGAACGCGATCCGGTCGCCGGGCGCCACCGTGAAGTCGGCGTACGTCGTGAGGGCCTTGCCGAAGGTCTCCGCCTCCGTGTCGAACCACACGCTGTCCGGGCCCGCGACGGCGACCGTGCGGCCGTCGTGCTTGTGCACCCAGGGCACCACCCGGCCGTAGGAGAAGCGCATGCGCAGCGCGGAGCGCATCGGGACCCGGCCGGTGACGCCCTCCACGATGCGGACCAGCTGGGGGGCGCCGTCGCGCGGGGGCATGAAGTCCGTCACGCGGACCGTGCCGCGCGGGGTGTCCCACTCGGACTCCAGGATCAGCGAGTCGCCCCGGTAGCCGCGCCGTGCGGCCGTCGGAGGCTGCGCGTCGGCCGCGTACGCCGGTCCGAGCCGCCAGAAGCCGTGCTCCTCGGTGCCCAGCAGGCCGGCGAAGACGGCATGCGAGTCGAAGCGGGGCAGGCACAGCCAGTCCACCGTGCCGTCCCGGCAGACCAGTGCGGCGGTCTGCATGTCTCCGATGAGTGCGTAGTCCTCGATGCGCCCGGCCACGTGCAACTCCAGTCGAACGGCCACGTCACCCCCCGCGCAGGGGGCTGTCGCTGATGCGGTCATTGGGGGGTGTTGTTGTGCGTCGTTGAGCGGTGAAGCAAAGCAGTCCGCCGAGCCCTGAGGCAAAACGACGGTCCTCACTCAACGACCTGCCGCGCTCTCGTTGTTCCGAAGCGGATACCGGCGGGGGTGTGCCGTCGATCCGGCCGGGCCCGGCAGGTGAACGTCCGAGCAGGATACGACGCACGTAGATGATCCGCGTGCCGCTCCGGGCAACCCGTGTGAGCCGAACGGGTGAGCACCGGGTGAGAACTCTGTGACCGCCGAGGTGGCGGCGGGCGTCCCGGCGGACCGGTGTCCGGGCCCGCGCCGGGGCCGTGGCAGGCCCGTACCGGCCCGGTGACGGGGGCCTTAGGGCCTGTCTTCAAACTCCCCTCTGCCCCACGACGCCCGGCACGCCCTCTCGCCGCACCGGCCGCGACCCCGAGTACGCCCAGTACGAGGGATCACGGCCGGCACGCCGAGAGCACGCACCGAACGCCGCGGGGCCGTCCTCCGGACGACGAGGAGAGTTTGAAGACAGGCCCTAGCGGGGCCCGGATCAGGGGCGGGGCGGGCGGCCGGGAGCCATCCCCTCCGGGCGCTGATACGCTGGTAGCCCGTGGACCGGTGGGAGAAAAACCCCCGAACCGCAGCGACGGCGCCTCCCCGACGGGAACGCGAGTGGCCCCTCGGCCGGCAGCCGTTCCGCATCACTGGACCGCGACCACGGGAGCCCCCTCTTGGCCATGAAGCCGAAATCCTCGACGACCAAGCACATCTTCGTCACCGGGGGTGTCGCCTCCTCGCTCGGCAAGGGCCTGACCGCCTCCAGCCTGGGCATGCTGCTCAAGGCCCGCGGGCTGCGCGTCGTGATGCAGAAGCTCGACCCGTATCTGAACGTGGACCCCGGCACGATGAACCCCTTCCAGCACGGTGAGGTGTTCGTCACCAACGACGGCGCCGAGACCGACCTGGACATCGGCCACTACGAGCGCTTCCTCGACCGTGACCTCGACGGCTCCGCCAACGTCACCACCGGCCAGGTGTACTCCACGGTGATCGCCAAGGAGCGGCGCGGCGAGTACCTGGGCGACACCGTGCAGGTCATCCCGCACATCACCAACGAGATCAAGCACCGCATCCGGCGCATGGCCACCGACGAGGTGGACGTCGTCATCACCGAGGTCGGCGGCACCGTCGGCGACATCGAGTCGCTGCCGTTCCTGGAGACCGTCCGCCAGGTCCGCCACGAGGTCGGCCGGGACAACGTCTTCGTGGTGCACATCTCCCTGCTGCCGTACATCGGCCCCTCGGGCGAGCTGAAGACCAAGCCCACCCAGCACTCGGTGGCCGCGCTGCGCAACATCGGCATCCAGCCCGACGCGATCGTGCTGCGCTGCGACCGCGAGGTGCCCACCGCCATCAAGCGCAAGATCTCGCTGATGTGCGACGTGGACGAGGACGCCGTCGTCGCCTGCCCCGACGCCCGCTCCATCTACGACATCCCGAAGGTCGTGCACTCCGAGGGCCTGGACGCCTACGTGGTGCGCAAGCTCGACCTGCCCTTCCGGGACGTGGAGTGGACCACCTGGGACGACCTGCTGGACCGGGTGCACAACCCCGACCACGAGATCACCCTCGCCCTGGTCGGCAAGTACATCGACCTGCCCGACGCCTATCTGTCGGTGACCGAGGCGCTGCGCGCCGGAGGCTTCGCCAACAAGGCCCGCGTCAGGATCAAGTGGGTCACCTCCGACGACTGCAAGACCCCGGCGGGCGCCGCCGAGCAGCTCGGCGACGTGGACGGCATCTGCATCCCCGGCGGCTTCGGCGACCGGGGCGTGCTCGGCAAGGTCGGCGCGATCCGCTTCGCCCGCGAGAACGGCGTCCCCCTGCTCGGCCTCTGCCTGGGCCTGCAGTGCATCGTCATCGAGGCCGCGCGGAGCCTTGCGGACATCCCGGACGCCAACTCCACCGAGTTCGACCCCGCCACCCCGCACCCGGTGATCTCCACGATGGCCGAGCAGATGGACATCGTCGCCGGTGAGGGCGACATGGGCGGCACCATGCGGCTCGGCATGTACCCCGCCAAGCTGGCCGAGGGCTCCATCGTCCGCGAGGTGTACGACGGCAAGGAGTACGTGGAGGAGCGCCACCGGCACCGCTACGAGGTGAACAACGCCTACCGCGGCGAACTGGAGAAGAAGGCCGGTATCCAGTTCTCCGGCACCTCCCCGGACGGCAAGCTCGTCGAGTACGTCGAGTACCCGCGCGACGTCCACCCCTATCTGGTCGCCACCCAGGCCCACCCGGAGCTGCGCTCCCGCCCGACCCGCCCGCACCCGCTGTTCGCCGGACTGGTGAAGGCGGCCGTGGAGCGGCAGCTGAAGGCGGCCCCGGCCGCGGAGTGAACCGGGGCACCCGGCGCCGGGTGCCCCGCGAAGATCACCGGGCGCCCCGGCCGCTGTACGGTGGCCGGGGCGCCCCCGCGCGGGGCCGCCCCGGTCTCGTCTGCGCACGTGGGAGGACAGGTCATGACCATCAGGGACACCGCCGAGGAGTGGGAGGTCCGCGCGACCTCCACCCCCTTCACCGGCGCCAAGACCTCGGTCCGCACCGACCGGGTGGTCATGCCCGACGGCTCCGTCACCGGCCGCGACTACCAGGTCCACCCCGGCTCGGTCGCCGTCCTCGCCCTGGACGACGAGGACCGGGTGCTGCTCATCAACCAGTACCGCCACCCCGTGCGCCACCGGCTCTGGGAGATCCCGGCCGGGCTGCTCGACGTACCCGGCGAGAACCCGCTGCACGCCGCCCAGCGCGAGCTGTACGAGGAGGCCCACGTCAAGGCCGAGGACTGGCGGGTCCTCACCGACGTCTACACCACGCCCGGCGGCTGCGACGAGGCCGTCCGGATCTTCCTCGCCCGCACCCTCTCCGCGGCCGACGGCGAACGCTTCGCGGCCGAGGACGAGGAGACCGACATGGAGCACGCGCGGGTGCCGGTCGAGGAACTGGTGCGCCGGGTGCTCGCCGGGGACGTGCACAACAACTGCCTGGTCGTGGGCGTCCTTTCGCTGGTCGCCGCCCGCTCCGGCGACGGGCTCGACGCGCTCCGGCCCGCCGAGGCACCCTGGCCCGCCCGCCCGTTCACCGCCTGACACCCCCGGCCGTACGGTGGCCGGTGGTCCGTGGGGCCGCCGGGCGGACGGTGATGATCCGACCATCGCCTGATCCGATCGGGGGACGTGCCCGCCGCGCTCCGCCGGGAACGCCGGGAGGCGTGAACTAGGCTCGGCGAACGCCCGTTGCGGACAACCCGGCGGGCTTTTGCGCGCGGTGGGACGGGAGTGTGGCCCGTGACGGATCAGGCGGTGGACACGGAAGGCGCGCGGACGCCCGCGCAGCCCGCCACGGCGGACCAGTTCCTGGGCCGCACCAGAGAGCTGAAGGAACTGCGCGCCGACATCGAGCGCGCCGGACTCGACACCCTCTCCGGCCGCAAGGCGCCCCGCGCCCGCGTCCTGCTCGTCGCGGGCCGCCCCGGCTCCGGGCGCAGCGCGCTCGCCGCGGAACTCGTCCGCGAGGTCGCAGGCCGCTACCCCGACGGGGTGCTGCGCACCGCGCTCGCCGAACCCGACGGCACCCCCGTGCCCGTCGAACGCGCCGCCCGCGACCTGCTCTCCGCACTCGGCGTGGACGCCCCCGCGGGCGCCGCCGAGGACGAACTCACCGAGGCGCTGCGCACCGCGCTCACCGGCCGCCGCGCCCTCCTCCTGCTGGACGACGCGCCCGGCGCCGCACCGGTGGACGCCCTCCTCCCGGACGCCCCGGACTGCCTCGCCGTCGTCGTCTCCGGCGGCCCGCTCACCGGCATCGCGGACGTCCGCCCCTGCACCCTGGGCGGCCTCGACACCAAGTCCTCGGTGGAACTCCTCACCCGCTGGACCGGCTCCGTCCGCGTCACCGTGGACCCCCGCTCCGCCGAGAGCCTCGCGGAAGCCTGCCAGGGCCACCCGGCCGCTCTCACCCTGGCCGGTGGCTGGCTCGCCTCCCACCCCCAGGCCGCCGTCTCCGACCTGGCCAAGCGCCTGCACGCCGAGCCCGACGACAGCACCCCGCTCGCCCGCGTACTGCGCCTGGTGCACGACCTGCTGCCCGGCGGCGCCGCCCGCACCCTGCGCCTGCTGCACCTCGCCCCGGCCGGTCTGGTGGACCCGCACACCGCGTCCGCGCTCGCCGGGTGCTCCCTGGAGGCCGCGCGGGCCGCGCTGGCGGAGTTCGCCGCCCTCGGGCTGCTGCGCCCGCTGGACTCCCCGCTGCCCGAGTACGCCATCCCCGGCTCGCTGCACCCGCTGCTGCGCGCCCTCGCCGAGAGCCAGGACCGGCCCGGCGAACTCCAGCTCGCCCGCGCCCGGATGCTGGAACGCACCGTACGGCTGCTCCAGGCGTGCCGGGCCATCACCGAGACCGACAGCCCCCAGGCGCGCGAGAAGCTCCAGGAGATGCCGCAGGCGGTGCGGTTCGCCGCCCCGCGCGACGCCGCCGAGTGGCTGCGGGTCCGGCGTCCGGCGCTGCTGGCCGCCGTACGGCTCGCGGTGGCCGACGGCGAGCTGGACACCCTCGCCCGGCGGCTGATGTCCCAGCTGGTCCGCGCGGTCGCCGCGCACATCGGCACCCAGGCCGCCGCCCCCGACCTGTACGGCGTGCACGGGCTGGTCCTCGACGTGGCCGAGCGGCGCGGACTGCACCGGGAGAAGGCCGCCGCGCTGCTCAACCTCGGGGACCTGGACGCGCAGACCGGCCGCACCCACGACGCGCTCGCCCGTTACCGGGCCGCGCTGGACGCCGGGCGGCTGGCGGGCGACCCGTACGCCACCGGGCGCGCGATGGAGTCCGTGGGCGGTGCCCACCAGGAGCTGGGCGACCACGACCGGGCCGCCGACTGGTTCGGCCGGGCGCTCGCGGAGCGGCTGGCGCGCGGCGAGCGCACCGAGGCCGCCCGGCTGTACGGCCGGATCGCGGTCACGCACACCTACGCGGGCCGGTACGGCGAGGCGCTGCGCGGCTGGCGGGCGGCCGCGGCCGGATACCGCAAGGAGGGCGCGGTCGCCGCGCACGCGCGGGCGCTCAGCGAGGTGGCGCGGGTCCAGGAGTACGCGGGCCGCCCCGAGGAGTCGCTGCGCACCTGCCAGGAGGCGGTGGAGTGGGCGCGCCGGGCCGAGGACACCCGGCTCCAGGCGGCCCTCCAGCTCCGGCTGGCCGACACCCTCGACCGGCTCGGGGACCCGACGGCGGCCCTGCTGCACCGGGCGGCGGCCGAGCGCATGCTGAACGAGGAGGCGTCCGGACCCGCGTCCGGGGAGCCGGAGAAGGGCCCCGAGCCCGAGCAGGACGCGGATGCCTGCGAAATCCGTAGTGCATCCAGCGACGATTAAAGCAATGAAAGGCTAGACAGCGGGAACACCTTCATTAAACTGGCTCTGCCGCTCGTTCTCCTGCGGTGTCTCCCGGTGTGCCCGCGCGCGGCCGGGTATGTCATGAAACGCATCCCCACACCCTCTGAGCCAAGGACCGTGATCCACGTGAAGGTCGGCATCCCCCGCGAGGTCAAGAACAACGAGTTCCGGGTGGCCATCACCCCCGCCGGTGTGCACGAGCTGGTGCGCCACGGCCACCAGGTCGTCGTCGAGCGCGGCGCCGGCCTCGGTTCCTCGATCCCGGACGCCGAGTACGTCGCGGCGGGCGCCGGAATCCTGGAGACCGCGGACGAGGTGTGGGCCGCCGCCGACCTGCTGCTCAAGGTGAAGGAGCCGGTGGCGGAGGAGTACCACCGGCTCCGCAAGGACCAGATCCTCTTCACCTACCTGCACCTGGCCGCCTCCAAGGAGTGCACCGACGCGCTCATCGAGTCCGGCACCACCGCCATCGCCTACGAGACGGTCGAGCTGCCGAACCGCGCGCTGCCGCTGCTCGCCCCGATGTCCGAGGTCGCGGGCCGACTCGCCCCGCAGGTCGGCGCCTACCACCTGATGCGCCCGGCGGGCGGACGCGGTGTGCTGCCCGGCGGTGTGCCCGGTGTCACCCCGGCCAAGGCCGTCGTCATCGGCGGCGGTGTCTCCGGCTGGAACGCCACCCAGGTCGCCGTCGGCATGGGCTTCGAGGTGACCCTGCTGGACCGGGACATCAACAAGCTCCGCGAGGCGGACAAGGTCTTCGGCACCCGGGTGAAGGCGATCATGTCCAACACCTTCGAGCTGGAGAAGGCCGTCCTCGACGCCGACCTCGTCATCGGCGCCGTGCTCATCCCCGGCGCCAAGGCCCCCAAGCTCGTCACCAACGAGCTGGTCGCCCGGATGAAGCCGGGAAGTGTCCTTGTCGATATCGCGATCGACCAGGGCGGCTGCTTCGAGGACTCCCGCGCCACCACGCACGCCGAGCCGACCTTCCGGGTGCACGAGTCGGTCTTCTACTGCGTCGCCAACATGCCCGGCGCGGTGCCCAACACCTCCACCAACGCGCTCACCAACGCGACGCTGCCGTACATCGTCTCGCTCGCCGACAACGGCTGGGTGGAGGCGCTGCGCCGGGACGCCGCGCTCGCCCGCGGCCTCAACACCCATGACGGCAAGGTCGTCTACAAGGAGGTCGCCGAGGCGCACGGCCTGGAGCACGTGGAGCTGACCTCGCTGCTCGGCTGACCTCCCGGCACCTGCGGACCGCCAAGTCACCCGGTCCGAAAAGGCGATTCGTCAACACGGCACGTCAACCCCGCGCGTCCGGCCGGACCTTGCCCGACAAGGTCCGGCCGGATGTGTGTATGGTCACTTTGCGACGCTCGGTCAACTCGCCTCGAACGTAAGGCTTCGACCGATTCGTACACCCGTGAAACCTGCTGTGCGACGGCCGTACGCCCTTGACAGCGGGATGTTTCATTGCCGACACATCCGGCCGGGTCCGGCGGATTGTGTTGCTGCGGACCGCCGACACGCCATAGAGTCGCCAACCGTCGGCATGGTGCCACGCTGACTTGTCCAGAAGTTCCCTGGTCACCAAGGAGGTAAGACGACTTGTGAATGAGTCGACATTTTCTCCCGGAGGCGGTCGGCCAGGAACGCCGGTCCGGGTCCACGGCAGTCCCGCGGGAATCGAGGCTGTCGGCTCCGTCGCGGTGCGCACCTTCGCAGCCCACCAGAGTCCGGGGCCGCAGCCGGCTCCGACTGCACACCAGAGCATGGATGGCCATCACGTGAACGGCACGGCCGGCGACGGAAGTGGCGCGCCCCGCAACCACTTCGCCGACTACGACGACCTGCCCGAGGGGCACTTCTACGACCCCGACGCCGAGTACGAGCCCGATCCGGAGTACGCGGCGACGCTCGCGCCCGACGCGGCCCGTCAGCGCCGCGAGCGGGTGGGCCCGACCGGGCGCCCGCTGCCGTACTTCCCGATTCCGGGGCCGCTGACCGACCACGGTCCGGCGAAGATCATCGCCATGTGCAACCAGAAGGGCGGCGTCGGCAAGACGACGTCCACCATCAACCTGGGTGCGGCGCTCGCGGAGTACGGGCGGCGGGTGCTGCTCGTGGACTTCGACCCGCAGGGCGCGCTGTCGGTGGGGCTCGGGGTCAACCCGATGGAGCTGGACCTCACCGTCTACAACCTGCTCATGGAGCGGGGCATGTCGGCGGACGAGGTGCTGCTGAAGACGGCGGTCCCCAACATGGACCTGCTGCCCAGCAACATCGACCTGTCCGCCGCCGAGGTGCAGCTCGTCTCCGAGGTCGCGCGCGAGTCCACGCTCCAGCGGGCGCTGAAGCCGCTGATGGACGACTACGACTACATCGTGATCGACTGCCAGCCCTCGCTCGGCCTGCTCACGGTCAACGCGCTGACCGCCGCGCACAAGGTGATCGTGCCGCTGGAGTGCGAGTTCTTCGCGCTGCGCGGGGTGGCCCTGCTGACCGAGACCATCGAGAAGGTCCAGGAGCGGCTCAACCCCGAGCTGGAGCTCGACGGCATCCTCGCCACCATGTACGACTCGCGCACCGTGCACAGCCGCGAGGTCCTCGCGCGCGTGGTCGAGGCGTTCGACGACCACGTCTACCACACGGTCATCGGGCGTACGGTCCGCTTCCCGGAGACCACGGTCGCCGGTGAGCCCATCACCACCTACGCCTCCAACTCCGTGGGCGCCGCCGCCTACCGCCAGCTCGCCAGGGAGGTGCTCGCCCGGTGTCACGCCGAGTGAGTCTGCCCGGAGCCGACGAACTGTTCCGTACGACCGGGGGGACGGCGCTGCAGTCGTCCTCGCCCCGGCGTCCGGCGGGCGGCGAGGCTCGGGTGCCGGCTCCCGCGGGGGAGAGCGACGACGTGGCGGCGGCCGAGGACGCGCCGCCGTCCGTGCCCGTACGGGGCGGTGACGGCGAGGGCGCCGAACACGCGGCGGCCGAACCGGAACCCGCCGACAGCGGTGAGTCCCACCCCTCGCCCGCCCGGCGCCGGGCACCCGCGCAGGAAGGTTCATCCGACGCGGGCGGCGCCTCCGGCCGGGCGCCGGACCAGACCGTGCAGCCCGCCCGCAAGCGCGGCCGGGCTCCGGCCCGGCGGCCCAGCGGCCGGGAACGGCACGACGAGAAGATCACCGTGTACGTCTCCGCCGAGGAACTCATGGACCTCGAACACGCCCGGCTGGTGCTGCGCGGCGAGCACGGCCTCGCCGTGGACCGGGGCCGGATCGTCCGCGAGGCGGTCGCCGTGGTCCTCGCCGACCTGGAGTCGCGCGGCGAAGCCAGCATCCTGGTCCGCCGCCTGCGGGGTCGCTGACCGTCCCGGCGCCCGCCGGGCGGTAGCCTGCGACGGCCATGACCTCGAACGACGTGCCCCACCCCGGCCCCCCGTCCCGCAGACGAGCCCTGGGCCGGGGCCCGGACCCGTACCCCGCTCCGTCCGCCGTACCGGCGGGGCCCGCGGAGGTGGCCGACGCGGAGCCCGCGGCCCTGCCGGTCCCCGAGGCGGACGCCCCCGGCACCGCCGGGCCGGACACCGGAGAGCCGGTGCCGGAGACCGACGCCGGGCCCCCGGCCCCCGCCGATTCCGCCGACGGCGCCCGCACCGGCGTCTTCACGGTCCGGCTCGCCAACTTCGAGGGCCCCTTCGACCTGCTGCTCCAGCTCATCGCCAAGCACCGGATGGACGTCACGGAGGTGGCGCTGTCGAAGGTGACCGACGAGTTCATGGCGCACATCCGGGCGATGGGCGCGGACTGGGACCTGGACCGGACGACGGAGTTCCTGGTCGTCGCCGCGACCCTGCTGGATCTGAAGGCGGCCCGGCTGCTGCCCGCCGCCGAGGTGGAGGACGAGGGGGATCTCGCGCTGCTGGAGGCGCGGGACCTGCTGTTCGCGCGGCTGTTGCAGTACCGGGCGTACAAGCGGATCGCGGACATCTTCAACGAGCGGCTGGACGAGGAGGCCCGCCGGTACCCCCGTACCGTCGGCCTGGAGCCCGAGCACGCCGCGCTGCTGCCCGAGGTGGTCATCGGCATCGGCCCCGAGGGGTTCGCCCGGCTCGCGGTGAAGGCGATGCAGCCGAGGCCCAGGCCGCAGGTGTACGTGGACCACATCCACGCCCCGCTGGTCAGTGTGCGGGAGCAGGCGGACCTGGTGGTGGCGCGGCTGCGGGAGGTGGGCGAGGCCAGCTTCCGGGACCTGGTGGACGACACCGACGACACCCTGACCGTCGTGGCGCGGTTCCTGGCGCTGCTGGAGCTGTACCGGGACAAGGCCGTCGCCCTCGACCAGGAGACCGCCCTCGGGGAGCTGACCGTGCGCTGGACCGGCGGCGACGGCACGGCGGCGCCGACAGTCACCGACGAGTTCGACCGGCCCGCCGAGGCACCGGCCAAGGAGAAGGCATGAACGAGCCCCGCGTCCAGGCGCACCGCGCGGAGCTGCCGGAGGCGCCGAGCCCGGTGGCGGACCTCGCTCTCAAGCCCGCCCTGGAGGCGGTCCTCATGGTCGTGGACGAACCCGCGACCGAGGAGCACCTGTCCCGCCTCCTGGAGCGGCCCCGGCGCCGGGTCGCGGACGCGCTGCGGGAGCTGGCCGACGAGTACACCGCCCAGGGGCGCGGTTTCGAGCTGCGGTTCGTCGCGGGCGGCTGGCGCTTCTACAGCCGGGCCGCCTACGCGCCCGCCGTGGAACGCCTCGCCCTGGACGGGCAGACCGCCCGTCTCACCCAGGCCGCGCTGGAGACGCTCGCGGTCGTCGCGTACCGCCAGCCGGTCAGCCGCAGCCGGGTCTCCGCGGTGCGCGGGGTGAACTGCGACGGCGTGATGCGCACCCTCCTCCAGCGGGGTCTGGTCGAGGAGGCGGGCACGGAACCCGAAACAGGTGCGATCCTGTACAGGACGACGAACTACTTCCTGGAGCGGATGGGCCTGCGCGGCCTGGACGAACTGCCGGAACTCGCCCCCTTCCTCCCGGAGGCGGAGGCGATCGAGGCCGAGACGCTGGAGGGGGTACCGTCGTTCGACCCCGACGCGCCCGACGCGCCCGGGGGCGAAGACGCAGACGACTAAGACGGAAACCTTGATGCGAAGCAGCGGCAGCGGCAGGAACAGCGGACGCGGCAACCAGCGCGGCGCCGGCAACGACCGGGACGAGCGGCAGCAGGGGCAGGGCCGCCCCCGCAAGCCCCGCCCGGAGGAGCGCCGCTACGACGTGGGTCCCGGCGGCACCCAGGACGGCCCCAAGTCGGGCCGGGGCGGTGCCGCGCGTGGCGGTGCCAAGGGTGGCCCGAGGCAGCCCCAGGGCACAGGGCGCGGCCGGACCGCTCCGGCCAGCTCGCGCGAGTACGACGCGCGGGCCGAGGAGCGCAACCGCGAGCGGTACGCCGACAAGAAGGACGTGAAGCTCCCGAAGACGTTCCCCGGTGCCGAGCAGGAGGGCGAGCGGCTGCAGAAGGTCCTCGCCCGTGCCGGTTACGGCTCGCGGCGCGCCTGCGAGGAGCTGATCGAGCAGGCCCGCGTCGAGATCAACGGCGAGATCGTGCTGGAGCAGGGCCGCCGCGTGGACCCGGAGAAGGACGAGGTCCGGGTGGACGGGCTGACCGTCGCCACGCAGTCGTACCAGTTCTTCTCGCTGAACAAGCCCGCCGGTGTCGTCTCCACGATGGAGGACCCGGAGGGCCGCCAGTCCCTCGGGGACTACGTCACCAACCGCGAGACCCGGTTGTTCCACGTGGGACGGCTCGACACCGAGACCGAGGGTGTCATCCTGCTCACCAACCACGGCGAGCTGGCGCACCGCCTCACGCACCCGAAGTACGGCGTGAAGAAGACCTACCTCGCGCACATCGTCGGCCCGATCCCGCGCGACCTCGGCAAGCGCCTGAAGGACGGCATCCAGCTGGAGGACGGGTACGCCCGCGCCGACCACTTCCGGGTGGTGGAGCAGACCGGCAAGAACTACCTGGTCGAGGTGGTCCTGCACGAGGGCCGCAAGCACATCGTGCGCCGGATGCTCGCGGAGGCGGGCTTCCCCGTGGACAAGCTGGTCCGCACCGCCTTCGGCCCGATCACCCTGGGCGACCAGAAGTCGGGCTGGCTGCGGCGGCTGTCCAACACGGAGGTCGGCATGCTGATGAAGGAAGTCGATCTCTAGGCCCGCTCTCCCCGCCCCTCCCACCGGCGGCTCGCACGCGGCCCGCACCCCGGATCACCGGGGTGCGGGCCGCTTTGCTGATGCGCCTACGACGGCCAACAGGGCTTGTGACGAACCCTGTTCACCCTTTATGGTCAAGAAGACCATTAATCGGAGGGGGTCGGGTGCGCGGTTACGACAAGTACGCCCACGAGCCGTTCGCCGTCACCGTCGATCTGGCCGTCCTCACCGTCCGGGCGGGCGCGCTGCACGTCCTCCTCGTGGAGCGCGGGCAGGAGCCGTACGCGGGCCGCTGGGCGCTGCCCGGCGGGTTCCTGCTGCCCGACGAGTCCGCCGAGACCGCCGCCCGGCGCGAACTCGCCGAGGAGACCGGGCTCGACGCCCTGCCCGGCCTGCGCCTGGAGCAGCTGCGCACCTACAGCGAGCCCGGCCGCGACCCCCGGATGCGGGTCGTCTCGGTCGCCTTCACCGCGCTGCTGGCCGACCCGCCCGAACCGCGCGGCGGCGGCGACGCGGCCCAGGCCCGCTGGCTGCCCTGCACCGCCGCCGGGACGCTCGCCTTCGACCACGACCGCATCCTGGCCGACGCCCGCGAACGCGTGCGCGCGCTGCTGGAGAACACCGGCGCCGCCACCGCGTTCTGCCCGCCCGAGTTCACCCTCGGTGAGCTGCGCCAGGTCTACGAGACGGTGTGGGACACCCCGCTGGACGCGGCCAACTTCCGCCGCAAGGCGCTCGCCGTGCCCGGCTTCGTCGCCCCCGTGCCCGGCGCCGCCCGGCTCACCCAGGGGCGCGGCAAACCCGCCGCCCTCTACCGCGCCGGACCGGCCACCGCACTCCACCCGCCCCTGCTCCGCCCGCCCAGGGAAGGACGTACCCCATGACCACCGGCATGACCACCGCCCGGCCGGGCAAGCGCGCCGCCACCGGATCGCTGACCGGACTCGCCCTCGGGGACGCCCTCGGCTTCCCCACCGAGTTCAACGACGTGCCCTCCATCCTCGCCACGTGCGGGCCCTGGCGGGAGATGGAGCTGCCCCAGCGTGCGTTCGTCTCCGACGACACACAGATGACGCTCTCCGTGGGGCGGGCCCTCGCCACCGCCATGAGCAGGGGGTATCTCGCACCGAAGCGCCTGGAGAGGCCGTTGCGCGAGGAGTTCGTGGAGTGGTTCCTCTCGCCCGACAACAACCGCGCACCCGGCCGGACCTGCCTCACCGCCTGCGAACTGCTCAAGGCGGAAGGCCGGGACTGGCGGGACGCCAGCCGGATCGACTCCAAGGGCTGCGGCGCCAACATGCGCGTCGCGCCCGTCGGGCTCGTCCCCGGACTGAGCCCCGAACAGCGGTCCGGCGCCGCCCAGTCGCAGGCCGCGTTCACCCACGGCCACCCCACCGCGCTGGCCGCCTCCGACCTCACCGCGCACGCCGTACGGCTGCTCGCCGACGGGGCCGACCCGGCCGGACTCGTCGGACGGCTGCGCTCCTACGCGTTCGAGCACCGCACCCGCTACGACCACACCTGGCTCGGTGACCTGTGGACCCGCGCCCAGGACCCCACGCCGGAGCACTTCGCCGCGCGCGGCTGGGACGAGTGCCTGGAGATCCTGGGCCGCCTGGAGCACGCCGTACGCACCGCCTCACCGGAACTCGACCCGTGTCTGGCCACCGGCGCGGGCTGGACCGCCGAGGAGGCGCTCGCCACCGGGCTGCTCTGCTTCCTGCAGTTCCCCGACGAACCCGTCACCGCGCTCCGCCGGGCCGCCTGTTCCTCCGGCGACTCCGACTCCATCGCCTGCCTCACCGGCGCGTTCGCGGGCGCCTGGCTCGGCGCCGGGGCGTGGCCCGCCGCCTGGGCGGAACGGATCGAGTACCGAACGGACCTGTCGGCGCTCGGAGTGCTCTGGGACGCTTGACGGCATGATCGACACCCTGGACCTGGACCTGGCACCGGTGATCGCCGAACAGCCCGACCCGCTGCTGTTCGCCACCGTCTCCGGAGCCCATCTGTACGGATTCCCCTCCGAGGACTCCGACCTGGACCTGCGCGGCGCCCACCTGCTGCCGACCGCCGACCTGACCGGGCTGCGCGAGCCGGAGGAGACCCGCAGCCGGGTCTGGGTGCGCCACGGCGTCGAGATGGACCTCGTCACCCACGACGTCCGCAAGTTCGTCCGGCTGATGCTCCGCCGCAACGGCCACGTACTGGAGCAGCTGCTCTCCCCGCTGGTCGCGCACACCGGCGAGGCGCACCGCGAACTCGCCGCGCTCGCCCCCGGCGTGCTCACCGTCCACCACGCCCACCACTACCGGGGGTTCGCCGCCACCCAGTGGCGGCTCTTCGAGAGGACCGGCGAACTCAAGCCGCTGCTCTACACGTTCCGGGTGCTGCTCACTGGCATCCACCTGATGCGCTCCGGCGAGGTGCAGCCCCATCTGCCCACCCTGCTCGACCGGTTGACCGCGCCCGCCTACCTCCCCGAGCTGATCGCCGCCAAGGCAGGGCGCGAGCACGGACGCGCCGTCATCGACCCCCGGCGCGCCGAGGCCGACGTGGAGCGGCTGCACACGGTGCTGGACGCGGCCCAGGCCGCCTCGCCCCTGCCCGACACCCCCACCGCGCGGGACGCCCTGCACGACTTCGTGGTGCGGATACGGCGGGGACGCTGACCCCGCCCGGTCCGGCGGACCGGGTCAGCGCTCCCGCACCGACGCCCGCCGGGCCCGTACCAGGAAGTCCTCTACCCGCGCCCGGTCGGGTTCGTCCGGCAGCGGGGTGCGGTCGAGCGCCGTGTCCGCCTCGGCGGCGAGCCGGGTCATCCGGGACTCCACCTCCGGCCACGGCACCTCGCCCCGCTTCACCGCGAGCAGCGCCTCGCGGCTCTCCCCGACCCCGATCCGCAGCTCCCCGGTGCGCAGCAGGTCACGGGCGCTCTCCAGCAGCCGCAGCAGATGCATGGCGTGCTTCCAGCGCGGGACACCGGTGGTGCGGACGTCCGCGTCCAGTCTGCGGCGCTGGGCGACCGCGTACCGGATGAACGTGGTGTGCACCCGGCGGGAGAGGAACGCGCCGCGCAGCGCGAGGAGTTCGCGGCCGGTGTCGGTCACCCGTTCCACCAGCGGGGAGTGCAGGCACTCCAGGATGTTCGGGTTGGCCCGCAGCGCCAGCGCGCAGAACCGCTCCAGTTCCCAGGAGAACTCCTCCTCGCCCGGCCCCTCCACATGCTCCGGCGGCTTCTCGAAGCGCCAGAACAGGGGAGCGGGGGCGAGGAAGACACCCCGGCGGTCGGTGTCGCTGCCCTCCGTGGCCAGGCCGAAGGCCCGCGACCCCATGACACAGGAGTAGACGGTGTGGTCGCGTACGATGTCCTCGGGCCGCATGCCGGGAGCGTACGCGGGCGCTCAGAGGAGGCGGACGGAATTTCCCTCCACCGTGATCGTCCTGGCGGGGAGCGGCCTGGTCGCCGGACCGTGCTCCACCGCACCGTCCGTCGCGCTGAACCGGCTGCCGTGGCACGGGCAGTCGATGGTGCCGTCCGCGACCTTGTCCACCAGGCAGCCCTGGTGCGTGCAGACCGCGGAGAAGGCCTTGAACTCGCCCTTCGCGGGCTGCGTCACCACGACCTTCTCGTCCTTGAACACCTTGCCGCCGCCCACCGGGATGTCGGCGGTCGCCCCGAGGTCGGTGCCCTTGCCCGAGGACGTGGCGGGAGGTGCGGCGGAGGACGCTGCGGAGGGCGTGCCGGAGGACGTGCCGGGGGGCGTGGAACTGCCCCCGCCTCCGCCGCCGTTGTTGGTGCCGCAGGAGACGGCGAGCGCCGCGGCGCCGGTGGCGAGGGCCGCGCGACGGGTCGTGCTGTAGGTCATGTCGTCACTCCCGGAACGTGCGCGAAAGCGCGGAAAAGGGCGGATAAGCCCGCGATCCGGCACATGGTCGCATCCGGGGCGCCCCCGGTCTCGCAACGCGGGCGGCGCGCGCCCGTCCCGCGCGGGCTGACTAGGCTGGACGGACCAGCAGCAGCGGAACAGCAGTCCGCGCAACCGAGTCAGCGAGGAGCAGCGCCGTGGCGGTACGAGCGGTCCGGGGAGCCGTCCAACTGGAACGGGACGAGGCCGGTCACATGGACGAGCGGGTGGGTGCGCTGCTCACCGCCGTACTGGAGCGCAACGCGCTCACCCCGGACGACCTGATCAGCATCTGGTTCACCGCCACCCCCGATCTGCACAGCGACTTCCCGGCCGCCGCCGCCCGCAAGCTCGGCATCGTGGACGTGCCCCTGATCTGCGCCCAGGAACTCGACATCGAGGGCGCCATGCCCCGCGCCGTCCGGGTCCTCGCGCACGTGGAGTCCGACCGGCCGCGCGCCGACATCGCCCATGTCTACCTCGGTGCCGCCGCCGCCCTGCGCAAGGACATCGCCCAGTGAGGACCGCACTCGTCATCGGCACCGGTCTGATCGGCACCTCCGCCGCGCTGGCCCTGACCTCGCGCGGGGTCACCGTCCACCTGGACGACCACGACCCCGAGCAGGCCAGGACCGCCGCCGCGCTGGGCGCGGGCACCGGGGCGCCGCCCGAGGGGCCGGTGGACCTCGCCGTGATCGCCGCGCCGCCCGCGCACGTGGCCGCCGTCCTCGCGGACGCGATGGAACGCGGACTGGCCCGCGGCTACCTCGACGTGGCCAGCGTCAAGGGCGGCCCGCGCCGCGAACTGGAGGCACGCGGCCTCGACCCGGCCCTGCTCTCCCTGTACCTCGGCACGCACCCCATGTCCGGCCGGGAGAAGTCCGGCCCGCTGGCCGCCACCGCCGACCTCTTCGAGGGCCGCCCCTGGGTGCTCACCCCGACCCGGGACACCGACACCGAGGTGCTGAACCTCGCCCTGGAACTCGTCTCGCACTGCCGGGCCGTCCCCGTCGTCATGGACGCCGTCGCCCACGACCGTGCCGTCGCCCTCGTCTCCCACATGCCCCAGCTGGTGTCCAGCATGGTCGCCGCCCGCCTGGAGCACGCCGAGGAGGCCGCCGTACGGCTGTGCGGGCAGGGCATCCGGGACGTGACCCGGATCGCCGCCTCCGACCCGCGGATGTGGATCGACATCCTCTCCGCCAACCCCGGCCCGGTCGCGGACATCCTCGCGGATCTCTCCGCCGACCTCGACGAGACGGTCCGCGCCCTCCGCGCGCTCCAGTCCGCCGACCAGGACGAGCGCCGTACCGGCGGCCAGGGCGTCGCCGACGTGCTCCGGCGCGGCAACGCGGGCCAGGTGCGGGTGCCCGGCAAGCACGGCAGCGCCCCGCGCGCGTACGAGGCCGTCGTCGTCCTCATCGACGACCAGCCCGGCCAGCTCGCCCGGATCTTCGCGGACGCCGACCGCGCCGGGATCAACGTCGAGGACGTACGCATCGAGCACGCCGCCGGACAGCAGGCGGGCCTGGTGCAGCTGGTGGTCGAGCCGAAGGCCGCCCCGCTCCTGAAGGAGGCGCTGCGCGAGCGGGGCTGGGCGCTGCGGCAGTAGGAGGGGGCACGGCGCGGCGGCACGGGTCGCCCCGGCGGGCGGGTGCGGGGCGTGCCGGGTGGCCGGGTGCGGGGTGTGCCGAGGTACGCGGTGTGCCGGGGGAGCGGGGTGTGCCGGGGTGCGGGGTGGCCGGGGAGGACTGCCGTCCTTCCGGGTCACCCGAACCCAGTAACCTTGTGCGGGGCGCACTCGCTCCCCGCACCCCGCACCGCACCAGGAAGGTGTCCCCCCGTGGAAAACGGCGCCCCGACCGCCAAGCCCGTCGTCGTAGCGATCGACGGCCCCTCCGGCACGGGCAAGTCGAGCACGTCCAGGGCCGTCGCCGCCCACCTGGGGCTGAGCTACCTGGACACCGGCGCCCAGTACCGCGCCATCACCTGGTGGATGGTGGCCAACGGCATCGACCTCACCGACCCGACCGCCATAGCGGCCGTGGCGGGCAAGCCGGAGATCGTCTCCGGCACCGACCCGTCCGCCCCGGCGATCTCCGTGGACGGCGTGGACGTCGCCGCCCCGATCCGCACCCAGGAGGTCACCTCCAAGGTCAGCGCGGTCAGCGCGGTCCCCGAGGTGCGCACCCGGATCACCGAGCTCCAGCGCACCATCGCCGCCGGAGCCGGTGGCATCGTCGTCGAGGGCCGGGACATCGGTACGACCGTGCTGCCGGACGCCGATCTGAAGATCTTCCTCACCGCCTCCCCGGAGGCCCGCGCCGCCCGCCGCAGCGGCGAGCTGAAGGGTGCCGACGTCAACGCCACCCGTGAGGCGCTGATCCGGCGGGACGCCGCCGACTCCAGCCGCAAGACCTCCCCGCTGGCCAAGGCCGGTGACGCGGTCGAGGTGGACACCACCGAGCTGACCCTCGCCCAGGTGATCGAGTGTGTCGTCACCCTGGTCGAGGAGAAGCGGGCCGGTAAGTGACCCCCGCCCCCGCCCGGACGACCGCCGGGGCCGAGCTGCCCTCCGAGCGGGGCGCCGAGGTCGGGCGGCGCATCGGCGTCGGTCTGATGTACGGCCTGTGGCGACCGCGGGTGCTCGGCGCCTGGAAGGTGCCCGCGAGCGGCCCGGTCATCCTCGCGGTGAACCATTCCCACAACATAGACGGCCCGATGGTCATGGGCGTGGCGCCCCGGCCCACCCACTTCCTGATCAAGAAGGAGGCGTTCACCGGCCCGCTGGACGCCTTCCTCACCGGGATCGGCCAGATCGAGGTGGACCGCACCGCCGCCGACCGCACCGCGATCACCCGCGCGCTCGGCACCCTGGAGCAGGGCGGTGTGCTGGGCATCTTCCCCGAGGGCACCCGCGGTGAGGGCGACTTCGCCGCGCTGCGCGCCGGGCTCGCCTACTTCGCGGTGCGCAGCGGCGCGCCGGTCGTGCCGGTCGCCGTCCTGGGCAGCGCCGGGGAGGGCGGGCGGCTGGTGAAGGCACTGCCTCCGCTGCGCTCCCGGATCGACGTGGTCTTCGGCGACCCGTTCGACGCGGGCGACGGCAGCGGACGGCGGACGCGGGCCGCGCTGGACGAGGCGACGGCGCGCATCCGGAAGCAGCTCACCGACCACCTGGAAAACGCCAGGCGCCTGACCGGGCGCCGGGCCACACTCGAGTAGTGGACCTTCCCCACTGGGAACGCTCCACCGATCACCACGATGAACGACGAGGTACGCACGTCATGAACGACCACATCGAGCCCGGCGGCTCGGCCGACCACGAGTACGAGCACGGGGCCCTCGGCGACGCCGAGTACGCGGAGTTCATGGAGCTGGCCGCCGAGGAGGGCTTCGACGCGGAGGACGTCGAGGGTGCCATCGAGGCGGCCGGTCACGGCCCGCTGCCCGTCCTCGCCGTCGTCGGCCGCCCCAACGTCGGCAAGTCCACGCTGGTGAACCGCATCATCGGCCGCCGTGAGGCCGTGGTCGAGGACAAGCCCGGCGTCACCCGTGACCGCGTCACCTACGAGGCCGAGTGGGCGGGCCGCCGCTTCAAGGTCGTGGACACCGGAGGCTGGGAGCAGGACGTCCTCGGCATCGACGCCTCGGTCGCCGCGCAGGCCGAGTACGCCATCGAGGCGGCCGACGCGGTCGTCTTCGTGGTGGACGCCAAGGTCGGCGCCACCGACACCGACGAGGCCGTGGTCCGGCTGCTCCGCAAGGCGGGCAAGCCGGTCGTGCTGTGCGCCAACAAGGTGGACGGCCCGAGCGGCGAGGCCGACGCGACGTATCTGTGGGCCCTCGGCCTCGGTGAGCCGCACCCCGTCTCCGCGCTGCACGGGCGCGGCACCGGCGACATGCTGGACTCCGTCCTGGAGGCGCTGCCCGAGGCGCCCGAGCAGTCCTTCGGCACCGCGGTCGGCGGACCCCGCCGGATCGCGCTCATCGGCCGCCCGAACGTCGGCAAGTCCTCGCTGCTGAACAAGGTGGCCGGTGAGGAGCGCGTCGTCGTCAACGAGATGGCCGGCACCACCCGCGACCCGGTGGACGAGCTGATCGAACTCGGCGGTGTCACCTGGAAGTTCGTGGACACCGCGGGCATCCGCAAGCGGGTCCACCTCCAGCAGGGCGCCGACTACTACGCCTCGCTGCGCACCGCCGCCGCCGTGGAGAAGGCCGAGGTGGCGGTCATCCTGCTGGACGCCTCGGAGAACATCTCGGTGCAGGACCAGCGGATCGTCACGATGGCCGTCGATGCGGGCCGCGCGGTCGTCCTCGCCTTCAACAAGTGGGACACCCTCGACGAGGAGCGCCGCTACTACCTGGAGCGGGAGATCGAGACCGAGCTGGCCCAGGTCGCCTGGGCTCCCCGGGTCAACGTCTCGGCGCGTACCGGGCGGCACATGGAGAAGCTGGTCCCGGCCATCGAGACCGCGCTGGACGGCTGGGAGACCCGGGTCCCGACCGGCCGTCTGAACGCCTTCCTCGGTGAGCTGGTCTCGGCCCACCCGCACCCGGTCCGGGGCGGCAAGCAGCCCCGCATCCTGTTCGGAACCCAGGCGGGCACCAAGCCGCCCCGGTTCGTGCTGTTCGCCTCCGGCTTCATCGAGGCGGGCTACCGGCGCTTCATCGAGCGCCGGCTGCGCGAGGAGTTCGGCTTCGCGGGCACCCCGATCCACATCTCGGTCCGGGTCCGCGAGAAGCGCGGCGCGAAGGGCGCCAAGAAGAAGTAGCCGTCGTACGGCGTGCGGGGCGGCCTCCGGTCAACGGGGGCCGCCCCGCCGTGTGTTCGGGGTGTTCGGTGCGCGGCGGTTCAGGCGCCCCGGCGGGGTGCGGGCGGGAGTGCCGCCGGGACGTAGTGCGAACCGGACTCCGACGGCCGCCCCAGCGTGCCCACCCGTTGCCACTGCGGCTGCTGCTGGCCGCCGTTGCGGGCGCTGTACGCCCCCGCGCTGTAGGCGCTGTAGGAGTTCGCGCGGTACGACCCCGTGCTGTGCGGGGCGCTGCCGAAGGCGCTGAACTCCAGTTCCTCCTCGCCGCTGCGGTCGCCCGGCAGCGTACGGAAGGTCTTGCCCCACTCCGCGTAGAGCGTGTCGAAGATCGGCGTGGCCGAGGTCGCGCCCGGCCCCTCCTGGCCCGCGCGCGCGGACGGGACGGAGGGGTAGGCGGACCGGCGGGGGGTGTCGTATGGGTGCACACCTCTCCAAACGACCGGGGCCGCAAAGGGATGCGCGGGACCCCCGCCGGGCACGGCCCGCCGGGGGAGGGGGTGCGGCGGGCCGTGGCCGCGGCGCGGTGGGATCAGGTGCCCGCGAGCGGCAGCGCCGCCGCGACCAGCTTGCCACCGGCCGCCGCCTTGTCGATGGCGTCCCGCAGCAGGTCCTCGCGCGGCTGGCGGCCGACCGAGCCGACGGGGGCCGCGAACATCAGCACCTGCTGGTGCTTGTTGGCGGCGGCCCGCCAGCCGTCGGTGACCTGGAGCGGCTGGTGCGCCTGCCACCAGGCCACCGGCTGGCCGCCGTTGGCGGCGGGCTGGAGCACCGCGTGCAGCTGGCCGACCGCCAGCAGCACCGACCAGCCGTGCAGCACCGGCGGCACCGAGGCCAGCTCGGTCAGCGGCATGAAGCCCTGCTCGATGAGGAGGGGCAGGAAGTCGTCGCCGATGCCGGTGGAGCCGGGGCGCACGATGGGCGCGGTCGGCTCGACCACCAGCGCGGGGTGCAACTCGCCCTCGATCAGCACCAGTCCGCTGGTGACCCCGAGCACGGCCTGCTCGGGCGCGGCGCCCGCCGGGCCCCCCTCGCCCCCGATGTCGCCGCCGATGGAGCGGACGGCGCCGCGCAGCTGCTCGTCGGTGACCTGGACGACCTGGGAGGGCAGGCACCCGGCGTGGGCGAAGGCGAGGACGGCGGTCTCGTCGCCGACGAACAGGACGGTGCTGGTGCGTTCCTGCCCGGAGTCGCCCGGAGTGCGGCAGGAGGTGCAGTCGTAGCTGCCCGGAGCGTTCTCTCCGGCGAGCAGCCGGTCGGCTTCTTCGTCGCCGATCTCGGCGCGTACGGCGTCGCTGACGTCGAGCATGCGCGGCACGGTGGCTCCCTCGGGATGCGGTGCGTGGCGGGGGCCGGGCGGGTCCCGGTCCAGAGCCCGAGAACGTCGCGGGCTCATGAAGAGGACAACGGGCGTGCTGTGGTGGTGGTCACGCCCTCGGGGGAACGGAATCGAACCAACCAGCGCACAGGGTCACCGCGCGTCCGGAATTCACCACTCTCCGTCAATCACCTGCGGAGTCAAGGAACTTGAA
Organism: Streptomyces corallincola; assembly: GCF_019104725.1. GTDB lineage: Bacteria > Actinomycetota > Actinomycetes > Streptomycetales > Streptomycetaceae > Streptomyces > Streptomyces corallincola. The sequence goes on along the minus strand of NZ_JAHRXF010000033.1, from coordinate 25,064 downwards.
CGGGTGAACCGCGTCACAGTCCACGTCACCTCTTGACCGAAAAAACGTGACATCAGGTGATGAAAGGGCTGGCCGGAATTGGTTGTTACCTAGGGTAACCATGAACTGGCCTGGCAAGAAGGGGAGTTGGTTGCGGCCGGGCACATCTCCTCCATACATTCCTCCGCCGTGTGCACAGAGCACCGCCCAGGGACGTCCGCCGTCCGGCACCGGCAGCACCACCGCCGGTCCGGCGGAGGCGGACGGGGTGGGCACGGGAGGCCGCGCGACCGCGTGGTGGACCGCGTCCCGCTCGCAGGGGGAACCCCCGGGTACGTCGAGAAGGAGTTACATGTCCGAGTGTGCCGATACCAGCCGTGACACCGTCCGCCGTGACAGCGCCCGCAAGGGCCGTACGGCGGCCGTCCTCGCCGGAGCCGCACTGCTGGCCCCGCTGGGACTGCTCGCCGCGACCGGCGACGCCGCCGCCGCGGACAATGGGGTCTGGGACCGCATCGCCCAGTGCGAGAGCGGCGGCAACTGGCACATCAACACCGGCAACGGCTACTACGGCGGGCTCCAGTTCTCCGCCGGTACCTGGCGCGCGTACGGCGGCACCGCCTACGCCCCGACCGCCGACCGGGCCTCCCGGAGCGCGCAGATCGCCGTCGCCACCAAGGTCCAGGGCGCCCAGGGCTGGGGTGCCTGGCCGGTCTGCTCGGGGCGCGCCGGAGCCGCCGGTTCCGCTCCCGAGACCGCCTCGGTCCACCACGGCTCCACCGGCGGCGCGCCGACGACGAAGTCGGCGCCCAGGTCCGAGTCCCGGCCCGCGCCCGCCCCGCGCCACCGGGCGCCCTCGCCCGAGGCCCGGCGCTCCCCGGCCCCGGCACCCGCCCCGGCGCACCAGCGCCCCCTCGCCACACCGGGTGCCAACTACACCGTGCGCCACGGCGACACCCTGAGCACCATCGCCCAGCGCCACGGCACCACCTGGCAGCGTGTCTACGCCGCCAACAAGGCCGTCATCGGGGGCGATCCCGACCTGATCGTGCCCGGCCAGCGCCTCGCCGTCTGAGGCGGGCAGCCGCAGGGCAGCCGCCGTCCCACCGGGGCGGCGGCTGCCCGCGTCCCGCCCCCGGACCGCCTGGCAGACTCGGCGCCATGCTGGAGACCTCGGCCCGACTGCTCCGCCTGCTCTCGCTGCTCCAGGCCCACCGCGAGTGGTCCGGCGCGGAACTCGCCGCGAGCCTCGGCGTCACCGCCCGCACCGTCCGCCGGGACGTGGACCGGCTGCGCGGACTGGGCTACCCGGTGCACGCCAGTCCCGGCACCGGCGGCGGCTACCAACTGGGCGCGGGCGCCGAACTCCCGCCGCTGCTGCTGGACGACGACGAGGCGGTGGCCGTCGCCGTCGGCCTGCGCACCGCCGCCGGACAGGGCATCGAGGGCATCGGCGAGACCTCGGTGCGCGCCCTCGCCAAGCTGGAACAGGTGCTCCCCGACCGGCTGCGCCGCCGGGTGGGCGCCCTCACCGCCTACACGGTGCCCATGCTGCGCCCCGGCCCGCCCGCCTCCGCCGTCGATCCCGCGCTGCTCACCGAACTCGCCCATCTGTGCCGGGACACCGAGCTGCTGCGCTTCGAGTACCGCACCCACGAGGGCGCGGTGAGCCGCCGTACCGTCGAACCGCACCGCCTGGTCTGCACCGAGCGGCGCTGGTACCTGGTCGCCCGGGACGTGGACCGCGACGACTGGCGCACCTTCCGGGTGGACCGGATGACCCCGAGGCCCCCGCACCGACCCCGGTTCACGCCGCGCACCCCGCCCGCCGAGGACCTGGCCGCCTATGTCTCCGAGGGCGTCTCCACCCGCGTCTACGCCGAACGGTCCGTCGTGCGGCTGCCGGTGCCGCTCGCGGTGGCGGCCGAGCGGGTGTCGCCGTCCGCCGGGACACTGGAGGCCGACGGACCGGACGCCTGCCTGCTGCGCAGCGGGGCGCCCTCCCTGGAGGTGATGGTCGTGCACCTGATGAGCACCGGCCTGCCCTTCCGGGTGCTCCGGCCCCCGGAGCTGCGCGCCGCGGTCCGGGCCGCCCGTGACCGCCTCGACGCGGCGCTCGACGCCTCCGCCGAGATCCCGGACGGCTCCGGCGACACCGGGCGCCCCTGACCGCCCCGATGTGCCGGACCGGTGCAATTCCTATGCGCCGTCAGCTCGCCGCGCGGGGCGGCCCATTCGGTCCGAGAATGCCACTCCGCGTCCGCGGGCACTCGTCGCACGGCCTATTCCGCCCGGTAATTGCGCGGCTGTGCGGGGGCCGCGAAAATTCTGTTCGAATACCCCCGAGAGGTGTACGGAAACCCCCGTACGTGTGATGGAGTTCGGCCGGATCGCGCACCCCGAACCTGTGACACAAGCGTGACGGATGCTCCTGTTCCGCTTCCCCGGTTTCCGCTTCCCCCGGTCCCGGATCGGGCCTAGCGTGGACGTATGGCACCCTTTCCCGCTCCCCAGGAGGAGCCCCAGGACAGTCCGGAGGCGTACGTCGGCCTCGACGCGGAGAGCGCGGAGCGGCGGGCGCGGGAGCGGGGCTGGACCACCGTCCGGCCGCTGCCGCCGGGGACGATCGTCACGATGGAGTACCGGGTCGGCCGCCTCAACTTCGAGGTCCGCGACGGCCGGGTGACCCGCGCCTGGAAGGGCTGACCCGCCCCGCCGCCCCGTACGTACGGCGAAGCCCCGCCCCCTCGTCGAGAGGGGAGCGGGGCTTTCACGGCGTCAGGACCGGGTGCGCACCGGGGTCCTGGAGACAGGCCCTAGGGGCGGGCGGGCTGGGACGTGCCGCGTGGCAGGCGGTCGGTGTGCGGCGGGCGGCGGCTGCCCGCCGGGGCGACCGGGGTGCGCTCGCCGCGTGCCGTGTGCGGGCCGGGCGTCAGGTGGGCCGGGGTGCGGGTGCTCCGGGCGGGCGGCACCGGCTCGCGGGCCGGTTCGGCGGGCACCGGCAGGGGCTTGAGCGCCACCGGGGTGACCGGCAGGGCGGGCACCGGCGCGGTCCGGCCGCGCCGTGCGCGCAGGCGGTCCCGCAGGGTGAACAGGGCGGACTCGGTCCGGGCGATCAGCGGCTCGAACCAGGGCAGCGCCAGCAGGATCAGCAGACCGGCGGCCCAGCCCAGCAGCACGTCGCTCAGCCAGTGCGTACCGAGGTAGACGGTGGTGAGGCCGACGCCGAGCGAGGTGACGGCGGAGAGCGCCGACAGCCAGCGGCGGGCCCGCGGGGTGGAGGCCAGATACGCCAGGATTCCCCAGGTCACGACCGCGTTGGCGGTGTGGCCGCTGGGGAATATATCGCCGCCGAGACCCATCTCGTTGGAGCCGATCACGGTCGCGTAGTGCGGACCGAGGCGCCCCATGCCGAGCTTGGCGGCGCCGACCGTGCAGTTCAGCAGGAGCAGCGAGGTGGCCAGCGTCAGCAGCGGGCGCAGCGTGTGCTGCCGCCAGGAGCGCCAGCCGAGCCAGGCCGCGACCATCACGGCGGTGGGGCCGCGCTGGCCCAGCACCACGTAGTAGTCGAGGAAGGCGTGGATCTGCGGCCACTGCTGGTACGGCCGGAAGAACATGACCTGCCAGTCGAGCCGCACCAGCCAGGAGGTGATCACCACGGCCCACACGATGGCCAGGTAGAAGGCGAGGGTCGCGGCGAACAGCACGACCCGGTGCCTGCTCATCCTGGGCACGTCGAGGTGAGCCGGGCGTTCCGGCTCACGGTCCAGTCTGGTGAACACCCGGTCCAGACTCCGGGTGAGGTTTCGTTCGGTACGCACCCAATCGACGTTACAGGGAGGGCGCTCAGTCACCCGACGAAACAGGGGCTTTGTGATGACGATGTGATGTGGGAAACCTCTCAGGAAGCCCTCGAATTCGGCCTATTAGGCAATCCGACGATGTCGATCGCCACAATTCCCTTTGATCATGCGGGGTGTCGTTCCTATGGCGCGTATAAAGCCGTTCACCGAATCCTGGTGGGGAATTCAGGCGACGCTCACCCGCCCACCGGCCGCGTCACGGCGGACCGCTGCCGTTCAGCCAGAACGCCCCGTAGACCGCCGACGCCACCGCCGCACCGGCCATGACCAGCACGGCCGTTGAGGTCCGCGACCGGGCCAGGGCGCGGGCGAGCGGGAACAGCAGCGGGAACGCGGGCATCAGCAGCCGGGGCTTGGAACCGAAGTAGCTGGACGCGCAGAGCGCCAGCGCCAGCACCACACCCGTATGGACCAGCGGCGCGAGCGGCTGGCCCTGCCGCACACAGGTGACGTACAGCCAGATCACCAGCGCCACGCCGATCACCAGACCGGCGCCCGCCGCGGCGGACGGGAATGACGTGAACTTGTCGGCGGTGAACCGGGCGAAGGCGTACCCGCCGTCGAACCCGTTCCGCCACCCCGCCTGCACCCGCGCGTAGCCGAGAAGGCCCCCGCCGGTGCGACGGCCGACCCAGAGGACGTAACCGGCCGCCCCCAGGGGCGCGATCAGCATCCCGAGGACGCGCCGCCACGCGGGGGCGCGTACGGAGTCCGGGGCTCTCGCGGGGTCCGCCGCGCGCCGGGGCGTACCGCGGTCCCCGCCCGAGCGGGCGCGTACGCCGCCGGACGCGCCGTCCGGCCGGGCCGCGCTCCGGGACCGCCCGAACGAGACCACGCCCGCCGCCCACACCGCCGCGACCACCGCGAGCCCCACCGGCCGGGTCAGCCCGGCGAGCGCCGCCAGCAGACCCGCGCCCACCCAGCGCCCGGTCAGCACCGCGTACAGCGACCAGGCCGCCAGCGCCGTGAACAGCGACTCGCTGTACGCCATCGACTGCACGATCCCGACCGGCAGCACCGCCCAGAGCAGCGCCGCGCACACTCCCGCCCGCCGCCCGTACAGGAACTCCGCCACCGCGAAGATCCCCCCGGCCGCCGCGAGCGAGGCGAGCAGGCTCACCAGGAAACCCGCGTCCCCGAAGGAGAGCGGGGACACCGCGTGCAGCAGCCGCTCCAGCCACGGCAGCAGCGGGAAGAACGCCAGGTCCGAGTGGACGTCACCGTTCGGCAGCCGCACCACGTACCCGTAACCGCCGCTCGCCACCCGCTCGTACCAGAGCGCGTCCCAGCGGCCGGTCAGCAGCGTGTACGGGTCCTTGCCCCGCGCCGCGCTCCAGACGCCGAGCACCAGCAGGCCCAGCGCGCGCACGGCCGCGTACCCGTACAGGGCGGGCAGCGCCCGCCGGAACGGTGAGGGCGGCAGCGGGGCGCGGACGGGGGGCACACGCTTGGCGAGGTCGGTCACGGGCCCGATTATCGACCGGACCGGGAACCGGACCCTCCGCCGGGTCGTGGTCAAGGACGTGCGACGTGGTGTACGCCACACGGGTTGGGTCGCGCGGGTGAGAGCCGCGCCACGTGTGCCCGTGACCGACTCGCGTACATTGGCCAGTCACTCGCGTGGGTCCGCGCGGGCCGGGAGAACAGCACCTCACCGGCACCGCGCCCGCTCCGGCCGGACGACCGGGGGCGCCGCCGATCCGCGTCCGCGAGGACCATCTGAGAGGTACGTACATGACCGGGACGACCACGGCCCCGACCGGGACGAGCCGTCACACGGCCGGTGCCCGTCGCTGGGTCGTCCTCGTCGTCCTCTGCGCCAGCCTGCTGCTCGTCGCCCTCGACGCGACCGTGCTGCACGTCGCGGTCCCCGCCGTCAGCGAGGACCTGAGGCCCGGCGCCTCCCAGCTCCTCTGGATCGTCGATGTCTACCCGCTCGTCTGCGCCTCGCTGCTGATCCTCTTCGGCACCCTCGGCGACCGGGTGGGCCGCAGACGCGTCCTCCTCCTCGGCTACGCCCTGTTCGGTGTCGCCTCCGCCGTCGCCGCCTTCGCGCCGAGCGCCCTGACGCTCATCGGCGCGCGGGCGCTGCTCGGCGTCGGCGGCGCGATGATCATGCCGGCCACCCTGTCGATCCTGCGGGAGGTCTTCCCCGACCGCCGCGAACGCGCCCTCGCCATCGGCATCTGGAGCGCGGTCGCCGCCGTCGGCGCGGCCGTCGGCCCCCTGCTCGGCGGGTTCCTCCTCGAACACTTCTGGTGGGGCTCGGTCTTCCTGATCAACGTCCCGCTGATGCTGCTCAGCCTGCCGGTCGGCCGCCTGCTGCTCCCCGAGTCCTACGGCGCCCGCAACGGCCCGTGGGACGTCGCGGGCGCGCTGATGGCCGCGCTCGGCCTGTTCGGCGTGGTGCTCGGCGTCAAGCGGCTCGGCGGCGGCGAGGGCGCCGACAGCCCCTTCACCCTGGTCCCGCTGCTCCTCGGCGCCCTGCTCCTCCTCCTCTTCGTACGACGGCAACGGCGGCGCCCCAGCCCACTGGTGGACCTGCGGATGTTCCGCCGCGCCGCGTTCAGCACCTCGGTCGGCTGCATCGTGCTGGCCATGCTCGCGCTGGTCGGCCTGGAGCTGATCGCCGCGCAGTATCTGCAACTCGTCCTCGGCCTCTCCCCGCTGGCCACCGGGCTCCGGCTGCTGCCGCTCACCCTCGCCGCGATGGCCGCCGGACTCCTCGGCGCCCGGATGCTGCGCCGCTTCGGCCCGCGCCGCATGGTCTGCGCCGGGTTCTGCCTCACCGCCGTCGCCGTCCTGCTGCTCACCGGCATGGGCGGCACCGACGACGCCCCGCTGCTGCTGTCCGGCTTCGTCCTCCTCGGCTTCGGCCTGGAGACCACGCTGTTCGGGGCGTACGAGTCGATGCTCAGCGAGGCCCCCGCCGGGCAGTCGGGCGGCGCCGCCGCGATCGGCGAGACCTCCTACCAACTCGGCGCCGGGATCGGCATCGCCCTGCTCGGCACGGTGATGAACGCGGCCTACGCGCCCGGTCTCACCGCCGTCCGGGGCGTCCCCGCCCGCGCCTCCGCCGCCGCGAGCCGCTCACTGGGCGAGGCGTACGAAGTGGCCGCCCGCCTCGGCGGCCCCGCCGGAGCGGCCCTGCACCGCGCGGCCCGCGACTCCTTCGTGCACGGCCTCCATGTCACCCTCCTGGTCAGCGCGGGCCTGCTCCTCCTCGGCGCGGTGATCGCCCTGCGCCTGCCCCGCGTCATGAACTGCGGCGAGGAGGGCACCGACCCCGACACCCTGAGCGCCACGACGGCCGAACCCCGCGCCTGCGCCGGAACGAGGACCGGCGGGGAAAGCGCGGCCGGAGCCAGTGGCGGGGCCCGGACAGGAAGCGCGGCCGGAGCCGATGGCGGGGCCCGGGCGGGAAGCGGGACCGGCACGTCCCCCGCCCTCCCCGAGCAGACCGGCACGTCCCCCGCGCTCCCCGAGCAGACCGGCGCCGAACAGGACCTCCCCGCCCGGCCCGCGAGCCCCCCGGCGCCCGAGGACGGCGACCGTGCCGACGCCGGACTGCCCGCGCCTCGGGGCTCGGGCCGCCCCCGCGTCACCGCCTGACCTGCGGCCCACCCCGTCCGGCGGTGGCCCCCGGCCCGGCGACTAGCGCTGCTAGTTTGGGTCCCGGCGCGCCGTCGCCCGGTGCGTGTCCCGTGTTCCGGAGGGTGCCCCCATGTCCGCGTCCGCGAAGCTGCCCCCGTTCGACGCCGCCGATCCGCTCGGCCTCGACGACCTGCTGGACCCGGAGGACCTCGCGGTCCGCGACACCGTCCGCGCCTGGGCCGCCGACCGGGTCCTGCCGCACATCGCGGACTGGTACGAGCGCGGCGAACTCCCCGGGATCCGCGAACTGGCCCGCGAACTCGGCTCGCTGGGCGCTCTCGGCATGTCCCTCACCGGCTACGGCTGCGCGGGCGCGAGCGCCGTGCAGTACGGGCTCGCCTGCCTGGAGCTGGAGGCCGCCGACTCGGGCATCCGCTCGCTGGTCTCGGTGCAGGGCTCCCTCGCCATGTACGCGATCCACCGGTTCGGCAGCGAGGAGCAGAAGCGGGAGTGGCTGCCCCGGATGGCGTCCGGTGAGGTCATCGGCTGCTTCGGCCTGACCGAGCCCGACATCGGCTCCGACCCCGCCTCGATGCGCACCCGCGCCCGCCGGGACGGCTCGGACTGGGTGCTCGACGGGCGCAAGATGTGGATCACCAACGGCTCCGTCGCCGGGGTCGCCGTGGTCTGGGCGCGGACCGAGGAGGGCATCCGGGGTTTCGCCGTCCCCACCGACACCCCCGGTTTCTCCGCCCCGGAGATCAAGCACAAGTGGTCGCTGCGGGCCTCCGTCACCAGCGAACTCGTCCTGGACGGGGTACGGCTGCCCGCCTCCGCCGTGCTGCCGGGGGCCACCGGGCTCGGCGGCCCGCTCGGCTGCCTGTCGCACGCCCGCTACGGCATCGTCTGGGGTTCGATGGGCGCCGCGCGCAGCAGCTTCGAGTCGGCGCTCGGCTACGCGCGGACGCGGGAGCAGTTCGGGCGGCCCATCGGCGGCTTCCAGCTCACCCAGGCCAAACTGGCCGACATGGCGGTCGAACTGCACAAGGGTGTCCTGCTCGCCCACCATCTGGGGCGGCGGATGGACGCCGGACGGCTGCGCCCGGAGCAGATCAGCTTCGGCAAGCTCAACAACGTCCGCGAGGCGATCGAGATCTGCCGGACCGCGCGCACGATCCTCGGCGCCAACGGGATCTCGCTGGAATACCCGGTGATGCGGCACGCGACCAACCTCGAATCGGTGCTCACCTACGAGGGCACCGTCGAGATGCACCAGCTCGTGCTGGGCAAGGCGCTCACCGGGCTCGACGCCTTCCGCTGAGCCCGCTTCCCCGGCGCGGCCCGGAAGAGGGGGCCGCGGGGGCGGGGCCGGTGAGCGGCCCCGCCTCAGCTCTGGTTGAAGAAACCGTCCTCGCGGCGCCCGGCGGGCTCACTGCTGACGATCTCGGTGTTGGACGGCGTCAGCAGGAACACCCGGGTCGCCACCCGCTCGATGCTGCCGCGCAGGCCGAAGATCAGCCCGGCCGCGAAGTCCACCACGCGCTTGGCGTCGGCGGGCTCCATCGAGGTGAGGTTCATGATGACCGGGACGCCGTCCCGGAACAGCTCACCGATGGCGCGGGCGTCCCGGAAGCTGTCCGGAGTGACCGTGCCGATCCGGCGGCCCTTCTCCTCGGCCGTGTCCGTGGCCACCTTCACCCGCGGGTCCGTGACCCAGGCGTCCCCGGACTGTGTGCCCTCGGAGTAGTCGTCGTCGTAGTAACGCTCGTCGTCGTTGTCATCGACGAGGCCGAGCCACGCACTCGCCTTGCGTACCGATCCCATGATGGACGCCTCCTCTCACAGCGGTCCTTCTTGTTTCCGCATCCCTATGGTCATCCATGATGCGGACGGAGCGCCAAGTGGATAGACGCCGCGCGGGGGGTTTGTGACGGTACTGGTGCACAGTCGATCCGTCGAGAGTCCTTGTGCCCCAAGGGGTCGGACTCATACGGCTGCTGACTGTGAGTGAAATATGATTGTCGCTGGCACATGGGTGACGTTCGGGGTGTCCGGGGGGACGTCGGGGGGTGCCGCGCCCGGTCCGTACGCCGCTACGATGCCGCGCGGCTCAACGGAACGGCACATCACGGGGGATCGTCGTGTTCGGAATCGTCAGGCCGTGCGCACACCGGCTGGGGGACGGACTCAAGGGCCGGTGGACGGCCCACTTGTGCGGACTGTGCCTCGCGCTGCGCGACGACCACGGGCAGTTCGCGCGGGTCGTCACCCACTACGACGCCCTGCTGGTCTCGGTCCTGACGGAGGCTCAGACCGGCCCGGTCGAGGGCTCCCCGCGCACCGCGGGGCCGTGCCCGCTGCGCGGGATGCGGACCGCGTCCGTCGTGCGCGGCGAGGGCGCGCGGCTCGCCGCCGCCGTCTCGCTGGTGCTCGCCGCCGCCAAGGTCCGCGACCATGTCGCGGACGGAGACGGGCCGCTGGCCCGGCGGCCGGTGGCCGCCGCCGCCCGCCGGGTCGCCGCGGGCTGGGGCCGCGCCGGAGCGCGCGGCGGCGCCGCGGTCGGCTTCGACACCGGTGTCCTGGTGGACGCCGTGGAACGCCAGGCGGGACTGGAGGCCCTGGCCGGGCCGGGCACGCCGCTGCACGCGGTCACCGAGCCCACCGGGACCGCCACGGCCGCCGCGTTCGCGCACACCGCCGTCCTCGCGGGCCGCCCCGGCAACGCGGCACCGCTCGCCGAGGCCGGGCGCCACTTCGGCCGCCTGGCCCATCTGCTGGACGCAGTGGAGGACAGGGACGCCGACGCCGCGTCCGGCGCGTGGAACCCGCTCACCGCGACCGGCACCCCGCTCACCGAGGCCCGGCGGCTCGCGGACGAAGCCGTGCACGGCATCCGGCGCGCCCTGCGCGCGGCCGAGTTCACCGACCCGGCGCTCGTCCACGCGCTGCTCGCGCACGAACCGGCCCGGTCGGTGGACCGGGCGTTCGGCACCACGGCCTGCGGCCACCCGCCCGAGGCCGCGTTCGGCCCGCCGCCCGGTCCGGACGCGCCGTACCGGCCGGACGACCCCTTCCGGGCCCCGTACGGCGGTGAGCCGCCCCGCCCCGACCGGCGCGGGTTCTGGGCGGGCTGCGCGGTCGCCGTCGGCCTGTGCTGCACCTGCAAGGTGTGCTGCGCCGACACCTACGAGGGCCCCTGGTCCGGCAAGCGCCGGGAGGGCTGGTGCGGCAACTGCGACTGCGGAGACTGCGACTGCTCGTGCTGCGACTGCTGTTCCTGCGGTTCCTGCTGCGACTGCGACTGCTGATGAGGAGTCACCCGCGGGACACGTCCGGCGAGGGGCGCGCGGTGTGAGAGGCGGAGGCCGACGCGGCAGGGGAGCGGCGCGCTCGACAGGACGCGGACCACACACGACCGAGGCCGATGTCGGAGCGGGCGACCAGCCTCGGCAACGCGTCGCGCCGCGCGCGTAGTCGTGGCGCGCGGTCCCGCCGAGGGGCGGGGGCCGTACCCCTCCGGCGAGCGCCCTCCGGCGCCGCCGGGAGCGGCCTTCGCGCGCGCTGCACTCGTGTGAACGGCACCAATGTGCCGCGAAGAGGAAACGGGTGAGTGCTCCGCACCGGTGCCCCTGGGTACCGGTGACCTGGTGCCTTCGCGCTCCCGCGTGGAACACGGAGTACCGGGACACCGCCGGAACCCTCCGGCACCACCGACGAAGGGAACCCCCGATGAACGCCGACGCCGACTGGCAGCGCTGGCACGACGACCGGGTCGCCGCGGTCTCCGCGCCGTACGGACCGCTCTCGCTGACCGGGACGTACTGGCTCGCCGATCACCCCGACGGGCGGCTGCCCGGTCTGCGCGGCCACTGGGCGGCGGACGCGGCCGGGGTGGTGCTGACCGCCGACGAGGACGCCGGGCTGACCGTGGACGGCAAGCCGTTCTCCGGCGAGATCCACCTCGTCGCGGACAGCGGCCCGGCGGCCGGTTCGCGGGTCGCGCTGGGGGAGCGGCGGCTGGTCGTGCTGGTCCGCGAGGACGTCTGGGGCGTTCGCGTCCACGACCCCGCCGCCGAGCGGCGGCGCGCCTTCCGGGACATCACGGCGGCCCCCTACGACCCCCGCTGGTCGGTGCCGGGCCGTTTCACCCCGTACGAGGAGCCGCGCACCGTGCGGGTCGGCAACGCGGACGGGCGGGAACGCGGGCTGGAGCTGGCGGGCGAACTCGCCTTCACCCTGGAGGGCGGCGCGTACACGCTGCGGGTCGCGCAGCGGGGGGACGGCTCGCTGTGGGCGGTGTTCGCCGACGTCACCGGGGGTGGCGGCGTCGGCGGCGGGGGGTTCCCGTTCCGCTTCCTGTACCCGGCGGTGCCGGACGCGGACGGGCTCACCACGGTCGATTTCAACCGGGCCCAGCTCCCGCCGTGCGCCTTCGCCGACCACTTCGTCTGTCCCTTCCCGCCGCCCGGGAACCGGCTCGATCTGGCCATCGAGGCCGGGGAACACGCGGTCGTCTGAGGCGAGTGGGGCGGGTGGGACGGCGGGTCCGGCCCGGCCGGGGACGGACCCGCCCCCGTCCCCGGCTGCGCCGACACGGCACGGCGGGCGCCCCGGCCCCGCACGGCCGGGGCGCCCGGTGTGCCTCGGCCGAAAGGGGCTCTTGTGCCGACCGGGCGGTCGGCCGAATACTCCCCTTCAGCGCTTGTCAGGGGCATGCAAGATCCGCGACCCGGAACCGCTCCCGACTGCGCCTCACGGGCCCCGACCCCACGCGGGCCCCCGAATTCCCCTGGGAGGGAACGAAACGTGAGGATCAAGCGCACCACTCCCCGCAGCGGCAGACGAACCCGGCTGATCGCTGTCGCCACCGGCTTCCTCGCCGCGGCGGCGTTCGCCGCCCCCACCGCGAACGCGAGCGAGGTCCAGACGTTCAGCGCCAACCAGCTGACCCAGGCCGGTTCCTCGGTCCTGCGGGCCGACGTCCCCGGCACGTCCTGGGCCGTTGACGCCAAGACCAACCGCCTGGTCGTCACCGTGGACAGCACGGTCACCCAGGCCGAGGTCAACCGGATCAAGGAGCAGGCCGGTGGCAACGCGGGCGCGCTCACCATCAAGCACACCCCCGGCCAGTTCAAGAAGCTGATCTCCGGTGGCGACGCCATCTGGGGCGGTCAGTACCGCTGCTCGCTGGGCTTCAACGTGCACAGCGGCAGCACCTGGTACTTCCTGACGGCCGGGCACTGCGGTGAGGTCGCCTCGACCTGGTACAGCAACTCGGGCCACACCACGGTGCTGGGCACGAACGTGAACTACAGCTTCCCGGGCGACGACTTCGCCCTGGTGCGCTACACCAACTCCTCCATCGCGCACCCCAGCGCGGTCGGGAGCCAGAGCATCACCAGTGCGGCCACCCCGTCCGTGGGGACCACCGTCACCCGGCGCGGCTCCACCACCGGCACGCACAGCGGCCGGGTCACCGCGCTCAACGCGACGGTCAACTACGGCGGCGGTGACGTCGTCTCCGGCCTCATCCAGACCACGGTCTGCGCCGAGGGCGGCGACAGCGGCGGCCCGCTCTACGGCGGGTCCACCGCCTACGGTCTGACCTCCGGCGGCAGCGGCGACTGCACCTCCGGCGGTACGACCTTCTTCCAGCCGGTCACCGAGGCGCTGAGCCGGTACGGCGTCACCCTGCCCTGATCCAGGGCCCCTTCGGGCGGACCCCCGCACACGTCCTGTGTGCGGGGGTCCGCCGCTGTGCGCGCGGCACGGTCCGCTGTGCGAGGGGCGATTTTCGGCCACGGCCGAACGGCGTCCGCGTGGTCAGGAGTTACCGATGCGTAGTGTTTGCAGTGTGAAGGCCCAGGTGTGACTGTCCTCCGTCAAGAAGATCGACGGTGAACGGGTGTGCCGTACACGCGACCTGAACTCGACCTTGTGTGTCCCGGCGGCGTCAGGGAAGAGTGGTCGCACGTCAACCAGCCCTTCCGGCCCGTCAGGTCCCCACAACCCACGGGTCGATCCCCCACAGGAGGAGTGAGTTGCAGCACCGACGCATATCCACGCGACGGGTCGCCGTGACAGGCGCCGGCATCGCCGCGCTGGTCGCCACGGGACTTTCCTTCCAGACTGCGAACGCCAGCGAACCCGTGAAGTCGGCCGCGGAACCCCACGTTCTGTCGGTCCCGGCGGCCGGAAAGCTCGCCTCGTCGCTCACGCGGGACCTCGGTTCCCACACGGCCGGCAGCTACTACGACACCCAGGCCAAGAGCCTCGTCGTGAACGTGCTCGACGCCGACGCGGCGAAGACCGTCCAGGCGGCCGGAGCCAGGGCCAGAATCGTCCAGAACTCGCTGGCCGCCCTCGACGGCGCCCGGACGACCCTGAAGAAGGACGCCACCATCCCCGGCACCTCGTGGGCGACCGACCCGGTCTCCAACAAGGTCGTCGTCACCGCCGACAGCACGGTGACCGGGGCCGCGCGGACGAAGCTCGGCAAGGTCGTGGAGCGGCTCGGCGGCAAGGCCGAACTGAAGCAGTCCAAGGGGAAGTTCGAGCCCTTCATCGCCGGTGGTGACGCCATCAACGGCTCGGGCGGGCGCTGCTCGCTCGGCTTCAACGTCACCAAGGGCGGCGAGCCGTACTTCCTGACCGCCGGTCACTGCACCGACGCCATCGACAACTGGACGGACGCCTCCGGCAACCCGCTCGGTTCGAACGCGGCCTCGCAGTTCCCGGGCAACGACTTCGGTCTGGTCAAGTACTCGTCCAGCACCGCCCACCCGAGCGAGGTGGACCTCTACAACGGCTCCTCGCAGAAGATCACGGGCGCGGCCGACGCCACCGTGGGCATGAAGGTCACCCGCAGCGGGTCCACCACCCAGGTGCACGGCGGCACGGTCACCGGCCTCAACGCCACCGTCAACTACTCGGAGGGCACGGTCAGCGGTCTGATCCAGACCGACGTGTGCGCCGAGCCGGGCGACAGCGGCGGCTCGCTGTTCTCCGGCAGCAGCGCCATCGGCCTGACCTCCGGCGGTGACGGCGACTGCACCTCCGGCGGTACGACCTTCTTCCAGCCGGTCACCGAGGCGCTCTCCGCCACGGGCACCCAGATCGGCTGAGGCGAGCCCTTCCGGGCGGCACCTCGAAGCCCCGTCCCCCTTGCGAGGGGGACGGGGCTTCGCCGTGTCCGGGGCACCCCGGACACGTTCGCGCAGGTGGCAGGGGGTGTCCGCGCCATCGTACGTATGTTCGAGAAGGGAGGTATGGTGGAGACGGAAGCAGGGAACTGATGTTCGAGTGCCGTTCGGTGCTCCTGAGCGCGGGAGGTGCGTGTGCCGGGTTTCGCGCATCTGCGCACCGCCTCCGGGTTCTCCCTGCGGTACGGCGCCTCGCACCCCGAGCGGCTGGCCGCACGGGCCGCCGAGCGGGGCATGGACACCCTCGCCCTCACCGACCGCGACTCGCTCGCCGGTGCGGTCCGCTTCGCCAAGGCGTGCGCGGCGGCCGGGGTCCGCCCGCTGTTCGGCGTGGACCTCGCGGTCGCCGTGCCCGGCCCGGCCCCCGGCCCGGCGGACCCGGCCCGCCCGCGCACCCCGGTGCGCGGCGGCGCCTTCGTGGACGAGTCCGCGCCCCGTGTCACCTACCTCGCCCGTGACGGCGCCCGCGGCTGGGCCGAGCTGTGCGCCCTGGTCACCGCCGCGCACCGGGGCGGCGGCGGACCCCTCCTGCCGTGGGACGCCAACCACGGCGACGGCCTGACTGTGCTGCTCGGCCCCCACTCCGACGTGGGCCGCGCCCTCGCCGCCGGACGCCCCGACCTCGCCGCCCGGCTGCTCGCCCCCTGGCGCGAGATCTACGGCGACGCCCTCCGCCTCGAAGCCGTCCGGCACGACCGCGCGGGCACCGGACCCGGCTCCCTGCGGCTGGCCGCCCGTACCCTCGGCCTCGCCGCCGAGCAGGGCGTCCGGCCGGTGCTCAGCAACGCCGTCCGCTACGCCGACCCCGGCCAGGGACCTCTGGCGGACGTCCTGGACGCCGCCCGCCTGCTGGTGCCGATCGACCCCCGCGGCGAACCGGACTCCGGCGAGGCGTGGCTGAAGGACCCGGCGGCCATGCTCCGTACCGCCGAGCGCGTGGTGGAGGCGGCCGGTTTCCGGCGCGACACCGCCGCGCGGCTGCTGGAGCAGACCCTCGCCACCGCCGCCGAGTGCCGGGTGGACCCGCGGGCCGACCTCGGCATCGGCGGCGTCCACTTCCCCGAGGCGCGCCTCGTCGGCGCGGGCCGCCGCACCGCGCAGCGCGCCCTCGCCTCCCGTGCCGCCGCCGGTATGGTCCGCCTCGGCCACACCCACCGCCGCGCCTACTGGGACCGGATGCACCACGAGCTGGACATCATCGCCCACCACGGCTACGCCTCGTACTTCCTGACGGTCGCCCAGGTCACCGACGACGTACGGCGCCGGGGCATCCGGGTCGCCGCGCGCGGCTCCGGCGCCGGATCGCTGGTCAACCACCTCCTCGGCATCGCCCGTGCCGACCCGATGGAACACGGCCTGCTGATGGAGCGGTTCCTGTCCCGGCAGCGCGCGGTGCTGCCGGACATCGACATCGACGTGGAGTCCGCCCGCCGGATCGAGGTCTACCGCGCGATCATCGCCAGGTTCGGCACCGAGCGGGTGGCGACCGTCGCCATGCCCGAGACGTACCGGGTCCGGCACGCCGTGCGCGACGTCGGCGCGGCCCTGTCCCTCGACCCCGCCGAGATCGACCGGATCGCCAAGTCCTTCCCGCACATCCGGGCCCGCGACGCCCGCACCGCGCTCGCCGAACTGCCCGAGCTGAAACGGCTCGCGGGCGAGGGGGCACGGTACGAGAGGCTGTGGGAGCTGGTCGAGGGGCTGGACGCGCTGCCGCGCGGGGTCGCCATGCACCCGTGCGGGGTGCTGCTCTCCGACGCCTCGCTGCCCGCCCGCACCCCGGTCGTCCCGACCAGCGGCGAGGGCCTGCCGATGTCCCAGTTCGACAAGGAGGACGTGGAGGACCTCGGGCTGCTCAAACTCGATGTGCTGGGCGTACGGATGCAGTCCGCGATGGCGCACGCGGTCGCGGAGACCGAGCGGGCGTCCGGCGAGCGGATCGGCCTGGACACGCTGCCCGAGGACGACCCGGCGACGTACCGGCTGATCCGGTCCACCGAGACGCTCGGCTGCTTCCAGATCGAGTCGCCCGGCCAGCGGGATCTGGTGGGGCGGCTCCAGCCGTCCGTCTTCCACGACCTCGTCGTGGACATCTCCCTCTTCCGGCCCGGCCCGGTCGCCGCCGACATGGTGCGGCCGTTCGTCGAGGCACGGCACGGCCGGGCCCCCGCCCGCGTCCCGCACGAGAGCCTGGCGGAGGCGCTGGACGACACCTACGGGGTCGTCGTCTTCCACGAGCAGATCATCGAGATCATCTCCCGGATGACCGGCTTCGACCGGGGCGTCGCCGACCAGGCCCGCCGGCACCTGTCCGACCCGGAGGAACAGGCCCGGATCAGGGAGTGGTTCGGCGGTCACGCGGCGGCGCGCGGCCACGACTTCGACACCATCCTGCGCACCTGGCGGATCGTCGAGGCGTTCGGCTCCTACGGCTTCTGCAAGGCGCACGCCGTCGCCTTCGCCGTGCCCACCTACCAGTCGGCCTGGCTGAAGGCGCACCACCCGGCCGCCTTCTACGCCGGACTGCTCACCCACGACCCCGGTATGTACCCCAAGCGGCTGCTGCTGGCGGACGCCCGGCGGCGCGGGGTGCCGATCCTGCCGCTGGACGTGAACGCCTCGGGCGCCGCACACCGGATCGAACCGGTGTCCGGTGAGGGCGGGGGCGAGGTGTGGGGGCTGCGGCTCGCGCTCGGGGACGTGCAGGGCATCTCCGCCGCCGAGGCCCGCCGGATCGAGGAGGGCCGCCCCTACTCCTCGCTGCGGGACTTCTGGGAACGCGCCCGGCCGAGCCGCCCGCTGGCCGACCGGCTCGCCCGGGTCGGCGCGCTCGACGCGTTCGGCGCCAACCGCCGCGACCTCCAACTGCACCTGTCCGAACTCCACCGGAGCGCCCGGGGCGGGGGCGGCGGGCAACTCCCGCTGGCCGGAGGGCGCGGGACCGCACCGGCCGGGCTGCCCGACCTCACCCCCGAGGAACGCCTCAGCGCCGAACTCGGCGTGCTCTCCCTGGACGCCTCGTACCACCTGATGGACGACCACACCGGGTTCCTCCGCGAACTCGGCGTGCTCTCCGCGCGGCAACTCCGGGACGCCCCGCACGGCGCGACGGTACTGGTCGCGGGCGCCAAGGCGGCCACCCAGACGCCGCCGATCCGCTCCGGGAAACGGGTCATCTTCACCACCCTGGACGACGGCACCGGCCTGGTGGACCTGGCCTTCTTCGACGACTCCCACGACAACTGCGCGCACACCGTCTTCCACTCCTGGCTGCTGCTGGTCCGGGGCGTGGTGCAGCGGCGCGGACCGCGCAGCCTCAGCGTGGTCGGGGCCGCCGTCTGGAATCTCGCCGACCTGCTGGAGATCCGCCGCACCGAGGGGCTCGACGGCGTCGCCGCCCGGCTCGCCGGGGACGGTTCCGAGGGCAGCGGCGAGGACTTCGGGCCGCCCGGACCGCGCCTGCTCGGTGTGGACGGCCGCCCCCGCACGGTCGGACCGCCGGTCCGGGGTCCGATCGGCGGCGGCCGGACCCTCCGCATGTCCACCGGGTACCGGATGAACCCCTGGGCCGACCTGCGCCCGGCGGGCGAAGGGGCCCCGGTGGGACGGAAGTTGTGGCACCAGAGCCCGGGGAGCGCGGGATGACCGTCGTCTGTATACGTTTCCTGCCGCCGCCCGGGTACGAGGACGTGCCGCCCGGTCTGCTCGGGCTGCTGGAGGAGTTCACCCCCGTCGTGCAGGCGCTGCCGCCCGACGGGGCGCTGGCCGATCTCGGCGGCGCCGAGCGGTACTTCGGGCAGGACGGCCTCAGGCTCGCCCCGCTGATCCGGGTGCGCGCCCTCGCCCGGTACGGCGTGGACTGCGCGATCGGCGCCGGACCCGGACCGCTGCTCGCCCGTCTCGCGCTGCGCGGTGCCCGCCCCGGCGAGATCCGCGCGGTGCCCGAAGACCCCCGCGCCGTGGCGGAGTTCCTCGCCGGGCTGCCGGTCACCGCGCTGCCCGGCGTCGGCCCGGCCACCGCCCGCACCCTGTGCGGGTACGGCCTGGACACCCTCGGGCTGGTCGCCGCCGCGCCCCCCGGCACGCTCCAGCGGCTGGTCGGCGCGCGCACCGCCCGCGAGCTGCGGGAACGGGCGGCCGGTATCGACCGGAGCCGGGTGGCGCCGAACGCCGCCGCCCGCTCCCTCACCGCCGAACGGACCTTCCCCCTGGACGAGTTGGACCCCGCCCGGCACCGCAGGGAACTGCTGTCGGCCGCCGAGGAGACCGGCGCCCGGCTGCGCGCGGGGGAGCAGGTCTGCCGCGCCCTCACCCTCACCGTGCGCTACGCCGACCGCTCCACCACCACACGTGGCCGCACGCTCGCCGAGCCGACCGCGCACTCGGCCGCCCTCACGGGGACGGCGTACGGGCTCTACGGCTCCCTCGGTCTCCAGCGGGCCCGGGTGCGGGGCCTCGTGCTGCGCGCCGAGGGGCTCACCGACGCGGACCGTGCCTCCCACCAGCTCTCCTTCGACCCCGTGGACGAGAAGCTCCGCCGGATCGAGGAGGTCGCGGACCGGGCGCGGGCGCGGTTCGGGCCCCGCGCGGTGATGCCGGGGTCGCTGGCGGCCTGAGGGGGGAGGGGGGGGCGGGGTGGGGGAAGGGGTGCGCCGCGCGTTGCCTGTTGGGGGCGTGTCCGTGCGGTGCCGCCGGTCGTTGGGGAACGCGGTGCCGATGGCCGCCCGTGGTCGTCAAAGTTTTTACTGACGCGTAACTTCCCAACGTGAGCTACTCGCCCGTAACTTGACGAGTGAACAGCATCCCGTGATCCGGATCACAGGGTAGGCCCGTCGCACCTTCCCCTTGAGCCGCAAGGAGATCGCCCGATGCTGCCCTGGAAACGAGTGCTCAGACCCCTCGCCGCACTACTGCTGTCCGCCGGTGTCGCCGTAGTCCCCACCGCCTCGGCGCACGCCACGACCCCCCACCCCGCCTCCCGCACCGCCACCGCCCCGGCCTCCGCCACTCCGGTCACCGCCTCCGCTCCCGCCGGGATCGCCGCCGGAAGCAGCGGCTGGAACGACTGGTCCTGCAAGCCCTCCGCCGCCCATCCCCGTCCGGTCGTCCTCGTCCACGGCACCCTGGGCAACTCGGTGGACAACTGGCTCGGCCTCGCCCCGTACCTCCAGGTGCGCGGGTACTGCGTCTACTCCCTGGACTACGGCCAGCTCTCCGGCGTACCCCTCTTCTACGGCCTCGGTCCCGTGGACAAGTCCGCCGAGCAGCTCTCCGCCTTCGTGGACCGGGTGCTCGCCTCGACCGGCGCCGCCAAGGCGGACATCGTCGGCCACTCCCAGGGCGGCATGATGCCCCGGTACTACCTGAAGTTCCTCGGCGGCGCCGCCAAGGTCAACGCCCTGGTCGGTATCGCTCCCAGCAACCACGGCGCCACCCTCAGTGGCCTCGCCAACCTGCTGCCGTACTTCCCCGGCGCCGAGAACCTCATCAAGAGCAGTACGCCCGCCCTCGCTGACCAGCTCCCCGGCTCCGCCTTCCTCACCAAGCTGAACGCGGGCGGCGACACCGTGCCCGGCGTGAAGTACACCGTCCTCGCCACCAAGTACGACGAGGTGGCCACGCCCTGGCAGAACCAGTACCTGAGCGGCTCGAACGTACGCAACGTGCTGCTCCAGGACCTGTGCGCGCTCGACCTCTCCGAGCACCTCGCCATCGCGCTCGTGGACCGCATCGCCTTCCACGAGGTGGCCAACGCGCTCGACCCGTCCCACGCCACCACCACCAACTGCGCGTCGGTCTTCAGCTGACGCGCTCGCGCGGGTGTGCGCGAGGGGCCTGCCCGGCGGCCGTCCGCCGGGCAGGCCCCACCCATGTCGTCGGGGGCGCGGTCTCAGCCCTCCGGCCACCACACGCGGGCGACGTCCTTGCGCACTTCCGGGCGTCCGGCGGGGCGCTCCTCGGCCTCGTCGCGGACCCGGCGGCTGTTGTCGGTCCTCTTCAGGGGCTTCTGCACGGTCGTACGGCGCATGGGGGCCTCCTTACGTGCCTACCGGGTTCCGTGTTGTCGCGGAGGTAGACGTGTTCGGGGACGATTCCTCATCGATGCCGGGTTTGTCTGTGGCCGCCGTCACGTCCGACCGGCGGGATTGTCGGTGGCCCGTGTCACGGTGAGGGCATGCACAGTGAGACGACCGCCACGGCGGGTGACGGAACCGACTGGAACGCGGCAGCCGCGACCTTCGACGACGAACCCGACCACGGCCTGCGCACCCCCGGGACCCGCGCGGCCTGGACCGCCCGCCTCGGCACCTGGCTCCCCGACCCGCCCGCCCACGTCCTCGACCTGGGCTGCGGCACCGGCAGCCTGTCGCTCCTCGCGGCCGAGCGGGGGCACCGGGTGACGGCCGTGGACAGCGCCCCCGCGATGACCGGGCTGGCCCGGGCCAAACTCGCCGGTCATGACGCGGCGGTCCTGCTGGGCGACGCGGCCACCCCGCCGGTCGGCGCCGCCCGCTTCGACGTGGTCCTGGTCCGGCACGTCCTGTGGACCCTGCCCGACTCCGCCCGCGTCCTCCGCCACTGGCGCACCCTCCTCCGCCCCGGTGGCCGCTTCGTCCTGGTCGAGGGCGTCTGGGGCACCCTCACCCCGGTCGGCATCCCCGCCACCCGCCTCGCCGACCTCCTCCGCCCCCTGGTCACCGGACTCCGCGTCGAACACCTCTCCAATGACAGGGAGTTGTGGGGGAAGGAGGTGGAGGACGAGCGGTACGCGGTGGTGGCGACGGTGTAGCGGCGGCCGGGCCGCGGGCGGCGGAGGTCAGCCGAGCAGCGAGGCGATGCCGCCCGTCGTCCGGGCCGCCCGCTCCAGCTCCGTGAGGGCCGCGACGGCGGCCTCCGCGGCGGCCGGGTCCCGTGCGGCCAGCCCGCTCGCGGCGAACTCGTCCTCGTCCAGCCGCCGTACGTCCGTGCCGTCGGCGGAGCACCACAGGTCGAGGTCCAGATCCTCCACCACCAGCACGCCCCCCTCGTGCCGCACCGCCGGTCGGGTGACGTCGCAGTACCAGCCCTTGCGGGTGTCGTCCCCGGCTCGGACCTCCTTCACCGCGTACCACCGGTCCCGCCAGTAGTGCTCGGTGAAGACGTCCCCCGGCTCGAAGCGGACGAAGCCGAAGTCCCGTACGCCCGCCCCGGCCCACGGGGCGCGCACCACGAGACGCGTGCCGTCGTCGGCCAGGCACTCCGCCGGGTAAAGGATCTTGGTACGGCCCGCCTTGGTCAGGACGACGTCCAACATGGCCGGAATGTCAGGGGAGTTCGCGGACATGGTGGATCTCCGTCGCGCAGATCTCGTAGCCGAGACGCTTGTTGATGGTGAGCATCGGGGTGTTGGACGCGTCGTTGCCGGTGAAGGCCGTGGTGAGGCCGGCGGCGCGGGCGCGGTGCAGGGAGTGCGTCTTGGCGAGGCGGGCCAGGCCGAGGCCGCGGTGGGCGCGGGCGGTACCGGTCATGCCGCTGGCGTAGTGGCCGGAGCCGTCGGTGTGCGCCACGGTGAAGGCGACCGGACGCCCGTCCGCGACTACCACCAGGGTCAACTCACGGTCCAGCAAAGGGTTTTCCCAGCTCGTCGCCAGCCACGCCGGGTAGTCCGCCAGTTCCACCGCGATCTCGCCGGGTTCGTCCCGCGTCGTCTCCGCGTCCAGCGCGAACAGCGGACGCGGGTCCGCCGCGAACGAGGCCGCCGTGCGCAGTTCCATGCCCGCCGGGACCGGGGGCGGCTCGGGCAGCGCGGTGCCCGTCAGGTCCAGCCGCAGGAAGTGACCGGGGCGGCCGGGCCGGTAGCCGCGCCGGGCGGCGAACTCCGCGTTGCCGGGCGCGTCCAGCACATAGCTGTAGCACCGGGTCGCCCCCACCGAGCCGAGATACTCCTCGGCCGTCCGTACCAGCAGCCCGCCCGCACCCCGGCCGGTCCGGTCCGGGCGTACGTACACGTTCAGATGGGCCTGCCCCGGCTCCGTGCTGTC
This sequence comes from Streptomyces corallincola, assembly GCF_019104725.1. Classification (GTDB taxonomy): domain Bacteria; phylum Actinomycetota; class Actinomycetes; order Streptomycetales; family Streptomycetaceae; genus Streptomyces; species Streptomyces corallincola. The sequence goes on along the minus strand of NZ_JAHRXF010000033.1, from coordinate 2,405 downwards.
GTGCGCCAGCGAGGCGGTCGCCACGCCGGTCACCGCACCCTCCTCGGTGGCGAGGAACAGCCGCAGCGCCGCCCCCGGCGGACTCCCCGCCACCAGATGCCGGACCGACTCCGGTGTGCACAGCAGAAACGGCAGGGCATGGCGGCGGACCCGCGCGTATCCCGCGAGATCCTCCGGTACGTCGGGGCGCAGCTCGCGCACGATCACGGTCATGGGCCCGCACCGTACGCCGCGCACCCGGACGGCCGCCTCTCCATTTCCGCCCGGCTGCGGGACAATCACCCCGTGACCCTGAAGATCCGTATCGACGCCGGTGCACCCTCCTACGAGCAGGTGCGCGCCCAGATCTCCGAGCAGGCCCGCTCCGGCGCGCTGCCCGTCGGCCACCGGCTGCCGACCGTGCGCGGTCTCGCCGAGTCCCTCGGGCTCGCGGCCAACACGGTCGCCAAGGCGTACCGCGCGCTGGAGAGCGACGGCGTGATCGAGACGCGTGGCCGCAACGGCACGTTCGTCGCGGCGGCCGGAGGCGCCGCCGAACGCGAGGCCGCCGGTGCCGCCCAGGCGTACGCGGAGCGGGTACGGCGGCTGGGTCTGAGCGAGGAGGCGGCGGCGGACGCCGTACGGGACGCCCTGCGGGCGGCCTACGGGGGCTGATCCCCGGCACGCCGGTGGCCCGACGGGGCCTGACGGTGCCTGCCCGGGCCGACCCGGCACGTCAGTCGCGTGCGGGCTGCCCGCCCGCGAGGGCCGATTCCGCGCCCCCCTCCACGGACTCGGCCCTCCGCCCCCTCAGGGACCCCCTACAGATACAGCCCCGCGTCCACACCCTCCCGCGCCCCCGGCACCGAGGTCGGCGTCGTGCCCCGGCGCAGTGCGTACAGCTCGGCCAGGGTCGCGCCGTCGCGGCCGACGCCCTCCTCCGTACCGAGCCAGTCCACCGCCTCGGTACGTGTGAGGGGGCCGACCTCGATCCGGGCAAGACAACGGCCGGGACGGACCACGGCCGGGTGCAGGCGCTCCAGGTCCTCGTTGGTGGTCACGCCGACCAGGACGTTCCGACCCTGGCCGAGCAGCCCGTCGGTCAGGTTGAGCAGCCGGGACAGCGCCTGTCCCGCGGTGTGCCGGGCCTCGCCCCGGATCAGTTCGTCGCAGTCCTCCAGCAGGAGCAGTCGCCAGCGGCCCCGCCCGGTGGCGTCCTCCTCCCCGATGGCGATGTCCATCAGATAGCCCACGTCGGAGAAGAGCCGCTCCGGGTCCAGCACGCAGTCCACCTGGCACCAGTCCCGCCAGGACCGGGCCAGCGTGCGCAGCGCGGAGGTCTTGCCGGTGCCGGGCGGACCGTGCAGCAGGAGCAGCCGGCCCGCGATGTCCTCCGGGGTGGTCTTCATCAGCCCGTCCATCGCGTCCGCCACCGGCGCCGTGTAGTTGGGTCGGATCTCCTCCCAGGTGCCCGCCGAGATCTGCCGGGCCGTACGGTACGGGCCGCGCCGGGGCGAGACGTACCAGAAGCCCATGCTCACGTTCTCCGGCTGCGGCTCCGGCTCGTCCGCCGCGCCGTCCGTGGCCAGGTCCAGCACGGACTGGGCGAGTTCGGCGCTGGTCGCGGTGACCGTCACGTCAGCGCCCCGGTTCCAGCGGGAGACCAGCAGGGTCCAGCCGTCGCCCTCCGCGAGCGTCGCGCTGCGGTCCTCGTCGCGGGCGACCCGCAGCACCCGCGCGCCGTCCGGCAGCAGGGTCGCGCCGGAACGCACCCGGTCGATGTTGGCCGCGTGCGAGAACGGCTGCTGGCCGGTGGCGAACCGGCCGAGGAACAGCGCGTCCACGACGTCGGACGGCGAGTCGGAGTCGTCCACCTGGAGCCGGATCGGCAGGGCCTCGTGCGGATTGGCGGTCATGGTCGCCATGATCCGGCACGGGTGGCCCCGGTGCACGGCATTTCCCCCGCTTGTTCCGGGTGTCCCGACCACTGCCCCCCGTACGGGGTCCGCCGTTACTGTGGTCGTCGATGCGACCTCACGGGGGGAACACGGGGATGCGACGACGGCCGCCCGCCGCCCTGCTCGGCGCGGGCGCGGCCGTCCTCGCGCTGCTCGCGGCACTCGTCTACGCGCTGCCCGGCGCCTCGCACGGCGAGGGCCGCCCGCCCGCCCCCGGCGCCTCCGGCGGCCCGTCCGTCGGCTGGGGCTTCACCCACACCCAGTACAGCGCCGACCAGGGCTCCGGCACGGCCGTCGAGCGGGCCCGGCGGCTGCTCGCCGACGGCGGCGGACTCGCCCAGGGCCAGGCGATCATGGGCTGGGGTGCCGACAACCCCGAACCGCGGAAGGGGAGTTACGACTTCGCCGCGCTGGACCGGCGGGGGGGGGGTGGCCCCCCCCCCCCTGCCCCTCCCGCCCTCCCCCCCC
>NZ_JAHRXF010000032.1 GCF_019104725.1 Streptomyces corallincola | reverse complement strand
CTCGGCGCTCACCGGGGCGTCCGCCACGGTCTCGTCCGGCTTCTCCTCGTCGGCTGCCTCGACGGCAGCGGGGGCACCGGCGGGCGCGGAGGCACGCCGGGTGGCGCGGCGGCGTGTACGGGCGGGGGCGGCATCGGCCTCGGCGGGAGCCGCGGTCTCCACGGCCTCGACGGTGGCGGGCTCGGCGGCACCGGCGACGACCGTCTCGGCGGCCTCGGCGGCGGGTGCACCGGCGGGCGCGGACGAGCGGCGGGTGGCACGGCGGCGCGGGCGGGCGGGGGCGGCGTCCTCCGCGACGGCGCTCTGCGGCGCGGTCGTCGCGGTGGCCTCCGCGATGTCCTCGGCCTCGGCGACGGGGGTGGCCGGTGCGGTCACCTCGGGAGTCGCCTCGGCGGCGGCGGGAGATCCCGCCGGCCGGGACGCGGCGCGACGGCGCCTGCGCGGGGGCAGGGTGTCGCTCGGAGTGTTGGCTTCGGAACCCTCGGTGGGTTCGGTCGGTTCGAGCATGCGGGGGTTTCTCCCGTCGGGCTCCCGGTCGCCGCGCTCGGCCCGGCGGAGGTCGTGAAGACCGTCCGACGTTGACGTCCGCGGCACGCGCGATGCGCGTTGACCGCCGTCCGGAGCACGGGCGCCGCTCGGGAGCACTCAGTGTCCTGTCTCGCCGGTTCCGTACGCCTTGTTGGTACGGCCTGGCGAAAGTCTTGTGGTCGGTGCGCCGCCCGACCCAGGTGGTTCCTGAGTACGAGGGCCGCGCTTTCGACGTCCGTCCCTACGCGGGACCTTCCGGCGTCGGCGCCGTCGCGGCGGCTGCCGGTACGGCCGTCAGGGCCTCGGCTGCCTCGCGGTCGGGCGCGAGCGGGTCGGTCACCGTGCCGCTCTCTGCATCGAACAGCCCCTGCGCCAGCCTGGTCACCGCTGCGGGGACCGGCGGCGCCAGGTCGGCCACGGCGCGGAGACCGGACAGGACGTCGTCGGGTCGTACGGCAGGCGTCACGTGCCGAACAACCAGGCGCAGTATCGCACAGGGCCGGTCGCTGGGCCTATCAGCCGGCGAACCGGGTGTTTCCCGGGAGACCGCCTCCAGCGAGACGACGGCCGGGCGTGCGTCGAAGACGCGGACGCCGTTCTTGGTCGCGCGGGACACCTCGACGGTGTCGGCCGCGGTGAACACCTCGGCGGCGCGCCGGGCGTCCGCCGGGTCCACGCCGTCGAGACGCAGCTCCCAGACGGAGGCGGTCAGCCGGTCCGCGAGGCCCGAGGTCCGTGCCTCGACCGCATCGACGATGTCGAGCCCGGTGGGCAGCGACGCGTCGAGCAGAGCGCGCAGGGAGCCGGGGTCGCGGGGTGCGGCCAGCGCGATCTCCAGGTACTCCGCCTCGCTGCCCGTGCCGGTGGGTGCGGCATTGGCGTACGACACCTTGGGGTGCGGCGTGAATCCGGCCGAGTACGCCATCGGCACCTCGGCACGGCGCAGCGCCCGTTCGAAGGCGCGCTGGAAGTCTCGGTGGCTGGTGAACCGGAGGCGGCCTCGCTTGGTGTAGCGCAGTCGGATGCGCTGCACCGCGGGTGCGGGCGGTGGGCCTTCGGGCTGTCGCTTGCCCAGTGTCCTTGTCCTTCAGTGAGATGCGGTCGTACCTCTTTCCAAGAGTACGTCTCGCGCGGCCTCCGGGTTCCCGCCGCCCGTCCGGTCACCGGCCGAGGGCGCGGGCCTTGTACGACTCCGGGTAGCGCTCGGTGAACTTGACGGCGCCGACCAGCAGCGCGACGGGGACGACCCAGTTGAGCCAGTCGTCCAGCGAGGGCACCCGGACGGCGAGCCAGGTGGAGAGCGCGATGAGGACGAACGCGACGCCCCACACCAAGGTCAGCACCCGGTTGACGTGCACGAACACCGGCGAGTGCCACATCTCGCGGGGCACCTCCTGGCGGGCGTACTGCGCGGTGAACGGGTCCACGGCGAGCGAGCCGAGAGCGACGACGGCGACCAGGCCGCTGGAGATGACCTGCGCGTACGTCTCCAGCCAGAGCAGGTCCGCGCGGTCGAGGGTGAGGGCGAGTGCGGTGACGACGGCGAAGAAGACGATGGCCGTGACGTCCAGGACGCGGACGCGGCCCCGCGCGATGTCCCGCCCGGAGAGCACGACGGAGGCGATCAGCGCGGCGAGGGCGGCGTACTTCCAGGTGCTGGGGCTCGCCACCACGCCGAAGACGATCCAGGGGACGAAGGAGAGGAACACGCTGCCGGTACCGGCGCGTTTCCCGGCCGGGGCCTGCACGGTGGTCTGCTGAACCATGAACGCTCCTCCCGTGGCGGGTGGGAATCCCGTGGCGGTGGGACGGGACGGTGCGGTGTTCCGGCCGCCCCTCTCCCCATCGTGCTGCCGCGGGCAGCGGCCCGCATGCCGTGCCGCGGGGCCCGGCCTACGGTGAAGAGGACCGGAGCCGCCGATTCCCCCACGGGAGCCGCGATGAGCCTGCGTTTCCACGAGAACGTCCAGTTCGACTACGAGATCAGGGCCGCCCTCGGCGCGGCATGGCGGCGCGGCGCCGACGTGGGCGAGGTGCTGTCCGTGGCGTCGGCGGTGGCGGGCGCGGACGGGCAGGGCTGGTTCGACGCGTGGGCGGGGCTCGGGCGCCGGGTGCGGGAGCGGGCGGAGGGGTGCGCGGCGGCGGGCCGTACGGCGAGCGCGCGGGACGGGTTCCTGTGCGCGGCCGGGTACCTGGGCACGGCGCTGGTGGGCGTGGACGCGGTGGCGGAGCCGGAGAAGCGGCTCGCGGAGGTGTTCCCGGATCACCGGGCGTGCCTGGACGCCTTCCTGGCCCTGCTGGACCCGCCCGCCGAACCGGTCGCCGTCCCGTACGAGGGCACGACGCTCCCCGGACACCTCGTCTCTCCGCCGGACCGGCCGGGCCCGCTGCCGACGCTGATCGTGAACAACGGCAGCGACGCCCCGATGAGCGCCGCGTGGACGCTGCTGGGCGCTCCGGCGGTGGAACGCGGTTACCGGGTGCTGCTGTTCGACGGTCCCGGCCAGCAGTCGATGCTGTTCGAACGGGGCGTGCCGTTCCGGTACGACTGGGAGCGGGTGATCACCCCCGTGGTGGACCACCTGCTGGCCCGCCCGGACGTGGACCCGGCCCGGCTGGTGCTGGCCGGGGTCAGCCAGGCCGGTTACTGGGTGCCGCGCGCGCTGGCCTTCGAGCACCGGATCGCGGCCGCGGTGGCCGATCCGGGGGTGGTGCGGGTGGCGGACAGCTGGTGGCAGGGGCTCGGTGAGCTGCGCGGGCTGTGGGAGTCCGGCGACCGTGACACCTTCGACCGCGTCATGAACGGCGCCCTGGGCGCGGACCCGTCGCTCGCCGCGATGTGGCGCTGGCGCGCGAAGCCGTACGGCATCACCTCGCCGTACGACCTCCTGACCGAGATCGCCCGCTACGACCTCACCCCGGTCCTGGACCGTGTCACCACGCCGCTGCTGGTGACCGAACCCGAGGGCGAGCACTTCTGGCCGGGCGCCTCCCGCGAGCTGTACGACGCCCTTCCCGGCCCGAAGGAGCTGATCCCCTTCACGGAGGCGGAGGGCGCCCATCTCCACTGCGAACCGATGGGCCGCGCCCTCTTCGAACAACGCGTCTTCGACTGGCTGGACGCCCGCCTCCCGCCCGCCTGACCGGACGGGGGCACGCGGGCCGCAGGGTCAGTGGACGTGCCCGCTCGCCGCCGGGGCGGGGCCCGCGTTCTTGACCGTCAGGGGCAGGAGCTTCTTGCCGGTCGGACCGATCTGGATGTGGGTGTCCATCTGCGGGCAGACGCCGCAGTCGAAGCAGGGCGTCCAGCGGCAGTCATCGACCTCGGTCTCGTCGAGGGCGTCCTGCCAGTCCTCCCAGAGCCAGTCCTTGTCCAGGCCGGAGTCCAGGTGGTCCCAGGGCAGGACCTCCTCGTAGGAGCGCTCGCGGGTGGTGTACCAGTCCACGTCCACGCCGTGCGCGGCGAGCGCCTTGTCGGCGCAGGCCGTCCAGCGGTCGTAGGAGAAGTGCTCGCGCCAGCCGTCGAACCGGCCGCCGTCCTCGTAGACCGCGCGGATCACGTCACCAACGCGGCGGTCGCCGCGCGAGAGCAGGCCCTCGACGATGCCGGGCTTGCCGTCGTGGTAGCGGAAGCCGATGGAGCGGCCGTACTTCTTGTCGCCGCGGATCTTGTCGCGCAGCTTCTCCAGGCGCGCGTCGGTCTCCTCGGCGGAGAGCTGCGGCGCCCACTGGAACGGGGTGTGCGGCTTGGGCACGAACCCGCCGATGGAGACCGTGCAGCGGATGTCGCCCGCGCCGGAGACCTCGCGGCCCTTCTGGATGACGCGGGTCGCCATGTCCGCGATCTGGAGGACATCCTCGTCGGTCTCGGTGGGCAGGCCGCACATGAAGTACAGCTTCACCTGGCGCCAGCCGTTGCCGTACGCGGTGGCGACCGTACGGATCAGGTCGTCCTCGGAGACCATCTTGTTGATGACCTTGCGCATCCGCTCGGAGCCGCCCTCGGGGGCGAAGGTCAGGCCGGATCGGCGGCCGTTGCGGGTCAGCTCGTTGGCCAGGTCCACGTTGAACGCGTCCACGCGGGTGGAGGGCAGCGAGAGGCCGATCTTGTCGTCCTCGTACCGGTCCGCGAGGCCCTTGGCGACCTCACCGATCTCGGAGTGGTCGGCGGAGGACAGCGAGAGCAGGCCGACCTCCTCGAAGCCGGTCGCCTTCAGGCCCTTCTCGACCATCTCGCCGATGCCGGTGATGGAGCGCTCGCGCACCGGGCGGGTGATCATGCCCGCCTGGCAGAAGCGGCAGCCGCGCGTGCAGCCGCGGAAGATCTCCACGGACATCCGCTCGTGCACGGTCTCCGCGAGCGGCACCAGCGGCTGCTTCGGGTACGGCCACTCGTCCAGGTCCATGACGGTGTGCTTGGACACCCGCCACGGCACGCCCGACCGCTTGGGCACGACCCGGGCGATCCGGCCGTCCGCGAGGTACTCCACGTCGTAGAACGCCGGGACGTACACCCCGCCGGTGCGGGCGAGGCGGAAGAGGACCTCCTCGCGTCCGCCGGGGCGGCCCTCGGCCTTCCACTCCCGGATGATCCGGGTCATGTCCAGCACGGCCTGCTCGCCGTCACCGATGATCGCCGCGTCGATGAAGTCCGCGATCGGCTCCGGGTTGAACGCCGCGTGGCCGCCGGCCAGCACGATCGGGTCCTCGTCGGTGCGGTCCTTCGACTCCAGCGGGATACCCGCCAGGTCGAGCGCGGTGAGCATGTTGGTGTAGCCCAGCTCGGTGGAGAAGCTGAGGCCGAACACGTCGAACGCCTTGACGGGGCGGTGGCTGTCCACGGTGAACTGCGGGACCCGGTGCTCCCGCATCAGGGCCTCCAGGTCGGGCCACACGCTGTACGTGCGCTCGGCGAGGACGCCCCGCTGCTCGTTGAGCACCTCGTAGAGGATCATGACGCCCTGGTTGGGCAGCCCGACCTCGTAGGCGTCCGGGTACATCAGCGCCCAGTGGACATCGCAGTCCTCCCAGGGCTTGACCGTGGAGTTGAGCTCGCCGCCGACGTACTGGATCGGCTTCTGCACGTGCGGGAGCAGTGCTTCGAGCTGCGGGAAGACCGACTCGACAGTCATCGGGAAACCTTCGTGAGCTGACAGAGGTGACCATCAAGCGTAACCCGCCCGGCGGACCCCTCCCGCCCTCCTACAGGGCCGCCGCCCGGCCGCTCACCTTCCCCCACAGCTCCGGTGCCCGCGCCTCCGCCCGCGCCGACCGCTCCTCCTCCCTGCCATACAGCAGCCCGTAGGTGAACGCGCTCTCCCCCGCCGCGTGCGCCACGGCGGCCAGCTCGCGCAGGGTCCGCCGGGCCATGACCGCGTCCTGGTGCTCACCGAGCCCGCCGGTCAGCTTCTTCAGCGCCTTGGCCAGCCGCCGCGCGGGCCTGCCGAGGGCGGGTACGGCCGCCTCCGCCGCGTACCGGGCGCGCTTGGCCTTCTTACGGGCCTCGTGCAGCGCGGTGTCCCGTCCGGCGCCGGGCGGCAGCTCCAGCGCCTCGGTGAGGTGCCGGTCGATCGCCCGCAGGTCCTTCGCCACCGCTCCGGCCAGGACGGGACCGGGCTGCCGCGCGCCCTTCCCGCGCAGCGGCGGGTCGGCCAGCAGGGCGTCCACGGCGTCGAGCAGACCCAGATAGCGGGCGGAGTCCAGGATCGCCAGGAGGTGGCCGTGCGCACTGCCGTGCCGGGCGCCGGACCAGGCGGCGATCCGCTCCCGGACCGGACCCAGGACCAGCGCGGACGGCACCGCGCCGAGGGCCGCTTCCAGCCGGGCGGTCAGCACCTCCTGGTCCCGGTCGGCGCCCAGTTCCCCGGCGAGCCACTTCAGCTCGGCGGCGAGCGGACCGGTGACGGCCGGGTCCAGGACCGTGCCGAAACTGCGGAAGGTGCTGCGCAGCCTGCGGGTGGCCACCCGCATCCGGTGCACCGCGTCGGGTACGTCCCGGCGGACTCCGGGGTCGTGGGCGAGCAGCGCCTCGCGGTGTGCGCGCACATACGCGAGGACGTGGTCCCCGGCGGTCACGGGCCGGGCGCGCCGGGCGGCGGGCCGGTGCGGTGCCGCTCCGGTCAGTTCCAGGGCGTGCGCCAGCTTGGACGCGGACCTCGCGGGGCGTACGCCCGCCTTGCGCAGCCGTTTGTCCAGCTTGTCGAGGACGCGGGGGTCGGCGCCGTCCGCCAGCTCGACCTCGATCTCGGTCCAGTGGACCTCGGCGCCCGCACCGCCGCCGCTCCTCGCGTCGCCGCTCCCCCCGGTGAGCAGGTGCGCGGTGACGGTGTCCACGCTCGCCTCCGCGAGCAGCGTGCCGCGGGCGTCCAGCAGGTGGGTGACCTCGCGGGCGGACCGCAGCCGGACCAGCGGCACCAGCGGGGTGGCACGCACACGGGCCCGGACCAGAGCGGCCAGATGGTCGGGCACCGTGTCGGAGAGCGGGGCGCGGATCTCGTCGCGGACACCGGGCGCCACCGGCACCTTCAGATGCCAGCCCGCGTCCTCGCCGCCGGTGCGGCGGCGCAGGGTGAGGGAGGCGGCGGCCAGGCGCCGGTCGGCCGTGTCGTAGTAGGTGGCGTCCAGCGTGACCACGCCCCGGCCGACCGCCTCGGCCACCCCCGCGGTACCCGTCAGATCGGGCAGGGCACCGCCCTCGGACTCGTACTTCCGCTCGATCTCCCGCTTCACGTCCGTCATGACTGCAAAGTAGCCGCGTACGGCCCGCTCAAGCGCGCGGGTTCTCCCGCGCGCCCGAGCCCGGCCGGTCAGGCCGACATCGGGCGCTGTGCCTTGATGGACTGGAGCAGCCCGATCGCCAGCCACACCGCGAACATCGACGAGCCGCCGTACGACACGAAGGGCAGCGGGAGGCCGGTGACCGGCATGATGCCGAGGGTCATGCCGATGTTCTCGAAGGACTGGAAGGCGAACCAGGCGATGATCCCGGCGGCCACGATCGTGCCGTACAGCTCGGGCGAGTCACGGGCGATGCGGCAGGCCCGCCAGAGGATCAGGCCGAGCAGGAAGATGATCAGCCCGGCGCCGAGGAAGCCCAGCTCCTCCCCCGCCACCGTGAACACGAAGTCGGTCTGCTGCTCGGGCACGAACTGCCCGGTGGTCTGCGAGCCGTGGAAGAGACCGGAGCCGGTCAGCCCGCCGGAGCCGATGGCGATGCGCGCCTGGTTGGTGTTGTAGCCGACGCCCGCCGGGTCGAGGTCGGGGTTGGCGAACGCGGCGAACCGGTTGATCTGGTACTCGTCGAGGATGTGCAGCTGCCAGATGGCGACGCAGCCGAGGACACCGGCGGTGACCAGGCCGAGAATCCAGCGGTTGGAGGCGCCGGAGGCGAGCAGTACGCCCAGGATGATGGCGACCATCGCCAGCACCGAGCCCAGGTCGGGCATCAGCAGCAGCACCAGGACGGGCACCGAGGCCAGCCCGAGCGCCTGCACCACCGTGCGGTGGTCGGGGTGCAGCTTGTCCCCCGCGTCCACCCGGGCGGAGAGCAGCATCGCCATGCCCAGGATGATGGCGACCTTCAGGAACTCGGCGGGCTGGAGCGAGAAACCGCCGATGACGATCCAGTTCCGCTGGCCGTTGATGGTGGCGCCCAGCGGGGTCAGCACCACCAGGGACAGCAGCACCGACAGGCCGTAGAGGATCGGCACCGCGTTGCGCAGCACCCGGTGTCCGAGCCAGACGGTGGCGATCATCAGCGCGATGCCGATGCCCAGGTTCATCAGGTGCCGCAGCAGGAAGAAGTACGGATCTCCCTGGTTCAGCTCGGTGCGGTTGCGGGTGGCGGAGAAGACCAGCATCGAGCCGATCAGCGACAGCGCCAGCGCCGCCAGCATCATCGGCCAGTCGAGCCGTCGGGCGAGCGAGTCCCGGGCGAAGACCCTGGTCCACCCGGCCCGCTCGGGCCCGTATCCGGAGACGGAGAAGCCGCCTGCGCCGGTCATGGATGCATCCTCCGGCTTCCCCTGCGGCGCGCGCGCCTGCGGGTGTTGCTGTTGGTGTTGTCGGTGGGCGCGGTCGAGGCGGGCGGCTGGGTGTCGGCGCCGTTGCTGGTGTTGTTCTGCTGCGCCTTCTCGACGTCCTTGGCGGGGTCGCTGGTGATCTTCGGGGCGGCCACGGTGCCGTCGGGGCGGACCTTCGGCAGCGTCGTCTGCGGCTGCGGCAGCAGGGCGCGCCTGCCGTCGATGGAGCCGTCGCCGTTCACGCCGTACAGCGCGCTGTAGATGTTGCGCACGGCCTCACCGGAGGCTCCGGAACCCGTACCGGCCTGGGCGATCGTCATGATCACCGTGTAGTCCTTGGAGTAGGTCGCCAGCCAGGAGGTGGTCTGCTTGCCGTAGACCTCGGCGGTGCCGGTCTTGGCGTGCAGCGGGATCTTGTCCTGCGGCCAGCCGTTGAACTTCCAGGCGGCGGTGCCTCGGGTGATGACACCGGCGAAGGCGTCGTCCATGCCCTTGAGGGTGGCCCTGGTGACGGGGAGTTTGCCGCGCTTGGTCGGCGGGATCGGCGTGACCGTCTTGCCGTCGGCGCTGATGACGGCCTTGCCGATGGTCGGCTGGTACATGGTGCCGCCGTTGGCGACGGCGCCGTAGATCACGGCCTCCTGGATCGGGGTGACGAGGGTGTCGCCCTGCCCGATGGAGTAGTTGATCGAGTCGCCCTCGCGCATCTTGTTGCCTTCGAGGCAGTTCTCGTACGCGATGACCTGGACGTAGGTGCCGCCCTTCTTGCCGTACTTGCACCAGGCGTCCTTGTTGGCCTTCCAGTAGTCGAGCTTCCACTGGCGGTCCGGGACGCGGCCGGTGACCTCGTTGGGGAGGTCGATGCCGGTCTCCTTGCCGAGGCCGAACTGGTGGGCCGCCTTGTAGAAGAAGTCCTTGGGCTGGCCCTTCTTGGGGTTGATCCCGCCGTCCTTCTTCCACTCGCGGTCCGCGAGGCCGTAGAAGACGGTGTCGCAGGAGACCTCCAGGGCGCGGCCCAGGGAGATCGGGCCGAAGTTCTCGCCCTCGAAGTTCTTGAAGACCTGGCCGCCCACCGAGTACGAGCTGGTGCACGGATAGCCGCCGTCCCACACGTAACCGGCCTCGACGGCGGCGGCGGTGGAGACGACCTTGAACGTCGAACCGGGTGCGGCCTGGCCCTGGATGGCCCGGTTCAGCAGCGGGTAGTCGGAGTTCTTGCCGGTGAGGGCCTTGTAGTCCTTGGCGGAGATGCCGCCGACCCAGACGTTGGGGTCGTAGGTGGGCGCGGAGGCCATCGCCACGACGCGGCCGGTCTTGGCCTCCATCACGACGACGGCACCGGAGTCGGCCTTGTAGTTGGTGCCGGTGATCTTGTCGTACTGCTGGCGGGCGACCTTCATCGCCTTGTCCAGTTCGTACTCCGCGACCCGCTGCACCCGCGAGTCGATGCTCGTCACGAGGTTGGAACCGGGCTCGGCCGCGTCGGACCTGGCCTTGCCGATGACCCGGCCGAGGTTGTCCACCTCGTACCGCGTGACACCGGCCTTGCCGCGCAGCACCTTGTCGTACTGCCGCTCCAGACCGGAGCGGCCGACCATGTCGGAGCGCAGATACGGCGAGTCGGTGTCCTTGGCCTTCTGGATCTCCTCGTCGGTGACCGGCGAGAGATAGCCGAGCACCTGGGAGGTGTTGGCCCGGCCGGGGCCGCCGTAACGGCGCACGGCCTCGGGCTCGGCGGTGATGCCGGGGAAGTCCTCGGCGCGCTCGCGGATCTGCAGGGCCTGCTTGGCGTTGGCCTCGTCGGTGATCGGGATCGGCTGGTAGGGCGAGCCGTTCCAGCAGGGCTGGGGGGTCTTGGCGTCGCAGAGCCGGACCTTCTGGCGCACCTCGTCGGCGGGCAGGCCGAGCACACCGGCCAGCTTGGTCAGCACGGCCTTGCCGTCGTCGGGCTGCTTGAGCAGGTCGGTGCGGGAGGCGGAGACCACGAGCCGGGTCTCGTTGTCCGCGAGGGGGACACCGCGGGCGTCCAGGATGTCGCCGCGCACGGCCGGATCCACGACCTGCTGGACGTGGTTGCCCGACGCCTCCTTCTGATACTCGGCGCCCTGACGGATCTGCAGATACCACAGCCGCCCGCCGAGCGTGCCGAGCAGGGAGAGGACGAGGATCTGGATGACGACGAGCCGGGTCTGGACTCTCGGGGTCCTACCCGTCTCAGGGATATTGGTCATGGGCGCAGCCCATTCGTTGGAAGGGTGGTGGGCGACGGGTGGGCGGTCACTGCTGCCTCCCCCTCTCAGCGCGCGGACGCGACGACGGACACGAGCGTCCGTACGGATGATGAACGACCGACCTGTGAACACACGTTCCGACTTCTCACGCTCTTTCGGGTGAATCCGGACGGACGTCCACGGAACGGACGGGCGAGGGAACCGGTGCCGTTCACAGCCGCTTCACGCCCTTGATGCGTCCCACCCGCGCCGACCGCGTGCGTGCTCTCGCCTTCAGCGAGCCCAGGCCGCGCTGGCTGCCGATGCGCAGGCCGGTGCCGGAGGAGAGCCAGCCGGTGGAGATGTCCCCGGACCCGGCGGCCGGGCCGGTCTCGGCCAGCGGGTCGTTGTCGGAGCGGCGGGCCAGCCACATCACGCCGGGCACCACGAACGGGGCGAGCAGCAGGTCGTACAGCGCGGCGGAGAACAGCAGGCCGGGCAGGCCGACATGGCGGGCGGCGGTGTCCCCGACGAGGGCGCCGACACCCGCGTACAGCAGGGTGGAGCCGACGGCGGCGGCGACCACGACGGCCATCGGGCCGGTCGCGGACTTCAGGCGGCCGTTCTCGGGCTTGACGAGCCCGGCGAAGTAGCCGACGACGCAGAGCACCAGCGCGTAGCGCCCGGCCGCGTGGTCGGCGGGCGGGGCGAGGTCGGCCAGCAGACCGGCGCCGAACCCGACGAGGGCGCCGCCCACATGGCCGTACACCATCGCCAGGCCGAGGACGGTGAGGAGGAGCAGGTCGGGCACGGCACCGGGCAGGTGCAGGCGGGCGAGCACGCTCACCTGGATCACCAGGGCGACGACGACCAGCGCGGTGGAGAGCAGAATCCGGTTGACACGCATGGGGGAAAGTCAGCTCCTACCGCTGTTCTTGCTCTTGCTGCTGCTGGTCGTCGGCGGGCGCGCCGGCCGAGGGGGTCACCGTGACGGTGACGGTGGGAGTCGGCACCGGCTTGGGCTTGGTGGGCAGCACCTCGTCGCGCGGATCGCGCTTCGGGGGCTCCACGACCACACCGACGATGTCGAGCTTGCTGAACGCGACGTACGGGGTGACGTACAGGGTGCGGGTCAGGCCGCCGCCGGAGGGGTCCACGCGGGAGACCACGCCGACCGGGACGCCCGGCACGAAGGGCCGGTCGGCCTGCGAGCCGAAGGTGACGAGCCGGTCGCCCTTCTTCACCTCGGCCTTGCCGTTGAGGAGTTCGACCCGCAGCGGGCGGTCGCCCTGGCCGGAGGCGAAGCCGAGTTCGTCGCCGGACTCCATGCGGGTGCCAACGGTGAAGTCGGGGTCGTTGGCGAGCAGCACGGTGGAGGTGTCGGGGCCGACGGTGGTCACCCGGCCGACCAGTCCGTCGCCGTTCAGTACGGTCATGTCGCGGCGGATGCCGTCGTTGGCGCCGACGTCCACGGTGATGGTCCAGGAGAAGCCCTGCGCGGCTCCTATGGCGATGACCTGGGCGCCCTTGATGCCGTACTGACCGGCACCGGCCACCTTCAGCATCCTGTCCAGCTGGTTCAGGCGGCTGCGGTTGCGGTCGTCGCTGCCGAGCTTCGCCTTCAGGGCCGCGTTCTCCGTCTCCAGCGCGGCGAGCCGGTCGTGACGGGTGCCGGAGTCGCGGACGGCGGAGACCGCCTCGCCGACCGGGTCCACCGCGGAGGACATCCCGTTCTCGATGGGCCCGAACACCGTGGCCGCGGCCTGCCGGGCCCCGTCCACCGGAGAGTTCCGGCCTCCTCGGATGTCCACCGTGATCAGCGCGAACGCGATGGCGATCAGCAGGACCAGGAGCAGCCGGCTCTCTTTCGTGTCCCTCACGTGCGGCGGCCGTGCCTTCCTCGTTCGGAATCGGCGGACCCCTGACGGTGTGAAAGCGCGAAGTGCGCACCCGTAGGGGTCCGTTTGCGGGGGTTCATGCCTGTATACCAACGATCCGCCGCACGAGAGGAGACCATCCCGTACGGCGGAATCGAAGAGTTACGTCATCTGCGCGGCTGGGCGTCCAGGACCTGCTGGAGCGCCTCGAACTCCTCGACGCACTTGCCCGAGCCGAGCGCCACGCTGTCCAGCGGGTCCTCGGCGATGTGGATCGGCATGCCCGTCTCGCGCCGCAGCCGCTCGTCCAGGCCGCGCAGCAGGGCGCCGCCGCCGGTGAGCACGATGCCCCGGTCCATGATGTCGCCGGACAGCTCCGGCGGGCACTTGTCCAGGGTGGTCTTCACCGCGTCCACGATGGCGTTGACCGGCTCCTCGATCGCCTTGCGGACTTCGGCGGCCGAGATGACGACCGTCTTCGGCAGCCCGGACACCAGGTCCCGGCCGCGCACCTCGGTGTGCTCGTCGGCGTCGAGGTCGTACGCGGAGCCGATCGTGATCTTGATCTGTTCGGCGGTGCGCTCGCCCAGCAGAAGGCTGTACTCCTTCTTGATGTACTGGATGATCGCGTTGTCCAGCTCGTCGCCCGCGACCCGGATGGACTGCGCGGTGACGATGCCGCCGAGCGAGATGACCGCGACCTCGGTGGTGCCGCCGCCGATGTCCACCACCATGTTGCCGGTGGCCTCGTGGACGGGCAGGCCGGAACCGATCGCGGCGGCCATCGGCTCCTCGATGATGTGCACCTGGCGCGCACCCGCCTGCGACGACGCCTCGATCACCGCGCGGCGCTCGACGCCCGTGATGCCCGAGGGGACGCAGACGACCACGCGCGGACGGGCCAGATAGCGCCGCTTGTGGATCTTGAGGATGAAGTAGCGGAGCATCCGCTCGGTGATCTCGAAGTCGGCGATCACGCCGTCCTTCAGCGGGCGCACGGCCACGATGTTGCCGGGCGTGCGGCCGATCATCTTCTTGGCCTCGGCACCCACCGCGAGAATGCCGCCGGTGTTGGTGTTGATGGCGACGACGGAGGGCTCGTTCAGCACGATTCCGCGGCCCCTGACGTACACCAGCGTGTTGGCCGTCCCGAGGTCCACAGCCATGTCACGGCCGATGAACGACATTGAGTTCCCCATCCGGATTCATCTGGCCCTCCCGAGCCTCTGAGGGCGTGTCAGGACGGCGAGGCGGGTGCTGTGACGTGAAGGCTTCCATCGTAGACGCGCCCGCACGAACACTGTGCGAGGGTCTTCGCCATTGTCAGCAGATGGCGCGTCGCCCCGCTCGTGGAGACGGCCCATCGGGGGCACACGTTCCCCCGAACGGCGACGCATATGCCGAAGGACGGCCGAAAACGTACGGCCGTCCCTGGTCAGGGCTCCGAACGGGGCTGACGCTCCGTCAGAAAAATTAGCGGAAAATCCTCAGAGTCCCGCTCAGGCGCGGCCCGGGAAGAAGATCTTCACCTCGCGCTCGGCGGACTCCTCGGAGTCGGAGGCGTGGATCAGGTTCTCCCGCACGATGACACCGTAGTCGCCGCGGATGGAGCCGGGCGCGGCGGCGATCGGGTCGGTCGGACCGGCCAGCGCGCGCACGCCCTCGATCACCCGCTCGCCCTCGACGATCAGCGCGACGACCGGACCGGACGCCATGAACGCGACCAGGGGCTCGTAGAAGGGCTTGCCCTTGTGCTCGCCGTAGTGCTGCTCCAGCGTCTCCTGGTCCAGGGTGCGCAGTTCCAGCGCGGTGATCCGCCAGTCCGCCTTGCGCTCGATCCGGCCGATGATCTCGCCGGTCAGGCCACGGCGGACGGCGTCGGGCTTGAGAAGGACGAGGGTGCGCTGGCTCACGGAGGGCTCCTTACGACGGACCTGTGCGGTGGGACGAGATTACAGGGCGTGTCCGGCCGCCCGTCACGCAGCGTCAGGCGTGGAGGAAACCTCCGCCTGCGCCGCGAACCTCGCCTTCGCCGCGTCCACCTTCCGGCCGTAGTGCACGGACGCCCACCACAGGGCCGCGAAGACCACGCCCATGAAGTACATGGCGGGCACGAAGACACCGGAGGCGATCAGGGCGAGCTGGAGGGCCCAGCCGAGGGCGACACCGCCGGGGCGGGTGATCGCCCCGCACAGCAGCAGGCACAGGAACATGGCGACACCGCTGACCAGCCACACCGTCGCCATCGACAGGTCCGGGTCCTTCATGGCGACCAGTCCGGCGAAGCCGATGAGGAAGAACTCGCCCAGCAGGGTCGAGGAGCAGAGCACGCGCACGAGGGGTACCTCAGCCCTTTCCGAGCAGCAGGCGGGCCTCGCCCACCGTGATCACCGAGCCCGTGACGAGGACACCGCCACCGGCGAACTCGCCCTCCTCCTCGGCCAGCGTGATCGCCGCCTCCAGCGCCTCCGGCAGCCGGGGCTCCACCTGGACGCGGTCCTCGCCGAACACCTCGACCGCGATCGCGGCCAGTTCGTCGGCGTCCATCGCGCGGTGCGAGGAGTTCTGCGTGATCACGACCTCCGCGAGCACCGGCTCGAACGCCTCCAGCAGACCGCGTACGTTCTTGTCCGCGCTCGCGCCGACCACACCGATCAGACGGCTGAAGTCGAACGCCTCGCGCACCGCCTCCGTCGTCGCCTCCGCACCGGCCGGGTTGTGCGCCGCGTCCAGCACGATCGTCGGGGAGCGCCGGACCACTTCGAGACGGCCCGGCGAGGACACGGCCGCGAACGCGCGGCGGACCGTGTCGATGTCCAGCGGCACGGCACGCTCCGCGCCCACCCCGAAGAACGCCTCCACCGCCGCGAGCGCCACCGCCGCGTTGTGCGCCTGGTACGGGCCGTGCAGCGGGAGGTACACCTCCGGGTACTCGCCGCCCAGTCCGCGCAGCGTCAGCAACTGGCCGCCGACCGCGACCTGCCGGTCCACCACGCCGAACTCCAGGCCCTCACGGGCCACCGTCGCGTCCACGTCCGCCGCCCTGCGCAGCAGCACCTGCGCCGCGTCCACCGGCTGCTGGGCCAGGATCACGGTCGCGCCCTGCTTGACGATGCCGCCCTTCTCCCCCGCGATCTCACCCGGCGTGGAGCCGAGGCGGTCGGTGTGGTCCAGGCTGATCGGCGTGATCACCGCGACATCGCCGTCGATCACGTTCGTCGCGTCCCAGGAGCCGCCCATGCCGACCTCGACGACCGCCACGTCCACCGGGGCGTCCGCGAACGCCGCGTACGCCATGCCGGTCAGCACCTCGAAGAAGGACAGGCGGTACTCCTGGGAGGCGTCCACCATCTCCACGTACGGCTTGATGTCCGCGTACGTCTCGATGAAGCGCTCGGCGGAGACCGGGGCGCCGTCCAGGCTGATGCGCTCCGTCACCGACTGCACGTGCGGGCTGGTGTAGCGGCCGGTACGGAGGTCGAAGGCGCCGAGGAGGGCCTCGATCATGCGGGCCGTGGAGGTCTTGCCGTTCGTTCCCGTGATGTGGATCGACGGGTACGTGCGCTGGGGGTCGCCCAGCACGTCCATCAGCGCGGCGATACGGGCCACGGAGGGTTCCAGCTTGGTCTCGCCCCAGCGGGAGGCGAGTTCCGTCTCGACCTCGCGCAGCGCGCGGTCCGTCTCCGGGTCCTCCGGACGGGTCGGTACATCTGCCTGCGGGGGGCCGCCCTGGGTGCGGAGGGTGCGGCTGCCCGCCTCGATCACCGCCAGGTCCGGGTCTCGGGTGGTCTCCTCTTCGACCAGCTCGTCGAAGGGGTCTGGGGTCTCGCTGGTACCGGGCGCGTCGCTCACGGGGTCCAGTCTACGGGGGGTGCTTTGCGGGGTTTCCGGGTGCGGGTTGCTTGCAGCGGCTTGGCGGGGGCCTTCTGGACGGGGTTATGCCTGCGGAAGGCGGTCCAGTTGGGACTGGAGGCGGGTGATGTCCTCCTCCGCCTTGGACAGGCGGGACTTGATGCCGTCCACGACCTTGTCGGGGGCCTTGGCGAGGAAGCCCTCGTTGCCGAGCTTGGCCAGGGACTGGGCCTTGTCCTTCTCGGCGGCGGCGAGGTCCTTGGTGAGGCGCTTGCGCTCGGCGGCGACGTCGATGGCGCCGGAGAGGTCGAGGGCGACCTGGGCACCGGCGACGGGGAGGGTCGCCGTGGCCTGGAACTCCGGTCCCTCGGGCTGGAGTTTGAGGAGCTGGCGGATCGCGGTCTCGTGGGGCGCCAGGGCCGTACCGTCCAGGGTCAGGCGGGCCGGGACGCGCTGACCGGCCTTGAGACCCTGGTCGCCCTTGAAGCGGCGGACCTCGGTGACGACCTGCTGGACGGTGGCGATCTCCCGCTCGGCCGCGTCGTCACGGAACCCGGAGTCCGCGGGCCAGTCGGCGACGACGACGGACTCGCCCCCGGTGAGGGTGGTCCACAGCGTCTCGGTGACGAAGGGGACCACGGGGTGCAGCAGCCGCAGCGTGACGTCCAGGACCTCGCCGAGGACGCGCCCGGAGACCTTCGCGGGCTCGCCGCCCGCCATGAACGTGGTCTTGGACAGCTCGACGTACCAGTCGAACACCTCGTCCCACGCGAAGTGGTAGAGGGCGTCGGACACCTTGGCGAACTGGTAGTCCTCGTAGAACGCGTCCACCTCCGCGACCGTCTTGTTGAGGCGGGAGAGAATCCAGCGGTCGGTGGCGGACATCGCGGCCGGCTCGGGCAGCGGGCCCTCGACCGTGGCGCCGTTCATCAGGGCGAAGCGGGTCGCGTTCCAGATCTTGTTGGCGAAGTTCCTCGACGCCTGGACCCAGTCCTCACCGATCGGCACGTCCGCGCCGGGGTTGGCGCCACGGGCCAGGGTGAAGCGGACGGCGTCGGAGCCGTACGCGTCCATCCAGTCGATGGGGTCCACCGCGTTCGGGTTGGACTTCGACATCTTCTTGCCGAACTCGTCGCGGACCAGACCGGTGAGGGCGACCGTCTTGAACGGGATCTCCCCGTCCATCGCGTAGAGGCCGAACATCATCATCCGGACGACCCAGAAGAAGATGATGTCGTGCCCGGTGAGCAGCACATCGGTCGGGTAGAACTTCGCCAGGTCGTCGGTGCGCTCCGGCCAGCCCAGCGTGGAGAACGGCCACAGACCGGAGGAGAACCAGGTGTCGAGGACGTCCTCGTCCTGGGTCCAGCCCTCCGCCTCGGTGCCCGGCGGCTGCTCGTCGGGGCCGACGCAGACGACCTCGCCACCGGGGCCGTACCAGACGGGGATGCGGTGGCCCCACCACAACTGGCGCGAGATGCACCAGTCGTTGAGGTTGTCCACCCAGTCGAAGTACCGCTTCTCCATCTCCTTGGGGTGGAGCGTGACGCGGCCGTCGCGGACCGCGTCACCGGCGGCCTGGGCCAGCGTCTCGACCTTGACCCACCACTGGAGCGACAACCGGGGCTCGATGGTCGTCTTGCAGCGCGAGCAGTGCCCGACGGAGTGGACGTACGGGCGCTTCTCCGCGACGACACGGCCCTGCTCCCGCATGGCCGCGACGATGGCGGCGCGCGCCTCGAACCGGTCCAGCCCCTGGAACGGGCCGGGGACGGTGATGACCCCGCGCTCGTCCATGACGGTCAGGGTCTCCAGGCCGTGCCGCTGACCGATGGCGAAGTCGTTCGGGTCGTGCGCCGGGGTCACCTTGACCGCGCCGGTGCCGAACTCCGGGTCCACGTGCGCGTCCGCGACGACCGGGATGGTGCGGTCGGTCAGCGGCAGCTTGATCCGGCGGCCGATGAGGTGGGCGTACCGCTCGTCCTCGGGGTGGACCGCGACGGCGGTGTCACCGAGCATCGTCTCGACACGGGTGGTGGCGACCACCACCGTCTCGTCGCCCTCGCCGTACGTCAGCGAGACCAGCTCGCCGTCGTCGTCCTGGTAGTCCACCTCGATGTCGGAGATGGCGGTCAGACAGCGCGGGCACCAGTTGATGATGCGCTCGGCGCGGTAGATCAGACCGTCGTCGAAGAGGTCCTTGAAGATCTTCTGGACGGCGCGGGACAGGCCCTCGTCCATCGTGAAGCGCTCGCGGGACCAGTCCACGCCGTCACCGAGGCGGCGCATCTGGCCGAGGATCTTGCCGCCGTACTCCTTCTTCCACTGCCAGGTCTTCTCGACGAAGGCGGCGCGGCCGATGTCGTGGCGGGACTTGCCCTCCTCGGCGAGCTGCTGCTCGACCTTGTTCTGGGTGGCGATGCCCGCGTGGTCCATGCCCGGCAGCCACAGCGTCTCGTAGCCCTGCATGCGCTTGCGGCGGGTCAGGGCGTCCATCAGCGTGTGCTGGAAGGCGTGGCCCAGGTGCAGGGCACCGGTGACGTTGGGCGGGGGGATGACGATGGTGTACGGAGGCTTGTCGCTCTTGGCGTCCGCCTCGAAGTAACCGCGCTCCACCCAGCGCGCGTACAGCGTCTCCTCTACCTCGGCCGGCGCGTACTGGGTCGGCAGTTCGGTGTCGGGCGCGGGGGGCTGCTGATGAGCGTTCTCGGTCACGGGGGTCAGTTTAGAGGTGTCCGGGGGCGGTCCCGAAACGGATTCGCCCCACACGCTCCCCCCGGCACCCGCACCGCGCCCCCCTCCACGGCGAAGGGGCCCTCCGCCGGTGCGGAAGGCCCCTCGATGCCGTGCGCGGCTGGCGCGGCGCGGTGCGCTCGGTACTACGCGGACTTCTGCTCGCCCGCGCCCCGGCCCCGGGCGTCGCGCGGGATCAGGGTCGGGTTGACGTTGGAGTGGACGACGTCGGCGGTGACGACGACGCGGGCGACGTCCTTGCGGGACGGGACCTCGTACATGACCGACATCAGCACCTCCTCCATGATGGCGCGCAGACCGCGGGCGCCGGTCTGGCGGAGGATGGCCTGGTCCGCGATCGCCTCCAGCGCCTCGCGCTCGAAGTCCAGCTCCACACCGTCGAGTTCGAACAGCCGCTGGTACTGCTTGACCAGGGCGTTGCGCGGCTCGACGAGGATCTGGAGCAGGGCCTCGCGGTCCAGGTTGTGCACGGAGGTGATGACCGGCAGCCGCCCGATGAACTCGGGGATCATGCCGAACTTGACCAGGTCCTCCGGCATGACGTCCTCGAAGACGTCCTTGGACTCCAGCTCGCGCTTGGAGCGGATGGTGGCGCCGAAGCCGATGCCCTTGGCGCCCGCGCGGGACTCGATGATCTTGTCGAGCCCGGCGAACGCGCCGCCCACGATGAACAGGACGTTCGTCGTGTCGATCTGGATGAACTCCTGGTGCGGGTGCTTGCGTCCGCCCTGCGGGGGCACCGAGGCGGTGGTGCCCTCCAGGATCTTCAGCAGGGCCTGCTGGACACCCTCGCCGGAGACGTCACGCGTGATCGACGGGTTCTCGCTCTTGCGGGCGACCTTGTCGATCTCGTCGATGTAGATGATCCCCGTCTCGGCCTTCTTGACGTCGTAGTCGGCCGCCTGGATCAGCTTGAGCAGGATGTTCTCGACGTCCTCGCCGACATAGCCCGCCTCGGTGAGCGCGGTGGCGTCGGCGATGGCGAAGGGGACGTTCAGCATCCGGGCCAGGGTCTGCGCCAGCAGGGTCTTGCCGGAGCCGGTCGGGCCGAGCAGCAGGATGTTGGACTTCGCCAGCTCGATGGCGTCGTCACGGCCCTGGGCGCCGCCGTTCTCACCGGCCTGGACGCGCTTGTAGTGGTTGTACACCGCGACCGAGAGGGCCTTCTTCGCGGGCTCCTGGCCCACGACATAGCCCTCAAGGAACTCGTAGATCTCGCGGGGCTTGGGGAGTTCCTCCCAGCGCACCTCGCTCGTCTCGGCGAGTTCCTCCTCGATGATCTCGTTGCAGAGGTCGATGCACTCGTCGCAGATGTACACACCGGGACCTGCGATGAGCTTCTTGACCTGCTTCTGGCTCTTGCCGCAGAACGAGCACTTGAGCAGATCGCCGCCGTCACCGATGCGTGCC
This sequence comes from Streptomyces corallincola, assembly GCF_019104725.1. Classification (GTDB taxonomy): domain Bacteria; phylum Actinomycetota; class Actinomycetes; order Streptomycetales; family Streptomycetaceae; genus Streptomyces; species Streptomyces corallincola. The sequence continues at coordinate 44,479 of NZ_JAHRXF010000032.1, read as the reverse complement.
ACGGTGTGCTTCCCCTTCGCCTGGGAGCCGCCTGGACGCCTTGGGGTCCAGCGGTTCCTGGTGCTGCCTTATGTCCGACGGTACCTTGCCGGGCCCGGTGTTCGGTCCCCCCTTGGCAGGGTTCACTTCGACGTGGACCCTGCCAGGGCGGTGAAACCGGGGGTCAGCGCACCGACTCGTTGTTCATCTTCCGGGTGGAGATGATCTGGTCCACGATGCCGTACTCCAGCGCTTCCTCGGCCGTGAGGATCTTGTCGCGCTCGATGTCCTCGCGGACCTGCTCCAGCGGCCGGTTGGAGTGCTTGGCCAGCATGTTCTCCAGCTGCTCACGCATCCGCGTGAACTCGTTGGCGATGATCTCCAGGTCGGAGAGCTGGCCGCGGCCGGTGGAACCGGCGGGCTGGTGGATCAGCACGCGGGAGTTCGGCAGCGCCATGCGCTTGCCCGGCGTACCGGCGGCGAGCAGGATGGCCGCGGCGGAGGCCGCCTGGCCCATGCAGACCGTCTGGATGTCGGGCTTCACGAACTGCATCGTGTCGTAGATGGCCGTCAGCGCCGTCATGTCGCCGCCGGGGCTGTTGATGTAGATCGAGATGTCCCGGTCGGGGTCCATCGACTCCAGGCACAGCAGCTGCGCCATGACGTCGTTGGCGGAGGCGTCGTCGATCTGGACGCCCAGGAAGATCACGCGCTCCTCGAAGAGCTTCGCGTACGGGTCGTACTCGCGCACGCCCTGCGAGGTGCGCTCGACGAAGCGCGGGATCACGTAGCGGGCGTCCGGGCGGGGCCCTTCGTACAGGCCGCTCGCGGCGCCGGGGAAGTCGTTCATGGGGTTCACCGTCCTGGTGGCGTTCTGGGGGCTGGGGACGTGGCGGTGCGTGGCGTGGCCGGGCCGGTCAGGCACCGGTTCCGCCGCCTCCCGGAACACCCGAGGCGTTCCTGATGATCTCGTCGATGAGACCGTACTCCTTGGCCTCTTCGGGGGTGAACCAGCGGTCGCGGTCGGCGTCGCGGAGGATGGTCTCCTCCGTCTGGCCGGAGTGCAGCGCGGTCAGCTCCGTCATCGTCTTCTTGGTGCGCAGCAGGTACTGGGCCTGGATCTTGATGTCCGAGACCGTACCGCCGAGGCCCGCGGAGCCCTGGTGCATCATGATGTCCGTGTGCGGCAGGGCGAAGCGCTTGCCCGCGGTGCCGCCGGTGAGCAGGAACTGCCCCATCGAGGCGGCCATGCCCATGCCGATGGTGACCACGTCGTTCGGGATGAACTGCATGGTGTCGTAGATCGCCATGCCCGCGGTCACCGAACCGCCCGGACTGTTGATGTAGAGGTAGATGTCCTTGTCGGGGTCGGCGGCGAGGAGCAGCAACTGCGCGGTGATCTTGTTGGCGATGTCGTCATCGACCTGCTGGCCGAGGAAGATGATCCGCTCGTTGAGCAGCCGGTTGTAGACCTGGTCACCGAGGCCGCCACCGATGGAGGGCTCGCCGGCGGCGGAGGGCATCAGATTCGTCACGTATCCACCTGCTCGTCTTACGACGGCGCCGGGCCGTCTCACGTTGTCCTGCTAGGTCCTGCTAGGTCCAGCCGGGGGCTTCAGGGGACTCCCCTGCCCTCGTATTCATGGACCCTAACGCGCAGGTCCCTTCGGGGAATCCCGGAGATGGGAGTGTTCGCCGGGGGCGTAGCGAGGTGGGGTCTGTGGGACGCGTGGGGCGGGTGGGGTGACCGGCCACGCCGGGCGGGTGCGGGCCGGGGCGTGGCCGCGCGCGCCGTTCCCCGCGCCCCGTTCGGGCGCGCCCCCAGACGGGCGCGGGCCCCCTGGGAATTCCCAGGGGGCCCGCCTACGGGCCTGGTCAGGCGCCGGTGGTCTCCTCGGTGGAGTCGGACGCCTCGGCGGCCTCCGTCTCCTCGTCCTCGTCGTCGAGGTCCACGACCTCGCCGTTGGTGTCCTTGACCGAGGCGGCCTCGACCACGACGGCCAGGGCCTTGCCGCGGGCGACCTCGCCGACGAGCAGCGGAACCTGGCCGCCCTCGACGACGGCCTGGGCGAACTGGTCGGGGGACATGCCGGAGGATGCCGCACGCCGCATGAGGTGCTCGGTGAGCTCCTCCTGGTTGACGTTGAGGTTCTCCTTCTTCACCAGCTCGTCCAGGACGAACTGGGTCTTGATGCCCTTGACCGCCGCGTCGCGGGTCTCGGTCTCGAACTCCTCGGCGGTCTTGCCCTGGATCTCCAGGTACTTGTCGAGGGTGAGCCCCATCTGCCCGAGCTGGTGGTGCTCCAGGTTGTGCTTGCGGGTGCCGATCTCGTCCTCGAGGAGCTTCTCGGGGACCGGGATCTCGACCAGTTCGAGGAGCTTGTCGAGGACGCGCTCCTGGGCCTGGGTGGCCTGGTCGTACTTCTTCATGTCGGCGAGCCGCTTGGCGCTGTCGGCCCGCAGCTCGTCCAGCGTGTCGAACTCGGAGGCCAGCTGCGCGAAGTCGTCGTCCAGCGCGGGCAGTTCACGGGCGGCGACCTGGCCGACCTTGACGGTGACCTCGGCCTCCTTGCCCGCGGCGGAGCCGCCCTTCAGCTCGGAGGTGAAGACCGCCTCCTCGCCCGCGGACTTGCCCTTGACGGCCTCGTCGATGCCGTCGAGCAGCTCGCCGGAACCGATGGTGTAGGAGACGCCGTCGGCGATGCCGTCCTCCAGCACCTCGCCGTCCACCTTGGCCTCGAGGTCGATGGTGACGACGTCGCCGTCCTCGGCGGCACGCTCCACCGGGGAGGTGGAGGCGAAGCGCTCGCGGAGCTGCTCGACCGACTTGTCGATGTCCTCGTCGGTGACCTCGACGGCGTCCACCTCGACCTCGATGCCCGAGTAGTCGGGGATCTCCAGGGCCGGGCGCACGTCCACCTCGGCGGTGAAGTTCAGCGTCTCGCCGTCCTTCAGCTCCGTGATGTCCACGTCGGGCTGGCCGAGCGGGCTCAGCTCCGCCTCGTTGACGGCCTCGGTGTAGAACTTCGGGAGCGCGTCGTTGACGGCCTCCTCCAGCACCGCACCGCGGCCGAACCGCTGGTCGATGACGCGGGCGGGGATCTTGCCCTTGCGGAAGCCCTTCACCGTGACCTGCTGGTTGATCTTGCTGTACGCCGCGTCGAGGCTGTCCTTGAGCTCCTCGAAGGGCACCTCGACAGTGAGCCGAACCCGAGTCGGGTTCAGGGTCTCCACGGCGCTCTTCACGGTTCGGTCTCCTTGTGGCTGACTTCTCGGGGTTCACCGGCACCACGAAAGGACCGGCGGATCAGCTGCCCGGAGGAGTTCACCGGCCGGGGTGGGCCGGGACACACGGGCGCGCAGCTTGCATAGTAGCCGCAGGCGGTCGGCGTCCCAAAAGGCGGCCGTCCGCGGACGCCCGGGGGCCGGGTGGTCGGGGTGGCGGGATTTGAACCCACGGCCTTCCGCTCCCAAAGCGGACGCGCTACCAAGCTGCGCCACACCCCGTCTGGTGCGACACGTAGGGTACATGCCCGGCAGCGGTCCGTCGGCCGCTCCACCGGGCCACGCCACGACCCGTCCGCCTCCGCGGGGGAAGGCTCTCCGCCTCCGCCGGGGCGGCTCGTTCGCCTCCGCGCCGGGCGACCCGCTACGATGCTGCGCAGTGCCCCGGTCGCCCTGCGTACCGGTGTGCGTGCGGGCGTAGCTCAATGGTAGAGCCCTAGTCTTCCAAACTAGCTACGCGGGTTCGATTCCCGTCGCCCGCTCCGACACGGAAGGCCCCGTGGTGAGACTCGTCTCGCCACGGGGCCTTCCGGCGTTCTCGGGTACCGCGTTCCTCAGAACTTGATGGAGTTGATCATCTCCGCTATCGAGTTCAGGAAGCGCTGGATGGACGGTGCCATGCCGCTCGACGCGAGGAAGAAGCCGAAGAGCATCGCCACGATGGCGGGGCCAGCCTTGATGCTCCCTCCCCGCATCAGGACGACAAGGATGACCGCCAACAGCACCACCACGGACAGCGATATGGCCACAACTGATCACACCCTCGGTCGGTCCGCTCTCCCGGCCCGGAGGTACGGCCAGGTACCTCCGCCAGAGACATCGTGCCACCAACCAGCCCCTCCTATGCGGGTCATGACGGAACGTGGGCGGGGAGGAGGGCACCGGCCGGGACGGGTGCGGCAATTCGGGACACCCGGCGCCGGTCGGCGGCGATGTCGCGGAACGTGTCCCCGGCGGCGTTGGTTTCGTTGTCCACACATCCCGCGCACAGGTAATTGCAATTACCTGTGCACCACTGGCAAATGACCCAATTAGTCAGGATGAATCGGTACATCGAGGGTGAACGCGGGACCCGGATGTTCCCATCATCACGCGAACAGCGGAGGCACGCCGCGCTAATGCCGGGGTATCCGATCGTGATAACCAGGAATGACCGCGGGGGTTTTACGGAATCCCACTCTCGACGTTAGGGTGCCTGAGATGTTTGACGCCGCCTCCCCCCACGGCCAGAACCGCAGGCCGCTCCCCCCGGCACAGCAGCCGGCCGACGGAGTGCCCGAACCCCGTGTCCCGGCGCGGACCGGTGAACCACCGTCCGCCGCCGGAGCCAGACCATCGGGCGGCCAGCGCGACGCCTTCTTCGACAACGCCAAGTACCTGGCGATCGTCCTGGTGGCGCTCGGGCACACCTGGGCGGCGGTCAAGAGCGACCACCGGGTCGTCGAGGGGCTCTACAACTTCGTCTACACCTTCCACATGCCGGCGTTCATCATCATCTCCGGCTACTTCTCGCGGAATTTCGACCTCCGCCCGGCCAAGCTGAAGCGGCTGCTCACCAGCGTCGTGGTGCCGTACCTGATCTTCCAGCTCGCCTACTCGCTGTTCCGGCACTACGCGGGCGGCGCGGAACTGACGCTGAATCTGTTCATCCCGTACTACCTGACGTGGTTCCTGTGCGCGCTGTTCATCTGGCGCCTGACGACCCCGATCTGGAAGATGGTCCGCTGGCCGCTGCCGATCGCGCTGGGCATCGCGGTGTGCGGTTCGATCGCGCCGGGCGTGGACGGGTCGCTGGACCTGGGCCGGGTCGTGCAGTTCCTGCCCTGCTTCGTGCTCGGTCTGTGTCTCAAGCCGGAGCACTTCTCGCTCGTACGGCGGTGGCGGGCGCGGGCGCTGTCGGTGCCGGTGGTCGCGGTGGCGCTGTTCGTCGCCTGGTGGACGGTGCCGCGCATGAACGGCAGCTGGTTCTACCGGCAGGGTTCCGCGCAGGACCTGGGCGCGCCGTGGTGGGCGGGGCCGGTGATGTCGCTGGCCATGTTCGGCTGCTCGGTGGTGCTCACCGCGTGCTTCCTTGCCTGGGTGCCGGGGCGCCGGATGTGGTTCACGGCGCTGGGCGGCGGCACGCTGTACGGCTACCTGCTGCACGGGTTCGTGGTGAAGAGCACCGGATACGCGGGCGGTTTCGACCTGGCCGAGGACTCCGGGGTGCTGGGTCTCGTGGTGGTCTCGGTGGGCGCGGCCCTGATGGTCACCCTGCTGTGCACCAAGCCGGTCCAGCGGGTGTTCCGCTTCGCTATGGAGCCCAAGGTGGACTGGATCTTCCGCGAGGACGCCGCCGAGGTGGCCCGTGGGCGGCAGCAGCGGGAGCCCGAGCGAGAGAAGGCCGGGGTCTGACACCCCGGCCCACCGGGGACACGGCTCACTGACGGAGAAGTCCGCGCATCCGCGCGTACTTCTCCGTCAGCCGTTTCCGGGTCGGCCCGTCGAGTACGGCCAGCCGGGCGGGGTCGGCGTTGTGGGCGAGGTCGGCCTCCTTGACCAGCGGGGCGCCCGGTGTGGCGAGGATGCGGGCGGCGTACGCCTCGGGCTGCTCCCCGGGGTGTCCGGTGAGGGCGAGGACGATGGCCTTCGTACGGTCGGAGAGGGCGGCCGCGGCGAGCCGGGCGGCGGAGAGCGCGTCGTCCTCGACGGCGTCGTGCAGCCAGGCGGCGGCGATCTGGTCGGGGTCGCCGCCTCGGGCGCGGACGCCTTCGGCGACGGCGGCGAGGTGTTCGGCGTAGGGGCGGCCCGCCTTGTCGGTCTGCCCCTCGTGGGCGGCACGGGCGAGGGCCTCGACCTCGGTGAGGGTCAGGCGGGGCGGTACGTCGGTCATCGGCCCAGTGTCCGCCACGGGGGCGGGAGTTGTCAGCGGGCGGACGGGGCGGACGCCTCGCGGCAGATGAGCAGCAGGGCGCGGTCGTCGTTGACGTCCTTGGCGACGGCCTCGATGAGGTGCCAGGCGGCGCCGTGGAAACCGCCCGCGACATAGCGGTCGGCCTCGCCGGTGAGCCGGTCGATGCCTTCGACGATGTCCCGTTCGGCGGTCTCCACCAGGCCGTCGGTGAAGAGCATCAGCACGTCGCCGGGGCGCAGCGAGCCCTTCACGGAGTCGAACTGGGCGCCGTCGTATACGCCGAGGAGGGGGCCGTCGGCGGACTTCTCCTCCCAGCGTCCGCTGCCCGAGCTGAGCTGGAGCCCCGGCGGATGGCCCGCCGAGTACAGCTCGTAGTCCCCGGAGTCGAGGTCGAGGACGAGGTGGATGGAGGTGGCGAACCCCTCCTCCCAGTCCTGGCGGAGCAGATAGCCGTTGGCGGCGGTGAGGAAGGCGTGCGGGGGCAGCGAGCCGAGCAGCCCGCCAAAGGCGCCGGACAGCAGCAGGGCGCGGGAGGCGGCGTCCATGCCCTTGCCGGAGACGTCGGTGAGGACGACCTCGAGGGTGCGTTCGCCGTGGGTGCGGGCGGCGACGACGAAGTCCCCGGAGAAGGACTGGCCGCCCGCCGGGCGGAGTGCCATCTCGTGGTGCCAGCCCGGCGGCAGCTTGGGCAGGGCGCTCTGCACGCGGATGCGTTCGCGCAGGTCGAACAGCATGGTGCCGCCGCGCCGCCAGGGCACGCCGACCCGGCTGCGGAACTGGGCGGTGAGCAGTCCGAAGAAACCGCAGGCGGCGACGACCAGGACGACACCGGGGGTGACCCGCGAGGGGCCCTCGGTGTACGGGCCGAGCCGTACCGATTCCACGATGAGCGCGGTGGCGGCGGTGGCGTAGAGGCCGAGCAGGCTGGCCGGGCGGAGCAGCAGCCCGCCCGCGACGATCGGGAGCACCAGGGTGGCCGGTGAGCACCACACCGAGTTGGCCATCGTGACGGCGGCGAGCAGCGGGACGGTGAGCAGCAGGCCGACGAAGGCGACCCAGTCGGAGCCGTCGCCGCGGAAGTAGTCCACGGCGCTTCTGCGCAGCGCGACGCGGACCCGGTGCCACTGCATTCTGCACCGGGCCGTGAACGTGTCGGCCTTCGCGCGCCGCTCTCGTCCTGCTGCCATCGATCGGGACCCTATCCATCGGACCGGCCGCTTGGCACGGGAGGTCCCACTTGTCCGCCGGAAGGGACGGCGGGAGGGGGTCGCTCCCGGTCCGTCTCACAGTCAACGGCATGCGGGGGCGGAGCGGGGGCGTCCGGCCGAAATTGGCTGGCCCGGCTTTCCGCGCCCCTGGTAGCCATGTCGTATGAGCGATGAGCCGAGGGTCGAACTGCGGGAACTGCGGCCGGAACAGTGGGACGGCTGGTGGGGGAATCTGGTGCGGGCGTTCGGCGCGGGGCCGGTGTCGGAGGAGGAACGGGAGCTGGACCGGTCGCTGACCGAGTGCGACCGCTCGCTGGGCGCCTGGGACGGGGAGCTGTGCGTGGGGACATCCGGGGCGTTCTCGTTCCGGATCACGGTGCCGGGCGGCGCCCCGGTCCCGGCGGCGGGCGTGACGATGGTGAGCGTGGCGGCGACGCACCGGCGGCGCGGGGTGCTGACCGCGATGATGCGGCGCCTGCTGGACGACGCGCGCGGGCGCGGTGAGCCGCTGGCGGTGCTGCTGGCCTCGGAGCCCGCGATCTACGGGCGTTTCGGGTACGGCGCGGCGACCGCGAAGGTCTCCGCCGAGATCGACACCGGCCGGGTGACCCTGGCGGTGCCGCCGGGCACGGACGCGGTACGGCTGCGGTACGCGGACCCGGTCGCCGCGCTGCCGGAGTGCGAGGCGGTGTACGCGGCGCTGGTGCCCACCCGGCCCGGCCTGCTGGTCCGGCGGCCCGGCTGGGAGCGGGCGGTGGTGCTGGACCCGGAGATCCACCGGGACGGGGCGTCGGCGCTCCAGTGCGTGGTCGCGGAGCGCGACGGCGAGGTCACCGGGTACGCCCGGTTCCGTACGAAGGTCGGCTGGGGTCCGTCGGGGCACGACGGCACGGTGACGCTGGAGGACCTGGACGCGCTGGACCCGGCGAGCGGGGCCGCGTTGTGGCGGTTCCTGTTCGGCATCGACCTGATGTCGAAGCTGGTCGTGCGGCGGCGCCCGGTGGACGACGCGTGGCAGCACCTGGTCTCCGACACCCGGCGCTGTCTGCCGCGTCTGTCGGACTCGGGATACGTCCGGCTGGTGGACGTGGGGGCGGCGCTGGCCGCGCGGACGTATCAGGCGCCGGTGGATGTGGTGTTGGCGGTGGAGGACGACTTCTGCCCCTGGAACGCGGGGAGTTGGCGGCTGTCGGGCGACGCGAAGGGCGCGGTCTGCGAGCGCACCGGGGACGCGCCCGAACTGGCGCTCTCCGCGAGGGAGTTGGGGGCGGCCTACCTGGGCGGTACGAGCCTCGCCGCGCTGGCGTCGGCCGGGCGGGTGCGGGAGCTGCGGCCGGGTGCGCTGGCGGAGGCGTCGGTGGCGTTCGGGTCGGTCCGGGCACCGTGGCTGCCGCACGGGTTCTGAGCGGCGGGCGGGCCGGTCCGGTGCCCGGGGGCCGCCCGTGCCGCCGGGGAGGTCAGTTCCGCTGGCAGGCGGGGCACCAGAAGAGGTTGCGGGCGGCGAGCTCGGCCGTGCGGACGCCGGTGCCGCAGAGCAGGCAGGGCAGGTTCGCGCGCCGGTAGACGTACACCTCGCCGCCGTGGTCGTCCTTGCGGGGCGGGCGGCCCATCGCCTCGGGGGTGTGTTCGGGGCGCACGGTGTCGATGCGGTTGTGCCGGACGCCCTCGCGCATCAGGGCGACGAGGTCGGCCCAGACCGCGTCCCATTCGGCCGGGGTGAGGTCGCGCCCGGCGCGGTAGGGGTCGATGCCGTGCCGGAACAGGACTTCGGCGCGGTAGACGTTGCCGACGCCCGCGATGACCTTCTGGTCCATGAGCAGCGCGGCGACCGTGCTGCGGCTGCGGCCGATCCGGGCGTACGCGGCGGCCGGGTCGGCGTCCTGGCGCAGCGGGTCGGGGCCGAGCCGGGCGTGTATCGCGCGCTTGTCGTCCGGGGTGATCAGGGCGCAGGTGGTGGGGCCGCGCAGATCGACGTGGGCGGCGTCGGTGGCGAGGCGGAGCCGGACGGTGTCGGTGGGCGGGGGCGCGGGGGCGGCGCCGAAGCCGACCTTGCCGAACAGGCCGAGGTGGATGTGTACCCAGTCGTCGGTGCGGAACCGCAGGAAGAGGTGTTTGCCGTGCGCCTCGGTGGCGGTGAGTTCGGCGCCGTCGAGGAGGGCGGCGGCGTCGGAGAACTTGCCCTGGGGGCTGGTGACCCGGGGTGCGGTGCCCTGGAAGCGGGCGGCGTAGTCCTGGGCCAGCCGGTGGATCGTGTGCCCCTCTGGCACGGTGCGGTTCCTTCTCTGCCCGGCGCGGCGGGCCCGGGTCGGGGCCCGCCGGGCCGTGGGCGGTCAGTCCTGCTGCGGGTGGTGCGCCGGGACGGGGGGCAGTTCGCCGGTGGTCTCGTAGGCGCTGAGCATGTCGATGCGGCGGACGTGCCGCTCCTCGTCGGAGAACGGGGTGCCGAGGAAGACCTCGACGAACCTGGTCGCCTCCTCGGTGCTGTGCATGCGGGCGCCGACGGCGACCACGTTGGCGTCGTTGTGCTGCCGGCCGAGCGAGGCGGTCTCCTCGCTCCAGGCGAGGGCGGCCCGGACGCCCTCGACCTTGTTGGCGGCGATCTGCTCGCCGTTGCCGGAGCCGCCGATCACGATGCCGAGGGCACCGGGGTCGGCGGCGGTGCGCTCAGCGGCGCGCAGGCAGAAGGGCGGGTAGTCGTCCTGGGCGTCGTAGACGTGGGGGCCGCAGTCGTGGGGCTCGTGCCCCGCCGCCTTGAGCCACTCGACGAGGTGGTTCTTCAGTTCGTAGCCCGCATGGTCGGAGCCGAGATACACGCGCATGGCACGAGTGTGACACGTCGCTGTGGGGGCAGCAGCCCCGGGTGCGGGCGGTGCGCGGGCCGTGTCCCGTGCCCCCGCGCACGTCGTTCGTCCCCTGTTGTCCGCCCTCTGTCCCCCGCGTGAAGGAAATCCGTCCATGACCTCTGGGACCCCCACGGACCCCGGTTCCGGCCTGCGGGCGGGGCTGAAGAACCGCCATCTGTCGATGATCGCCATCGGCGGGGTGATCGGCGCCGGTCTGTTCGTCGCCTCCAGCTCCGGCATCGCCGCCGCCGGGCCCGGCATCCTGCTGTCGTACGCCCTCGTCGGCACGCTCGTGGTGCTGGTGATGCGGATGCTCGGTGAGATGTCCGCCGCGAACCCGACCTCGGGTTCGTTCTCCGCGCACGCCGACCGGGCGCTCGGCCGCTGGGCCGGGTTCTCCATCGGCTGGCTGTACTGGTTCTTCTGGGTCGTGGTGCTGGCCGTCGAGGCGACGGCGGGCGCGAAGATCCTGGAAGGGTGGATACCAGCCGTCCCGCAGTGGGGCTGGGCGCTCCTCGTGATGATCGTGCTGACCGCCACCAACCTGGCGTCGGTCGGCTCCTACGGCGAGTTCGAGTTCTGGTTCGCCGGGATCAAGGTGGTGGCGATCGGCGCGTTCATCGTGATCGGCGCCCTGGCGATCGCGGGCGTGCTGCCGGGCGCGCGGACCGACGGCGCGACCTTCGCCAACCTGACCGGACACGGCGGGTTCCTGCCGCACGGGCCCGGCGCGATCCTCACCGGTGTGCTGCTGGTCGTCTTCTCCTTCATGGGCAGCGAGATCGCCACCCTGGCGGCCGGTGAGTCCGAGGACCCGAGGCGCGCGGTCACCAAGTCCACCAACAGCATCATCTGGCGCATCGGCGTCTTCTACCTGGGCTCGATCCTGATCGTGGTCTCCCTGGTGCCGTGGGACGACGCCTCCATCGCGAAGAAGGGCTCGTACGTCGCCGCGCTGGACTCGCTCGGCATCGCGCACGCCGGGCAGATCATGAACGTCATCGTGCTGACCTCGGTGCTGTCCTGCCTCAACTCCGGCCTCTACACCGCGTCCCGGATGGCGTTCTCGCTGGGGCAGCGCGGGGACGCGCCGAAGGCGTTCGCCCGGACCTCCGGGCGGGGCGTGCCGGTGACGGCGATCCTCGCCTCGGTCGTCTTCGGCTTCGTCGCCGTCTTCTTCGACTACGAGTTCCCGACGACGGTCTTCCTGTTCCTGGTGAACTCCTCGGGCGCGGTCGCCCTGTTCGTGTGGCTGGTGATCTGCTTCTCCCAGCTCCGGATGCGGAAGATCATCCAGCGCGAGGCGCCGGAGAAGCTGGTCGTGAGGATGTGGCTGTACCCGTATCTGACCTGGGCGACGGCCGCGCTGATCGTCTTCGTGCTCGGCTACATGCTCACCGACACCGAGGGCGAGAGCAGCGGCCGTACGACCGTGCTGCTCTCCCTGCTGGTCGCGGCGGTCGTGGTGGCGACGGCCTTCGTGAAGCAGGCGGTGGCCCGGCGGCGCGGGACCGTGTCCGCCACCGGGGGCACGGAGGGCTTGGCGGGGACGGAGGACGCGGCGGCGAAGGTGCCCAGCGCCTGACCGGCCCGGCCCGCCCCGGCCCCGGTGTACGCGAACGGCCCGGTGAAGGAGTCCCCTTCACCGGGCCGTTCGGCGTGCACGGAAGCGTGCACGGAGGTGTATGGCGGTCAGCGCCTGCCGGTGAGCTTCCACGCGGTGGGCAGCGCGCCCATCGCCAGGGCGGCCTTGACGGCGTCGCCGACGAGGAACGGCACGAGTCCGGCGGCGAGGGCGGCGGAGAAGGACAGGTGGGCGGCGACCGCGAGGTACGGCACGCCGACCGCGTAGATCACGGCCTCGCCCAGCAGCATCGTCCCGGCCATGCGCAGCGGGGAGCGGTCGGCGCCGCGCCGGGCCAGCGCGCCCACCAGGGCGGCGGCGAGCACCATGCCGAGGACGTAGCCGAAGGACACCGCGCCCGCGCCGGAGGCACCGCCGGTGAACCACGGCACGCCGAGCACACCGGCGACGGCGTACAGCGCGAGGGAGGCCACGCCGCGCCGGGCGCCGAGCGCGGTGCCGACGAGCAGCGCGGCGAAGGTCTGGCCGGTCACCGGCACCGGGGAGCCGGGCACGGGCACCGCGATCTGGGCCGCGAGGCCGGTGAGGGCGGCGCCGCCGAGCACCAGGGCGGCGTCACGCACCCGCGAGGCGGGCAGCAGGTCGGCGAGGACGGTGCCGGGGCGGACGGCGGCGGTGGCGGTGCTCATGAGGACTCCACGGTGTGAGGCCAGGCGGGGACACCGCGACGCTATACCGGCCCGCCGGGGCCGATCACCGTCAGCGCCCGACAAAGGGGCGCGCGGGCCCTGGTGGGCTCCGCACAAAGCGGGCGCCTCACACCCGCCCCTGCGTGATACCGGTCACGGCCGGGCTGTGGCGCGCGGAGCACGAGGTGCGGACACCGGCGCCTTTTGTTGCTAGCGTGTAGTTGCAATCCATGTGCAACAAGGTCCGGAGGGAGCACCGGCGATGCCCGTCCACACGCTGCCCGACCTGCCGTACGACTACGCGGCGCCGGCTCCCGTCAGTCCCGGGATCATCGAGCCTGAAGCGTCCCGCCTCGTGATCGTCTTCTCAACCTTCGCGCGGGCGGGCGGATGAAAAAGGGGAAGCCCCCGCGAGGAAGTGACTCGCGGGGGCTTCCGCCGTACCGGGTACCGGAAGGGGCCGGGGCCGGGGGGCTCAGAGGTTGCTGAAGTCCGGGCCCTTGGTGCGGGTGCGCTTCAGCTCGTAGAAGCCGGGGACCGAGGCGACCGCGACCGTGCCGTCCCACAGGCGGGCGGCCTCCTCGCCCTGGGGGGCGGGGGTGACGACGGGGCCGAAGAAGGCGATCTGCTCGCCGTCCGGGCCGGGCACGGCGATGACCGGGGTGCCGACCTCCTGGCCGACCTTCTCGATGCCCTCCTTGTGCGAGGCGCGCAGCTGGGCGTCGAACTCGAAGTCGCTCTGCTCGGCGTAGTCGATCAGGTCGGCGGGCAGGTCCACGTCCGCGAGGGCGCCCCTGATGGCGTCCAGGGTCGGGCCCTCGCCGCCGTTGTGGATACGGGTGCCGAGCGCGGTGTACAGCGGGCCGAGCACCTCGGCACCGTGCTTCTGCCAGGCGGCGGTCACCACGCGCACCGGCTGCCACGCCTTGGTGGCGAGCAGCTCGCGGTACTCCTCGGGGAGTTCGTCGATGCGGTCCTCGTTCAGGACGGCGAGGCTCATGATGTGCCAGCGCACCTCGATGTCACGGACCTTCTCCACCTCCAGCACCCAGCGGGAGGTCATCCACGCCCAGGGGCACAGGGGGTCGAACCAGAAGTCCACCGGGGTCTTGCCGGACGCGGTCGCGGTCTCGGACATGCTGCTCCTTGGGAAAAGCCGTTTACCGGCGGCAACACCGGCCGGACCGCGCCCATTCCCCCGTGCTCCCGGCCGGGGGCGCATGGCAGGATCGGTGCCGGTCCGGGCCATCCGGACCCCTGCCGGACCCCGGTCCGACCAGCCGTGTGACCCCGAGGGAGTGCCGCCCGTGCCCGGTGAGAATCTGACCCGTGACGAGGCCCGCGAGCGGGCCGCCCTGCTGTCCGTCGAGGCGTACGAGGTCGCGCTGGACCTGCGCACGGCCGTCGGGGAGACCGAGGACGCCGAGGGGCCGCGCACCTTCCGCTCCGTGACCACGATCAGGTTCCGCTGCAACGAGCCCGGCGCGGCGAGCTTCGCGGACCTGGTGGCCCCGGAGGTCACCGCCGTCACCCTCAACGGCAAGGACCTGGACCCCGGCGAGGTCTTCGACGGCACCCGGATCGCGCTGGAGGACCTGGCCGCCGAGAACGAGCTGACCGTGGACGCCCGGTGCGCGTACTCCCGTACCGGCGAGGGCATGCACCGCTTCGTCGATCCCGAGGACGGCGAGGTCTACCTCTACACGCAGTACGAACCGGCCGACGCCCGGCGGGTGTTCGCCAACTTCGAGCAGCCCGACCTGAAGGCGCCGTACCGGTTCGAGGTGCGGGCCCCCGAGGGCTGGACGGTGTGGAGCAACGGCGCCGGTGAACTCGTGGACGGCGTCTGGCGGTTCGCGGAGACGAAGCCGGTCTCGACGTACATTACCTGCGTGGTCGCGGGGCCGTACCACTACGTGACGGACTCCTACGAGCGGACCCTCCCGGACGGTACGACGCTGCACATCCCGCTGGGCGCGCTGTGCCGCAAGGGGCTCGCGCCGCACTTCGACGCGGACGACGTCTTCCTCGTCACCAAGCAGGGGCTGGACTTCTTCCACGACCACTTCGACTATCCGTACCCGTTCGGGAAGTACGACCAGGCGTTCGTGCCGGAGTACAACCTCGGGGCGATGGAGAACCCCGGTCTGGTCACCTTCCGCGAGGAGTACATCTTCCGGGGCAAGGTGACCCGCGCGTCCTACGAGGCGCGGGCCAACGTGATCCTGCACGAGATGGCGCACATGTGGTTCGGCGACCTCGTCACCATGACGTGGTGGGACGACCTGTGGCTGAAGGAGTCCTTCGCGGACTTCATGGGCACCTTCGCCAACGTGGGCGCGACCCGGTTCACCGACGCCTGGATCACCTTCGCCAACCGGCGCAAGGCGTGGGCGTACCGCGCGGACCAGCTGCCCTCCACGCACCCGATCACCGCCGACATCCGGGACCTCCAGGACGCCAAGCTCAACTTCGACGGCATCACCTACGCCAAGGGCGCGAGCGTCCTGAAGCAGCTCGTGGCGTACGTCGGCCAGGACGCCTTCCTGGAGGGCGCCCGCCGCTACTTCAAGCGCAACGCCTACGGCAACACCCGGCTCGGGGACCTGCTGTCGGTGCTGGGCGAGACCAGCGGCCGGGACATGAGCGCCTGGGCTCGCTCCTGGCTCCAGACCGCCGGGGTCAACTCGCTGACCCCGCAGGTGCTGCTGGACACCGAGGGCGGCCGGATCGCGGAGCTGGCCGTGGTGCAGGACGCCCCCGAGTCCCACCCCGAGCTGCGCCCGCACCGGATCGCGGTGGGCCTGTACCGGCTGACCGGCGAGGGCACCCTGGAGCGGTACGCCCGCGTGGAGGCGGACGTGGCCGGGCCGCGCACGGTGGTCGGTGAGCTGGCGGGCGCCGAGGCACCCGCGCTGGTCCTGGTCAACGACGACGACCTGACGTACTGCAAGACCCGGTTCGACGCGACCTCGCTGGCCACCCTCCGCGCCCACCTGGGCGGGCTGACCGACCCACTGGCCCGCGCGCTGTGCTGGTCGGCGCTGTGGAACCTGACGCGGGACGCGCTGCTGCCCGCGCGGGACTTCGTGGATCTGGTGCTGCGGTTCGCGGGCCGGGAGTCCGACATCGGCGTGCTCCAGATGCTGCACGCCTGGGCCGACTCCGCGCTCACCCACTACACGGCACCCGACGGGCGCACGGCGCTCGGCGCGGCGCTCGCCGAGGGCGCGCTCACCGAGCTGCGCGCGGCCGGTCCGGGCAGCGAGCACCAGCTCGCCTGGGCCCGCTTCCTGGCCGCCGTCGCCGCCGGGCCCGAGGACCTGGCGCTGCTGGCCGGTCTGCTCGACGGCAGCGAGAGCGTGGAGGGGCTGGTGGTGGACCAGGAGCTGCGCTGGGCGTTCCTGGAGCCGCTGGCCGCGCACGGCGTCGCCGGCGCCGACGTCCTCGCCGCCGAACTCGCCCGCGACGACACCGCCTCCGGCAAGCGCCACCAGGTCCGCTGCCTGGCCGCCCGCCCCTCCGCCGAGGTCAAGGCCCAGGCGTGGGCCCAGGTCGTGGAGTCGGACACCCTGTCCAACGCCCTGGTGGAGGCGACCATCGCGGGCTTCGGCCGGTCCTCCCAGCGCGAGCTGACCGCGCCGTACGCGGAGCGGTACTTCGCGGCCATCGACCGGGTCTGGCGGGAGCGGTCCATCCAGATCGGCATGGACGTGGTGCGGGGGCTGTTCCCCTCGCACCAGGACCGTCCGGAGACCCTGGCGGCGGCGGACGCCTGGCTCGCGGAGCACGCGGACGCGGCCCCGGCCCTGCGCCGCCTGGTCCTGGAGTCCCGCGACGACCTGGCGCGGGCGCTGCGTGCGCAGGAGTGCGACGCGGCGGCGGTCACCGGCTGACCGTGTCCTGACCTGACCTCAGGGATAGCTTTGGCCTGAGATCGGGCGGTACGTCACCGTTACGGAATCCGTTCCCTCCTCCCCGTAACCCCTGGCCCGCACCCGTTCGGACCAGGGGTTACGCGTCCCTACTCGGCAGCGGGACGGGACTCCTTTAGGGCCCTCTTGTCCGCATTCATCGACGGACGTGTAACAGGGGTTACAGCGGGGACGGAGTGCGGGAATCTCGGGGCCATGACGCACAACACCCCGCTCTCCCCCCGCCCCCTCCGTCACCTCCCCGACGTCCACCGCAGCGTGCTGACGGCGGCTCAGCTCCGGGCCCACGGGGTCTCCACGGCCGAGCTGACCGAGCGGTGCCGTCCCGAGGGACCCTGGCGGTTCCTGCTTCCGCAGGTCGTCCTGCTGCACTCCCGCACCCCGAGCGCCGAGGAGCGGCTGCGCGGCGCGCTGCTCTACACCGCGCGGGAGAGCACGCCGGGCGTCCCGGTGCAGCCGGGGGCGGGCGAGCCGCACCGGCAGGTGTACGTGGACGCGGTCCTCACCGGTCCGGCCGCGCTCGCCCTGTACGGCTTCTCCGCCGTGCCGTCCCTGGCGGACACCGAGCGGGTGGACGTACTGGTTCCGCGCACCCGGCGGCTGCGGCCCAGCGGGTACGTGCGGGTGGTGCGCACCGCCGACCTGCCGGTGCCGTGCGCGGTGCGCGGGCTGCCGGTGGCGCCGGTGGAGCGGGCGGTCGCGGACACGGTCGCGGAGCTGACGGACGCCAATGAGGTGCGCGGGCTGCTGACCGAGGCGGTGAGCGGCGGCCACTGCGAACCGGCCTCCGTGGTACGGGAGTTGACGGCGGCACGGCTGCTGTCCCGGCAGCACGTGGTGGACGCGGTGGACGCGCTGCTGGCCGAGGGGCGTTCGGTGGCCGAGGACCGGCTGTACCGGATGGTCGTCGAGCACGGGCTGCCCGACCCGGTGTGGAACGTGGACCTCCGGCTGCCCGGCGGCCCGCACCTGGGCGGTCTGGACGCGTACTGGCCCGAGCAGGCCGTCGCCGTCGAGCTGGACACCCGCGCGCCCCGCCAGGACGAGGACGCCCTCTGGTCGGAGTACGCCCGCAAGCGCGAGCATCTGGAGCGGCTCGGCATCACGGTCGTCCACCTCACCCCGAAGAAGCTCCGCGAGGCGATGGAGCAGCAGGCCGCGGTGGTCCGTACGGCCCTGATGGCGGCCGGGGACCGCGACCCGGCCGCGTACGTGGTGGTCCTGCCCCGGTAGCGGGGCGGTGCGCCCGGCCGGGGGGCCGGGCGCACGGACCGCACGCCTCCGGAGGGGGGAGGCGTGCGGTGCGGGAGGGGGAGGAGGGGCCACCGGACGCCGTGTCCGGTGGCCCCTCCTCGTACCCGCCGGGGCCGGGCGGCCCGCTGGGCTCAGTACGCCGGGTCGCCGTAGGCCGGGCTCTCCGTGGCCCAGCCGCCCGTGTGGGCGGCGTGCACGCGGTCGAGGAGGTCGGCGTAGGCGGCGATCATGCGCTCGCGGCTGAACCGTTCGCGGCTGCGGGCGAGGGCCGGGGCGAATCCGGCGCGCCCGGCGAGCGCGGCGGTCCAGGCGAGGGCGACCGCGCCGGGGTCGGGCGGGGTGACGAAGCCGTGGCCCGCGACGATGGAGGCGCTGTCGCCGACGTCGGTGGCGACCGGGACGGCGCCGCACATCATGCCCTCGATGAGGCAGAGCGGCGCCGCCTCCCCGGAGACGGAGGTGAGCGCGACCACGTCGGACCCGGCGTAGACGGCCTCCATGTCGTGCCGTACGCCCAGCGCGTGGACCCGGCCGGTCAGCTCGGGGGCGTCGGCGAAGACCGCGTCCACGTCGGCGCGCAGCGCCGGGTTGGCGCCGCTCATGCCCGCCCCGCACATCACCACGTGCCCGCCGCCCTCGCGGGCCAGCCAGGCCCGGGCGGCGCGCAGGAACAGCGGGACGTTCTTCATCGGGGCGTACCGCGCGGCCAGCACGACCACCGGCGCCCCGGCGGGGATACCGAGCCCGGCGCGGAACGCGGCGCGCGCGGCCGGGTCGGGCCGGAACCGGAGCAGGTCCACCCCGTTGGGGATGACGTGCAGCAGCGGGCCGGGGACCCCGGCCGCCTCGTAGGCGGCGCGGGTGGACTCGGCGCAGCAGACCAGCGCGGCGACCTTGCCGTCGGCGACAGCGGCCTTCAGCTCGTCCAGCGCGGGGCCCTGGTTCTCCGGGTCGGAGCGGTGCAGGCAGGCCACGACCGGGCGGCGGGGCAGGCCGGGGTTGTTGAGCAGCGCGAGCGGCTGCTCCTTGAGGGAGAGGATCACATCGGCCGCCGCCATCGACCGCGCGGTCTCCGCCAGCTCGGGGCCGCTGAAGACCGACGCCGCGACCGTGCCGTCCACCAGTCCGGCGGTCCGGCCGAGGGAGGTGACCGGGACACCGGAGGCGGTCAGCGCCCGGTAGCAGTGGTCGTCCTCCATCCGCTGCCGGGTGGCCTCGCGGTGGACCTCCCCGTGGATGCTGAGCACCTGATGGGACTGGCCGCCCTCGGCCAGTCCCCTGACGACGTCGGTGTGCACGATCCTGGCTCCTCCGGAGAAGAAACCCTCGTAGACCGACAGCACACGCAGTCCGTGCCTCGTCCGCACACGACCACCCGCCTTGCACATGAATCGAGCCATCCCCGTGAACAGCGGGTTAGCCGATATGAGGCGGTACGGACATTGCGTCCGCGTTAACGGCGTACGACGCGAATGAAACGTTGGACCACGAGTTCGCCCCCGGCCCGGTACCGACCGGAATCAGCGCTTCCGCAGGACCAGCTCGGTGTTCCGGTCGGCCGGGGTGCCCGCGTAGGAGCGGTCCACGCCGGGGGCGTTGTAGGACAGCTCGCGGTAGAGGGCGGCGAGGCCGGTCTGGGAGAGATCGGCGAAGTCCGTGCGGGCCGGGGCGGCGGACTCCACCAGGGTGGTGAACAGCGACAGCGTGCCGTCGTGGTTGTCCACCAGCTCCACGATCCGGGCGAGCTGGGGATGGTCGATGTGCGAGGCGGTGCACACCTCCCAGAAGGAGCCCCCGGCGGAGGTGCGGTGCGCGGTGATGATGTTCCGGTGGGTGTGGCCGTTGACCCAGGCCAGCACCTGGGGGTGGGCGGCGAGGACGCGCACGAGTTCGTCGCCGTCGTGCCGCTTCTCGTCCGGCCGGGCGGGGTCGCGGACCTGGTTGGTCATGGTCTTGCTGGTGTGGTGGCTGAAGACGATCACGTGGTCGTCCCGGTGCGCCTTCAGGGTGCGCTCCAGCCAGGAGAGCTGGGCGGTGCCGACGGAGCCCTTGAAGTGGCCGCCCGCGTCGGTGGTGTCCAGGCTGATGCCGACCACGTCGCCGGAGACGCGGAACGCGTAGTACCGGGTGCCCGCGTCCAGGTTGGCGGCGGTGTAGCCGTGCCCGGCGGGTCCGGCGCCCTGGTAAGCGGGGTCCAGGTGGATCCTCAGGTAGTCGGCCTGGGTGTACGGGGCCCGGCTCTCGTCCGGGGTGACCGCGCGCTGGGAGCGGCTGTACTTCTTGAGGAGGTCCCGGTAGCCGACGCCCCTGGGGTCGCCGGAGGCCTTGTTGATGAGGTTCTGGAGCTTCTGGGCGTCGGCGGCGCTGACGTCCATCAGCTTGCGTCCGCCGACGGCTGCCTCCACCAGGTACTGGTCGCCCCGGGTGTCGAAGCAGCCGAGCGGCAGCGTGTCGTGGTTTCCGGCGGTGGAGTACCACGGCAGCGTCAGTCCGGGGCTGCGCACCTCGCGGACGGCGGCGCCCAGATAGCCCTTGAGGTACGGGAAGCCGAGCGCCTTCTCGGCGTCGCGGACGGTGGAGTCGGGCTGCCAGTACATGTTCACACCGCTGTTCTGCACGCCCTCGTAGTGCGTGGCGTCACCGGTGTTGGGGGCGAACCTGCCGCCGCTCATCACCTTCATGAACCATTCCAGCTCGCACCGCGCGTTGTTGTCGGTGTTGTCACCGGTGGTCATCACGAAGCGCAGCGGGGCGCCGGTGGCGGGGCCGCCGCGCAGCGCGTTGACCCGCTCGATCAGCGAGATCGCGCCGGGCACGGTCAGCGCCTCGTGCGGACGCCAGCCGTGCGGGTCGGCGGCGCGCAGGAACTCCGGGCGCAGCGGGTGCTGCACGTCCGTCAGGTGCAGATCGGTGAGCTGGACGAACGCGGCGAGCGTCGTACGGCGTTCGGCGCGGCCGGACTTGGCGGCGGCGAGGTCGGTGCGCACCACCCGCTTCCAGCCGGGCCCGGCGGCCAGCCGCCGGAACCCGGAACCGGACCCGGCGGGAGCGGCGACGGAGGCGAGTGTGGTGCCCCGGGTGTACGGCACGGGCGGCCGGGCGGGCCCGCCGGTCGGCCGGAGCACCGGTGAACCGGCGCTCGGCGAGGACGTGTTGAGGGCCTCCGCCTCGGCGACGGTGTTGACGGCGGCCTCGCTGTCGGTGGGGCGGAGCGCGTAGCCGAGTCCGGCGGAGAGTGTGACGGCTCCGGCGGCGGCGAGCACGGAGCGGCGGTGGACCGGAGCGGAGCTGTCGGCAGGGCGGGGGCGCGGCATGGCTCGGTCTCCCAGGGGTGCGGTCGCGGCGGGGGGCGCGGGACGCGAACGCCCCGCTCACCGTGGATCGTTGGCACCGGGGGTGACCCGCGCGTGAACACGGTGGCAACGCGCGACACCGATCACCGTACGTGGATCTCGGCACACGGAACGCGGTCATGGAGTGGAACGCGGGGTGCCGGTCGCCGGTCACCCGGTGTTCATCCGCACGGGTAGGGAAGGCAGTTCGTGCCCACCGGGGCGGCACAATGCGCGTACCCTCTCCGCCGCCGGTGCCGCGACCGGGAGGGTTCACCGGCTCGCGGCGCCCGGCACGGCACCGGCGTGTCAGAGATGTCCGGTCACCGGCCGTTCCCGCCACAGCCGCAGGCCCGCCTCCACCACCCGTACGACGTTCAGCCCGGCCAGCGCGGAGAGGTCCTGCCAGGCGGCGAAGTCCGTGGAGCCACCGATCTCCGGGGTGAGGTCGCCGCCGGTGACCTCGACGGCGTAGAGGAGGCTCAGGCCCTGGTGATCGGTGGGGGTGCCCAGCGGGCCGTGGCGGATGACGCGCCGGGAGGTGTGCACGCCGAGCAGCCCGGTGACGGCGACCTGGTAACCGGTCTCCTCGAAGACCTCGCGGCGGACGGTGTCGTAGGGGTCCTCGCCGTGTTCCATGCCGCCGCCGGGCAGCACCCACTCCGGGACGCCGTCCGGGCCGGGGGAACGGGCGAGCAGGATCTGGTCCGCGCGGACGCACACGGCGTAGGCCGCCACCCTCAACTTCTCCTTCATGGACGGACGCTAACGCGCGCCGTCCGCGCCCGGCACGCGTATTCCGCCGCCCCTTCCGGTGTCCGCCCGCTGTCGCGCCCGTGTCGTTCCTGTGTCCTCCCTGTGTCCGCTCGGGCGGGAAATCGGCCCAAATAACGGACCTTTACTGCTCTTTACTGCCAAAGCACACCGGGGGTTTTCCCCACACCTTCATTTTCTTCTGGTCAACGGCCCCCAAAATTCGGACCCTTGGGCGAAGCCGTGCCGCCGTCCGGCACGGCACTCACTCCAAGGGATGTCGATGACCCACAGCTCCGAGCGCGAACCGATACCCGGTCCGAGACGCCTGGCCCGCCTCGCGGCGGCCGTCGGCGTCGTGGCGGCCCTCACCGCCACCGGTCCCGCCCCGCTGGCCCTGGCGGCGGACGCGCCGCCCGCCACCGGCACCGCCGGCCCCGCCGTCAAGTCCGCCCACGACAAGCTGGGTTCGGACGACGCCGCCCTGCTGGCCGAGGCCAAGGCGGACGGCGCGAAGAACGTCACGATGATGATCGCCACCGCCCCCGGCCGGACGGACCAGGTCGCCTCCGACCTGAACGCCGTCGAGGGTGCCTCGGTGGGCCGCACCTACGACAGCCTCGGCTACGTCCGGGCCACCGTGCCGACGGGGAAGGCGGACGCGGCCATCGCCGCCGCCGCGAAGCTGTCCTCGGTGCACGGCATCGACCTGCGCCAGGAGATCGCCCTCGACGACCCGACGCCGGACGCCTCCGCCTCCCAGGGGAAGCACGGCGGACACGGCACCCCGTCGCGCACCTACTCCGGCCCCGGCCGGAACACCCCGGCGGAGAACCCGTACAACCCCTCGTTCGAGACCGGCGCCGTGGACTTCGTGCGCGCCAACCCGAAGGCGGACGGCCGGGGCGTGACCATCGGCGTCCTCGACTCCGGCGTGGACCTCGGCCACCCGGCGCTCCAGCGGACCACCACCGGTGAGCGCAAGATCGTGGACTGGGTCACCGCGACCGACCCGATCCTGGACGGCGACAACACCTGGCGCCCGATGGTCACCCCGGTCTCCGGACCGGCGTTCTCCTTCGGCGGCCAGAACTGGACGGCCCCGGCGGGCTCGTACCAGATCAGCACGTTCAAGGAGTCCGCGACCGTCGGCGGCGACGAGGCGGGCGACCTGAACCGGGACGGCGACACCACCGACTCCTGGGGCGTGCTGTACGACCCGGCGGCGGGCACCGTGCGGGTGGACCTGAACAACAACAACGACTTCTCCGACGACACCCCGATGAAGCCGTACAAGGACGGCTACCAGATCGGGTACTTCGGCACCGACGACCCGAAGACGGACGTGGTCGAGCGGGTGCCGTTCGTCGTGCAGATCCGCAAGGACGTGCCGATGGACCCGTTCGGCGGGACCTGGGTCGGCAAGAAGGCGGACTTCGTCAACATCGGCGTGATCCAGTCCGAGCACGGCACGCACGTCGCCGGGATCACCGCGGCCAACGGGCTGTTCGGCGGCAGGATGAACGGCGCCGCGCCCGGCGCGAAGATCGTCTCCTCGCGCGCCTGCACCTGGTCCGGCGGCTGCACCAACATCGCGCTCACCGAGGGCATGATCGACCTGGTCACCAACCGGGGCGTGGACATCGTCAACATGTCCATCGGCGGGCTGCCCGCGCTGAACGACGGCAACAACGCGCGCGCCGAGCTGTACACCCGGCTCATCGACACCTACGGCGTGCAGCTCGTCATCTCGGCGGGCAACTCCGGCCCCGGCGCCAACACCATCGGTGACCCCGGCCTGGCGGACAAGGTGATCTCGGTCGGCGCGGGCATCTCCCGCGAGACCTGGGCCGCGAACTACGGCTCGCAGGTGGAGAAGAAGTACGCGCTGATGCCGTTCTCCTCGCGCGGCCCGCGTGAGGACGGCGGCTTCACACCGACCCTGGTGGCGCCCGGCGCGGCCATCAACACCACCCAGACCTGGCTGCCGGGCTCCCCGGTGGCCGAGGCCGGGTACACGCTGCCCGCCGGTTACTCCATGCTCCAGGGCACCTCGATGGCCTCCCCGCAGGCCGCCGGTGCCTCCGCGCTGCTGCTGAGCGCGGCCGGACAGCGGGGCATCGCCCTCACCCCGGCCGATCTGCGCACCGCGCTGACCTCCACCGCCGACCACATCCCCGGCGCGCAGGCGTACGAGGAGGGCGCGGGCCGGATCAACATCGTGGACGCCTGGCGGGCGATCCGCGCCGGTGCCTCCGCGCACGAGTACACGGTGAAGGCGCCGGTGGACACCGCCATCGACGGCGCGCTGAAGACGCCGGGCTTCGGCACCGGCCTCTACGACCGCGAGGGCGGCCTGAAGGCCGGGCAGCGCCGGACGTACGACATCACGGTCACCCGCACCACCGGCCCCGACCGCCCGGTGTGGCACGAGCTGTGGTTCGCCAACAACGCCGAGCGCACCTTCCGGATCATCGGCGACGACGTCGTGCGGCTGCCGCTGAACCAGCCGGTCACGGTGAAGGTGCAGGCGGCGCCCGGTTCGGCCGGGCTCAAGAGCGCGATCCTGGAGGTGGACGACCCGCGCACGACCGGCACCGACAAGCAGATCATGACCACCGTCGTGGTCGCTCCCCCGGTCGCCCCGGTGTGGTCGGCGTCCGGCTCGGTGCAGCGCAACAGCACCACGTCGTACTTCCTGACCGTCCCCGCCGGTGCCAAGTCCCTCCAGGTCGCCATCGGCGGACTCAAGGACAAGAGCCAGACCCGGTTCATCTCCATCCACCCGTACGGCACGCCGGTGGACCCCACCAGCACGCCGAACTGCTACGCCAACTACCAGGACGGCAACGGTTGCAAGCCGGACGTGCGGTCCTACGCCGACCCGCAGCCCGGTGTCTGGGAGGTGGAGGTCGAGGCGCGCCGCACCTCGCCGCTGCTCGACAACCCCTACAGGCTGGACGTCTCGGTGCTCGGCGCCGTCTTCGACCCGGAGACGGTGACCGTCCCCGAGGCGAAGGCGGGCGTCCCGGCCACCGCGTCCTGGAAGGTCACCAACAGGCTGGCCCCGCTCGACGGCCGTCTCGTCGGCGGCGCGCTCGGCTCCTCGAAGTCGGACCGCCCCGCGATCAAGGAGGGCGAGACGCGGACCACCACCGTCGAGGTCCCGGCCGGGACCACGTCCCTGGACGTGGCCATCGGCAAGGTCTCGGACACGGCCGCCGACCTGGACCTGACCGTGTACGACTCCTCCGGCAGGCAGGTCGCGCAGTCCGCCGACGGCGACTCGGAGGAGGCCGTCTCCATCCCCTCCCCCGCCCCCGGCACGTACACCGTCAAGGTCGCCGGGTACTCGGTGCCGTCCGGCAGCACGGACTACGACTACCGTGACGTGTTCTTCTCCACGTCCCTCGGCACCGTCTCCGTGGACGGCGCGGCGGTCACCCTGGCCACCGGCGCCACCGCCACGGTGAGCGGCCAGGTCACCGCGGTCTCCGCCGCCCCGGCCGGGCGCGAGTTCTTCGGCCGCGTCCAGCTGGTCAACACCCGCGGCACGGTCGCGGGCACGGGCAGCGTGCGGATCGGGACGGTCACGCAGTAGCAGGTCCGTATCGACGGCGGCGGGGCGGGTGTCCGGGAGGGCGCCCGCCCCGCCGCCGTACGCCCGGCCGCGCCCCCGGTGCCGTACGAGGTCTGCGTCACACCGCCGTGTGACCTGCGACGGGGTGGGCAGGGGCCGGGCAGTACGGATTGCGGCGGACGGGGGCGGAGGGCGGAATTCCTGTCGTCGCCGGGCGGTGCGGGAACAGGTGCGCGAACCGCCCGCGGGCCGGGGCGCGTCCGTTCCCCGGGACCGGGCCGCAATCGATTGGACACGTGGGCCGGGACGGGCCGCATGATGGAAAAAGCCCCGGTCGCACCGGACGCGGGGCGCGAGACGCACAGGGAGTCGCCGTGAGGGTCGGAATCGTCGGAGCCACCGGTCAGGTCGGCACGGTCATGCGCAGGATTCTCGCCGAGCGGGAGTTCCCGGTGACCGGGCTGCGCCTGTTCGCCTCCGCGCGCTCGGCCGGTTCGGTGCTGGACGGGGTGACCGTGGAGGACGCGTCCACCGCGGACTACTCGGACCTGGACATCGTGCTGTTCTCGGCGGGCGGCGCGACCTCGAAGGCGCTCGCGGAGAAGGTCGCCGGGCAGGGCGCCGTGGTGATCGACAACTCCTCCGCCTGGCGCCGCCACCCCGAGGTGCCGCTGGTGGTGTCCGAGGTGAACCCGCACGCCGTCGCGGACCGCCCCAAGGGGATCATCGCCAACCCGAACTGCACCACGATGGCCGCGATGCCGGTCCTGAAGCCGCTGCACGAGGAGGCCGGTCTCGAAGCGCTGGTCGTCGCCACCTACCAGGCCGTCTCCGGCTCGGGCCTCGCGGGCGTCGCCGAACTGCACGACCAGGTGCGGAAGACGGCCGCCGACGCGGACCGGCTGACCCACGACGGCACGGCGGCCGACTTCCCCGCGCCGCACGTGTACAAGCGCCCGATCGCCTTCAACGTGCTCCCGCTCGCCGGTTCCGTCGTGGACGACGGCTCCCACGAGACCGACGAGGAGCAGAAGCTGCGCAACGAGTCCCGCAAGATCCTGGAGATCCCGGACCTGAAGGTCTCCGGCACCTGTGTCCGCGTCCCCGTCTTCACCGGGCACTCCCTCCAGGTCAACGCCCGGTTCGCCCGCCCGATCAGCCCCGAGCGCGCCACCGAGCTGCTGGCCGGTGCCCCCGGTGTGGCCCTCTCCGACATCCCGACCCCGCTCCAGGCGGCCGGGCAGGACCCGTCGTTCGTGGGCCGTATCCGCGCCGACGAGACGGTGGAGCACGGGCTGTCCCTGTTCCTGTCCAACGACAACCTGCGCAAGGGCGCGGCGCTGAACGCCGTGCAGATCGCGGAGCTGGTGGCGGCGGAGCTGTCGGCGAAGCGGTAAGCCCTTCCCGGGTGCCGTACGAGCTGTTGTACAGATGTTGTAAGGCTGCTGCACGGGGCGTTGTACGGGGTGGGGCGGTCGCCGGGAGTCGGCCGCCCCACCGGCGCGGGTGCCGGGGGGAATGTCCGTCGCCTTCGTGGCGGGTGGCGTGGAAGGATGGCGCAACCCACCCATAACGAGGAGATGACCGCGTGCCTGGCACAAACCTGACCCGTGAAGAGGCGCAGCAGCGGGCGAAGCTGCTCACCGTTGACTCGTACGAGATCGAACTCGACCTCTCCGGCGCGCAGGAGGGCGGGACGTACCGTTCCGTGACGACGGTGCGCTTCGACGTGGCGGAGGACGGCGGCGACTCGTTCATCGACCTCGTCGCGCCCGCCGTGCACGAGGTCACGCTCAACGGGGACGCGCTGGACGCGGCCGGTGTGTTCGCGGACTCCCGGATCGCGCTGGCGGGCCTGCCCGCGGGCCGGAACATCCTGCGGGTCGTCGCGGACTGCGCCTACACCAACACCGGTGAGGGTCTGCACCGCTTCGTGGACCCGGTGGACGAACAGGCTTATCTGTACACCCAGTTCGAGGTGCCGGACGCGCGCCGGGTGTTCGCGTCCTTCGAGCAGCCCGACCTGAAGGCGACGTTCCAGTTCACCGTGACGGCCCCCGACGGCTGGACGGTGGTGTCCAACTCCCCCACCCCGGAGCCCAAGGACAACGTCTGGACGTTCGCGCCGACGCCGCGCATCTCCTCGTACATCACCGCGCTGATCGTCGGCCCGTACCACTCGGTGCACAGTGTGTACGAGAAGGACGGGCAGAGCGTGCCGCTCGCCATCTACTGCCGTCCCTCGCTGGCGGAGTTCCTGGACTCGGACGCGATCTTCGCCGTGACCCGGCAGGGCTTCGACTGGTTCCAGGAGAAGTTCGACTACGCGTACCCGTTCGAGAAGTACGACCAGCTGTTCGTCCCGGAGTTCAACGCGGGCGCGATGGAGAACGCAGGCGCGGTGACCATCCGCGACCAGTACGTCTTCCGGTCCAAGGTGACCGACGCGGCGTACGAGGTGCGGGCGGCGACGATCCTGCACGAGCTGGCGCACATGTGGTTCGGCGACCTCGTCACGATGGAGTGGTGGAACGACCTCTGGCTGAACGAGTCGTTCGCCACCTACGCCGAGGCCGCCTGCCAGGCCGACGCGCCCGGCTCCAAGTGGCCGCACTCCTGGACCACGTTCGCCAACTCCATGAAGACGTGGGCCTACCGGCAGGACCAGCTGCCCTCCACCCACCCGATCATGGCGGACATCAGCGACCTGGACGACGTGCTCGTCAACTTCGACGGCATCACGTACGCCAAGGGCGCCTCGGTGCTGAAGCAGCTCGTGGCGTACGTCGGTGAGGACGAGTTCTTCCGGGGTGTGCAGGCGTACTTCAAGCGGCACGCGTTCGGCAACACCCGGCTCTCCGATCTGCTGGGCGCGCTGGAGGAGACCTCCGGGCGCGATCTGAAGACGTGGTCGAAGATGTGGCTGGAGACGGCCGGGATCAACATCCTGCGGCCGGTCGTGGAGACCGACGGCTCCGGTGTCATCACCGCCTTCTCGGTCCGCCAGGAGGCCCCCGCGCTGCCCGCCGGTGCCAAGGGCGAGCCGACGCTGCGCCCGCACCGCATCGCCGTCGGCCTGTACGACCTCGACGCGGACGGCAAGCTGGTGCGCGGCGACCGGGTCGAGCTGGACGTGGACGGCGAGCTGACCGAGGTCCCGCAGCTGGTGGGCAAGGCCCGTCCGGCGGTCGTCCTGCTCAACGACGACGACCTGTCGTACGCGAAGGTCCGGCTGGACGAGGTGTCGCTGCGCACCGTCACCGAGCACCTGGGCGACTTCGCCGCGTCGCTGCCGCGCGCGCTGTGCTGGGCGTCCGCGTGGGACATGACCCGCGACGGCGAGCTGCCCACCCGTGATTACCTCGCGCTGGTGCTGTCCGGCATCGGCAAGGAGTCCGACATCGGCGTCGTGCAGTCCCTGCACCGGCAGGTGAAGCTGGCCATCGACCTGTATGCCGCCCCGGCCGCCCGCGAGGCGCTGCTGACCCGCTGGACCGACGCGACGCTGGCCCACCTCCGGGCGGCGGAACCCGCCGGGGACCACCAGCTGGCCTGGGCCCGTGCCTTCGCGGAGACCGCCCGCACGCCGGAGCAGCTCGACCTGCTGGACGCGCTGCTCGACGGCTCCCAGACCGTCGAGGGCCTGGCCGTGGACACCGAGCTGCGCTGGGCCTTCGTCCAGCGGCTCGCCGCCGTCGGCCGCTTCGACGAGGCGGAGATCGCCGCCGAGTACGAGCGCGACCGCACCGCCGCCGGTGAGCGGCACGCGGCCTCCGCCCGCGCCGCCCGCCCCACGGCGGAGGCGAAGGCCGAGGCGTGGGCGTCGGTCGTCGAGTCCGACACGCTGCCCAACGCGGTCCAGGAGGCGGTGATCGGCGGCTTCGTCCAGACCGACCAGCGCGAGCTGCTCGCCCCGTACACCGAGAAGTACTTCGAGGTCCTCAAGTCCGTCTGGGACTCCCGCTCCCACGAGATGGCCCAGCAGATCGCCGTCGGCCTCTACCCCGCCGTCCAGGTCTCCGAGGACACCCTCACCCGCACCGACACCTGGCTCTCCGAAGCCTCCCCCAACGCGTCCCTCCGCCGCCTCGTCTCGGAGTCCCGCTCCGGCGTGGAACGCGCGCTGCGGGCCCAGGGGGTGGACGCGGCGGCGTCCTAGCGGAGCTGTGCTGAGAGGGGGGCGCCCGGCTTCGGCGGGGCGCCCCCCGTCTTATGCGCCGAACGTTCCGTCAGAGGGCCGGGGGCGTGGCGGAGCGCGCTGTCTTGAACACCGTCCAGACCGTCTTGCCCGGCTGGTGCACGGTGACCCCGAAGTCGTCGGCAAGCGCCATGACCAGCCGAAGCCCCCTACCCCCGCACGCCTCGGGCCCCGCGTCCGACGGCCGCACCTGGCCGCCTCCGCTGTCCCGCACCTCGACTCTGACCAAGGCTCCGTCGCCGACCAGCGACAGACAGAACTCCCGGCCGGGTGGCACCCCGTGCACCACGGCGTTCGTGGCCAACTCGGAGACGCAGAGCCGGACATCGTCCTGACGGTCGTGGTAACCCCACGCCGTGAGGGTTTCGAGGGCGAGCATGCGCGCGGCTCCAACCGACCTGCGCGCGCGGGGGAATTGTCGTTGCCATAACAGGGGCACGGTCAACACCGCCTTGTGCCGGGACACCAGAACGGGACGACCATATCGCCTTTCACGAAAAGCAGAGAGGTGGTCGATGAAACTGGCCTCCACCCCGTCGCCTACGGTGTACAGCGGCAGGGTGGGTCGGCCCGGTAGAGGAGGAAGCCTGTGGGTGACAGCGGGTGGATCAGCACGTCCATGCCGTACCTGACCGCGCGTGAGCGGGGGCAGGGGGACGCGTGGGCCGAGGAGGCTGCCGCGCGGGGCGGGAAGGGCGGGCAGCGGATCGTGTACGCGGGTGAGGTGCCCGCACCCGAGGAGGTGGCCGTACGGCTCGGGGTCCCGGCCGGGGACACGGTCGTCGTACGGCGCCGGATCATCGAACTCGACGGTGTGCCGGTGGAGTTGACCGACACCTACTATCCCCTCACCGTGGCACGCGGCACCCGGCTGGCCGAGACCGGCAAGATCCGGGGCGGCGCGGTGACGCTGCTGGCGGAGCTGGGGTACGTGGCCGCGCGGGTGGTGGAGGACGTGACCGCGTGCGCCCCCGAGCCCGCCGAGCGCGAGGCGCTGCGTACCTCGGCGGGCGAACCGGCCCTGCGCCTCGTCCGCACGACCTCGGACGCGGAGGACCGCCCGTTCCAGGTGGACGTGATGCTGATGCCGACCGGGCGGCAGGGGCTGCGGTACGAGATGCGGATCGGATGACCGTGCCCGCACCCGACTCCCGTACGCCGGAACCCCGTTCACCGGACCGGCGGTCCCTGCACGAGCGGATCGCCGCCGATCTGCGGGACGGCATCATGAGCGGTGACCTGGCGCCCGGCAGCAGCCTGCCGTCCACCGCCCGGCTCAAGGAGCGGTTCGACGCGTCCAACGCCACGATCCAGAAGGCGTTGCGACTCCTGAAGGACGAGGGGCTGGTCGTCGGGCGGGCCGGGGCCGCGGTGACCGTGCGGGAGCACCGGCAACGGACCGTGCGACCGGCCGCGTTCATGGCGCCCGCCGCGCCGGGAGAGCCGTACCGCTGGCTGACCGAGGCGACCCTGTGGGGTACGCGGGCCCACAGCACACTCGTGGACGTGCGCGAGGTCGTACCGCCCGCCGATGTCGCCGAGGTACTGGGCCTCCCGGCCGGTGAGACCGCCGTACTGCGCCACCAGATCCTGTCTGTGGACGACGAGCCCGTGGAACTGGTCCGGTCGTACTACCCGATGGCCCTCGCGCGGGGCACCGCCCTCACCGAGCACCGCAAGATCCGGGGCGGGACCCCGGCCCTGCTGGCCGAGCTGGGCTTCCCGCCGAGGCTGAGCGTGGACCGGGTCTCCGCTCGCGTCCCCACGCAGGAGCAGTACCAGGCACTGGCCCTCCCCACCGACCTGCCCGTACTCCGCACCCTCCGGGTGGTCCACAGCGACCAGGAGCGGCCCATCGAGGCCACCGTGATGGTGAAGGCCGGGCACCTCTACGAAGTGCAGTACGCGTTCACGCCCGAGTGACGACCACTCCCCCACCGTTGGCACCCCTCCCGGCCGGGGAATGCGTTCCGTATGGATGCGGCTCGGGATGTGGTCGATGGTGAAGTGGCGGAGTGGGGGCGGGTGGTGCCGGGGGTGGACGCGGGGCCCGTGGAGGTGTTCGGGCGGGTGATGCGGGTGTGCCGGGGGGTGGAGGAGCTGCTGGAGCGCGCGTATCTGCCGTTCGGCGTCTCGCGCGGCGAGTTCGACGTGCTGGCCGCGCTGCGCCGGGCCGGTGAGCCGTACACCCTCTCGCCCCGGCGGCTCTCCGACGCGCTGATGGTCACCACGGGCGGCATGACCGGCCGCCTGGACAAACTGGAGCACGCCGGGCTCGTACGGCGGTCCCCCGATCCGCATGATCGCCGGGCTCTCGAAGTCAGCCTCACCGAGCGGGGGTTGGACATCGCGGACCAGGCACTGGTGGCGGGGCTCCAAGTGCAGGGCGAGGCGTTGGCGGGGTTCGACGCGGCGGAACTCGCCCAGCTCGGCGGGCTGTTGCGGCGACTGCTGGCGGGGGTGGGCGGGAACTGAGGGGCGGGGGGTGGGGGGGAACTGAGGGGCGGTCGGGGCTTGCCCGCCCGCACCGCCCGCGCCGCCCGCACCTCCTGCCCCGGACCCGCCCCCGGCACCCCTCTCAGTCCTCGCCCGCCACCACCACCGCGTAGGTGACCAGGCCGTACATCAGGTGGGGGGCGATGTCCGAGGCCCAGTCGGCCGCTGACCAGGTGCTCGGGTCGCTCACCCCCAGCTTGGCGAGGGGCACGTCCGCCGCCGCCATCGCCAGGGCGCCGGTGGTGAGGGTGCCCAGCCACCAGGGCATGCGGACGCCCGCGCGGCGCAGCAGGGAGACGGTGACGCCGACCCCGCAGCCGACGGCCATGCCGGAGAGGGCGCCGAGGGCGGAGAGGCGGTTGGCGCGGACCTCGTCGGTGCCGGGTACCGGATGGCCCGTGTCGCGCGCGAGCCGGTCCACCACCGCGCCGGGCGCCCCGCTCGCACCCCGGCCGCGCAGCGCCATGTCCGCGTAGCTCACCGCGTCCAGGGCGACCGTCCCGGCGGCGCCCGCCGCCCCGCCGCGCGCGACGGTACGGGCCAGGGCAAGGCCCACACGGGCCGGTATGCGTTCCGCCGCCCGGACAGCGGTCCCGGCGGCGGTTCCGGCAGCGGTCACGGCGGCGGTCTTGGTCGCAGTCTTGGAAGCGTTCATGTGCGCCCGCGTACCCGGTTCTCGCGTTTCGTCACAAGTCCGGCATCACGGGCACCCGTTCCTCCGCGCCGCCCTCTCCGGACGCGCGGAGGGCGCCGGTCCACCGCACGCACTGCGGTGGACCGGCGCCCTCGGCGCGAACGTCCGGCGGCTCGGCTCAGGCCTTCTTCGGCTTGCCCGAACCCGGCTTGGTGACCCGAATCCTGGACTTGTCGAGCGCCATCACCAGGCCCGCGATGACCGCGAACAGGGCGAGCGGGATCAGCACGTACAGGCCGACCGTCTGGATGGCGCTCAGGCCCGGTCCCGGGTCGTCGCCGTCGTCGCGGGTCAGCGCGAGCGCGGGGGACGACATGAGCAGCATCATCAGCGTCGTACCGGCCGCCAGGGCGCCGGCGCGCAGTGCGTTCTTCTTGTCCACGATCTCCAAGTTAGCCAACGCATTCGGACGGCGCGCGTCCGGGGTGCCCCAAGCCGAGTCCAGCGGGCCCGAGCCAGGTCCCGGGCACCCCGCACCGCACGCCCCCCGACCGCGCCCCCTCACCCCCCGCCGCGCACCCCCACCCGCTCCCGCAGCGCCTCCAGCAACCCGCGCAGCCGCGCCGACCCCTTCAGCTCCTCCAGGCTCACCGGCCGCCCGGAGCCGTCCGCGACGGGGAGGCGCCAGTTGGGGTACTGGTCCCAGGTGCCGGGGAGGTTCTGCGGGCGGCGGTCGCCGACACCGTCGGGGAGCCAGACGCCGATGAGGCGGGCCGGGGTGCGCAGGAGGTAGCGGTAGACGCCCTTGATCTCGGCCTCCTCGTCGCTGCCGGGCGGCCCGGCGGCCGGGGTGTCGAGCAGACCGAGGCTGCCGAGCAGGGCCAGCCACTCCGCCGTGTCGGCGTTCGCCTCGGCGCGTTCCTCCGTCGCCGGGCGGGTCAGCAGGCCGAGCCGGTCGCGGAGTTCCACGTGCTCGCCGGTGAGGCGGGCGGCGGTGGGCGGCAGGTCGTGGGTGGTGGCGGTGGCGAGGCAGTCGGCACGCCAGCGTTCCGGGGCCAGCGGGCGGCCGTCGCCGGTCCAGTCCCGCTCGAACCACAGCACGGAGGTGCCGAGCACCCCGCGCCGCTCCAGCATCTCCCGCACCCCGGGCTCGACCGTGCCGAGGTCCTCCCCGATGACGACCGCCCCGGCGCGGGACGCCTCCAGCGCGAGCAGCGCCAGCATGGCCTCCGCGTCGTAGCGGACGTACGTGCCCTCGGTCGGCGGGCGGCCCGCCGGGACCCACCACAGGCGGAACAGGCCCATGACGTGGTCGATGCGGAGGGCGCCCGTGTAGCGGAACAGGGCGCGCAGGAGCTGCCGGTACGGGGCGTGGCCGGAGGCGGCGAGCCGGTCGGGGCGCCAGGGCGGCAGGCCCCAGTCCTGGCCGCGCGCGTTGAACGCGTCCGGCGGGGCGCCCACCGACATCCCGGCGGCGAAGTGGTCCTGCTGGGCCCACGCGTCGGCGCCCTCCGGGTGCACGCCGACCGCGAGGTCGTGCACGATCCCGACCGGCATCCCGGCGGCCCGCGCGGCACGCTGCGCGGCACGCAACTGGTCCTCGGTCAGCCAGGCCAGCCGCGCGTGGAACTCCACCCGCCCGGCCAGTTCCTCCCGCGCCCGCGCGGTCTCACCGGAACGCGGGTCGCGCAGCCCGGCGGGCCAGCGCCGCCAGTCGGAGCCGTGCCGCTCCGCCAGCGCGCACCACGTGGCGTGGTCCTGGAGCGCCTGCCCCTCCCCGGCGCGGTACGCCTCGTAGGCCGTCCGGCGGTCAGGGCCCAGCGGTACGGCCAGCACGTGTTCCAGCGCGGCCCGCTTCAGCTCCCACACGGCGTCCCGGTCGATGAGCGCGCCCTCGTCCAGCACCCCGGCCCGCAGCAGCGCGGCCCGCTCCAGCAGGGGGCGTACGGCCTCCTCGGCCGCCGCGTACTCGGGGATGTCCTCCACCCGCAGGTGGACGGGGTCGGGGAAGCGGCGGGAGGAGGGGCGGTACGGCGACGGGTCGGTGGGCGCGCCGGGCACGGCCGCGTGCAACGGGTTGACCTGCACGAATCCGGCACCCGTCGTACGCCCGGCCCAGTCCGCGAGGTCGGTGAGGTCCCCGAGGTCGCCCATGCCCCAGGAGCGGGCCGACAGGAGCGAGTAGAGCTGTACGAGGAGTCCGGCGGAGCGGCCGGTGAGCGCGGGGAGCCGGTCGGGGGCGACGACGAGGTGGGCGTCGGCGGTCCGTCCGTCGGGGGCGGTGGCCCGCACCCGGTGCATGCCGGTGGGCAGGTCGTCGGCGCCGTCCCGGACGTCCCCCTGCTCGGTCTCCACCCGGACGCGCGTGCCGGGCGGGAGCGCGGCGAGGGGGTCGCCGGGGGCGGGCGGTGACCCGGCCCAGCGGACCAGGGTGGGCGGCAGCAGGCGGGCGGCGAGTTCGGCCTCGCGGGCGGCGAGGGAGGCGCGTGCGGCGTCCGGGGTGCCCGCCGGTACGTCCAGTGCGGCGAGCGCCGCCACCACGGCGGCCTCCGGGACCTGGACGGTCTGGCCGGGGGCGGGGCTGTAGGCGGTGGCCACGCCGTGCAGGGCGGCGAGGCGGGAGAGGGCCCCGGCGTGGGAGGTGGCCTCCGGGGGCGGGGGTGCCGCCCCGGCGGCCGGGACGGGGGGCGTGTCCGACGGTACGGGACGGGCGCCCGCCGCGCGGGGGCCGACGCCGTCCGGGCCGGGGGACGCGGGCAGGGCGCCGCGCGCG
This sequence comes from Streptomyces corallincola, assembly GCF_019104725.1. Lineage (GTDB taxonomy): Bacteria > Actinomycetota > Actinomycetes > Streptomycetales > Streptomycetaceae > Streptomyces > Streptomyces corallincola. Next base: position 9,042 of record NZ_JAHRXF010000032.1, on the reverse strand, counting down.
TCCTGGGCACTCGCGTCGGCGCCGGTACGGGTGTCGGTGTGGGTGTCCTCCGGCCGCCGGGCCGTGCCGGAGTGCGCGTCCTCGGGGTCCACGTGCGCGTCCTCGCGCCCCGCGGTCACCTACAGCTCCGCGCCGAAGAAGTCGGGGACCGGGTCGGACTCGCTGGTGAGCGGCGCGGTCTCGGCGAGCGGGGGCTCGCTGGTCAGGGGCTCGGCGTCCGGGAGCGGGGGTTCACTGGTCAGCGGGGCCTCGGCACAGGCGGCCTCCGCCGTGAACACGCAGATCTGCTCGGCGGGGCTCTCGGCGAACAGGTCCGCCTCGGGTTTCCACTGGGCCGGGATCGCACTGGTGACGGTCACGGGGTCCTCCTCCTGCTGCGGGCGGCACACCGGGCGCGCCGCGCTTTCGTTCGGACAGGGCAGCCCTACCCCGAGAGCCGGAGCGCACTCACCCGGCACGCACGTGAGGCCGGGCTCCCCCGGACGGCGGAGGGTGCCGGGGAGCCGCGTACCCCTGGCAGGCCGCGTACGCCTGGCGGGCCGCGTACCCCCGGCAGAGGACGGCGCCCGCACACCCGCCCGGCGGGCGCAAGGGCGCCCCGCCCTCAGACCGCCCGCTTCCCGTGTCCGTGATCCACAGCCGTTCGGGTGAGCGATAGAGGGGGTGTGAGACTGTTCCGCCCCGTGGGGGGCCTGCGCGAGACCGACGAGGTGGGGGACGCGGCCCTGCTGCGTGCCGTCGCGGCCGGAGACCCGGCCGCCCTGTCCGCGGTGTACGACCGGCACGCCGGGTGGCTGCACGCCCGGCTCACGCGCCGGTGCGCCGACCCGGAGCTGGTGCGGGAGGTGCTCCAGGACACGTTCGTCACGGTGTGGCGGTCGGCCGCCGGGCACCGGGGCCAGGAGGCCGGGGGCTGGCTCTGGACCGTCGCCGCCCGCCGTCTGGTGGACGCCCGGCGCGCCCAGGAGCGCGCCGCGCGCACGGCGGGCGCCCCGCTGGAGCCGGACACCGGCCACGCTCCCGACCCCTCCGCCGAGGACCGGGTCCTGACCGGGCTGGAGTACGGCGATGTCGGCACCGCCCTGGACCGCCTCGCCCCCGACCTGCGCGACGTCCTGCGGGCCACCGTCCTCGACGGGCTCACCACACGTGAGGCGGCCGTCCTGCTGGGCGTCCCGGAGGGCACGGTCAAGTCCCGCGCCCGACGCGCCCGCACGGAGCTGCGCAGCGCGCTGGAGGGGGTGAGGGAGCGGGGCGACGATCCCGGCGGACGGCCCGGCGCGCCGGGCACGGAGTCCACCGGGGACGCGGAGCCCGGCGGCAGCACGGAACCCGGCGGGGGCGCGGGACGGACTTCCCCCGACGATCCCCGCACGGCGCCGCCCGGGGGCGTACGTGACACCCCCGCCGACACCCGCTCGGCGCCCCCCGCTTCCGCGCACCCCCGTCCCCCGTACCACCGCCGGAGCGGTCCGCTTCCCGACCGGCTCGTCCCGTCCCCGCTGGGAGGCACCGCATGAACCACGACACCCTGGGGCACGCCCTCGCCGCCCAGGTCGCCGCGTACGCCGACGGTTCCCTCCCGGAGTCGGACGCCTGGCCCCTGGAACGGCACCTGGAGAGCTGCGGCGCCTGCGCGGCGTCCGTGTCGGAGGCGGTACGGGCCTCGGGTACGGCACCCCGGCTGGCGGACGTACGGGCCGCCGTACTGGCGGAGGTGACCGGGCGCGCGGCGGGCACAGCGGCGGCGCCCGTGCCGTACGCGGCGCCCCGGGCGACAGCCACGCCCGCGCCGCCCCTTTCCCGCCTCGCCCGCCTGCTGTGGGCCGTGGGGCCCGCCGTGCGCGGCGCGTGGCTGCTCGGTGTCCTGTCGGCGGCCGTGGGGGCGGCGGGCCTCTGGTACGGCGGCGGGGTCCCCGGTGCGCGGGCGCTGCTGCTGGCCGTGGCACCGGTGGTTCCCGTGGCGGGGGTGGCCCTGTCGTACGGGGCGCACGCCGACCCGCTCCACGAGATCACGGCGTCCACGCCGTCCGGCGGACTGCGGCTCGCCCTGGTCCGTACGGTCGCGGTACTCGCGGTGAGCATCCCCCTGCTCACCGGCACCGGACTGCTGCTCCCCGCCTCGGGCGCCCCCGCCGCGGCGGCCTGGCTGCTGCCCGCGCTGGCGCTGAGCCTCGCCACGCTGGCCCTCGCGTCCTTCACCGGATGCCGCACGGCGGGCGCGGTCACGGGCGGCGGCTGGCTGCTGGCCGTCACCGCCCCGGTACCGCTCACCTCCGGCGAGAACGGCCCCGCGACACGGCTGGCCGAGCAGCTCGCCCGCTGTCTGGACGGCCCCGGCACCCAGGGCGCGTGGGCCACGGCCGCCGCGCTGAGCGCCGTGGTGCTGACGCTCCGGCGCACCGCGTACGACCGGCCGCTCCGCCGGTGAGGCGGACAGGAGCCGCCGACGCGGACACCGCGACCGCGCCCCGCGACCGGCCCGGCCACCCGCGCCCACACACCCCTCGACCGACCGCCCCTCTCCCGGGAGCCCCCATGCCCATCCGCACCACCGCCCTCCGTGTGAAGCACCGGAGAACCCTCGTGCTCGACTCGCTGGACCTCGATCTCGGTACCGGGGTGCACGGTCTGCTCGGTCCCAACGGGGCCGGGAAGACATCGCTGATCCGGGTGCTCGCCACCGTCGCGGAGCCGGACGGGGGCCGGGTCGAGATCCTCGGTCACGATGTCGGCGACCACCGGGGCCGGACCGAGATACGGCGCCGACTGGGCTATCTGCCACAGGAGTTCGGGTACTACCCCGGTTTCACCGTGCGCGAGTTCGTGGCGTACGTGGCGTGGCTGAAGGAGGTGCCCGCCGACGCCGTACCGGCGGCGGTGGAGCGTGCGGTCGTCCGGGTCGGGCTCGCGGACCGGATCGACGCGAAGGTGAGGACGCTGTCCGGCGGGATGGTCCGCCGGGTCGGCATCGCGCAGGCCCTCGTCAACGAGCCGGGCGTGCTGCTGCTGGACGAGCCGACCGCCGGGCTCGACCCGGAGCAGCGGGTGGAGTTCCGGGAGCTGCTGCGCGAACTCGGCACCACGGCCACGGTCGTCGTCTCCACCCACCTCGTGGAGGACGTGGCCGCCGCCTGCACCGAGGTCACCCTGCTGGACGAGGGCCGCGTCGCCCACCGGGGCACCCCGGCCTCCCTCACCGCGCTCGGCGCCGCCTCGGACGGTCCCGGCGACCACCCGATCGAGCGGGGCTACACCGCCGCGCTGCGCGCCCACCGCGCCACCGTCCGCGAGGGGGCCCTGCGATGAGCCACCCGACCAGTACCAGCACCGTCGGCGCTCCGGAGGCACCCGGTACCCCGCCACACAGCACCGCGCGGCGGAGACGCGCCCCCCACCCTCTCCGCTCCGAAGCCCTGCGCGGCTTCGCCCCCTGGGCCGGTGTCACCACAGCCTCGGCCGTCATCGCCTCGATGGCGCTCAACTCTGCGCGTTGGCAGGGAGGTTGGGCGGAAACCGCTTCCGAACTGCACACCACCCAATTGATCGTGCTGCCGTTGACCGTGGCCGCCGGGTGCTGGCAGGGCGGCCGGGAGCGGCGGCGCCGTACCGGGGAGCTGTGGGCCACGGCGGCACGCGCGCCACTCGCCCGGCTGCTGGTCTCCGCGCTGCCGGTGGCCGTCTGGACGGCTCTCGGGTTCCTGGCGGCGACCGTGTCGGCCATGCTGGCGACCTGGCCGTACACGCAGGGCGACACCCCGCACCTCGGTCTGCTGCCGGGTGACGTGGTGACGACGGCCGGTGTCGCGCTGGTGGGGCACGTGGTCGGGCGGGTGGTGCCGTGGCGGCTCACCGGGCCCGTGCTGGCGGTCGCTCTGTTCGCGTGGCTCAGCACGATCCTCGTGGACGCGGGCGGACCGTCACGTCTGACTCCCGCGCGCCCCGTGGGCGATGACCTGCTCCCCGTCTGGTGGCAGCCCCTGGCCGTCATCGGCTGGACCGGCGGGCTGACGGCCGCGGCCGTCCTGGCGTACGCGGCCCGGCGCCGGATCACCGCCCTGCTGCCGCTCGCGGTCGCCGCCGCCGCCGCGCTGGCGCTGACCACCTCCACCGAGGTCCCGTACCGTACCGACCCGCTCGCGCTGCGCCAGGTCTGCGACACCTCCACCACCCCGGCGGTCTGCGTGAACGCCCGGTACGCGGGCGTCCTCCCCCAGGTCAGAGCCGCCCTCGCGCCGGTCACCGAGAAGCTGGAGGGCGTACGGGGACTGCCCGCGCGCTGGGAGGACCTGCCGGGGAGCACAGACCGCGACGAGGCACAGTTGCCGATACTGACGCCGCGCGGCTGGTCCTTCGTACGGGGACGGCTGACGCATCCACGGCAGTACGCCTGGGAGGCCGTCGCCATGCTGGAGGGGGGCGACCGCTGCGAGAAACGGGGCACCCGGACGACGGACGAGTTGGTCGAGCACTACCTCGCGCCCAGCCCGGTTGAGGCCGACTTCGACCGGCTGGACGCCCGGGGCACGAAGGCCGACCGCGCCGCGCTCCGCCGCACCCTCGCCGTTCGCGCCCGCTTCGCCGCCCTCTCCCCCGAGGCCCGCCGGACCTGGCTCTCCGGCTACTTCATCGCCGCCAGGTCCGGTGCCTGCTCCGACCCGGAGGTCCCTCTCCCATGACCGCGCACAGCCTCCTGCCGGGCCCCCTGAGCGGCCCCCGGCTCCACGCCCGCTCCCGCGCCGTACTCCTGACCCTCGCCGCGCTGTGCGGCACGGCCCTCGCGGCGGTGTGGGCCGCCGGGCTGCTGGACGCGTACCTGGACCCCGACCGCCGGGTCCGCGTGGTGGCGCTCGCCCCGCTGCTGGCCGCCGCCGTGATCGGCACCGGGCTGCACTCGCCGTCGGCGGAGCTGGACGCGACGGCGGTACGGCCCTGGTGGCCGCGCCGGCTGGCACATCTGCTGGCGCCGACCGCCCTCGCCGCGCTGCTGCTGCCGCTCGCCGTGCTCGGGCACCCGGAGACGTTCGGCGCCCCGGCGGTCGTACGGAACCTGCTGGGCTGTACGGGGCTCGTCGCGGCGTCGGCCGTGCTGCTGGGGGCGCGGCTGAGCTGGCTGCCCGCGACCGGGTACGTCTTCGCGGCCGTCCTGAGCACCTCGGGTGCGCGCGGACACTGGGCGCGGCTCGCCACCTGGCCGGTGCAGGCGCAGGCGGGAAGCGCGACGTGGGCGGTGGCGCTGACCGTGTTCGCGGTGGGCGCCGCGCTGTACGCCCGCCACGGGGCGCGGGCGGGAACGCTCCCGGACTGAGCGGCGCCGCAGGTCGGCGGGCGCGCGCTCACGTGCCGCGGTTCGGCGGGCGCACACGCTCGCGCACCCCGTGACCCACCGCCCGTCACGGGGTGTACGAAGGCCCGGATCTCAGGCCGATATGCCGTCGATCCGGGCCAGTGCGTCGTCCGCGCCGAAGGGTTGCAAGTACGGCAGCCAGCGCGGGTCGCGGTGGCCCGTGCCGATGATGCGCCAGGCCAGTCCGGACGGCGGGGCGGGCTTGTGACGGAGCCGCCAGCCCAGTTCGACGAGGTGGCGGTCGGCCTTCACATGGTTGCAGCGGCGGCACGAGGCGACGACGTTGTCCCAGGCGTGCAGGCCGCCGCGGCTGCGCGGGACGACATGATCGACGCTGGTGGCGATGGCACCGCAGTACATGCACCGCCCGCCGTCCCGGGCGAACAGCGCCCGGCGGGTGAGCGGGACGGGACCCCGGTAGGGGACCCGGACGAAACGCTTGAGCCGGACCACGCTGGGTGCGGGGACTGTGACGGTCGCGCTGTGCAGATAGGCGCCGGATTCCTCGAGGGAGACGGCTTTGTTCTCCAGGACGAGGACGAGCGCGCGGCGGAGCGGTACGACGCCGAGCGGCTCGTACGACGCGTTGAGAACCAGGACATGCGGCACGGGGGCCTCCTTGGGCGTCGGCGGCGCGTGGCTCGCGCCGGGACGATCTGCAAGCAAGTCTCGCCCCATGCCTGGTGGAAGCGCCACCATGTGCCGGTAACGGGAACGGGGTGTTTTCGACCACACCGGGCACGGCGCCGGGCCCGCGACCTGTCGGAACCGGCCGGTGGGCGGCCCGGAACCGCCTCGTCCGGGGGAATCGGTGCGGAGGACACACATGGCCCCGTTAGTGTGGTTCTCCTGTCCGCCCGGTGACCTTTCCGTGATGGCTCCCGCCCCACCGGTGCGGACCGCGCCGTATCCGGAGGTCCGTGCCGTGTCCCTGCCCCTCGTCCTGCTCGCGGCCGGTGCGACGCCGTCGCCGTCCCCGTCGCCCTCCGGGTCGGACGCCGTGCCGACGCTCCAGGACGCGCAGGAGAGCGCGACGAACGCGGCGAGCTGGGTGGAGCAGAACTGGTCCACCTGGCTGGCGATGGGCCTCCAGATCCTGCTGGTCATCGTGGTCGCGGTGGCGCTGCGCGCGGTGGTGCGGCGGGCGATCACCAAGCTGATCGACCGGATGACGCGCACCGCGCAGGCCGTGGAGGGCACCGCGTTCGGCGGGCTGCTGGCCAACGCGGAGCGGCGTCGGCAGCGGGCGGCGGCCATCGGCTCGGTACTGCGCTCGGTGGCGAGCTTCCTCATCCTCGGCACGGCCGCGCTGATGGTGCTCTCGACGTTCCGGATCAACCTGGCCCCGCTGCTGGCGTCCGCCGGTGTCGCGGGCGTCGCCATCGGTTTCGGCGCCCGGAACCTGGTCACCGACTTCCTCTCCGGCGTGTTCATGATCCTGGAGGACCAGTACGGCGTCGGGGACACCATCGACGCGGGTGTGGCCGTGGGCGAGGTGGTCGAGGTCGGACTGCGCGTGACCAAGCTGCGCGGCGCGGACGGCGAGATCTGGTACGTCCGCAACGGCGAGGTGAAGCGGATCGGCAACCTCTCCCAGGGCTGGGCCACCGCCGGGGTGGACGTGACCGTACGGGCGGACGAGGACCTGGACCGGGTCAAGGCCACGCTGGACGAGGTCGCGGAGAAGCTGAGCAAGGAGGAGCCCTGGAACGAGCTGCTCTGGGGCCCGGTGGAGGTACTGGGTCTGGACAGCGTGTTCATCGACTCGATGGTCGTCCGGGTCACCGCGAAGACCATGCCCGGCAAGTCGGTCACCGTCGAGCGCGAGCTGCGCTGGCGGATCAAGCGGGCCTTCGACGCGGCCAGCATCCGCATCGTGGGCGGCGCCACGGCCGTCGAGGACGTCGCGGGCCTCCCGGACCGGACCGCACAGGTCGCCGCCCCCTCCGCCTTCGCGGACGCGGACTCCCCCCAGCACGCGGCGGCCCAACCGGTCCCCCACCCCACCCCCCGCACCCCAGGCACCCCGGGCACCCCGGGCACCCCGAAGTAGGGCCCCCCGCGCTGCGGGCAGGCGAAGCCGAGGGCGGCCCGCCCCCGCCGCTGCGGGCAGGCGTGCCGCAGGGCGGCACGGGTGGGCGCAGCGGCACCCCCACGGCGGGGCAGCCGAACCACTCCCGCCCACCCGAGACCCCGTGCCTCCAGGAACAGCGCCCCCATTCCCGCGGCCCCGACCCCCCTATTGACGCCCTCTCCACTCCAGGCATACCTTCCTCCCACCGCAGTAATAGGAAAGTTTCTTAACAGTGATCTCCGGCCAGAAGCGGCGGCAGCCGCGACCGGCCGACCGGAGAGGCAGGTGCCACCCGCATGGCAGGAACCGCCGGAACGCCGGGCACCCCGCGCGTCCTGCGCGCCATGAACGACCGTGCCGCACTGGATCTCCTGCTGGCGCACGGCCCGCTGTCCCGTACCCGGATCGGCAAGCTGACCGGGCTGTCCAAGCCGACCGCGTCCCAGTTGCTGGCCCGACTGGAGGCGGCCGGACTGGTCCTGGTCACCGGCACCAGCGAGGGCCGCCCGGGACCGAGCGCGCAGCTCTACGCGGTGAACCCGCGCGCCGCGTACGCCGCCGGACTGGACGTCACCCCGCAGCGCATCCGGGCCGCCGTCGCCGACATCACCGGCCGCACGATCGGCGAGTACGAGCTGCCCACCCCCGGACGCCGCCCGGCGCAGCCCGTCGTACGCCTGGTCACTGACGCGCTGGACGGCGCGGTGAAGGCGGCCGGGCTGACGCGGGCCGAGGTGCGGCGGCTGGTGATCGCCACCCCCGGCGCCTTCGACCCCGGTACCGGACGCCTCCGGTACGCCTCCCACCTGCCCGGCTGGCACTCCCCCGCACTGCTGGAGGAGCTGGCCGCCGCGCTGCCGATGCCGGTGGAGTACGAGAACGACGTGAACCTCGTCGCGGTGGCCGAACAGCGGCTCGGCGCGGCGCGCGGCCACCAGGACTTCGTCCTGCTCTGGAACGAGGAGGGCATGGGCGCCGCCCTGGTCCTGGGCGGACGGCTGCACCGGGGCTGGACCGGCGGCGCGGGCGAGGTCGGTTTCCTGCCCGTGCCGGGCGCGCCGCTGGTGCGCCAGGTGACCCGGGCGAACAGCGGCGGCTACCAGGAGCTGGCCGGTTCGCAGGCGGTGCCCGCGCTGGCCCGTGAACTCGGCGTGCCCGACGTGCCGCAGGGCCCGCACCCCGAGGTCGCCGCCGCACTGCTGGCCCGCGCGGCGGACCACGCCTCGGGGCCGTACCGGGCGCTGCTGGAGACGTACGCGACCCGGCTCGCCACCGGTCTGGCCTCGCTGGTGTCGGTCCTGGACCCCGAACTCGTCGTGCTCAGCGGCGGCGCCCTCACGGCGGGCGGCGAGGTGCTGCGCGCGCTGGTCCGGGCCGAACTGGAGGAACTGGCCGCCGCCCGGCCCACGTTGGTCGTCGGCGAGGTACGCGACCACCCGGTACTGCGCGGCGCGCTGGAGGCCGCGCTCGCCACGACACGGGACGAGGTCTTCGACACCTCACGCTGAGGGCCCGCCCGCACCACGCCCGCACCGCCGACAAGGTGCGCGGCACAGGGGGGCGGTATGGGGGCTCGGTACCCGGGGGCAGTACGGGGGCCTGCCCCAGCACGTCATCCCGT
>NZ_JAHRXF010000031.1 GCF_019104725.1 Streptomyces corallincola | reverse complement strand
GCAGCATCGTGGCCGGAACCATGAAGGTCGTGATCATGAGAGTGGCCCGGGGGACCGCCCGCGCGGCCTTGCGCCGGGCGTTCTGCGCGTCGGTGCGCCGCATGTCCTTGGCGAGAGCCACGAGGGTGTCCACGATGGGAGCGCCGAGTTCCTCGCCCTGCTGGAGGGCGGTGACGAACATGGCGACCTGCTCGGAGTCGTTGCGGCGCCGGAGTTCGGTGAAGGCCTGGCGGCGGCTCATGCCGAGGTCCATCTGGCGCAGGGTGATGGAGAGTTCGTCGGCCCAGGGACCCTCGTAGCGGCGGGCGACGCGGTCGAGGGCCTGGCGGAAGCCGAGCCCGGCGCTGACGACGACGGCGAGGACGTCGAGGAAGTCGGGCAGGGTGCGTTCGATGACGTCCCGGCGGACGCGGATCGCGGACCAGAGCCCGACCTCGGTCCAGAACGCGCCGAAGAGCAGCAGCAGGACGGCCACGAACCACTGGCCGCGCATCAGGAAGACGAGGAAGCCGACGCCGCCGAGCGCGCCGTAGACCGCGCGGCGGGCGGCGTAGCGGTCGAGGGTGAGGCCGCCGGGGTTGCCCGCGAGGTCGATCCTGCGGCGGTAGCGGGTGACCATGCGGGGGCCCATGAGGCGCAGTACGAGCGGGGCGTACCGCATGCCCATGCGGTCGATGACGGAGCCGACGGCGCCGGTGCGGGTGGCGCCGACCTCCAGGGCGAGGGCGAGGTCGCCGGGGAGTTTCGCGTCGGCGCGGTAGAGGCGGAGCCCGGCGAAGGCGCCCCAGACGGCGAGCCCGGCGACGAGTGCGAGCAGGAGTCCCATGCGGTCGGTCAGCTCCTCACACGTCGATCCGGCTCATCCGGCGGATGAGGACGAAGCCGACGGCGTACAGGGCGAAGGCGATGATCACGCATGCCTGGCCGACGGAGGAGCCGGTCATGCGCTCCAGGGCGCCGTCGCGTACGCCGTTCATCAGGAAGAGCGCGCCGATGCCGAGGACGGGGACGGCGTAGGAGGTCATGGTGACCTGGGAGAGCTGGGTGCGGACCTCGCGGCGGGTCTCCTTGCGTTCCTCCAGGGTGTCGGTGAGGTTGCGCAGCGCGGAGACGACCTGGCCGCCCGCCCGGTTGGAGAGGACGAGCGTGGTGACGAGGACGACGAGTTCGCGGGACGGGAGCCGTTCGGCGAGTTCGCCGAGGGCGTCGTCCATCGAGTGGCCGACGGCCAACTGGTCGGCGACCTTGTGGAGTTCCTCGCCCGCCGGGGCCTCCAGTTCTTCCGCGGCCATGCCGATGGCGGTGCGCAGGGCGAGTCCGGCCTGGGTGGCGTTGGCGAGGATGCGGGCGAGTTCGGGGAGTTGGTTGATGAAGCGTTCGATGCGTTTCTGGCGTTGCCAGTTGAGGAACTGCCAGGACGCCCAGATGCCGAGGAGTCCGGCGAGGGGGCCGAAGAAGGGGGCGAGGACGGCCTGTCCGATGAGCCAGAGCGCGGCGACGGTGGCGAGGAGGTAGACGAGGAACTCGCCGGGGGTGACGTCGAGTCCGGTGGCGGCGAGCCGCAGGCCGAGGCGGCGGCCGGGCGCGGTGCCGCGCAGTCGCCGGTCGAGGGTGCGGAAGCGGCGTGCGCGTCCGGGGGGCAGGGGTTCGCCGCTGTGGGTGAGCCGGTCGATCAGGGCGGCGCGTTCGGCGCGGCCGGAGGCGTAGGCGTGCACGCCGACGACGGCCAGGACGCAGGTCAGCAGGGCGACTCCGGTGGTGAGCCGGACGAGGTCGTTGAGGTGCATGGTGGCCTACCTGGCCTCTCGGGTGGCGAGCTGGTCGGCGGTGCGGGCGACGCCGAACGCCTGTGGGAGTGGCTGTCCGGCCATGTGCAGGCGGTCGGCGGCGCGGCGCGGCAGCGGGTGGTGGGTGTAGGAGCCGGGTACGCGGCCGTCGGCGGTCATCGGCTGGGCGTGGAAGCGGGCGGCGGTGGTGAGTCGGTACGGTTCTCCGCCGTGGCTGTCGAGGAGGGCGATCTCGGTGATGCGGCGGGCGCCGTCCGCGAACCGGGTGAGCTGGACGAGGACGTCCACGGCGCTGTTGATCTGGTCGTGCAGGGCGACGAAGGGGACTTCCACGTCGGACATGGAGGCGAGGGTCTGGAGCCGGGTGAGGGCGTCCTCGGCGCTGTTGGCGTGGACGGTGGCGAGTGAGCCGTCGTGGCCGGTGGACATGGCCTGGAGCATGTCGAGGGATTCGCCGCCGCGTACTTCGCCGACGACGATGCGGTCGGGCCGCATGCGCAGCGAGTTGCGGACGAGGTCGCGGATGGTGACCTGGCCCTTGCCCTCGACGTTGGGCGGCCGGGATTCCAGGCGGACGACGTGGGTCTGCTGGAGCTGGAGTTCGGCGGAGTCCTCGATGGTGATGATGCGTTCGTGGGCCGGGATGAGTCCGGACAGGGCGTTGAGCAGGGTGGTCTTGCCGGTGCCGGTGGCGCCGGAGACGATGATGTTGAACTTGGCCTGCACGAGTGCGGCGAGCAGGTACACCATGTGTTCGTCGAGGGAGTCGAGGCCGACGAGTTCGTGCAGGGTGAAGGAGCGCGGGAAGCGGCGGATGGTGAGGACGGGTCCGGTGAGGGAGAGCGGCGGGATGATGACGTTGACGCGTTCGCCGGACGGCAGCCGGGCGTCCACCATCGGGTTCGACTCGTCCACGCGGCGGTTGACGGTGGAGACGATGCGTTCGATGGTCTGCATGAGCTGGTCGGCGGAGGCGAAGCGGAGGGGGAGCCGTTCGACGCGTCCGCCGCGTTCGACGAAGATCGATTCGGCGCCGTTGACCATGATCTCGGTGACGGAGGCGTCTTCCAGCAGGGGTTCCAGGATGCCGAGTCCGAGGGCTTCGTCCACGACGCGGCGGATGAGCTGGGCGCGTTCGGCGGTGGAGAGGACCGGGCCTTCGCGGCTGATGATGTGTCCGAGGACGCGTTCGAGGCGGGCGCGGCGTTCGGTGGTGGCGAGCGCGCTCATCTCCGCGAGGTCGATCTCTTCCAGGAGTTTGGCCCGGTAGGAGGCGACCAGCCGGTCGTCCTCGCCCCGGCTGCGGTTCTCCTCGGGGGTGCCGATGCGTGCCCGGAGGCTCATGGGTGCGTCTCTCCCGGTCAGTGGTCGAGGGGCATGGTGGCGGTCTTCTTCGCGGCGCCGAGGTCCCAGAGGATCTTGGGGATGCGGACGGTGGCGGTGACGGTGACGGTGTCTCCGCCGCCGCCTCCGCCGGTGCAGCTGACGTCGGTCCCGCCGCTGACCGCCCGTGCGCAGGCGGCTCCGGCGTCCTGGCGGAGTGAGGCGGCCCGTGCTCCGGCCCGCGCGGCGGTTCCGGCCTGCTCGGCGGCGTAGGCGACCGCGCCGATCTGGATGCCGACGAGGCCGACGATCAGGAGGACGGGGACGAACCCCAGGTATTCGATCGCGACTTGACCCCGGTCGCGCCCCAGCCGCGCTCGCCGGTGGGTGTGTTGTCCGGTGTTTTCGTGAACTCGTGTGCGCATTTCAGCGCTTCACCTCCTCCACCGCTCCGGCGTGGCCCCAGACCGTGACCGGGAAGTCGATCAGGCCGGGGAAGAGGGCGGGGACCTTGACCCCGATCTCGGCGGTGACCCATCCGGTGCCGCCGCACTGCCGTACCCGCGCTCCGCTGCGCCAGGCCCCCGTGAGGTCTTTCAGCGCGGCCTGTCGGCAGGCGCCCTGGCGTGCTCCGGGTGGTGCGGCGGTGCCCGCGCGGACGCCTTCGTCGGCGGCGTTCCCCGCGAGGGTGAAGGCGTACCCGACGAGTACGGCCTGCCACATGAGCACCAGGGTGAGGACGATCAGCGGGGTCATGCCGAGGAGTTCGACACTGACCTGTCCCCGGTCTCCCCCGGTGCGGAGCACTCTCCGCACCGCTGGTGAGTCCCGTACCGTACGCGGCCGTTGACGCATCGCTGCTCAGTCCCTCCTGCGGCGCAGGCCGACCGTGCCCCGCCCCGGGCTCCGGTGGGCGCCCTCGGTGGCCTTGACCAGGCCGAGTTCACCGGCGAGCGTCCACAGGGCCTGTTTCACGGTGCTCCGGTTGTCGAGTTCGTGCAGGCGTCCGGCGTCCACGACGGCCTGGAGTTCCTTGAAGTGGGCGGGGACGGCGGTGCGGGCGAGGGCGGTGCCGGTGATCCGCTGGATCAGGGCGGGCTGGATCTCCGTACCGCGTGAGTGGCGGTTGACGACGAGGGTGGTCTCCTCGGCCTTGCGGATCTGCAGCCGGTCCCACATGCGGACGGTGCGTTTGGCGGCGCGTACGGCGATGACGTCGGGGGTGGTGACGAGCAGCGCGGTGTCCGCGGACTCCACGGCCGCCGCGTTGGCGGCGCCGAGCTGGGCGCCGCAGTCCACGACGACCACGTCGTAGCGGGAGCGCAGGGCGCTGAGAAGCTGGCGGACGGAGCGGTCGGTGACCTCCTCGCCGCGTTCGCCCTCGCCGGGGGCGAGCAGCAGGGCGAGTCCGCTGTCGTGCCGGAACACGGCGTCGGCGAGGACGCGGGGGGAGATGTCGCTGATGGCGGCGAGGTCGGCGACGGAGCGGCGGAACTGTACGTCGAGGTAGGAGGCGATGTCGCCGGACTGGAGGTCGAGATCGACCAGGGCGGTGGAGCGGCCCGACGCCTGTGCGGCGAGGGCGAGGTGGACGGCGGCGACGGTGGCGCCGGTGCCGCCCTTGGCGCCGCTGACGGTGACGACGGTGCCGCCCGCTCCGGCCGGGGTGTCGGTGCCCCGGCCGAGGTGGCGCCGTACTCCGGTGGACCACTGGGCGACGGCCTGGACGCGGGCGGCGAGTTCTTCGTACGACAGCGGGAGCGCGACCAGGCCGCGGGCGCCGGAGTCCATCGCGGCGGCGAACAGGCCGGGTCCGGCGTCGGCGGTGACGAGGACGACGCCGACGGCGGGGAAGCGGAGCGCGACCTCGCGGATCAGCTCCAGCGCGGGCAGCGGGCCGATCCGTTCGTGGACGACGACGACCTCGGGGAGTTCGTCCACGGAGTCGGCGGCGAGCCGGGCGAGGGTGTCGAGCAGCGCGGTGGAGTCGTTGAGCGGTGGCTGCGGTTCGGCGTCGGGGAGCTGGCTGAGCAGGGTGACGAGGGAGCGTACGGCGTCCGGGTCGGCGCCGGCCGGGAGGATCCTGGTGGGCATGCGGACCGCCTCACTTGTCCGTGGCGAGTTCGTAGGTGCGGTCCCTGTCGGGGATGCCGGTGCCGCCGCCGGGGGCCACCAGGGCGAGGCGGACGCGCTGGGCGAAGGACTCGGCGTAGGTGACGCGCTGGGCGTCGAGGGTGGACAGCGCGAAGGTGATCGGGACGGCCTCGGTGGCCTGTTGCCGGTTGTCGTCGCCGCGGTCGGGTTCGAGGGCGGTGATCCGGCCGACGTCGAGGACGCGGGCGTCGGTGACGATGATCTTCGACTGGTCGGGGTCGGTCTGCTTCTTGCCCTGGAAGGTGGCGTAGACGTTGACCCGCGAGCCGGGGGTGATCTTGCCGGCGACTCCGGTGGCCGCGTCGATCATGATGGCGACCTCCTGCTGGCCGGGGCGGAGCGCGGGCCGGTCCACGATCATGTCGCTCTGGAGCAGCGAGCCGGGGCGCAGGGTGGTGACGGCGATCTTGCCGCGCAGCTGTGTCAGGTCGGTGACGGCGTTGGCCGACAGCCACCGTTTCGGCATCTCGATCTTCTCGAACTGGCCGCCGGTCAGGGCGGTGTACGGCTGCACCTCGGACTTCACCCGGTAGGCGGCGACCTCGGGGCCGACCTTGGACTGCGCGTCGCGGACGACGGAGAGGACTCCGGCGAAGGCGCCGAGCGCGCAGAGGACGGAGAGGATGAGGAGTATGACGCCGCGGCGCTGACGGGAGTTCATGAACCGTGCAACCTCGTTGGGGGAGTCGGTCGGGCGGAGGGCGGGCGGTGCGCGGTGGGGCGGGGTGGTGGCCGGTCCGGTCAGGCGGGCGTGCGTTGTTCCAGTGCGCGGGGTCCGGGCAGGTCGTGGGCGGGCGGGGTGGCGGAGCAGAAGACGCAGCGGTCCCCGATGACGTCGATGCCGCACCAGTGGCAGCGTGACTGCCTTACGGAGGAGACGAGTTGGTAGAGGACCGAGAGGTCGGCGAGGTGGGCGCAGAACTCGGCGGTGCGCGGGGTGGCCCACCAGCGGGCGGACTCGGCGGGCAGGTCGGTCTCGCGCAGCCCGTGGCAGTTCCAGGTGTCGGCGAGGCCGGTGGCGAAGTCGCCGGGGTGCTGTCCCTTGGCGACGAGCATCCAGGTGCCGAACTCGGGCCCCTTGAGGGTGGCTCCGGGGGCGATCTTGACGAGCTGCGGTTCGGGGTGGGCGAGGACGGCGAACTGGGTGCCGGGCATCCAGGACTTGGCGTGCGCCTTGAGGCCGACGGGGACGCGGTCCAGCCGGGCGACCGAGCCGAGGACGGCACCGGCGTGCAGGTAGTGCGTGAGCAGGCGGCCCGCGGAGGCGAGCACGCCGGGGCTGAGGTCGCAGGAGGCGAGCTGGCGGAGCTGGCGGGCGAGGACGGCGACGGCGAGCGGCGGAAGTCCGGGACGGAACACGGCGATCCGGTCGCTCTCCAGCAGTGAGCGCAGGGTGTAGAGGCGGCGCAGTACCGGTTCGGGGGTGGCCTCGGAGCAGACGACGACCAGGTGGCCGTGGAGTTCGGTGAGGTCGTGCAGTTCGATCAGGGTCTGTTCCAGCGGGCGCTGGTCGAGGTCGCGCAGGACGACGGCGGGCATGGTCCGTTCGTCCTGCGCCGGCAGTGCCATGTCGGCACTGGTCACGGCGACGGCAGTTGGCACGCGCAGCTCCCCGCTCCTCACACCCGGCGGCCCACCGGTGTCACTCCCGCGGGCCAGGGCGACTTCATTGCGTGACTACCTGAGCACTGTATCCACGGGCCATTGGCCGGAGAACAGCGTTTGTCCACCTCATGTGGAACATCGTGATCACAACTCCTGCCAAATCAGGACAGGTTGAGTACGTGGAGTCAGCGGGGCGGGCGAACGGGCGGGGCGTGCGGGGGATTTGGTCTGGACCTCTTGACAGCGGAATTGGTCTGGACCAACTTGGACCCAGCGGGGACGGCACCGCTCCGGCGCAGCGCTCCCCGCACGTCATGTCCGCCTTTCCGCACTCCCCGTGCTCCTCGCTCTTCCGTGCTCCTCGCACTCCCCGTACTCCCTGTACCCCCGTGAGTTCCCCACCCCACTCCCTCCGGAGGCCCCAGTGGACCGCGCACCAGGCATGCCCCGATCCCGCCGCAGACGCCGTACCGCCCTGTGGTCCGCCGCGACCGCGCTCGCCGTGTCCGTCGCCGGTCTCGCGGCGGCTGCACCCGCCGCCGCCGCCGACGTCAACAACGTCCGCAACGCGGGCTTCGAGTCCGGCCTTTCGAACTGGACGTGTTCCGCGAACAGCGGGACGACCGTCAACTCACCCGTACACAGCGGCTCTTCTGCGCTGCGCGGGACCCCGGCCGGGCAGGACAACGCGCAGTGCGTCCAGTCGGTGGCCGTGAAGCCCAACTCCCGCTACACACTGAGCGCGTGGGTCCAGGGCGGCTACAGCTACCTGGGCGTGACCGGCTCCGGCACCACCGACGTCTCCACCTGGACGCCGGACTCCGCGTCCTGGAAACAGCTCACCACGAGCTTCACCACGGGCGCGTCCACCACCTCCGTGACCGTCTACACCCACGGCTGGTACGGCCAGGCGGCCTACTACGCCGACGACGTCTCGCTGTTCGGCCCCGACGGGGGCGGCACGGGCGGCGGAGGCGGGGGCAACCCGACGGTCCCGGCCGCTCCGTCCGGCCTCAACGTCACCGGTACGACCTCGTCCTCGGTGTCGCTGGCCTGGTCGGGCGTGTCCGGCGCCACCGGCTACAACGTGTACCGCAACGGCACGAAGGTGACGGGCGTGACCGGCACCTCGGCCACGGTGAGCGGCCTGACCGCCTCGACCTCGTACGGCTTCCAGGTGACCGCGACCAACGCGGCGGGCGAGTCGGGCAAGTCCGCGACGGTGACCGGGACGACGGCCGGGACCGGCGGGGGCAGTGGCGGAGGCGGTGGCGGCTCCGTGGCGAAGCACGCCGTGACCGGCTACTGGCAGAACTTCAACAACGGCGCGCGGGTCCAGAAGATCTCCGACGTGCCCGCCGCGTACGACATCATCGCGGTCGCCTTCGCGGACGCCACCGGCACACCGGGCGCCGTCACCTTCAACCTGGACTCGGCGGGCCTCGGCGGCTACACCGTGGACCAGTTCAAGGCGGACATCCGCGCCAAGCAGGCGGCCGGCAAGAAGGTCATCATCTCGATCGGCGGCCAGAACGGCACGGTGTCGGTGAGCGACTCCGGCTCGGCGGCGAACTTCGCCAACTCGGTGTACTCGCTGATGCAGACGTACGGCTTCGACGGGGTGGACATCGACCTGGAGAACGGGCTGAACGCGACCTACATGACGCAGGCGCTGCGCTCACTGTCCGGCAAGGCGGGTTCCTCGCTGGTCATCACGATGGCCCCACAGACCATCGACATGCAGTCCACGTCCAACTCGTACTTCCAGACGGCGCTGAACATCAAGGACATCCTCACCGTCGTCAACATGCAGTACTACAACAGCGGTTCGATGCTCGGCTGCGACGGCAAGGTCTACAGCCAGGGCTCGGTGGACTTCCTCACCGCGCTGGCCTGCATCCAGCTCGAAGGCGGCCTCTCCCCCGCCCAGGTCGGCCTGGGCCTCCCCGCCTCCACCAGCGGCGCCGGGAGCGGCTACGTCTCCCCCACCGTCGTCAACAACGCCCTCGACTGCCTCGCCCGCGGCACCAACTGCGGCTCCTTCCGCCCCTCCCGCACCTATCCCGCCCTCCGCGGCGCCATGACCTGGTCCACCAACTGGGACGCCTCCGCGGGCAACGCCTGGTCCAACTCGGTGGGCGCCCACGTCCACGCCCTGCCGTAACCCGCACCCACCGGAACGGCGCCCGGACTCCTCCTAGGGGTCCGGGCGCCGTCGCGCGCGAGGGGAACAGCCAGTGCGGTCGGCGGCTCACTCCCCGGCGAACAGATCCGCCGCCTCCCGCGCGTGCACCGCCCGCCGGGCCCAGACCTCCAACTGGTCCAGGTCGGCACACGCCTCGACGCGCTCACGGACGGAGTCCGGGACGGGAATGTCCCGCCACTGGAGGATGCGGAGGGTCATCTCCCGCCGATCCCCGATACGCCCCAGCTCCACACCCTGTTCCCGCCCCTCCGCGCGCACCTGTTCGGCGAGGGGGTGCCGCCAGAAGTACTGGATCGCCGTCATGAGGTCCCTCCACGTCCGTACGACCGCGTACGGAGTGATCAACGAGCCGGGAGCCGGAAAGTCGTGCGACGGACGAACGAGCTGCCGGGTCCGGGTGGGCGGACGCGGCAGCTCGCGGGGAGGGGGGATCCGCTGGGGCTAGGCCTCTTCGAAGTACGCGTCCAGGACCGCGTCCAGCTCGGATTCCCAGGTGGCGAAGTCCGAGCGGGACTTCGCCTCGATCTCGATGGGGTACCAGCGGCTGTCCGGGGTGTGGACGGTGATGGTGAAGCGTTTGCCGAAGCGGGCGGTCTCGGTCTCGACGGCGGCGATCTCGTGCCAGCGGAACTCGCAGTCCTCCTCGTCGAGGCGGAGACGGACGCCGCGGTGGTCGGCGGCGAAGCGGGCGCGGCGGTCGGACGCCTCGAAGGCCGGGCCGTCGGCGGGGCCGTCGGGGACGGTCTCCTCCGGGGCCTCGGCGGGCGCCGGTTCCGGGGCCGCGTCCGCGGGCTCCTCCTCGGCGGCCGGGGCGGCGGGCGCGGGCGCCTTGGCCGGGGCCGTGAGGCCGGGAATGAAGGCCGGGTCGAAGCCGGCG
The DNA here is from genome assembly GCF_019104725.1 of Streptomyces corallincola. GTDB lineage: Bacteria > Actinomycetota > Actinomycetes > Streptomycetales > Streptomycetaceae > Streptomyces > Streptomyces corallincola. The sequence continues at coordinate 56,323 of NZ_JAHRXF010000031.1, read as the reverse complement.
CCCGTCACGGGCTCGGCCTTCGACGCGTCGGTCTCCGACGGCTTGCTGCTCGATCCTATGCGCTGGTCCACGGCCGCAGTATGGACGACTTTCCTGTGCCGGAACCAGTCAGCCCGCCGAAGATTCGCCACCGTCCGCAGGCCAACGCGCTGACCTGCGACGACGATTCACCCTCACGCACGCCTTACACGAACACGCTCACGACCCCCGCCACCACGAACCCCGCCACCGACAGCACCGACTCCAGCACCGTCCACGTCTTCAGGGTGTCCCGCTCCGTGATGCCGAAGTACTTGGCGACCATCCAGAACCCCCCGTCGTTGACGTGCGAGGCGAAGATGGAACCGGCGGAGATCGCCATGATGACGAGCGCGGTGAACGCCTGCGAGGAGTGGTCGGCGGCGAGCAGTGGCGCGACGATGCCCGCCGTCGTCACGATGGCGACCGTGGCCGAGCCCTGGGCGACCCGCAGGACGAGGGAGATCAGGTACGAGAGGACGATCACCGGCAGGCCCACGCCGTGGAAGGTGTCGGAGAGGGCCTGCGCCACCCCGCTGGCCTTGAGGACGGCACCGAAGACGCCGCCCGCGCCGACGACCAGCAGGATGTTGCCGACCGGCTTCAGCGACGAAGTGGACACCGTCTCCAGGGACTTGCGGGACCAGCCGCGCCGGATGCCGAGCAGCCAGTAGGCGAGCACCAGGGCGAGGGTGAGGGCGACGAACGGGTTGCCGAGGAACTCCAGGACCGAGCGGGCCGGGGAGGGGTCCAGGGCGATGGAGGAGAAGGTCGCCGCGAGGATGAGGACCAGCGGGGTGCCGATGATGGTCAGCACGGTGGCGAGCGGTACGGGCGTCTCGCGCGGCTCGACCCCGGCCCGCCGCTGCTCCGCCACGACCGCCTGCCGCGCCTCGTCGGCCGCCTCCACCATGTCCTGCGGTACGGCGACGAAGATCCGGCGGCCGATCCAGGCGGCGTAGGCCCACGCGGCGAGCACGGCGGGGATGCCGCAGACCACGCCCATGAGGATGATCCAGCCGAGCTGCACGTGCAGCAGTCCGGCGGCGGCCACCGGGCCGGGGTGCGGGGGCAGGAACGCGTGGGTCATGGAGAGACCGGCGAGCAGCGGCAGGCAGTACAGCAGGATCGACTTGCCGGAGCGCTTGGCGGCGGCGTAGACGAGCGGCGCGAGGACGAAGATGCCGACGTCGAAGAAGACCGGGATGCCGAAGATCAGACCGGTCAGGCCCATCGCCAGCGGAGCGCGCCGCTCACCGAAGAGGTTCAGCAGCCGGGACGCCAACACCTCGGCTCCGCCGCTGACTTCGAGGATCGCGCCGAGCATCGTACCGAGGCCGATGATGATCGCCACGTGCCCGAGGATGCCGCCCATCCCGGACTCGATGGTGGAGACGGCGTCGGAACGCTGGACGGTGCCGAAGAGTTCGGTCACGGAGAGACCGGCGAGCAGGCCGACGGCTATGGACACGGCGAGCAGCGCCACGAACGGCTGGAGCCGCACCTTGATGATCAGGAAGAGCAGCAGCACGATGCCGAGCGCGGCGACCGTGAGCAGTCCGGGTGTGCCGCCGAGCAGCAGGAGCAGGCCGCCGGTGTGGGGCGGGGCGGCCGGTGCGGGGGCGGCGAACGCGGTGAGCGGGAGGGACATGGGGGGTCCTCTGCGTCGGTACGTCGGGAGGTGAGAACGGCGGTACGGCGTGCGTCCGGCCGTCGCGGGCGGCGCGGGGCAGCGCGGAGCGCGGCAGGGCACCCCGGGTGGGGGGGCGCCGCGCCGTGCGGTCGTACGGGGAAGGGGGCCGCTCAGCCGAGGACGGCGAGCGCGTCGATCTCGATGAGCAGGCCGGGCGGCAGACCGACGTAGACGGTGGTGCGGGCGGCCGGGGGCTGGGAGAGGCCCTGCTCCTCGAAGTAGGTGTTGTAGAGGGCGTTCATCTCCGCGAAGTGGTCCGTGTCGGTGAGGTAGACGCGGATCATCATCACGTCGTCCCAGGTCGCGCCGCCCTCTTCGAGGATCGACTTGACGTTGGCGAACGTCTGGAGGGTCTGCTCGCGCAGGGAGGGCCCGGCCGGGGTGGGGGCCCTGCCCTCCTCGGCGGGCAGGAAGCCGACCTGACCGGCGACCTGGAGGATGTTGCCCTTGCGCACCCCGTGGGAGAACTTCGCGGGCGGCACGGTGTGGGTCGTGGGGGTGAGCGCGGTCTTCTCGGTCATGCGGGGTCCCTTACTGGCGTTCTTCCGGAGTACTCGCCGCTGATGGCGTCCGCCGTGCGGCGCACCCGCGGGAGCAGCGTGAGGAGTTCCTCGGCGGTGACGACGACGTTCGGCGCGGACACCGACATCGCGGCGACCACCCGGCCGTCGGCGCCGCGGACGGGCGCCGCGACGCAGTTGATGGACTCCTCGTGGCCACCGAGGTCGGTGGCCCAGCCCTGTTCCCGCACCTGCTCCAACTCCCTTAGGAAAGCGGGGGCGTTGGGGGTGGAACGGGCCGTGTAGAGGGGGTATTCGAGCTTCTCCGCGAGGGCGCGGCGGGTGGGCTCGGGCAGGTCGGCGAGGAGGAGTTTGGCGACGGCGGCGACGGTGATGGCGACGGGTTTGCCGATCCGGGAGTACATGCGGACCGGGTAGCGGCTCTCGACCTTGTCGATGTACAGCACCTCGCCCTCCTCGTACACCGCGAGGTGCACGGTGTGGCCGCAGCTCTCGTTGAGGCGGGCCAGGTGGGGGTGGGCGATCTCGCGGATGTCGAGGTTCTCCATCGCCTCCTGGGCGAGGGCGAAGAGGCGGGCGCCGAGGCGGTAGCGCTGGTCGGACTGGCGGTAGACCAGGCCGTGTTCGTGCAGGGTGCGCAGCAGGCGCAGCGCGGTGGACTTGTGCACGCCGAGCCGGTCCGCGACCTGGCCGAGGTCGGCGGGGCCCTCCGCGAGCAGCGGCAGGATGCTCAGGGCGCGGTCTACGGTCTGGCTCATGGGGCGTTCGTCTCCTTCGCGGCGGCCTGTCCGGCTTGCGTCCAGCCGGGGCCGAGACGAAGTTTCTCCCATTCCGCGTCGTCCAGTGCGGCCAGCCGGTCGGCGTGGTCACGGGCGGGCGGTGCGGCGAGGTCGCCGGGGACGGTGAGCGCGGCGGCGGCGAAGAGGTGTCCGTGCCGGAGGCGGTCCCGCAGGGGGAGGCCGCGCAGGGTGGCGGCGAGGAACCCGGCGGCGAACGCGTCGCCCGCACCGGTGGCGGCCACGACGTCCACGCGCAGCGCCCGCGCCTCGGCGGCCGGAGCGAGGCGTACGGCGTGCGGTGCCAGGCGTACGGCGTCCGATGCGAGGCGTACGGCGGCCGGGTGCGGCGGTGCCGTCCCGGCGCCCGGGGTGGGGGCGGGGGCGGGCTCCGCCGTCGGGGCCGACGTGAACGCCACCGCGCCCGCCGCGCCCCGCTTGACCACCAGCACCCCCGGCTCGGGCAGCACCTCCCGGACCGCCGCCGCACCGCCCCGTACTCCCCAGGCCGCCTCCGCCTCGTCCTCCCCCACGAACACCACGTCCGCCCGGCGTGCCAGTTCCAGCAGGACCGCGCTCCCCCGGTCGTCCCACAGCGAGGGGCGGTGGTTGACGTCGAAGGAGATCAACGGGCGGCCGGGGTACGGGGACATGAGGTCGTACAGGAGGTCGCGGCACCCTGCCGAGAGTGCCGCCGTGATCCCGGAGAGGTGCAGTACCCGCGCCGACCGCAGCGCGGCCGGGTCCACGTCGGCCGGGCTCATCGCGGAGGCCGCCGACCCCGCCCGGTAGTAGGCGACCTCGTGGTCGCCGGTGCCCCGGTCCCCGGCGGTGCGGAAGTAGACGCCGGTGGGGCGGGCGGGGTCGCGGTGGACGGCGGAGACATCGACGCCGTGGGAGGCGATGTGTTCCAGGAGGTGGTCGCCGAAGCCGTCCGTGCCGACGCGGCTGACCCAGCGGGCGGTGTGTCCGGCGGCGGCGAGCATGCAGGCGACGTTGGACTCGGCGCCGCCGACGGTGCGCGCGAACGAGGGGACGTCGGCGAGGCGGCCGGGCCGGGTGGGCAGGAACGTGATCATGGACTCGCCGAGGGTGGCCACGTCGGCCGTCGCCGGGTTCTCCGGCGCGGAGCTGAGCTGTCCGTCGGCGGTCACGATGGCGGCGGTCCCTCCCTCGGCTGCCGGGTCGGCGGCTCCGTTGACCCGGTGCTGGCCGAGATGTTAGACAGCGGTACGCGACATACGCAATGGTCGTTGCAGAAATCGCAACGCACCTGATCAGGAGGTCGGAATGGGCCACGGCAACGGCACAAGCACCGCCCTGGACGCGCTCACGCACCTCGCCGGGGAACGCATCGACCACCGTTTCAAGGGCCTGCCGCCGGACGCGCTGGGCCTGACCGTGGCCGAGCTGGCCGGGCAGCGCCGCAACCTCTTCGACGGTGGTTTCACCACCCCCGTGCTCACGCTGTCCGCCGAGCGCCTGGCGCACAACCTCGCGCTGATGAAGACGTACACCGAACGGCACGGCCTGGCGTTCGCCCCGCACGGGAAGACCTCGATGGCCCCGCAGCTGTTCCGGCGGCAGATCGAGCACGGCGCCTGGGGCATCACGCTCGCGGTGCCCCATCAGGTGTGGGTGGCGCGGGCGTTCGGGATCGAGCGGATCTTCCTGGCCAACGAACTCGTGGACGCGCCCGCCCTGCGCCGGATCGCCGCCGACCTCGCGGCCGATCCGGACTTCCGTTTCCTCTGCTACGTCGATTCGGTGCGCGGGGTGGAGCTGATGGACGCGGCACTGCGCGGTTCCGCCCGCCCGGTGGACGTGGTCGTCGAACTGGCGGCGGGCGAGGGCGCCCGGACCGGGGTGCGCGGCGAGGCGGAGTGCCTGGCGGTCGCGGACGCGGTGGCCGCCGCACCGACCCTGCGCCTGGCCGGGGTCGCGGGCTACGAGGGCGAGGTGCCCGGCGCCGACCCGGCGCGCGTGGCCGCCTATCTGCGTCAACTCCTGGCGCTGGCGGTGAGGTTCGACGCCGAGGGCCGGTTCGCGGACGTGGACGGGATCGTGGTGAGCGCGGGCGGCAGCGCCTGGTTCGACACGGTGGCCGAGGTGTTCGCGGAGGTACCCGAACTGTCGCGCCCGGCATTGAAGTTGCTCCGCTCGGGGGCGTACGTCTCGCACGACGACGGCCACTACCGGAGGATCAGCCCCTTCACCCGCGTCCCCGAGGAGGGCGCGCTCCAAGCCGCGTTCCGGCTGTGGGCGCAGGTCGTCTCGCGCCCCTCGCCGGAGCAGGCGTTCGTCAACGCGGGCAAGCGGGACGCGGCCCACGACCTCGACCTCCCCGACGCCCAGGTGGTCCGCCGGGACGGCACCGAGCGCCCGGCGGACGGCGTGTCCGTCGCCAAGCTCTCCGACCAGCACGCCTGGCTCACCACCACCCCGGAGGCGGACCTGGAGGTGGGCGACTGGGTCGGCTTCGGCCTGTCCCACCCGTGCACGTCGTTCGACAAGTGGCAGCTCGTCCCGGTGACCGAGGCGGACGGCACGGTCGTGGATTACGTCCGCACGTTCTTCTAGACGCTCAGGGCGACGAACAGGAGCCTCCTATGGCGGAGTTGGTGGTCCGGGACGCGGAAGTGGCCGACGGCACCGGGCAGCCGTCGTACCGCGCGGACGTGGTGCTCGACGGCGGGCGGATCGTGGAGATCGTGCGGGAGGCGGCGGCAGCGGGCTGTCAACGGCCGACCGCGACACGCGAGTTGGACGCGGACGGGCTGGTCCTGGCCCCCGGCTTCATCGACATGCACGCCCACTCCGACCTCGCCCTGCTGCGCGATCCGGACCACGCCGCGAAGGCCGCGCAGGGCGTCACCCTCGAAGTCGTCGGCCAGGACGGGCTGTCGTACGCCCCGGTGGACGACCGGACTCTGGAGGAGGTGCGGCGGGCGATCACCGGGTGGAACGGGTACGGCGACGACCTGGACCTGGACTGGCGGACGGTCGGTGAGTACCTGGACCGGCTGGACCGGGGCGTCGCCGTCAACGCGGCCTATCTGATCCCGCAGGGCACGGTCCGCGCCCTCGCCGTCGGCTGGGACGACCGGCCCGCCACCCCAGCTGAGCTGGACCGGATGCGCGCCCTGGTCGCGGAGGGCATGGAACAGGGCGCCGTCGGCCTCTCCTCGGGTCTCACCTACACCCCCGGCATGTACGCCCCGGACACCGAGCTGACCGAACTGTGCCGCGTGGTCGCGGAGTTCGGCGGCTACTACTGCCCGCACCACCGCTCCTACGGCGCGGGCGCGCTGGAGGCGTACGCCGAGATGGTCGCGCTGACCCGGGAGGCGGGCTGCCCGCTGCACCTGGCGCACGCGACGATGAACTTCGGCGTGAACGAGGGCCGGGCCCCGGAACTGCTGGCCCTGCTGGACGCGGCGCTGGACGCGGGCGCCGACATCACCCTGGACACCTATCCCTACACCCCCGGCTGCACCACGCTGGCCGCGCTGCTGCCCAGCTGGGCGAGCGAGGGCGGCCCGGAGCGGATCATGGCCCGGCTCACCGACCCGGCGACGGCCGCGCGCATCCGGCACGACCTGGAGGTCACCGGCTCGGACGGCTGCCACGGGGTGCCGGTGGAGTGGGAGACCGTCGAGATCTCCGGCACCGCGGACCCGGCCCTCGCGGACCAGGTGGGCTTCACGGTGCGGGAGTTGGCGCGGGCGCGCGGCGAGAGCCCGTGGGAGACGGCGCACCGGCTGCTGGTCGGGGACCGGTTGGGCACCACGATCCTCCAGCACGTCGGGCACGAGGAGAACGTCCGCGCGATCATGCGGCACCGGGCGCACACCGGCGGTTCGGACGGCATCCTCACGGGCGCCAAACCGCACCCGCGCGCGTACGGCACGTTCCCGCGCTATCTCGGGCACTACGTACGGGAGTTGGGGGTGCTGTCGCTGGAGGAGTGCGTGGCGCACCTCACCGGGCGCCCGGCGGCCCGGCTGCGGCTGCCGGACCGGGGGCTGGTCCGTGAGGGGTACCGCGCCGACCTGGTCCTGTTCGACCCCGCGACGGTCGCGCCCGGCGCCACCTTCGCCGCGCCGCGCACCCTGCCGACGGGCATCCCGCACGTGCTGATCGACGGGCGGTTCGTCATCGAGGACGGGTGGCGCACGGACGCACTGGCGGGCCGCTCGGTCCGGCGGACGCCGGTGGGCTGAGCGCGCACCGCCGCACAGCCGGGCGGGCCGCGTCGGCAGTGCGCGGCCCGCCCGGCTGTCACCCCTCGGCGCCGGGCGTCACGGCTTGGGCAGGGTGCAGCCCGAGGCGGCGAGGTTCAGCTTGTTGCCGGTCGTGAAGCAGGCCGGTATCTGGTAGGTCTCCTCGGCGTAGTTGATGCCCTGGCGGACGGTGACGTTGCCGTTCTGGTCCACCTCGCAGGGGTTGTTGACGGTGCAGCGCTGCCCGTCCTCGTTGCCGGTGTTGTTGACGGCGACGACCTTCCCGGTGGCGGTGTCGATGACCGGGGAGCCGGAGGTGCCGCCGATGGTGTCGCAGGCGGCGGTGTAGCGCAGCGAGTCCTTCCAGGTCCAGTCGCCCTCCTTGAGGCGGTAGACGAACCCGTCCACGGCGCAGGAGTAGATCCGCTTCCAGTAGCCGGAGACGACCTTGATGGCGGTCCCGGCGGTGGGGTGGGTGTTCTGCACGGTGAGCGCGCTGATGCCGTACGTGCTCCTGATCGCGGAGTACGTGGTGTTGAGGCGGTAGATCGTGACGTCCGTGTCGGTCATCGTGGAGTAGACGACCTGGTTGGCGCGGAGCGTGCCGATCTGGGTGCCCGAGGAGTTCAGCAGGCCGAAGGTGCGGCTGGAGGACTGGCCGGTGATGACCTGGCCGGGCGACGGGAAGCCGCTCTCCAGGCAGTGGCCGTTGGTCAGCACCAGCGCCGGGTCGCTGTCCGCGGAGCCCGGGAAGCGGACGACCGAGCCGGAGCAGTTGCTGAGCGAGACCGTCCCGGCGAAGTTCACGGTCACCGCCTTGGCGGCCTCGGCGGGTGCCGCGCCGCGGGCCTCGGCGGCCTTGGCGGACGCGGGGTGGGCCTGGGGTGCGGCGAGCGCGGGGGTCGCGCCGAGCCCGGCGAGCGCCAGCGCGGAGAGCGCGGCCAGGAGAGGCTTGTTCATGTGGGGTCCCCTCTGCGGACGGGGACGGCCGCCCGCATTGTCATGAGCATTCTCACGACAGGGGCTGAGGGGGACAAGGAGGCGTAACAGGACACTCCTTCCCCATGCGCCGTCGGCTCACGCCGTGGGCACCGGCCGTGACCGCGCTGCGGCCACGCGGGCGCGGGAGGGGCGATACCGGGGCGAACCGGTATGTCTCACGTGCTGGAAAACACCACGCGCGAGCCGTTACCGACCCGTAAGCTCACGTCATGCAGGTGATCCAGTCAACCAAGCTCGCCAACGTCTGTTACGAGATCCGCGGTCCGGTGCTGGAGGAGGCGATGCGGCTGGAGGCGGCCGGTCACCGCATCCTGAAGCTCAACACCGGCAACCCCGCGGCCTTCGGCTTCGAGTGCCCGCCGGAGATCCTGGAGGACGTGCTGCGCAACGTCTCCACGGCCCACGGGTACGGCGACGCGAAGGGACTGCTCGCGGCGCGCCGCGCGGTGGTCATGCACAACCAGACCCTGGGCATCGAGACCGACGTCGAGCACGTCTTCATCGGCAACGGCGTCTCCGAGCTGATCGTCATGGCGATGCAGGGCCTGCTGGACGACGGCGACGAGGTGCTGGTCCCGGCCCCGGACTACCCGCTGTGGACGGCGGCCGTCTCACTGTCCGGCGGCACCGCCGTGCACTACCGGTGCGACGAACAGTCCGACTGGATGCCGGACCTGGCCGACGTGGAGCGCAAGGTCACCGACCGCACCAAGGCGATCGTGATCATCAACCCGAACAACCCCACCGGCGCGGTCTACGACGACGCCGTGCTCAAGGGCCTCACGGACATCGCCCGCCGCCACAACCTGCTGGTCTGCTCCGACGAGATCTACGACAAGATCCTCTACGACGGCGCCACCCACACCCCGACCGCGAAGATCGCCCCCGACCTGCTGACCCTCACCTTCAACGGCATGTCGAAGGCGTACCGGGTGGCCGGGTACCGGGTCGGCTGGATGGCGATCTCCGGCCCCCGCGCGCACGCCGACTCCTACATCGAGGGCCTGACGATCCTGGCCAACATGCGGCTGTGCGCCAACATGCCGGGCCAGCACGGGGTGGTCGCCGCCCTCTCCGGACGGCAGACGATCAACGATCTGGTACTGCCGGGCGGGCGGCTCAAGGAGCAGATGGACACCGCGTACGACCTGCTCACCCGGATCCCCGGCGTGAGCTGCGTCCGCCCGCGCGGCGCGCTGTATCTGTTCCCGCGCCTGGACCCGCAGGTGTTCAAGGTGAAGGACGACCGGCGGATGGTCCTGGACCTGCTCCGCCAGGAGAAGATCATGGTCGTCCACGGCACCGGCTTCAACTGGCCGGAACCCGATCACTTCCGGGTGGTGACCCTGCCCTCGGTCACCGATCTGCGGGACGCGGTGACCCGGATCGGCACCTTCCTGGACGGCTACGTACAGACCTGAGTCAACTTTAGACGAAATCCAAGGTAGGATGGCTTCCTGTTGAGCACAGGAGGCCATCCCCCATGTACGAGCCGATCCGCTCCAAGTCGGTCCACTCGATGGCCGACTCCCCCTCGGACCTTCCGCACCGTTCCCGCGAGGAGGAGCTGGACATCCAGCTCGCCGGACACCTCGCCGCGCTGCTCGCCGTCACCGACGAACTGCGCGCCCTCACCCCGTCCGCCGACCTCGACACCGCCGCCGACCGGCTCGCCGCCCAGGTGACCCGGCTGCGCGGCGGCGGCACGGCCCTGCGGGCGACGCCGTCCGCGACCGGCCGTCCCGAGCCGCTGCACCGCCGGGCGCACACCCTCGCGGGCCGCGCGCTGGTGGTGGCCGCGTCGAAGGCGGACACCGGGGCGGCCATCCTCGCCGCCGAGCGGATGGACGCGCACACCGCCGCCCTGGCGGGTCCGAAGGAGCTGAGCCCGGCCCGCTGACCCGTCCCACGGGTCCCCCGTACGGCCCCGGTCCGTGTGCACCTGCAGCGACACCCGGACCGGGTGCCCACCACCGCGCACCCCGGCGCACGCGCGAGGCCCCTCACCCCGGGAACACCGGGTGAGGGGCCTCGCGCCGTCGCACCGCGGCCGGTCGTGCGAGGGGTACTGGTCAGGGCATCCCGGACCGGCCGCGGAGTCGGGTGGGGTCAGCCCAGGCGGCGGACCAGTTCGCGGTACTGCTCCCACAGCTCCGGCGGGGTGTGGTCGCCGAAGGTGTTGAGGTGCTCGGGGACGAGGGCGGCCTCCTCGCGCCACACGTCCTTGTCCACGGTGAGCAGGAAGTCCAGGTCGGCGTCCGGGAGTTCGAGCCCGTCGGTGTCCAGCGCGGCGCGGGTCGGGAGCACGCCGATCGGGGTCTCCACACCCTCGGCGGTGCCGTCCAGGCGCTCCACGATCCACTTCAGGACGCGGCTGTTCTCACCGAAGCCGGGCCACACGAACTGGCCGTCCTCGTTCTTGCGGAACCAGTTGACGTAGTAGATCCGGGGCAGCTTCGCCGGGTCCTTGTCCTTGGCCACGTCGATCCAGTGGGCCATGTAGTCGCCCATGTTGTAGCCGCAGAACGGCAGCATGGCGAACGGGTCGCGGCGCAGCTCACCGACCCTGCCCTCGGCGGCGGCGGTCTTCTCGCTGGCCACGTTGGCGCCGAGGAAGACGCCGTGGTTCCAGTCGAAGGACTCCGTGACCAGCGGCACCGCGCTGGCCCGGCGGCCGCCGAAGAGGATCGCGGAGATCGGCACGCCCCGGGGGTCCTCCCACTCGGGCGCGACGATCGGGCACTGCGCGGCGGGCACGGTGAAGCGGGCGTTGGGGTGCGCGGCCGGGGTGGGGGACGCGGGCGTCCAGTCCTGGCCCTTCCAGTCGGTGAGGTGCGCGGGCGGCTCCTCGGTCATGCCCTCCCACCACACGTCGCCGTCGTCGGTGAGCGCCACGTTGGTGAAGACCGCGTTGCCCCACAGCGTCTTCATCGCGTTGGCGTTGGTGTGCTCGCCGGTGCCGGGGGCGACGCCGAAGAACCCGGCCTCGGGGTTGATGGCGTACAGGCGGCCGTCCTCGCCGAAGCGCATCCAGGCGATGTCGTCACCGACCGTCTCCACGCTCCAGCCGGAGACGGTCGGCTCCAGCATGGCCAGGTTGGTCTTGCCGCAGGCGCTCGGGAAGGCGGCGGCGACGTACTTCGGCTCGCCGTGCGGCGGGGTCAGCTTGAGGATCAGCATGTGCTCGGCCAGCCAGCCCTCGTCCCGCGCCATCACCGAGGCGATGCGCAGCGCGTAGCACTTCTTGCCGAGCAGCGCGTTGCCGCCGTAGCCGGAGCCGTACGACCAGATCTCGCGGGACTCCGGGAAGTGCGAGATGTACTTCACGGAGTTGCACGGCCACGGCACGTCCGCCTGGCCGGGCTCCAGCGGGGCGCCGAGGGTGTGCACGGCCTTCACGAAGAAGCCGTCCTCGCCCAGCTCGTCCAGGACGGCCTGGCCCATGCGGGTCATCGTGCGCATGGAGACCGCGACATAGGCGGAGTCGGTGAGCTCGACGCCGGGCGCGGAGAGCGGGGAGCCGAGCGGGCCCATGCAGAACGGGACGACGTACAGGGTCCGGCCGCGCATCGAGCCCCGGAACAGGCCGCCCTCGCCGCCGGTGCCCTCGAAGGTCTCCCGCATCTCGGCGGGCGCCTTCCAGTGGTTGGTGGGTCCGGCGTCCGCCTCGCGCTCGGAGCAGATGAACGTACGGTCCTCGACGCGCGCCACGTCCGTGGGGTCGGAGGCGGCGTAGTAGGAGTGCGGGCGCTTCACCGGGTCCAGCTTCGTGAAGGTGCCCTTCGTGACGAGCTCCCCGCACAGGCGCTCGTACTCGGCCTCGGAGCCGTCGCACCAGACCACGCTGTCCGGCTGGGTCAGTTCGGCGATCTCGTTGACCCACGAGATCAGTTCCTGGTGCTTGGTGGGGAGGACGGTGGGAGCCGCGAAGTCGCGCGCCACGATTGCTCCTAATGCAGAGAGTCTTCGAGGGTTTTCTTCTCTTGTCGCCCCGTGGGGGCCGCGGCCCGGACGCTTCGTAGCCGCTCATCCGGTGCCGACCGCACTCATTTGATCGTCCAAGCTCCGCGCCCATCTGTCCAGGGGGCCTCACAAGTGAGCGAAGTGAGCTATCCCACGATCTACGGGGTTCTTTGCGTCCGCATGGGCTCCGACAGGAGGATTCTTTGCCTCCGTGGTGCGTATGGGGCACATGTGCCACCGGTACGGAGCGCGCCTGAGCGTGCGCTCACATCTGACTTACGGAGGCGTAGGTACGATGCCGGGCATGACTGTGCCCGTCCCCGACGCGCCCTTGGACACGCCGGCCACCGGCCGCGGTCCACGCGCGCTCTCGCTGCCGCACCCCGTCAAGCCCCGGCTGCGCGGCTGGCTGCACCTCGGCATGTTCCCCGCCGTACTGATCTCCGGCCTCGTCCTCACCGCGCTCGCCGACTCCACCCGCGGCCGGGTCGCGTGCGGCATCTACGTCCTCACCGCGTGCCTGCTGTTCGGGGTGAGCGCGCTGTACCACCGGGGCGACTGGGGCCCCCGGATGGGCGGCCTGCTGCGCCGCCTCGACCACGCCAACATCTTCCTGATCATCGCGGGCACCTACACCCCGCTCACCCTGCTGCTCCTGCCCGACAGCACCGGCCGCTGGCTGCTGTGGAGCGTCTGGGCGGCAGCGGCGGCGGGCATCGTCTTCCGGGTGTTCTGGGTCGGCGCCCCGCGCTGGCTGTACACCCCCTGCTACATCGCGATGGGCTGGGCGGCCGTCTTCTTCCTGCCCGACTTCCTGCGCACCGGCGGCATCGCCGTCCTGGTCCTGGTCGTCGTCGGCGGCCTGCTCTACAGCGCCGGGGGCGTGGTCTACGGCATCAAGCGGCCCAACCCCTCACCGCGCTGGTTCGGCTTCCACGAGGTCTTCCACTCCTTCACGCTGGCCGCGTTCGTCGTGCACTACGTGGGCATCTCGCTGGTGGCCTACCAGCACGGGTGAGCGGCGTGCGGCCGTGCCCGACAATGAGCGCATGACGGCCGCACCCACCCCTCCCCCCACCGAACCGTCCCCGCCCGGCCTGCGCGAACGCAAGAAGCTCCGGACCCGTGCCTCGATCCGCGCCGCCACCCGCGCGCTGATCGAGGAGGACGGCTGGGACGCGGCCACCGTCGAGCGGATCGCCGGGCGCGCCGAGGTGTCCCCCTCCACCGTGCTGCGCTACTTCCCGGCCAGGGAGGACATCGTCCTGCCCGAGGAGGACGGCACCCTCGTCCTGGACGCGCTGCGCACCCGGCCCGCCGCCGAACCCTGGCCGCTGGCCCTGCGGCACGCCCTGCGCCAGGCCGTCGCCCGCTCCGAGGAGTGCGACCCCGAGGCGGTACGGCTGCGGGCCAGGCTCGCCGCCGAGGTCCCGGTGGTACGCGACCGTCTCACCCGGAGCGCCGCCGACACCGCACGGCCGCTGCGCACCGCCCTCGCCGAACGCACCGGCCTGGACCCCGGCTCCCTGGAGGCGCGGATACGCTCCACCGCCCTGGTCGGCGCCCTCCTTGAGGCGTCCCTGTACTGGGCGGACCACGGCTGCCGGGGCGAACTGCGCGATCTGCTGGACCGCGCGCTGGACGTGGTCGAACCGCTCGGGGCCGACGGGACCCCCTGAGCCGGGGCCCGTCCGCCGGACCGCGACGGCGTACCGTCCGCGGCCCGGCGCACGCCAGTGGCTAACGGCGCCTCACGTCCTCCTTGTCGCAGGCCACCCCGTTCCTGTTCGCGTCCAGGCCCAGCGGGTCGTCGGACCCGTTGAGCCGCAGGGGGCCGTAGTGGTTCTTCGCCAGCCAGGCGCAGCGGGCCGCCGGTGTCCGCCCGACCCGGGGCGGGAACACCGTGGGGACGCAGACGTTGGCGGAGCCGTAGTGGCGGTCGCAGCCGGAGAGGACCTGGCCGACGGGCTGGGAGGCGCGCCGCTTTCCGGGCCCGGTGACCTTGCCCCGGGGCTCGTCCGCGAAGGCGTGGACGTGGGCCGAGGGGGCACTCCCGGCGAGGGCGGCCGGGCCGGTCAGGTGGACCCACGTGGCCACCGAGGGAACCCCGTTGGCATCGACCGCGAACAGCATGTACCAGCCGGGCGGGGCCAGGTCGGGGTTGCTGGTGACGTTGAGATCGACGTTGTTTCCGCTGACGGAGAGCGGGAGGTCCACGAACCGCTGGTTGGGGTCGGAGGAGTGGGTGACGGCGGCCGGGCGGATCAGCTCGGCCTTGGCGATGGGCCGGTCCACGGTGATGCGCTGGGTGTCGCCGTACTTCCACTCCTGGTTGATCACCGAGGTGATGGCGGGCCGGGTGCCCTTGTAGAGGTAGGGCGGGGTGTAGACGGAGACGTTGTGGTTCCAGGTGCCGTTGCCCGGATTGTCACCGGTGGCCATGACGCGGCCGTCGGGCAGCAGGAACGCGGAGGAGTGGTAGCCCCGTGACTGCGGGTCGGCGGCGACGGGGTCGAAGGTGTTCCCGGCGGGGTCGTAGAGCGACGACTCGTACACCGGGTCGGCCCGGTTGTGCAGGGCGCCGCCGGTCTCCAGGACCTTGCCGTCGGGCAGCAGCACGGCGGAGACGTACATCTTGCCCTGGTCGCCGGTCTGGGCGGTCTTCCCGTTGGCGAGGTCCACGGTGCCCTGCGGGAGCGGCGGTCCGGCGACGTAGGACGGGTTGGCCTGCTTCAGGTCGATGACGTCGGTGAGCCGGTTGGCGTCCGGGTTGGAGTCGATGTTGCCGCCGCCGAGGGTGAGGACGCGCTGGTCCTGCGCCGGGGGCAGCAGCACGCTGGCCGACTGGTCGCGCTCGTCCTTCCTCTGGAGTCCCGGGACCTGGGTGATGGTGTTGGCGCCGTAGTCGTAGATCGCGGCGCCGGAGCCGGGGATGTTGTTGCCGAAGACATGGCTGCCCGTGTAGAAGAGGCGGCCGTCCTGCATCAGCACCATCGACGGGTACAGCCCCCAGTACGACCACGTCTGGTTGACCTGGCCGAGCCCGAGCCACTTCTTCTGCGCGTCCGACCAGTACTCGGTGGTCACCGAGCCGGTGGAGTCCTCGCGGAGCCCGCCGAAGGAGATGACGTCACCGTTGCCGAGTTCGGTCGCGGACGGGTACCAGTGCCCGTCGTTGAGGTCGTTGGTCCTGGCATAGGTCTCGGTCCTCGGGTCGAAGACGTACGAGTCCCTGAACCCCTCGTAGCCGTGCCCGCCCGCGACCGGGTACGCCTTGTTGCCGCTGATCACCAGCACGCGGCCGTCCTGGAGCTGGACGTGCCCGGCGCAGAACATGTCCTTCGGTGTGGGGACCACCTTGTAGGTGCCCCTGGCCGGGTCGTAGACGGCGCTGGTGAAGCTGCCCGCCGCGAAGTTCTCCTCGCTGTTGCCGGAGCCCGCGATGAGCAGCACCTTGCCGTTGTTCAGCACGACCGAGTGCATGGAGCGCACCGGGTTCCGCGTGGGCAGCACCGCCCAACTGCCGTCCGCGCATTGGGTGGTGGTGCCGGTGCACGGGGCGGGCGGGGTGACGGCGGGGACCTGGTCCATCGTGTAGTCGTCGGTGGTCGCGGACCCGGTGCCGTACACCGAGACACCCCAGGTGATCAGGTCGGTCCCGGCCGGGACCTCGGGGGTGCGGACGGTGGCCCTGGTCCACGCGGAGGCCATGTCGAGGGTCTTGAGGTCGGTCCAGTACTGCCAGCCGGCGGTCGTGTCGTGCCGGAACAGCGTGACACTGGTGTCCGGGGTGGTGCTCTTGTACCAGAGCGACAGGTCGTACTGCCGGCCCGCGCTCACCGGCGGCGCGCAGGCGGCGGACTCGGTGATCAGGGCCTTGCGGTCGCCGTCCACCCGGCGGGTGAGCGTGACCTTCATGGCCTTGCCGCCGCTGTGCGCGTCGGCGACGGTCTGGAACGTGAAGTCGTTGTCCCCCCAGCCGGACTTCTCCCAGCAGGACGGCATCCCGTCCGTCCCCGCCGTCTCGAAGCCCGGATTCTTGATCAGGTTGGCGGCCTCGGCCGCCGGTGGCGCGGTCAGGAGCAGACCGGCGGTCAGGGCCCCCACCCCGACCAGCGCGGTCCGTCTGCGGCGGATGTTCACACGGCTCTCCTCGCGGTCGTACGGTTCCCGCCCCGTCGCGGGAGATAGACCAGCGCTTCGGTCCCGACGAAGCGCAGGACGAACGTCACCACCAGCGCGAGCGCGGTGGCGGTGACGGCACTCATCCCGAACCGGCCGACGAGCAGCGCGATCAGCGGGATGCGCAGGACCAGATCGGCGTTGGCGAGCAGCGCGAACCGGCCGAGCCGGTCCCACCAGCGGCGGTGCGCGCGCCGGTCGCGGAACAGCAGATGCTCGATGAGCAGGAAGTTCCAGGCGACCCCGAACTGGTTGGCGATGATCTCGGCGGGCACATAGTGCGTCCCGAGCGCGGTGAGCGCCCAGAGCGCGCCGAGGTTGGGCACGAAGCCGCTCGCGCCGATCAGCCCGAACCCGATCACGCGGGCGGCCGGTGAGGCGGCGCGCAGCCCGGCCAGGTGGCGCAGGAAGCGCAGGCCCTCGGCGGCCGTGGACTTGGACTCCCCGGCGAACCGGTCCTGGAAGACGAACGGCACCTCGGCGACCTGCCGGGGCCGGGAGCGCACGGCGAGTTCCAGCAGGATCTTGTAGCCGAGGGGCTGGAGCACCTCGGCGGTGATCGCGCCGCGCCGGACGGCGAAGAAGCCGCTCATCGGGTCGCTGATGCCGCGCAACCGGCGCGGGAAGAGGGACTTGGTGAGCCAGGTCGCCGCCCGCGAGACGGCGACCCGGTAGTTCCCGGCGAGCCCGGCGCGGCTGCCGCCCTTGAGGTAGCGGGAGGCGACGACCAGCGCGGCGCCGGACCGCTCGCCGGTGGCGACGAGTTCGGGCACCAGCGAGGGCGGGTGCTGGCAGTCGCCGTCCATGACGACGACCCATTCCGAGGTGGCGGCCTTCAGCCCCTCGACGACCGCGCCGCCGAGCCCGCCGACCGGTTCCGCGCGGTGCAGCACGGTCACCGGGAACGGGCAGTCCCGCGCGGCCCGTCGGATCACCTCGGGGGTGTCGTCGGTGGAGTCGTCCACGAAGACGACCTCCAACGGCAGCCGGGACGGCACCGATTCGGTGATCCGGTGCAGCAACTGCCCCACGTTCGCTGACTCGTTGAAGGTGGGGACGACGATGGTGACGGCGCCCGGCTCGGGAACCTCGGCGGCCTCGACGCCGGGGACCGGGACGGTGTACTCGTGGCTGCTCATCGGGTCCCTCCCACAGGGGCCTGCCGGTCGGTGGCCGGTCGGACCCGGCGGATCTCCACGCGGTCCTCGCCGGTGCCGAACACGGCGACGGGCCGGGAGTGCCGGATGGCCGCGCGGACGTTCGGCAGGTCGCGGGCGTCACGCCGTACGGTGGGCGAGGCGACGACGTAGTCCACGTCCCGCCAGCCGCGCGGCATGGTCTTCGTGACGGCCGGGTCCAGGTCGGCCTTGTAGAACCAGATCGCGCCGAGCCCCGGCCGGTATCCGGCGTGCACGAGGTCGAGCCACAGCGCGTCGTCCACCAGCACCCGCTTCCTCTCCGGGTGTTCGACCTCGGTGCCGAGCCAGGCGGCGGCCTGCCGGTACGGCTTGTTGGCGTCCGTGGTGAGCGCGGTGCGGTCGCCGTCGTACCAGCGGGGTACGACGTACGCCCCGGCGGCGAGCGCGAGGACGGCGGCGAGGGCGAACCGGCCGCCGGTGAGCAGGCGTCGCTCCCCCGGCCGCCGTCCGCGCCGGAGCACGGCGTGGGTGACGGAGGCGGCGCCCCCGGCCAGCACCAGGGCGAGGAAGGGCAGCGCGCCGATGACGTACATGGCGGGCAGATAGCCGCCCGGGCGCAGCGCGACGGCGGTGAGGACGGCGACGACCAGGGCGGGACCGGTGAGCGCGCGGGCGGTGACCGACCGGCGCCGGGTGACCAGGAGCAGCAGCGCCCCGGCGAGCCCGCCGAGCGGGAGCACCCGGTCGTAGTAGAGCCAGGAGTGCAGGACGCCGTAGGAGCCGGAGGAGGGGGCCAGCAGGAACCCGGAGCCGGGGCGGGACATCTGGTAGGTGATGCCGTCCCACAGCGAGACATGGCCGCTGCCGGGCAGCAACTCGCCCTTGAGCAGGGCGAACAGCGGGTAGGAGAAGCCGATCAGCGCGCAGGCGGTGACGGCTCCGGTGAGGGCGAACTTGCGGGTGTCGTGGTGGCTGTGCCGCCACATGGTGACGAACAGGGCGGGCAGGACGACGAGCATCGTCTCCTTGGTGAGGACGCCCGCGGCGGCGGCGAGTCCGGCGCCGAAGTGGTGCCACAGGTGACGGCTGGGCGAGGCGGCGAGACAGAACGCCAGCAGCAGCCACATCACCGCGATGTTGTCGAGGAAGATCTCCCGCTGGAGCACCACGGCCAGCGGCGACAGCCCGAACAGGGCCATGCCCAGCCCGGCCGCCCAGCGGGGCAGCGACAGACGGCGCCCGAGGACGTACACGAGGACCGCGCCGGCCCCGCTGACCACGAGCATCGCGGAGCGCATGGCGCCGACGGTCATGGCGCCGGGGCTCAGCCAGGACGGCACCCGGGTGAGCAGCGCGATCTGAATCCAGCCGAGCGGCGGGTGGTCGTACCAGTACGTGTAGTGGGCCAGGCCCCGGCCCTCCTGGACGGCCCAGGCCTGGGCGAGGTAGGTGCCCTCGTCGTCGCTGAGGGCCGGGTAGGCGGCGATGTTCCAGCCCTGGACGACGAGGACCGCCAGCAGCAGCGCCCCGCAGAGCAGCAGGTCGGGGCGGGAGGAGCGGAGCCGGAGCCGGAGCCGGAGCGGTGGGACGGTACGGCGCGGGGCGGGCGGTGCGGGCGGTTCGGGCACAGCCCTGCCCGGCGCGACGACCTCGGTGGCGGTCGCCGCGGGAAGCGTGGAGGTCACGCGGGAAGGTCCTCTCGGATCGGCTCGGCGAGGTGCGCGCCGACGTGACGGGTCAGTTCCCAGTCGTTGCGGCCCCGCTGCTCGCGCCAGACGGCGCGGATCGCCGCGCCCGCGAGGAGGACCTGGTACAAGGGGCCGCCCACGATGAGCTTCGCGTAGTGCGCGAAGCTCACCCGCAGGCCGTACTGGCGGCCGAAGTCGTGCAGGCCGACCACCTCGAAGACGAAGGTGACGGCGGCGGTGACCAGCGGCAGGAAGGTCAGGAAGGCGACGCCGACGGGCACGTCGAGGAAGAGCGCGACGGCCGCGTTCAGCGGGATGACCACTCCGGAGAACGCCTGGAGGAACGGGGTCATCAGGGTGTAGCGGGCCAGCAACCGCTGCCGCAGGGACGGCAGTTGCTTCCAGTCCTTCTTCCGGTACACCTGGAGGAAGCCCTGGTTCCAGCGGGTGCGCTGCTTGAGCAGCGACATCAGCGTGCCGGGGGTCTCCTCGCGGGTGACCATGTCGGAGTCGTAGGCGACGACGACCTTCCTGCCCACGCTGGAGAGGCGGACGCCGAGGTCGCAGTCCTCGGCGAGGCAGTCCGGGTCCCAGCCACCGGCGTCCCGCAGCACGGCGGTCCGTACGAACACGGTGTTGCCGCCGAGCGGGATGAACCCCTTCTGCGCGTGCAGGTGCAGCCGGGAGCGGAACCAGAAGAAGTACTCCAGGCAGTTGCGCAGGCTGTACCAGCTGGAGTGGAAGTTGATGAGCTGCACACCGCCCTGCACCACGTCGGCGTCGGTGGTGCGGAACGCGTGGTCCACGTGGGCGAGCAGTTCGGGATGCACCTGGTCCTCGGCGTCGAAGACCCCGACGACGTCGCCCCGGCAGTGCGGCAGCGCCGTGTTCATGGCCTTCGGCTTGTTCTTCTTCTCGTGGGTGTCCACGACCACCCGCACCCGCGGGTCGCGGGCGGCGGCTCGCTCGGCCACGACCGTGGTGTCCGGGTCGTCGTGCCCGACGATGACGACGATCTCGAAGTCGGTGTGCGTGGACTCCAGCAGCCGCCGGACGGTGTGGTCGAGCACGGCCTGCTCGTGCCGCGCGGGCAGCAGCAGCGAGAACGACAGGTGCTCGCCCCCGTCGGGTCTGCCGAACCGGGTGGACGCGAGCACCTCCGGCGTGCGCCAGGCGTGCATCTGCCACCACAGGGTGAAAGCCGCCATCCAGAACAGGGCCAGCGAGACGGCGGCGATGAAGACGGACGTCAGCAAGAAGATCCCCCCAGATCCCATTACCCCCAGTGCACGCGACGGTGAGTCACCGGCGCGTGACGCTGTGCAGAGACTAGGAGGGAACTGTGAAGGGAGGGAGATGTTCCGATAAAAACCATGTTTCAGAACGACGTGCGGGTAGCGGGATCTAACCGAACACCTTCCCCTATCCGGACAGTTCGGTTGTCCCGCTCACCGCACGTCGGCGCCGGTCAGTGGTCGTTCAGGGCCGCCGCGAGCCGTTCCGTTTCCGTGGTGGGCGCCTCACAGACGAAATCACGGCAGACGTACGCGGCCGGGGCGCCGTCCACCAGCGGGCGGTGCGCGAGCAGCGGGAACTCGTCACCGTCCGCGACCCCGGCCGCCACGACCGCGCCGGGCGCGGTGCCCAGCAGCGCGGTCCGGTGCAGCGCGGCGGTCCGCTCCTCGGTCAGCGACGGCCCTACGACGGCCACCTCACGGGGTCCGTCGAGCAGCGCCTCGGCCGCCGCGAGGCCCCAGCCGGTGAACCTCGGCACGCGCGGCCCGAGCGCCTTGACCACGCCCAACGCCCGCTCGGCGGCGGTGCGGTGGGGTGCGGAGCCGGTGTGCGCCGCGTACCCGAGCAGGGCCGCCGCCGCCGCGCTCCAGCCGGACGGGGTGGCGTTGTCGGTGGGGTCCTGCGGGCGGCGGATGAGCTGTTCGGCGTCGGAGGCGGTGTCGTAGAGCGCGCCGGTCTCCGGGTCGGTGAAGCGGGCCAGGACATGGTCGAGGAGGAGTCCGGCGAACTCCAGCCAGACGCCCTCGCCGGTGACGGAGGCGAGCGCGAGGAAGCCCTCGGCCACGTCCGCGTAGTCCTCCAGCACACCGGAGTTGGCGCCCCGGCGGCCGTCCCGGCTGGTGCGGGCGAGGCGGGCGTGTTCGTCCAGGTGGACCCGGACCAGCAGGTCGGCGGCGGCGGTCGCGGCCTCGATCAGGTCGGGGCGACCGAAGTAGGCGCCGGTCTCCGCGAGCGCGGCGACGGCCAGGCCGTTCCAGGCGGCCACCACCTTGTCGTCCCGGCCGGGCGCGGGCCGCTCGGCGCGGGCGGCGAACATCCGCTCCTTCACGGAGGCGATCCGCTCCGCGTCGAACACACCCTCCTCCTGCGGGAGTTGGAGGACGGACTGGCCCTCCTCGAAGGTGCCCTCCTCGGTGACGCCGAAGAAGCGGGCGGCGAGATCGCCGTCCTCCTCACCGAGAAGCTCGTGGAGCTGGGCGGGCGTCCAGACGTAGTAGGCGCCTTCGACGTGCGGCGCGTCGTCCGGCGCGTCGTGGGGCCTGCTGTCGGCGTCGAGGGCGGACGCGAACCCGCCCTCGGCGGTGCGGAGTTCACGGACCAGGAAGTCGGCGGTCTCCAGGGCGACCCGGCGGGCGAGGCCGGAGCCGGTGGCCCGCCACAGGTGCGCGTACACCCGGCAGAGCAGGGCGTTGTCATACAGCATCTTCTCGAAGTGCGGGACGATCCAGTCGCGGTCCACGGAGTACCGGGCGAAGCCGCCGCCGAGCTGGTCGTAAATACCGCCGCGGGCCATCCGCTCACAGGTGTCCACGGCCATCTGCAACGCGCCCTCGGCGCCGGTGCGGGCGTGGTGGCGCAGCAGGAACTCCAGCACCATCGAGGGCGGGAACTTCGGCGCCCCGCCGAATCCGCCGCGCTGCGCGTCGTACTCCCGCGTCAGCCCGAGCAGCGCCTGCGCCAGCTCCGGCTCCCCCGGCAGCCCGTCCGCCCGCTGCTGGATCTCCCGCTGCGCGAGATCCCGCACGATCTTCCCGGCCACCTCCGCGACCTCGTCCCGCCGCTCCTCCCACGCGTGCCGCACCCCGCCCAGCACCTGCCGGAACGACGGCATCCCGTGCCGGGGCGCGGGTGGGAAGTACGTCCCGAAGTAGAACGGCTCGGCATCCGGCGTGAGGAACACGGTCATCGGCCACCCGCCCTGCCCGGTCGCCGCCTGCACCGCCTCCATGTACACCGCGTCCACATCCGGCCGCTCCTCCCGGTCCACCTTCACCGCGACGAAGTGGGCGTTGAGGTACTCGGCGGTATCGGGGTCCTCAAAGGATTCGTGCGCCATGACGTGGCACCAGTGGCAGGCGGAGTAGCCGACGGAGAGAAAGACGGGGACGTCCCGCCGCCGCGCCTCCTCGAACGCCTCCGGTGTCCAGGGCCACCAGTCGACCGGATTGTCGGCGTGCTGAAGCAGATACGGCGAGGTCACACCAGCCAACCGGTTCATGAAAGTCAGCCTCTCACACCACTGGCTCCCAGTCGGGAAGCCCTCACCTGCTCCCCTGCGCCGTCAGCGCACTCTCCGCTACCCAGGGAGAGCTGGGGCAGCCCACTGGCACGTCGCAGATCAGCCAGACGCCAACCGGTCAGCTCTACGAGGAGTTCCTCCTCGCCTTTCCGTACGGCCTCCTCGCGCCCTGTACCACTTGTTCCAACGGCCCCGCTTGTCTCCCTCGACCAGCCTGACCGCTATCGAAGCAGCGAGGAGGAGGAGCGATATGGCGCGCTCTCGGGGATAAAGCCTGGACGGGTCCGCGGAGCCACTGAGGCGTGGGGGGCGACCCGCACGGCCGCCGCTCAGTCGGCTCCGATCCGAAAGCCCCGCTGGCGCGGGGAAAAGAGCCGGGAATCTCGGTATGTCCGGCACATCCCTGCGGTTGAGTGGAACAGGGACGGGCAGCGTATCGCTAGCGCCGCACTAGGTGCAGGCCCCGTGTGGGGGTGTAGGCGATAGGCCCTCCCGGCCCGCTAAGACATCGACCTCGGGGATCGAGAACGATCACAGCCCTGTTCCGTAGAGGCGGCCTGTCGGAGAAGGGCGGCCACTCGGAGACCGGCGAGAGGTACGCGATCCAACTGATCGGAATTTCAATGGTGTTGAGAAGCAACTCGCGCTGCTGAGCCCGGTGAGCGTCAAGGGCCTCCTGGTCGTGCTGAGCACTGTGGTCGCCGAGATCGGCGGCCAGTTCACCAGCCGGGTCATAGCTGTAGAACGGTTCCCTGCCACCGGGGTTCTGGCGGAAAAGGACAACCACCGCCGTGCCGGGTTCCCTCATACGCGACCGTGCGGATAGTGAGCCGGTGCTGCGGTCGCCCTTGCCATGCGCCTCGCCGCTCTTCAGGGCTTCGACTCCCGTCGGCTCTCCGTCGAGGCCGTAGGGGTACAGGGCGCGGGCGTGGGCGGTGTTGTCATGGTCGCTGAGATCATCGAGCCACTGTTCCCAGGTTGCTCTGAGCAAGGATCCGATAGGCGTCCGAGGGAAGGGCGCCGGGCTGTAGGCCCTCTCGATCAGAGAGGCGCCGTCCCGCGTGGCGTCGAAGCAGGCGGCCCCCTGCTGTAGTTCCGGATTCCGCTCACCGGCACAGGACACGCAGGTGGACGGGGCGGTGACGAGGTCGTTGAGGAGGTACCAGGACATCGTCAGCGCATAGGGGGCGTACACGTGCGCATCCAAGTTGCCCGGGCTGTACTCGGTGGGAGGGCTTACAAGGGGAAGGCCATCCGGGGCGGGCAGGTGGAGGACGGTCATGCGCGCCTCGCGCAAGGGGGCCGGCCGACCAGCCTGGTTGGGAGCGTGGCGGTGCAGACGCCCCCGGCGTTGGATGAGCAGGTCGACGGGGGCCAGGTCGGTGTAAAGGCGGTCGAAGTCCAGGTCCAGGGACTGTTCCAATACCTGTGTGGCGATGACGAGGATGCGCTGCGGCCGGGCGGGGTTGCGCTGGGTACGGTCTTCCCCTGGCCCCAGGACCTCCCGCAGCCGCGTCTCCAGGGAGAGACGGTCGCGTGGCAGCAACTTCCCGTGCAAGAGGACCACTTCTTCGGGCCGCCAACCGCGTTTCCTGGCCTGCTCGTATACCTCGGAGTAGAGATCGTGGGCAGAGTCGACCCGATTGCGGATTACTGCGGTGCACCCTCCGTCGGCGGCCTCGCGGAGGATGAGGTCGGCCAGCGCTGCCGTGCCGGGGTCACAGACGAGGTCCAGGCGGGTGTGCTGCGGAGCGGGTGCCTCGTCCGGTCGTACGCCAGTGACCCGGCCCCCTCGGTCGATCAGGGTGACGGGACCCTCGGCCCGGAGTGGACGCGGCTGGATACGATGGCCGCGGCACCAGGCGTCTGCGACAGCCTGCCGGGTGTCGCTCGGAAGGGTGGCCGAGAGCACAACCACCGAGGCTCCGGCATCCGCGAGCCAGCTGACAACGGCTTCCAGCAGCCGTTCCTGGAACAGCTCGTATGCATGGGCCTCGTCGATGATCACCGTTTTGTTGGCGAGGCCGAAGAGCCGGAGGAACCAGTGTTGTGACGCCTGGGCTGCCAAGATGACCTGATCTGCGGTGCCGATGCCGAACGTGGAGATCACGCCAAGACACCTACGGAGGTACCACGGGTCGAGGACGGGCCGACCGGGCAGCTCCGGATCGCCTGCGGAGGCCAGGGTGTCCTCAATGAACGGCAGGCTATCGGCCGCACATTCATGGCCAGACCTCCGCTTCCCAGCATCGAGCAGCCGGTGGACGGCCGGGGAGGCTTCTGCCGTGCTGTGGACGATCGCCAAGTTGGCGTCCGTAGGGGTGCCGAAGGCTCGGGTGAGGAAGGAGATGTACTCGGCGGCGGCCTGGTCGGTCCCTGCTCGGGTGGGCATCGCCGCGTACAGCCCGTGGTAGCCGTTGACGCGAGCGAGATGGTGGGCGTACCAGAGGGCGAGGCTTGTCTTCCCCGCTCCGGTGGTGCCTTCGACGATGACCAGCGCGGGGCCGTCGATGGGCGCGGCCCTCATGGCAGCGGCCTGGAACGGGCGGGGGCGGGGTGCCTCAGGGAAGAGTTCTGCCCACTCCGAGGGCCCGGGCACCCAGGAATGCAGGCGCAGCTTGCGAAGAGCGGCTTCCGCCTGCCGTTGCGAAGCGTTCCACCACTGCTCGACGGTCTCGGCGGGAGGCCGGTAGTGGAAAATGGTCTCGTCGGAGGCGATCCAGTCGGCCATCACGACCAGCCCCGCGAACAGCGGGAGCGTCACAGGGCGTTCGAGGGTGGTGCGTTCGGGCAGGCGTTCCATTTCGACCCCGAACAGGTGGGCGAGGGTCTCGATCATGTGCCGGTAGTACGGGTCCCAGTCGTCCGGCCGGGCCGCACGGGCTGCCCGGTGAACGGTTTCGAGGTGGGGAATGTGGCCGTGGTGGCCACCCAATAGCAGCGCCATGCGGTGGAGACCGCGGCCGCGGCGCGCCTCACCCTTGCCTCCGCAGTGTCGGCAGGTACAGCCGAGCAGGCGCGGCAGGTGATGGGCTGTGACGTGCTCGTGCCTGGCCCAGGGAGCGAATCCCGATTCCTCCGGCAGAGGCAACCCTGCCGAACGCGCCTGTGCGCGCCACGTCCTTCCAGCCTGTCGCATCTGTGAGCGGACCCAGCGCCCTTTGCCGAACTGGTGAAGGAAGCCGCCGGACGCCTTGCCCAGGTCGTGCAAGGCGGCGTAGAACATGGCGTTCCTCCGCGCCACCACCTCATCTCCGGCGCCAAGAGCCTCGACGAGACGTTCCCGTACCGGCTGGGCAAGGTAGTTGTCCCACAACTCACCTGTGACAGCTCCCACATCGAGCATGTGGGCGAGCAGTGGACTCCAACTCCCCTCACCACGGCGGCCACTGACCCCGCGCTGGTCCGTCTTGCCCCAGATGAGTAAACACCCAAGACCGATTTTCCGGGAATAGCTCATCCGATCACCCCGCCACTGCTAGCGTTCAGCACATGCGAACCAGTCGACCTACAACGATATACCGAGTTTTAGGCAACGCCTCGAATCCGGCATGGCGGTGGGACCCACGCACGCAAGCGTGCCAGCCGGCACTGACAGTGGACGAAGTCTCCGGCAGGGCCGTCGTCCGACTGATGAGCCTGGTGGATCTCCTGCGCAACGCAGACCAGGTCCTCGCGCTCTCGGGCTCGACCGCGGGGGAAGATGTCGCCGTATTCGAGTACCTGATGGCGATCCTCTACTCGTCGGATCACGTCCCCACCTCGCACGAGGAGTGGCGCCGCTGGGTCGAGGGCCAGGAGTCGCTGAGCCCGGCAGCCGACTGGCTGGCTGGTGAGCCGGACGACCGATGGGACCTCTTCCACCCGGAGCAGCCGCTGGGACAGAACGCGGAGCTCGCACCCTTCCTCGACGGGCACGGGGTGGGGCATGCACAGGTCGTCATCGAACGCGCAGGCGACTACCACCAGTTCTTCGACAAGTCCCATCTGCACGACCCCGAACCGATGCGACCGGACGTCGCGCTCAGGGCGATGCTCGCCCAGCATGCCTACGGTCTCGGCGGCAGGGCGATGGCCAAAGCTGACTGGCTGGGGCCGCAGTTGACCTATCAGGCCGTCGGGCGGCTGGGGTCTCGTATTCGGGTGATCGCGATGGGGCCGACGCTCGGCGACACACTGCGGCTGAATCTCGTCCCCGGTAGGGACCGGCAGCCGACCTTCAACTACTCCTGGACGGACGGGCGGCGCCGTCGGCGCACCTTCCGTTCCGGGAAGGAGCCGCGCCTCCCCGACGGCCGGGCGGACTTGCACTCCTTCCTCGGACGGTCGATCCTGTTGCGCCCTGTACTCGTCGACGGACGGTTGATGGTCGACCGGGTACTGATGGCCGCCGGCGAGTTGCTCGCCCCGTTGCCCCCTGCATACCTGCAGGACGCCGTGCTGACGCGGTCCGGGAACTACGAAGGGCCGCTCCGCCCGAGTGCCGACCGGGCCGTCTGGCAAGAGGCTCACGCGCTGTACGCAGCGGCCGCGGACCGGTTCAAGGGCGCGGACCTGTACGACCGCCTCGCCGACCTGCCCGACAGGACGGTGAACCTGTGGGCAGTGGGACTCGTCGCCCGCAAGTCAGCTGCCGTCACGTGGGTGTCTGACTCATTCCCGTACACGTCGGGTTTGCAGGTCGACCTGAAGTGGGCGGCCGACGAAGGATCGGCGATGTGCGAGTACGCGGCGAAGGCACTGTGGTCGGCGGCGGCGACTGCCCGTGAGGCGGCGTACCCGAATGCCAAATCGGCGGACCGAAAGCCGCAGACTGCCCGGTTCAACGGATCGCGGGAGATGTGGGCCGGGGCCGCCGCCCCCTTCCACGCGCTGCTCGACTCGGTGAACGCGAACCAACGACCCGACGCCGGACCGTTGGAAGCGTTCGGACGGGAGATCCGGACGACCACGCGGAACGCCCTACGGTCCCGCCTGGCCTCGCTGCCGCCCGGCGAGCGCGGGCTGAGGGCCCGGTTCCAGGCCGAGACGCGGCTCAAACAGATGCTGAACGCCGAGAAGTGCCCCGCCTACCTCAAGGGGAGCCCCGATGACTGCTCCACAGCTGCCACCGGAACTGCAGGCCCTCATCGCGGAGGTTGGTGACGATCTGGCTATGGCGGCCAAAGACACGGCCACTCATGAGCGCCCCCGGTCCGAGCTGCTCAGCCGCTACCTGTGCCGCCTGGTGTGGACGCACAACACCGGTGCACTCGCCGACTTGAGGCGACCCGAAGCCCTTACCGAGCCGAGGCTGGTCGCCGCGAACTTCTCTCCGGAGGAGGAACACCGACTCGCCTACGAAAAGGTGGCGTTTCTCTTCGCTCGCTTCCACGCCGGCCGGAGCAGAGCGCTTCCCGGCTCAGGGTCGATGGGCCGTGCGCTCCGCCGTATCGGCGGTCCGGGCGGACGGGGCCCCAAGGACCCCGGGGCCGTCCGGCTCCTCGACCGGTTGGTGGCTTCGCACGAGCTCCCCCTACGGCACCTGCAGCACGCGATCGAGCGCGCACGCGCCTGCGACGTGACACCCCCGTCCTGGGCGCGGCTGGCAGACGACCTCACAAAGTGGCGGTCGCCCGGCGAATCGGTCGCCTACGACTGGGCCCGCGACTTCTACACCCCCGTTTTCCCTTCGAAGAGGAACGACTGACGCCATGACGATCATCCGCAGCAACTCCGTGTACGAACAGCTCGGTTGCCACCAGTTCCTCTCCCTCCACGCGCTCGAAAGCCTGGTGGCAGTGCTGCCGGTTCGCGACGAAAACGGAATGGCGAAGATCATCCCGTTCGGTGGCGAGACACGGAACCTGATCACGTCGCAGGCGCGACGACGAGCGGAACGGACGCTCGGCCGTGACCGTGCGAACGCGGGCGAGGGGGCGCTGGCCGGCTACACGATGGGGATGCGTACCCGCGAGTGGGCGCTTCTCGCCACCGACGCACTCTGCGCCCTGGGCTGGGAGCGGGCCGAGGCCCTCTCGACCGCCAAAGCCGTTCTGGAAGGCGTGGGGCTCAAATTCGGGGACAAGGAACGCACCCGCGACCTGACCAAGGTGCTGGTCTTCGCTCCCGAGGACGCCGGTGAGAGGCTGGCCGCTTCCATCGACGCCAAGCGCGATGTCGTGGCCGGGTGGATCAAGGAATTCGAAGCGGCACGTGCGGCGGCGAAGAGCAGCTCCCGGGGCAGCAAGCGGGCGGCTGCGGAACCCGAGGCGGCGGCCGATGGCGAGGGGGGCGCGACCGAGTCGCGCATCCCTCCCCTGCCGAGGGAGGTACGTGCCGGGGTACTCACGGCGCTCGCCCCCAGGGACGCCATCGACATCGCGTTGTACGGGCGCTTCCTCGCCGAGATCGCGGACTCACCCAATGTGGACGGCGCTGTGATGACCGGCCCCGCTTTCACCGTGCACAGGGCCAACCAGATCGACGACTTTTACAGCGCCGCAGACGATGCCAAGATCCGGCGCAAGGCGAACGCCCTGGACTTCCTGGACGCGGCGGACGACGCAGGCTCAGGGATGACCGGTTACCAGTCCCTGATCTCCGGGACGTTCTACCGACACGCGGCGCTGGACCGCGTGCAGCTGCGGAACAACCTGGTAGCCGGTGGAATGCCGCCCGAGGAAGTGGACAAGGCCGCCCGTGCGGCGGAGCGCCAGTTCGTCGAGGCATTTGTTGACGCCATGCCCCACGCAAAGAAGAACACCACCGCTTCCACGGGCTCCTTGCCCAAGCTGGTCCTGGCCTTCGAGGGGGCGCGTCCGTTCAACTACTCCGCAGCCTTCGAATCGCCGATCGACGAGCGGGTGGGGGGCGGAGTCGCTCTTGCGGCCGCCCGCAGGCTCCTCGCGCAGCATCGTCTGGTGACCTGTAAGCGCTCCGACATCGGCGGGGGACGCGTTCTCACTTACGACCTGGGCATCCAAGAGTTGCTGACCGAGCTTGCGGGCCAGGAAGGGGCGCTCGTCGCCACCGAGGCGGGTTCCGTCGAGGAAATGACCGCCCCGTGAGCCCGTACGTACTCCTGGCCCGATTGGCCGGCCCTCTCCAGTCCTGGGGGCTGAACTCGCGGTTCGACCAGCGGGACACACACCTCAGGCCCACCAAGTCAGGCTTCATCGGGCTGCTCGCCGCCGCCGCGGGGCTCAGCCGGGAGGAGCCGATCACGCCGCTCGACGAACTCCGGTTCGCAGTGCGTGCCGACCGGCCTGGTACCCCGGTGGAGGACTACCACACCGTCGGCGGTGGACGGTATCCCCTTCGCCCTCGTGACCTGATCACCGACCACCGGCTGAACCGGACGACGGCTCTCCTCTTCGACGACAACGTGCCCGGCCGGGCGTTCGGCGTCATGCCCAGCCCCTCCGTCGGCGGCTGGTACGGGGCACCCAAGGGCATCGCCCCCGATCCGAACAGTGGCCATCTCATCGCCCGGACGGGGCACCGCAACCCGATCATCACCAACCGCTCCTACCTCGCGGATGCCCAGTTCGTCGCGGCGGTCGAGCATGAGGACAAGCAGATGCTGGACGAGTTGGCCGTGGCTCTGGAACAGCCTCGGCGCTTCCTGTGGCTCGGACGGAAATCCTGCCCGCCTGCAGGAGAGATCTCCGGTGGGGTACACCCCGGATGCATCGAGGAGGTCCTCGCTGCCGCCCGTCTGCTCCCGCAGGCCACCTCCGAACAGCCGTGGACCTGGGTCGAGGTGGCGCCCGGTACCACTGGCGCCTCGAGGATCAACGACCAGCCGGTCAGTTTCCACCCCACCCACCGCAGTTACGCGCCCCGTTGGGAACGACGCATGTACATCGAACCGGGCCAGTCCATCGGATGGGAGCACCTGCTATGACCACGGCCTCCACTGCCATCGCACGCTTTGTGACCTGTCACAGCGTCCTCCATCTCGACGCCCGCCATGTTCTGGCGCAGAAGGCCGTTCTCGACCCGCACATCATGCATCGCCTGGTGATGTCGGGATTCAACGGGTGGATCACGCCGAATGAGCCGGACCCGCGGGCCCAGATGGGCATCCTGCACGTCTGGACACTGGACCTGAAAAACAACAGGCTGGTCCTGATCGTGCAGTCCCGCGTCCAGCCGGACTGGTCGTTCGTCCCCCGAGCGGCTCTGACCGACGGCATCACCACCCTGCCGGTCGACATGACCGTCCGCACCGGAGAGGCCTACGCCTTCCGGGTCGTGGTGAACCCCACGCGCCAGCGTGGCACGCGCGAGCACGACCGCGCACCCCGTAAACGGCTGTCCGATACGACCCCCGGTCATGTCCGGCAGTGGTTTGCCGATCGCCTCCAGGCCGAGGGCGAGGAACGTGTGGGTCCCCTCGGTGTTCGTCGCATCGGGGCGCACGGGGTGACAGAGTCCATGGCCGTGCGCATGCTGCCCAAGCTGAGCCTGACAGCCAAGCACCAGGGTGCCAGGATCGGCCGCGCGGAGCTGAAGGGGGAGCTGACCGTGACCGACCCCGAGGCATTCGTCGACGCACTTGCCAACGGCGTCGGCCGGGCCCGCTCCTACGGTGCGGGACTCCTTCTGGTTGCTTCCCCGGACAGTGTCTGATCGAGCAGGATCCGCCGGATCACCCGGGCCGCGACGCCCGGAACGGGGTTTCCGGGACCGACCATCGGGGCTTGTCTTGCTGTCTCACCTTGGCGGTCGGGCACCAGCTCGCCCTGGACGGGGTTGCCGCCTCGCGCTCCGCGTCGCGGCCCCGGTGGTCGTCCCGGAACCGGCACGCAACGACTGGTCGAAGCTCTGCGGGAACCGCGTGATCATCAGAGGGGCGTGAGCGCCGCCGGCTACTGGGTTGACGAGTTCACTGGCACCAGTGGCAGGCGGAGTACCCGAGAGAGAGAAGGACGGGGACGTTCCGCCGCCTGGCCTCTTGCATCGCCTCTTCTCCCCACGGCCACCAGTCAACGGGGTTGTCGGCGTGCTGGAGGAGGTAGGGCGACTGGGCATTGGCCAGGCGATTCATGCTCTCACTGTCCCACACGGTGCCGTCCGAGTCAGTGCGGCCCGCTGCCGCGTTCCCGGTGACGCCCGCCGGCACACGGGGCACGCGGCTCCTCCACACGACTCTCCGCCAGCACCCTCGAAAGGCGGCCGATCAGGCCTTCCACAGGGACACCGAAGCAGCGATGCAGCGATGCAGCGCGAGTCTGTCGCGCCCGCCACAAGGGGGTTCAGGATTCACCACGCGCCCGTTTCGGCTTCAGGCGATGGACGCGATGTCTCCGTCGTCGAAGTAGATGGCCTGATGCAGGCGCCCTCCCAGTGCGACCGCGAAGCGGGCGAGTACGTCCTGACCGGAGATGTGGCCCCGCTCGATCTGCGACACGCGCCCCTTGCTGACGCCCATGCGGTCAGCCACCTGCTGCTGTGTCAGACCTCGGGACTTTCGCAGGTCCGCCAGTCGGCGTCCAACGACTTCCGCGAGCAATTCCTCCTTGCCCTCCCGCACCGCTTCTTCACCGCCCGCACGGGCAACGTGCTCAGCGCGGATGTCCTGCCACCGCGTGTAGCCGCTCACGGTCGTCCTCCTTCTGCCTGAGCTCGTTGCTTCACGTACAGCTCGTAGCGTTGCTCGGCCAGCGGAATCGCCTCTCGGTACCACTCGTTCCACTGCCCCGATTTGTCTCCCGCCACCAGCAGGATGCTGGAGCGCCACGGATCGAAGGCGAACAGGATCCGCACCGTTCCGGGGCGTAACTCCTTCAGGTTCGCCATCGACGAGCCGTGAATAGTGTCCACCAGCGGACGCCCCAGCCCAGGGCCTCCCTCGGCCAGCGCGTCCAGCGCCTGTACGACCCGGACGTGCGCCTGGTCGTCGAGGCCGCCGATCCAGTCGCGCACCTCATCGACAAGGAAGATTTCCCACTCACCGCTCACACCAGAAGTATAGCGATAGCTATACCTGAGTCGAGGCGAACCGCGCGGCCCTGGACCGGCGGAGGGCTCCCGGCACTCGCGCCCGCGTGGGCGCACCAGGGGCGTGGCGCGAGTGCCAGGAGGCGGCGGAGTCAGGCCGTGGGGAGTTCGGGGGGAGCGGTGTTCGACGGGGCCGCGGTGGGCGCAGAGGTGCCGGAATGCCTCTGCGAGCGGGCCGAGGTCGATGACCGGGAAGCCGTTGCCAATGAGTGTTCGAGTTCTTCGGCGGGGATGGCGGGGTGCTGCTCGCTGCCGTCGGTCATGCCCATGAGTACGACGCTGCCCACGGCGAAGCCCGCCGGGCTGTCCCGGAGGTAGTGGGCGCCGAGGCGAACCGCAAGACGACGACGGCCAGGGCGGCGTGAATACCGGGGAACGAGCCCGGCCTGGCCTTCCGCGTCTTCTCCGACGCCCCGCGCATCGAGTACGCCTTCGTCTGGCGCACCGGCCACGAGACCGCCCGGCTGCGGGCCTTCGCCGATCTGACGCTCCGACATGTGGACGCGGCGGCCGGGCCGGTGTTCCGCCGTTCCAGGTCTCCTGATGGGCCGCCGGGACACCGGGACACCGGGACACCGGGACACCGGGAGCAGCCTGTCGGGGTTCGGATCTCCCTGCCTCAAACCGGCCTGAAAGCACGGGTGTTGTCCATGCTTTCCTGATCGCCCCCTCGCCATCGCGCGCTCCCCGAAGGACACTTCTGGGCAACGGTGCGACAGCGGAGGGGGCTTGGGAATGCGCGACGGCCATCGGGCGGAGGCCGAACGGCTGCTGGGGCGGGCCGTGGAGGAGGAGGTACGGCGCTCCGGCGGGCGGGCCGACAGGCAGGTGCTGCTCACGCGGGCGCGGGGCGCGCTGGACTCGATGGCGCTGACGGCGGCCGAGGAGTACACGGCGTACACCCGCGCGCTGGACGAGTCCGAGGCGGACCACCTCACCTTCGGGCAGCGCTACGCCCGTGAAGGCGCCGGAACTCCCCTGCTGGTGGCGGCCGTTGCCGGGGTCGCGGCGGTGGTCGCCGACCTGTCGCTGGGCACCGGGGGTGCCGCCGCCGTCGGCGCGGGCGTGACCGTGGGGGTGGTGGGCGCGGCGGCGACCGTGGTGAAGGTCGCCGGGTCGCATCTGCCCGCCGCCCACCACCGCAAGGGCGCGGCCGGACAGCCGGGCGGGCCGGAGCAGTTGCGGTTGCAGTGGCTGACGGCGCTGGAGGTACGCGGCATCCGGCCCTACCTCGACCAACAGCGGGTGCTCGGCGCCGCCACGGGGCCGAGGAAGACCGCGGGTCCGGTGGTGCTGCGCGGCGCGGACAAGAGCGCGGCGGCCCGGCGCCGTACCGTGCTGGAGCAGTCGTTCGGTCAACTCCCTGAGCCGGAAGGCCCGTTCGCCGGTCGGCGGGCGGAGCTGGCGCGGATCAGGCAGTGGGCGCAGTCGGCGCGCGCGGCGACGGAGACCCGGCCGACGGTGGTGGTGCTGCACGGCGAGCCCGGTGCCGGCCGGACGGCGCTCGCAGTGCGGGCGGCGCACGAGCTGCGGGACCACTTCCGGGGCGCGGTGGTGGTGGACCTGCGCGGCGGCAGCCGGGACGAGCCGCCGCTGCCGGTGCGGGACGCGCTGCTGCATCTGCTGAACCGGCTGGGCGCGCCCCGCGAGCAGTTGCTGTTCCGGGAGCGGTCCTCGCCCGATCAGCAGGTGAAGCGGCTGGGCGAGCTGTACCACCGGCATTTGACCGGGCTGCCGGTGACGATCGTGCTGGACGACGCCTCGGACGCCGGGCAGGTACGGGCGCTGGTGCCGGAGCACTCCGACAGTCTGGTGCTGGTGACGGCGCGGGAGCCGCTGGAGCTGCCGGAGGACCTGTCGGCGTGGGTGCACCAGCTGCCGGTGCGGGCGCTGGAAGCGGCGGACGCCGAGGAGTTGCTGGGCTCGGCGGCCGAGGACGCGTCGGCGCCGTACGACGGGGAGTCGGCCGAGGCGATCCTGCGGCTGTGCGGCGGGCTGCCGCTGGCGCTGCGGGTCGCGGGGTCGGCGCTGGGGCCGCGTTCGCCCCGGCAGCTCGCCGGGGATCTGGAGGCGTACGGCCCGGTGGAGCCGGTGGAGCGAGCGCTGTGGCTGCGCTACACCGACCAGCCGGAGGCGGCCCGGCGGCTGCTGCGGCGCCTGGCGCTGGCCGGGCGGGCGTCGCTGGGCGCGGCTGCCGCCGCCGCGCTGCTGGCGACGGACGAGCCGGAGGCGGCCCGGCATCTGCGGGCGCTGGCGGGTGCGGGGCTGATCGACCATGTGCGGGGCAGCCGCTACCGGCTGCACGATCTGGTCCGGGCCTTCGCGCAGGCCCGGCTGCTGGACGAGGAGGACCCGGCGGAGCGCACGGCCGCGCAGGAGCGGCTGATCGTGAACTACGCGGAGCTGGCGGACTCGGTGCTGCGGCTGGTGGACGGCAACATGTCCACCCGGTCGGACCGGTTCGGGCCGCACGGCTTCACCTCGCTGGACGAGGCGCTGCGCTGGCTGGACGACGAGTCGAGCTTCATCACGGCGGCGCTGCGGCACGCGGAGGGCGTGGATCAGGCGGCGGTGCTGAATCTGCTGGGCGCGCTGTGCGACTACTGCCTGCTGCGCGGCGATCTGTACCGGCTCGGTGAGATCAGCGAGCTGACGCAGGCGGTGGACGGGGGGCTGCTGGTGCGGTCGGTGCAGTGGCGCACCGGTATCGCGGCCCGGCAGCTCGGCGAGCTGGACAAGGCGCGCACGACGCTGGCCTCGGTGGTGGATCTGTACCGGGAGGCGCAGCACGACGCGGGGGTGGCCCGCGCGCTGTGTTCGCTCGGCATCACCCTGCACCACCAGGGCAATCTGACCGAGGCGGCGGCCCGGCTCCAGGAGGCGCTGGACCTTCAGGCGGCGCCGGAGCTGGCGACGGACCGGGCGTGGACGATGCACGCGCTGGCGGCGGTGCAGCGGGACCGGGCGCGGCTCGCGGAGTCCCTGGACCTGCTGACCCGCTCGCTCGTGCTGCACCGGGCGGGCGGTTCGGTGCACGGCGAGGCGTGGGCGCACTACCAGCTCGGGCAGCTCGCCCTGCGGATGGGCGATGTCCCGCGCGCGGAGCGGGAGTTGCGGTCGGCGCTGGAGCGGTACGGGCGGACGCACGACGCGCGCGGCGAGGCGTGGGCGCTGACCCAGCTGGCGCGGGCGCGGCTGGTGGACCAGGACCCGGGTCCGGCGGTGGAGGAGCTGCGCCGGGCGGCGGCCAGGCACCGGGAGAACGAGGACGTGCGCGGCGAGGCCTGGACGCTGTACTACCTGGGTCAGGCGCTGGAGGAGACCGGCGAGCTGGACCGCGCGGTGCGGGAGCTGGAGCGGTCGCGGCAGATGTTCTCGCGGATGCGGGACGTGTACGGGCTGGCGTGCGCCCGGCACCACTCGGCGCGGGCCACCCGTGACCAGCGGGCGGCGCAGACGGGTTCGCTGCGCAACTCCGGGTTCGCGCGGCAGTTGCTGGTGGACGCCCGTGCCGATTTCAAGCGGATCGGGGTGACGCACGGCGAGGCGTGGTCGTGTCTGGAGCTGGCGGTGGTGGACGCGGGCAACGCGCGGGTCCCGCAGGCGCTGGCACTGTGCGACGAGGCGCTGACGCTGTTCACGTCCTACGGCGACCGGCGCGGTGAGGACTGGGCGCGGTTCCTGCGCTGCACGCTGCTGCCGTACGGCGCGCCGGGCGGGGTGGAGGTGGGTACGGCGGTGGCGCAGGAGGAGCTGGCGCAGCTCGGCCGGGCCGCGCATCCGCTGCGGGACGACAAGCTCGCGGAGTGGGTTCCGGCGTACGCGCTGCTGCTGGAGCGCGGGGTGAGTCTGGAGGCGGGCTGGCAGGCGTGGCGGCTGCGCATGACGCCGGACCGCCACGCCCGTGAGGTGATGGGGGTGGCGGTTCCGGCGGAACGCTGACGCCCGTGTCCGGATCCGGCTCCGTCGCGCGCAGGCGCGCGGGGCGCGGTGGCCGGGTCGGCCCTGTCGCTGCCGCGCGGTGGCCGGGTCAGCCCTGTCGCTGCCGCGCGGTGGTGTCGGCGCGGTCCTCGGGGGCCGCTTCGGGGTCCGGGGCTTCCTTGAAATCGACCTTCTGCATGTGCTTGCTCATCGACTTCATCAGGCCCCACACGGCCACGGCCATCACCGCGAACACGATGAATCCGAGGACGCCGGGGGTGACCTTGTTCTCGTCCACTTCGGCGAGAGGGACGAGGTGCGTCAGTGCCAGGCTTGCGCTCATGTCATGCATTGTCGCGGATGCCCGCGAAGAGGTCGTCCTCGGGGAGGGAGGTGTCCACGAGGGACTTCGCCAGTTCGTACTCCTCGGTCGGCCAGACCTCCTTCTGGAGCTGCATCGGGACCTTGAACCAGCCGCCGTCCGGGTCGATCTGGGTGGCGTGCGCGATCAGCGCCTTGTCCCGGATCTCGTAGAAGTCCGCGCAGGGGACGTGCGTGGTCAGGGTGCGCTCGACGCGCTCGAACTCGCTCCAGCGCTTGAGCCAGTCCCCGTACGGCGACTCCAGGCCCCGGTCCAGCATGGCGTGGTGCAGCGCCTCGGTGCGGGGGCGGTTGAAGCCCTGGTTGTAGTACAGCTTCCGCGGCTGGAACGCGGGGCCGTACTCGGCCTCGGGGTACTTCTCGGTGTCGGCCGCGCCCTCGAAGGCCACCATCGAGATCTTGTGGGTCATGATGTGGTCGGGGTGCGGGTAGCCGCCGTTCTCGTCGTAGGTGGTGATCACCTGCGGGCGGAACGCGCGGATCTTGCGGACCAGTTCACCGGCCGCCTTGTCCACGTCCTCCAGGGCGAAGCAGCCCTCGGGCAGCGGAGGCAGCGGGTCGCCCTCGGGCAGTCCGGAGTCCACGAAGCCGAGCCACTCCTGCTCGACGCCGAGGATCTCGCGGGCCTCGTCCATCTCCTTCTTGCGCACCTCGTGGATGTGCTCCTCGATGTACGCGTCGCCCTGGAGCTTGGGGTTGAGGATGGAGCCGCGCTCGCCGCCGGTGCAGGTCACCACCAGCACGTCCACCCCCTCGGACACGTACTTCGCCATCGTCGCCGCGCCCTTGCTCGACTCGTCGTCGGGGTGCGCGTGCACAGCCATCAGTCGCAGCTGGTCAGTCAAGACTCAATCCTCGGTGTGTCGGCGCCCCTCGTCACGGGGTGCGTTTCGATCGGGGGCGTCCCTCGCGGACGCCTTTGCGGGGTGCCGGCCGGACGGCGGGCGGAGG
This sequence comes from Streptomyces corallincola, assembly GCF_019104725.1. Lineage (GTDB taxonomy): Bacteria > Actinomycetota > Actinomycetes > Streptomycetales > Streptomycetaceae > Streptomyces > Streptomyces corallincola. The sequence goes on along the minus strand of NZ_JAHRXF010000031.1, from coordinate 18,343 downwards.
CTTCTATAGTGACCGAATCGGGGGGCGAATAATTCCGCGGAAGGGACGATCATGAGCACGGCGAGCACGCGGCTGCCCGAGGGCCGCTACGGCCGTTCCTCGGACGAGCGTTCCGACCGTCGGCTCCGGTCCGCCGCCTGGGTCCTCGGCGCGCTGCTGTTCGCGCTGGTCGGCTACTTCGCCTACCACTACGTCGCCGAGAACCGGATCAGCGCCCAGGTGATCACCTTCGCGGCCTCGGGCGACGCCGTCAAGGTGCATCTGGAGGTGCACAAGGACGCCGGGACCGACGGCTACTGCACCCTGCGCTCGCAGTCCGCCGACGGTGCCGAGGTGGGCCGCGCGGACTTCCGTTTCGACGGCTCGACCACCCGCATCGACCAGGTCGTCACCCTGCGTACGACGGCGAAGGGGACGACGGCCGAGCTGCTCGGCTGCCACGCGAGCTGAGAACGGGTGCCGGGCGGGGTCCGGCACCGGCGGATGTGCGGCGCTGAGCTGCGCCGACGGGATTCTGACGGCTTATGTCCTCCCCCTGACGCCGTTGAATTGTTAGGCTCGTGGTTTCGCCCTTCCAGGAACAGAGCACTCTTCCTCGGCGGGCGATGCTTTGTATCCCCCAGTACCGACGAGGAGCACCCTGTGACCCAGACCAGCGAGAACGTCACCTGGCTGACCCAGGAGGCGTACAACAAGCTCCGCGAAGAGCTTGCGCACCTTACTGGTCCTGCGCGCACGGAGATCGCCGCCAAGATCGCCGCCGCGCGTGAGGAGGGCGACCTGCGCGAGAACGGCGGGTACCACGCGGCGAAGGAGGAGCAGGGCAAGCAGGAACTGCGTGTGCGCCAGCTCACCCAGCTCCTGGAGAACGCCCAGGTGGGCGAGGCCCCTGCTTCCGCCGACGGTGCCGTCGCGCCGGGCATGGTCGTCACGATCGCCTTCGACGGCGACGAGGACGACACCACGACCTTCCTGCTCGCTTCGCGCGAGTACGCCAGTTCCGAGATCGAGACGTACTCGCCGCAGTCCCCGCTCGGGGCCGGTGTCATCGGCCACAAGGTGGGCGAGGACGCGGAGTACGAACTCCCGAACGGCAAGAGGGCGTCCGTCAAGATCCTGAAGGCGGAGCCGTACTCGGCCTGACCTTCCGGTCCCCTTTCTCCGAGCACGCCCCCGGCGCCTGTACGGCACCGGGGGCGTCGCCCGTTCCGGGGGGCGTCGCCCGTTCCGGGGGGCGTCGCCCGTTGACGCGGAGGGCTCGGGTCAGCCCGCTGCCCTGCGGTACTTGCGGACCGCCAGGGTGCGGAAGAGCAGGACGATGACGACCGACCAGAGCAGCGATGCCAGCACCGGGTGCTGCATGGGCCAGGCGGACGGGGTCGGGTAACCGGCCGGGAGATTGCCGAAGAGTTCGCGGCATGCCTGGACGGTGGCGCTGAAGGGGTTCCACTCGGCGATGACCCGCAGGAACGTGGGCATGTTGTCCGAGGGGACGAACGCGTTGGAGATGAAGGTCAGCGGGAAGAGCCAGATGAGCCCGCCCGAGGTCGCCGCCTCCGGGGTGCGGACCGACAGGCCGATCAGCGCGCCGATCCAGGAGAACGCGTAGCCCAGCAGCAGGAGCAGACCGAAGCCGGCCAGCACCTTGCCGAGGTTCTCGTGCGTGCGCCAGCCGACGATCACGGCGACGACGGCCAGGACCACCAGCGTCAAGGCCGTCTGCACCAGGTCGGCGAGGGTGCGCCCGGTGAGGACCGCGCCGCGCGACATCGGCAGCGAACGGAACCGGTCCACCAGCCCCTTGTGCATGTCATCGGCGATACCGGCGCCCGCTCCTGCGGTGGCGAAGGTGACCGTCTGCGCGAAGATGCCCGCCATCAGGAACTCGCGGTACCCGGACGGGCTGAGGCCCGCGCCCGGGACGTTGATCGAGCCGCCGAACACATAGCTGAACAGCACCACGAACATGATCGGCTGGATCAGCCCGAAGATCAGCACCTCGGGGATGCGGGCCATCCGCACCACGTTCCGCCGGGCGATGACCAGGGAGTCGCGGACGGACCGCACCAGGGCGCCGCCGGGCGCGGCACCGGGTGGGGACTGGACTACGGCGCTCATGTGACGGGCTCCTCGGTCTTGTCGGTACCGGTACCGGCGCCCGCTTCGGCCCCGGTCTCGGCGATGTGTCCGGTCAGGGACAGGAAGACGTCGTCCAGCGTCGGGCGGCGCAGGCCCACGTCGTCCATCTCGATGCCCCGCGTGTCGAGTTCGCGGATGATCTCCGCCAGCAGCTTGGCGCCGCCGGTGACCGGGACGGTGAGCTTGCGGGTGTGCTCCTCCACGGTCGTCTCGCCCTTGCCGAAGGCGGTCAGCACCTCGGCGGCGGTGGGCAGATGCTCCCGGTCGCGCACCACCACCTCGACACGCTCTCCGCCGGTACGGGCCTTGAGCTGGTCGGAGGTGCCCTTGGCGATCACCCGGCCGTGATCGACCACCGCGATCTCGTGCGCCAGGTGGTCGGCCTCCTCCAGATACTGCGTGGTGAGCAGCAGGGTCGTACCCCCGGAGACGAGTTCCTTGATCACGCCCCACAACTGCTGGCGGTTGCGCGGGTCGAGGCCGGTCGTCGGCTCGTCCATGAACATCACGGGCGGGTGGACGACGAGCGCGGCGGCCAGGTCGAGCCGACGGCGCATTCCGCCGGAGTACGTCTTGGCGGGGCGGTCGGCGGCGTCGGACAGATGGAACTGCTCCAGGAGTTCGGCCGCCCGCCGCTTCGCCTCCCTGGACCGCATCTGGTAGAGCTGGCCGACCATACGGAGGTTCTCCCGGCCGGTCAGATACTCGTCCACCGCCGCGAACTGGCCGGACAGCCCGATGGAACGGCGCACCGCGTCGGGTTCCTTGAGCACATCGAGGCCGGCGACCACGGCCCGGCCGCTGTCGGGGCGGAGCAGGGTGGTCAGACAGCGGACCGTCGTCGTCTTGCCGGCGCCGTTGGGGCCGAGCAGACCGAGGACGGTGCCCTCGGGGACATCGAGGTCCACGCCGTCCAGTGCCCTGACATCGCCGAAGGTCTTCACCAGACCTTCGGCGTAGATGGCGCCTGGCATGTCAGTCTCCACGTCGTCGGGGATTCGTCGGGAACACGGAACTGGGTCCGGAGTTACGGAACAGAATGGAACCGCGCGCCCGAATCCGCATGCCGTTTCCCCGAGTGGGCCCGGTCATGCACCCCCTCGCCGCCGCGGACCGCCGAACGGCCACACACAGACCGTAACGCGATGTATCGCGTCTCACAACGGGTTTCCACGAAAGAGTGAACGTGTGTTCGAGGGAAGGGCGAGTGGGCCCGCTCCCCGGAACCACCCCCTCGCCGGACCCCGGCCGGCCCCGGCCCGACCAGCCCCGGCCCGACCCGGCCGGGCAGCCCCGGCGCACCCTACCCGCGGCCCACGCCCCCGGCCCGCTCGCCCCGGCGCACCCCGCGCCCTCGGCTCGCTCACTCGACGATCGCGTACCCCGCCGCCGTCAGCGCCCGCGCCACCTCCGCGCAGTGCTCCGGCCCCATCGTCTCCAGCTGGAGTTCCACCTCCGCCTCGGACAGCCCGAGCCGCGGATCGGTGCGGATGTGGCTGACGTCGAGGACGTTGGCGTCCACCGCCGAGGTCACGCCGAGCAGCCGGGCGAGGTTGCCGGGCCGGTCGGTGACCCGGAGCCGGACCGCGAGGTAGCGCCCCTGCGCGGCCATGCCGTGCCGCAGCAGGCGCTGCATCAGGACCGGGTCCACATTGCCGCCGGACAGGACCGCGACCACCGGGCCCTCGAAGCCGCCGGGCTCGGCCAGCAGCGCGGCCACCGGGCTCGCCCCGGCCGGTTCCACGACCAGCTTGGCCCGCTCAAGGCAGAGCAGCAGCGCCGCCGACAGATGGTCCTCGCCGACCGTGCGGACCTCGTCCACCAGATCCTGGACGATCCCGAACGGCACCGGCCCCGGCCTCCCCACCTTGATGCCGTCGGCCATCGTCGCCGGGTTCGGGACCGTGACCGGCCGTCCGGCGGCCAGCGAGGGCGGATAGCAGGCCGCGCCCGCCGCCTGCACCCCGATGATCCGGACGTCCGGCCGCACCGTCTTCACGGCCACCGCGACCCCGGCCGCAAGCCCGCCGCCGCCCATCCCGAGCACGATCGTGCGGACCTCGGGGCACTGCTCCAGGATCTCCAGGCCGATCGTGCCCTGGCCAGCGATCACATCGGGGTGGTCGAAGGGATGGATGAACACCGCGCCGGTCTCGGCCGCGTACTCCTCGGCGGCGGCCAGCGTCTCGTCCACCACCTGGCCGTACAGCCGCACCTCCGCGCCGTACTCACGGGTCGCGCTGATCTTCGGCAGCGGGGCGCCCTTCGGCATGAACACGGTGGCGTGCACGCCGAGCAGCGCGGAGGCGAGCGCGACGCCCTGCGCGTGGTTGCCCGCGCTCGCGGCGACCACCCCGGCCGCGCGCTCCTCGGGAAGCAGCCCGGCGATGCGGATGTAGGCGCCGCGCAGCTTGAACGATCCGGTGCGCTGGAGGTTCTCGCACTTGAGGTGCACCGGGGTGCCGACCACGCGGGACAGGTGGCGGCTGCTCTCCATCGCGGTCGTACGGGCCACTCCGGAGAGCATCTTCTGGGCGCCGCGCACGTCGTCCAGAGTGACGGAACGCGGGATGCCGGCCATGCCGTAGCTCATGGGTCGAGTCTCGCAGTTCGCGGTCGCACACGAGGGGTGTGACCAAGCTCCGAGACCGGTTCCGCCCGCACGGGTACGCCTCGCGCCGGGGCCGCGTACCCTGTCCCCCAACCAGCAGCCCTCATGAAGTGAGCCTCCGGCCATGCCCACTACACCTGAAATGTCGATGGACATGACGAACGTCGGGGACCCCGGTCTTCTCGACGCCCTCCAGCACGAGGTGGCGGTGTTCGCCCGGCGTGCCGAACAGACGCGGCTCGGTGGGGTCGGGCAGGTGCGGAACACGATGGACCGCGCGGCGTACCTGCTGCTCAACCGGCTCGACAAAGAGGGCCCGATGGGCGTCAAGGCGCTCGCGGCGAGCATGGGCATCGACTCGTCCACGGTGACCCGGCAGGTGGCCCCGCTGGTGGACTCCGGGCTGGTGAAGCGGACCTCACACCCGGAGGACGGCCGGGCCGTGGTGCTCCAGCTGTCGCCGCGCGGCACCGCACGCCTGGAGGAAGTCCGTTCCTCGCGGCGGCAGTTGATGGCCGAGCTGACCCACGACTGGGAGCCCGCGGACCGCGAGCGGTTCTGCGCGCTGCTGACCCGCTTCAACACCGCGCTGTCCGCGCGCACCGCCGTGCAGCCGGTGACGCCCCCGGAGCAGCCCCCGGCCTCCTGACCCTCCGGGCCCGCGAACCCCCCGGCGGCCGGTGCGTGCCGGGGGGTTGACCCCGACACGCGGCCGTCCTCATATGGGACGACCACCGTCCGCAGGGGAGGCGCCGTGCCTGGTCCCGAGCCGTCGCGCGAGGCCCGGCGCAGCGCCGGGTTCGCCGCGTTCACCGTGGGCGCGGCCGGGCGGCTGCTGCACACCGCCACCCTGCTCACCGCCGAACCCCCGGACGCCAACCCCGCCGCCCGGCGGCTGTTGCGGCTGGCGCTCGCGCGCACCTACGCCGACTGGCACCGGCTGCGCGACGACGACCCCTACGACCACGCCCGCCGCTGTCTGGCCGACCGGTTCGCCACCGGCCTGTGGCTGCGCCACGGCGTCCCGCTCCGCGCCCGGCCGCCCGCGCACGGCCCGCTGGCCGCGCTGCCGCCCCGGCAGCGGCTGATCCTGGTGCTGCGGCTGTACGAGGGCGTGCCCGCCGACCAGACGGCGGCGCTGCTCGGGCTGCCGCTGGACCGGGTGCACACCCTGTGCGAGCGGGCGGTGACGGCCGTACTGCACCCGGAGCCCGCGCCGGTGCCGCGCGGGGCCCGCCCGAGGGCGGCGACGCCGTGAACCGCGCCGACCGGGAGGCGGCCGTACGGCGGCTGCTGGAGCGGGACGGCCCGGCCGCCGTGCCCCCGGACACGCATCCGGTGGCGGTACGCGCCGGGGAACGGCTGCTGCGGCGCCGCCGGTGCGCCCGCCGCCTGCTGTGGCTGCTGCTGTGCGCCGCCGCCGTGGCGTTCACGGTGTGGGCGGCCTGGGTCCACCCGTGGACGGCGCCGCCGCCTCCGGCCACCGACTGGTGACCGGCGCGGCGGACAGGATCTAACCGAGGGCCTGCTGGAGGTCTTCGAGCAGGTCGTCCACGTTCTCGATGCCGACGGAGAGGCGGACGAGGTCGGCGGGGACCTCCAGGGCGGAACCGGCCGCCGAGGCGTGGGTCATCCGGCCGGGGTGCTCGATGAGCGACTCCACGCCGCCCAGGGACTCGCCCAGGGTGAACACCCGGGCGCGGTTGCAGACCTCGACCGCGGCCTCCTCGCCGCCCGCGACGCGGAAGGAGATCATGCCGCCGAACGCCTTCATCTGCTTGGCGGCGGTCTCGTGGCCGGGGTGCTCGGGCAGGCCGGGGTAGAGCACGCCGGTGACCTTCTTGTGCCGGGACAGCATGTCCGCGACGCGGGTGGCGTTCTCGCTGTGCCGGTCCATGCGGACGGCGAGCGTCTTGGTGCCGCGCAGCACCAGCCAGGAGTCGAACGGGCCGGACACCGCGCCCATCGCGTTCTGGTGGTAGGCCAGCTCCTCGCCGAGCGTCTGGTCGGCGGTGATCAGGGCGCCGCCGACCACGTCCGAGTGTCCGCCCATGTACTTGGTCAGCGAGTGCACGACGACGTCGGCGCCGAGGGCCAGCGGCTGCTGGAGGTACGGCGTGGCGAACGTGTTGTCCACGACCAGCTTCGCGCCCGCGTCGTGCGCGATCTGGGCGACGGCGGCGATGTCGGTGATGCCGAGCAGCGGGTTGGAGGGGGTCTCCACCCACACGGCCTTGGTGCGCGGGGTGAGCGCGGCGCGGACGGCGGCCGGGTCGCTGGTGTCGGCGACGGACCACTCCACGCCCCACCGGGTGGCGACCTTGGCGAACAGCCGGAACGTGCCGCCATAGGCGTCGTTGGGGATGACCACGTGGTCGCCGGGGGTCAGCAGCGTACGCAGCAGGGTGTCCTCGGCCGCCAGGCCGGACGCGAACGCGAGACCGCGCCGCCCGCCCTCCAGCGCGGCGAGGTTCTCCTCCAGGGCCGTCCTGGTGGGGTTGGCGCTGCGGCTGTACTCGTAGCCGCCGCGCAGCCCGCCGACGCCGTCCTGCTTGTAGGTCGAGACCTGGTAGATCGGCGGGACGACCGCGCCGGTGAGGGGATCGGCGGTGTTGCCCGCGTGGATCGCAAGGGTCTCGAAATGCTGACTGATGTGCCTGTCGCTCATGTGCACCGAGGGTAGTGCGCCCGGCCGGATGCCGTCGGACCTGTGGATGACCACTCCGGAGTTTTCCACAGGTCCGAGGTGGGGGTTGGCCAAGTGTCGGCCGGGTCTGGTTCGCTTGACGCATGGCGATTCTCTGGCTGGTCCTGGCCCTCCTCATGCTGAGCTTCGTGCTGCTCCCGGTGCTGCGGCGCCGTCGCGGCATGATCGAGCAGGTCGCGCCCGGACACCCGGACGCCGCCGACCCGGCGAACTACGGGTTCGTGCGCCAGGAGGAGCTGGACATCCGGATGCCCGGCCCCGACCAGGACCTGGAGGACGTGCTGGAACTGGTCCAGCGCACCGGCGACCACCGCGCCGCCGCCCAGTCGCTGGCCGGTACGGAGAAGGAGGGCGAGGTGCGCTGGCAGCGCGTGCAGGCGTTCGCCGGGGCCGCCTCGCTGGAGCTGCTGGCCAGGCCGGGCGGGGTCCACGAGACGCCCGGCGGGCAGTGGCTGCGGGTCTGGCGGGCCGAGCAGCCCAAGGACCCGGGCGGCGCCGCCGTACACGCCGAGTTCCTGGTCCAGCAGGCGTGGCGGACCTCGACGCCGGGCACGGACGACTTCCGGATCATCATGGAGGAGGCCCGCGACGCCTGCGGCCAGGCCGCCCTGCTCGCACCGGGCGACCCGGTGCCGTACATCACGGAGCTGTCCATCGCGCGCGGGCTTGGCTACACGCGGGCGGAGTTCGACAAGCTGTGGCTGAACATCCTGGACCGGGCGCCGCACCACATGGGGGCGCATCTGGCCGCGCTGCACCACCACTGCGAGAAGTGGCACGGCTCGCGCGAGGAGGCGTACGCCTTCGCGGAGGCCGCCGCCGCCCGCGCGCCGCGCGGTTCGATGCTGGCCGCGCTGCCGCTGTTCGCGGTCTTCGAGCATCTGCCGGAGGTGAACCTGGTCGCCGGGTTCTACCGCAGCGAGGTGGTCACCAAGGCGATGCACGGCGCGCTGCACGCCGTGCACGGGGCCCGCGCCGACGATCCGACGGCCGCCCACGTACGGCATCTGCTGCTGTTCTTCCTGGTGCGCGCCGAGCGCTGGGCGGAGGCGATGGACCAGCTCACGCACGTGGACGGCCATGTGGGCGCGCTGCCGTGGACGCTGTCCGGCGACCCTGCCGCCGAGTTCGCCCTCTACCGCGCGCTCGCGGTCGCGGGCTACGAGGCGAACGGAGGCAACCCGGCGACCCTGCCGGGGTGAACACCCCAGGGCCCCGTCCCGAGCCATACCCCGGCCTCCACCCCGGCCCCAAAACCGGCACGGGAAACGGCACAGGAGACGGCACCGGCCCTGCCCGGCCCCCGAAGGGACCGGGCAGGGCCGCGGACCGAAGCCGTACGCCTCGGCGCGTCACGCGCCTTGCGGGCGTCACGCGCCTCGCGGGCGTCGCACGCCTCAGATCGTCGCCGTGTCGATGACGAACCGGTAGCGGACGTCGCTGGCCTGCACCCGCTCGTACGCCTCGTTGATCTTGTCGGCGCTGATCAGCTCGATCTCGGAGCCCAGCCCGTGCTCGGCGCAGAAGTCCAGCATCTCCTGGGTCTCCGGGATGCCGCCGATGCCGGAGCTGCTCATGCTGCGGCGGTGGCCGAACAGCGACTGGAGCGAGATCTGCACGGGCTCCTCCGGCACACCCACGTTCACCATCGTGCCGTTGGTGCGCAGCAGGGACACGTACTGGCTGAAGTCCAGCGGCGCGGAGACGGTGTTGAGGATGATGTCGAAGGTACCGGCCAGCTCCTCGAAGGTCTCCGGGTCGCTGGTGGCGTAGTAGTGGTCGGCGCCCAGGCGCAGCCCGTCGTCCTTCTTGCGCAGCGACTGGGACAGGACGGTCACCTCGGCGCCGAGGGCGTGGGCGATCTTGACGCCCATGTGGCCGAGACCGCCGAGGCCGACGACGGCGACCTTCTTGCCGGGACCGGCACCCCAGTGCTTGAGCGGGGAGTAGGTGGTGATGCCCGCGCACAGCAGCGGGGCCGCCACGTCCAGGCCGAGGCCCTCGGGGATGCGGACGACGTAGTTCTCGTCCACGACGACGCTCTCGGAGTAGCCGCCGTAGGTGGGCTCGCCGTCCTTGCCGATGCCGTTGTAGGTCGGCACCATGCCGCCGCCGGTGCAGTACTGCTGCAGACCGGCCTTGCAGTTGTCGCATTCGCGGCAGGAATCGACCAGGCAGCCGACGCCGACGCGGTCGCCCTCGGCGAACCGGGTCACGCCGGAGCCGACCTCGGTGACGACACCGGCGATCTCGTGGCCGGGGACCATCGGGAAGATGCCGGGGGCCCAGCCGTCCTGGGCCTGGTGGATGTCGGAGTGGCAGATACCGGCGAACTTGATGTCGATCAGGACGTCGAATTCACCGACCGCGCGCCGCTCGATGGTGGTCCGCTCCAGCGGGGCCTTGGGTGCGGGCGCGGCGTAAGCAGCAACAGTGGTCATGCCGGGGGTCTCCTAGCGGGGGTGTCGTGCCCGGCTGGCTGTCTTCGTCCGGGCACATGCTCCAGCCTGCACCACTTCCCCCACCGGCACCCAGTGCACACGTTTGCGTACGTCCGCTGTGCCTACCACTGGCGGTGTCAGGTTCCCGTGCGTAGGACCGGGGGCCGGGGCGGATACTGGCCTCATGGACGGACAGCAGGAGACGGCCGCGGGGGTACGGCCGCCGGAGGCCCCGGCGGCCGGACCGCCGGAGGGCGTCGCGGGCCGCCCGCTGGACCGGCGGGCCGAGCTGAGCGAGTTCCTGCGCAGCCGCCGGGCGCGGCTGAAGCCGGACGACGTGGGCCTGCCGGACTTCGGACGGCACCGGCGGGTGCCGGGGCTGCGCCGCGAGGAACTGGCCCAGCTCGCCGGGGTGTCGGTGGCGTACTACACCCGCCTGGAACAGGGCAACGGGCGCAATGTGTCGGCGGAGGTGCTGGACTCCATCGCCCGCGCGCTGCGGCTCAACGACGCCGAGCACGCGCACCTCACCCACCTGGCGAAGCCGAAGGCGCACAAGAAGAAGCCCGCCGCCCGGCAGCAGCAGGTACGGCCGACGCTGTGCCACCTCCTGGACTCCCTGGAGGGCATCCCCGCGTACGTCGTCGGGCGCCGCTCGGAGCTGCTGGCCTGGAACTCGATGGCGGCGGCCCTGTTCGGCGACTGGGAGGAGCTCCCCGCCGCCGAGCGGAACTGGGCCCGGATGGTGTTCCTGCGGCCCGCGTACCGGGAGCTGTTCGTGGACTGGGAGCAGAAGGCGATCGACGTGGTGTGCGCGCTGCGGATGGACGCGGGGTGCTGGCCGGACGATCCCCGGCTGTCGGCGCTGGTCGGTGAACTCTCCGTCAAGAGCGAGGAGTTCCGGCGGCTGTGGGCCACGCACGACGTCAAGGAGAAGAGCCACGGCGTGAAGCGGCTGTACCACCCGCTGGTCGGTGAGCTCTCCCTGCACTTCGAGAGCTTCCGGCTCACCGACGACGCGGACCAGTCCCTGGTCACCTATCACGCCGAGCCCGGCTCACCGTCCGCCGAGTCGCTCCGCCTGCTGGCGAGCTGGGGCCGCGACGCGGCCCGGGCGGGCACCCCGGCCTGACCGCCGCACGAGGCGGCCCGCGCCGGTGCCGCGTCGAGTGGCCGCCGCCCCTTCCGCCCTCCCCTGTGGGGATACGACCGGTACCGCCCTCGGATCGAGGACGGCACCGGTCGTAGTTACGGAGGCGGGGCGGGATCAGACGGCCGAACCGGCCTTCCACTGCGCCCAGTCCAGGTTCCAGCCGTTGAGGCCGTTGTCCGGGGCGACGGTCTTGTCACCGGTGTGCTGGATGACCACGACGTCACCGATCAGCGAGTGGTCGTACATCCACGCGGCCGGGGTGCCGGGGTCGTCCGCGCCCTTGGCGTCGGGCATGCCCACGCAGCCGTGGCTGGTGTTGACGTTGCCGAAGATGGACTTCGCGCCCCAGTAGTTGCCGTGCAGGAAGGTGCCGGAGTTGGTGAGGCGGATGGCGTGCGGCACGTCCTTGATGTCGTACTCGCCCTTGCCGTCGTCGTCGGTGAAGCCGACGGTCGCGCCGTTCATGCGGGTCTGCTTGAACTTCTCGGACATCACCATGACGCCCTGGTAGGTCTTGTTCTCCGGGGAACCGGCGGAGATCGGGATGGTCTTGACGACCTTGCCGTCCTGGGTGACCTTCATCTGCTTGGTCTGCGCGTCCACGTAGGAGACCTGGTTGCGGCCGATGTGGAAGGTGACCGTCTTCTGCTGCACGCCGTAGACACCGCTCGCGCCCTCGACACCGTCGAGCGCCAGCTTCAGCGTGATGGTGGAGTTGGCCTTCCAGTACGTCTCGGGGCGGAAGTCGATGCGGTTGGCGTTGAACCAGTGGCCGACGACCTCCTGACCGCTGCTGGAGGAGACCGTGATGCCCTTCTGGACGGCGGCCTTGTCGGTGATCGCCTTGTCGAAGTTGATCGACACCGGCATGCCCACGCCCACGGTCGCCCCGTTGTCCGGCGTGAAGTTGCCTATGAAGCTGTTGGCGGGCGAGACGGTGGTGAAGGACGCGTTCTCGTGGGCCACGCGGCCGTCGGAGTCCTTCGCCTCGGCGGCGACCCGGTAGGTGGTGGAGCGGTCGAGCTGGGCGGCCGGCTTCCAGCTCAGCTTGTCGGCCGACAGCGCGCCGGGGACCGCCTTGCCGTCCGTCGTGGTCATCGACACGTCGGTCAGGGTGCCCTTGGCGACCCGGACGGCCGCCGAGTTGTTGATGGAGGCGTTGTTGGAGCCGTCCTTGGGCGTGATCGTGATCTGGGCCTCGGAGGACTTCTTGGCAGCGGCCTCGTCGGTCTTGGCCTGCGAGGAGGAGTCACCGCCTCCGTCCGCCTTGGCGGCGCCGCCGCCGGAACAGCCGGTGAGTGCCAGTACACCGCCGAGCAGTACGGACGCGACCGTCAGGCCCTTGCGCCGCTTACTGTCCGTCATCACACGTTTCTCCATCGTTGCCGTGACCGGAAAACCCCGAGCCCCCGCGGGGAATCTTCAACGCTACGGGCGATATCTCCCGTTCCACGTGGTCCGCGGGTGTGGATCGTGCCACTCCCGCGAGCGGTGGTGCGGAACCGTCCGTGCGCCCCCTTAAGACGCCGTGACCCCGGGCGGCGGTTGCCGTCCGGGGTCGTCTTCCCCATGACGTCCAGCCGATACGCCGTCCGCGTCGTCGTCGGCCCCATCATCCTCGTCCGGGCCGCGCTCCGGCGCACCAGGGTCGTACCGGAGGGGACCGGCGCGGGAACCGCGCCCACCGCACCCCGCCCCGCCGCACCGGTGACCAGGGGGAACGGACGGGCCGCCGGGGTGGTCCGCGTGCCGGTGTCTTACGTCACAGCGCGCGCAGAAAACGGGACGTCCGGCGCACCTGTGCCCGGATCGCCGGATCGAAACCTCCCGTGACTTTCCTGTGACCCGTGACGTTCACTACCATCGCCCCACACGGCCAATTCGCCAGCGTCACAAGGGGATCGATATTCCGTGTCATCCGCTCGCCGCCCGCTGCTGACCGCCACCGCCGCAGGGACCCTGCTGTGCGCCCTGTGGTTCGTCCCGTCCGCGCACGCCTCGCAGCACGGCACGGCCAGAACCGAGGGCCACACCTCCGGCGCGACCCATGTCACCCAGGCGAAGCCACTGGACGCGGCCGACACCCTGAACGGCACGACCGAGGTCTACGGCGCCGACGACACCCGCCTCGCGGACACCGGCAGCTTCGACACCACCCCGTACGTCCTCGGCGGCAGCCTGTTCCTGACGCTGGGCGCGGGGTTCGTGACGTACTCGGTACGGCGCGAACGGCTCGGTTTCTGACCGGGCGTCGGCGCCCGGGACACGACGAGAGGGGCGGCCCCCGCTTTCCGGCGGGGGCCGCCCCTCTCGTCGTACGTGCGTGGGGTCAGCGGAGCGGACCGGTGACCGTCTCGGCCGCCGCGACGAGGTGACCGTCCCGGACGAAGACCTCGGCGGCGGCGAGGTCCGGCGCGAGGAAGCGGTCCGGGCCGGGCCCGGCGACACCCGCCGCGCGGGCCGCGTCGATGACGGCACGGGAGGCGGGGGCGGGCTCCAGGCCCTCACGCAGCTCGACGCCGCGCGTCGCCGCGTACATCTCGACGGCGATGATCCGGGCCAGGTTGCCGACGGCGGTACGCAGCTTGCGGGCGGCCGACCAGCCCATCGAGACGTGGTCCTCCTGCATCGCGGAGGACGGGATCGAGTCGGCGGAGGCGGGTACGGCGAGCCGCTTCAGCTCGCTGACCAGCGCGGCCTGCGTGTACTGGGCGATCATCAGACCGGAGTCCACACCGGCGTCGTCCGCGAGGAACGGCGGCAGGCCGTGGCTGCGGTTCTTGTCGAGCAGCCGGTCGGTGCGGCGCTCGGCGATGGAGCCGAGGTCGGCGACGGCGATGGCGAGGAAGTCCAGCACATAGGCGACGGGCGCGCCGTGGAAGTTGCCGTTGGACTCCACCCTTCCGTCGGGCAGCACCACGGGGTTGTCCACGGCGGCGGCGAGTTCGCGCTCCGCGACCAGGCGGGCGTGCGCGAGGGTGTCCCGCCCGGCGCCCGCGACCTGCGGGGCGCACCGCACGGAGTACGCGTCCTGCACGCGGGGCGCGTCGTCCTGGTGGTGCCCGGTGAGCTGGGAGCCCTTCAGCACGGCGAGCATGTTGGCGGCCGAGTCGCCCTGGCCCGGGTGCGGGCGGATGGCGTGCAGCTCGGGCGCGAGGACCTTGTCGGTGCCGAGCAGCGCCTCCATGCTGAGGGCGGCGGTGATGTCGGCGGACGTGTAGAGGGTGTCGAGGTCCGCGAGCGCCATGACCAGCATGCCGAGCATGCCGTCGGTGCCGTTGAGGAGCGCCAGCCCCTCCTTCTCACGCAGTTCGACGGGGTCGATGCCGTGTTCCGCGAGGAGTTCACCGGCGGGCCTGACGGTCCCGTCGGGACCTTCCGCGTCCCCCTCGCCCATGAGGGTGAGCGCACAGTGCGACAGCGGGGCCAGGTCGCCGGAGCAGCCGAGGGAGCCGTACTCGTGCACGACCGGGGTGATGCCCGCGTTCAGCACGTCGGCCATCGTCCGCGCCACCTCGGGGCGTACGCCGGTGTGCCCGGAGCAGACGGTCTTGAGCCGCAGGAACATCAGCGCCCGTACGACCTCCCGCTCCACGCGCGGGCCCATACCGGCGGCGTGCGAGCGGACGATGTTGCGCTGTAGCTGGGCGCGGAGTTCGGGACTGATGTGCCGGGTCGCCAGGGCACCGAAGCCGGTGGAGACGCCGTAGACCGGCTCGGGCTTGGCCGCGAGCGCGTCCACGATCTCGCGGGCCGCCGCGAGGGCCGCCAGCGCTTCCTCCGACAGCTCGACACGGGCTCCGCCGCGCGCCACGGCGAGGACGTCGGACGCGGTGACGCCGGAAGTCCCCACCACCACAGTGTGCATATCCATATTCAGGAGCGTACGCATTGAATTCCGGGAAGTCACTAGTGCGGACCGGGAGCGCCCCTTACCGGAGGGTGTGGTTCGGCTCACGTGGTCTCGGGGTTTTCCGGGGGGGCCGGAGGGGTTTCAGTGACGACGCCCTCTGAAGCGGCGGCGTTCGCCCCGGAGGGCCCGGTCGGCCGGGGCCTCGTCGGCGAGGCGTACGACGGCGTCCTCGGGCCCCTCACGACCGGCGACCACCGGGCGCCCGGCACGTTCGGCCTTGGCGCGGTATTGGGCGGCGTCCGCGAGCCGGAACAGGCGGCGGGCGGAGCGGACCGGCCCGATCGGGTCCCCGGTGGAGGCGACCCCGCAGGCCACCCCCTCCCCCAGCTCCAGTTCCTGCGCCCGGCGGCACAGTTCGTCGGCGGCCTTCACCACCTCGTCGGCCGGGGGCCCGACCGCCAGCAGGCAGAACTCGTCCCCGCCGAGCCGCGCGGCCAGCGCACCCGGCACCATCGCGCCGCAGAGGGACAGCACACCGCCGAACCGTTCCAGCAGGCGGTCTCCGACGGCGTGGCCGAGGGTGTCGTTGACCCGCTTCAGCCCGTTCAGATCACACATGACGAGGCTGACGACGACGCCGTCCGTACGGTGCCGTTCGACGGCCTCCTCCAGCTTCACGTCCACGGCACGGCGGTTGGCGAGGCCGGTGAGGGCGTCGGTGAAGGCGAGCCTGCGGGCCTCCTCCAACCGCTCGGTCTGCGCCAGCCCGGCGGCGATCACGGCGGCCAGTACGGTGGCGAAGTCGGCGTCGTCGTGGCCGAAGACGGGGGCGCCCGCGGGGCGGGCGACGTACAGCTCGCCCCATGCCCTGCCGTGCAGGACGACGGGCGCGACGACGCAGCAGCCCCGGCCCCTGCGGCGCAGGGCGGCGACCCGCTGATGGAAGTAACCCGGCGTCCCGGCGGCCGTGCCCTCCGCCGTCTCCACCCAGGCGTTCGCCCCCTGCCCCCCGGCCCAGCGCTCGTGCAGGAACTCCGTGATCTCCGGGAACTGGTGGACCGGGTACGCCTCCGCCTCCGGGAACTCCTCCTCGTCCGCCCTCCGCTCCCCCACGTTCACCAGCACCCTCAGCCGCCCCAGCTCCCTCTCCCACACCGACAGCGCGGCGAAGCTCCCGTCCAGCGCCCCGCACGCGCCCTGGGCTGCCGCCCGCCACGACTCATGCGGGGTGTGCGCGGCGGCCATCCCCTGAGCCAACCCCACGACAGCACCCAGCCGCTTCTCCTCACCCATTCGTCCAGATTAGGTATATATACGTTCCGGTGAGAGCTTCTTTGAGGCGAACAGGTGGCCGTTACGGGGGCGCCTCCCCCAAAGCCCACGATGAAGCGCGGCCCCGCCGCAACCGGTCACGCAGTTCCCCGCGCCCCTTCGATGGCCGAGGTCAGCTGTTCGGCGCGGCTCCGTCGCGGTTGCTCGCGCAGTTCCCCGCGCCCCTGAGGGGGCTGGGGTTGGGGCGGACTCGACAGCCGTACGACGAAGGCCGGCCTCAAGCCCCCCCCAGGGGCGCGGGGAACTGCGCGACCAGCGACAGCGCACCCGCACCAAACAGCGAACCCGAGCGCACGAAAGGGGCGCGGGGAACTGCGCGAGAACCACGGCGGGCCCGCACCGAACAAGCCGACGCACACCACCCCAAGGGGCGCGGGGAACTGCGCGACCGGCCACAGCGCACCCGCACCCGGCAACGCGCCGCCAGCCAGGACAGCGCCCGGAGTCACTCCCCCGGCCACTCCGGCGAACGCTTCTCGTTGAAGGCGGCGACCCCCTCCGCCCGGTCCCCGGAGAACGCCACGGACCGCCAGGCAGCGTCCTCGACCTCAAGCCCCGCCCGGAGATCAAGCCCGTGCCCCAGCCGAAGCGCACGCTTGGCGGCACGAAGCCCGACAGGAGAGTTCGCGGAGATGCGCGCGGCCAGCGCGAGCGCCTCGTCCCGGTCCGCACCGTCCGGGACGAGCTGATCCACCAGCCCCAGCCCAACCGCCTCAGCGGCCTCCAACCGCCGCGCGGTGAAGATCAGTTCGGCGGCACGGGCGGCCCCCACCCGCCGGGGAAGCAGTTGCGTACCGCCACCCCCCGGAATGACACCCACGGACACCTCGGGCAGCCCCACCACGGCCGTACCGTCCGCCACGATGAGGTCGCAGGCGAGCGCCAGCTCGAACCCGCCCCCCAGCGCGAACCCGTGCACGGCGGCGATCGTCGGCATGGGCAGCTCCAGCACCCCGGTGTACGCCCCGCGCGCGACGGGCCGTTGCCGTACGAGATCCGCGTCGCTGAAGGAGTTCCGCTCCTTGAGGTCGGCGCCGACACAGAACGCCCGCTCGTGCGACGAGGTGAGGACGACGACGCGGGCGTCCCGGTCCGCACCGAGCGCCGTACACGCGGCGGCGAGCGAGCGGGCCATCTCGGTGGAGACGGCGTTCATCGCCTTCGGCCGGTCCAGCACCAGTTCCGCGACGTACCCGTGCCTGCGCACCAGCACGAACTCCCCGTACCGCTCCTCGCCCATGACGCCCTCCAGTTAACGCGGGTTAACCCAACTGTCGGCCCGATCATCGCAGCACGGCCCGCCGGGGGAAAGAGCCGCCCCGCCCGCCGCCGCAGAGGTGTGCACCGATGAACGCCGATGAGCGCCGATGACCACCGCCGACCATCGACGGCCACCGGCAACCACCGGTGAACACCACTCCGCGCCGGAGTACGCCCGTTCGGGTGACACCCCGCCCATCTCCGCACCCCTCGCCCCGGGCGCCGCATAACGTGCCCACGGCCACGGCGGACCCCTACGGGCGCGTGGCGGGGAGGGATTCTCATGACAACGACACGGGGACACAACAGCCCCCCGGCGAGCGGCGACGGCAGGGGTACGACACCCCCGTCCGGCCGGGACCAGCCGGGACGCCTGTACGCGGAGCAGTCGGCAAAGGCGTCCGCAGAAACGAACCGGCAGCAGCCGGGCCCCGCGAAGGCACCGCAGACGGCCACGCCGAAGCCCCGCGTGGTCAACCCGCTCCCCGCAGCGCATCCCGTCACCCCGGCCGCTCGGCCGCCGAAGACACCAACTCCCTTGCAGCGCAAAGTAGTCAACCTGCCCAAGCCCCCCACCGGGCACGCGCCGCCCGCACCCCACCCCGGCGGACCCGCCCAGGCGACCCCCGCGCGCCCGGCACCGGCCAAGCCGAAAAGCACCGCGCCCCAAGCCGCCGCGGCCCGGGCCGCCGTACCAAACACCCAGCACCCCAAGGCAACCCCGCCCACCCAACCGACCCAGACCACCCAGAGCCCCCTACCCTACCCCTCTCACCGCCCCACCTCGAACTCTCCCCCCCCCTACAACCCTCTCGCCGGACAGCTCTAACTGCAATTCCCCGGTTGA
>NZ_JAHRXF010000030.1 GCF_019104725.1 Streptomyces corallincola | reverse complement strand
GCTCGGGCCTGCGGTGCTCGGGCCCGCGTGCAGGGTGTCTGCCTGGTCCGACCGGCTCACGGCACCGCCACGCAGTCGGGGTGCCCGACCGTTGCCCGTGATGAGCCCGGCGATCTCCTGGGCGACACCGCGCACGGTGCGGCGGGCGAGCGGACTGTCCAGGGCGTCGTAGTGCTCGGCGACCGTGTCGTTGTCCACGATGGCGTGGTGGTTGTCCTTGCGGAGCTGGAGGTTGACCTCGTTGCGCAGCTCGTCCATGTTCATGCTCCTCGGGGCGGAGCCCACGGAACTGGGCGAAACCTCCCGCTCGGACACGACGCTCTCGGACACGACGCTCTCGGACACGGCGCTCTCGGACACGGCGCTCTCGGATACCGGGTTCTCGGGTACGGCGACCCGGTCGTCCGGCTTGAGGTCCACGGCCCCGGCGCCGGCGGTCTCCAGGCTGGTGATCTCGGTGTCCGTGGTCTCCAGGCTGGTGGTCTCGGTGTCCGTGGTCTCCAGACTGCTGATCTCGGTGTCCGCCGTCTTCAGGCCGGTCACCCCGGCGTTCGCCGTCTCCCGGGCCAGCCGACCGGTCAGGTCGTCGGCGAAGCCGGTCGTCGTGGTGGACCAGCCGCCGATGCCCTCTCCGGTGACCGCGCGGAACATGGACCGCGCGAAGGTCACGGAGTTGTTCGAGAACAGCTGGTACTGGGTGCTCCGGCTCTTCTCCACCTGGCGCAGACCGCGCGCGAGGTCCGCCGCGCTGATCCGTACCTCCAACGACACGTCGGGCTGGTGCATCGTGCCCCGCACGATGTCGGCCTTGACGCCCTTGATCTGGGTGAAAAGCCCGCCCTCGGTGCTCGTGGGGTACATGCTGACCGCGTGCGCGACGCCGCCGGGAAGGGCGATCTCCACCCACGCGTGCCCGACCATGCCGTCGAGCACGAGGTCCCGCGAGAACAGCGGGGCACCGCGCTTGACGTGCACCGAGAAGGTGATGTCGGCCGCGTCCCGGTCGGCCGCGTCCCGGATGTGGGCCCGCAGAGCGGAGTCGTCGAAGGCGCCACTGCCAACGGGAGCCGCCTGCGCGATGCCCATCGCCCGCTTCTTCCACAGGGCGTCGTACACGTCGGCGTCCCGCTCCAGCAGGATTTCCACCCGCTCCGTGAGCGCGGTGACGGCCGCGTCCCGGACGCTCGGTCCCGTCTTCGATTCGCGCCAGTTGCGGACCGCGTCCAGCACCTCCTCCAGCCGGTCGGTACGGGTCAGCGCCGCGGCGGCATCGCCGCGCTGGACCTCGGAGTGCAGTCCGGCGACGGCCTGGTCGATCTGCCGCAGTTCGGTGGAGCGTACGACTCCGGTCACCTGGGACTCGGACTGCCAACGCGCCTGTACGTCGGTCCACTCGACGCCTTCGGCCCGGACCGCATCGACAGTGGCCGGGATGGACGCGGAGTGCTCGGCGGCGGTGGTGGCGGGTGTGGCGGTGACCGCCGTCTCCGAGTCGTCGAACGCGAAGGGCTTACCGGCCACCGGACCCTGCCGGTCACCGGTGACGGACCCGGCCGTCGTGACGCCTTCCGGAAGCTCCGTGCCGCTCACGGTGTCGGGAGCGGTGGTGTCGAGACGGGTGGTGTCGGGACCGGTGGTGTCGAGGCCAGTGGTGTCGAGCGGGGTCGTGCCGAGGCCGGTGGTGTCGGTACCAGCGGTGTCGAGACGGGTGCTGGCAGACCCGGTGGCGTCGAGACGGGTGGCGTCGAGACGGGTGCTGTCGAGCGAGGTGGTGTCCGGACCGGCGCTGTCGAGACGGGTGCCGTCAGGACCGTTGCTGTCGAGACGGGTGCCGTCGCCGTGGCCGGTGCGGGCGCCCTCCGTGAGGGGCGCGCCCGGCGTCCCCGCGGTGTGCGGTGCCTGGACGTGGATGTCCGGCAGGGCCGTGCCGGAGCGGGCGCCGGCGAGATCCGCGCCCGCGCGGCCCGCGGCCGTGTCCGCCACGTCCGCCGGGACGGGGGTGTGCCGGGAGACCTCGGGGGCGGGAAGCCTGGCCGGGGGCTCGGACTGCAGACCGTGCGGGGAGGTCAGGTCTCCCTCGGCGCCGGGGGTGCGGTCCGGCGCGGGGACGGAGGTGTCGGTGCGGTCCGCCGTGCGGAGGTCCCGGGCGGCCGGAGCGTGTACGTCCCCGGCGTGCGCCTGTACGTCCGCGAGCGCCTCGCGGCCGGAGCCCTCCGGCACGCTGTGCTCCCCGGCCGTCCCCGCACCGGCGCCCGACGGCTCCGGGGCGCGGTCGAGGTGTTCGACGCGCGGCAGGGGCCGCGCGTCGCGCTCGGCGAGGGAGGTGTGGAAGGTGTCGCCGTGGTCCGCCTCGTGCTTCAGCCAGGCCTTGATGTCGTGCTCGTGCTCGGCCCAGAGCTGGTCGTACCGTTCGACGGTGCGTTCGCGGAAGTCCTTGCCGAGGTCGTCCACGGTGTCCGCGTGGACGGTGTTGCGGTAGCTCTCGACGCTGTCGGTGTGGCCGACGATGCCGTGGAAGTCGTCCGCGGAACGACCGAGGACCTCGTCCAGGGCCGTCTCGTGCTCGATGCGCGCCGCGAGGGTCGCCCGCATCTCGCCGAACGACTCGTTCCACGAGCGGGCGGTGGCCGGGCCGCCCTCCACGCCGGGGCGGCCGTACCGGAAGTCGTCACGGCCGAGATGCCCGAACCAGTGGTCGGCGACGGCCTTCTCCAGCCCCTTGTCGAACTCGGCCAGCAACCGCTCACGCTGGTGTTCGCTCAGGGTGACGAGGGAGTGGTCCCGCTCGAACGTGGTCACCGCCTCGTCGAACGCGCGGTGCCCCTCGGTCACGCGTACGTCCCGGAACTCGGCGTAGTCCAGGCGGGCGGCCAGGCTCCGCTCACCGGTGGCGTTCCGGACGAACGCGTCCCAGTCGCGCCCGGTACCGCCCGCGCCGGTGCCGCCCGTGCCGGTGCCGTGGAACTCGGCGTGGGCCGCGCGTATGTCGTCCCGCAGCGACGTGCGGGCCCAGTCGGCCGCGCCGTCGCTCGGCACCCGCTCGGGCAGCCCGCCCGCCGCGCCCTCCCCGGCCCTGGCCAGTTCGCCGTCCAGGGCCTCGTTGGCGTGCGCCGCCCAGCGCTCGCTGTCGCTGAGCTGCTCGACGCGGCCGCCGAGCCCGGCCCGCAGTTCGTCCACTCCGGTGCGGGCGGCGGCGCCCGGACCGTCACCGGCCGGGCCGAGCAGGCGCGCGTCGCCGCCGGTGGCGCCCGTGACGGCGTGGTCGAGGGCGCGCTTCATGTCGGCGCGGAAGGCGTCGTCCACGGCGCGCGCGTACGCCTCGCCGGTCCGCAGCCGGATCTCCGGCAGCGAGGCGGGGGGCAGCTTCGCGCCGTCCTCGGCGGCGCCCAGCGGGTTCGTGCCCGCCTCGCGGAGCGCCGCGTCGGCGGCCGGGCCGCCGTCGTCCGGCAGGTACCTGCCCTGGAACAGGTCGCGTTCGCGGAAGTCTCCGACCGCCCTCTCGACGTCGCCCGCGACCCCGTCCAGGGCGCGTTCGCGTTCCGACACCCAGTGGAAGTGCGTCGAGGCGTTCTCGCGCAGCTCGGCGCGGACCGCCGCCCAGGTCTCGGGCGGCACGTGTCCGCCGGGCGTCTTCTCGGCCAACGCCTGGTAGGCGTCGCCCAGTTGACGCCGGTAGGAGTCCTCGGCCAGTTGCCGGGGGGTCTTCTCCGGTGCGGCGTACTCCGGGCCGTGCCGGTCGGCGCGCAGGTAGTGCCCGCCGAACACGTCCTCGCGGGAGAACTTCGCCGCGATGCCGTCCACCTCGGCGGCGAGATCACCGGTGCCGTGCTCGAAGCGGGCCGCGACGTCGAGCCGGTCGCGCAGGGTGTTGTCCCGCCCGGCGCGGAAGTCCTGCCAGTCCGCGCTCTTCTGGGCGTCGGTGACCGGGCCGGACGACGACGGCGTGCGGTCGGGGCCCGGCCGGGCGGCGGGCGGGGTGAGCTGGTCCAGCCGGCCCTGGATGGTCCTGACGTCCATGTGCAGGCGGGTCAGGTCCTGGGCGGCGGCGTCCACCGCGAGCGACATCTGCTGTGCGTCGAGCTTCGCCGCCGCCTGGTCCACGTTCTCCGACGGCTTGTCGAGCCCGCCGCCGAGGTCGGTCAGCTCCCGCTCGGTGCGCGCCGCCTGGCGAACGGTGTCCTCGTAGTGGTTCCAGGCGGCGATGCGTTCGGCACCGGTCCTGCCGCCGACGCCGCCGGTGATCGCCTCGAAGCGGCTGCGCGGGGCGCGCGCCGCCTCCGCCGTCCCGTGACCCGACGGTCCCTCGGGGCGTACGGCCACGCGCTCCTCGGGGAACGCGGTGGGGGCGTGCGCGGCCGTGTGCTCCGCGGCGGGTGCCCTGCCCGCCGTACCGGACAGGTCGCCCGTCCCGGTACGGCGTCCGGCCAGGTCCAGCCCGTCGTGCGCCGAGACACCGGAGGCGTGCGTGCTTCCGGCGCCCGCCTCCGCGCCGTGCGCCTCGGCCGTGGTGCCGGTACGGCCCCCGCCGAGACCGTCGAGCGCGTCGGCTTCGCCCGCCCGTCCGGTGCCGGTGCCCCGGAGATCCGTGGTCGTCCCCGCACCGTCCGGGCCCCGCCCGGCACCGCCGGTGGCCCGCACACCGCCGTCCACGCCGGACGGCTCACCGGTACGGGTCACGCCCCGCGCGGTGCTGTTGAGGTCGGCCGCCTTGAGATCGGCGCCCTTGAGGTCGGCCCCCTTCAGGTCGCCGCCCTTGATGTCGGCGGCCTTGAGATCGCCGCCCGTCAGTCCGTGGGTGTTCAGGTCGGCGCCCCTGAGGTCGCTTCCCCGCAGGTCGGCGCCCTTGAGGTCGGCGCCCTTGAGGTCCGCGGCCCGGAACTCGGCGCCGCCGGGCTCGTGGACACCACCGCCGGTCCGCAGGTCGGCGGCGCCGGTGTGCGTACCCGGCAGGGAGTTCCCCTGCGTGCCCGGCAGCCGGGTCTCGCCCACGTGTCCGCCGGGCACGGCGGTGTCCACGTGCCCGGCGGACACGTGGGTGGCACCCGCCGGGGGCAGCGCGGCGTCGCCGCGCAGTCCGGTGACGGTGCCCGGCGCGGTGGAGGTACCGGCCGCCCCGGCGGTTCGGGCGTCCGTGGTGCCGAGTGCGGCGTGCACCTCGGGGGCCACGACGACCTTGGTACCCGCGTCGTTCGTCAGGGACATGGACTTGAAGTCCATGTGGAGGTTGGTCGCGGTGCGCAGGTCGTCGCCCAGGCGCATGGTGATGCCCTCGTGGGACATCTTGGTCACGCTGAGCTGGCCGTCCGCGAGCTGGCGCATCTCCGGCAGGCCGAGCGCGTGGAAGTCCGCCACGTGTCCCTCGGCCAGCCGGATACCCGACATGCCGTCGCCGATCGCGGTGTGGAGTCCGCTCCCGTTGGCCGTCAGGCCCAGTCCGCTGGTGCGGGCACCGACGTTCTCCGCGTGCAGGCCGCCGAGTCCGGCGCCCAGCGGGGTGCCGGTGGCCGCCGAGCCGAGGTGTCCCCCGGCGCCGCCCATGTCGCCGACGCGGGAGAGGTCGATGCCGCCGAAGTGCGCCGCCGAGGGCTGCAACAGGCCGCTCGCGGAACGGTCGTAGCCGGTGGCGTGGTCGAGCGCGGTCAGATGGCTGGAGAGGGAGGAGTTCGGGTCGAGCCCGCCGAGGGTGTGCGCCATCGAGTCCGGGGTCACGCCCGGCCCCAGATGGATGCCGCCGAGCCCGGTGCCGCCGGTGTGCAGCCCGCCCAGGCCCGCCCCCGGGCCCCCGGGATTCCCGTGCCCGATGCCGCCGAGGCCGCCGAGTCCGGCACCGCTGCCGGGCGGTTCGACCAGACCCGTCGTCAGGCCGCCCAGGTGCCCGTTCGCCCCGCCGAGGTGCAGGTCCGTGGCGCCCAGTCCGAGGTGACCAGAACCGGCCAGCGACCCCACGTGCAGGGCGCCGCCGAACGCCGGCTGGGGCAGGCGGGCCCACGGGGTGCCGAGCCGGGTGCCGAGGCCCATCTTGATCGCGGCGCGGGTGCCGATGCCCAGCTCGAAGAAGTCCAGCGGAAGCGTGGCGGTCACCGCGAATCGGGTGCCGAAGCTGACGGCGTAGACCCCCAGTTTGCCCAGTGTCGAGGTGGCGCCGACGGTCACGATCCGGAAGTCGTTGGCGAGCGCCCCGCCGATCAGCTTCAGATTGCCGACGACGACTTTCACGGTCTTCAGCGTGAAACGGCCGATGGCGCGCAGACCGATGAGGGTGAGGCGCGGCAGTTTGGTGAACCCGGTGACGATGGAAGTCAGCAGATGGGGGTTGGTCAAGAGGTGGGTGATGCCGTTGCCCAGGCCCTTGACGCCGCCGCCCAGGGTCTTGGGCAGCCCCTTCAGCTTGCTGAAGATGCCCTTGTACAGCTGTCCGACGTTCATGCCCTTGGTGGACGGGAAGAGGACACCGACGATGGCCAGCACCAGATCGACCCCGCTCGCCCTGCCCTGGGCGAAGTCGATCGCGGTCTTGATCAGCAGGGCGACGTTGACGGCCAGGGCGAGCAGGCCGACCCAGCCGCCGAAGATGGCGCCGAGGATGCTGAGGATGAGCGCCAGGATGCCCAGCGCCATCATGAGGATCTTCCACTTGTCGGCGGGCTGCTGGATCAGCCGGCCGGCCTCCTCCAGCCGCTCCGAGTACCGGACAGCGGCGTCTCCCCACTCGTCCCCCGCCGCCTGGGCCTGGTGCCTGAAGGCGTCCAGCGCCGGGTCCTTCTTGTCCAGGCCCTGGGCCCCGGACAGCGCCTGGTCCGCCTTCGCCTGGGCGTCCTGCATGGCGTTGGCGTAGTCGAGCGTCGCGGGCGAGGCGATGGCGAAGGACTGGTCGAGCGCGGTGATGAAGCCCTTCAGATGGCCGTCGATCCTGCCGCGTACCGCCTCGGCGGTGCGGCCGACGAAACCGTCCTGGGAGTTGCTGAGCACCCGGTCGAGACCGGAGTTGACCTCACGCGCGAGGTCGCCGAGGGTCTCCATCTCGGTGTGCAGCGCCCTGAGCACGTCGGGATCGCCCGGCGTGGGGTCGTTGTGCATCCCCAGCGGACTCCAGTCACCCGGCCGTCCCATGACGTCTCCCTCTTCTGCGGTTGCTCCGGCTGCTCCGGTTGCTCCGGCTGCTCCGGCCTTTCCGGCACGTGGCCGGGGCGTACCTGGTACGCGCCACGCGCCCGGCCCGTGGCCGTGCACCGGCCAACGGACCGCGCGGTACAGGGAACACGGATTCCGGCCGGGGGAGAGTTCACCGCCGGAAACCGGAACATGCCGTATGCAGCTTTCGGCGGCCACGGACGGCCCCGGTGAACCAAACACCTCCCGCCCGTCGTGTGGAGGGGGAGAGCGCCGACGCACAAGGAGGACTCGACGTGCCGGACATCGTGCTCGACTACGAACTGCTGCACCGGCTGGGACGCGACATCGAGACCCTCAAGCACCGGATTGAGGAGAGCAACGCGGGGCACCGCGACTTCGGCTGGTGGGAGGTGGGACCCGGGGTGGCCCAGACCCTGGACGGCTACCGCCGGGGCTGGAAGAACGCGTTCAAGAACGCCACCGAACTGCTGGAGTCGCTCAGCGGCACCTACACGGCGGTCGCGCAGCAGTGGTTCGACCAGGACGCCTCCTACGCGGCCATCGCCAACGAGCAGGCCGCGGGGTTCACCCACAGCATGTGGCTGACGAAGAAGATGTCGTACGACACCTGGGAGCGGCTGAGCCACACCTACCAGGCCGTCACCATGTACGACGACGACGGCAACCCCTACCTGATGGGTGTCCCGCTCGCCGACCCCCACAAGCCGCCGCCCGAACCCGGCGCGGAGCCGTCGGGGTACTCCTACACCGCTCCGGACGGCAGCAAGCACGAGACGACGTCCGCGTACAACCCCGACGGCAGTCTGCACTCCAACGAGACGTCCATCTCCAACGGTGACGGCACGTTGCAGTACCACGAGAAGACGACCTTCGGCGAGCACGGCAGCTACGAGTCCGTCGTGAAGCACCCCGACGGCTCCACGGTCCAGGAGACCGTGGTCGGCAACCCCGACGGCACCGGCACCAAGACCGACGTGGTCACCGACACGAGCGGCAGGACCGACAAGACCGTCTACAGCGGCACCGGCCTGGATGGCGACAACCCGGTGTGGACCAAGGAGTCCGGCGGCTACGGCCACGCCCACGACGACAAGAAGACCACCGACCGGGACGGCAAGACCCACACCTCCGACGGTACCGACACCGGCGCCAACACCGGAGGCACCAACCGGAAGCTCTGACCGCGCCAACGACGGCCGGTCCGGACCGCCCGCCCCGCCCCACCAACCTCAGCCCACTCGACCCATCACCCTGCGAGGACAGTCATGCCTGTTAACGGCAACAACGTACAACTCGATTACAAGGCCGTCGACGAGGTCTCGAAACAGCTCAACGGCGCGGTCGATGATGTGGTTCCGCGGCTGGAGGTGCTGCGCAACTCCGTGGACGGGCTGCTGAGCTCCGGTCTGTTCCTGCAGCAGACCAGCCCGGCCATGCAGCACGCCTACAGCCAGTTCACCGTCCAGCTCACGCAGGTCGTCAACAAGATCAACGACTTCGCCAAGCAGTTCATGGACATCAAGCAGCAGATCGCCGACATGGACGCCACGCTGTCCACCCAGATCAACGAGAGCGGCGGCTGACCGGAGCGGCGGGGCCGCCGAAAAGGGGGCGCCGGGCGGGATGTCCGCCCGGCGCCCCCTTTTTCCGCGCCTCGTTCCGCCGCGCCTGGCTCAGACCCTGTCGCGTGCCGGGTCGGTCTCCGGGACCAGCACGGTCAGCAGACGCCCCCGGTCGTCGGTGGTGTAGCCCCGCCCGGTGACCCGGCCGGACCGGATCAGGTTGTGCGGCAGCCGCAGCCCGAGGATGTCGCCCTCGCCGATGGACTGGGGGGACAGCAACAGGCCCTTGCGCGAGCGCCGTACCTGCCCGAGCCAGCTGCTCAGCGGAGACACCAGCGCCTCACCGGGACCCGCGCAGACGATGCCGAGCCCCCGGTCCCGACCGGAGGCCGCGATCTCCCGCATCACCGCGTCCGCCGGGGTCATCGGCACCAGATCCGCGTCGTCCACCAGGACGACGGCGGGTCCGCCGCCGACCTCCTCCAGCGCCGCCCGCACGTCCTCCTCGGCGGGCATCAGGGACGTGATCACCCGTGCGCCCGCCCGGCCCGCGAGGGCACGCAGCGGCGACTCGCGCGGCGCCCACGCCACCACGCCGGTGCCGCCGCCCAGCAGGGACAGCGCGAGCGACGCCAGCGCCGTACTGCGCCCCGAACCGGGCGGTCCCACCACCACGAAGTTCGACGCCACCGTGGTGAAGTCCACCCAGACCGGCGCCACGTCGTCGCCGCCGATGCCCAGCAGCCCGCGGGACACCCGCCGGTCGGCGACCTTGGTACGGCCGTACGCCTCCGCGAACGGCACCGCCGACGGCAGGCTCTCCACCCGGAACGGCCGTGCGGACAGCGGCACGTCCTGGTCCCGGCGGGCGGCCTCCCGGCCGATCCGGCGCATGGCCTCGGCCTGTTCCTGGCCGCTCGGCCCGCCCGGCAACATCGCCACCTGGAGTTCCGCGCCGGTGTCGGTGCGGAACGCCCGGCCCGGCGGCGGGGACGAGGGCACCCGCGACCGTTCGATGCCGTGCATCGAGTAGTCACCGGCGTCGTTCATCCGCAGCAGCAGCCGGTTGTCGTTGAGGGCCGCGATCCGCCCGGCCATCAGCGCCCGCTCGGAGGTCGCCACCACGTGGATACCGGCCGAGGCGCCCTCCCGGAGCAGCGTCCCGACCTGGGACACCATCCGGCCGTCCTCGATGTCACTGACCAGCGCGCTCAGGGTGTCCCAGCCGTCGATCAGGACCATGAGGTGCGCCGGGCGGTCCGCCGCGGGCAGCGCACCGCGCAGTTCGGTCAGGGTGGCGGCCGAGTGCCGCGCCAGCAGTTCCTGCCGGGAACCCAGCTCGGCGGTCAGCCGGTTCAGCAGCCGGGTCAGCCGCTCCAGGTCCGACCGCGGCACCACCGCGCCGGTGTGCGGCAGGTCGGCGAGCGCGCCGAGGGCGCCGCCGCCCGCGTCGATCGCGTAGAAGTGCACGTCCGCCGAGGAGTTGGCACGGGCCAGGGCACCGGCGATGCTGCGCAGCGTCTGCGACCTGCCCGAGCGCGGCATGCCCAGGACGTACAGGTGACCGAAGGCGTCCAGGTCGAGCAGGACCGGCGGCTGCGCCTGCGCGGCGGGCAGGTCCTCCCGCGCCCAGACCGCCGGGACCAGCCGCCCGTCCTTGCGCGGCGTGCCCGGCGCGGGCAGATCCGTGAGGTCGATGGCGGCGGGCAGCGGGGGCAGCCACGGACTCGGCTGCGGCTCGAAACCGGTGCTCCGCGCCGCGTCCCACACGGCGTCCACCAGCGCGACCAGATCGGTCGGCCCGTCCTCGCCGTCCAGGTCCACCAGGTCCTCCTCGTCCCCGTCCGGCGACTCCACGGCACGGCCGAGGCGCTGCCACGGCAGCGGGAGGGTCCACAGCGTGGACTCGTTGTCCGGGACGGGCTCGCCGTCCGGGGCGGTGGCGGAACCCGGCCCGTCGGCGGCCGGGGAACCCGGCGCGGCGGAGCGGGAGGAGGAGGGGGCGGGGGAACCGGCCGGGGGTGACGCCGGGGTGCCCTGCGCGGCCGGCTCCGGCGCCGCGCCCTCCGTACGCTCCACGGCCGCGTCCGCCGGAGCGGCGCCCCCGCCCGGAGCCGTCTCGTCCACCGGGCGCGGCGCGCCCACGAACGCGGTCTGGAAGCTCAGCGCGGAGCGGTGGCCCTGCCGGATCAGCGCCCGGCCCGGAGTGGCCGTGGAGATGCTCGCCGCGTCCGGCACGTCGAGCACGTCGAGGCTGTCCCCGGCGTCCGTGACGCGCAGCGAGATGCGCAGGTTGGTGTTGGCGCGGATGTCGTTGGTGACGACACCTGCGGGCCGCTGGGTGGCCAGCACCATGTGCAGACCGAGCGAACGGCCCCGCTGGGCGATGCCGACCAGACCGGGCAGGAAGTTCGGGAACTCCCGTGCCAGGGTGGCGAACTCGTCCACGATCAGCAGCAGCCTCGGCATCGCGCGCAGCGCGGGATCACGGCGGCGCATCGCCCGGTACTCCGGGTGGTCCTTCGCGCCCGCCTCGGCGAGCATGTGCTCGCGCCGCATCAGTTCGGCGGTCAGCGAGGTGAGCGCCCGTTCCACGAGGTGGCTGTCGAGGTCCGTCACCATGCCGAGGGTGTGCGGCAGCCGCACGCAGTCCTTGAAGGCGCTGCCGCCCTTGTAGTCCACGAGCACGAAGGACAGTTCGTCCGGCCGGTTCACGGCCGCGAGCGAGGCCACGAAGGTCTGGAGCAGCTCGGACTTGCCCGAGCCGGTGGTGCCCGCGATCAGCGCGTGCGGGCCGTCCTTGACGAGGTCCAGCACGGTCGGCCGGTCGAAGCCCTGGCCGACCAGGGCCGAGGTGGACGCGGGCCGCCGCTTCCAGCGCTCCGCGATCACCTCGCCGGTCGGCGGCTCCAGGTCCAGCAGGTCCAGCAGCGACACCCGGTCGGGCAGCCCGCCGGTCGCCTCCGGGGTCACGTCGTGCACCGGCGCCAGCCCGCGCGCCAGCCGCTCGGCCCACTCGGGGGTGACGTGGTCGGGCCGGATGCCGGTGACGTCCGGCATACCGGTACGGCGCAGGGTCAGGGTGTCCCGGCCGACGGCGACGACCGCGTTGGCCTCCTCCGGCAGCATCCGCTCCTCGCGGTCGATGCAGAGGAGGTAGATGCCGTACTGCGGGCCCTCCTTGAGGACCTGCACCATGCCGGGCACGTCCCGCAGCTCGCGCGCCCCGTCCAGCACGACCAGCATGTCCGGCTCGCTGAGCAGCGCGCCGCGCAGGGTGGCCTGCCGGGACATCGAGCGGACCCGGATCGTGTTGATCAGCTCGGTGACGCGGTTGGCGACCGTCTCCGCGTCGTTGCCCAGCAGGATGACCGGCGCGTCGTCCCCGCCCGGACCGGCCTGGGACCGGGCGTGCGGCAGCCAGCGCGCCCACTCCCAGGCGTCGGCCGCCCCGCTGTCGGTGAGGATGCAGACGCGCAGGTCACGCGGGCTGTGCAGGACGGCGGCCTGCGCCACCGCCCAGCGGGCCACCGAGCGGGCGGGCGCCTCGGCGCCGGCGATGCCGACGACCAGGCTCCCGGCCATGTCCACACCGATCGGCACGTCCGGGATCTGCCAGAAGACCGTCCGGTGGTTGTCCTCACGCGAGCTGTCGTCCACCTGGAGCAGGGACTGCTGGCCGGTGGTGCCGATGCGCAGGATCAGGTTGTCGGGGTCGCTGCGGCGCCGCTCCCACAGCCGGGCGCCGGGCCCGACCGCCATCAGGCCCACGGTCGCCGGGTCGGGCGAGGACGCCACCCGGACGCGGCGCTCGGCGTCCACCTTGGCGCGTACGTCGGCCTCCAGGGAGGAGCGGCGCAGCCGGTAGTTGGCGACCGACTGCACGAAGTCCTTCCGGCCGCTGCGCCGCCCGCTGATCCAGTTGCCGAAGCCCATGATCGGGCTGAGCAGGATGAACATCAGGAAGTAGTACGAGTGGAAGAAGTAGACCATCGCGAAACCGAGGAACATCGGCGCGATCATCATGAGGAAGGGGATGGGCCGGCGGCTCGGCTGCGACGGCGGACCCGGCAGCCGGAACGTCTCCGGCTGGAGCGGCGGCAGCAGGCGCGGCGGCCGGTTGAAGTCCAGCCCGGTGCCCTTGGGGGAGGGCACCACGGCCGCGTCCGCGAGCGTCGGCCGCGCCACGCGCAACAGGTGCTCGCCCAGGACGAGTTCACCGTCGAGGGGCCACTCGGTCCAGCCCTCCGGTACGGCACCGGGCGCGTCCGTGTCCACCGGAGGCCGCTCCGGCGCGGGCGGCTCCGGCGGCAGCGCGGTCACGTCGGCGCGCGGACGCGGCGGCGGCGGCTCGGGCAGCGACAGCCGCACCTGCGCGTCGTTCTCGGGCAGCAGGGCGATCACGGTGCCGTCCGGGCGTACGGTCAGCCGCACTCCGGTGTCCGGCACACCCGGTCCGGCCAGCCGCACCGAACCGCCCTCGGCCGGGCCCACCAGATGCGTGCCGAGTGCCAGCTCGTACACCTGGCCCGCCTCCGGGCCGCCGATCACCTGCAACTCGACGACCGGGGCGGCACCCGGCCGGGCGGGCGTCGGCATGGCGTGCCGCTCCGGCCCGAACCGCCCGCCGGACGGCCGCACGGGTCCGCCGATACCGATGGTGCTGCCGTCCCGCACCCCGGCCGACGCGAGCGTGCTGTCGGGGTCGAGCAGCCGGTCCCCGAGATACAGCGCCACGTCCTCGGCGGCCGTTCCGGGTTCCGGGTCCACCCCTTGGTGCGCGGCGACCAACTGCGGCGCCAGCCGACGCACCGCTGTCCCGGGCGCCGCGTGCACCAGCACGTCCCGCGTCTCCCCCCGCCCACCGGCGACAGTACTGACCAGAAGCTTCACAACCGGATGTCCTTCCTCGGACGACGGCACCCGACGGGGGTGGTGGGGATGGGGCGGTACGGGGTGGGGTGCGGTGCGGGTGGGGGACCGGTGCCGGGACGGTACGACCCGGAGCGGGACGGCGTGCGCGGCCCGGGCGTCCGCGCCGTACTCCGGCGGCCCCGGTACGGCGCGGGGCCGCCGGGCGGGCACCTCACGGCCGCTCCGGCCTCTCCGCCACGGCACCGGTACGCCCCTCGGCGTTGCGCTCCGGCGCGGGCGGGGCGGACGCGTGGGACACCTCGGGCTCGGCGAACAGTTCCCGGATCGCGTCGGCGGGCGGCTCGACGGGGCCCTGCGACGGGCGGGGAACAGCGGGCCGGGGCCGCCGCAGCGAGGCGTTGAAGGCGCGGGAGCCGGGACCGAGACCACGGGGACTGGGGACGCCGGTTCCGGCGGGGACGCTGGTCCCGGCGGGGACGCTAGTTCCGGCGGGGGCGCCGGACTCACGTCCGTTCACCGGCACGGGGATTGAGGCGACCTCGACCTCATCGGCGGTCGCGGCAGTGGTCGTGACCGTAACCGGTGTCCCTGTGTCAGGTGTCCCGGTGTCCGGTGTCCCGGTGTCCGGTGTCCTCGTATCCGGTGTCCCCGTGTCGGCACCGGAGTCGGCGGCCTCCGACGGCACGTCCCGCTGATCGGAACCGACGGCCTCGGCGACATGGGCGCCGCCTCCCGGCTCCTTGGGCACGGCGGGACCCGAAGGCCCCGGGGGTCCACCCGGACCGGTCGGGCGGCGCCGCGTGCGTCGGGCGAGGCGGGCGACGGCGGGGGCGAGCGGTGCCGCGTCGGCGGCGAGGCCGAGACCGGGCGCGCGGATCTCACCGCGCCCGGTGACCCGTACGTCGAGCCGGTGCCCGGCGACGGACCCGGCGACGACGGCGAGGAGCACGCCACCGGCGGCGAGCCGGGTCAGCCGGGCGCCCTGCTCGGCGTCGGGGGAGACACAGACGACGACCACGGGCCGTACGGCCGGGGACTCCGCGTCGGCCCCGGCGAGCGCCGACGCCTCCAGCCGGTCGAGCACGTCACTCAACTCGGGCCCGTCGTAACGGGGTTGAACTCCACGGGTGACGACGACCTCGACGGACCCGCCGACGAGATCCAGGTAGGCGGCGACGGCCTGCACGAAGGAACGCCCGGCACGACGGTCCCCGTAGGCACTCAGCACCCGTGGCCCGCGCAGCAGATCCAGGAGAACGAGAGCCCCGCCGTCGAGCCCGAGGGGGATGAGGGCGCGAGTGAGGGGAGCGGCCCCGGACTCGGACTCGGGGTCGATCTCGGGTGCGTCCTCGGGGAGGTCCTCG
The DNA here is from genome assembly GCF_019104725.1 of Streptomyces corallincola. GTDB lineage: Bacteria > Actinomycetota > Actinomycetes > Streptomycetales > Streptomycetaceae > Streptomyces > Streptomyces corallincola. The sequence continues at coordinate 53,388 of NZ_JAHRXF010000030.1, read as the reverse complement.
GGGTCGATCTCGGGAAAGTCCTCGGGCCGGGCGGACCAGACGAGCCCGGTGTGGTCGGGGGTCCAGGGCGGGGCGGGCCGGGCGAGACCGCGCCCGGCGACGTAGACGGTGACCTCGCCCGCGAGGGACCGGGTGCCGGGCCGTACGCGCGCGGCGAAGGAGTGGGCGCCGGAACCGGCGGGGGAGAGGGAGCTGTCGGCGCCGTCGAGGGCGCGGTGGACGACGGCGGCGGGAGCGGGGGCGGCGACGAGCCGGTGGAGCTGCCGTATCTGCGCGCGGAACCGCAGGAACTCCCGTACGGGCGCGGAGAACGCGGACAGCGTCAGCCGCACCTCCCGCTTCAGCCGCCGCCAGGCCCGCCGTATGCCACCCTGCCGCTTGACCAGCCAGCGCAGCAGCAGAAAGAGGATGAGGAGCAGCTCGGCGAGCGCGACGATCAGCGTGCTGGTGGCGGAGTTCCACTGCAAGGCGACGGTCCGCGGCGCGTCCGCCGGGCTCACGGGGTGGATGTGCACGACGACCTCTCGACGGAAATACCGGCCGGAACGGACCCGAGGCGGCAACCGCACGAAGGGACCACCACCGCCCCCACCCGCACCGCCCCACCCCAAACCCGCTGCCCCCTACACGAGCCCGGCCCCCACAACGGTTCACCCGGGTGCGAAGTGCCCTGCTCCGACCCCGAGATCTGCGGGACCTACGGCGGGGGACGCGTGTGTCCCGACCTGGAGCGGAGCTGGTGGAGGAGACCCCTTAGAACGGCGTCGGACGGCCGTGAACGAGACCAGGACCGAGACCACCGGCACCGGGCGGTGATGCCGGTGCTGTCACCTCCTGAGCAGCGTGGGCAGGCCCCGGGAGGGACGGTCGAGGGTTCAGGCGCGGTGGAAGACGTCGAGTGGTCCGTAAGCGGTTGGCCTGCTGTCGGCCAGCTCGGGGTGGTTGCCGACGCGGTCCCGCAGGATGCCGACGGTGTCGGGCCACACGGTGAAGTGCCCTCCGCTGCCGACGAGGATGCGGTCCCAGTCCTGGGACGCCGAAGCGCCGGTCCGGTCGATGACGAACCCGAGGCACTCGGCCGTGTTCTGGTCGAGCGTGTGCACCAGTGCCGCGACCGCTTCCTCACGATCGGTCGCGGGGACATCGCTGAGGCGCAGCGTGATGCTCTGCGTCGTCTCGTCCGTGCGTCGCACGACGCCGGTGAGGGACTGGTCGTAGCCCTTCCAGCAGGTGAACTCGGCCCGTGAGCAGCGGTCGTCGGCCAAGGCGTCGGCCAAGGCCGTGCCGTCGCCCATCAGCGGATCACGGTTTCCGGTCGGCGTCTCACGGAATCCGAAGAGGGCGTTCGTGAGGGGGTGCACGACGGAGAGCCCGGCGGTCTCCAGACGCGTGAGGAGTTGTCGGGCTCGCGCACTGTTCAGCTTCGGCACGTACCAGGTGAAGAACCCCGCGGCCTTGGACGTGCTCGCGGCAGGAGCGCTCTCCGGGAACTCCCCCCGGAAGATGTACCGCGCCTGTTCGTCGGGCACGGTGGGGACCGTGTAGTTGGTGGCCCGGATGTGGTCCAGGAACTCCTGCGGCAGGGCCGCGTGGTGTCGGCGTACGTAGTGCACCAGGTCGGTCGGCCACAGCCAGGTGCCATCGGTCACGAGCGAGCCGGCGCCCGTGATCCATTCGTCGCCGGTGAGGGCATCACGCTCGGCGCCCATCGTGGTGTAGATCTCCGGGGCCGATTCCAGGTAGGCGAGGATGCGGTCCTCGTCCCAGGGCCCACTGTCCTGCACGGCATCACGGAGGGACGGCGCGTCGTCCGGCGTCGCCGACCGGCCGCCGATCTCCCGGTAGAAGCCCGCTCGCTTGATCATGTTCACTCCTGTGAGCCTGCCGCTAGTGGACCACGGGCAGGTAGGTGCGCCAGTAGCCATTGTTGCCGATGGTGGGGGTCTGGTTGAGGCCGAGCTGGGGGGACGTCCCCACCTTGCTCGTGGGCGCCGTCACGGCCACGCCGAGCTCGTTGGCGAGGGACTGCGCGAGGGGCAGCTCGGGCGGTCTCGCGTCGGCGCCGGAGTAGCAGGAGATGAGGCGCACCGGTTCACCGTGATAGTTGGGATTGCTGCGGATGGCGTCCGCGATGTGGTTGGGGTGCACTTCGAAGTCCGTCAGGGTCTTTCCCGCGGCGTTGACGCGGCCGGGGACGAACACCCCCTCGTCCGTGCCGTGGATGACCACGTCGTGGACGCCGGGGACGCGGGCGACCCGTTGCAGGTTGTTCAGGGTGCGCTCGTCGTAGCCCACCGTGGTGGTGTTCCTGCCGAAGTAGACCGGGTCGCCCGAGACCAACTCGTAGTCCCCGGCCCGCGCCGGGGCTGCGGGGATCTTTGAGTCCGGGGACTGGATCAGCTTCCAGGTACGGGACTTGCCCATCTCGTCGAGGGCCGCGCTGTTCAGGCGGAAGCCGCTGAACAGGCCCTCCATACCGCCGTTCTCGGCGACGATTCGGGCGGTGCTTCCGCCTGCTCCGAAGGCGCCGCCGTACGCCATGCCGTAAAGAGCGGAGTTACTGACCTCGTCGAGGCTGAGGCCCTTGCTCTCTCCGGTGGCCACGGCGACGGGCTGGGTGACGGCCAGGTCGATGGTGATCGATTCGAGGCCACCGATGGCCGCGGTGGCGAGGGTGGTGCCGGCGATGGTGGCGATCTCGGTGGAGACGGTCACACCGAGGGTGGCGGAGAGTTCGAGGATGGAGACGGTGGCTGCTGCTGCGGCGCCTTCGGAGATGCCGAGGGTGAAGACCGCGAGGGCGGTGCCGGCGACGATGGTGGCGCCGACGATCTCCAGTTCGTGTTCGAGGTGCTTGACGGCCTCGTGGACGACGTCGGCGTACTGGTCGAGGGCCTTGGCCATGTCACGGGCGCCGTCGATCATGTCCTGCAGCCAGCCGTGGCCGTCAGAGTAGTAACGGCGCCAGAACGGGTCGTCGAAGGCGGATATCGCCTCGCCCTTGTTGTGTTCGATGATGCCGCGCGCCGACTTGTTCGCGGCCGCGGTGACCTTCTCCAAGTCGTCGGCGAAGCCCCGCCACACCGTGGCCGCATCCCGCAGACCGCCCTCGTCGGCATCCGGCCACCACATGCCGGTCATGTCTTGGACGATCTTTTTGGTCTTGTCGGCTGCACTCACTGCGCGGTCCCGTTGCCGTCGTGCGGGGCGGGCTTGATCTTGCCGAACATCGACCGGACGAGCAGTTCGTTGTCGATATGGCCGTCGGCCATATCGGTCATGGCTGCCTCGATGCTGGCCAGGCCGAGCGCGAGAATCCCGGCAGCGGCCTCCATCTTCGTCACGCGCGGGCCGTAGTGCTCGTGGAACTTCTGCCCCTGCTCGTCATCGCCCCACGGCGAACCGGCCGCCGCCAGACCGGTCTTCAGCTTGGTCAGCGCCTTCGCCAGGTCGGAGCTGTGCGTGTGGAAATGTGGGGCCGTAGCCTTCAGATCGGCGATCTTGATGTCGAGTATCTTGCCGTCGCTGTGGTCGCCCATGTCGTCGTCTGTTCCCCCTGAGTCGGCTGATCGGCCAGAAGACGCTAATGAACTCAAGCGGTTTGCGGTCGCGATGCTGGCAAAAGGAGGGCAAAGTTTCGACCGAGTGCGGCAAAAGGCAAGAGAGCGTGGCCTGAACCGGAAGGTTGTTGGCGCGCTTGCGCCGGTGTGGCTATGCGGACCTGCGCTCACGATGGACGTTGACGCCCACGGTAGTGCGGCAGTGGGCCAGTGCTCGTCGGGTGTCGGCCCTGCCTCATTCGGCGGACAGGTCGGCGTGGCCACGTTCGGATATCTCCGTCGAAATTGCCGTCGCGTACATTCTGAAGAGCGGTGGCGTAGCCGACTTGGATGGCATTGTTGATCAGTTGCTGGATCCCGGTGGGTGCGACCGAGATCCCAGCCCCCGAACCGAGATTGGCAGCGGCGTGGTCGGCCGCCTGCATGCCCTCATCGAAGACCGCTGCCATGCGCCTACCCGCAACGGCTCGTGCGGCCTGCGCGAAGTCTTTCTGTGCGGGCGAAGTCATGGGGGGCCAGTACCGGGCGGCATCACTGGGTGCCGCGTGCAGCGGATCGGTCTGGCGCGAAGTGGCTGGTCCGAGGCGTTCGCCAGTTGGTCCTGGGCAGACAGAGAAGAACTCGCACGGGCTGGTAGCCCTGTGGCAGGGCATGCCAATCTACGGGATCTCGCGGCAAGTTCAGCAGGCTTGTCGCGGATTCCGGATCGAGGGAGGGGCGCACGGTGCCGTTGGAGTTCGGGTTGTGGAGGGTGGACGACAAGCCGGTGCGGGTCGCTATGCGGCCGATGCGGTTGGAGGCCCGGCTGGAGGAGCTCATAGAGGCAGACCCGGAGATCCTGGGGAAGCCGCTGCTTCTCATCGGTCGGCAGGTGCAGACCGACCACGGCAAGGTCATCGACCTGCTCGGCGTGGATGCCGAGGGCACACTGCACGTCTTGGAACTCAAACGTGACCGCACGCCCCGCGAGGTCGTCGCCCAGCTGCTCGACTACGGCTCCTGGGTGCAGGACCTCAGCAATGAGCAGGTGCGTGAGATCTACAGTGTCTACGCTCGAAGCCGAGGGTTGGCGGAAAAGCTTGACGAGGCGTTCGCGCTGCGCTTCGGCGGCAGCCCGCCGGAGGAGCTGAACAGCACCCACACCCTCACGGTCGTCGCGAGCGAGGTTGACGCGGCGACCGAGCGGATGGTCACCTACCTGGCCTCCGGCTACCAGGTCCCCCTCAACGTGCTGTTCTTCCGCTACTTCGAGGACGAGGGCCGGTCCTACCTGGCCCGCACCTGGCTGATCGACGATGCCGATGCGTCCGTGGCGCCCGTGGGAACCACGAGGCGGGCCAAGCAGGAGCTGTGGAACGGCACGGATTGGTACGTCTCCTTCGGCGACGAACCAGGAGGCCGCAGCTGGGAGGACGCCCGCCAGTACGGCTTTGTGTCGGCCGGCGGCGGGGAGTGGTTCTCCCGGACGATCCGCTCCCTGCCCGTGGGAGCCCGGCTGTTCACCCATATCCCCAAGGTGGGTTACGTGGGCGTGGGAACGGTGTCCGGTGAGCCCCGCCCCTTTGACGAAGCTGTCCTCACCGTGGCCGACGAGAGTCGGCAGATGTCCGACCTCCCGCTCCAAGGCGGCTACCGGCCCGACAGCGGACCGGCGGCGGAGAGCGGCACCACCGGGGACCGCCGGGAGTGGATCGTCCCCGTCGTCTGGGAGCGGTCGGTGCCGAGGGCGAGGGCGTTCTGGCGGCCGGGCCTCTTCGCGAACCAGAACTCCGCCTGCAAGCTGCGAGCCCGCTTCACGATCGACGAGGTGTCCCGCCACTTCGACATCGGTTGACCCATACCGACAGCCCCGAGGAGCGAGGTGGGGCACGCGGTTCGTGGCAGCGACGACAGGATCGCTCTCATGTCCGGTCAACGGAGCACTCACGAAATCGAATTGCGGCCCGATTCGGTGACCAAGCGGTTCCGGAGCGGGGATCGTCAGCGAGGTGAGCGCGAGTGGCGGGCTTTGACGTTGCTCGCAACCTATGCGCCTGGCCTGGCTCCTGATCCGTGGGAGTCGGATCTTTCAGCGGCAAACCCTACGGTGGTCATGTCCAGGCTGGTCGGCATGCCTTTGCGGGGACGCTCTCTCGAAGGCGGCCAGATCAAGGCGCTGGCGGCCGCGGTGACGAGGATGCACGAGGCCGTGCCGCCTGAGGTTCTGGCCGAGGTACCTCTCAGGCCGGGGCGCCAGGACGAGCTCATCGCCCACCTGCACTCCTGGTTCCCGAAAGCTCGGCCCCGGGTCAACCACGAGGTGGGCCGCGCTATGGACCGTGGCATGGATTGGCTCGCCCAGTCACCCTTGGAATCCGCTGGTCGCCCAGAGGTCCCCAACGTCTTCGGGCCCGGAGACGGCAACCTCGCGAACTACCTGTGGGACGGCGACCAGGTCCAGGTCGTCGATTTCGAGGACTCGGGTCTCAGCGATCGTGCCTTCGAGCTTGCGGAGATCACTGAGCACGTGGGCAGCTGGGTGGAACACCCGCTGGCTGTCGAGGCATTCCTCGCGCACTTCGACCTGACAAGAACCGAATCGGTACGGCTGGTGGACTGCCGTCGGCTTCTCGCACTTGTCTGGTTGTTCCTGCTGGCCTCCGACGACGCCGACAACCCGAGAAACCCGCCCGGCACCGCAGAGCGGCAAGCCAGTCGGTTGCTGGATCTGCTTGCCTGAGATGTGTGCCGCATCTCGTTCCCGGCCTCGACGCGCACAAGCTCGCCCGCTTGGAGCCGGAACACCTCGAAGCCTTCCACCGGAGGATGCGGGAGTCCGGCAGCTCCGCCGGTACTGCCCACCACGTCCACCGCACCATCCGGGTCGCCCGTGGTGAAGCCGTACGGCGGGGGCACGTCGTCACGAACGCGGCGGAGATGGCCAAGGCGCCCCGCATCGAAGAGGAGGACATCGAGCCGCACACGATCGAGAAGGTGCAGAGCCTTCTTGTAGAGGTGGCCAAGCTTCGCAACAGCGCGCGGTGGGTCGTGACCTTGGCACTGGGTCTGCACTGGGAGGACGCGGACCTCGACGCGGGGCAAGGTGGCGGAAGCCCAGGGCCGGACGCCGAATCCGTCGGTAGTTGTTGCCGACCCGGGCGGACCCGCCCCTGGCTGGGGACGGGTCGGCAACCTGGTCGTCTGCCTGCCGGGCAAGTGGACCACCGCTTGGCACGGCGCGGACCTGGTCGCCGAAGCCGTAGTGCGGCGCGGTTGAGGAGCGTGCTCAGCCGATGCCGATTGCCTTCCTGACCTGCTCCAGTACGGGCTTGGCCCGCGCCCGGGCCTTGGACGCCCCGACCGCCAGCAGCTCGTCCAGCTCGCTGCCGGGGGCCATGAGCGCGTCGTAACGCTCCCGCATGGGGGCGAGCCTGCCGTCCAGCGTGACCAGCAGTGTGTTCTTCAGGTCGCCCCAGCCCATCCCGCCGGCCTCCAGTCGGGACCGGACCGCCGCGGTGTCCTCGGGCGTCGCGAAGTGCTGCAGGATCTGGAAGACGGCGGAGGTGTCCGGGTCCTTCGGCTGCTCGACCGGAGTGCTGTCGGTCGGGATCTTCCGCACGACCTTGCGCAGCTCCGCGGTCGGCGCGAACAGCGGGATGGTGTTGCCGTAGGACTTGCTCATCTTGCGTCCGTCGGTCCCCGGCAGGGTGCGGCCGCTGTCCTCCTGCGGCACCACCGCCTTCGGCAGCTTCAGGCTGAACGTGTCGCCGTACACCGCGTTGAACGCGCCGGCGATGTCCGCCGCGTACTCGACGTGTTGCAGCTGGTCCTTGCCGACCGGCACCAGGTCGGTGTCCATGATGAGGATGTCCACCGCCATGAGGACGGGGTAGTTGAACAGCCCCATGTTGACCCCGGCGTCCAGGTCCTCGTTCCCGGCCTCGCGGTTGCGGTCGCGTGCGGCCTTGTAGGCGTGGGCGCGGTTCATCAGCCCCTTGGCGCTGAAGCAGGACAGGATCCAGTGCAGCTCGAAGATCTCGGGGACGTCCGACTGCCGGTAGAAGATCGTGCGTTCGGGGTCCAGGCCGGCCGCCAGCCAGGTAGCCGCCACGGAGCGGGTCCACCGGCGCAGGAGCTCGGGGTCACGCACCGAGGTGAGCGCGTGATGGTCCGCGATGAAGTAGATCGACTCCGCACCCGACGCCAACTCCAGCGCGGGCTTGATCGCCCCGATGTAGTTGCCGAGGTGCGGCTCACCGGTCGGCTTGATCCCGGTGAGCGACACCTTCGCTTCAGCAGTCAGCATGCGCGGAGCCTAACGGGGTCATCCGCACTGCAACAAAGGCGAATTGACCCAGCCGATCCTGATCCATTCCGGCAGTTCGGTCTTCGACGACTCTCGTGCAGCGCATCCGGGACCACGGCGGTCTCCCCTCCCCCGTGTCCGGTGGGATGGCCCTTCGACATCGTGCCCGGTGAGGCACTGGCGGAGGATACGAGATTCGAACTCGTGAGGGGTTGCCCCCAACACGCCTTCCACATGTTCGTCCGAGGGTCCGGCGGAGGCCGTACCCGTCCTGACCTGCGGCGGAGCGTTCGGGGCGGGCCCGTCCGGATGGGGCCGGACGGGGGTGAATGAGACCAGAAATGAGACCAGGACGCGCATGAGAGGCGCGCTCCTATGCTGCCCACGCGGTGCGCCGGGGCGATGGCACATGCCCTCGCTCGGCCGGACTACGGACGCGGTCGGTGTTGAAGGATGCCTTGCATGTCTCGGAGCCAGCGGCGCAGAGGGACGTCCTCTGGCGGGTAGACCTGGAGGCCGAGGATCTGTGTCGCCTGGTCGAGTTCGTTGTCGCCCTCGACCAGGGCCAGGAGGGTGCCGATTTCCTTGGCTGCTTCGTCGATCGTCTCCGGACCGTTGGCGTCGAGGTAGTCGGCCAGGGCTTCTCGGTGGGACGCGTAGAACTTTGAGAAGTTCTGGTGGAAGTAGCCACCCAGCAGGTCCTGGACCTCAGGGAACTGCTTGGCCCACTCCCAATGTGTGCGGGGAGTCTCCGCGTGTTCGTAGTCGCCGCCGTGCCGGATCCGGTCCAGATGGTCTCGGGCGAGGGCCAGGCACTGCTCGACGGTGCGATCGGCGGGTGGCTTGATGTGCGGGAGAGTGGCGACCTCGTCTGCGATCTGCTCGCTGAACAGGCCGACGGCCAGTAGGTCGTCGATCTCGGCGATCACCGTGTCCAGCAGGCCGGGAGCGCGGACGGCCTGGCGGATGTAGGACTGGAGGGCCTCGCCTGGTTCTTGGGGTGTGTCCGTGAAGGCGTATCCCGCTGAGGCGTAGGCGTGGAGGAGGTCGTGGACTTCGGGGAATCGGATGTGATCCAGGAAGTCTTCGGAGTGGATCATGGGCCGGTCCTTGGTGGCTTGTTGGTGCTCGCGGTCAGGCGACGGGGTACGACGTGTGGATGCGGAAGCCGCTGGGCATGTCAGGATCTCGACGCAGGACGAGCTGTACCTGATGCACGTCGTGGGGCCCGGTGCCACGGATGAAGTCCTCCCGGGTGATGCTACGGCCGGTGACTTCGTCACCGAAGTCCACCTTGATCACCTTCTGCCCGCTGGATGTGTTCTCCAGCCAGCGCCGTACATCGTGCTGTTTGTTGACGATCGCCCGGTCGGTGAGGTCCTGCGCCGACTGCTCGTCGATGAAGCTGGAGCTACCGGTGATCGTCTTGTCGGATCGCAGTCGGCTGCGCAGTTCGTGGTCTGTCTTCTCCACGTGCCGCTCGATGGTGTGAGCGCCCTTCTTCCCCTCATCACCGGCGAGGTCGCCTCTGTACTTCGGCCTCTGTGCTCCCTTGCGTTTGCTCCGTGGCCAGGCGTTGGGGTCCCCGTCGCCCTTGATGAGCAGGCCGAGGTCGTCGAGGCCTGCCGCATCGCCGCCGGCGATGGCGAACTGTGGTCCGAGGCCAGGTACGCGTACGCCGCCGAGGAGTTCGGTCATGCCGCCCGCGTTCTTGAAGCCCCTGTACGTGGCGCCCGCGCAGCCGAGGGCGCCGCCGGTGAGGGCGCCGTAGAGCATGGCCTGGTGTGCCTCGTCGAGGTTGAGGCCCTTGCTCTCGCCCGTGGCCAGGGCGAAGGGTTGGGTGACGGCGAGGTCCACGGTGATCGACTCGATGCCTGCAATGGCGGCCGTGGTGAGCGTGGTGGCGGCGATGGTGGCGATCTCGGTGGAGACGGTCACTCCGAGGGTGGCGGCCAGGTCTACGACGGTCACGGCGGCTGTGGCGGCGGCGGCTTCGGAAATGCCGGCGGTGAAGATGGCCAGGGCGGTGCCGGCCACGATCGTGGCGCCGACGATCTCCAGCTCGTGCTCCAGCTTCTTGACCGCGTGGTGCACCGTGTCGGCGTACTGGTCAAGGGCCTTGGCCATGTCGCGGGCAGCGTCAGTCATGTCCTGGAGCCAGCCGTGGCCGTCGTAGTAGTAGCGGCGCCAGTACGGGTCGTCGAAGGCGGATATCGCCTCGCCTTTGTTGTGCGTGATGATGCCGCGGGCCGTCTTGTTCGCTGCGGCCGTCACGTCTTCCAGGTCGTCGGCGAAGTGGCGCCACGCCTTGGCCGCGTCGCGCAGACCGCCCTCGTCGGCGTCCGGCCACCACATGCCGGTCATGTCCTGGACGATCTTTTTGGCCTTGTCGGCCGCGCTCACCGGCCGTTCCCGCGGGTGTCGTGCGGTGTGGCGTCGATCTTGCTGAACATCGAGCGAACAAGCTGTTCGTTGTCGATGTGGCCGTCGGCCATGTCAGACATGGCGTCGTGGATGCTCTGCAGGCCCTGGGCGAGGATGTCGGCGGCGCTCTCCATCCTCTGCACGAGCGGGCCGTAGTGGCCGTGGAACTGGGTGCCCTGTTCGTCGTCACCCCACGGTGATCCGGCCGCCGCCAGGCTGGTCCTGAGCTTGGTCAGGGCCTTGGCCAGGTCGTGGCTGTGCGCGTGGAAATGCGGGGCCGTCGCCTTGAGATCGTGGATCTTGATGTCGAGTATCTTGCCGCCGCCCGGTTCGCCCACGGCGGCGTCTCCTCCCCTTGAGTCGGCTGTTCGGCCCATCGACGCTAGTTGATCGACGGAATGTCCGACTGCGACCTCAGCCAAGAGAGCGCAAAGTTCGACTCAGGCGCGTGCCTCCGCGGGGTCACGCAGGCCCTCATCGCCGGGAGACGTTGTGTGGCGTCCCACTCCTTCCCTCTGCCGAGACCGCGGACGTGGACAGTGGGGCGTGGCGGTGAACCCAGGAACAGCTCCAATCTGCCGCCTGGACCGCATGGTCTGGATGGTGTGAGCCGAGCCAACTGAGACCACGCACGTCGAAGGGCCCCGCTGTAAGCAGCGGGGCCCTTCGACATCGTGCCCGGTGAGGCACTGGCGGAGGATACGAGATTCGAACTCGTGAGGGGTTGCCCCCAACACGCTTTCCAAATGTTCGTCTGGGGGTTCGGGGGAGGGTGTGTACGTTCTGGCCTGCGACGGAGCGGGAGGCGGAAGGGCCTCCGGGTGCCCCTGGACGGAGGTGAACGAGACCACAACTGAGACCAGAACGCTCTCTGTTCGACCGGGCTGCCAGGTACCTCCCACGTCCACGCGGGCGGTAGGAGGGGCGTGGGCCATGGCCTCGCGGTCCACGGCTGGTTGGGACGAGCTGGTTTGCGCTCGCCAGGCTTTGTCACACCCCTCCCGTACCGTGGAAGCCGTGAGACCGAGCGGGAGGGGATGTCCGTGACTGACGTAAAACTCGAGGACCTGATCGAGGAGCTCGACCAGAAGGCGAAGGATGAGTTCGCGTCCACCCCGGAAGTGGTGGACAAGGGGCACGGCCTCGACGTGTCGGCACTGCCGATCACCGCGCGGAAATGGCACAAGGTCACGGATGCGGTTGCCGTCGTCGCGGACTTGAAGGGCTCCACCAAGTTGGGCACCGGAAAATGGGCTGCGAGCACCGCCAGCATCTACGAGGCCAGCACAGGTGGAGTCGTCAGGATCTTCGATGAGTTCGAGGCTGACTTCCTGGCGATTCAGGGTGACGGCGCCTTTGCGCTCTTCTGGGGGGACCGTCGGTACGAGCGCGCGCTGACCGCCGGAATCACAGTCGAACGGTTCAGCATTGACTTGGTGAAGCGGCTTGAAGCCCGGTGGCCGAACGACCCCGAATTGCCTAGCACGGGATACAAGGTCGGCGTCGCCTCCAGTCGTCTCCTCGTCAAGCGGGTCGGTACGCCGCGCAACGTCAATCAGCAGGAGCCCGTTTGGGCAGGCAAGGCTGTCAACTACGCAGCCAAAGCAGCACAGTCAGTTGATCGACACCTTATGGCCGTTACCGGCAGCGTGTGGGATCGAATCGAGAAGAACGATTACCTGGCCTACACCTGTCCTTGCGGCGAGGGACCGTCCGACACGCTGTGGGTAGACCACACCATCGATCGGCTCCCTGACGGAGATGCAGAGGCTCAGGGGCGTGTATTGCATTCATCTTGGTGCGCGGTCCATGGGGAGGAGTACTGCGCAGCCGTCTTGCGCGGCGAGAAGAGGCGTGACGACGTCAGTCACTTGAAAAAGGCGGCCACTTCAGAGCGCATGCGCGAGGCCATCTGGTCAAAGGCACAACAGGAACGCGAAGCGCTCCGGGCGCGACGTGCCGGGCTCTCCTCGTGATGCCGCAGCAAGCCTCCCTAGATGGTGGGGAGGACGGGCAAAGCGCCCTTGCCCCGAGTACCCTCCAGCCGGAGCACGCATGGAAGGCGCTAAGCCTGGTCAACGACTGGGTGAAGCACGCCGAGACTAAGAGCGTTGCAACCCTGGCCGCTGCTGGAGTCGCCGGCGGGGTCGCCTACAACTTGCTCAAAGACCAGAGCAGCCCCGGAATCATCCTTGACCTCGTTGCGGTTGTCGGCTGTCTCGCGATCTTTCTTGCCGGACTGTTTGCCATGGCAGCCCTTGCACCCCAGCTGAAACCTCCTTTGAGTGGTGCGCTGCGCGCGAAGTTGCGAGGCATGTGGGCGGGGCGGCGTGTACCTCCTAGCGAAGACGAGACCGAGCCAGCGCAGTCTGAGGCTGAGCGCAGCCCCACGAACCTGCTGTTCTACGGCGACGTCAAGCGTCTATACGAGCACGATGCGCCGACGTATGCGCAGGTGCTGGCTGCACTCACGGGCAACGACCGAGAGATCACTGATCACATCGCTCTTCAGGTGCACGCAAACTCCCTCGTCGCGAACAGGAAATATCTATGGGCTAACCGTGCGATCCGGGCGCTGCGTGTAGGTCTCGTCTGCTTGGCCCTGATTGCATTGATCATTGCCACTCACTAATGAAGAGGCGTACTTGACGCATATGTGTCGGGTCGGCAGCGTGTCCTTCCGGTGCAGCGGCTTCCAGTTCGCCGGAGCTGAACCTGGGGTGTCCCAACGTCCTGCATTCCCGCTGGCCTCGTTGTTTCAGGCGACGTCCTGTTGGCCGTGCGTCCGTGATGTCGCGTTGATCCCCGTCCGGGGACGGTTCCGGTCAGGGGTGCGCGTCGGCTGACGTGCCGGATGGCGTCGGGTTCCACGGTCCCGAAGCTTGCGGGTGAGCCTCCTCTCGATGCTCGACGGGTTTGTTCGTGCTGGTCAGGTGGGGTGGGGCAGGGCGAGGATCCGTTCGAAGGCGCGGATGATCGCTGTGGCCCAGGGCCAGGTGTCGGGGAGTTTCAGGCGGCGTTTGCGCTGGCCGCGCACGAGGCGGCGGGGACGTGGAGGATGCGGTAGCGCAGGGTCTTCGGGGTGGCCTTGGCGAGCTCGCCGTCCAGGGCGAGGAGCTGGAGCCAGCAGCGGAGATCGGCGGCGAGGGTGGTGGCGGTGAGTCAGGCGGCGTTCACCTCCAGCTCACGCGAGGGCAGCAGGCCGTTCCCGGGTGCCTTCTGATCGCGGATCTTGGGCTCGACCCGGGCGTGTTTGCGGTGCCGGCCATCGAGGTGGGCGATCTGCCCGTTTCGGTGGTTGGTCGCGAAGGTCTGGTAGCGCGCCTCCTGCTTGATCTCATAGGCGCTGGCGTCCTTGACGTAGTGGGGGTGCCCAGCCGACGGAGTTCTCCCAGCGGAAGGTGGGGCTCTTGCGGCCACTGGCAGAGGCGATCCAGTCGATCAGCTGGTGGGAGAAGCCCGCCCCATCCACCCGGAAGAGAATCTTCTGCCTTCGCCACCAGGGAAGTTGGGCCACCGCCCGGGTCAGGATGTCGATGTTCACGCCTGTGTCGTTGGCACTGACGATGCCCGGGTGAGCGTCGCGGCGAGCTGTTCGCCGGTGTTGTCGCAGGTGGCGACGAATATGTGGTGTCCGAGGAACCCCTTGTAGGTGCCGCGGGCTCCCTCCTTCTCCGACGGTGCCGGGATCAGGGTGCCGTCGCTGTCGATCACGGTCCAGCCGGCCCGCCAGCGACACCCCTTCGACCTCCACCTCGGGGAACCCCTCGGGCCGCTCGCGCAGCAGTTCGTACACGCGCCGCCGCACCGCCCCACGGGCCCGCTCGATCCGGGAAAGTCGCTGCGCGTCGGCCTCTTTCAGCGTCCGCCATACGGTGGGGTGAGATGCGACCGCGCCGAAGACCGGCCGCTGGTGTTCCAGCAGCCGGATGTCACGGGTATGGGTCGAGCCCGTGACCGCGATGCTCGGTGCGGTGAACGGCCTGGGGAAGGGGACCGGCGGGGCTTCGGGAGCAGCAGAGGGAGACATGCGGGTAGAAGGCGAGGACGGCCGGAAAAGGATGGTGCGGGGGTAGGCGGAGTGGCCCGGCGCAGGTGTCCGGTATCGGTACCCTGGAGCGCATGTCTACTGCCCCGGTTCGCGTTCGTTTCGCCCCGTCTCCGACCGGCATGTTCCATGTCGGTGGTGCACGGTCCGCTCTCTACAACTGGGCGGTGGCGCGACAGTCCGGTGGCACGTTCGTCCTGCGGATCGAAGACACCGACGCGGCCCGGAACAAGCCGGAGTGGATCGACGGGATCATCAACGCGCTCGCGGCGATCGGCATCCACGGCGAGGACGCGGCCTTCGAGGGCCCGTACTTCCAGTCGCACAACGCCGAACGGCATCGGGAAGCCGCTCAGCAGCTCTTCGCGGCCGGCCGGGCGTACTACTGCGACTGCACCCGGGAGCAGCTGAAGGAGCGCACGGGTTCGGATCACCTCGGGTACGACGGGTTCTGTCGGGAGCGGGGGTTGGCCTTCGAAGAGGGCCGGGCGCTGCGGTTCCGGACGCCGGACGAGGGCGAGACCGTCGTGGTCGACCTGATCCGCGGGGAGCCGGCGTTCCCGAACAGTGCGATCGAGGACTTCGTGATCGCCCGTGGTGACGGGTCCCCGGTCTTCCTGATCGCGAACGTGGTCGACGACCTCGACGAGGGAATCACGCAGGTCATCCGAGGCGAGGAACACCTGTCGAACACGCCGAAGCAGCAGCTGCTGTGGGAGGCGCTCGGCGCCCAGCCGCCCGTGTGGGCGCACCTGCCGGTGATCGTGAACGAGAAGCGGCAGAAGCTGTCGAAGCGCCGTGACAAGGTCGCGCTGGAGGACTACCTCGCCGAGGGCTTCCTGCCCGAGGCGATGGTGAACTACCTCATGCTCCTGGGCTGGGGCCCCGGCGACGACCGGGAGATCATGCCGTACGAGGAGCTGGAGCAGCTCTTCCGGATCGAGGACGTCAACACCGCCCCGGCCTTCTTCGACGTGAAGAAGCTGACCGCGTTCAACGGCGACTACAGCCGCGCGCTGTCCCCGGAGCAGTTTGCGAACGCCTGCGCGCCGTGGCTCGTCGCTCCGCACGCGCCGTGGGCCCCGGAGGCGTTCGACAAGGACGTGTTCGAGGCGGCGGCGGTGCTGGCTCAGACCCGGCTGGCTCTGCTGTCGGAGATCACCAGCTATGTGGACTTCCTGTTCCTCGACGAGCCGGTCGACGACGAGGTGTCGTGGAACAAGGCGATGAAGCCGGGCGCCGGCGACATCCTGTCCGACACCCGTGCCGAACTGGCCGATGTCGCGGACTGGAAGGCGGACGGCCTGAAGGACATCCTGCTTGCGGTCGGTGAGAAGCACGGGCTCAAGCTGGGCAAGGCCCAGGCGCCTGTCCGGGTCGCGGTCACCGGCCGGACGATCGGACTCCCGCTCTTCGAGTCCATGGAGCTGCTCGGCCGGGACCGCGTGCTGGCCCGTCTGGACGCCGCAGCCGCGAAGCTGGCCGCTCAGGCGTAGCCACTTCGGGTCTGCGCGGTGTGGGTCCGATATCGACTGGAAGCTCAGTATGACCAGCGGAACCGTCGAGTGGTTCAACGCCGAAAAGGGTTTCGGCTTCATCTCCCAGGACGGCGGCGGCCCGGACGTCTTCGCACTACTCCAACATCAACTCCTCCGGTGTCCGTGAGCTCCAGGAGGGCCAGAAGGTGACCTTCGACGTCACCCAGGGGCAGAAGGGCCCGCAGGCGGAGAACATCACCCTCGCCTGACTCCGTGCGGGGGCAGGCCCCGGGACGGTGCCGGGACCTGCCCCGTACAGATGACGTGAGCGGCTACTTCCGCCCCGCGGGCCGGCGCCCCTGGTGTTCCCCGGTCGAACTGCCGGGCGGGCCCTCTGGAGGGGCTGTTCGTGGATGTCACTGGCTGGACGCCGGCGGAACTCGACAGCCCGTGCCGGCGGACTGCTTCACCCGCGCCACCGGCATCCGCATGGCCGTTCTGGCCGCCAGCCACTTCTAAAACCAGGAACTCGAACGCTGCCTCACCGCCGCGAACATCTCGCTGCGTATCTCGGCAACGTTCACTCCGCCCGTGCCCACAGCTACCTCCATGACGTCACACGCGTCCTCACATCGTGGAAGGGGCGCCCCGAGGTCGCCGACCTCATCCACCGCACCCGCACTGAGTTGCCCGCCACAGCCTGATTCCGGCGGATGCGCGTCGGGCGGTGGCAGCCGGCGGGCTACTTCCCGGCCGGAGTACGCGGACCGGGTCGGGAGGGTGGGAGTCGGATCCGTGCTCTATCCAGCGCACCCGCCTGATGGTGAACTGGTCGACATGTCGGGGGTCATTGCGGCGGCCATCGCCGTCATCGGAACATTGTTCGGTGCCGTCGTCGCACACCGGTACCAGGAGAAGAGCGCGGCGCGGTCAGCGGACCGCGCCGACCGCGAGCGACGCCACCAGCGCCTCTTCGACGCCTGTGCCGACTTCATTGCCCTGGCAGAGGACTACCGGCGGGCGCAGTACGACCGGTGGACAAGCCAGCACGCGCAGCCCGACTCCGAGGGGGCCCTCTCGGCCCGGGCAGAGTCGTACCGGCTCCACGTCGAGGTCCGCAGCAGCATCTTCCGGCTCCGCCTCATAGCTCTCAGCGCACCGGCACAGCGCCTCGCCGAACAGGCTGCCGAGATCCACATATTGATCCGAAACGCTTTGGGTTCACGCTCGTTGATGGTGTGTGAGTGATCTGGTGGGGGATGGGCGGACCTGGTCGCCGGACGCGCAGGAGGTTGTGCGGATGCTGGCGGTGTCCGCGCTGGTGGACGGGCGGGACCGGGCAGAGGTCGCGACCCTGTTCAAGGTGTCGGTCAGGGCCGTGGACAACTGGTGGACGAGGTGGCAGACGGGTGGCCGGGACGCGTTGCTGTCGCGTCCGCGGGGCCGTCGGGTGGGCGAGCATCAGGTTCTGTCCGAGGCCGAGCAGGCCGCCGTTCGGCAGGCCGTCCTCGATCACACCCCTTCCGGCCTGGGACTTTCCGGTCAGCTGTGGACACGGGGGCTGATAGGCGAGCTGATCTTCAGGCTGTACCGGATCCGCTTCACCGACCCCGGCGTGGGCAAGTACCTCAAACGCTGGGGACTGACGTTCCAGCGTCCGGACAAGCGGGCCGTCGAGCAGGATGCGGAAGCGGTCCGTCTCTGGCACGAGGAGACCTGGCCGGCGATCCGGGCCAGAGCGAAGGCGGAGAACGGCGAAGTTCTCTTCGCCGACCAGGTCGGGGTCCGCTCGGACCAGGTCACGGGCCGCACCTGGGGCGCCAAAGGCACGACGCCGGTCGTCCGCCGCACCGGGAACCGGTTCTCCGTGAACGCGATGTCCGCGATCAGCACGAAGGGCCGGATGCATTTCATGGTCTTCACCGAGTCGTTCGACGCGAAGGTCATGTGCCGATTCCTTGACCGGCTCGTCGGGCACTTCGACCGCAAGGTCCACCTGGTCATCGACCGGCACTCGGCCCACCGCTCGAAGACCGCACGGACCTGGCTCGCCGACCACAAGGACGTGATCGAGCTGCACTTCCTGCCGTCGTACTCACCCGAGCTGAACCCCGACGAGCTGGTCAACGCCGACCTCAAACGCAGCCTGCCCCAAACCCACAGGGCCAGGAACCAGGCCGAACTCGCCACCGAAACCCGCCGGTTTTTCCACCGCCGACAACGCCAGCCACACATCGTGCGCGGTTACTTCGGAGGCTCACACGTCCGCTACATCCTCGACGAGTGAACCTAATGAGTTTCTGATCAATAGCGACACGAGAAATTCTCTTCGCCATGGACAAGACCGACATGCTGGTCCGCGGCGAGGCTGCGGAGCACGCTTGCGAAGCCTTCGTGGTCCGCGCCAGAGAGGTACTGGCTGCCGGAGAATGACGTGCCCCAGCCGGGCGTAAGGGCAGACCCCTGAGGTGCCCCGATGCTTCCGGACAGGGACCCAATAGGGTTGTCCTGTCAAGGAAACGAGGAAGCAGGAAGTGGCGCCACCCAGTAAGTACACCCGGGAGTTCCGTGAGGAAGCTGTCCGGGTCGCACTCCAGTCCAGTAGGACCATCTCTGAGACGGCCCGCGAGCTCGATTTGAATCCGGAGACGCTCCGGGGTTGGGTGAAGAAGCACCAGAAGCAGAACGAGCCAGCGGCCGGTGCGCCGTTGACGCTAGATGAGCGGGCACGTCTGAAGGAACAAGACCGGCGTATCCATGAACTGGAGATGGAGAACGCCTTCCTGAAAAAATGCGCGGCGTACTTCGCGAAGGATCCCCGGTAGCGAGCAGGTACGAGTTCATCGAAACGATGCGGCTCGGCACCACGGAGTACGCGCATTCCGTCGAGTTCATGTGTAAACGGCTCAACGTGTCCAAGTCCGGCTACTACGAATGGCGGAACCGCCCGGATTCCGCCACAGCCCAGCGGCGCGAGGAATTGAAGCTGCTCATCAAGAAGGCATTCGACATGTCGGACAGCACCTACGGATACCGGCGTGTCCACGCCCAGCTCGCGCGCTGGGGCCGCCGCGCCGGCCTGGAGCTGGTCCGTCTGCTGATGCGTGAGCTGGGTCTGGTGTCCTGCCAGCCCAAGCCGAAGCGGTGTGGTCGCTCACCCAGGCCGCGGCCGGCGGTGTGCCGGACCTTGTCAGTCGGAACTTCACCGCCGACGCGCCCGGCGAAAAACTCGTCGGTGACATAACCTATGTAAACCGGAGAAGGCTGGCTTTATCTCGCGACCGTCATCGACTGCTGCACGAAGGAGGTCATCGGCTACGCGATGGACGACCACTACCAAACTCCTCTCATATCTCAGGCCATCCGTAACGCGGCGCGGAACAGGAAACTCGCGAGCGGTGCGATATTCCACTCCGATCGCGGATCGAACTACATGTCCGCCGAGTTCGCGGCGACGCTGAAACAGTTCGGAATCCGCCGGTCATCCGGGCGTACCGGCGTCTGCTGGGATAACGCGATGGCGGAATCCTTCTTCGGTGCTCTGAAGAACGAGCGGGTTTCCCGCATGACTTACCTGACCCGAGAGGCCGCCCGACAGGACATCACCCGATACATCGAACTCTGGTACAATCACAAACGCCTCCACTCGGCTATCGGATACCGCTCGCCGCGAGAAGTTCACGCCGAATACGTGGAGTTGCGTATAGTCGCGTGAGATAAACGGTCAGATCACTGTCCGGAAAATGCGAGGCTCCTCACCCCGCAGAACGCCACGTCGCTTGTCTCTATGCTCTGCGGTTCTTGACGACGCTCGCGGCTAGCTCGTCCACAGATCGCCGAAGTTCATGGTCTGACATTGAGTCCTTTGGGCCGAACCGCTCGACGTAGAGCATCGACCCATCCCCTGCGTCGAGAGTGAGCTGAGCCTTCCAGACGTCGCCGTAAAGCACTTGGCGAGCAGCGGCACGCCCCTCAATCAGCGCTGGCTCGGCCTTCTCCGGGATCACGTCGGTACCGTCCACCGTCTGCTGCAAAGAAGCTGACGTGGGGTAGAAGGCGACCACGTATCCGGCCGACTCAGCCGCATCGTCTGGCGTCATCAGCAGGTAGCAGGAAGCACCACCCTTCTCCTCAGCCACAGGGGATGCCTCTCTGATGCTCAGCTGCTCTTGCGTTGCCTCACTCACGAGCTGGCAGACGTTCGCCTTACTGACACCGGTGATGATCGGGGCGTCATCAGGCGTCGAGGCGCTCGCGGAACTGGAGAGGCGAGAAGCGCCATAGCCCAGGCTGGCGCCGAGAGTGAGCGACACCACTGCGATGACGGCCAGCAGGCTCTTTGCAGGGCTACGACGGTACTTCGCGACTGCCGAAGTTGCTTCTGCCGATGTGCCCGCAGTCGCGCCGCTGTCTTGAGTTGAGGTTTCTTCACTCGTCATCACAAGATCATCACATGCGCACTGGAGTGGCTGTTGTGATGATGTTGAACCGTTACTGAGAGTCAAGCGCGCTAGTGACTACTGGTCAGGCGACCTTCGTGAGGAGGTCGCCCCAGGCGTTGCCGAAGTAGTTCAGATCGAATCGGGCCAGGGCCTCGTACGCGGCCTTGGTCTCGGCCCGCCCCGCTGCCGCGCGCTCCCGAACCTGCGTCGCCAGGCGGGTGATGTCCGGGGCGGGCTGGCCGGTCAGCGCGGCGAGGTCCCCGAGGCCGGCCACAGGGCGGATCAGGCAGGGCAGGCCGAGCAGCAGCGCCTCGGCCGCGCAGCGGCTCCAGCCCTCCCGCATCCGCGGGAGGAAGACACCGACGTCGCACGCGCACAGCAGCCGTAGGTAGCGCGCTCGGTCCACGTCGTAGTGCGCGCCGTCGAATCCGATGGTGTTGCTGCCGCTGGTGATCACGCGTATCCCGGGAGCTTCGGACAGGGCCGCGGAGACCTCTTCGGTGCCCTTCCAGTGCACGGCCTTGCCCGCGTACACGCCGAGTACGTCCGGAGGCAGGCCGAACTCGGCGCGGCATGCGGTTCGGTCGAAGCCGCGTGCCCGTTCGACCTCGGTCGTGTCGAAGGCGTTGTAGATCACCCGTATGTTGCGCACGCCTCGGGCGCGGAGGAATGCGGCCCAGTAGGGGGCGACGCAGACCACGGCGGCGCACTCCGGGAGTACCCGGAACAGCCGTTCCCAGAGCATGGCTTCGACGGGGGCGGAGTCGTGCTGCAGTGGCTCGTAGTGGTGGAGGAGGAACACCGTGCGGGTCCGCATCTCCGGCGTGAAGAGCAGCAGGCTCAGGTCGTCCCACACGAGGGTGCCGCTGGTGCCGTTCAGAGCCCGGACGGTCGGGGCCAGGTGGGCGAGGTGGCGGAGCTTGCGCCAGCGGCGGACGCGGTAGGTGCGCTTGTGGTCCGGGATCGTGCGCCACTCCACGTCGTCGGCCGTCGCCTCGTGCAGCATCCGCAGGTACACCCGGCCACCGGTCCGGCCGATCGGTTCCATCGAGTAGACGACCCGCTTCACGGACGTACCTCCTGTTGGTGGCGGACGTACTCGGAGTGGAGCAGCGCGTGCGCGGCCTTCAGGTGAGGGCCGAGACCACAGGCGGCCTCGGCGAGCGGGAGGTGGAAGTCTCCGAGGCTCTGGAGGAAGCGCCGGCGTCGGTCGTGGTTCGGTGAGGCGGCGAGATCGCGCAGGTTGTGGATGCGGTCGGCGAGCCGGACGAGAAGGTCCTCGGGCGGGAGCGCGGCCTGCTTGGCACGCCAGTGGGTTTCGTCGCCTGCGGCCTTGGGGCGCTGTTCGAGGCGGTGGTCCGCCGTCATGGCACGAAGGCGGGCAGTGAACGGGCCGCCGAGGTGCTGGACGAGCAGTGCCTCGGATTCGGGGGCCACCTCCAGGGCGTCGTGAAGGAGGGCGAGGAGGAGTGTCTCGTGGTGGCTGACGCCGATCTCGGTTCTCAGAAGCGTGATGACGGCGAGGGGGTGTTCCAGGTAGGGCGTGCCCTGGTCGCGGGTGTGGCCGTCGTAGACGGTGAGGGCGAGATCGCCGGCCGCGCGGGCACGGGACTGCTCGTCCGCACTCCACGCGGCGGTGCCGAGCACGGTCAGTACGTGGACCAGGTCGACGGGCTTCATCGCTTCACCTCGTTCGGAGCGGGCGGAGGGGTGTGGCGCGGGGGTCGGGCACGCAGTCGGCGAGCAGCAGGGTGTCGCCGACCGCGAGTGCGTCGAGTCCGAGGTCGGCCGTGGCTGCGGCGGCCTGCTCGGCGGTCCGCAGGATCGGGCTGCCCTTCCGGTTGAAGGACGTGTTCAGCAGCAGCGGCAGTCCGGTGCGGTCGTGGAAGTGCTCCAGGAGCTCGCCCAGGCCCTGGTGGTCGGTGACGACGGACTGGACGCGGGCGGTGCCGTCGTGGTGGGTGACCGCGGGGATGCGGTCGGCGCGGCACCGGCGGACGGTTGCTACTCGGTTCATGAACGGGTCTCCGGTCGACATGAACCACTGTGTGGCGTGCTCGGCGAGGACCGCCGGGGCGAACGGGCGGTACGAGGCCCGCTTCTTGATCGAGTTGAGTCGGTCTCGCGTGGCGGCGTGGCCGGGGTGGGCGAGGATCGAGCGATGTCCGAGGGCGCGCGGCCCGAACTCGAGCTGCCCCTGTACCCAGCCGACGATGCGGTGCTCCGAGAGCAGCGCGGCCACCGTGGGCGCCAGTTCCGGCCCGAGGCCGGTCAACGCGCGGTACCCGGTCGGCGTCGTCGTCAGGGCACCGGGGAGTGGGCCCCAGGCCGCGTCGGTCGGCTCGGGCAGTCGCCCCTGACCGAGTTGGTAGTGCCATCCGTACAAAGCGGCGCCCACGGCGGTGCCCGCGTCGTGCGGTGCAGGCGCCACGAAGAGGGTGTCGAATCCGCTGTCGGCGGCCAGCTGTCCGTTGAGGTGGGAGTTCAACGCACATCCGCCCGAGAACACCAACGCCGAAGCTCCCGTGAGGCGTTGCATGTGACGGGCGATGTGGACGACGGACTCGGCGAAGACCTCCTGGACGGCGGCGGCCAGGTCGGCCCGCTCGTGTTCCGGTTGCTCCGCGACGTTGTCCGCTGTCCAGGCCCGATTGCCGAGCAGCAGCGGTGTGCCGCTGTCCGCCGCACCCCACGGGTGGCCGATACGGACCGTCCCTTCGGTACCGAGCCGCACGAGGTCCCGGACCTGGGATCCGTAGCGCTGGGGATCGCCGAAAGCCGCGAGGGCCATCATGCTGCCCTCGGGTTCGTCACCGGGCGGGATCACCCGGCAGGCGAGGTTGCGGTAGAAGTGCCCGAGGGAGGAGTGGACGCGCCGGGGGCCGGCCGGGCTGGGCACGACGGTCGGCATGCCCTGGTGGAGGCGGTCGATGCGATCGGGTCGCAGGTCGTACCCGGTGATGCGCTCGCGGCCGGGGCCGAAGTCGGAGCCGAGGGAGGAGCCGCCGGCGTCGATGACGAGGCCGGCCGCGTGGTCGTGGCCGGAGAGCAGGTAGCCGGAGAGCGCGTGGGCCGTGTGGTGGGACAGGAGGCGGAGGTGTTCGCCGAGCGGGGCGGGCAGGAGGGCGGCGAGTTCGTCCCGCTCCTCTGCCAGCCACCAGCCGGCGGCGGGGTTGGGGCGCATGGAGGCGGCCCAGACGGCGTCGATGTCCTCCGGCTCGATGCCTGCGGCCTCCAGGCACCACTGGAGCGCGCGGGTCGGGACGGTGAGTGTGCCCTTGCGCGCGGGGTGATGGTGCTTGACGCCGCTCCAGCGTTCCTCTTCGGCGGCGTAGAGGCGGCCGTCGACGATCAAGGCGGCGGCGGTGTCGTGGTGGAAGTTCAGTCCGAGGACTGCGGGCATGGTCGTGTACCTCCGGTCTGGGGTCAGACTGCGAGGGCCGGGACGGGGAGGAGGGTTGCGCCGGAGTCGGTGTACTCGTGGCAGCGCAGGCAGAAGCGGAAGTGGTGGCCTCGGGGCGCGAACACCTTCGCCGCGAAGTCCTCGTCCCAGACGCTGAATTCGCTGTCGTCCTTCGCCATGGCGTTGAAGCAGCGGTAGCAGGAGCCGTCCATCTCGATCATCAGGTGCTGGTCGAGGTAGCGGTCGCAGAGGCCGCGCAGCTCGTTCTCCGGCTGGCCGACGTCGACGTGGTGGACGTGGTTGGTGACGTGGATGGCGCCGTACGTGGCGCACAGCTTCGCGAGCTGCGCGAGGCGGGTGGCACTGATGCCTTCCAGGACGCTGTTGATGACCACGGTCTTGCCGGCCTCGCGGAGGCGGGGGACGACGGCGTGGACCTCGTCGTAGTTCTCGTGTTCGTCGTCGCAGCCGATGAGGACCTGGTCGTAAGAGCGGAGGACGACCTCCATGATCCGCTTGTTGCGGGCCAGGGTGATGCCGTTCGTTCCCAGGACCAGGACCTTGTCCGGCAGGCGGGTGCGGGCCGCGTCGCTGAGGGAGGGGAAGTCCCGGTGCACGGTGGGCTCGCCGCCGTTGATGTGCAACTGCTGGAAGGGGATGGTCTCCAGCCGGGTCAGGACGGTGGAGAACAGTTCCAGGGACATGTTCTCGCCCTGGGCGCCGTCGGCGAAGATGCAGAAGTCGCAGGACCGGTTGCACTTCGTCGTGATCTTGATCTTCGCCGTCTTGAGGGTGCGGGGCAGGGGCGCACGCGCGGGCATGGCGGGACTCCTCGTGTCAGGGGCGGATGTCATCGGGGGAGAGGCTGAGGAAGTCCTGCACGGTGGACTTCCGCCGGTGCCAGTGAGCGAGGGCGGCACGCAGGGTGCCGGCGGTGGTCGGTCCGTCGGGGATCAGCGACGCCATCCGGGCGGCCAGCCGTCGGGAGGGTGTCGTCTCGTCCTCCGCGAGCGCGTGCAGCGTCCGCGCGGCGGAGTGGAGTTCCTTCGTCTCCCGCCGGATCAGGTACTCGGTCGCCACGCCTGGCGGCGGGTCGAGGTAGTACAGCCAGCGGGCGACGCGTACGCGGAGCATCCCGGCGGTCATCACCCAGTCGGTGCGGGCGTGGCCCTCGGCCTGGCCGACGGGGCGGCCCGGGTCGGGAACGCGGCGCATGGCCGCCTCCAGAGCGACGTGGGCCGCACGGAGCAGGTGGCGCGCGCTGCGAGGGCGGGCATCGGGTCGGTCCTCGGCGTGGCGGAGGAACAATTCGGCGTACCCGTCCAGTCCGTCCGGTCGCCACTGGGTGAGGGCGGCCGTCTTGCCGGGACAGCGGGTCCGTGTCGCGAGCGCGGCTGCGGCGAACCAACACGGGGCGAGGTAGTGCCAGGCCACGCAGTGGCGCTGGTACGCGGCGATGTCCTCCAGCACGTTGTCCGTGCTGTCCGCCGCCAACCGGTACCGGCCGCCCAGCCGGGTCTGAAGGATTCCCTGGTAGAACCGTTCGTCGACCTCGCACCACGACGCCATCTGCGCCCGGGACTTCCAGCGCTGGAAGTCCCGGGCGCTCCCGCTCATCAGCGACCAGGTCGCGAGCTCGGGTGCGGAGACGAGCCGTCCGTCCGCCTCGGCCACGGTGAACGCGAAGCCGGGCGGATGCTCCAGCAGACGGCGGTGGACGGCCTCCCGGCCGACCGCTGCGGTGTGCGCGGCGGCCAGACGGTGGTTCCACTCCTCCCAGTCCGCGGGGGCTTGGGAGAGGAGGACGCGCACGTCCATGTCCGAATGGGGAGCCAACAGGTCGGCCGGCTGCCACTTGTGGGTGAGCATCTCCGTCCCGACGCCGTGGGAGTCCAGTTCGCGTTCGTAGAGCGAGCCGAGCCCCGAGTAGAGGGACGGCGCTACGACGGCGGTCATCACCGCTCCCCGGTGGAGGCGCGGTTGCAGGCGGGCTGGGCCGCGTCCGTGGTGACGAGCGGGAGCAGGGGGAGGACCGGAGTTCCTTCCGGTCGCTCCATCCGGTCCCAGCGCAGGTCGTAGTCGACGTAGTGGAAGCCCTGCCAGGCGTCGTTCGAGTTGCGGTCGAGCATGGCCCGGAAGAGGTGGGCGAAGGCGTCGCCGAGGGTGCCGTCGGAGAGGTGGGGCTTCAGGGGGATGTCCCGGTTGTGGAGGATGCACGGCCGGGCCACACCGGTGGGCGTGATCTTGATGCGGTTGGCGTCGGAGCAGGTGGCGCAGCTGGAGTTGGAGATGAACCCGATGGAGCCCGCCCAGCCGTCGGGGCGGAGGTACTGTCCGGGGCTGCGCACCCCGAGTTCGTCTCGGCCCACCTCGCCGGCGTCCGCGAACCACTCCTGGAGGCGCCCGCGCACCTCCGCCTCGCTGATGAACTCGGTGTCGAACAGTGCTTGGGCGGGGCCGATGTTCTGGAGTTCGATCAGCCGGACGGCGATGGGCAGGTCGCGGGCGAGCTCGGCGACGGTGAGGGCGTCCGCCACGTAGGTGCGCTGGAGAACACAGTTGATCTTCACTCGCAGGCCGAGAGCGAGTGCGGTGTCGAGGGTGCGCCGGGTGACGCGCGGGTCGCCGCCGCCCATGATGTCGGCGGACCGGGCCGGGTCGAGGCTGTGGAGGCTGAGGTTGAGGTACGTCAGGCCGGCGCCATGGAGTTTCTCGACGCTCAGCCCGCGACGCAGGTTGCCGTGGCTGGTCATGCCGATCGAGGCTTCGGGCCCGAGCCCGTCGGCGAGGCCCCCGAGCACGTCGAGGATGTCCGCGCGGAGAGTCGGCTCACCGCCCGAGCAGTGCGCCTTCCTGATCCCCCAGGTGCCGGCCTCGGCGGCGATGGCCGCGTAGTCGGACGCTGTCAGGGGACGGTCCTTGTGCCCGTAGTCCGGCATGCACCGGGGCTTGCAGAACACGCAGTCCAGGTTGCAGAGCGAGTTCAGCGTGAAGGCCAGGTAGGGGTGGTTGCGGCCGGCCGCCGTGAAAGCCGCGGCCAGGTCACGGTGGGGTGCGGTGAGCATCGGTCAGCCTCCGGTCAGGTGAACGTGTGCGCTGGGGACCTCGGCCAGGCCGTTGAGGGGCTGACCGGCGAGGTAGCGGTGCAGGTTGTCGGCGAAGAACGCGACCGCGTCGTCCATGTACGTGCGGCAGAGCGTCGAGCTCTTCGGCGTGAGGACGACCCGGGGGTGGAGCCGCAGCGGATGACGGACGGGCAGGGGCTTCGGGTCGTGGACGTCAAGGGCTGCGCCGCGAAGATGACCGGTGTCGAGGGCGGCGAGAAGAGCCGACTGGTCGACGGTCCACGCACGCCCGAGGTTGACGAAGAGGGAGCCGGGCTTGCAGGCCGTGAAGAGATCGTGGTCGAAGAAGTGGTGCGTGGCCTGGGTGGTGGGCAGCAGGTCGACCACGACATCGGCGATGGACACGGCCTGGCGTACCGCCGACGCGTGCATCCAGGTGATCCCACCCTCGGAGGCCGCAGGTGGTGTCCGGCGTACTCCGATCACGTCCATGCCGAAGGCTCGGGCCGTACGTGCGAGGTGCCCTCCGATGCTGCCGCAGCCGACGATGGCCATCGTCGCCCCGGACAGGTCGAAGAACTCCTCGGCGAGGTCGTCCTTCCACCAGGTCCGGTTCCGCTGGAGCCGCTGGCTCATGAACAGCCCTCTGGAGAATCCGAGGACCAGCCCCATGGCGTGCTCGGCCATGGGACGTCCGTGGAACCCGTACGAGCGAGTCAGTGCCACTCCGGCGGAGTGGGCCTCCGCGACGGGCAGATGGTCGGTCCCGGCGGCAGGAGAGGCGATCCACCGCAGGTGGGGCGCGGAGGACAGCCACGACGGTTCGAACCTCCAGCCGAAATAGACGTGCGCATCGGCCAGCCGCTGCGCCAGGTTCCCCTCGCCGGCCGCACGGAACGCCACGCCCGGGAACGCGGCAGACAAGTAGCGCTCGTGTTCGAAGGACATCCGCCAGAAGGTGTGCGGGGACTCCAGGGCGATCAGCACCACCGGCCGGTTCATCGGACTCGGCCTTCGGCGACAGGCGACGGGGGCAGGGCCCAGGGCGCGATGCGGTTGATGACGGCGCCGATGGTGGCCTCGTAGTCGTGGTGCGAGCGCACCAGGGCCTTCCCGGAGTTCCGGAGGCGCTCCCGTTCGTGGGGTAGGGCGGTCAGGGCGCGCTGAAGGGCGGAGGCCAGGGACCGGGGGTCTCCCGGCGCGCAGGCGAAGCCGGTCTCGCCTTCGATGACGGTCTGAGCCAGTCCGCCGGCGCTGGTCGCGACCACGGGACCCGCTCCTGCCGCGAATGCCTCCAGAGGGATCCGCCCGAAAGGTTCCTCACGCGACGGAACGACGACCGCGCGCAGGGCCGGGCTGTACAGCCAGCCGCGGATCGCGGGCGAGAAGCGTGTGATCAAGGTCGCGTCCAGGTCGTACGCTCGGATGCGTGCCGCCAGGTCCTCCTGGTACGAAGACGAGTGCCTGTGATCGGCGGAGGTAACGGCCGCTAGGAGCAGGTGTGGTGTGCGGACTCCGCGCTCCTTCAGTGCACGCAGTGCGTCCAGGAGGTCGTCGAAGCCCTTGGTCGGCACGGAGCGGCCCATGGCCAGGAGGAATCCGGCGCGTGCCCTGAAGGGCAGCGGTGGCAGGCTCTCCGGCTTGGTCATCTCTTCCCGGAGCAGTCCGTTCGGGACGCTCACGATGCTGGCCCGGGGGACGCCGTAGTCGGCGGTGAGGTGGCCTCGCATGTGAGAGGAGATCGCGCCGATCCACCCTCCCCGAAGTGTCGCCGCCCGTAGAGCGTCGCGCTCCCAGCGGACCCGGGAGACGTCCTTGGGCTGTGTCAGGGCGGTCGTGGAGCGCGGTACGAGCAGCAGATCCATGGTCGGTGAGACGGACGGGGCAAGGCCGAGAAACGGAATGTCGAGGCCGACGAGGAGGCATCGGCTCGCACGATCGGCGACGCGCTGCGCGGCCTCACCCGCCAGGTCGCACAGCTGGACGGAGCCGTGGACCGAGCCGGCCGGTGCCCGGGGTCCGGGGAACGTGGTCACGTCGGCCTCAGCCTGTCGCAGCATCTGGTGGACCTCGCTCGTCCACCGTCGGTCGTGCCCTCGCGCCGTCTCCGGCAGACGGGCAGCGATCACGGAGAGGCGGCCCGCCGGGAGAAGACGGGCAAGCGCCGTGATGAAGGCGCGGTTGCTGAAGCCGCTGCCCGACATCGCGCCGTAGAGGCCCTCGTGGAGGGCGACGATGACACGTGGCTGTCGGACCGACTGTCCTACGGCTGTCGTGGGAGGGGGCGGGGGCACGTGATCGATGCGCACTGAGTGGTTCCTCCTTCGAAGAGTGCGAGGAGAGCGGGTTCAGGCGCTGCCGGCCGAAGGGCGGTGCCCGCGGACGAGCCGGCACCAAGCACGGGTGCCACGGGCCCCTGTGGTCAGTGACCAGGCGTCGGCCAGGGCGGCGACGATGACCAGTCCCCGTCCTGATTCGGCCTCGTCCTGGGCACCTGAGAGAGGGGCGGGCGCCGGGTGATCGCTGCCGCCGTCCGTGATGGTGATCTCGACTTCCAGGCCGCCGGCGGGCGGGATCCGACGGTCGACGCACAGGACCAGGGGCGGGCTGCCCGAGACGAACGCGTTCGTCGCGAGCTCCGATCCGACCAGGCGGGCGTCGTCGAGGACTTCCGTCTCGGTGTCGTGGAGCGCGACGGTCACGGCGTCCCGAGCGACCTCGGCGACTTTCGGCCCGTACGGCAGATCCGTGATCAGCGTGGTCGTGCCGTTGCCGCCGGTGTATCCGAGTTCGAGGACGGAGACCGGCGGCAAGCCGGGTCCGAGGTCCGTCGCACCGCCCGGACGATCCCGGGAGGTGCTCGTGTGGTGACTCAAGGTCCACCTCTTTCTCCGTCGACATCCACGGCGACACTTGCCGCCGGACTCCAAGAACACCGGAGAAGGGCAGTCCCGCAGGACCCGATCAGTGGGTCAACTCGGTCAACTTCGTTGCGATGAGGGTGAATAGATCGCCCGTGGGCCTCACCATGGGCGTGCGAGAAGTGATGGACGAACCACTGGCGAAGAGGTGGTCGCACGTGGCACCGCAGGCAGGGGAACCCAACGCCGTACTGGCGGGTTGCCTCGACGAACTCGGATGGAGCCCCAAGGCGCTCGCTCGCAAGCTCAACAGGGTTTTCGGAGCGGGGACGGTGGCCGAGTCGGCGCCGTACCACTGGCGTGACTCCGGCTCGCTGCCGCGTTCACCGCTGCCGATGATGGCCGCCTATGTGCTCTCCCAGGAACTGGGCAGATCCGTGTCCGTGGCAGACCTCTGGCAGGGCCGGGTGGGCGACTCCGCATCGCTCGTCCCGGCCGACACGGATCTCGCACGGCCCTGGACCGTGCAGGGCATGGAGGCGATCGTGGAGGACTGGGTGCTGGGCGGCCTTGTCGACCGCCGCCGTTTTCTCGCGATCTCCGGCGCGGGACTCCTCGCGATCGTCGCCCAGTACCTCGACGGCACCGCGGGGCGCGGCCAGTACACGCCCCGCATGACGTCGTCGCTGGGTGGCGATCCACTCGTACAGCAAGTGGAGCAGCATCTGCCCGTGCTTCAGTTGCTCGACGACGAGCACGGAGGGGCACGGCATCTCCCCTACGTCAGCGCCCAGTTCCGCGCGGTCGGGCTCCTCATCCGCGAAGGCGGCCTCGCCCCCGCCGTGGCGAGCCGCCTGATCCGCGCTCTCGCGGAGATCGGTCAGCTGGCCGGCTGGATGGCCTTCGACGCAGCCGACCACGGACTCGCCCAGCGCTACTTCGCCACGGCACTGCGTGCGGCACACCAGGTCAACGACCTGCCCCTCTGTGCGCACATCCTCGGCGACCTCTCCTTCCAAGCCGCGAGCCGAGGCCACCCCGCGGACGCCATCGCCCTCGGCGAAGCCGCCCGACGTGCCGGTGACGCCGCTCCACCGGTTGTCCGGGCCTCCGTCCTGTCCCGGCTCGCCTACGCGTACGCCGCCGCCGGCCGCGACAACGACTTCGCCCACACCCGCGCCTCAGCCCGCGAACTGATCGCCGACCGTGACGGCACTCGGGAAGAGCCCCGCTGGATGTACTTCCTCACCGACAATCACTTGGACTGTCAGGCCGGTTACGGCCTCATCCAGATGGGCCGCGCGCAGCAGAAGGCGGACAGGGGCACGAAGGGGCGCCACTTCCTTGCCCGTGGAACGGAGTTGCTCCAGTCCGGGGCATACGACGTCCCCCATGGAGACCCCAGCCAGCGCCGCGCCATGTTCGAAGGCGCCTGGCTCGCGCTGGGACACAGCGCCCACGGCGACCTGGAGGCGGCCTGTGAGATCGGCCGGATCGCCGCCGACCGCCTCGCCGCCGTGCGCTCACCCCGCAGCGCGGCACTGCTCCACCAACTTGCCGCAGACCTGCGCCGCCGACAGCGCAACCCTCACGTACGCGGCTTCCTGCCCGTCCTGGAGGACGCGCTGGCTCAACACGCTCCACTGACGGCGGCCCGCGCATAGGGTCGGTGTCATGTCCGCATCGGAGCGCGTTGTCGTAGTCGGGGCTGGGGTGTCGGGGCTCACCACCGCCGTCGTTCTCGCCGAAGCCGGGTCTTCGGTGCACGTGGTCGCCGAGCAGGTTCCTGGGGTCACGTCTTTGGCGGCCGGGGCCATGTGGGGTCCGTACCTGGTCGAGCCGAAGGACAAGGTCGACCACTGGGGGCAGAGGTCCCTGGAGCTCTTCCGGGAACTGGCCGAGGACCCGGCCACAGGCGTCCGGCTCACCAGCGGCATCGAGGCGTCCCGCACGGCCGAGGCCGCACCGGACTGGGCCAGTGCCCTGCCGGGCTTCCGGCCCTGCGAGGCGGATGAACTTCCGGACGGCTTCACGGCGGGGTACCGATTCACCGTGCCGTTGGTCGACATGCCCGTCTATCTCGACCACCTCCTGCGCCGTCTCCAGGCCGCCGATGGAACGGTCGAACGCCGCGGTCTGGCCTCGCTCGCGGATGCCGGTCCGGCTTCGGTGATCGTCAACTGCTCCGGTCTCGGTGCCCGTGACCTGGTCCCGGATCCCGACCTCCGGCCCATCCGGGGCCAGCACGTCGTCGTCAGCAATCCGGGACTGACCGAGTTCTTCTCCGAGGACACCGGCACATCGCCGGACCTGCTGTGCTTCTACCCCCACGGCGACACCGTCGTCCTGGGCGGCACCGCGATCGACGGCGAAGGCGACCTGAGCCCCGACGACAAGGCGGCGGCCGGCATCCTCGCCCGCTGTACGGAGGTCGAACCGCGCCTCGCTCAGGCGCGCGTCCTGGACCACCGGATCGGCGCCCGGCCGACCCGGGCCCGGGTCCGGGTGGAGTCCGTGCGGGGAGAGGACGGCGGGGTGGTCGTGCACAACTACGGTCATGGGGGCGCTGGCGTCACCTTGTCGTGGGGGTGCGCTGAGGAAGTTCGGGGACTGCTCTCCGGCGAGTGACGTCGATGGCTGGCGGTTACCCGGTACGCGTTGCGCTGGTTGTCTGCGGAGGGGGCGGAAGATGGTGCAGAAACCGGGCGTTGCCGCGGCCGTCGTCGTTCACGCGGGGTGCGTGCTGATGGTGCGCCGCCGGGTGATCGAGGGTTCGCTCTCCTGGCAGTTCCCGGCCGGCAAGGTCGAGCCCGGTGAGGCCCGTGAAGAGGCCGCCGTGAGAGAGACCTTGGAGGAGACCGGGGTGACGGTGGCGGCCGTGCGACTGCTCGGCGAGCGGGTGCATCCGCAGACGGGTCGGCTGGTGTCGTACACGGTGTGCGAAGTCGTGGGCGGCACCGCTCATGTCGCGGCCCCGGAGGAAGTGGTCGAGTTGGCCTGGGTTTCCCACGGAGAGATCCTGCGGTACGTGCCGTACGGACTGTTCGATCCGGTAGAGGACTACCTCGACGAGGTCCTGTCCGACGGGCCGTGAGAGTCGGCGGCGTGTGAACCAGGGGCGCCCGGTGGGACGGCTGAGGGCCGTCCGCCGGGCGCTCGCGGTCCGTGCCGTCTCTCGTCAGAAGGTGTAGGCGGTGAAGGGGCGTAGGGGTTCGCTCGCGAAAGTGAGGAGGCGGTTGAACTCGGCTTGCTCGGTCTCTGTCATGAGTTCCACTGCGTTGCCGAGGGTCTTCTTGGTGAGCCGTTCCATGAACGGGGCGAGGAACTGGTTCAGGGTGTCGGGTGCTTCGTTCTTCGCCTGCGCGTACGCCTTGTAGCGGGTCATCTGCGCGTTGAGCTCTTCGAAGTCGGAGCGGGTGGCGCGGAGCGCGGTCGCTTGCTCCTCGTCGGTGAAGGGGCGTCCGTCGCGGTGGGACCAGGTGTGGGTGTCGGGGCGCTTTTTGAAGTCCGAGTCGCACAGGAGGGCGACGATGTGGGGCTGGGGGAGGGCCATGCGGCGGTTTCCTTCCGGTGGTCGGCTGGAAACATCAAGGGTCCGGAGAATCGCCGGTTTGGCTAACCGGCGATCACCGGTTAACTTCCGCGGCGCGCTGTCGTGGTTCAGCGGCGCGGCGGGGTGTTGGCCGGCCTGGGTCCGGTGTGTGCGGGCCGGGTCGACAGGCCCGCGGTGGAGGTGACGGGGGTTCCCTGGGTGTGCCGGGTGCGGGTGTGTCGGGGGTCTGCGGGGAGGCCGGCTGTGCGCCGCAGCCGCCATACGAGGACGTCGCTGATGCCTTCCGCTGTGTCCAGTTCCCTTCGGGCAGTTGCTTCGGTGAGGAGCTGGGAGGCGTCGTGGCCTGCGGCCTGGGCTTCGGTGAGCGTGGCCGCGAGGGCGGGCCAGCCGGGTTCGGCGAGGACGCGGTCGGCGAGGTCGGGCAGGGCGTGGCGCACTATGTCGGCCTGGTGCCGCTGGAGCGAGGGGCCGAGCTGGCGGCCTTGCTGTTGGAGCGCGTTCAGGGGCTGGGTGGCGGCTGCCTGGTAGGCGGCGCGCAGGTGCCCGGCCGCTCGGTGGGCGGCTTCGGCTTGCTGGGCGTGGTGCTTCTTGGCGTGCCAGTGGGCGGCGGCGGTGATCAGGAAGAGCAGCATGTCGATGGCCATCGCCGTGGTGGCGCCGTCCTCTGCGCGGCCGAGGGCCGGGCCGCTGTGGATGAGGTCGCGGGCGGCCTGGCGCAGGGCGTTGCCGTGGCCGTGTGCGGCGTGGACGTGGGAGCGGGAGGCCCGTTCGAACGCGTTGGCGGCGTCTCGTAGTTCGCGGCGCGTGTGTGCGGCGGAGGTCGTGGCGAGGGCGTCGAGGACCTCTCCGGTGGCGGCGAGCAGCGCGGCGATGGCGGCGTCGTCGCCGTGGTCGATGACGAGCAGCGCATGCCAGGCGGCGGCGATGGTCCCGCGCCGGGCCGTCGCAGGCTTGGTGGCCGGTGTCGACGCCACGGGCGGGGCGTTTCCGTCCGCGGGGTGGGTCCAGCGTGCGCGGATGCGGGGCAGGGACAGGTCCGGGGCGAGCTTGGATCCGGAGTAGTGGACGGGCTCGCCGTTGCTGTTGCGGTCTCCGGGGAGGGCGACGGTGTAGCCGAGGGTGTCGCCCGAGGGCGCGATGCGGCGCCGGACGAGGAGGCCGGAGGCGGTCAGGCGGCCGAAGAACTCCTCCTCGCTCGCCGCTCCGGCCACCGAGCGGCGGACCGCCTCGCGCAGCTCCTCGCGCGGAGTGCGCTGCCGGCCGAGGCGTTCGGCTTTGCGGCGTTCGGCGCTGGTGGGGCGCTTGGCGGCGGTGCCGTCGCCGGGAGCGACCCTGCGCAGGTTGTAGTCGGTTTCGATGAGGCGGGCCTCGGCTTGGGCGCGGCGGGCTTCGTTGTGCAGGCGGGGGCGTCGGCCGTCGTCGCGGACCAGGGTGGCGATGATGTGGATGTGGTCGTCGGCGTGGCGGACGGCGGCCCAGCGGCACGCGGCGTCGTCGCCGTCGGGGGCGATGCCGGTGGCGGTGACCATGCGGCGGGCGATGGCGGCCCAGTCGTCGTCGGACAGGGCCGGGTCCTCGGGGCTGGCGCGTACGGAGAGGTGCCACACGTGCTTGTCGGGGCGGCGGCCGGTGGGCAGGGCGTTGACGGGCTGGTCGAGCAGCCGCTGAAGCTGGCGGTAGGTGGCCTGCGGGTCGCGGCCGGGGTCGGGGGTGAGCGGGTCGAAGGCGGCCACCAGGTGGGGGTCGGTGTGCTCCTCGTGGGTGCCGGGGCCGTACAGGTAGCGGATCAGCCCGATCGTTGCGCTGCCGCGCTTGTGGAGGCGGGGGATCACGCCGGGGCACCGCCGTCCCGGTGGGCGAGCAGGGCGTCGGCGGCGTCCTCCATCCGGCGGGCCGCGCCCAGGACGGCCCTGGCGGTGGCGTCCAGGTGGGGTGCGTCGGCACCGGAGTTGAGGGCTTTGGCGACCTGGTTGAACAGGCCGTGGATGCGGCCGAGGTGCCGGCGCGCGGTGAACAGCTCGTTGATGACGTCCCGTTCGGTGGCGATCTCCGCGGCGGTGCGGTTCAGGTCGCGGGCTGCCCTGTCGACGGCGTAGGCGAGGAAGGCGGCGTTGGTCATCTGGCACTGGGCGGCTGCGTCGGTGAAACGCTGGTACTCGGCGTCGTTCATGCGGCAGCTGGGCTGGTGCAGGCGCTTGCGGGGCTTCGGCTGGCGGGGACGCTGTCGCCGCCGCGAAAGCGACTCGGCCTGCCGTCCCCCTCCAGGCCGCGGTCCGCTCTCGGCCGCAGCCTGCCGGTCCGGCGCCCCCCGGCGCAGGACCGGTCCCGCCACCCCCGGGGCGGGAACTCCGGGAGCATTGCTCCCGGGACAACTTGCTCCGCCTGGGGCAGGGGTGGTGGTTGGCGCTATGTGGTGGGTGCGGGACACGTGGTTGGGGTCGTACATGGATCGGTTCTCCGTGGAGTGCTGGTGCTGGCCGTTTTGCTTGCCGAGGCCCTGTGTGTTTCGCGCTTGGCTGCTCGGGTGCGGGGTCAGGCGGCGCTGACGGGGGCTGTGCCGGGTTCCCTTTGCTGCTGGGAGGCGGTGTCGCTGTGTCCGTGGAGAGGCTCGGTCTCAGAGCTGCTGTATGCGGCGGGCTCGGCCAGTCCGCGCTCGGCCCGCAGCTTGTCGCGTACGTCGCGGGCGCGTTTCTGGCCGACCCCCAGTTCGATGCGCAGGCGCTCGGCGGTCAGTCGGTCGTCGCTCCAGTCGGCGGTCAGGAGCCGGGCCTCGTCGAGGACTTCGCCGTCGGTACGGGGACGGGCACGGTCGGCGGTCGACCCGGCGGTGGTGGGGAGCCGACCGGTCGTCACCGGATGCAGGAAGGTTTCGGTCGGCTCCGTGGCGGCGGTCGGTCGGGTCGGTCGGGTGGTGGTGGCCGACTCGTCGGCCACGGTCGGCCTTGTGACGGGTGGCTTGGCGACTTTCACGACGAGCGGCTCGGTGGACTGTGCTGATTCGGCCTGGTCAGAGCTCGACCGTGCGGCCTGCTCGTCAGCTTGCCGATTTGCCGACTGGGCCGGGGCCGCGTCGGCTCGGTCACCCGACTCGGGGTTGTGGTGCAGCACCTTCGCCACGAGGTCCGATCCGAAGTAGATCGATCCGACCGGGAGCGAGGTCGCCAGCAGCACCAGGGCCAAGTTCGCGGGTGCCCAGTCGGCCAGTCGGCCCCACCGCGTTGGCGTGGTGTGCAGGGCTGGGATGAGTCCGTGCACGTAGTTCAGCAGGAGGCTGGCGATCGTGTAGGCGGCCAGGACCCTCAGGGCGAACCTTCGGTCGGCACCGGTCAGTACCAGGGTGGCGACCAGCGCGAGGGCCATCAGCCCGTCGACGACGATCGGGTAGAGCAGGGCGGCGGTGGAGTCGACGCCGATGGCGCGGGCCACGTCGGACAGCGCGTTCCAGGAGACCCGGAAGGCCATCAGGACGACGATCATCAGGCCGGCGACGATGGCGAAGCGACCACTGCGGCTCGTGCGATGTCCTCCGAGGACCGAGGAGATCTGGTTGCCGGGGCGAGTGGGAGCGGTGCGGTGCCGGCGCGGATCCTGTGTCTGCGGCGGTACGGCAGCCGGAGTTGTCGGGGCAGGGGAGGGCAAGTCGGGTCTCCGGGGGTATCGCGCTGGGGTTCTTGGGGGTGGGGAGGGGAGGCGTTCACGCGGGGAGCGTTCACGCGGGCCCCCTTCTAAAGGGGGCCCCGCGCGTGAACGCCAGGGCGTGTGAACGGCGTGAGCGCTCGCGTGATCGCTTGACCTGCGGTTTTGTGGTCTGCGTGCACGCTGTGAGTGGTTCACGGCGGTGTCTGGGCGTGGGGGTCGCGTGAACGGTCGCGTGAACGCTTCACGCGAGTCCGCTGCGGGGTCAGCCGACGGCGGTGAGGTGGCGTGCGGTGGCGTAGTAGCGGGTCTGCTGCCCGCCACCGGCTCCTCCGGCGATCCCGTCTGCCTTGGCGGCCAGGCCGTTGTCGACGAGGCGGGCCAGGTGGCGTCGCGCCTTCTCCACGTCGGCGCGGTCGGGCTCGCCGCCTCCGATGAGGACGGTCGCCAGGTCGCGGGCGGTCAGCCCGTTGGGGGCGTTGCGGAGCAGGACGGCGGGGTCCTTGGTGGGGTCGAGGGTGGTGGTGCCGCGCACGTGGTCGTGGGTGACGTCCAGGGGGCCGACTTCCCCCGTGGGGGTCTTGAGGTGGTGCAGGGTGACGGCGGGGTCGCCTGCCCGGCCGGCGACGAACAGGACGCTGCCCGCGCCGGCGGTGATCCAGGTGGATCCGTATACCTGGTCCAGGCTGGGGCGCTGGCCGCGCGGGGCGTCGGCGGTGGCCTTGCGCTGGTGGTGCAGTTCCATGATCTCCACGCCGCCTCGCAGGGCGCGCATGCGGGCGTTGTGGAAGGCGACAGCGAGGCTGTCGTCGACCATCGTGCTGACCGCGTCCTTGAGGCTGTCGATCACGATGGTGTCGGCCTGGTGTGCGGCAGCGAGGTCGGCGAGGAGGTCAGGCTCCTTGTCGAGTGTGGCGGGCAGTGGGCCTTCCCAGACCACGAGCCGCTCGCGCAGGATCTTCTCGTCGGTGGGGAAGACGCGCCGGTTCATGGCCTTGGCGATCTGCTTGGGTCGGTCCATCGCGAGGTAGAGCACCCGCCTGCTGGGGGCGACCGGCATCTCCAGGACCGTCTCCTGCAGCCCGAGGCGGGCGAAGACCACCTGGTGGGCCAGAGTGGTCTTGCCGACGCCGGGAGCACCGACGATCATCAGGCTCTCACCGGGGGCCCAGACGGTTTTCTCGCGTGTGCCCCACAGGGGTTCGGCGTCCGCGCCGGTCTCCCTGACGAAGGCCCACCCGTCGACGGCGAAGCGGGACAAGCGTCCCTGGCCCGAGGCGAGCGCTCGCTCGCGCTCGGCACGCACCTCCGCTTCTACTTCGCTGCGTATCGCCTCGGGATCGGCACCCGGCTCCTGAGCCCGTTGCACGGTGCGCACGGCGGAGGCGAGCAGACGGCGTAGGTCCGCCTTCTTGCGGACGATCTCCGCGTGGTACTCCGCACTGCCCTCGTCGTAGAGCATGCGTGCGAGCTGGTGCAGGTAGGCGGGACCACCGACGCGCGTCAGGTCCCCCTGTCCTGTGAGCAGCTCGGCCAGGACGATCGGGTCCGTCGGCCTGCCCTCACGGTGCAGGGCGAGCAGCGCGCGCCAGATCGTCTCGTGCGCGGGCCGGTAGAAGGCGTCATCGCCCAGGACAGGCCGGACCGTGTCGATCACACGGCTATAGAGCATGCAGGCGCCGAGCACCGCGCACTCGGCATCCATGCTGTAGGGCGGCTCCGACAACGCGGGGGCGTCGTCGAAGTGGGATGGCATCTGGGGCGGCAGGGCCGTACCCTGAGGCATAGAGCTCCTCATCCGGCAGGCCATTACGGGGCGGCAACCCCGGCCGGTGCCGGTTTCGATCGTTCAGGGATGGATGGTTGTGCGGTGGAGCCTCTACTTCGGCCCCGGTGTTCGTAGCACCGGGGCCGCTTGCGTGTGCGGATCCGTCCACCGCTGTACGGCGGACCTTGACCATAGCCGAGATTTTCGGCAACGCAACGGCTTGCATTTCGTTCCGCAACGAGGTTTAGTTGCGGACGCTGGCCCCAGTGGACCGTTGTCGCGTGAAGGGAGGTGCGAATGAGCGATGAGGAAGGTGCGGAGCGCGCCGGCCCTGGGCGTCCGGTACCGGAGGAACATGTCGCCGCACGCATCAAACTGGAGCGCGAGGTCCGGGGCTGGAGCACGGTGAAACTTGCCGAGGAGATGGCTACTGCCGGCCATCCGATCAACCAGTCGGCGATCTGGCGTATCGAGAGCGGCAAACCCCGCCGCAGGGTCAACCTCGATGAAGCGCTCGGCTTTTGCAAGGTTTTCGACATCACCATGCATGACCTGACCGGGCCGCCGGGGGAGCTGGCCACGCCTCGCGTCCGCCAGCTCGCTCGTGAGTACGTCGAGATGACGCGTGAGTACCACCAACTGCGAGCGGCGATCGACCGCAACCAGATGCATCTGAGCGAGATCGACAGGGAACTCAACGCCTACGCGGACAAGGGGCCCGAGCGAAGAGGGCAGGTCGATGAACTCCTCCGGCTCGAAGAACGAGCCCTGATGAGACGCATGCACCCGTCCCGGGCTCACCACCGCAATCAGGGGCAGCCACCCGCCGGCGAGTAACCGGTCATTGCCCTCTCCCGGCGCTACGAACGCCGAGAGACCCAACGTTCGGCGACCCCTGTCGCCGAACGATCACCCATCCATCCCTGAACGACACTACCGGCCAGGCCGACGGGAGTTGCCGCTCCCGCGACGCCGTGATGCCGGTGGTAGGAGCACCCCTTGTCGCAGCCTGCCCTGCCCATTTCCCAGATAGCCCAGCTCCTGGACGTCCCCGAAGACGCCCTGCGCGCCCTGATGGCCGAACAGCGATCCGTCGGCGACACGACCCTGGTCGCGCTGACCGTCGCCGAGGCGGCCCGCCGGATCGGCATCGGCCGCACCAAGCTGTACGAGTACGTCTCCTCCGGAGAGATCGCCTCCGTCAAGATCGGCAGCCTGCGCCGCATCCCAGCCGAGGCGGTTAACGACTTCATGGCCCGCCGTCTGTCGGCCGCCGACTTCGGGGCCGCCGCATGACGCGCGACTCCGCACCCAAGTCCCGTCAGCCCAATGGCGCCTCGTCCATATACGTCGGTAAGGACGGCCGCTGGCATGGCCGTGTCACCGTCGGCGTCAAGGACGACGGCACTCCGGACCGCCGTCACGTCGGCCGAAAGACCCGCGCCGAAGTCACGAAGGCCGTCCGCGAACTGGAGCGCCAGCGCGACAAGGGTGCCATCCGCAAGGTCGGCCAGTCGTGGACCGTGACGACCTGGCTCACCCACTGGGTCGAGAACATCGCTGCCGCGCACGTCGCCGAGAACACGATCGACGGCTATCGCGTGGCGGTCTACCACCACCTCATCCCCGGTCTCGGCTCCCACCGCCTGGAGAAGCTCGACCCCGAGCATCTGGAGCGCTTCTACAAGAAGATGCAGGACAACGGCAGCGCCGCCGGCACCGCCCACCAGGCCCACCGCACGATCCGCACGGCACTGAACGAGGCCGTGCGCCGCCAACACCTGACATCGAACCCGGCCTCCATCGCCAAGGCCCCCAAGGTCGAAGAGGAAGAGGTCGAGCCATACACGGTCGAGGAGGTTCAGCACCTGCTTGCCGAAGCCGCCAAACACCGCAACACCGCCCGCTGGGTGATCGCGCTCGCTCTCGGCCTCCGTCAAGGCGAGGTCCTCGGCATGCAGTGGGACGACGTCGACTTCGACCTCGGAGTCATCCGCGTACGCCGTGGTCGCCTGCGGCCCCGCTACGAGCACGGCTGCGGAGACCGCTGCGGACGCAAGCCCGGCTACTGCCCCCAGAAAATCAACACCCGCCGCGAAACGAAGAGCGCCAAGTCCCGCGCCGGCCAGCGCCCCATCGGCGTCCCCGGCGAGCTGCTCCAGCTTCTCCGGCAGCACCGCGAGGCGCAGGCTCGCGAGCGAGCACGGGCCCGTGA
Source organism: Streptomyces corallincola (assembly GCF_019104725.1). GTDB lineage: Bacteria > Actinomycetota > Actinomycetes > Streptomycetales > Streptomycetaceae > Streptomyces > Streptomyces corallincola. The sequence continues at coordinate 12,650 of NZ_JAHRXF010000030.1, read as the reverse complement.
CCTGTGGACGGAGAAGGGATACGTATTCACCTCACCGACTGGTGAGCCCCTGAACCCGAACACGGACTACCACAAGTGGAAGGAGTTGCTGAAGGCCGCCGGTGTTCGCGACGCCCGCCTCCACGACGCCCGCCACACCGCGGCGACGGTCCTGCTCATCCTCGGCGTCTCCGACGCGGTCGTCGACTCCATTATGGGCTGGGAACCCGGCAAGTCCGCCCGGATGCGCCGCCGCTACCAGCACCTGACAAGCCGCGTCCTCAAGGACACCGCGGCCAAGGTCGGTGGCCTGCTGTGGGGCACGGACCAGGTGGCGGGAAGTGCCGCATCGGATACCGGCCAGAGCCCCGTCCCCGCCGAGCTGGTGGTCCACGTCGCTCGCCTCGGCGAGCGGCGCGTTCCCTTCCTCCACCGCGAACACGCCGACGAGGTCGTCGCACGGTGGAGCGAGGACTGGCCCGACCACCCAGCCGAGGTCGAGGCGTGGGACCGCTGGCGCTGGGAACACCAGGCCCCTGGCGGCGCGAGCGCCCTTTACGACCGCATGCCGGAGCGGGCCGTGGTCTTCCACGCTCGCGCTCTGTTCCTCCCCGGCGGCGAACGCATTGCGACCGGGCTTCCCGAGCAGCGGTCGATGCCGGCCTGGGACTTCGAGACCGACCGTTACACCGACCGTGCTTCGGCCTGGCGCACTGCGCGACGCCTTGGCGCGGGCCAGGAGGTCGAGGCTCAGGTGCGGGGCACGGACAAGGCGGCCGTGGAGACGGCCTTCGCCGAAGCGTGTGCACAGGCTGTGGACCGGGCTCGGAATCCGGGGAAGTACGGCGATACCGACGAGTGGTAGCGCCCTGGAATGCCATCAGGGGCCGATGCGCCGGGGCGCACCGTTAGGTGAGCGTCACGGGGTGAATCAGTCCCCACAGCGTGACGAGGCCCGGCGACCGCCAATGCCGGGCCTCCGCGTGCCCGTCAGTCGACGAGGTAATGGGCTTCGATGTAAGCGACGGTGGAGCCGTACGGTTCCCCCACCGGCTTCAACACGTACCGGCGGAAGACCGCGGCGGTGGCCCGGCGGACGCCGCGGTTGCGCGCCTCGGCGTTGTCCCATGACTGGGCAAGGGTGCGCTTGACCACCTGATCGATCTCCTCGGCCAGGTTCCGCTCCGTGACGGTGAGGCCGGGCGGCGCGTGGTCGTGGATGATCCGCGACAGGACACCCACGTGGTCGTCGTCCAGTACGACGGCTTCGTCGGGGTGCTTCTCGGCGTTCACGATGGCACGGGCGACCCGGAGTGCTTCGGCCAGGAACTCCAGGGCGTCTTGGGCGTTCTGAATGATTCGGTCCCGCAGCTGCCTGATCCGCTCTGCCAAGGCGGTGTACTTCGCGGACCCCGGTTCGACGCCCTTCTCGAGGGCGGCCTTGATCTGGTCCAGGATCTCCGCCGCAGACGGCGGCCTCTTGTCCTCGCTGTCGTCCTTGCCGGACTTGGGGCGGACAAGGACCAGCAGCTCCTTGAGGATGGTGATGCCCTGAGCGTCGAGGACGAGGGGTTCCTCCTGAGAAGCGACCACAGAGAAGGAGTGGACGTGAGCGTTGATTATCTCCAAGACCAGCGGTCCCAGCTCGCCCAGGCGTTCCTTCCTCTCCTCGTCGGAGGACTTCTTGAACAGGGTGGTGTACACGGATCCGAACAGCCCGAAACCGTCCCGATACTTGGCGATCCGCTTGTCGGTGTTGATGAGCGGGTACAGGCGGGCCAAGAGCCGGTAGTCCTTGGAGAACATCTCGGCGGCGACAGGGTCGGCGTCCAGGAAGACGTTAATGGCTCGTACCGACTCGTACCCGTGGACCGTCAGGTCCAGGCCGTCCACGTTCGCAAATAGGTCTTCGATACGGGCGAAAGTGGTGCGGAACTCGGCGACCAGGTCGGTCACGTCGGTGACGAACCCTCCACCCTTGCCAGAGGTCCCCTCGGCGGTGGGGTCGACGACGGCCCGCTGGACCTCCTCGGCCAGGCTGATGTAGTCCACGACCACACCAGAGGTCTTCACGAACCCGGTCGGGGAGACCCAGGTGCGATTCGGCCGGGTGATCGTCTGGAATAGGTTGTGGGCCTTCAGCGGCTTGTCTAGGTAGAGGACGCCCTCGTTGGGGGCGTCGAACCCCGTCATCAGCTTCGCGGTCACCACCAGGAAGCACAACGGATCGTCCGGGGCGAGGAAGCGCCGCTTCTGCTCCTCCTCCTCGACCTCCGAGAGCCGGTAGGGCCGCATGGCGGCGTCCTCGTCCTTGGAGTCCTTGACGTGGATGTTGACCTCGGCGGTGATCCGGCCATGCTTGCCGACCTCGGCGAGCACCTGTGACGCCTCGAAGCCGGCCAACAGCTCGTTGATCTTGTCGGTGTAGGCCACGGCCAGCTCACGGTTGTAGGCGACGACCTGGGCCTTGAGGCCGTTGCGGTAGGCGCCGGCAAGGTAGTGGTCCACGATGTCCTGGCAGACCGTGTGTATGCGTCCGCGGTTGGCGAACACCGAGGTGAGGCGTCCGAACTTGCGGGACAGGGTTTCACGGTCGGGGTCGTCGAGGTCGAATTCGTCGGCGAACTGGTCGAACTCCGCTTGCAGCTCTTGGTCGTTCATCTCGAAGGTGACCGGGTGCGGGTCCAGCATGACCGGGACGGTGGCCTCATCATGCAGGGATCGGGACACCGAGTATCGGTGCAGCACCCTGCCCGGGTCGGTCTCCTCGCCGAAGAGGGAGAAGGTGTCAGTGGCGAGGTTCCTGATCGGGGTGCCGGTCATGCCGAAGAACTTCGCATGCGGCAACGCTGCACGCATCTGTCCGGCCAGAGAGTCCTCCTTGGAGGACTGGGTGCGGTGTGCCTCATCGACCAGCACGATGATGTTGCGGCGGGTCGACAGATTCTTGCCGGCGTCGGCGAACTTGTGGACGGTGGTGGAAATAACGCCGCGTACGTCGTCGGCCAACAGGGAACGCAGCTTCTTGCTAGTGGCGGGCTGGTGGAAGTAGGCGTCCCCCATCGCGGAGGTGAACACTCCAGAGGTCTGCCGGACGAGGTCGGTGCGGTCTGAGAGCAGGATGATCGTTGGCGAATCGGTGCGAGTGTCGGCCAGCAGCAGGGAGGCGGCGAACACCATCAGCAGTGTCTTTCCACTGCCTTGGTGGTGCCAGATCAGACCCTTCCGGCCGTCGGCCAGAACCCGCTCGTGGATCAGATGCGCGGCCTCCATCTGCGGATAGCGGGGCAGGTACTTCTTGTCCACCCCGCCGCCGGAGGTGCTGAAGAGGGTGAAGTTGGCGAGCATGTCCAGGACCGTGGCCGGGGCGAGCAGCAGCTCGACGGAGCGTTGCACGTCGGCTTGCCCGGAAAGGGCTTCATCGTCGGCAGTGGACCGGAACGGCTGCCACAAATTCAGGGGCGCACCGGCGGCACCGAATCGCAGCTTCAGTCCGTCGGAGGCGATGGCGAAGACGTTGGGGGTGAAGAACCATGGGTAATCGGTGGCGTACACCTCGTTGATCTCGCGGGCGGCGCCGGCCCACCCGGACTTCGCGGTCGGTGACTTCACCTCTACGACAACTAGGGGCAGGCCGTTGACCCAGTAGACGAGGTCGAACCGTCGGGGGGTCTTGCCAGGGATGGTTATGGTCACCTCGTCCGACACGACCAGCGTGTTGGCGATTGGATGCTCGAAGTCGACGAGCTTCAGGGCGTGCCACGCGCCGTCGGCGTGCCGGAACTCCTTTTGCCCGCGCAGCAGTTTCAGCACCTGCTCATTGGCCCGTACCAGCCCGCCCTCGACGGCGTTGACCGTGGCGACGATCTCCTCGACCACGGCGTCCACGTCGAACCCGTCGATCACCTCAGGGTTAAGCCGGACGATGGCGTCCCGCAGGTGACCGACGATCACAGTCTGGGTCGTCTCACGCGGCAGCGACCTACCGGCTGTGAAGTTCCAGCCCATTGGCAAGGACCATTGGATCATCAAGTTCTGGAACTCGCGTTCCCGAATGCCCTTTGCCACGGCTCAGACCCCCAGTTCGGCAGACTCAATCTCGATAGTGCGGTCCAGCAACCCCAACAGCAGCCCCGCCCGGACTCGACGGAGACGGGCCTCCTCAGCACGGGTTGCCATGATCCCGCGGGCCACGGCGTCGCACCGCTGGACGTACTCCCCCTGCTCTGGAAGCGACGGAATGGGCACCCGAACAGTACCGAAACCGCGCTTATTGATCTTGACCATCGACTTACTCGTTCCACCGGCAGTACCGGAGATGCTGGTCCGCAGTTCGCGCGACGACACGGCGTGCTCCAGGTAGTCCGCGCGAACGCGAGACTCGTCGACACGAAGGCGCCAGATGAGGTCAGGCATGAATGTCCCTGCGGGCACGTTCCTTGCGATAGCAACGAAGCCAACGCGCTCCGGAGTGTTGGCCCGCGTGATGAGTAGGTCGCCGTTCTTCACCACATGACTAGGCGAGAACGCGGCGACCTCCGTAACGGTCTTGGCCTCGGAAGTTTTGAACCAACCACGCTGCACTGCGCTGAGCTTCAGGATTCGATACTCGTCCTCAGCAGAGGCTTCCCCTCCAGCCTGGACGCTCTTACCGCTGTCGATTCCCAGCAGTACGTCGCTGATGGGCTGATGATCCGTGTCTGGCACGTTAGAGCGCAGCGCCTCTAGAACCCCCTCCAACGCCTCGGACTCAGCGTCCAGCGCGGCAATCTGGTCATCAACTGCGTCGAGCATCTCGACGATCCGAGCTTGTACCTCGCAGGGCGGGACCGGGAGTTGGATCTGCAAGAGTTGCTCTGGGTTGAGACGCTTGCGCCGTTGAACTGTCCCGCTTACTCGGTTTTTCATCTCTGCCCACAGCCGCGGTGAGCCACAGACGTGCCTCATCCAGTCGGGCATCAGTTCTGGCCCGAGCGTGAACGTCGGGAATTCGTTGCTGACGACGAATCCGTCGAACTCGGCAGGTACTACGGTGATTGGTCCTTCCCACGCAGTCAGTTTTCGCATTACGACCTGGTTGGCGCGCAGGACGTTCATCGCTGCGTACTCTGTGTCTCCGCCGTCGAGTTCACCTTTAGTGATAACCCCCTTTCCTGCATTCAGGACCCCGGCTAGGCGGTAGGTAGTTCCAGGCTTCATCGGTGTGCGCTGGATGTCGAGGCGCATCACTTCCCCGAGCGGACGAAGCGGATAGCCGCTACTCACCGAAGCCTTCGGTCTCTGCGGTGGAACGGCCACCTTGCGACGTGCGGAAGTCTCCAAGTCGCCGATGCTGATTTGCTGCCAGTCACTCATCGAAGCCCTCGATCCCGGCGGCAGAGAGGACTTCGAGCATGCGCTGCTCGGTTTTCTGGCGCTCGGCGCGGGCGATGTTGTAGGCGTCGATGAGGGTGCCGAGGTCCTCCTGCTCGGCGGCGGCCTGCTTGATGTAGCGGCCGATGTTGAGGTCGTATCCGTGCGCCGCGATCTCTGTGGCGGGGACAAACCGTGCGGAAAGGCCAGCCTCTCCGTTGTCGTCGGAGTCCGAGTGGTAGGCCGTCACCACGTCGGCGACGTCTGCGTGAGCGAGGACACTGCGGTTCTTGGCCTTGGTGAACCGTGTGGAGGCGTCGATGAACAGCACGCCGCCCTGCCGCTCTGGGGCCTTGGTGCCAGGCGCACGGAATACGAGGATGCAGGTCGGAATCGTCGTGTTGTAGAAGAGGTTCGACGGCAGCCCGATCACGGCTTCCAAGAGGTCATCGTCCAGGACACGCCGGCGGATAGCTGCCTCCTGGCCACCTCGGAAGAGGACGCCGTGAGGCAGGACGACGCCGGCACGACCCTTCTTCGGATCCATGCTGGCGATCATGTGCTGCACGAATGCCCAGTCCGCCGACGACTGCGGGGCGACCCCTCCGATGGCGCGCGAGTCGTTGGTCCAGGGCTTCCACTTCAGGCTGTAGGGCGGATTGGCGACAATCACGTCGAACTGCTTGACGGACCCGTCCGGCTTCTTGAAGCGCGGGTCCCTCAAGGTGTCGCCGACCTCGACCTTGAACTCAGTCAGGTTGTGCATGAAGAGGTTCATGCGGGCCACACCTGCGGTATCCGTTACCGCCTCCTGACCGTTCAGGCTGAGTGTGTACCCACGCCCGCCGCGGGCCTTCAGAAGGCTGGCGGCGGCAATGAGCATGCCACCAGACCCGCAGGTCGGGTCGTACACCGACTCGTGGTTCTTGGGGTCCAGCAGCTCGATGATCAGCTCGACGACCTCACGCGGGGTGAAGAACTGGCCCGCGCGGGTGCCTGACCCGTCGGAGAAGCGCTTAAGTAGGTACTCGTACGCTCCGCCGAGCACGTCGTGGGACATGTTGCCCTCGTGCATCTTGGGGGTGCGGTCCATCGCCCGCATGACCGACGCCAACACCTCCCCTGGCAGCACCGCTTCAGAGGTCCAGGTCATGGACCCGAACAGACGGGAGAACTTGTCAGGGTTGGCCGACTCGATGGCCTGGAGGGAAGCGCGAACCCGCTGCCCAAGGCCGTGCTGAGCGACGGTGGCGAGGATGGACGACCAAGAAGCGCGACGCTCCTGGACGGTGCCAGCGTGGATGAACGGAATCTCGAACGACTGGTGGTCGCGGTACTCGATCTCGCGGGCTTCCTCGGGGGAGAGGCCGTCCAGGCCCTCGTACTGGGCCAGGAACTCCTGGTGGTTGTGCTCCCAGGTATCCGACAGGTACTTCCAGAACATCAGCGGGAAGACGACCGAGGAGTACTGCGCTTCGGGCATCGCCACGCGCAGCTCGTCGGCGGCGTCCCACAACCGGTTCTCGATCTCCTGCTGGGTCACTGCCATCAGTTGGGGGTGTCCTTGCTCGTGTCCGGGTGGCGATCTCAGGGCCGTGGAGCTTCCGCCGGGCATCCTATTTTGTCCCTCTGACAGCGAGGCTGTGGTCGATCTCTCTGCTGACCGGTTCAAGGAGCAGGCGTGGGCTGCTGCGGCACGCAGGTTGCCGCGAAGCTCCATGTGGGTCACCCAGGAAATCTTGGGCTCCATGCGGCCGCCGATCATGACCCCGGTTGCCCTGATCGTCAGCGAAGAGCAGTCAGAGCCTGTCCGTGGAAGTCCACGGGTGTCCGTCCTGCGCAACTGAGACCAAAACTGAGACCACGCATGTCGAAGGGCCCCACCGCGAACGGTGGGGCCCTTCGACATCGTGCCCGGTGAGGCACTGGCGGAGGATACGAGATTCGAACTCGTGAGGGGTTGCCCCCAACACGCTTTCCAACTGTCCGCACGGCAGTCCGGCAGCGTCCGCGAGCGTTCGCCCGGCAGCTCAGAGGGGGTGCGCGTACGACGGTGAACGGGGTTGTCCACCAGCGAACTGGACAACAACCAGGACAACGCCCTCCAGCGGCAACCTCAGCCACGACGGGGGTGCGTCGGACGATCAGCCGCGCGTGTACCGCGATCCCTATCGGCATCAGCCACGCTGCTCGATCGGTGTTTATCAGAGCAAGCTACGACGACGAAGCCGCGGTAGCGAGGCACTGTGCAGCGACTTCTTCGTCCCGAGGCAACTTGAGTGGAGGTCTGCCCTAGGCCGCTGCGTCTCTCACCTGCTCCGATGGTTCGCAGACGTCCGCGCTTGTCCGCCGCTGTCTGTCGGCGTTGTCACGCAGTTATGCACTCACTTGGTACGGCTCCCGGTGCGCGGGAGCAGCGTGCGTCTGCTGAGTTCTCCGGGCTTGGGCATGGTGGTACCAGTGTCGCAGACAGATGGGCGTGACCTGGGGTCGTCGGGTAGGACCCCTGTCACTGCTGGTCGTCGGTGGTCACTGTTGAGCGGCCTCGGACGGCCCAGAGACGGCCCAGGACTCAGCCGACACGGCCGTAGCAGCCAAGCGCCAGCCGACCGCTTCCCCTCATTGGAGCGGCACAGGAGCGACCGGGAGCTGTTCCCTGTAGGGCCAGGTGAAGGTGCGGTCCGGTTCGAGGTGGGCCTCTCCCCAGTGGATGACGTGGATGCCCTTCTCCGCGTCCGCAGTAAAGAACACGCAGACGAGTCGGGTGGAGGATCCCAGTTCCTCGAAGGCTTCGTGCAGTCCGAGGTACTCCTCCGTCGCCAGGCCGCCGTCGACCTCGAACAGACCGTCCGGGGAATCCGGCCCGTGTGCCTGGAACAGCCGTCGGCGAGTGGGCGACACGTTGGCAGGCAACCGGGCTCGGTCCAGAGGCCTCGGCCTGTCGGCGTACCGAAACGGGAAGAGCGCGTAACCGTTGATCACCGCATACTCGTACCCGCGGACATCCCGCACGGACTCACCCAGCTCCCGCGCCGTCTCCGCCAGGTTCTCGCGCACCACCCCCGCCAGGGCTACACCGTAGGGACTCCGCTTCTTCAGTCCCGCTGCAAGGTGCGCAGCGTGCGCCTTCGCGTGCGCCTTGGCTAGCTGCTCCGGAACAGCAGCGGCAACCACGCCAGCATGCCGCCCGAACCGCTCGACGGCCCAAGCCGACGGTCCCACCACGTGAGCCTCCGGTACTGACACGTCCTCCCCCTCCGCCGATCCCCACCCTCTGTGTGACACGCCCACGAAGGGGACACAAGGAGGCAATCCGGCCACGGGTGGTTCCCGTGCCTCAAAACAGATCAGAGCTGACCACCTGCGGCCGTCTCACGGATCAACTCACTGACCTGCTGCTGAGCCGTCGGCAGCAACTCGACGCTGGTCAGCCTTGAGCACCGATCCGGATCCCGGGGACGGTCCGGGAGGGCGCCCATGAGTGAGCACGCAGACATCTGAAGTAATGTCGAACGCGACGATGATCCGTCATGAACTGCCCCCCGATCGTCACGACTAGCGCTAACATGCCTACTCAAGGTCGCGGCGTATCCCTGGGGGGGAAATGCTCAATATTTCGGAAGCCAGCAACTTCGGTGCGATTGACGCGGATGCCGACACATTGTTGCGGGAATGCTTCCAGGATCATCCGGCTTACATTGCGGCGAAGAGGAATGAGAAATTGCTCATCCTCGGACGTAAGGGTTCCGGGAAAACCGCCATCTTCAAGCGCTTCCTTACGGAACGAAACCCTAACGAATTCTCCTACGGTCATTCCTTTAACGATTACCCGTGGCAGCATCATGACCTCCAAGCCCAGACTGGCGTCCCGGAGGAGAGGAGGTTCTTTCACAGTTGGAAGTATCTTATCCTTATGGGGCTCGCTAAAATTCTTTTGAATCAAGACCAGAGTCAGCCATGGAGTGAGCAGTCTTCCGAGTCCATGCAGGCACTTGAAGATTTCGTGGTCGACTCGTACGGATCCCGCGACCCTGATGTGCGACAGATCTTTAGCCCGGAGAAGGAACTGCGATTCAAGGGGGCACTAAAGATTCCATTCCTTGAAATTTCGGGCGAGCGAGTTCGAGTTAGGGAGCTTCCTCCTCACATTCAGGAAGTAAACCAGGTGATCCAGGAGCACGTGCTTCGCTCACTAAATCCCGAAAACTCATACTATGTTTGCTTTGACGAGCTTGACCTAGGGTTCGGAAAGACTGACGAAGCATACTCGCAGCGACTTATCGGTCTAATCCTTGCGGCCCGCGACCTCTTCCTCTCTGGGCGGGATAGAGGCAAGAAGCTCAATATCGTCGTATTCCTACGGGATGACATTTACCAAGATCTGCACTTCGAGGACAAAAACAAGATCACCGAAAACCTGATGGAACGGGTTGAATGGCATGAATCATCGGGAGGCTTGACACTGAAAAGACTGATGGAAAGTCGCTTCAGTCGAGCACTGAGTAACGGATCCGGGCAAGTCGGCTGGGACAGTATTTTTGATGAGACTCGCGAGATGCCCAGCAGGCAGACAAAATACAAGCACATTTGCGACCGTACGTTTCTGCGCCCGCGTGACATCATCAAGTTTTGCAACGAAATTCTGAAGCAGTATAAGCTGATGGGCGGTGAGGGTCAGTTCGATAACCAAGCCATTCATGAGGCGCGATCCGGCTACTCCGACTACCTACTGAATGAGCTAGACGACGAAATCGCGAAGCATGTTCCTCAGTACAAGGAATACTTGGAGGTCGTGAAGGAGCTCGGCTCCCTTTCGTTCACGTTGGATAACTTTTCGACCGCCTGGTCGAGAAGGGCAACCTTGACCGATATCGACCCCGCTGTAGGCCTGGGGCAGCTGTTCGAGTTCTCGGTGGTCGGTTACTTGAAGCCTGGCGGACGTGGCGGCGGATCCGAATACGTATGGCGCTATCGGGACCCCCGTGCCCGCTTCAATGCGGCGTCCGAATCATTCCGTGTGCACCCTGGCTTCAAGGAAGCTCTGGACCTACTGACCGGCCGAAGCTGACATGTAGGTCGGTGGAGCGGCTTTGGGCTGGAGCTGCTTTGGGGCGAGTGATCTTGGCCCCGTAAGCTGATGGCGAGTCGGGCAGTCTGTGGACCTGCCCGTTAAAGCACGACGTTGGGGCCAAGATCTTAGAGGCTCGCCCCAAAGTGGCTGCCTAAAGCCGTGGAACCGACCGCCCCAGCCACAGAGGGTCTCTCCCCACTTCCGCCCGCAGCCGCCGAGCGCGCCGCCGGGCGCGGCCAGCCGGGGCGAAGACAGGAGGCAGGCCGCGCCGTAGAGGCGGCGCGCGCCCGCGCCGTGCGCGGGCCTTGAGCGAGGTAGGGAAAGTCTTGCTGCGGCTTAGCTTCTGTGTGCGCCGGGTTGCGCGGCTCTGAATAAGACGGGGACTGAGACGAGTGTTCCCCAGATGACCTGCAGCTCAGCTCTCTGTGCTGCCAGGCGGGGGAGTTTCCAGCGCCGCGAGCACGGCTGTAGCGTCGCCCTCGTACAACAGGTGAGGTTCGTCATCCTGAGGCGGGATGAACCGGGTGCGGTAGCGCTTGAGGTCGTTCTCTGAGAAGTAGATGGAGTTCGGATCGCCCTCGTGGAAATCGTTGCGCTTACTGATCCTCGCCCACAACTCATCGTGGCTGACCGCGAGGTAGACGAGGATCGGAACTGCGCCGGCGTCGAGGGCGATGGTCTTCCATCTGGCTCGTTCCTCCGGGGTCCAGAAGCCGTGGTCCACCACTACGTCGTGCCCCGCCTTGAGCTGGTTTCTCAGCTCGACGGCCACGTCTTCGAGGACCGGCCGCTCAAGGGTAGGGAAGGTGCCTCGCGGGAAGTCCACGCCGTAGACGCCATGACGGCGGTACATCTCTTCGTCCGGGCACAGGCGCATAAACCCGCGTTCCGTGAGGACGCGGGACAGGGTCGTCTTGCCGGAGCCGGGTAGTCCCACCATCAGGACACAGAACGGCGGGCGAGAAGCCGTCACGCAGAGACCTCCGACTCTGTGCGCCATGTGCGGCCGGGACCGCCCAGGTCCACGCCGTACTCCACGATTTCCCCCTGGCTGTCGATGAATTTCGCGGTCATCACGACCACCGGTTCCGAGGGCAGGTCATCGGGGTCAAGCTCCAACAGGCGCGCATCCTCCGGTGTAAGCGTGCGTGCTGACGCGGTGTCGATCCGGTGACTGATCGGGTGGCCGGTCGCTTGGGCGATGAGTTGGAGTGATGTTCCGCCGGTCAGGCGTTCGCTCGCCGCTAGCTGGGGGATCAGCTTGCCGTACCTCGCCGGAATCCACGACGTGCTGTGAGCCACGATGCCGTGCCGGTCCCGGTAGACCCTGCTGCGGCGGATCACGTCGGCCCCTGTCTCGGTGTCTAGGGCCTGTGCCACGTCGGCCGGCGCGGGAACGACGCCAGCTTCGTGCGAGTCGGACCTCTCCCCTTCTCCCCAGCTCGATCCCGTGCGCCGCCCCCGGTCCAGGCGCTGCGAGCCCGAGGACATGGAGCCCGGCCGGTCCAGCACTTCGGTGCCAATGCCGTGGATGCCCCGCACGAAGCCGTCGTTGCGCAGCTTGCGCAACGCCTTTTCGGCTGTCGCGGTGCTGACTTTCCACTCTTCCGCGAGCGTCTTGATGCTGGGCAGGAGCGATCCCGGCTGGCGCTGGCCGGACGAAATCTGCTCCGCGTAGTGAGCGGCAATCCTTGCGTACGGCGCCCGATTATCGGCCTGACCTGCCACTTCTGCTGCTCCCTCCGAAACTTCCCTGAGGTTCCCTAGCTTACCGCTTGACACCGCAGGGAACCCTAGGGAACCTTAGGGATGTGCCCGCCGGTCAGTCCAACTGACCGAAGGGCGCGGGACCTTGACGTGCCTGTTCCACTCGGCTCGTCACGGTCAAGGGGCCTGGGACAGATCAGGCCGAGGGACCCGGACCCCTGGTCAACCGGAGGGCTTAGACCGAGAGGTCATCTCCATGTGCCTGAAACGGGGGCTCGTGTCCCCGAAGGAGATCTGTCGCATCCGCTTCCACCTTTGGAGGCTTCATGCACATCACAAGAAGTAGGTGGGCGTCGTCGCGCTGGACCGGCGCGAGCGGCCATGCCCTCTGAGTCATCTCAGCCCGCTCCGCGTGCTCCGTGGTCCGACTTTGGCCGGGTTACGCAGCACGCAGGGTGAAGCCGCAGTGCTGCGGCCGGTTGCCCGCGCTGCTCGTCTCGTACGAGCGGCGTCGAGGGGAGCCGGACAGTCCGACGCTCCA
>NZ_JAHRXF010000003.1 GCF_019104725.1 Streptomyces corallincola | reverse complement strand
ACTCGGTGCTTTCCAGGTTTCCGCTTTCGCGTTTCCCTTTCCGGCGGTTCCGACTTTATCAGAAGTTCTGAGTCGGAATTTCCACCCGCTCCGGTTCACCGTTGTCCGGGGCGCGAGGCCCTGGGGTTCCCGGTGGGGTGGAGCCGTAAACGTACTGGAGCGGGGCGCCCCGATGCAAATCGAGGGGCCCCGCTCCGGGTGCACAGCCGACGGAGTGTCAGACCTCCACCACGACCGGCAGGATCATCGGCCGACGGCGGTAGTTGTCCGACACCCACTTGCCGAGGGTGCGGCGGATCAGCTGCTGGAGCTGGTGCGGTTCGACCACACCGTCCTGCGCCGAGCGCTCCAGCACTTCGGTGACCTTGGGGAGGACCGCGGCGAACGCCGAGTCGTCGATGCCTGACCCGCGTGCCTGGACGTGCGGGCCGCCGGTGATCTTGCCCGTGGAGGCGTCCACGACCACGAACACCGAGATGATGCCCTCGTCCCCGAGGATCTTGCGGTCCTTGAGGGCGGGTTCACCGACGTCACCGACGGAGAGGCCGTCCACGTAGACGTAACCGGCCTGGACCTTGCCGACGATCTTGGCCTTGCCCTGGACGAGATCGACGACGACGCCGTCCTCGGCGATGACGATCCGGTCGTGCGGGACGCCGGTCAGCGCGCCGAGTTCGGCGTTGGCGCGCAGGTGGCGCCATTCGCCGTGCACCGGCATCAGGTTCCGCGGGCGGCAGATGTTGTAGAAGTACAGCAGTTCGCCCGCGGAGGCGTGGCCGGAGACATGGACCTTGGCGTTGCCCTTGTGGACGACGTTGGCACCCCACCGGGTCAGGCCGTTGATCACGCGGTACACCGCGTTCTCGTTGCCGGGGATCAGCGACGAGGCCAGGATGACCGTGTCGCCGTCCACGATGCGGATCTGGTGGTCGCGGTTGGCCATCCGGGACAGCGCGGCCATCGGCTCGCCCTGGGAGCCGGTGCAGACCAGCACGACCTGGTGGTCGGGGAGGTCGTCCAGCGTCTTGACATCCACCACCAGGCCCGGCGGGACCTTGAGGTAGCCGAGGTCGCGGGCGATGCCCATGTTGCGGACCATCGAGCGGCCGACGAAGGCGACCCGGCGGCCGTGCTCGTGGGCCGCGTCCAGGATCTGCTGGATGCGGTGCACATGGCTGGCGAAGCTCGCCACGATGATCCGCTTGCGGGCGGCGCTGAAGACCTGGCGCAGCACGCTGGAGATGTCCCGCTCGTGGGCCGTGAAGCCGGGGACCTCGGCGTTGGTCGAGTCGGTGAGCAGGAGGTCGATGCCCTCGTCGCTCAGCCGCGCGAACGCGTGCAGGTCGGTGAGGCGGTTGTCCAGCGGGAGCTGGTCCATCTTGAAGTCGCCGGTGTGCACGACCATCCCCGCCGGTGTGCGGATGGCGACCGCGAGGGCGTCCGGGATGGAGTGGTTGACCGCGATGAACTCGCAGTCGAACGGGCCGACCCGCTCGCGCTGTCCCTCCGCCACCTCCAGGGTGTACGGACGGATGCGGTGCTCCTGGAGCTTGGCCTCGATGAGGGCGAGGGTCAGCTTGGAGCCGATCAGCGGGATGTCCGGCTTCTCGCGGAGCAGGTAGGGGACGCCGCCGATGTGGTCCTCGTGGCCGTGCGTGAGGACGATGCCCTCGATGTCGTCCAGGCGGTCCCGGATGGACGTGAAGTCCGGCAGGATCAGGTCGATGCCGGGCTGCTCCTCCTCGGGGAAGAGCACGCCGCAGTCAACGATGAGCAGGCGGCCGTCGTACTCGAAGACCGTCATGTTGCGGCCGATCTCGCCGAGACCGCCGAGCGGGGTGACCCGGAGACCACCGGCGGGCAGCGCCGGGGGCCGTCCGAGTTCAGGGTGCGGATGACTCAAAAGTGTCTCCTCAACCACACGCGCCACGTACCGGTCCGGTACGTGGCGCGCATGACGTTCGTGCGTGAGCAGTTGTCTGGGTGGGGTGGCGGGCACCGGTGCCCGCCTGTTCTGTTGTGGATTCGGTTGTGAAGCTCGGGTGGTGCCAAGTCTGTTGTCAGAGCTGTACCCCGCCGGCGGCAAGATCGATCTTGAGCTGCGCGACCTCCTCGGGCGAGCACTCGATCATCGGCGCGCGCAGGGGGCCGGCCGGGAGCCCCTGGAGGGCGAGGGCGGCCTTGGTCGTCATGACACCCTGAGTACGGAACATACCCGTGTAGACCGGCAGCAGCTTCTGGTGGATCTCGGTGGCCTTGACGACGTCGCCCGAGGTGTAGGCCTCCACGAGGGCGCGCAGGTCGAGGGTGACGACGTGGCCGACGACGGAGACGAAGCCGACCGCGCCCACGGAGAGCAGCGGCAGGTTCAGCATGTCGTCGCCGGAGTACCAGGCGAGACCGGACTGCGCGATGGCCCAGCCCGCACGGCCGAGGTCGCCCTTGGCGTCCTTGTTGGCGACGATCCTCGGGTGCTCGGCGAGCCGGACCAGGGTCTCGGTGGTGATGGGCACCCCGCTGCGGCCGGGGATGTCGTAGAGCATGACCGGGAGACCGGTGCTGTCCGCGACGGTGGTGAAGTGGCGCAGCAGGCCCTCCTGCGGGGGCTTGTTGTAGTACGGCGTGACGACCAGGAGGCCGTGGGCGCCGATGCGCTCCGCCGTACGGGCCAGCTCGACGCTGTGGCGGGTGTCGTTGGTGCCGACTCCGGCCACGACGTGCGCGCGGTCCCCGACGGCCTCCACGACCGCGCGGACGAGATCCGCCTTCTCCGCGTCACTCGTGGTGGGCGACTCGCCGGTCGTGCCGTTGACGATCAGGCCGTCGTTGCCCGCGTCCACCAGGTGGGCGGCGAGCCGCTGCGCGCCGTCGAGGTCGAGTGCGCCGTCCGCCGTGAAGGGCGTGATCATGGCGGTGAGGACCCGCCCGAAGGGGGTCTGCGGAGTGGAGGTCGGAGCCATGAGTGACACGCTACTCGGTGCGAACGGCGAGGGAGGCCCTAGGGGGGCCGGGAAAGTCTGGGTGAACAAGGAGCCCGGCACTGCCTGCTCGGGGGTTCAAGCAGTGCCGGGTCCGTTCGATCAGGCTAGATGAACTTCTCCAAATGCCGCAATACGGACACTTCGCCGGGCTGATCCGTACATCCGTTCCGGAGGGGGAACAAGGCTTCGCGGCGACGCGCCCGAACGGACCGGCTACGGCGCCACGCGGCCGTTGGCGTTGAAGGCGGCGTGGGTCAGCGGCATCAGCTTCGCCCACTCCTCCTCCATCTTCTCCCCCACCATCTCGATCTCCCGCTGCGGGAACGACGGCACCCGGGCCAGCTCGTGCTGGGTCCGCAGCCCCAGGAAGTGCATCAGCGAGCGCGCGTTGCAGGTGGCGTACATCGACGAGAACAGTCCGACGGGCAGCACGGCCCGCGCGACCTCACGGGCGACACCTTCGGCGAGGAGCTTCTGGTACGCGGTGTACGCCTGCTCGTAGGACTCCGCGAGGGTGCTGCCGACGGCCTCCCGCTGGGCCGGGGTCCCCTCGACGAAGACGTACTTGCCGGGCCGTCCCTCCTGGACGAGCTTGCGGGAGGCGTCGGGGACGTAGAAGACCGGGCTCAACTCGCGGTAGCGCCCGGACTCCTCGTTGTACGACCAGCCCACCCGGTGCCTCATGAACTCGCGGAAGACGAAGATCGGGGCGCTGATCAGGAAGGTCATCGAGTTGTGCTCGAAGGGGCTGCCGTGGCGGTCGCGGACCAGGTAGTTGATGAGGCCCTTCGAGCGCTCGGGGTCCTTCTTGAGTTCGTCCAGGGACTGCTCGCCGAGGGTGGAGACGCGGGCGGCGAAGAGGACGTCGGCGTCGGAGGCGCTGGACTTCACGAGTTCGACGGTGACGTCACCGCGCAGGGTGAGCGGCTCGGGGGTGGTCACGGAGGTCCTTCCCATCAACTTCTGCAGGTTCGCGCCCACTGTACGGGGCACCTGAGGGGGAGCCCGAACCGTGCCCTTGTCGGTGATTTTTTCCGACATGGGGGCACCTTTTGCCGCGTTCGAGCGTCTGTACGGGTGAGGATCGCGGTTTCGGGACCGCATGAGCACGTGAGTGAGGTCGTTCCCCATGTTCCGTCGGCGTGAGCCGGTGCCCTTCGCCTTCGTGGCCGAGGCGGACAGGTTCCGCAGCAATGTCGCGCCCCCGCCCCGGCAGCGGTCGTCCGCCGGGCAGATAGCGGGGCGCTGGCTGCTGGGGCTCACCATCGTGGCCGGGCTGGTCGGCTCGGTGGTGCTCGGCAGGCCCGCGCTGTCCACGCCCACGAGCACGCCCTCCCCGCAGGCCCAGTCGCAGGCGGCGCAGGGGCGCTGATCCCTGCCGAGCCCCTGCTGAGCCCCTGCTGAGCCTCCGCTGCTCCCGCGCTGCTCCCGCGCGGTTTCACGCGCCGGTTTCCGCACTGACCCTTCCGGCCGTCCGAGGGTGGTGGGCCGGTACGGCTCCGGATAGCCTCACCGGGCATCGTCCGCGCGAGGATCGAGTGAGGACCAGCCGTGCCCCTGCCCTTCCTGACGGCCGACCGCGGCTTCGACGCCGCCGCCGAGAGCCCGCTGCCGTACGACGACCGCGACCGCTGGCGGCGCCCCTACCGGCCGGGTCCGTTCCGGGTGGGCGGGGCGGCGCTGGTGCTGCTGTTCTCGTCGTTCGTGCTGTTCGCCGCCGTGCTGATCGCGGTCACCGGGTCGGTGGACTCCGCCGCCTGGGTGCTGCTGGTCGCGCTGCTGATCGTCGGGGCGGCGCTGCGGATGCTGCGCATGGGCGTGTGGGTGAGCGCGCGCGGGCTGCGCCAGGTGGGCTTCCTGCGGACCCGTACGGTGCCGTGGCAGCGGGTCGTCTCGGTGCGTACGGCGCAGCAGCCGGTGCGCTGGCTGGGGCTGCCGCGCACGGTGCAGGGGCAGGCGCTGACGCTGGTCCGGGTGGACCGGGCCCCGGCGGACACCGCCCCGCTGCTGAGCACGCACATGCTGGACTTCGTCAACCGGGGTCCGGCGTTCGACCGGGCCGCGGACACCGTGGAGGCGTGGGCCGCGGAGTACGGGCGGGGCTGACCCGCGTACCCGAGCTTTCGAGAGGGGGCCGCTCCGTGTCGTCGTACACGGAGCGGCCCCCTCGTGTCGTGAGCGGCGGGCGCGTCGGTCAGGCGGGGACCGGGCGGCCGTCGTGGAGGGCGATGGCGCGCTGCATCGCCTTGCGGGCGCGCGGGGTGTCGCGGGCGTCGTGGTAGGCGACCGCGAGCCGGAACCAGCAGCGCCAGTCGTCCGGGGTGTCCTCGGTCTCGGCCTTGCGGCGGGCGAAGACCTCGTCGGCGGAGTCACGGTCGATACGGCCGCCGGGGGTCCGCTTCAGCTCGTCCACGGGCAGGCCGCCCTCGGCGTCGAGTTCGGCGGCCAGCGCGTTGGCCCGGCGGACGAACCGGGTGTTCATCCACAGGAACCAGGCGCCGATGACCGGCAGGATGAGCACCGCCACCCCGAAGGTGACGGTGAGCGGGGTGCCGGTCTCGATGAGCATCACGCCGCGGCTGCCGGCCAGGACGAAGTAGAAGACGAGGACGGCGGCCGTGACGAGGTAGGTGATCTTCGCGCGCATGACGGGGGCTCAGCTCAGGTCGAGGAAGTTCTCCAGGCCGAAGGTCAGGCCGGGAGTGGTCACCACACGCCGTACGCCGAGCAGGATGCCCGGCATGAAGCTGCTGTGGTGCAGGGAGTCGTGGCGGACGGTGAGGGTCTCGCCCTCGCCGCCGAGCAGTACCTCCTGGTGGGCCAGGAGGCCGCGCAGCCGGACGGAGTGCACGGGGACGCCGTCCACGTCGGCGCCGCGGGCACCGTCGAGGGCGGTGACCGTGGCGTCCGGCGCCGGGGCGCTTCCGGCGGCCCGGCGGGCCTCGGCGACGAGCTGGGCGGTGCGGGTGGCGGTGCCGGAGGGGGCGTCGGCCTTGTTCGGGTGGTGGAGTTCGACGATCTCGACGGATTCGAAGTGCGGGGCCGCGAGCTGGGCGAACTTCATGGTGAGGACGGCGCCGATGGAGAAGTTCGGCGCGATGAGCACGCCGGTCTCCGGGGACTGCGCGAGCAGGCCGGTGAGCTGCGCGAGGCGGTCGTCGGTCCAGCCGGTGGTGCCGACGACCGCGTGGATGCCGTGGCGCACGCAGAAGTCGAGGTTGCCCATGACCGAGCCGGGGTCGGTGAGTTCGACGGCGACCTGGGCGCCGGTGTCGGCCAGCGTCTCCAGTTTGTCGCCGCGGCCGAGGGCGGCCACCAGTTCCATGTCGTCGGCGGCCTCGACGGCCTTGACCGCCTCGGAACCGATCCGGCCCCGGGCACCGAGGACCGCTACGCGCAGCTTGCTCATGTTCCTGCTTCCTTGACCGTGGTGTGTCAGGCGACGGCGTCGTGCAGCCGCGCCGCCTGCTTGTCCTTGAGCGGGCCGATGACCGACAGCGACGGGCGCTGTCCGAGGATGTCGCGGGCGACGGAGCGGACCTCGTCCGGGGTGACGGCCGCGATCCGGGTGAGCATGTCGTCCACGGACATCTGCTCGCCCCAGCACAGCTCGCTCTTGCCGATGCGGTTCATCAGGGCGCCGGTGTCCTCCAGGCCCAGGACCGCGGAGCCGCGGAGCTGGCCGACGGCGCGGGCGATCTCGTCGTCGGTGAGGCCCTGGGCCGCGACCTGGTCGAGTTCGTCGCGGCAGATCCGCAGCACGTCGTGGACCTGGCTGGGGCGGCACCCGGCGTAGACGCCGAACAGGCCGCAGTCGGCGAAGCCCGAGGTGTAGGAGTACACGCTGTAGGCGAGGCCGCGCTTCTCCCGGACCTCCTGGAAGAGGCGGGAGGACATGCCGCCGCCGAGGGCGGTGTTGAGCACGCCGAGCGCCCAGCGGCGTTCGTCGGTGCGGGCGAGGCCGGGCATGCCGAGGACCACGTGCGCCTGCTCGGTCCTGCGGTTGAGCAGTTCGAGTCTGCCCGCGGCGCGGAGGGTGCGGCGGCCGCCGCGGGGAGCGATGGGTTCGGCGTTCCCGTCGCCGAGGAGGCCCGCTCCCGCGAAGGCCGCGTGCACCTGTCGTACGACCGTGTCGTGGTCCACGTTCCCGGCGCAGGCGACCACGAGGTGGGTGGGGTCGTAGTGCTTGCGGTAGAAGCGGCGGATGCGGTCGGCGGTGAGGGCGTTGACGGTGTCCACGGTGCCGAGGACCGGGCGGCCGAGGGCGTTGTCGCCGAACATGGTGTGCGCGAACAGGTCGTGCACGCAGTCGCCGGGGTCGTCCTCGGTCATGGCGATCTCTTCGAGGATCGCGCCGCGTTCCACGTCCACGTCCTCGGCGCGGATCAGCGAGCCGGTGAGCATGTCGCAGACCACGTCGATGGCGAGCGGCAGGTCGGTGTCGAGGACGCGTGCGTAGTAGCACGTGTACTCCTTGGCCGTGAACGCGTTCATCTCGCCGCCGACCGCGTCGATGGCGGCGGAGATGTCGAGGGCGCTGCGGGTGCGGGTGCCCTTGAAGAGGAGGTGCTCCAGGTAGTGGGTGGCGCCGTTGAGGGCGGGGGTCTCGTCGCGGGAGCCGACGTGCGCCCAGATGCCGAAGGTGGCGGAGCGCACGGAGGGCACGGTCTCGGTGACGACGCGCAGACCGCCCGGGAGGGTGGTGCGGCGGACCGCGCCGGTGCCGGTGGTGGTTCCGGCCGGGAGGAGGGTTCGGGTACGGCCGACGGCCCGCGCCTCGGAGGAGGTGCGGGCCGTCGCCTTGGAACTGGGGGACGTCACTGGTCGGCGTCGTCCTTCTTGGTGTCGTCGCCGTCCTCGCCCTCGACGACGGGCACGAGGGAGAGCTTGCCGCGCGAGTCGATCTCGGCGATCTCGACCTGGACCTTCTGGCCCACTCCGAGGACGTCCTCGACGTTCTCCACGCGCTTGCCGCCGGCGAGCTTGCGGATCTGCGAGATGTGCAGCAGTCCGTCCTTGCCGGGCAGCAGCGAGACGAACGCGCCGAAGGTGGTGGTCTTGACGACCGTACCCAGGTAGCGCTCGCCGACCTCGGGCATCGTCGGGTTGGCGATGCCGTTGATCGTGGTGCGGGCCGCCTCGGCGGAGGGACCGTCGGCCGCACCGATGTAGATCGTTCCGTCGTCCTCGATCGTGATCTCGGCGCCGGTGTCCTCCTGGATCTGGTTGATCATCTTGCCCTTCGGGCCGATGACCTCACCGATCTTGTCCACCGGGATCTTGACGGTGATGATCCGCGGGGCGTGCGGGCTCATCTCGTCGGGCCGGTCGATGGCCTCCATCATCACGTCGAGGATGTGGAGACGGGCGTCGCGGGCCTGCTTGAGGGCGGCGGCCAGGACGGAGGCGGGGATGCCGTCCAGCTTGGTGTCGAGCTGGAGGGCGGTGACGAAGTCCTTGGTGCCGGCGACCTTGAAGTCCATGTCGCCGAAGGCGTCCTCGGCACCGAGGATGTCGGTGAGGGTGACGTAGTGCGTCTCACCGTCGATCTCCTGGGAGATCAGGCCCATCGCGATACCGGCGACGGGGGCCTTGAGCGGCACACCGGCGTTCAGCAGCGACATGGTGGAGGCGCAGACCGAGCCCATCGACGTCGAGCCGTTGGAGCCGAGGGCCTCGGACACCTGGCGGATCGCGTAGGGGAACTCCTCGCGGGTGGGAAGCACCGGCACGAGGGCGCGCTCGGCGAGGGCGCCGTGGCCGATCTCGCGGCGCTTCGGGGAGCCGACGCGGCCGGTCTCGCCGGTGGAGTACGGCGGGAAGTTGTAGTTGTGCATGTAGCGCTTGCGCGTCACCGGGGAGAGGGTGTCGAGCTGCTGCTCCATGCGCAGCATGTTCAGCGTGGTGACGCCCAGGATCTGGGTCTCGCCGCGCTCGAACAGGGCGGAGCCGTGCACGCGCGGGATGGCCTCGACCTCGGCGGCCAGGGTACGGATGTCGGTGACACCGCGGCCGTCGATGCGCTTCTTCTCCTTGATCACGCGCTCGCGGACGAGCTTCTTGGTCAAGGTGCGGTAGGCGGCGGAGATCTCCTTCTCGCGGCCCTCGAACTCCGGGAGGAGCTTCTCGGCGGCGAGCGCCTTGACGCGGTCCAGCTCGGCCTCGCGCTCCTGCTTCCCGGCGATGGTGAGCGCCTGGGCCAGCTCGGGGCGGACGGCGGCCGTGAGGGCGTCGAGGACGTCGTCCTGGTGGTCCAGGAAGATCGGGAACTCGCCGGTCGGCTTGGCGGCCTTGGCGGCGAGGTCGGCCTGCGCGCGGCACAGGACCTTGATGAAGGGCTTCGCGGCCTCCAGACCGGCGGCGACGATCTCCTCGGTCGGCGCCTCGGCACCGCCCTCGACCATCGCGACGGTCTTGTCGGTGGCCTCGGCCTCGACCATCATGATCGCGACGTCGCCGTCCTCCAGCACACGGCCGGCGACGACCATGTCGAAGACGGCGTCCTCCAGCTCGGAGTGGGTGGGGAAGGCGACCCACTGGCCGCGGATCAGCGCGACGCGGACGCCGCCGATCGGGCCGGAGAAGGGCAGACCCGCGAGCTGCGTGGACGCGGACGCGGCGTTGATCGCCACGACGTCGTACAGGTGGTCGGGGTTGAGGGCCATGACCGTGCAGACGACCTGGATCTCGTTGCGCAGGCCCTTCTTGAAGGACGGGCGCAGCGGGCGGTCGATCAGGCGGCAGGTGAGGATGGCGTCCTCGGAGGGACGGCCCTCACGGCGGAAGAAGCTGCCGGGGATCTTTCCGGCGGCGTACATCCGCTCCTCGACGTCCACCGTGAGGGGGAAGAAGTCGAGCTGGTCCTTGGGGTTCTTCGAGGCGGTGGTGGCCGACAGCACCATCGTGTCGTCGTCCAGGTAGGCCACGGCGCTACCGGCGGCCTGCTTGGCGATGCGGCCGGTCTCGAAGCGGATGGTGCGGGTGCCGAAGGCGCCGTTGTCGATGACGGCCTCGGCGTAGTGGGTCTCGTTCTCCACTAGCGATATCTCCGTTACTTTGTCGTCTTTCGTCCCGGTCCGCCCGTGTGGCGGTGGAACGGTACGGAGAAGCGCGCCGGGCGGTGCGGGCCGGTCTTCGATCGAAGCACCCGGAGCGATGCGTGTCCGGGAGCCACTACCGAGGACCGGCGGCGGCGAGGTGCGCTTCCCCTCGTTCTGTGTCGTGCGCCGTACGTGGTGCGTGTCGTACGGACCGCGTGGTGCGAGCCGTACGTGGTGCGTGTCGTACGTGGTGCTTGTCCTGCGTCCTGCGTCCTGCGTGGTGCGTCTTGTGTCACCACACTACAAAGCGTGCCTGACAGTCCGCACGTTTCCGCCGTCGCGGCGGGGGTGTCCGTGTGCGGGGTCGGCGTACCGGGTTCCCGCATACGGCGAAGGGAGCGGTCCCGGAGTCCTGCCGGGAACCGCTCCCCTCACGGCGACCTACTTGGCGCCCGCGGCACCGCGGCGGATGCCCAGGCGGTCCACCAGCGCACGGAAGCGCTGGATGTCCTTCTTCGCCAGGTACTGCAGCAGGCGGCGGCGCTGGCCGACGAGGATGAGCAGACCACGACGGGAGTGGTGGTCGTGCTTGTGGGCCTTGAGGTGCCCGGTCAGGTCGGAGATCCGACGGGACAGCAGGGCGACCTGGACCTCGGGGGAGCCGGTGTCGCCCTCCTTGGTACCGAACTCGGAGATGATCTGCTTCTTCGTGGCGGCGTCGAGCGACACGCTAACTCCTCATAGTCTGCGACTGGCCTCCGAGTGCCCCCGGTCTGCGTCTCGGGGGAGCTTCCACGACTCTGGAGGCGGGGCTCGCCGGTCCGCGGCCTCCTGATCCTCCGGGGAGGGTCCTGGGGGCGCGTACACGAACGGCCGTCACTCAGGATACCAGGCCGCGGCGGGGCCCCTCACCGGGGCCGGTGGACACCCTTGCCGGGTGCCGGACAGGCCCTAGGGTGAGCGTCGCGGCGGGCAGGTCCGCCGGTGTCGTGGAGTTACGTCGGTAGGCCGGGAAGGGGTCGCGTCGCTATGACGGAGACGGAAGCGGAGCTGAAGGCACGCAAGGACCGGGAGCGGGACGAGCTGTACGCGCTCGACATCTCCGGCGTGGAGTGGCACTGCGCACCGGGCACCGAGGAGGAGGAGGAGCGCGTCGAGATCGCCTACCTCCCCGAGGGCGCGGTCGCCATGCGCTCCTCCCTCGACCCGGACACGGTGCTGCGCTACACGGAGGCGGAGTGGCGGGCGTTCGTGCTGGGGGCGCGGGACGGGGAGTTCGATCTGAAGCCGATGGCGCACAACGGGGGGTTGGACGTGTAGGTGGGGGTGGGGAGGGGCGGCGCCTTTGCGGGGGCCGCCCCTTTTCGCGTTTCCGCTATGTCGCGGCCCTAGCTGGTCATGGCACGGGCACGGGCGTACACGTCGAAAACGGCCAGGGCGAGCGGGATCAGGGTGAGCAGGACGAAGCTCTCGGCGATCTCCAGGAAGCGGCCCCAGAACGGGGTGACACCGCGCCGGGGGGTGATGAGGCCGATCGCGGTGACCAGGGCCGCGGCGGCGCCGACCGCGGCGGCGAGCCACACGCTGCGGATGTCGAGCGCCGCGGTGTCGCCCCGGAGGGCGCTGACCAGGTAGTCGTGCGGCGGGTGCAGGGCGAGGCCGATGCCGAGGAATACGACGGCGCCGAGTCCGGCGGCGAGGGTCGCGCCGACCTGTGCGGTGTAGCGGAACAGGTGGGCCCGCATCAGCATCGCGACGCCGGTGGCGAGAGCCAGCAGCTGGGCCCAGACATTGGCGGAGAAGCCGAGCACGATGGACGCGCCGACGGCGACGAGGGCGCAGCCGCCGACGAGTCCGACCAGGAGTTCGTGGCCGCGCCGGGCCTGGGCCGCGACGCGCTCGGTGTCCACCGCCTCCTGTCCCGCGCCCGCGTCGTGGCGGTCGCCGGAGGAGCCGTAGCCGCCGCGGGAGGGGTTGGGCGGTTCGAAGCCGATGGGCAGCCGGGCGAAGCGCATGGACAGGCCCGGCAGGAAGGCCAGCGCGACGACGGACAGCGGGGCGCAGATCGCGGCCGTCTCGATGGGCCGCAGGTCGGTGAGGACCGCGACGAAGGTGGTGACAAGACCGACGGCGGAGGCGAACAGGAAGGCGACGAACGGCCCGTCACCGCCGGGCGAGACGAGGGTCAGGACGAGCGCGGCCAGCAGGACGGCGGCACAGGCCAGCACGAACTGGAGCCGCCCGACGCCCTCGCCGGACGAGAGTGACAGCGCCCCGGAGCCCGCGACGGCGGCGTTGGGCAGGGCGCCGAGGCCGAGGGCGATCGCGGAGCCCCGGTCGTCGTAGACACGGGCGCGGACGCAGGCGACGGCGATCAGCACGACGCCGGTGACGGCGGCGACGACGCCCTGGAGTCCGTGCATGTCGTGGCGGACCTGGGAGCTCCAGGCCACGAACGCGAGGAGTGCGGGCAGGATGCCGCCCGCGACGAGCCCGGCGGCACGGGTGAGGTCACCGCTCCACAGCGTGCGGTCGCGGGTGACGGCGGAGGCCACCGCCTCGGAGACGTCGTCGAGGACGGCGGGCGGCAGTGACTCGGCGAAGGGACGCAGCGTGAGCAGCTCACCCTCCAGGATGCGCTGCGCGGTGAACGACCGGGCGCCGTCGAGGACGGTGCCGTCGCGGCGTACGAGGTGGTAGCCGACCGGGGCGCCCTCCTCGGGGCTCTGCCGCGACAGGCGCAGGATCTCGGGGTAGAGATCGGCGACCGGTACGTCGTCGGGCAGGGCCACGTCGATGCGGCTGTCGGGCGCCACGATGGTGACCCGGCAGAAGCCGATGCCCGTGCTCGCGGCGGACGGGACCCCGGTGCCCGGTCCGCCGGGCGCGCCGGCCGGCGCGGAGGCCGTCATGCTCACCTGCTGTTCCCCCTCGTCGGTGGTGCGTCGGTCCGGAGCCCGGCCGCGCACCCGTCCACCCGTGAAGATGCTGTGAGAGTCGCGCCCGTGCTGTGCGCCGCCCCTGCGGGCGGGTCGGGCACGGCCGCTTCCGTTCGAAGGGCGCCCGCCGCGCGGTGCTGCGGATTGCCCAGGTTTTCCCGGAAGTGTTCGCAACTGCTCACGGTTACTCACCCGCACCCTACCGCCCGCCGCGGTGGCCCGTTGTCAGTAGGATCGCGGTTCGCGATCGACGTTCGCCTGACACGGGGCGGCGGACGAATCACCTCGGTCCGGCAAGGGAATTGGTGCGTAGTGAGCCACATCGTCGTCAAGCGCCCGCCTCGGGCGCTGCCGAAGGAAGTGCCCACGGACGACGTCGTTCTGCAGTCACCGCCGGAGCTGCCGCGCGGGCAGCAGGAGGGCGCTCTGATGCAGCTTCTGCCCATGCTCGGCATGGGCGGGTCGGTCGTCTTCTTCTTCAGCCCGCAGGCCCAGCCCTTCATGAAGATCATGGGCCTGGTGATGGTGGCCTCGACGATCGCGATGGGCATCTCGATGCTCGTGCGCTACCGGCGCGGCAGCCAGGGCCAGCTCGCCGACATGCGCCGCGACTACCTGCGCTATCTCTCGCAGACCCGGCGCTCGGTCCTGGAGACCGCGCGGGCCCAGCGCGACGCCCAGTTCTACCTGCACCCTTCGCCCGAGCAACTGTGGGCGCTGGTCGCCGAGGGCAGCCGGGTGTGGGAAAGACGCACCGGTGACGAGGACTTCGGGCAGGCGCGGGTGGGCCTCGGCGCGCAGGCGCTGGCCACCGCGCTGATCCCTCCGCAAACCGCTCCGGTGGACGAGCTGGAGCCGTTGACGGCGGGTGCCATGCAGCGTTTCCTGGCCGTCCACGCGACGCTCGACGCGCTGCCGATGGCGATCTCGCTGCGTGCCTTCTACCACGTGACGGTCAGCGGTGAGCCCGGCACCGTGCGGGGCACGGCGCGTGCCGTGACCGCGTCGCTGGCCGCGCTGCACTCGCCCGAGGATCTGGTGATCGCGGTCGCCACCGGGCGGGCGACGGCGGGCGAGTGGGAGTGGGCCAAGTGGCTGCCGCACGCGCAGGCACCGGGGCTCGCCGACGGCGCCGGGAGCGTGCGCCTCATCACCACCGACCCGGCCGAGTTGGAGGAGCGGCTCGCCGCCCGGCTCCAGGGCCGTCCGCGTTTCCACCCCGACGGGCCGCCGGTCCCCGAACAGCCGCATCTGGTGGTCGTGCTGGACGGCGTCTCCCTGCCGCCCTCCTCTCTGCTGGCCGGTCCCGAGGGTGTGCAGGGCGTGACCGTCCTGGAGGTCGTCCCCGGCGACCTCACCACGGGCCGCGGTGACCTCTCCGTCGTCGTACGCCCCGATCTGCTGAGCCTGGAGTCGGGGCACGGCATGGTCTACGAGGGCACACCGGACGTGCTGTCGTACGAGGCCGCGGAGGCGCTCGCCCGCCAGCTGGCGCCGCTGCGCATGGCGTCCGGCGGTGACGACGGCGAACCGCTGCTCGCCAACCTGGAGTTCACCGATCTGCTGAATCTGGGGGACGCCGCCTCGGTCGATCCGAAGCGCACCTGGCGTCCGCGCTCGCAGTCCGAGCGGCTGCGGGTGCCGATCGGACTGGGCGAGGACGGCCGCCCGGTCATGCTCGACCTGAAGGAGGCCGCGCAGGAGGGCATGGGCCCGCACGGTCTGTGTGTCGGCGCGACCGGTTCCGGCAAGTCGGAGCTGCTGCGCACGCTGGTCCTCGGCCTCGCCGTGACGCACTCCTCGGAGACGCTGAACTTCGTCCTCGCGGACTTCAAGGGCGGTGCCACCTTCGCCGGGATGGCGCAGATGCCGCACGTCGCGGCCGTCATCACCAACCTGGCCGACGACCTGACCCTGGTCGATCGCATGGGCGACTCGATCCGGGGCGAGCTGAACCGCCGCCAGCAGATGCTGCGCGACGCGGGCAACTACGCGAACATCCACGACTACGAGAAGGCGCGCGCGGCGGGCGCCCCGCTGCAGCCCATCCCGTCGCTCGTCCTGGTGATCGACGAGTTCAGCGAACTGCTCACCGCCAAGCCCGACTTCATCGAGATGTTCGTACAGATCGGCCGCATCGGCCGGTCGCTCGGCGTGCACCTGCTGCTGGCCTCGCAGCGGCTGGAGGAGGGGCGGCTGCGCGGCCTGGAGACCTATCTGTCGTACCGGATCGGTCTGCGCACCTTCTCGGCCGCCGAGTCCCGCGCCGCGCTCGGCGTGCCGGACGCCTACGAGCTGCCGAACGTGCCCGGCTCCGGCTTCCTGAAGTACGGCACGGACGAGATGGTCCGCTTCAAGGCGGCGTACGTCTCGGGGGCGTACCGGACCGGGCCGGGCCGGGCGGTGCTCGGCGGCCCGCTGCCCGTGGACCGCAGGCCGGTGCTGTTCACGGCGGCGGAGGTGCCGGTGCGGTACGCGGCGGTCCCCCGGCAGCGCGCGGAGGCGGACGAGGAACGCAAGGACGACGCGCTCGCGGACACCGTGCTGGACGTCATCGTGCGGCGGCTGGAGGCCCAGGGACCGGCCGCGCACCAGGTGTGGCTGCCGCCGCTGGACAGCCCGCCCTCGCTCGACGCGCTGCTGCCGGGGCTGGCCCCGGTGTCCGGGCGGGGCATGACCCAGCCCGGCTACGAGGGCGCCGGGCGGCTCGTCGTCCCGGTCGGCCTCATCGACAAGCCGTACGAGCAGCGCCGTGACCCGCTGTGGGTCGATTTCGGCGGGGCGGCCGGTCATATGCAGATCGTCGGCGGCCCGCAGTCCGGGAAGTCCACGCTGCTGCGGTCGCTGATCTCGTCGTTCGCACTCACCCACACCCCGCGCGAAGTGCAGTTCTACGGGCTGGACTTCGGCGGTGGCGGCATGGCGGCGGTCGCGGGGCTGCCGCACGTGGGCGGCGTCGCCTCCCGGCTGGATCCGGAGAAGGTCCGGCGCACGGCGGCCGAGGTGTACGGGGTGATGAACCGGCGTGAGGAGTACTTCCGTTCGGCGGGCATCTCCTCGATCGCGGAGTTCCGCTCCCGGCGGGCGCGGGGCGACATCTCCGTGACGGACCAGCCGTGGGGCGACGTGTTCCTCGTCATCGACGGCTGGGGCAACTTCCGTACGGACTACGAGGCGTTGGAGCCGCTGGTCCTGGACATCGCCGCGCGCGGCCTGGGGTACGGCATCCACGTGGTCCTCACCGCGTCCCGCTCGATGGAGGTCCGCGCCAACCTCAAGGACCATCTGATGAACCGGCTGGAGCTGCGGCTCGGTGACCCGATGGACTCCGAGATCGACCGCAAGGTCGCGGCCAATGTCCCGGCCGGTGTGCCGGGGCGGGGTCAGACCCCCCAGAAGCAGCACTTCATGGCGGCCGTGCCGCGTATCGACGGGCTGTCCTCCGACACCGATCTCGCGGACGCCACGCATGCCCTCGCCGCCGAGGTCACCCGGCACTGGCAGGAGCCGGGCGCGCCCGCGGTACGGCTGCTGCCGCGCACGTTCGCGGCGGCGGAGCTGCCGCCGGGCGACCGTGTCCCGGAGCGGGGCATCGCGTTCGCGCTGGACGAGGACAACCTGGAGCCGGTGTTCCTGGACTTCGAGCAGGACCCGTTCTTCCTGGTGTTCGGCGAGAGCGAGTCGGGGAAGTCCAACCTGCTGCGCCTGCTGCTGCGGCAGCTCACCCGGCGCTACAGCGGCGACCAGGCGAAGTTCTTCGTGGTGGACAACCGGCGCTCGCTGCTGGACGTCACCCCTGCCTCGCACCTCGCGGAGTACATCCCGATGTCGAGCCGGATGGACCATCACATGAGCGCGCTGACCGATCTGATGCAGCGCCGGACACCCACCGCCGAGGTGACCGCGCAACAGCTCAGGGAGCGCAGTTGGTGGCGGGGGCCGCAGGTCTTCGTGGTCATCGACGACTACGACCTGGTGTCCACGTCCAGCGGCAACCCGCTGGGCGGCATCACCGAACTGCTGCCGTTCGCGCGGGACGTCGGCGTCCGCTTCATCCTGGCCCGCTCCACGGCGGGCGCGGGGCGCGCCTCGTACGAGCCGTTCCTGCAGCGGATGAAGGAACTCGGCGCGCAGGGCGTCGTGCTGGCGGGCGACCCGGCCGAGGGGGAACTCCTCGGCGGCGTACGGCCGCGTCCGATGCCCGCGGGCCGCGGCGTCTTCGTCTCCCGCAGGCGGGGCAAGCCGCTGGTGCAGGTGGGTTCCGCCGGGGAGGGGTCTGACTGACAGGGGCGGCAGGGGCGTGGTCCTGGTGCTGGTCGCTCTCCGGCTCGGCGGCATGGACCTCGCCGACTGGAGGGCGCTGTGGTGGCGCTTCCCGGCCCGCCGCTTCAGCGACCCGGCGGCGCACGTGCCGTCGATGTCCGGTCACCGGACCCTTCGGGCGCTGCCGCTGACGACGGACGCGGGTAGTGCGGACGGGTGTCGCCGCCGGGCACCGTCTTGCTACGTTGCGTACGCCAGGAGCCGACGGGTTCCGAACATCGGACAGCCGCATACGGGGAGTGTTGTCGTCCATGTCGTGGGATGAATGGGAACAGCTCAAGGCGGACGCGGTCACGCGCGGCCAGGACGCGGGGACGCGCATCCACCTCGATCAGTTGCCGGGCGACCTCGGTGGCGGCGCCGGGACTCCTGCGCAGACCGGTGACCTCAGGGTCGAGCAGACCGACCTGACGAAGATCGGCGGCGCGGCGCACACGCTGTACAACCAGCTGTGGGACAGGGGGCGGCTGTCGAACACCGGCGTCGATGCGGCTGCGGGCGATCTGACCCGGCAGGGCTTCGCTCTCGGAGCCGGTCTGCGGCACGTCTCGGACAAGTGGGACACACAGCTGAAGTCCCTGCTGGACGCGTGCGCCCAGATCTCCAACCACATGCAGGTCACCAAGAAGATCCACGCGGGTGACGAGGCGTACATCGCCCGCCGGATGAGCGGCATCGACACCCTCGACGCCGGTTTCGACGAGCGGGTCGGGGGTCCGGGCGCGCACAATCCGGTCCACGGGGCGCACGCACCGAAGAACAACTGACCACCAGGCACTGCGGGGACGCCGACTCATGGATCTGGACACACTTCGGTTCGCCAACTTCACGCTGCTCGACGACGCCGTCGAGGACTGGGCACGCATGGTCCGCAGCCTGAAGGAGCTGGCGGAGGACGCCGAGAAGAGCCTGCACCAGGCCGCTGTCAAGGCGGACTGGGCGGGCGAGAACAGCAAGGTCACAGGTGAGTTCATCGGCAGGACGGCCGGTGAGTTCCAGGACGCGCACACTCAGGCCACGACGATCCACGCCATCCTGAGCGACACGCTCGGCGAGCTGAAGGGCTACCAGTCCCAGCTCGCCGGGGCCGTCGAGCGGGGGCTGAAGAAGAACCTCACGGTGCTGGACACCGGCAGGGGCACGTTCACCGTCACGATGAACGTCCACCCCGACCGTGCGGCTTCCGGACACACCCCGCCGGAGCACGGCGCGCACGATGTCACCGCGCTGCGGGACGAGGTCCAGGGAATCCTCGGCCGGGCCACCGAGAGCGACGAGTCGGCCAGGACCGTGCTCACGGCGCTGGTGGATCAGACCGCCTACGGATTCTCCGACGCGCGCTACCGGGACCGGGACGAGGCGGCCGACGCCGTCAGGGACGCGGACGAACTCGCCGCCCTCGCCGGGAAGAAGCCGGAGGATCTGACCCCGGCCGACTTCGACAAGCTCGACGCGGGTCTCAAGAAGCACCTCGGTGACTCCCTGTTCGCCGAGCGCTTCGCCACCGACCTGGGTCCGGGGAAGACCCTGGAGTTCTGGGCGGGCCTCAACGATCCGCACCGGGCGGCGGCGCTGGGGCAGGCCCGCGTAGGCCAGTACGCCGATCTGCAGCGCGATCTCAGCCTGACGCTCGCCACCGCCTCGCACAGCGACTCGGCCGCCATGACCGAGTGGAAGGGCCGCATGGTCGCGCTCGGCGACCAGCCCGTGGGCGGGCAGACGGGCTACGGCGTCATGGGCTTCCAGGTCATGAGCAACCTCATGCGGGCCGGGGACTACGACGACGACTTCCTCAGGAGTTACGGCACCGCCCTGATGGCCACCGAGCGGCGGCTGACCGGCGACGGCGAACACCGCAACCTCGCCTGGCAGCACATGGGCATGCAGCCCTGGCTCGACCGCATGGGCGACGACAGTGGTTCCGACCCGCTGAACGGCTATCTCAAAGCCCTGTCCGCGAGCCCGGACGCGGCCACGGACTTCCTCGACGCGGAGTATCTGCCCAAGGGCGGGGACCACAAGGAGGCGGTCTCCAACTTCGACTACCTCTTCGAGGACCGGCAATGGCCGCAGGAGAGCACCCTCGGGGGCGGCGGCCTCCACACCGGGGAGAACAACCTGGCGATGGCCATCGAGGCCGCCACGACCGGGCACCCGGCGGGCGAACTGCCGACCGCGGACACCCCGGCGCACAACGACCGGCAGGCCCGGCTGATGGCCGCGGTGGTCGGATCGGTCAGCGAGGACCCCGAGCGCCTCACCGGCCGCGGCTTCATGTCGGACAGCCTGGGACAGATGGCGTCGGAGTACCTGCCCGACATCAACCGGGCCATCAGCGACGTGGACCCGGAGCCGCCGTCCGACCGGTGGCGTGAGATCGAGCGGCTCTTCCCCGTCACGGGCGCGTCGGCGCGACTGGGCCACGCCGACGTCTCGCGCTTCCTGATAAGCGTCGGCCAGAACCCCGAGGGCTACGCGGCCGTGGAGGTCGGCCAGAAGGCGTACATGGCCAACCTGATGGACTACCACATGAACCCTCACCTACCCGAGGACCAGCGATACCACGCGAGCATGGAGGACACCGTCAAGCAGATCTCCCGGCACTCGGCGGAGATCGGGGGCACCCTGGGCATCGGCCGCCAGGAGGCGGTGCTCGGTGATGCCAAGCAGCAGGACGACGACTACGACCACGCCGTCTCCCAGTGGCAGAACGTGGCGGGCGGCGTCATCGGCACCGGCGTGGGAGTGGGGACCAGCTTCATCGCCTCACCGGCCGTGGGCGCGGTGGCGGGCGGTGCCGCGGGAACGGCGACGAGTGTCGCTCTCGGGGAGTGGTTCAAGGACGTCGAGGGCTCTCACCTCGACGACTCCGGCCTGAAAGCGGGCCAACTGTGGGAAAGAAGCCGCAAGACCAACATGCTGATGGCACAACAGGCTGCCATCGAGGCAGCGAAGGCGCACCACCTGCCCGACGCCGACCGGGTCGGCGGCTGGGCGATGGACGGCACCCAGGACGGCCTCGACAGCGCCGCGGCGAACGGCAGACACATGGCCGACGACCTCACGACCGAGATCCCCTAGCCAGGAATCCGAGAATGCCCCAGAGAAGAACCCGAGCCCTGTGGGCCACTACCGCCGCGGTCCTGGCGGTCGGCCTGACCACGACGTCCTGTTCCTCGCAGGAGAAGCCGAAGAAACGCGAGTACGCCGTTCCCTCCTCGCTGTGCGGTACCCCGGTGTCACCCGGCGCGCTCGAACCGCTGCTCCCCGGCGGGGACAAGCTCACGTCGGCGAAGAGCGGGCCCCTCGGGTTCACGCTGTGCCACGTCATGATCGACGGGAAGATCGCTGTGACCGGCATCGTCGAACAGAGGGACTCCGACACGACACTGCACGACGTCGCCTACGGCACGTACAACCTGTCGGCCAAGAGCATCAGGAAGGAACTGCCCGACTACGTCATCGCGGAGTCGAGCGCCGTCGGGCATGTCCCGTGCCGGGCGATGGAGAAGGAGGGGCACGCGGTGTTCACGATGATCCGGAAGGAAGACGGAACGGTGGACACGGCGGCCTTGCAGAAGGCCATAACGGAGTACACCGAGGCGACCTCGGCGTCCAAGTGGTGCACTCGGCCCAGCGGTTGAGCCGACGGCCGGAGTACACGAACAGGGTGGGCGCCTCCCGTGCGCGCCCACCCTGTCGTCGTTCCTGACCTACGCCGTCCCGCGGACCTGTCGGCCTACTGGAAGTAGCTGGAGGCCTTCTTGTCGCCCTCCATGTACGTACCGCCGGAGCTGTGGACGACCTGGCCGATGCCGGTCAGCGCCTGGTGGATGTCCTGCGCCTCCTTGTCCCAGCGGTGCAGCTTGTCGTGGAAGGTGTTCTGCGCCTGGCCCTCCCAGTACTGCAGGCTCTTCGTCACCAGTCCGCGCAGTTCCTGGAGGTCCGCTTCGAGCTGCTTGGCCTCGTTGCCGATGGTGGTGGCGGCGATGTCGAGTCCGTCATAAGTGACGGACAGCCCCTCGTTGTTGTTGGCCATGCGTGTCTACCTCGTCTCGCTGAAATGTCTGGTGGCCGCGCCGCGTACCCGAGCGGCGGATGCCCGGTTCCGCTCGCTCAGTAGGAGCTGAGGGCGGACGACGGCATCGAGCTCGCGCCGTCGCGGACGTCGATCTTGTTGACGGACGAGCGGACCTCGTCCTCCTTGCTGTCCTTGATGTTGCGGGTGGCGGTCATCGCCTCGATGACGTCGCCGAGGATGTCACCGATGTTCTTCAGCGACTCGTTGATCTCGTACTGCTTCTTGTCGAACGCGGCGCGGCCGATGCCCTGCCACTGGCCTTCGAGGCCGTCGATGACGCCCTGCAGGCTGTGCACACGCTTGCGGATGCCCTCGTACTTCTCGGACATCTGCTTCTGCAGCTGGATTACCGCGGCATCTTCGAGCTTCTGCTTGTCAGCCATGTCAGCCCCTTCTCTGTCGGTTTCTCGGTCGGTCTGTCCGGTGCTGTCCCGTCACCCGGTACGGCGTGCCCGCATGACGGCGAATCCGGCACCGCAGACCACGATCACGGCCGCCGCGGCCCCGAGCACGATCCACAGGGTGCCGCTGTCGTCCTTCCGCGTCTCCGCACTCGATCCTGCGGCGGCCGTCCCGCCGGTCGAAGCCTTCTGCGCGGATTGTGACGGGGTTGACGCGGAGGAGGAGGGCGTGGCGGGCGTCGCCCCCTTGGCGGATGCGGCCGACCCCGCGGACTTGGCGAGGAGATCCCCGATGTTCTCCACACCCAGCGGGTCCACGTTCGCCGCGCCCGCGTCGTAGTGGGAGTCCGCCAGCACGAGCCGGGGGCGGATCGTCCCGTATCCCAGGTACTTGCTCGGGTTGCTCTTCGACCACGTCCGCCCCGCCGTGTCGATCAGCGCGCGCGTGACCTGGTTCACCGACCAGTCGGGGTGCGCGGACCAGATGAGGGCGGCGGAGCCGGAGGTGATGGCGGCGGCGGGACTCGTACCGTTCCTGTTGTCGCAGTACGCGCGGAAGGTGTCGTCGCACCAGCCGGGGAACCCCTGGCCGGGAGCAGCGAGGTCCACCGCGCCTCCGGACGAGGAGAACTTCGAGACGGTACTGGCCTGATCGACGGCGGCCACTCCGACCACGTAGGGGTAGCGGGCCGGGTAGCCGATGGTGTCGCCCGGCGAGGTCCCCTTGTTGCCGGCCGATGCGATCAGCAGCTTGCCCTTGGACGCCGCGTAGTCGATGGCCGCTTCTTCATCCGCGGTCGGCGCCACGGCACCGAAAGACATGCTGATGATCTTCACGTCGGTGTCGGCAGCCGCGCGGATCGCCTCCTCGGCCGAGGGGGTCTTCTTGCGCTCCGCGGAGTCGGTCAGACTGTCGAGCAGGATTCGGTAGGGCACGATCTTCGCACCGGGGGCGATGCCCTTCAGGCCGCCGTCGGCCCCCGTGCCCGCGATGAGTTCCGCCATCGTCGTTCCGTGACCCATGTAGTCACGGGTCGCGTGGTAGGCGACGGACGCGGGAGTCTCGCCGGTCAGTACCTGCCCCTTGAGGGACGGGGTGTCCGCGTTCACTCCGGTGTCGAGGACAGCGACCTTGACCCCCTTGCCGGTGCTGACCTTCCACATCTGCTCGACCTGCATCGGTCCCAGATACCACTGCTTCGACTGGGCGTCGGACGCGGAGGCACCCGGAGCGAAGCCGACGGTCACGGCTGCCAGGACGCCGAGGACCGCGCCCGCCGCTCCGACGCGACGCGACGTCCGCGGCAGGGCGTGATGGGGCCGTCGGCCGGTAGATGACTTCATCGTGTTCCGTGTCCTCGTCGAAAGCTCAGTTGACCACCGGCGGCACGTCGCGCCGCTGGTTCTCGGGCAGGTGCGTCTCTTCGTCCTCGACCAGGTAGTCCGGGCGCGGCGCGCCTTCCTCGGTCTCCTCGTCCCTGGACCTGTCCTTGCGGCCGGGGCCTCGTACGAGACCGGCACCACCACGGGTGAGGCCCTTGCGCTCGGCGTTCGCGGCGGACGTGCGTGACGTCGGCTTGCCGGTCACGGCCCCGGACGTGCCAGTGCCCGACCTGCCGGTGCCCGTCGCGCCCTCGGGCGCCCCGAGCACACCGCGCTGGACGGGTCGGCCACTGGCGGGCCGGGCGCCGGGGGCGCCCTCGCGGCCGATGACCGTGCCCCGGGGAATGCGCGATCCGGGACCGCCCGTGGTGGAGGTGGGACGGCCGCCGATGACGCCGTTCGAACGGCCGGCGCCGGTCGCCAGCCCGTTGCCGCGCGGCGCTCCCACTCCGCCGGGACGCGGAGCGCCCCCGGTGACTCCCTGGCCGGTGGTGCCCGGCTTCGCGCCCAGGCCTCTGGAGAGGGATTCTCCCGGCGCCGTGGCGCGGCCCACCTGGTTCGCGGAGGCCCGGCCCGTGGCACGCGCGCCGCCCTCGGCCGAACCGACACCTCCCGCGCGACCTCGGGCGGACAAGGGGCCGTTGTTCAGGCCCTTGGCTCCGTTCAGCCCACGCCCCGACGACGCGGTGGGCAAGGGACCGCCCACGAACGGCGGTTGGACGCCACCGGCGGCCGGGGCACCGGCAACGGGTGGGGTGTGGCCGGTGACGGGGACCGAAGTGGACGAGGGCAGGGTGCCCGCCGTGTCGATGTGCGTACGGATCGGCGCGTCGGGCTGGTGGGGAGTGCCGAGTGCGACGTGAGACGGCGGCGCGCTGGTGTCCGCCGTGTGCGAGCCGTCGTTTCCGACCGCCAGGGCGTGGTGTGACGGTGGAGCGACGGAACCCGGTCCGCCGCCGTGTCCGCCCCCTGCCCTCGGCGGCACGCCGGGAGCCCAGTCTGTGTCCTTGGGCGGAGGAACCCCCACGTCCGGCATGGTCGTGAACGTGGGCGTCGCGTCCTTCGCCGGAAGCCCGGACAGGACCTCTTCGGACACCGCGTAGTACGAGGCGAGCCGGTTCATCTGGTTGATCGCCTCTTGGCGGTCCTTCTCGACGCGCACCGCGGCGGTGTAACCGGCCTTGTCCGTGGTCTTCTCGTCGGCGGTGAAGTGGTCCGGCCGCTTGCGGTTCGCCTCGGTGTCCCGTGCGGGCATGGCACTGCGTACGGACGAGAGACCGACCGCGGCGGCGCTGATCTGGTCACCGGCCGCGCCCGCGAACTCGCTCAGGTGGGTGGTGTTGGTGACGAGGCCCGCGCCCCAGTCCCGGAAGGCCGAGCCGGAGTCACCGACCCACTCGACCTTGTCGATGTGGCCGCGGAGTTCCTCGGCCGCCGAGGCGATGGCGTCGCGCGCGTCCCAGAGGGCCTTGCCGGAGGATTCGAGGTCTTCCGGGTCGGTCTGCTCCACCAGATCGATCATCCGGTTGAGCGGAAGATCGCGGTGGCCGAAATCGGTCTGCCCGGCGACCGCCCTGCCGTACGTGGTGGTTCCGAGCGCCACCCGGATCATGCCGTTGGCGGGTCCCATCGGCGGGAGGTCGTCCAGCGTCCGCACCACGTCGGTGAGCGAGTTCTGGCCGTTGACGCGGTCCAGGTCCGCCTTGTGATGGTTGTCGCCCATCGTCAGAGCCCCCCACTGGTACGCGAGTCGTCGTCGTGCTGTGCCGCGCCCTGCTTGCCGTGGGTCCTGCCGCGCTTCCGGACCTGTTCGAGGTCATCGACCTCGCGCTGGATGGACCAGAACCTCCGCCGCTGTTCCTCCTCCAGGTTGTCGAAGCCGCGGTGCGCGCCCTGTACGGCGATGCCGATGGCCTCGATCTGGAGGTGCAGGCTCTTCGAGAAGGACGTCAGTTCCGCGTGCACGCGGTGGTACTGCGTGTAGAGGCCGTGCGCCTCCGGGAAGTCCTTCGCGCCGCCCGAGGCCAGGGACGCGGCCCTGATCGACTGGGCGCCCACTTTCACCGGGTTGCCCGCGGACTTCTCCAACTGGCTCAGTACCGCGTCCACCCGCTTGACGAATGTCGCCAGCGCCTCGCCGCTGACTTCCAGGTTCGCCGCCCTGCCCGCCGACACGCCCCCCACCATGTCCGGAAGCACGACACTCCTCCCCGTTCTCCCCGTACAGCCCCGACCGGATCACATCGCGGACTGCTTCGATCACTCACCTACGATCGCAAAGCGAGCAGTGCCTCACAAGGCCTTTACCACTCTAGTCAACCTACCCAACCGGTCCAACCGGGCACAGGGGTCGCGCTCCCCCGACGCCCCGTTGAACGCCTGATACGACCCTCTATTCACCGGTTCGCGGCGGCAGTTGGAGGGGTCACCCGATGGTGGCTCCGGTCAACACCGGGGTGCGACGGCGGGCGAGCGCGCAGCCCTCTCGACACCGTTTGCGATCTTCATCGATCCTCTACAACCGGACCGCCCCCGGCCACCACTCGATCACCGCCCGAGCGCCCCCTAGGCTGGGGGCATGCCGCATTGGGTTCAGGTTCTGCTGGTCGTCCTGCTGTTCGCGTTCGTGGCGGGGATGTTCGCCTTGGTCATTACGGTGTTCGCGCGGGGTCGGCGCGAGGACGCGAGGATCAGGGAGGACCATTCCCGGCTCCCTCTGCTCGCCCGAGAGCGGGGATGGACTTACCAGGCGCGCGTACGGGGCCGCATCGACCAATACTGCGGCGCGGGCCCGATGCCCGGACGGGGCAGCAATCTGAGTGCCTGGCACCACACCACAGGCGAGTTCCGAGGGCACCCCTTCACGTACTTCGAGTACCGATACAACAGCCCGATGACCGGCGCCGACGGAGCCGAGCGCAAGCCCATCATCAAGACGGTGTTCGTCGTCACGGCCCCCGGTACCGCGCCCAGCGTCGAGATTCTCCGGCCGAGCAAACTGAACGCACTGCTCGACCGGCGCCCGAGCACGACCCTCGGTGTACCCGAGTTCGACCAGCGCTTCCGCGTGGTCACCAAGGACGAGGACTTCGTCCGGACCGCCCTGAGCGGTGCGGTGGTCCCCTATCTCCTCAAGTACCCGGAGGCTCGGAAGTCTCCGCTCCAGTTCCGCGAGAACGAACTGTTCACCTGGTATACGGGCACCCTGTCGCCGCAGGCCGTCGAGGAGCGGCTGGCCTTCCTCTGCGATGTCCTGCAGCTCGTACCCGAACGGTCCTGGGCCTCCGCCTGAGCCGGACACCCTTGGCCGAGGTCACCCCGCCGCTTCCCCACCAGGCGGCCTCACCGTCCGCAGGAACGCCTTGAAGTCGTCCACGAGATCGGGCAGTTGGTCCTCCGTGGCGGTCAGTACGAGTTCGACGACCGCACGCTTCGAAGGGCTGTTGACGTCCTCCAGGCCCAGGTACACCTGGCTCTGGCACAACTCCAGCGGTTCACCCCGCAGGGTGGTGCGGAACCGGAGGTTCTGGATCACGCCGGGGGCGTCCGTCAACCCGGGGATGTCCGGGGTGCCGATCTCCTCCTTCTTCACCACCTGCACCGGGCCCGCTTCCCGAAGCCTCCGTACCGACTCGTCCGCGATCTCCCGCATGGTGGCCGCGTCGTTGCGCATCCGTCCGGCGATGGTGATGTTCGCCGTGAACCCCTGGTCGATCGAGGCCAGATGGAGGGCGACGAACGCGACGCCGGGTGCGCCCACCTCGTCCGGCGGAGCGGCCTGCCAGCCGTCCGGCAGGGTGAACGAGATCTGGACCGGCAGTGTGCCTGCCATGATGAACCACTTCCTTGCCGAGTCTGGCCCTAGAACAAGCTGCCGACGGTGTTGTCCCAGCCGTCGCCCACCCAGTCGGCCGCGTCATCGATGGAGTCCATCAGCTTGCTGGGGTCCACGGTGACGTCGAAGGATGCCCTGCCGCCGACCCCGAGGCCGACCCCGAGATCACCACCGATGGTGAACTTGTTGTCCTTCATGCCCAGGTCGAGGCTCGCGGAGGCACCCACGCCCGCCCACGCCTCGCCGCTGACACCGGCGCCGACACCTCCGACGTCCGCTGAGACAGACCCCGTGGCCTTGGCCCCCGCGAACGCCTCGCCACCGGCGTGCAGACCGTCTTTACCGACGCCGACGGTAGCCGCGGCGTCGGCGCCCGCGAATACCTTCGCCTCGCCCTGTGCGCCGACGATGCCGTACGCGAAGTCGCCACCCGCGGAAGCCTGGGCCAGGTAGGCGGATCCAGAGACACCAGCCTGCAGTCGCCCGTTGGTGAAGGATGATCCGGCGGTCGCGTCCACGCCCAGCGCGGACACACCCAGAGACCCCTTGGTCTTGGCGTCACCGAGAGACCAGTCGCCTTTGCCCTCGGCCGACCAGGCATCGGCGTTGCCCTGCCATTCGGCCAGCTTGACCTCGACGTTGGTGCCACCGCGACGGGGTGTGGCGTCATCTCCCTCGGTCTCTGGCCCGGCTTTGTCACGGACGAACCAGTTGCCGTTCTCGTCGTGGCCCCACTCCTTCTCGACGTGCCGCTCCTGGCCGTCCTGGTTCAGCCACTGCGTCTGTTCCCACTTCCAGCGGTTCCGCGATGTCTTGCCCGCCGCATGGTCCTTCACCCACAACCACCGCTCGGCCTGCCCCCGTGCGTCCGCGAGCCAACCCGGGGCGTGGGAGCCGCCGCCCCCCAGTTCGTCGAGCTTCTTGGCCAGTTTCTCCGCTTCCGGCTTGAGCTGTTTGCGGGCGGCGGCGAGGGTGGTCTCGGCGGCGCTGTGGTCGCCGGACTTCCACTGGTGGATGGCGGTGAGGGCCTGCTTCTGCGCCCAGCTCAGGGTGGAGGCGTACGCGGTGACGGCACCGGCCGCACCCGACATGGAGTCGGAGGCGAGGTACCAGTTGGCCTTCTCCTTGGCGAGGGTGGGCCAGAAGGCGTCGCTGGCCTGACCGGTCCAGCCGGGGATCTTGAGTTCGCGGAGGCCGTCACCGACCTTGTCGAACTTCTTGGACCAGCCGGTGAGGGCGGTGGCGAGGGCGGTCAGCTTCCCGGTGTCACCGGGGACGAGGTCCTTGGGGTCGTCCGTCGATCCCAGGTCGGTTCCCATGAATGCGGTTTTTCCTGTCTGCGGGGCGGGGTCTAACGCAGGTTCGACTTCACCGAGTTGACGGCGTCGCGGATGGCATGGTCGGTCGCGTCGTAGTCGCTGTCGGCCGAGTTGAGCCCCTCCGCCAGCGTCGCGCCGCAGTCGGACAGGAGTCCGGCGCCCAGTTCCCAGGTGGCGCAGAAGGTGACCAGGGCGGTGGCGGCGGTGTCGTCACCGATGTCCTCGCCCATGTCGGCCTGATCTCCCAGGTCCACTTTCTTGACCGGTGTCAGGGTTTCGAGGATGTCCGACGCGCCCTTCTTGAGCACACCCGGCGGAACTCCCAGATCGGTTGCCACGAGACTGCGATACCCCTTGCGTCAACTCCGCCGCACGACAGTGCCTTTGGCGGTATTCCCGATCACGCTAGCATCCGTGCACAGTGCATTCATGACGCGGTCAACACCGTACGTCCCGGTTCGCCCGGCGAAACG
Source organism: Streptomyces corallincola (assembly GCF_019104725.1). Taxonomy (GTDB): domain Bacteria; phylum Actinomycetota; class Actinomycetes; order Streptomycetales; family Streptomycetaceae; genus Streptomyces; species Streptomyces corallincola. The sequence continues at coordinate 275,187 of NZ_JAHRXF010000003.1, read as the reverse complement.
TGCCGTCACATCCACTCACGCGTCTGGAATGGCTCTCCGAGCGAATGAGGCATCCCTCACAGCGAACTTTCACGGCGTCACCACAGTGCGCGCCGAAATCCCTTTCCGGCAAGGGGTACGGGCGGCAGGCGTGAAGAATCCATGAAGTCGTCGGCGTGGCAGGTCCGGCGCCGGGAGGAACTCTTTCTCCTCGCGGGTATTCGGGGCCTTCTCCGGGGCGGTCGGCGGATCGGCGCAGCGTTTATGCTTCCGGCGTTCCCCAGTCCTGAACGGCCGTATCGGAGTCACCCATGTCCACAGCACGCCCGTCCGTCACCGTGTGGAGCCTCTCGGCCGCGGCCGTCTGCGTGATGCTGGCGGGGTGTTCGGCCTCGGTGCACGTGGGCGGCAGCGAGCCGAAGGTGTCGGCGGACAAGCTGGCCGACACGGTCTCCGAGCGGCTGGCCGCCCAGACGGGCCGTCCCAAGCCGGACATCTCCTGCCCCGAGGACCTGGCCGGGAAGGTCGGCACGACGACCCGTTGCACGCTCACCGCCGACGACGGAACGACCCTTGGCATCACGGTCAACGTCACGTCCGTCAAGGGCAGTCAGGTCAACTTCGGTATCAAGGCCGACGACAAGGCGTCTCCCGCGCCGCGCTGACGCGGGAGTTCACGAGGGCCGCGAGGAGAGCGGCACCGCCGGGGCCCGTCACGCGCTCCCGCGCGTCCGCCTGCGTCGTGCGTCGCGTACGGCCACGGCCGTGCCGCTCAGCCCCGCCACGAGGACCAGGCCGCCCACGACGGTGTACGTCGCCATGCGGGTGTCGCGCTGTGCCGCCGTCTCGCCGAAGACCAGGGGCCGCACCGTGGGCGCCTCTCCCCTGGACACGCCGTCCTCGGGGCGGGGCGCCTCGACGGGGTGGTCGGGATCGGCGTCCGTCAGCGCCTTGACGGGGTCCACCACGCCCCAGCCCACCAGCCGGTCCCGGCCCGGGATCGAGCGCTCGGCCGTCTGCTCGATCTGCGCGACGATCTCCCGCGCCGACCATGTGGGGCACTTGGCCTTCAACAGGGCCGCCACACCGGCGACATACGGCGCGGAGAAGCTCGTACCGTTGTCGGAGCAGTGGCCGCCGCCCGGAACCGTGGAGACCATGTCCACGCCGGGCGCGGCGACGCCGACGAAGTCGCCGGACTGGGAGAAGGGCGCCCGCTCGTTGTTGCGGTCCGACGCGGCCACCGCGAGCACGCCGGGGTAGGCCGCGGGGTAGGTCTCCTTGACGTTGCCGCCCAGACCGTCGTTCCCGGCGGAGGCGACGATCACGACCTTCTGCCGGAGGGCTCTGGCGACCGCGTTCTCCAGGGCCGTGCCCTTGGCAATCGGTCTGGCGGTGTCCTGCGAGATGTTGATGACGCCGGCCCCCTTGGCCACGGCGTGGTCGATCGCCTCGGCGAGGGTGTCGGTGGTGCCGTCGCCCTCGGCGTCGTTCTGCTTGACCGGGATGACGGTCGCGTCCGGCGCCAGTCCGACGAAGCCCGTGCCCTTGGCCGGGCGGGCCGCGATGATGCCCGCCACGCGGGTGCCGTGCCCGACGGTGTCGGTGGTCCCGGACTCGTTGCCCCGGTCGATCTTCTCGCCCTTGGCGTTCTTGGGGGGCAGGACGTTCTTGCCCGCCGACGCATCGACGGCTTTGGCGAGTTGGGGGTTCTTGATGTCCACGCCCGTGTCGATCACGGCCACTCTGACGTCCTTGCCCCTGGACTGCTGCCACAGTTCGTCCAGGTTGACGCGCTGGAGCGACCAGGGGCGGCTGCTGTAGTCCTTCGACGGGAAGGTGCACTGCCCGTCGTCGGCGCGGGCCGGTGCGGCGGTGAGGCCGACCGCAGCCGACGCGGTGGTGAGCAGCAGCGCGGCGGTCAGGAACGGCAGCCGGGCCGCGTGTCCGCCCGTCGCCCGGCCCTCGGCGCCCGGTGTCCTCGGCTTCTGCATATCGTCCTCCTCCGCTACGACCCCTGCGGCTGCCGGGCAGCCGCCTCGGAGAGCCGGGGGCCGGTCGGCAGGAACGTGGACCACTGCAACGGCACGGGCGCGGGCCGTACGTCCTCGTAGCCGAGGTGGCTCTGGGCGATCCGCGCCTCGTTCAGCTCTTCCTCGCGCTGCTTCTTGGAGGTGCCGATGCCCTGGTCGTCGGTGGCGCTGTCACTGTTGGACTGCAGGGCGTAGCGCAGCCCGGTGTCGGTGACCAGGAAGACACCGCCGACGGAGGTCTCCGTGCCCTGGAACTGGCGGTAGAGGAGCCCCGATCCGGGGGTGACGTAGGCGCTGGAGGAACCGGTCGGAAGCTGCTCCGGGAAGTCCTTGCCCACCCAGGTGGACAGGGTGGTGCCGCCGTCGCCGCCGACCGAACGCAGCACGTTGCAGACCGTGTTGCGGCCACTGGTGGTGGCGGAGCCGTCGTTGACCGTGACCGGTTCGTACGTCGGCCAGTCCTTGTCGGCCTCGAAGGTGGTGGTGTCGCCGATCTGGCCGGGACCGACCTGCTGGGCCTCGCCCGCCTGTTGTGTGGCGGTCAGGTCGGAGCTGTAGAGCAGCAGCGTGGCGGTGAACTCGGAGATCCGGGCGACCTTGCCGGGGAGGACCACGTAGTACTGCATGGTCTGACCTGCGTAGGCCTTCAGGACCATGCCGACCTTGTCGTACTGGCGGAGCAGGGCGGAGGCCCCGGCGTCGGAGCCCACCTTGCCGGGGATGCCGGGCATGGTGATCGGGTCGCCCTTGCGGAGGGTGTCCAGCCAGTCCTGGGAGACGCGTTGCGGGGTGCGGTCGAGGGCGTCGAGGGCCTTGCGGATCTCCGCCGTGGGGTTCTCGATCGGGTAGGCGGTGCCGGTGGAGTCCACGACGTAGCGGCGGCCGGAGTCGCGGCCGACGACGTACATCAGCTGGCCGCCGTGCAGGCGGTCGCGTCCTTCCAGGCTCGCCCACTGCTTCTTCGCGAGGACGAAGGCGGCCTTCTGGACGGCACGGCCGCCGTCCGCGGGGCGCTCGCAGACCGCCCACCGCTTGGCGGCGGAGGCGTCCTCCTTGGTGGGGAGGCGGTCGGGGGCGTACGGGATGCCGATGGTGGCGCCGAGCGGGGGCGTGCCGCTGTCGAGGATCTTCTCGGACACGGTGATGACGTCGTCGCTCTTGCCCGGCAGCAGGATGAGCTTGGCCGAGGCCATGTTGAGCACCGGGTGGAGCTGGGCCTGCCTGCCCGTCTTCAGCACGACGTAGCGGGTGGTCGATTTGTCGGCGACGATGACGTGCTCTCCGGGTTCGGCCCACCCCTTGGGTGCCGTCGGGCTGAACATGCCGACGGCGCCGAACACCGCGAGGACCACGGCGCCCACGACGGCGCCGGGCACCAGCGCGGCCAGCGGCTTGGGCGCGCCTTCCTCGGAGCCGGAGGGGGTGGGTCGCAGGAACGCCGCGAGCGTGCGACGCTTCGCGAAGGTGTAGGCGTTGAGTTCGTCCCGCCGTGATGCCATCTGTGTCCGCTCTCTCCCCGTTGCGGAGCTGTAGGGGACATGTGCGGATCCGTCCCCCGCCCTCGGTGTTCCTCTGGTGCCTCGACTGTCGGACCCGGCCCCTACTATGCCTGTTGCGTGACCGTGCGTGTGGCACGGGTAGGGTGCTCAGGGCTCGCGGGGACCGGAGCGCGAGGCTGTTCGGAGGAGTTCGGGGGTTTTGACGTGATGGCTTCCGCGACACGGGCCCGATCGCGATCGCAATCGGGTCCACGATCGAGTGAGGACGGCCGGTCACCCGACACCGTGCCGTCACCCCCGGGGCGGGGCGGCGACCAGGCACGCGCGTCCCGCCGGAGCCCGTTCACCCCTCATCTCGCCTCCCGTTCGGGGCGGGGCGGTTCGTTCGCGCTCCGTCGGCTCGTACTGATCGAGGCCGCGGCGGCCCTCGTGGTGTGCGGATGGCTGGTCGGCATGGTGGCGCTCGTGGTGGCGGCCGTGCTCGGCGTCGTACTGGTCGCCCTGGCGGTCGTACGCCGTCGGGGGCGCTCCCTGCCGGAATGGCTGGGCACCCTGTTCGCGCTGCGGATGCGCAGGCGGCTCGCCGCGAGCACGCCGGTGCCGCCGGGCACCGACTCCGGTTTCGCGCCCGCCCTTGAGTGCGATCCCGCGCTGCGGACCTACAGCCACGGCCGCGCCGAGGACCGTGACCAGCGGCCGGTCGGCATGGTCGGTGACGGGGGTTTCCTGACGGCCGTCCTGCAGATCGAGTCGGACGCCGACGCGCTGCGCGCCGACCGGGGGCGTCGGCCCCTGCCGGTGGCCCTGGTGCGGGACGTTCTCGACGTGGACGGCATCCGGCTGGAGTCGGCGCAGATCGTCGTGCACACCCAGCCCGCTCCCGCGCTCCATCTTCCGCAGCAGTCGGTCGTGGTGAGCAACTACGGTCCGTTGCAGGCCCAGACGGGCTCTCCCGCCGTCCGCATCACGTGGATCGCGCTGAAGCTCGACCCGGAGCTGTGCGCGGAGGCGGTGGCCGCGCGCGGTGGTGGGCTGACGGGCGCGCAGAAGTGTCTGACGCGGGCCGCCGAGCACCTGTCGAGCCGGCTGACGGGCGCCGGGTTCCGCGCGAGCGTGCTCACCGAGGACGAGCTGACGGCCGCCCTGGCCACGTCGGCGTGCGCCAACCCGATGGTGACCGCCCAGGCGGCCCAGGCCGGGCGGAGTTCCGCGCCGCAGCGGCGGACCGAGGAGTCCAGCCGCAGCTGGCGCTGCGACAACCGTCGGCACACCACGTACTGGGTGCGCCGATGGCCGCAGTTCGGGGCGTCCGGGGGGTCTCTCGCTCAGCTCGTCGCGGAGTTGACGACGGTGCCCGCGCTGGCGACGACGTTCAGCCTGACGCTCGCCGAGGGCACCCAGCAGGACGTGTCGGTGACCGGCCACTTCCGGATCACGGGCCGCAGCGACCAGGAACTGACCGACGCGCGCCGCGAGTTGGAGCGAGCGGCGCGGCAGGCCGGTGCGGGACTGGCCCGACTGGACCGCGAACAGCTCCCTGGTGTCCTCGCCACTCTGCCGCTCGGAGGTGCCCGCTGATGGCCACGCCCCACGCGCCCGCCCCGTCGGAGGGGACGGCTCCGGCGCCCCGCTCCGGTCGGCTCCGTACCGGTTTCGGCCTGCTCGGCCCGCGCCATCCCCGCCACGTCCTGCCCATCGACCAGCTCGACTCCCTGGCCCTCCCCATCGGGGACGACGGGGTGGTGGCCGGGGTCGATGCCGGGGGGCAGCCCGCGGTGTTGGGGATCAATCGGCCGACGCCGTACGACGTGGTGCTGATCGGGGGGTTGTGGACGGCGCAGGTGCTGGCGTTGCGGACGGCGGCGACGGGGGCGCGGGTGGCGGTGGAGACGGGACGGCCGCAGGCGTGGATGCAGATGGTGCACGCGATGGGCGGGGGGCAGAACGGGCTGGCCGTGCATGAGGTGGGCCGGGTTCCGCCGCAGGGCGCCTCGGCGGGTACGCCGGTGCTGGTGGTGCGGGACTGCGGGATGCGGCCCCCGCGCGGGCGGGTGGTGTCGGGGCCGTGGCAGTCGGTGCTGACGCTGCTGCCGTATCTGAGCCCGGTCGCGCCCCGGTTGCTGCGGCAGGCGCGGCTCACCGGGGTCCAGCGGGTCTCGCCGGACGAGGCCGCCGAGCTGGGGCGCACGATGGGGCTGAGCCGGACCGAGGTGGAGACGCTGCCCACGTTGCCCGACGGGGTCACCCTGTGGTGCACCGACCGGGACCGGCAGTACGTCATGACCCAACCGACCGACGCCGAGACCGGTTTGCTCGGTACACCGCGCCGGATGGACTGATCCCGCACCCGCCCGTCCGGAAGCGAGGGACGGGCGGGCCTGCCGGGCGGTGCCCGGTGGTGATTAGGCTGGGTCCCGGCACCATGCCCGAACCCGTGGACCGGCGTCGTCGTACCAAGGGGTGGACGGGGCGCTTCGGCCGCCCCGCCCGAAGACGGACGGACGGCGTCAACGCGACGACTTGGTCGCCCCGGCACGGCACGAGGGTGCACGCGGGTGTTCGACCACACCAGGAGGAACTGTGAGCAGCGATCGGGACGGGATGCGCGGGGGCTGGGGCACGCCCGACGACGACCAGCCCGACGCGGAGTCGGGTGTGGACGCCACCGGCGAGTTCACCATCGACTATGCGCCGCCCGCCTGGTACACGCAGAGCGCGGCCGGAATGTCCAGCGCCTCGGCCGGGTCCGGCGCGGCCGGTGATTCCGTGGACGAGAGCGCCTCCGGGTTCACCCCGGCCGGGCACGAGGCGTCCGGGTCCGGGGGCGGAGCCCTTGGCGACTCCGGTGACGGCGCCTCGGGGGATCAGCAGACCGGCGATGGCCCCGCCGGGTCCGGTTTGGGTTCCGGTTCGGTGAGCGGGAATTCCTCCGTTCCGTCGGCATCGGCGCCCAAGCCTGCGCCCACGTCCGCGCCTCAGCTTCCGTACGGGTTCGAGCCGCAGCCGGGTACGGCTGCCCCGGAGTCCTCCTCCGAGGCGGGGCCCGAGGCTGAGAACGGGGACCTGGAGAGCGGGGCGACCATGCGGTTCTCCGCCGTCGCCCTCCAGCGCGAGATGGCCGGTATCACCGGGCAGGCGCAGGCACCGTCCCCAGAGACCGGCGAGGCCGGGGAGGCCGCAGGCGCGGGTGAGACCCGTGAGACCCCAGAGGTCTCCGCTCCCTCCCCCTCCGAGGAGCCCGCCGAGGAAGCCGCCAAATCCGGCGCGCTGAGCCTCGGTGAGCCCGCCGAACCCAGCACCCCCGCACCCACACCCCAGGCCCCGTCCCCCGCCTGGACTCCCCAACCCACCCCCCAACAGGGCCTCCCCCCGCTGCCCCCCTCGTACCAGCCCGCAGCCCCGGCCAACGCGGCGGACTGGCCCGTACAGCAGGCACCCGTCCAGCAGGCACCGGAGCCGCAGGTCCCCGACCAGCAGGCACCCGAGCCGCACGGTCAGCCCACGCAGCCTCCGCAGCCGCCCCAGCCCCCGCAGCAACCCCCGTTCCAGCCGCAGGCGCCGCAGCCCGCGCCCACTGCCTGGCACCAGCAGCCCGGCGCGGCACCCGCACCGCAGCCGCCCGCCGGGCCCCCCGCGCCCCCCGCCGCACCGCAACCCGCGTACGGCTTCCCCCCGCAGAGTCCGCAGCATCCGCAACCGGCACCCAACGGCCCCACCCCGCCGCCCGGTTACGGCTACCCGCAGCCCAACCCGTCTGCCCAGCAGGCTGGTTACGCCTATCCGCCCCAGGGAAGCCCCAACACCCCTCCCGCGCCCGGCGGTTACGCCTTCCCGGAGCCCACCCCGCCCCACCCCCGGCAGGCCCAGGCACCCCAGCCTCCTCACGCCGCCCCCGCCCCCGCCGACGCCCCCCTCCCCGACCCGCGTGCCGGTACCGCGTGGCCGCAGCCCGTGCAGCCGGATCAGCGGCAGCCGACCAACACCGGTGCCGCGCCGCTCGGTTACACCGCAGCCGTGGAGCTGTCGTCGGACCGGCTGCTCAACACCAAGCGGCAGAAGGCCAGAAGCGGGCGACCGGCCGCCGCCACGTCCCGGTTCAAGCTGGGCGGCAAGCGGGAGGAGGCCGAGCGGGAGCGCAAGTTGGAGCTGATCCGCACGCCGGTGCTCTCCTGCTACCGGATCGCGGTCATCAGCCTCAAGGGCGGTGTCGGCAAGACGACCACGACCACCGCGCTGGGCTCCACGCTGGCCACCGAGCGGCAGGACAAGATCCTCGCCATAGACGCCAACCCGGACGCCGGAACGCTGGGCCGCCGGGTGCGCCGCGAGACCGGTGCGACCATCCGCGACCTGGTGCAGGCGATCCCGTACCTCAACTCGTACATGGACATCCGGCGGTTCACGTCCCAGGCGTCCTCCGGGCTGGAGATCATCGCCAACGACGTCGATCCGGCCGTGTCCACGACGTTCAACGACGAGGACTACCGGCGCGCGATCGACGTGCTCGGGCAGCAGTACCCGATCATCCTGACCGACTCCGGCACGGGTCTGCTCTACAGTGCGATGCGCGGTGTGCTCGACCTCGCCGACCAGCTGATCATCATCTCGACGCCGTCCGTGGACGGTGCGAGCAGCGCGAGTACGACGCTGGACTGGCTGTCCGCGCACGGGTACAGCGATCTGGTCTCGCGGTCCCTCACCGTGATCTCCGGGGTGCGCGAGACCGGCAAGATGATCAAGGTCGATGACATCGTGTCGCACTTCGAGACCCGCTGCCGGGGCGTGGTCGTGGTGCCGTTCGACGAGCATCTGTCGGCCGGTGCCGAGGTGGACCTCGACATGATGCGGCCCAAGGTCCGCGAGGCGTACTTCAACCTCGCGGCGATGGTCGCGGAGGACTTCGTACGGCACCAGCAGGCGCACGGGCTGTGGACCAGCGACGGCAACCCGCCGCCGGTCGCCGCACCCCCCATGCCGGGCCAGCAGACGCCGGGGCAGCACGTGCCGGGGCAGTACATGCCGGGTCCGTTCCCCGGCCAGCAGCCGATGCCGGGGGGCCAACAGCCCCACCCCGCGCAGCCGTACGCCCCCGGCCAGCCGCCGTACCCCGGTCAGCCCCCGCAGGGTGACCAGCCCCCGTACGCCGGTCAGCCTCCGTACGGTGGCCAGCCCTACCCTCCCGGTCAGGCGTACGCCCCCGGCCAGCCCCCGCAGGCCCAGCCGTACCCGGCGCCCGCGCAGCCCCTCCCGCAGGGGGCGCCCGGACAGCCGTACCCCCCGCAGCAGCCGTATCCGCCGCAGCAGGGCCAGCCGGGACCCCAGGGCCAGCCGCCGCAGCCGCAGCCGCAGCCGCAAGGACAGCCCTACCCGCCCCAGCCCCCGGAGACCCCCGGGCAGCCCCAGGCCGAGCAGCCCCCGCAGGCACCCCCGGCCCCGCCCCAGCAGTAGCGACGACGGAAGGGCGGCCGGTGCACTCCGCACCGGCCGCCCTTCCGTCGTGTGAGCCGGAAACCCCGTAGCCCTACGACGCGTCCGCGCCGCCCTCCTCCGTGGCGGCACCCGCGTCGCCCGCCACGATCTCCCGGCATCGCCGCACGTCGTCGCCCATCTGCTCCAGCAGCGCGTCCAGCGAGTCGAACGTGGCCTGGCCGCGCACGAAGGCGAGGAAATCGACGGCCACGTGCAGCCCGTACAGGTCGAGACCGACGCGGTCGATGGCGTACGCCTCCACCGTGCGCTCGGTGCCGTCGAACTGCGGGTTGGTGCCGACGGAGATCGCGGCGGGCATGGCCTCGCCCTGGGCGTGCAGATACCCGGCGTAGACGCCGTCGGCGGGGATCGCGGTGTGCGGGAGGGTCGCCACGTTGGCGGTGGGGAAACCGAGTTCGCGGCCCCGGCGGGCGCCGTGCACGACCTCGCCCTCGACCCGGTGCGGGCGGCCGAGGATCTCGCGGGCGCCCGCCATGTCGCCCTCCGCGATCAGACGGCGGGTCAGGGTGGAGGAGAACGGCTCGCCGCCGCCCGCCTCCCCGCTGACGTACAGGTCCACGACCTCGACCTCGAAGTCGTACACCTTGCCCTGTTCGGTGAGGAACTCGACGTTCCCGGCGGCCCGGTGGCCGAAGCGGAAGTTGGGGCCCTCGACGACGGCCCGCGCGTGCAGCTTGTCCACCAGCACCTTGACGACGAAGTCGGCGGGCGACAGCTTGGAGAACTCGGCGGTGAACGGCAGCACCAGGACGGCGTCCACGCCCAGGTCGGCCATCAGCTCCGCGCGGCGCGGGTGCGGGGCGAGCAGGGGCGGGTGGCTGCCGGGGCGCACGACCTCGCTGGGGTGCGGGTCGAAGGTGACGACGACGACGGGAACTCCCAGCTCACGGGCGCGGTCCACGGCGTGCCTGATGATGAGCTGGTGGCCGCGGTGGACGCCGTCGTAGGACCCGATGGTGACGACGCTGCGCCCCCAGTCCTGGGGGATGTCCTCCAAGCCACGCCAGCGCTGCACTGTGACCGCTCCTCGAACCCGTGTCCGTGTCTACCTTGACCTGTGGTGCAGGTCCAAGGGTGCCATGCCGGGCCCCTCCGGCCCGCATCGGCATGGTGCTGTGACCGGGCGCACGCCGGAGCGCACACCACCGGAAACGCCGTACCGTACGCCGCCGGAACCCGAGCCGCACCACACCCGCCCGAGCGGCACGGGCAGGCCCGGTGAAGCCCCCTACGCCCCGCCGGAACCGGAATCAGACCGGAACCCCGGCACCCGCACCGGCACCGGCAACCTGCCCGGCACCGGACACCGCTCCCGAACCCGAACCTGAGCCCGAGCCCGCCCCTGCCTCCGTTCCCGCGCCCGCTCCCCCTCCCGCCAGCCGCTCGATCATCCGGCGGGCGGCCGGTCCCACCACGGACCGCCATTCCTCCGGCCGCTCCAGGGACCAGCGGGCGGTGCGCGCGGCGAAGCCCGGCACGTGCCGGGCGAGGACGACCAAGCCCCAGTCGAAGCGGGCGGCGCCCTCCGGGGTGGCGGCCAGGACGCGGCCGGTACGCAGCACCAGGGAGCGGAGTTCGGTGTCCCGGCCCGCGCCGTGCGGGGCGGCGGCGTGCAGCAGGGCGTCGAGGACGTCGGGATCGCGTTCGTGGGTGAGGAGGAAGTCGAGGAGTTCGCGGCGCAGCGGGCGGGACACGGGGGTGCCGGGCGTGGCGAGCACGGTGGCGAGGGCCGCGCGGACCCGGACCGGACCGCCGTCGAGCAGCCCGGAGACCAGGGGCAGCAGCACCGGGCGGGCCAGCGGGCCGTGGTCGAGGGAGCGGTCCACGTAGGTGGCGGCGTGCCCGGCGGTGTCGGGCCGCCGCTCCAGGGTCTCGCGGACCAGGGCGGCGATGCGGCGGGCGAGGCCGGTGGTGGTGACCTCCGCGAGGGCGCGGAAGAGTTCCCCGGTGTCCGGTCCGGCGAGTAGCCGGGTGCGGAAGGCGTCCAGCACCGCTCCGGTGTGCGTGGTGAGCGCGGCGACCAGCGCGGCCGGGGGCAGTTCCGGGTCGCCGTCGCTGAACAGCCGCAGCGCCTGCGGGAGATGTTCCTCGCGGGTCTGCGGGTCGCGTACCAGCAGCGCCAGCGCGCCGCCGCGCAGCCTCCGGTCGGCGGGCCTGACCAGCAGCGCGAGCGCGCCGAGCCGCAGCAGCGCGCGGTCCGCCGAGGACCGGGCGTGCGGTACGACGCGCAGCCCCGCCGCGACCGCCGCCGCCCGGCGCCCGGGGCGCGGGTCGTGCGCCCAGCGGTCCACGGCCCGGCACAGCGCGGAGGGTTCGTCCTCCGCGAGGACGCCGAGCAGTTCCCCGGCACGGGGGTGTGCGCTGTCCGCGAGCACGTCGGTCAGGTCGTCCAGCGCGCCGTGCCGGTGGGTGTGCAGCAGCGCCTGCGCGGCGGTCGCCACGGTGGCGTGCGGCGCGCCGGGCAGTGCCCGCTCGTCCTCGAACCATCCGACGAGATACGGCTGTACGGCAGCGGGGTCCGCGACGAGGGCGTCGGCGACGGCGTCCAGGTAACGGCCCTGCCGCTGGCCGGAGTTGGCGGCGCCGTCCGCGAGGACCAGTTCCCGCAGCAGGGCGAAGCGTTCGGCGTCGGGGAGGGGCAGGTCCGTCCAGAAGCCCGGCCCGAACTCGGGCGGAACCGGCAGCCCGTCGAGCCGCCGGGCCACCAGCCGCCGCGCGAGCAGCCGCAGCACCTCGGTGTACGGCGCCGCGTCCGGGACCTGGAGCAGCGTGCGGGCGAGCAGCCGCGCCGCCCACCAGGAGTCGGGGTCGAGGTCCAGCGAGTCCACCAACTCCCGCAGCCTGAAGGACAGTTGGCGGTGCCCCTGTTGGCGTCCGAGCAGCAGCAGGGCCTGTACGACGGGTCCGGCGCGGTGGTGCGGCACCGGCAGCGGGTGGGCGCCCTCGGGGTCACGGGGGCGGTGGACCAGGGCGTGCAGGGCGGCGTCCAGGTCGAGGTGGGTGCCCTGGAGCCAGTCGGCGAGCTCCTCGTGGGCGAAGCGGTACCCGGAGCCCGCGGGCACCAGGAGTCCCTCGGTGAGCACGGCGGGCGCCCACCCGGTCCCGCCACCGAGCCGGGCCGGGGCGGGGCCCCACGGGAACACCGCCTCGAACGCGTCCCGGTCCAGCTCGCCCTGTCCCGGCCCGAGGCTCCGCCGCGCCGCCTCGTGCACCTGTCCTGCGACCCGCGCGGCCAGCCGCCGCACTCCCGTGCCCCGCACCCCGTTCTCGGCGGCGAGCCGCACCGCGACCCGCAGACACACCAGATCGAGATGCGCCGCGAACACCTCGTACCGGTCGGCCGGTCCCGCGGGGGGCGCGTCAGGCACGGCCGCGAACACCTCCGACAACAGCCGCAGCACCAGCGGATGCCCCGCGTCCCTGCCTCGCAGGGCCCCCTCCGGAATCCCGTACCGCCCCCGGGCCACCCCCGCCTCCGCCGCACTGAGATCCCCCAGCCGAAGACAGGGGGGCGGGTCGGCGGGGGTCTCTTCGGAGGTGGCGGAGCCGGGCGGCGCCGGGGGGTGGGCAGCGGGTGCGGGGGCAGCGGTGCGGGGAGAGGACGGGGGCGGGGGTACGGCTGGACCGGGTTTGCCGTGGGCGGGCGGATGTTCGGCGGACTCGGCGCGAGAGGCGGGCCGGTCGGCGTCAACCTGCCCACGGAGCCGGGAAGAGGGCGGTGCCGGGAAACCTGCGGCGCCCGACCCGTCGTACCGCCCCTCCGACTCGGCACCGGTGTCCGGTTCGGGCGAGCGGCCCTCCCCCGAACCGGACACCGACGTGCCCACGGGAACCCGCACGCCCGCCGCCCGCTCCCCCGGCACATGGCACAGCCCCACCGGAAACCCCGCACCTGTGCGCTGCCAGAACTCCTCACGGCAGGCCAGGACGAGTTGTGCGCCGGTGTCGTGGAGCCAGGATGCGCTGGCCCGGGTCCAGGCGGCGAGGTGATGGGCGAGGAGAGGGGGCATTTCCTCGGGGCTGTCGAGGAGGAGGAGCAGGGGGCGGCCGGTGCGGGCGGCGAGGCGGGCGACGGCCGCGGGGGTGAGGGCGTGGGGGTCGGCGGTGGGCACCGGCCGTGAGGTGGCGACGATCCGGGCCGCGCGGGACAGGGCGCGGCCCGCCGCGTCGGCCACGGAGATGTCCTCGGCCCGCAGATCGGCACCGCGCAGCCACAGCGTGGGAGCGTCCGCGCTCCGGCGGGCGGCGAGCGCCGCGAGTTCCGTCGTACGTCCGCTGCCCGGCGCCCCGACGAGGGCGAGGACGGAGCGGCGCCCGGCGGTGAAGGCGTCCAACTCCGCTACGACACCCGCGCGTTCGACCGGGAGTACCGCGCTGCCGGGACCCGGCTGGGGTCCGTCCTGGGCCACGGAGACGGCGGTGGCCTCCAGGATTCCGGCGAGGTTGAGATCGGCGCCGTACGCGGGCACGGTCGCCGCGTTGCGGGCGAGGAGGGCGCCGAGCGGGCCGTCGTCCGGGAGGAGCGGCGCCGCGAGACAGGGCCCGCCGGGGCGGCCGGTGTCCAGCCCAGTGGCGAGGACACCGAGGACGGCGCCGGTCTCCGCGTCCAGCACCGGCCCGCCCGAGCTGCCGCCGAGCCGGAGGGCGTCCCGACCCGCCGTGCCGAGGGCCAACTCCAGGGCTTCGCCCAGGTGATGGGTGCACCCGGCGGCCGTACGGTACGCGGCCGGGGTCGCCGCGAGCACCCGCGCCTCCCGCCAGCCCCCGGCGGCGATCCGCACATAGGCGCCGCTAACGGCCCGGTCCCGCACGCTCAGCGGAAGCGGCTCGGTGTCCAGGCCCTCGGTGCGCACCAGGGCCAGCCCGAGCGCGGGCAGCGGGGTGACCGCGTCGGAGACGGCGGCACGGGTACGGCCGGTGGCGGTACGCAGGATGAGGACCGCGAGGCCGTCCACCGCTTCGTGGCTGGTGACGAGGGTGCCCTCGTGATCGGCGAGGAACCCGACCCCGCGCGGACGCCCGCCGGGATCATGGATGCGGACGAGGACATCGGCGTGCGCCCGCCCCGCGTCATCGGCGGTACTCCGGGCGCCCTCGAATCCACCGGCACCACCGGCATCACCCGTGCCCCCGTGCACCCCGCTCGCCCCAGAGGTGCCGGTACGCCCCGCTCCCCCGCCCCTTCCCGCCATTTTCCCGCCTCCAGCCGCGCACGTCCGCACCCTCGACCGTAGGCCGGTGGTGATCGACGGACGGTGTCCGGGACGAACGCGCCCCCTGTCGCTCCCCCGGTTCACTCCGAGCGCCCGCCCGGACGGGTGAACCGGGCGCTCCGGGTGGACAGGAATCGGAAAGGAGGGGGAGGCGGGGGGGAACCGTGGAGCGGCCGGACGGAAGGACCACGTCCGGCCGCTCCACGGGCGAAGAGGTACGGCGCCCCGGCGGGGACCAGAGCGAGCCGAGAGCCCGGCCTTGCAACTCCTCGGCCCGCTCCCGGCTCAGGCTCCCTGATCTCAGCGGCAGCCGCGGCCTCAGCCGAAGACGGCCAGGCTCTTGGCCTTGCCCTTCTGTTCCTCCACCAGCGCCAGGAAGGTCCCCTCGGGACCGAAGACGGCGACGGAACCGCGCCCCGCGTACTCCTCGGGCATCTCCAGGCGGACCCCGTTGAGCAGCAGCCGCGCACGCCTGCCGTCCACGTCCCAGCGCGGGAACGCGGCTGCGGCGGCCTCGGCGACCGGCATCACGGTCAGCTCCTGCTGGAGCTGGTCCAGGGTGCGGGCGCCGTCCAGCCGGTACGGCCCGACGCGGGTGCGGCGCAGCGCGGTGAGGTGGCCGCCGACGCCGAGACCGGCGCCCAGGTCGCGGGCGAGGGCGCGGATGTAGGTGCCGGAGGAGCAGACCACCGAGACGACGAGGTCGAGCACCGGGGTGCCGTCCTCGGCGACCGCGTCCCGTACGTCGTGCAGCGTGAAGGAGGAGACGGTCACCGGGCGTGCCGGGATCTCGAACTCCTCGCCCTCACGGGCCCTCTTGTACGAGCGCACGCCGTCGATCTTGATAGCGCTGACCTTGGACGGCACCTGCATGATGGCGCCGGTCAGCGCGGCGATCCCGGCGTCCAGGCCCTCGCGGGTGACCCGTGAGGCGTCGGTGGACGAGGTGATCTCGCCCTCGGCGTCGTCGGTGACGGTGTCCTGGCCGAGCCGGACGGTACCGAGGTACTCCTTCTCAGTCAGCGCGAGATGGCCGAGCAGCTTGGTGGCGCGCTCGACCCCGAGGACGAGGACGCCGGTGGCCATCGGGTCGAGGGTTCCGGCGTGGCCGACCCGGCGGGTCCCGGCGATGCCGCGCATCTTGGCGACCACGTCGTGCGAGGTGAAGCCCGACGGCTTGTCCACGATGACAAGGCCGTCGGGCGGAGGGGGCTTGCGGGTCATGCCTTGCCGTCGCCGTCCGTCTCGTCGCCGGTCGCCCGGGCCACGTCGGCCGCGCCATCCTCGGCGGACTCGTCGGACTCGGCGGGCTTGCGGTACGGGTCGGCACCGGCCGCGTACGAGGCACCGGCGGATGCCTCACGGACCTTCTCGTCGGACTGGCGGGCCCGGTCGAGCAGGTCCTCGATGGTCCGGGCGGTGTCGGGCAGGGCGTCGGCCACGAAGGCGAGGGTCGGGGTGAACTTCACCCCGGCGGCGCGGCCCACCTCGGACCGGAGGATGCCCTTGGCGCTCTCCAGTCCGGCGGCGGCTGCCGCGCGCTCCTCGTCGTCGCCGTAGACCGTGTAGAAGACGGTCGCCTCCCGCAGGTCGCCCGTGACCCTGGTGTCCGTGATGGTGACGTGCGAGCCGAGCCGCGGGTCCTTGATCCCGCGCTGCAGCTTCTGGGCCACCACCTCCCGGATGAGGTCCGCCAGCCTTTTCGCCCGCGCGTTGTCGGCCACTGGTCCGCTCCCGTTCCTTATTCCTTGTTCATTGGTCTTCGTACAGTCCGCGTGGTGCGGTCAGTCGTCGTCGCCGTGGAGCCGCCGCCGTACGGAGAGCAGCTCCACCTCGGGGCGGGCGGCCACCAGCCGCTCGCACCGGTCGAGCACGTCGGTGAGGTGCGCGGTGTCGCCCGCGACCGCGGCGAGGCCGATGAGGGCCCGCCGGTGAAGGTCCTGATGGTCCACCTCCGCCGCGCTCACCGCGTACTTCCGCTGGAGTTCGGCGACGATCGGGCGGACGAGTGAGCGCTTCTCCTTCAGCGAGTGGACATCGCCGAGGAGGAGGTCGAAGGACAGAGTCCCCACGTACATGTTGTGCCGGTTCACCCGCCGGTACGGGATCGATGGCCCCTCGGCCGAGCGGCGGGGGTCACCAAGAACGGTACCCCGTGCCCGCCGGGGGCTCGACAGGGTTTCGGTGCCGCGGGCTCCGGTGAACGCGACACCGGCCGACGGGGTCTCCCCCGTCGGCCGGCAGTCACACCTCGCGCTTACGCGCGCGGCTTCTCACGCATCTCGTACGTCGCGATGACGTCATCGACCTTGATGTCGTTGAAGTTGCCGAGGTTGATACCGCCCTCGAACCCTTCGCGAATCTCGGTGACGTCGTCCTTGAAGCGACGCAGACCATCGATGTTGAGGTTCTCCGCGATGACCTTGCCGTCGCGGAGGAGGCGCGCCTTGGTGTTGCGCTTGACCTCGCCCGAGCGGATGAGCACACCAGCGATGTTGCCCAGCTTGGACGAGCGGAAGACCTCGCGGATCTCCGCCGTACCCAGCTCGACCTCTTCGTACTCCGGCTTGAGCATGCCCTTGAGGGCCGCCTCGATCTCCTCGATCGCCTGGTAGATGACCGAGTAGTACCGGACGTCCACACCCTCGCGCTCGGCCATCTGCGCCGCGCGGCCGGCCGCACGGACGTTGAAGCCGATCACGATGGCGTCGGAGCCCATCGCCAGGTCGATGTCGGACTCCGTGACCGCACCGACACCTCGGTGCAGGACGCGGATGTCCACCTCTTCGCCGACGTCGAGCTGGAGCAGGGAGGATTCCAGCGCCTCGACCGATCCGGACGCGTCGCCCTTGATGATCAGGTTGAGCTGCTGGACCTCGCCGGCCTTCAGCACCTTGTCGAGGTCCTCCAGGGACACCCGGCGCGTGCGCTTGGCGAAGGCCGCGTTCCGCTCGCGGGCGGCGCGCTTCTCGGCGATCTGGCGGGCGGTGCGGTCCTCGTCCACGACGAGGAAGTTGTCACCGGCGCCCGGCACGTTGGTCAGACCGAGAACCTGGACCGGGGTCGAGGGCCCGGCCTCGGCGACGTTGTTGCCGTTGTCGTCGAGCATGGCGCGCACGCGGCCGTAGGCGTCGCCCACAACCATCGTGTCGCCGACCCGCAGGGTGCCGCGCTGGACGAGGACCGTCGCCACGGCACCACGGCCGCGGTCGAGACGGGACTCGATCGAGATGCCCTGCGCGTCCTGGTGCGGGTTGGCACGCAGGTCGAGCGAGGCGTCGGCGGTCAGCACGACGGCCTCAAGGAGGCTGTCGATGTGCAGACCCTGCTTCGCGGAGATGTCCACGAACATGGTGTCGCCGCCGTACTCCTCGGCCACCAGCCCGTACTCGGTGAGCTGGCCGCGCACCTTGGTCGGGTCGGCACCCTCGACGTCGATCTTGTTGACCGCGACCACGATCGGCACGTCGGCCGCCTTGGCGTGGTTCAGCGCCTCGACCGTCTGCGGCATGACGCCGTCGTTGGCCGCGACGACCAGGATCGCGATGTCCGTGGACTTCGCACCACGGGCACGCATGGCGGTGAACGCCTCGTGACCGGGGGTGTCGATGAAGGTGATCTTCCGCTCTTCGTCGTTGACCTCGGTCGCGACCTGGTAGGCACCGATGTGCTGGGTGATGCCGCCGGCCTCGCCCGCGATGACGTTCGTCTTGCGGATGGCGTCGAGCAGTCGGGTCTTACCGTGATCGACGTGACCCATGACGGTGACGACCGGCGGACGGACCACCAGGTCGTCCTCGTCGCCCTCGTCCTCGCCGAACTCGATGTCGAAGGACTCCAGCAGCTCGCGGTCCTCCTCCTCGGGGCTGACGATCTGAACCGTGTAGTTCATCTCGCCCGCGAGGAGATGCAGCGTCTCGTCGGATACGGACTGCGTGGCCGTGACCATCTCGCCGAGGTTCATCATGACCGCGACGAGCGACGCCGGGTTGGCGTTGATCTTCTCGGCGAAGTCGGTGAGCGACGCGCCGCGGGAGAGACGGATGGTCTCGCCGCCACCGCGCGGCAGCATCACGCCGCCGACGCTCGGGGCCTGCATGGCCTCGTACTCCTGGCGACGCTGCCGCTTCGACTTGCGACCACGACGCGCGGGACCGCCGGGGCGGCCGAAGGCGCCCTGCGTGCCACCACGGCCACCGGGACCGCCGGGACGTCCGCCGAAGCCGGGACGGCCACCGCCACCGGGACCGCCGCCGAAGCCGCCGCCACCGCCACCGGGACGACCGGCGAAACCGCCGCCGCCACCGGGACGGGCACCGCCGCCACCGCCGCCGGGACGACCGGCGAAGCCGCCGCCACCGCCCGGACGACCGGCACCGCCGCCGGGACGACCGGCACCGGCCGGACCACGGCCGCCGGGGCCGGGACGCGGACCGGCAGCGGGACGCTGCGGCATCATGCCGGGGTTGGGACGCGGACCGGCGGGGCCGGGACGCGGGCCGCCCTGCGGGCGGGGCATGCCGGACGGGGCCGGACGGGAGCCGCCGGGAGCCTGCGGACGCGGACCGCCGCCCTGGGCACCGGGGCCCTGCGGACGGGGACCGGCGCCGGGGGCACCGGGGCCGCCGGGACGCGGGCCGCCCTGCGGGCGCGGAGCCTGCGGACGGGCCATGCCGGTGGAACCACCGGACGTGAAGGGGTTGTTGCCCGGACGCGGACCGGCCGGACGGGCA
The DNA here is from genome assembly GCF_019104725.1 of Streptomyces corallincola. GTDB lineage: Bacteria > Actinomycetota > Actinomycetes > Streptomycetales > Streptomycetaceae > Streptomyces > Streptomyces corallincola. The sequence goes on along the minus strand of NZ_JAHRXF010000003.1, from coordinate 256,240 downwards.
CCGCCCGGACGCGGGGCCTGGCCACCGGGGCGCGGGGCGCCCTGGCCCTGACGGGCCTGGCCCTGGCCACCCTGACCGGGGGCCGGACGGCCACCGGGCTTGGGGGCGCCGGGACGGGCGCCGCCGGGACGCGGACCCTGCGCGGCCGGAGCCTGCGGGGCCTGCGCGGCGGGAGCGGCCGGCGGAGCGGTGAACTCCGGGGCGGCCGGGGCCGGACGCGGCGCGGGCTTCGGGCCCGGAACCGGGCGCAAGCCCGACGCGGGCGCCGGGGCGGGGGTCGCCGCGGGAGCGGCGGGTGCCGCCGGGGCGGCGGGCTGCTGCGCGACCGGCGGCCGGGGGGCCGCGGGCTTCGGGGCGGCCGGGCGCGCCGGGGAGGGCGCTCCGGGCCTCGGCGCCGCCTTGCGGGGCGCCGGCTTGCCGCTGCCGCCCTGGAAGGCGTCGGTCAGCTTGCGTACTACGGGCGCTTCGATGGTCGAAGACGCCGAACGGACGAATTCACCGAGCTCCTGGAGCTTGGCCATGACGACCTTGCTCTCGACACCGAACTCCTTGGCGAGTTCGTAGACCCGGACCTTAGCCACTTCGCTCCTTTGAGGTCCGGGTGAAGCCGGACCGTCGCTAGTTCATGGGCGTACTCATCGCGTACTCATCGAGTGCTCATCGCAATCTCGACCTGCTTTCGTTTTTCGACGACGAAGTACCTAGGACCACGCGGGGTTCCGCGCGGCACGTTTCACCGTGTTGCCTGCTCAGCAACTGTCCGTCCGCTCGACGTGACGCCGCAACGCGTTTACGTCGAGCGTTCCCTGGACGCGCAGCGCCCGTGGGAACGCCCGTCGGCGCACCGCTTGGTCGAGACAGAGCGGGTCGGGGTGTACGTACGCACCCCGGCCGGGCAGCGTACCGCGCGGATCGGGAACGCACTGTTCCCCTTCCGCGACGGTGCGCAGCAGATCGGCCTTGGCCGCTCGCTGCCTGCACCCGACACAGGTGCGTTCAGGGCATGCGCGGGCTCGCGTCCGGCCAGACACAGTAAGTCTACCTCCCCGCGGCGACCTCACCCCTACGGGGGAAAAATCGAACAGACGGCTGTCGCGTGCTGACGTGATCTCAGCGGATCACGGCCGGGATCTATTCCCCGGAGCCCTCGGAGTCCGGGGCCTGCTCGGTGTCGGGCCGGATGTCGATCCGCCAGCCGGTGAGCCGGGCGGCGAGGCGGGCGTTCTGGCCCTCCTTGCCGATGGCCAGCGAGAGCTGGTAGTCCGGCACGATCACCCGCGCGGACCGCGCGGCCAGATCGACGACCTCCACCTTGCTCACCCGCGCGGGTGACAGGGCGTTGGCGACCATCTCGGCCGGGTCGTCCGACCAGTCCACGATGTCGATCTTCTCGCCGTTCAGCTCGCCCATCACGTTGCGCACCCGGCCGCCCATCGGGCCGATGCAGGCGCCCTTGGGGTTCAGGCCCGAACGGGTGGAGCGGACGGCGATCTTGGTGCGGTGACCGGCCTCGCGGGCGATGGCGGCGATCTCGACGGAGCCGTCGGCGATCTCCGGCACCTCCAGGGCGAACAGCTTCTTCACCAGGTTGGGGTGCGTGCGGGACAGCGTCACCGAGGGACCGCGGACGCCCTTGGCGACCCGGACCACGTACGAGCGCAGCCGCATGCCGTGCGGGTACGTCTCACCGGGGACCTGCTCCTGCACGGGCAGGATGGCCTCCAGCCTGCCGATGTCCACCAGGACGTTCTTCGGGTCGCGGCCCTGCTGGACGACACCGGTGACGATGTCGCCCTCACGGCCCGCGTACTCGCCGAGGGTGGCGTCGTCCTCGGCGTCGCGCAGCCGCTGCAGGATGACCTGCTTGGCGGTGGTGGCGGCGATCCGGCCGAAGTCGGAGGGGGTGTCGTCAAACTCGCGGACCTCCTGACCCTCCTCCAGGTCCTCGGGGTCCTCCTTCGCCCACACCGTCACGTGACCGGTCTCCCGGTCGAGCCGGACGCGCGCGTGGCGGCGGCTTCCCTCGGTGCGGTGGTAGGCGATGAGGAGGGCCGACTCGATCGCCTCGACCAGCAGGGGGAAGGAGATCTCCTTCTCCCTGACCAAGCCCCGCAGGGCGCTCATGTCGATGTCCACGGCTACGCCTCCTCTTCTTCCGTCATGTCCTTCTTGTCCTTGCGGTTGAACTCGACCTGCACACGCGCCTTCTCGATGTCCGCGAAGGCGATCCGGCGGGCGGTGGCCCTGCGGCCCTTCACGCCCGGCACCTCGGTGTCGATGCCCTCGGCGTCCACGGTGAGGATGCGCGCGACCAGTTCGGTGCCGTCGGTGAGCCGGAGGGCCACCAGGCGGTCCGCGGCGCGGCGGTAGTGCCGCTCCTCGGTGAGGAGGCGCTCGGCACCGGGGGTGCCGACCTCCAGGTCGTACGGGGTGTCGCCCATCGCGTCGGTCTCGTCGAGCTTCGCCGAGAGCGCGCGGCTCACATCGGCGATCCGGTCCAGGTCCGCGCCCGAGTCGGAGTCCACCACCACGCGCAGCGACCGCTTGCGGCCCACCGTCTCCACGGCGATCTCCTCGAGATCAAGCCCCTGGGCGGTGACGAGCGGTTCCAGCAGCTCTCGCAGCCTCTCGCTCTGGGTGGTGCTCATCCGGGTGACTCCTCGGCCGCGTGTGCTGTTGTGGGATGGGTCGCGTGTCAGGTCAAAGGGTATCGGGTCGCGGAGGGTGTTGCCGTCCACCCCGGCGACAGCCCGGTGCCGGTGGCCGGTCCGGGGCGGGTGCGCGGGTACCGTGATCACCGGCCGCCGTCCCGTGCGCCGCGCGTCCGCCGCGCGGGGCGCGGGTGCGGGTCCGGGCCGCCCTCCCGCCGTACGAGCTTCCCGAGGACGTCCGCCGTGCCGTATCCATCGCCGCACAGAAGAACCCTGCTCGTCTCGGCCGCCGGGGCGCTCCTGCTGACCGGCTGCACCGCCGGGCCGGACGCCGCCCGCGAGCGCGTCACGGTCACCGGACGTACCCGTGCGCGGGCCGCCGGGGACAGCGCGGCGCTGCTCGTCCGCTACGACGCGGTGCTGGCCGCCCATCCCGCGCTGGCGGAACGGCTGCGTCCGCTGCGGGCGGCGGTGGCGGCGCACGAGAAGGCGTTCGGGGGCGCCGCACCGGTGCCGTCCGGTTCGCCGTCCGCCTCTCCGGCTCCGGTGCCCGCCGCTCCCGCCGGGGCGCTGACGGACCTCGCGTCCGCCGAACGCGCCCTGGCCGACCGGCGGACGAAGGCGCTGCCGGACGTGGACGGCGAGACCGCCCGGCTGCTGGCGTCGGTCGCCGCAGCCGGGGCCGCGCACGCGTACCTGCTGGCCGAGGGAGCGAAGTGAGCGACGAACTGGCCGCCGTCCAGGCGGCGTTGGCCGCCGAGCACGCGGCGGTGTACGGGTACGGGGTGGTCGGCGGCCGGGTGTCCGAGGCCCGCCGGGGCGAGGCACGCTCGGCGTGGGACGCGCACCGGTCCCGCCGGGACGCGCTGGCCCGCGAGGTCCGCGACCTGGGCGGCGAACCGGTGGCCGCGAACGCCGGGTACGCGCTGCCGTTCCCGGTGTCCGACGGCGCCTCGGCGGTACGGCTCGCCGCCGACCTGGAGGAGCGTGTCGCCGCCGTCTACTCCGACCTGGTCCGCGCCACCACCGGTGCCCGCCGCACCTCCGCCGCCACCGCCCTGCGCGACGCCGCCGTCCGCGCCACCCGCTGGTCCGGCACGACCACCCCGTTCCCCGGTCTTACGGAACACACGGACACGGGGGCGGCGGGCGGGACGCGCTGAGCGGGGTAGACGACGGACAGGCGTGGAGCGGCCCGGACGGTGGGCCGTACCGGAGGAAGGAACGACGCGCGCATGGCATTCGAACCGCCCCCCAGGCTGGTGCGGGCGCTCGGCGAGACGGCGCCGGCCGGTGACGACTGGCTGGCGCGGCTGCCCGGAACCGCGGAGCGGGCGGTCGCCCGGTACGGGCTGACGGTGGAGCGGGTGCAGGTGCCCGGCGGGCGGAGCGGTCTGGTGGTGCTGGTGGCCCGCGCGGACGGTACACCGGCGGTGCTGAAGCTGGTCCCGGAGCGGTCGCGGCCCGGCAGCGAGCGGGCGGCGCTGGCGCACTGGGCCGGGTTGGGCGCCGTACGGCTGCTGGAGCCGGGGTCCGCCGAGGACGTGGCCGACGGGGTGCTGCTGCTGGAGCGGCTGCATCCGGACGTGTCGGTGCGGTCGCTGCCGGAGGCGAAGGCGCTGCTGGAGGCGGCGGGGACGCTGCGCAGGCTGTGGGTGGCGCCTCCGGCGGGGCACGCGTTCGAGACGGTGGCGGAGCGGACCGGGCGGCAGGCGGAGGCGATGCGGGCCGGTGCGGCGGCGGAGCCGGAGGCGGCGCCGCTGGTCGCCGCCGCGCTGGCGGCCCGTGACGGGCTGCTCGGCGTGCCGGGCGAACCCCGGCTGCTGCACGGCACGTTCCGGCAGAGCAAGGTGCTGTCCGGGGAGCGGCTGCCGTGGCTGGCGGTGGGGCCCGATCCGGTGGTCGGTGAGTGCGCCTTCGACCTCGCGCGGCTGGTCCGCGACCGGGTGGAGGACCTGATCGCCACCCCGTCCGGCGCGGCCGTCACCCGCCGCCGGATCAAACGGCTGGCGGACTCGCTGGAGGTGGACATGGACCGGCTGCGCGGCTGGACGCTGTTCCGCGCGGTCGAGTCGGGCGTCCGGGCCCTGCGCGTGGGGCGCCCGAAGGACGCGGAGCTCCTGCTGGAGTTCGCGGGCTGGCTGTAGGAGTTCCGGCCACCGCCCTCCCGTACGGGGGTGCGGTGGCCGGGTCGCTCCTCGGGGGCTCAGCGAGCCGTCAGGCGGGTGATCGCTTCCTCGACGGAGAGTTCCTCGCGCTCGCCGGTCCGGCGGTCCTTGAGTTCCAGGACGCCGTCGGCGGCACGGCGTCCGGCGACGAGGATCTTGGGGACGCCGATCAGCTCGGAGTCGGTGAACTTCACGCCCGGCGAGACACCGGCGCGGTCGTCCACGAGGACGCGGAGTCCGGCGGCGGCGAGCTTGCCGGACACGTCGAGGGCGAGTTCGGTCTGCAGGGCCTTGCCCGCGGCGACGACGTGCACGTCGGCCGGGGCGATCTCGGCGGGCCAGCACAGGCCCTGCTCGTCGGCGGTCTGCTCGGCGAGCGCGGCGACGGCGCGGGAGACGCCGATGCCGTAGGAGCCCATCGTGACGCGGACGGGCTTGCCGTTCTGGCCGAGCACGTCGAGCTTGAGGGCGTCGGCGTACTTCCGGCCGAGCTGGAAGATGTGCCCGATCTCGATGGCGCGGTCCAACTTCAGGCCGGTGCCGCAGCGGGGGCAGGGGTCGCCCTCCTCCACGACGACGACGTCCACGTACGCGTCCACCTCGAAGTCGCGTCCGGCGACGACGTTCTTCGCGTGCGTGTGCTCCTTGTTGGCGCCGGTGATCCAGGCGGTGCCGGGGGCGACCCGGGGGTCCGCGATGTACCGGATCTTCTCGCCGAGGCCCTGCGGGCCGACGTAGCCGCGTACGAGGTCGGGGCGGCCGGTGAAGTCCTCGGCGGTGACGAGTTCGACGGCGGCGGGCGCGAAGTGCTCCTCGACCTTGCCGAGGTCCACCTCGCGGTCGCCGGGCACGCCGACGGCGACGATCTCCCCGGCCACCTTGACCAGCAGGTTCTTCAGCGTGGCGGAGGCGGGGACGCCGAGCGAGGCGGCGAGCGTCTCGATGGTGGGGGTGTCCGGGGTGGGGATCTCCTCCAGCGCGGGCACGTCGGCGGCGTCCACGGGCGTCAGGGCGTACCCGACGGCCTCGGTGTTGGCGGCGAAGTCGCAGTTCGGGCAGTCCGCGAAGGTGTCCTCGCCCGCCTCGGCGGGGGCGAGGAACTCCTCGGACTTGGAGCCGCCCATCGCACCGGCGGTGGCCGCGCAGATGCGGTAGTCGAGGCCGAGGCGCTCGAAGACCCGCTGGTAGGCCTGGCGGTGCAGCGCGTAGGACTGGGCGAGGCCCTCGTCCTCCAGGTCGAAGGAGTACGAGTCCTTCATCAGGAACTCGCGGCCGCGCAGGATGCCGGCGCGGGGGCGGGCCTCGTCGCGGAACTTGTTCTGGATCTGGTAGAGGATGACCGGCAGGTCCTTGTAGGACGTGCACTGGTCCTTGACCAGCAGGGTGAAGATCTCCTCGTGGGTGGGGCCGAGGAGGTAGTCGCCGCCCTTGCGGTCCTTGAGCCGGAAGAGTTCCTGGCCGTACTCGTCCCAGCGGCCGGTCGCGTCGTAGGGCTCGCGGGGCAGCAGCGCGGGGAGCAGTACCTCCTGGGCGCCGATGGCGTCCATCTCCTCGCGGACGACGCGTTCGACGTTGGCGAGGACGCGCTTGCCGAGCGGCAGCCAGGACCAGATACCGGCGGCGGTGCGGCGGACGTACCCGGCGCGGACCAGGAGCTTGTGGCTGAGGACCTCGGCGTCCGCCGGGTCGTCGCGCAGCGTCTTCACCATCAACTGGGACATGCGCTGGACCGGTGCGTTGGCCATGTTCTCGTACTCCTGCCGGTGGATTCCCCGCGCGGGCCCGGCCGCGGGCGGAGAGGGTGATGGCTAGGAGGTTAGCCGGGGCATCGTCCGGGGCGGAAATCGATTGTGCGTGGCGGACCTCGGGTCAGCGGTGGCGCAGCGGCAGGGGGGCGCCCATCACGGCGTACGGCTTGGCGGCGCTCGGGAAGCGCACCCCGCGGGCGAGGTCGGTGTAGCCGAGGGAGTGGTAGAGGCCGCGGGCGGGGCTGTCGGTGTCGATCGCGGAGAGGATCGAGCGGGGTTCGGCGGCGTCGCCGGTGATGGTGGTGATGAGGGCGCGGCCGATGCCCCGGTTCTGGTGGGCGGGGTGGACGTGCAGTTCGGTGATGACGAAGGAGTCGTCCAGCCAGCCGTCGTTGCCCTCGGCCCGCAGATACGGCTCGACCACCGTGGACCACCAGTGGAGCCGGGAGTTGGGCATGCCGTAGACGAAGCCGAGCAGCCGTCCGTCGCCGGTGGCGCCGAGGGCGCGGGCGCCGGGGTACTGCATGTGGCGCTGCACGATCTGGCGGCGGACGGCGACTTCCTCCGCGCCGAGCCCGAAGGCCACGGCCTGGACGGCCAGGGCCTCGTCCACATGGGCCGACAAGTCCAGGGGGCCGATCACGAGGTCCATGTCCGGAGCGTACAGGGCAGCCGCGCGCGCCCGCCCCGAACGGTGTCTAGAACAGGATGCTCATGAAGGCGCCGACTTCCTCGAACCCCACTCTGCGGTACGTGCGCCGGGCGGCGGTGTTGAAGTCGTTGACGTAGAGGCTGACCACGGGGGCGATGTCGTCCAGGGCGTAGCGCAGGACGGCGGCCATGCCGGGGGCGGCGAGGCCGCGGCCCCGGTACTCGGGGGCGACCCAGACGCCCTGGATCTGGCAGGCGTCGGGGGTGGCGGCGCCGATCTCGGCCTTGAAGACGACCTTGCCGTGTTCGTCGAGGCGGGCGAAGGAGCGTCCGGAGCCGACGAGTTCGGCGACGCGGGCCTGGTAGAGCAGTCCGCCGTCACCGGCGAGCGGGGAGACGCCGACCTCCTCGGTGAACATCGCCACGCACGCGGGCATGATCGTCTCCATCTCGTCCTTGCGGATGCGCCGGACGTACGGATCGGGGGCGATGTCGGCGGGCATGCGCTCGGTGACCATCAGGGGCTGCCGGGCGCGGACCTCGCGGGCGGGGCCCCAGTGGGGTTCCAGCAGGCGCCAGAGTTCGGCGGTGGGTCCGGCGGGGCCGACGATGGAGGAGCAGCGGCGTCCGGCCCGGCGGGCGCGGTCGGCGAAGGCGCGGACGGCGCGGGTGGTGGCGCAGATGGGCACGAGGTTGGCGCCCGCGTAGCAGAGCGAGGTGAGCATGCCGTCCTCGTACCAGCCCCACATCTCGCCGCCGAGCCGCCAGGGGTCGAGTCCGGCGACCCGGACGCGGGACGTGACGAAGGCGTTGGCGACGGGCTCGCGGTCGAGGACGGCGAGCGCGGCGTCCAGGTCGCTCGGTTCGAGGACCCTGGAGGTCGTCTGGGTCAACAAGGGCGGGGCCTCACCTCAGGTCTGCTGATCTCCGCACTGTACCCGCCGGAATCATCCGGTGCCGCTCCGCGTGAGGGGTGGGCCGACGGGGGCGGGAGTGGTGTCCTCCGGGGTACGGGGACGAGGGCTCCGGGTCGGATTCCGGGGCGGGGTTCCGAGTTGGGGGCGGACCGGGGACGGGGCGGGGAAGGGGTGGGGACGCGCGAGGGCGCCGCTCGGGAAGCGGCGCCCTGTGACGACGTACACAGTCCCGGGGGGGGTCAGCCCGCGACGGACACCGAGGGCTCGCCGGAGGCGGTGCCGTCGGCCTCCATCTGCTCGGCCAGCTTCATGGCCTCCTCGATGAGGGTCTCCACGATCTTGGACTCGGGGACGGTCTTGATGACCTCGCCCTTGACGAAGATCTGGCCCTTGCCGTTGCCGGAAGCGACTCCGAGGTCGGCCTCGCGGGCCTCGCCGGGGCCGTTGACGACGCAGCCCATGACGGCGACGCGCAGCGGGACCTCCATGCCGGTGAGCCCGGCGGTGACCTCTTCGGCCAGCTTGTAGACGTCCACCTGGGCCCGCCCGCAGGAGGGGCAGGACACGATCTCCAGGCCGCGCTGGCGCAGGTTCAGCGACTCCAGGATCTGGATGCCGACCTTGATCTCCTCCACCGGCGGCGCGGAGAGGGAGACGCGGATGGTGTCGCCGATGCCCTGGGAGAGCAGCGCGCCGAACGCGACCGCCGACTTGACGGTGCCCTGGAACGCGGGACCGGCCTCGGTGACACCGAGGTGCAGCGGGTAGTCGCACGCCTCCGCGAGCTGCCGGTACGCCTCGATCATGACGACCGGGTCGTTGTGCTTGACCGAGATCTTGATGTCCCGGAAGTCGTGCTCCTCGAACAGCGACGCCTCCCACAGCGCGCTCTCGACCAGCGCCTCGGGGGTGGCCTTGCCGTACTTCTGGAGCAGCCGCCGGTCCAGCGAACCGGCGTTGACGCCGATGCGGATCGGGGTGCCGTGGTCCTTGGCGGCCTTGGCGATCTCGCGGACCTTGTCGTCGAACTGCTTGATGTTGCCCGGATTCACCCGCACCGCCGCGCACCCGGCCTCGATCGCCGCGAAGACGTACTTCGGCTGGAAGTGGATGTCCGCGATCACCGGGATCTGCGACTTGCGGGCGATGGTGGGCAGCGCGTCGGCGTCGTCCTGGGTGGGGCAGGCCACGCGGACGATCTGGCAGCCGGAGGCGGTCAGTTCCGCGATCTGCTGGAGGGTGGCCCCGATGTCGGAGGTGCGGGTGGTCGTCATCGACTGGACCGAGACGGGCGCGTCCCCGCCGACCGCGACCGTGCCGACCTGGATCTGCCGGCTTTTCCGGCGCTCGGCGAGCTTGGTCGGAACGGACGGCATGCCGAGAGAAATCGCAGTCATCTGCTGTGCAACCCCAAGTCGTGAAGTCAGGAATCCGGTCCCGTGAACGGCGGGCTCCAGGCTTCGAGATTACGGCACCGTCCCCGGCGCGGGCACCTCCCACCCGGCAGACCCACCCGATGGATGGCGGCCCGGTACACGGGGTACCGGGCCGCCGGACATCACTGTCGTGAACCTGAAGGGCTGCTGTCGTGAACCTGGAGGTCCGCCGTCGTGAACGGAGTGCGGCTAGGAGATCTTCACCGGGTTGACGACGTCCGCGATGAGCACCAGCACGGTGAAGCAGACGAAGATCCCGGCCACCACGTACGCCGCCGGCATCAGCTTGGCCACGTCGAAGGGTCCGGGGTCCGGGCGGCGCAGCACGCGGGCGAGGTTGCGCCGCAGCGCCTCCCACAGGGCGCCCGCGATGTGCCCGCCGTCCAGCGGGAGCAGCGGGAGCATGTTGAACAGGAACAGCGAGAGGTTGAACCCGGCGAGCAGCATCACGAACATCGCCACCTGCTGCGAGGCGGGGATGTGCAGGGTGGCGATGTCACCGGTGATGCGGGCGGCGCCGACGATGCCGACCGGGGAGTCCGCCTCGCGGGGGCCGTTGTCGAAGGCGGCGTTCCACAGGGCGGGAATCTTGCCGGGCAGCGCGGCCAGGGAGTCCACGGCGTCCCCGACCCGGTCGGTCATCCAGGTCACGGACTGGCCGAAGCCGAGCTGCTCGACCTGCTGGGCGGCGCTGAAGCCGAGGAAGCCCGCCTTCACGTACTGGCCCTGGACGTAGGTGCCGCTGGAGTCCTTCTTGGCGACCTGGTTGGTGGCGATCCTCGCGGTGAGGGTGACGTCCTTGCCCTCGCGCTCGACCACGATCGGGACGGTCCTGCCCGCGCTGTCCCGGATCAGGTCGGAGAGGGTGTTCCACTCGGCGGTGCGGTGCCCGTCGAAGGAGACGATCCTGTCGCCGTTGCGCATCCCGGCGGCCGCGGCCGGGGAGGCGGGGTCGGAGGCGCGGCAGGTGTCGCGGTTCTGGGCCTGCGCGATGACGCACTTGGAGACCGAGGCGACGGTGGTGGTCTGCTGCTGGATGCCGAAGCCCATCAGGCCGACCAGGAACAGCGCGACGGCCAGCACCAGGTTCATGAAGGGTCCGGCGAACATGACGATGACGCGCTTCCACGGCCTGCGCGTGTAGAACATCCGCGTCTCGTCACCGGGCTGGAGTTCCTCGTACGCCGCCGAGCGGGCGTCCTCGATCATGCCGCGCCACGGGGAGGTGGAGCGGGCGGAGATCCGGCCCGCGTCGTCCGGCGGGAACATGCCGATCATGCGGATGTAGCCGCCGAGCGGGATGGCCTTGACGCCGTACTCGGTGTCGCCCTTCCTCCGCGACCACACGGTGGGGCCGAAGCCCACCATGTACTGCGGCACCCGGATGCCGAACAGCTTGGCCGTGGACAGGTGCCCCAGCTCGTGCCACGCGATCGAGACGAGCAGACCGAACGCGAACACCACTATGCCGAGGATGAACATCAGGGTCGTCATGCACGCGCCTCCGCGCTCCGGTGGGTCAGTTCGCGTGACCGGGCCCGCGCCCAGGTCTCCGCTTCGAGGACGTCCGACACGGTGAGCGAAGTTCCCGGCGCCGGTGTGCCGTGTTCCTCCACGACACGGGTGACGGTCTCCATGATTCCGTTGAAGGGCAGCGCGCCGCCGCGGAACGCCTCGACGCACTCCTCGTTGGCGGCATTGAACACCGCCGGAGCGGTGCCCGCGAGCCGCCCCACATGCCGGGCGAGGTCCACGGAGGGGAACGCCTCGTTGTCGAGGGGGAAGAACTCCCAGGTGGACGCCTTGCTCCAGTCGAAGGAGGGCGCGGCGTCCGGCACCCGTTCGGGCCAGCCCAGACCGACGGCGATCGGCCCGCCCATGTCGGGGGGCGTGGCCTGGGCGATCGTGGTGCCGTCGGTGAACTCCACCATCGAGTGCACGTAGGACTGCGGGTGGACGACGACCTCGATCTGTTCGAACGGGATGTCGTACAGCAGGTGCGCCTCGATGACCTCCAGGCCCTTGTTGACCAGGGTCGCGGAGTTGATCGTGATGACCGGGCCCATCGCCCAGGTGGGGTGGGCGAGGGCGTCCTCGACGGTGACGTCGGCGAGTTGGGCGCGGGTCCGGCCGCGGAACGGGCCGCCGGACGCGGTGACGACCAGCTTGCGCACGTCCGCGCGGGTACCGGCGGCCAGTGCCTGGAACAGCGCGGCGTGCTCGGAGTCCACCGGGATGATCTGGCCGGGCTTGGCCAGCGCCTTCACCAGCGGGCCGCCGACGATCAGCGACTCCTTGTTGGCGAGGGCGAGGGTGCGGCCCGCCCCCAGCGCGGCCAGGGTGGGCGCGAGGCCGATGGAGCCGGTGATGCCGTTGAGCACGGTGTGGCAGGCGGAGGCGGCCACCTGTGCGGCGGCGTCCGGTCCGGCGAGCAGTTCGGGCAGCGGCTCCCCCGCGCCGTACCGGGCGGCCAGCGCCTCGCGCAGCGCGGGTACGGCGTCCTCGCGGGCGACGGCCACGGTCCGTACCCGGAGCCGGTGCGCCTGCTCGGCGAGGAGGTCGGTACGGCTGCCGTGGGCGGACAGGGCGGTGACCCGGAAGCGGCCGGGGTTGCGCAGCACGAGGTCGATGGCCTGGGTTCCGATGGACCCGGTGGAACCGAGGATCACCACGTCCTTCGGGCCGCCACCGGCGTATGGGTCGTACGCGAGGTGCGGGTCTGCGAGGGGCGCGGGACGGGCGGGACTGTCGGTCATCCCCCCATTGTGGCCGCCCGGCCCGGCGACACGGACACGGCGTCCCTCGCGGGGGTGTCGGCGGGGTCGGGCGGGGTGGTCCGGGCGGGCGGGGCGGGTGCCGGACGTGACCGGGACGGTTCCCGCACACCCCTGTTTCCCGTTCGTGAAACTCAAGTGAAGATCCTGTGATACCACTTCACTTCGGGCCGCGACCGCCGGGCCCACGGTGTCTCACCACGCACGTCCCACCCGTCGTGCGTTCCTTGATCCTGGGGGGATCTCCTGATGTCCGCTGTGCGTCTGCGCGCCGCCCTGCCCGCTCTCGCGGGTGCCGCCCTGCTCTCCGCCACGCTGCTCTCCGCCGCCCCGGCCCAGGCCGCCTCCGGCGGGGTCCAGATCTACCGCGTCTGGTTCGACAGCCCCGGCTCCGACACCCGCTCCAACTCCAGCCTGAACGGCGAGTGGGTGCAGATCCGGAACACCGCCGGTTCGTCGGTCTCGCTGAGGGGCTGGGTGCTGAAGGACGCCTCCAACCACCGGTACACGTTCCCGAATGTCACCATCGGCGCCCACAAGTACATGAAGATCCACACCGGTTCGGGCCGCGACACCTCGTCCGACAAGTACCAGGGCCGCCGCGCCTACGTCTGGAACAACGACCGGGACACCGCGACGCTGACCAGGTCCAGCGGTTCCAAGGTGGACTCCTGCTCCTGGACCTCGCGCGACGGCAGCGCCAAGTACTGCTGACCCGCACGGCGACGGCCCGCGCCACGCCCTCCTGCGAGGGGCGGCGCGGGCCGTCGTTCTGGGGTGCCGGGCTCCCCGTGGGCTACAGCGCGAGACCGGTGAGGACCAGGACGCGCTCGTAGGTGTAGTCGTCCATCGCGTACCGCACGCCCTCGCGGCCGACGCCGGACTGCTTGGCACCGCCGTACGGCATCTGGTCGGCACGGTAGGAGGGGACGTCGCCGACGACCACGCCGCCGACCTCCAGCGCGCGGTGGGCGCGGAAGGCGGCCTGGACGTCGTGGGTGAAGACGCCCGCCTGGAGGCCGTACTTGGAGTCGTTGACGGCGGCGAACGCCTCGGCCTCGCCGTCCACCCGCGTCACGGTCAGGACGGGGCCGAAGACCTCCTCGCGGGCGAGGGTGGTGTCGGCGGGCACGCCGGTGAGGACGGTCGGCGCGTAGGAGGCGCCGTCGCGCTTGCCGCCGGTGAGGAGCGTGGCACCGGCCACGACCGCCTCGTCCACCCAGGACTCGACGCGCCGGGCGGCGTCCTCGCTGACCAGCGGGCCGACGTCGGTGGCCGCGTCGGAGGGGTCACCGGTGACCTGTGCCTCGACGGCGGCGACGATACGGGGCAGCAGGCGGTCGTACACGGCGGTGTCGGCGATGACCCGCTGCACGGAGATGCAGGACTGGCCGCCCTGGTAGTTGGAGAAGGTGGCGATGCGGGTCGCCGCCCAGTCGAGGTCCGCGTCGGAGGCGTAGTCCCCGAGGACCACGGCCGCGCCGTTGCCGCCCAGCTCCAGCGTGCAGTGCTTGCGCGGCACGCTGTCCATGATCGCGTAACCGACCTTCTCGGAGCCGGTGAAGGAGATCACCGGCAGGCGCTCGTCCTGGACCAGCGCGGGCATGCGCTCGTTGGCGACCGGCAGCACCGACCAGGAACCGGCGGGCAGGTCGGTCTCGGCCAGCAGCTCGCCCAGGACCAGCGCGGACAGCGGGGTGGCCGGGGCGGGCTTGAGGATGATCGGCACACCGGCGGCGACGGCCGGGGCGACCTTGTGCGCGCACAGGTTCAGCGGGAAGTTGAAGGGGGCGATGCCCAGCACGACACCCTTGGGGAAGCGCCGGGTCAGCGCCAGCCGTCCCTGGCCGCCCGCGTCGGTGTCCAGCCGCTGCGCCTCGCCGCCGTTGAACCGGCGGGCCTCCTCGGAGGCGAACCGGAACACGGAGACCGCCCGGCCGACCTCGCCGCGCGCCCACTTCACCGGCTTGCCGTTCTCGGCGGAGATCAGCAGCGCGATCTCCTCGGTGCGCTCGGCCAGCCGCTCGGCCACGTGGTCCAGGGCGGCGGCACGCACGTGCGCCGGGGTCGCGGCGAACTCGTCCCGTACGGCGTACGCGGCGGCCACGGCCTCCTCGACCTGGGCGTCCGTCGGCACCGACACCCGGCCCACCGGCCGTCCGTCCCACGGGGAGGTGACCTCGAAGGACCCCTCCCCGGCCGCCTGTCGCCCGGCGAGCCAGAAGGCGGCCCCCACAGAGTTGTCCTGGGGCATGTGCGCTCCCCGCCCTTCCGCGTCGATGTCCGTACGGTCCGTACGTCTTCCTCCCCCACGGTAGGGCGGGGAGGTGCGGGGCGGGCTTGTCCGGGACGTACGGGTGGGCGGGGGCGTTGCTACGGAATGGCGAGGTCGGGTCGGGCGTCGCCCGCCCGGGGACCGGGGACCGGGGACCGACGGCGTGGGGCGGCCTACTCGGGGGACGTGGCCTTCAGGGCGAGCCAGAGTTCCATGCGGGCGTCCGGGTCGTCGAGGGAGCGGCCGAGGATCTCCTCGACGCGGCGCATGCGGTAGCGCAGGGTGTGGCGGTGGACGCCGAGGTCGGCGGCGGCGGCGTCCCACTGGCCGTGCCGGGAGAGCCAGGCGCGCAGCGAGGCGACGAGGTCGCCGCGGCCGGTCGCGTCGTGTTCGCGCAGCGCCCGCAGCAGACCGTCGGCGAACGCCCTGACCGCGTCGTCGGCCAGCAGCGGCAGCACGGAGCCCGCCGCGAGCCGCTCGTGCTCGACCAGGACCCGGCCGCGCCGCCGGGCCACGGACAGCGCCTGTTCGGCCTGCTTGTAGGCGGCCGCGGCGGCGATCGGGCCGCTCGGGCCGGACATCCCGGCGATCAGCGCGCCCTCGTCCCCGGCGGACTGCTGCTGGTCGGGGCCGGTGCGGCGGGCCTCCAGCGCCGCCGCGTGGGCCTCGCAGGCGGCCACGGCGGCGCCGCCGTCGGCGGCCAGCACCATCAGCCGGTCCGCCTCGGCCACGACGAGGACGGCCTCCCCGGCGCGCGCGGCGGCCGACTCCACGGCCTCCGCGAGCGCGTCCAGCGCCTCCGTACCGGCGTCCGCCGTCCGCTCGCGCGCGGCGGGCCCGGAGGGCGGTTCGGCGACGATCAGCCGGAACGGCGCGTCGAGGAGGCCGCCGTACAGGTCCCCGGCGACCGCGCGGGCGTGGTCGGGTTCCCCGGCGAGCAGCATGCGCAGGACGGCCGCGCCGACGCGCTGTTCGGCGTCCTGGAGGGAGCGGCTGCGTTCGGTGGTGAGGGTGAGCAGGGCGATGGCGGAGTGCACGGCGTAGCGCTCGGCGGTGCCGAGGGCGGCCGCGGTGCCGACGGCGAGGGCGGCGCGGGGGCGGCGGCCGGTGCCGAGGGAGTGGAGCTCGACGCGGTCGTCGGCGGCGGCGTCGGTGAGGTCGGGGTCGGCGACGACGGAGGAGGCGGGGGCGGGGCGTTCGCGCAGCCGCTCGACGTCGCCGGTGAGGCGGGCGGCGCGGCGGGCGGCCCACTCGGGGGCGGCGGCCACGACGGTGCCGGAGGCGTCGTAGAGCGCGGCCCAGCCGTTGACCTGGGCGGCGAGGGCGGTGAGGAGTCCTTCGGGGCCGGCGCCGAGGGTCTGCCGGGTCAGCTCGCGCTGGGCGGCGAACCCGGCGGTGACGGCGCGGTACTGGTCGGCGGCGATGGCGGCCGAGACGGCCTTGCTGATGGCGAGGAAGGGGGTGCGGCGGGGGACCTCCAGCAGCGGCAGCCCGGCGTCCTCGGCCGCGCGCACCAGTGCCTCCGGGACCTCGTCGTAGTTGACACCGACCGCGAAGCCGAGGCCCACCACTCCGGCTCCGGCCAGCCGCTTCACGTACCGCCGCATGACGTCCGGGTCGTCGGCGTCCAGCTTGAGCGCGGTGATCAGCAGCAGCTCCCCGCCCTCCATGTACGGCACCGGGTCGGGCAGCTCGCTGACATGCGCCCACCGCACCGGCACGTCCAGCCGCCCCTCCCCCGCCCGCACGGTCAGCTTCAGCGCGGAGTGGTGGACGAGCGAGGCGAGTGTCGGGGGCATGGGGCCTTCTGGTGCGACTGACCGGACTGCGCCGGGACGGGTATTTGGCCGCCGCGTATGAACGGCCCACCCGAATTCTGCCTCACCGTCACACCCCCCTCACCTCACCCCCGCAGATCCACCAACAACGGCGGAGCGTGCTCCCCCCGCACCGACGTCAACGACAGCACCGCATGCCCCGGCGGCACCCCGTGAGCAAGCTCGGAGGCGGACCAGCGCTCGCGTTCGACCTTCCGCACCGTCACGGCGTCCGTGGTGACCGCCTTGCCGGTGCCCAGTTTCCGTACCGCGTGGATCATCCGCGTCAGCGGCCGGTCGGCGAACACCGTGTGTTTGGCGACCTCCGTGGTCTCGACCCACTCGGTGCCCCACACCTGGGCGAAGAGGGCACCCTCCCAGGTGGTGACGCCGGAGAAGGCGGCGTGACAGCCGACCGAGGCCAGCAGCGGCTGGCGCAGCGGCTCGGGAACGTCCGCGAGAGCCCGGAGGTTCAGGACGACACCGGCGTTGTTCTGCCGCAGCCCGCGCAGCGCGCGTACGGACCCGGCGGTGACCGCCTGGGTGGCGTCGTCCACGACGAGGCACGCGAACAGCGACCGGTCCCTGCGGGCCGTCATGGCGGCCGTGAACTGGACGAGCAGCAGCCGCGTAAGCAGTCGCGCCGCCTCCGGATGCGCTCGGTCGGGCAGATCGACCCGGACCCGCAGCGGATGGTCGAGCGAGCGCAGAGTGAAGGGCCGGGCGGCGGGCGAGGTGTCGAAGAAGCCGGCGAAGGCCGGGCGGTCGAGGCAGGCGATCCGGTCCGCGAGGACGATCCCCGGATCGCCCGGAATCCCGGCCTGCCGGGCCCGCGCGTCGAGTTCACGGTGCAGCGCCGGATACGTTCCGGGGTCGAGTTCCGCCCTCAGCCCGTCGAGCAGGGCCGGTGCCCCGTCCAGGAGGCCGCGCAGCTCCGCCACGGAGGGGAACCGGCTCCGGGCGGCCCGGAAGGGTCCCAGCAACTGGGCGAGCACGGCCCCCGCTCGGCGCAGGTCCACCTCGCCCAGGTCACCCACCAGGGCTTCCGCCAGCTGGGCCGCGGCCTCGTCCGGGTCGTCGGTACCGCCGTACAGGTCCAGGTCGTACACCGATTCCTGGTCGCCGGGGCGTACCACCACGTCGTAGGCGTGGTCGGCGCCGAGCGGGGTTCCGGCGGAGGAGACCACGACCAGAGCCGCCTCTCCGGCCAGCGCCTGGAGGGCCAGGGACTCGGTGACGGGCCGTACGAGGCGCTCGGTCTTGCCCGACCCGGACGGCCCGACGGCCAGCAGGGAGGTGCCCAGCGTGCCGGGGTCAACGGCGGCGCCCACGCCGCGGCGTGCGGCCGGGTTGCGTTCGTCGTCCGCGTACCGGCCGACGCGCACCTGCGAGACCAGCAGGTCGTGCACCGCCGCACGGCCCGGCAGGTCCCGCTGCCCAGATGGATGCGCGCAGGCCAGTGCGCCCTCCCGGAGCACGGACGAGGTGAACGCGTCCAGGCGCGCGGGGTCGGCGGTGACGGAGGCCCAGGCCCGGCGGATACGGGCGTAGTCCACGTCGTTCATCCGTCCGGCGCCCGCCTCTTCCGCCAGCCGGTCGGCGACGGCGTGCTGACCGTGGGAGCGCAGCTCGGGCCAGTCGGCCGGGGTCGCGGTCTCGCTCTCCCGCGCGGGCGCGTCCGCGGGCTCCGTCCGGCGCCGACCGCCGAGCAGGCTCCGCCAGCCGCCCAGCACGGCGAACGGCCACAGCACCAGCAGGGTGAGCACCGTGTTGAGTACGCGAATGCGCTGGACTACGTCCTCGGTGGTGGCTCCGTAGAACCAGTTCGAGGGGAGCAGGTTCACGGCGAGTCCCTCATAGGGGAGCACTTCGCGCCAGACGACCAGCCAGGCGATCAGCGCGCCGATCACGGCGGCCCGGAGGGCGCGGGAGGGCTGCGGGCGGCTGACGATGTACCGCTGCGCGACTTCCTTCCAGTTGCCGATCCGGCCGCAGTAGTAGAGGACGAGGGTGGCGAAGAGGCTGTCGTAGAGGGTGCGTGCCGTCAGCGCCGCCTGGGGGGGGTGGGCGCCGAGGCCCCACCAGTCCGACGGCGTCACCAGTTCCAGCAGGATGTTCTTGTGCGGCACGAGGTCGTTGGCCCACAGCGACCACACGAGGAGGGCGGCGGCGAGCGCCCCGCCCGCCCCGGTCAGCAGGGCACGGTCGGGGACCCGGTCGGGCGCGTCCTCGGGGCGGGGGCGGTATCCGAAGCGCCACAGCCCCGGCTGGGCGTCGGCCCGGGGGGTGCGCAGCCAGCCCAGCAGGCCGCCGGACCTGGAGTCCGGCGCCTCCACCCGACCGGCTCCGGGCAGGTGGGCGGGGCGGGGCGGGAGCGGCGGTGCGGGCGGGTACGCCGCTGCCCCGGATGTCGGCAGGGCCGGGCCACTCGGCGGTGTGGTCGGCCGGGGTACGCCGGGCTGTCGCGTGCCGCGTGCGTCCCGCGTCCCGTCGCTCTCCATGTCCCCAGACCCCCGCGCAGCAGTTCCGTCCGTCATCAGCGTGCCAATCTAACGCCCCGAACAAGGGAGTTCACCGTTCGCGCGGCCGAGGGGCGGCCGGGCGGTGGGTGGAGTGTCATGGAGTGGTATGTCCACGGCGGACAAGGGTGTCTCCTGACAACGCCCACATGGAGCATGCCCGCTCGGCCGGTGCGGCTCTAGCCTGCGGGGAAAGAGAAGAGCGTCCGAGAGAAGCCGCTTTCCGGGAAGACCGGTGACGGGACGCCCGCACCCCGAACCCTCGCGCCCCGAACCCAATACCCGCACCACGAATTTCGCACCCCGCACCGAACACCCAGCCCCAGCCCCACCCCCGCGGGCGCCAGCCCCGCCCCACCCCCCCGTACGCAAGAACATCAGGGAGCCCCCCCATGACCGCACTTCCGCAGGAGCGCCGCGTCGTCACCGCCATTCCCGGCCCGAAGTCGCAGGAGCTGCAGGCCCGCCGCAGCGCTGTGGTGGCGCAGGGTGTGGGGTCCACGCTGCCGGTGTTCGTCTCGCGCGCCGGTGGCGGTGTGATCGAGGACGTGGACGGCAACAGCTTCATCGACTTCGGCTCCGGCATCGCCGTGACCTCGGTGGGCGCCTCCGCCGAGGCCGTGGTGCGCCGGGCGACCGCCCAGCTGGCCGACTTCACCCACACCTGCTTCATGGTCACCCCCTACGAGGGCTACGTGGCCGTCGCCGAGGCGCTGGCCGAGCTGACGCCGGGCGACCACGCGAAGAAGTCCGCGCTGTTCAACTCGGGCGCCGAGGCGGTGGAGAACGCGGTCAAGATCGCGCGGGCGTACACCAAGCGCCAGGCGGTCGTCGTGTTCGACCACGGCTACCACGGCCGTACCAACCTGACGATGGCGCTGACCTCGAAGAACATGCCGTACAAGAACGGTTTCGGGCCGTTCGCGCCCGAGGTGTACCGGGTGCCGGTGGCCTACGGCTACCGCTGGCCGACGGGTGCGGAGAACGCCGGGCCGGAGGCCGCGAAGCAGGCCATCGACCAGATCTCCAAGCAGGTCGGCGCGGACAACGTGGCCGCGATCATCATCGAGCCGCTGCTCGGCGAGGGCGGCTTCATCGAGCCCGCCAAGGGCTTCCTGCCCGCGATCCGGGAGTTCGCCGCCGACAACGGCATCGTGTTCGTCGCGGACGAGATCCAGTCCGGTTTCTGCCGTACCGGCCAGTGGTTCGCCTGTGAGGACGAGGGCATCGTCCCGGACCTGATCACCACCGCGAAGGGCATCGCCGGTGGTCTGCCGCTGGCCGCTGTCACCGGCCGCGCCGAGATCATGGACGCCGCGCACGCGGGCGGCCTCGGCGGCACCTACGGCGGCAACCCGGTGGCCTGCGCGGGCGCGCTCGGCGCCATCGAGACGATGAAGGAGCAGGACCTCAACGCGCGGGCGAAGAACATCGAGGCGGTTATGAAGGCCCGCCTCACCGCGATGGCGGAGAAGTACGACGTCATCGGGGACGTGCGCGGGCGCGGCGCGATGATCGCCATCGAGCTGGTGAAGGACCGTACGACCAAGGAGCCGGCCCCCGAGGCGACGGCCGCGCTCGCCAAGGCGTGCCACCAGGAGGGCCTGCTGGTCCTGACCTGCGGCACCTACGGCAATGTGCTGCGGTTCCTGCCCCCGCTGGTCATCGGCGAGGACCTGCTGAACGAGGGTCTCGACATCATCGAGCAGGCCTTCGCCCGCATCTGAGGCCCCGCCCGGCGCGCATCTGAGCGGTCGTTCGCACCCCTGTGGGAATCCCGTGACGGGCCGTGTGAAGAAGGTGTGGGGGGTGGATGGCGGGATGCGGAACCCGCTGCCCAAGCGGCACGGGCTGCCGTAGGTTCTCCTCAGATGAGAGATACACCCCGCCCACAGGGGACTGTGGGCGGTCTCTGACCGCGGCTTTCCCCAGCTTCGGTCTGGTTCGTGCCCTCGCGCACACATCCGGGGCCTGACGGCTCCGGGATCTCCTCACCGATCGGACGGTCGCCGCCCCAAACCCCCCGGGGCGCGCGACGTTCCGGTCCGGACGGCCACCTCGGAACCACCCCCCCCTGTTCCGGGGTGGCCGACCTCCTTCTCCCTTCCTGATCGGCGGACCTGCGAAGCTGGGTCCCGTGCCGACATCAGCCCGCCCCGAGCGGTTCGTACGGATCTCCGTCGCCGCGCTGCTCATCGTCCCGGCCGTGCTGTTCGCCCTGATCACCTGGCAGGTGCTGACACACGGCCCGCTGCTCGGCGCGGACGCCCGCCTCAGCCGGGCGCTGGTCCACCCCGACCGCCCCGCCGAACTCCTCGCGGACCTCGGCAACGTCCAGGTCGCCGTGCCCGTCCTCGTCCTGGCCCTCGCCCGCGCCGCGTGGCGCGGCCGGGGTCTCGGCGTGGCGCGGTGGTGGCTGCCGCCGGTCGCGGCGGCCGGGGTGATGGCGCTGGTCCCGGCGTTCGTGGTGCCGCTGAAGGTGTGGACCGACCGGCCGGGGACCCCCGTGGTGCCCCCGGCCACCGGCTACTTCCCCTCCGGTCACACGGCCACGGCCGCCGTGGCGTACGGGTCGGCGGCCCTGGTCCTCCTCCCGCTGCTGCGGACGGCCGCCGCCCGCCGTACGGTCACCGCCGTGGCGGTGCTCCTGGTCGCGGCCGTCTCCTTCGGCCTGGTGCGGCGCGGCTGGCACTGGCCGCTGGACGTGGTGGCCGCCTGGTGTCTGTCCACCGTGCTGCTGACCGCGCTGTCCCTGGTACCGGGCGTACGACGCCCCGCCGCACCGAACGGTCCGGCCGGACTCACCCGAAGTAGCCGTCGAACGTCCGCTGGAACTCCCAGTTGGAGAAGCGGTCCCAGTTCACCGACCACGTCATCAGACCCCGCAGACCCGGCCACGTCCCGTGGGTCGCGTAGGAACCGCAGTTCGTCCGCTTCGTGAGGCAGTCGAGGGCCTTGGTGACCTCGCCGGGGGCGACGTAGCCGTTGCCCGCGTTGACCGAGGCGGGCATGCCGATGGCGACCTGGTCGGGGCGGAGCGCGGGGAAGACGTTGCCCGTGTCACCGGCCACCGGGAAGCCGGTGAGGAGCATGTCGGTCATGGCGATGTGGAAGTCCGCGCCGCCCATCGAGTGGTACTGGTTGTCCAGGCCCATGATCGGACCGGAGTTGTAGTCCTGGACGTGCAGCAGGGTCAACGCGTCCCGCAGCGCGTAAATCACCGGGAGATAGGCGCCGCAGCGCGGGTCTTGGCCGCCCCACTTGCCGCTGCCGTAGAACTGGTAGCCGTTCTGCACGAAGAAGGTCTCCGGGGCCATCGTGAGCACGAACCCGCTGCCGTACTTGGCCTTGAGGGTCTTCAGCGCGGAGATCAGGTTGACGATCACGGGCGTGGTCGGGTTCCTGAAGTCCGTGTCGCCGGCGTTCAGGGAGAGCGAGTGGCCCTCGAAGTCGATGTCGAGGCCGTCGAGCCCGTAGGTGTCGATGATCTTCGAGACGGAGGAGACGAAGGTGTCGCGGGCAGCCGAACTGGTCAGCTGAACCTGCCCGTTGGCGCCGCCGATGGAGATCAGCACCTTCTTCCCGGCCGCCTGCTTGGCCTTGACCGCCGCCTTGAAGTCGGCGTCGCTCTCCACGTTGGGGCACTCGGAGACCGGGCAGCGGTTGAAGCGGATGTCTCCGGAGGTCACCGAGGTGGGCTCGCCGAAGGCCAGGTCGATGACGTCCCAGCTGTCGGGCACGTCGGCGAGCCGGGTGTAGCCGGAGCCGTTGGCGAAGGTGGCGTGCAGATAGCCGACGAGCGCGTGCGCGGGCAGCGCGCCCCCGCCGGTCCCGCCACCCCCGCCGCCCCCGCCGGACGCGGTGGTCGCCGAGACGGTGGCCGAACGCGCCGATTCCCCGCTCGCGTTGGAGGCGGTGACCTGGAAGCCGTACGAGGTGGCGGGCGAGAGTCCGGTCACGGTGGCCGAAGTCCCGGTCACCGTCTGGACCTTGGCACCGTCGCGGTAGACGGCGTACCCGGTGGCGCCGCTCACCGCGTTCCAGGACAGGGCGACCGAACTGGACGTGACCGTACCGGCCTTGAGCCCGGCCGGGGCGGCGGGCGCCTGCCCGGTGCCGCCTCCGCCACCGCTTCCGGCGGGTCCCACGAGGGTGAGGTCGTCGGCGTAGTAGGCGCCGGTGCCGTACCAGCCGTGGGTGTAGACGGTCACCTTGGAGGTGGCGGCGCCGGTGGTGAAGGTGGTGGTCAGCTTCTGCCAGTCGGGGGCCGACTGGGTCCAGGTGGAGACGTCGGTGGTGCCGGTGCCGTTGGCGCCGAGGTAGACGTAGGAGCCGCGCACCCAGGCGGACAGGGTGTACGTGGCGTTCGGCTGGACGCTCACCGTCTGCGCACACTGGGCGTTGTCGCTGCCCGCCGGGGTGGCCTGGAGGGCGGAAGTCCCGCTGTGCACGGGTGAGTTCACCGTCTTCCCGGCCGTGCAGGTCCAGCCGTCGAGGCCGGACTCGAAACCGCCGTTGCGGGCGAGGTCGGCGTCGGCCGCGTGGGCGGCCGACGAGAGCGCGGTCAGCCCCGGCACGGCCAGCAGCGCGGCCGTGAACAGGGCGAGGACGGATCTGGGGCGTCCGGCGCGTCGGGAGGGGTCCACAAGTGCCTCCGGTGTCTGGGGAGTTGGAGGGGTGGAGCGTCCTTCGGTGGAGCGTCGTTCTGTTGAGCTTCCTTCGACGGAGCGTCCTCAATTTGGTCCAGACCAATTCGGTTGTCAAGGTTCCGGACACCCGGAACCGCCCGCCGGACGGCGCGCCGCCCCCCGCCAAGCGCCACGTCGCCCGCCAGGCACCGCGTCACCCGCCGGGCGCCGCATCGCCCCTCCGCCGGAGCCCGGCGCTAGCCGTGGCCCTCCCCCGTCGGCCCCGCCGCCGCCTCGTGCATCGCCAGTTCCAGCAGCGCCGGGTCGGTGAGGGTGCCGGAGCCGTCGGGCGGGATGAGCCAGCGCACGCCCTGGGTGGCGCGGCCGGGGTACGGCACGACGATCCAGGTGCCGGGCCCCGCCGTGCGGATGCCGGTGCCGAGCCAGCGGGCGGCGGTGCCGGGGGGTACGAAGAAGCCGACCCGGTTGTCCCCGAAGTCCACCAGCACCGGGCCGGGCCGGTCGAGCACCCGGGTCAGCACGTCGAGCGTGGGATAGCCGAGGCCGCCCGGCAGGATCAGCACGTCCCAGGCGCGGCCCGCCGGGAGCAGCGCGACCCCGAGGGGACTGCGTTCCCACTCCCAGCGGCAGGCGTCCGGGTCCGGTGCGACCGATGCGAGCCACTCGACCGCCGTCTTCGCCCCACTCATGCCGGGACCTCCCTCTCCGTCGTGGACGCGGGCGCGTCACCAAGGAGAGGGAGGTCGGCCGGGGGTCATTACGCGGGTCCGGGCTCCCCTTTCGAGTGATCCGGATCACGCCGTCGGCGACGGTGGGCCCGGCGGGAAGGCGTCAGCTGTCGAAGCCCAGCCCCAGCCGGTCCATCGTGCGCAGCCACAGGTTGCGGTGCCCGGCGCGGGCGTCCGCGCGGGCCAGGGACCACTTGGTGAGGGCGATGCCGGTCCAGGCGAAGGGCTCGGGCGGGAACGGCAGCGGCTTCCTGCGGACCATCTCCAGCCGGGTCCGCTCGGTGTCCTCGCCGTCCAGCAGGTCCAGCATCACATCGGCGCCGAAGCGGGTGGCGCCGACACCGAGCCCGGTGTACCCGGCCGCGTACGCCACCTTTCCCCGGTGGGCGGTGCCGAAGAACGCGGAGAAGCGGGAGCAGGTGTCGATCGCGCCGCCCCAGGCGTGGGTGAAGCGGACGCCCTCCAGCTGCGGGAAGCAGGTGAAGAAGTGCCCGGCGAGCTTGGCGTACGTCTCCGGGCGGTCGTCGTACTCGGCCCGCACCCGGCCGCCGTAGTGGTGGACGGCGTCGTAGCCGCCCCACAGGACGCGGTTGTCGGCGGAGAGCCGGAAGTAGTGGAACTGGTTGGCCGAATCGCCCAGGCCCTGCCGGTTCCGCCAGCCGAGCGAGGCGAGCCGCTCCGCGCCGAGCGGCTCGGTCATCAGGGCGTAGTCGTAGACCGGGACGGTGTACGAACGCACCCGGCGCAGCAGGCTGGGGAAGATGTTGGTGGCCAGCGCGACCCGGCGGGCGCGGACCCCGCCGTACGGGGTGCGGACCGCCATCCCGGCGCCGTAGGGGCGCAGGTCCAGGGCGGGAGTGTGCTCGTACACGCGCACACCGAGATCGAGGCAGGCCCGCTTGAGTCCCCAGGCGAGCTTGGCCGGGTGGAGCATGGCGACGCCGGTGCGGTCCCACAGGCCCGCCTCGAAGGTGGGCGAGTCCACCTCGGCGCGCACCGCGTCGGCGTCCAGGAAGTCGATGCCGTCGGCGAGGCCCTTCTCGGTCAGCTCGCGGTGCCAGTCGCGCAGTTCCCACGCCTGGTAGGTCTCGGTGGCGACGCCGATCTCGCCGGTGCGCTCGAAGTCGCAGTCGATGCCGTGCCGGGCGAGGGCGGCCTCGATCTCGTCGAGGTTGCGCCGCCCGAGCTTCTCCAGCGTGTGGATCTCGTCGGGCCAGCGGGTCAGCCCGTTGGGCAGCCCGTGGGTGAGGGAGGCGGCGCAGAAGCCGCCGTTGCGGCCGGAGGCGGCCCAGCCCACCTCGCGGCCCTCCAGCAGCACCACGTCCCGGTCCGGGTCCCGCTCCTTGGCGTTGAGCGCGGTCCACAGTCCGCTGTACCCGCCGCCGACGACCAGCAGGTCACAGGTGTCGGCGCCGGTCAGCGCGGGCTCGGGGCCGGGTCTGCCGGGGTCGTCCAGCCAGTACGGGACCGGCCGGGCTTCGGAGAGCGCGGCGGTCCAGTCGTCTCTGCCACTGCTCATGGCGCTCGGGGCCATGATGTCAACTCCCTACGGAACTGCGGGACTTGGGGACATGTGAGGAGTGCCCGGGGGCGGTGGTACGGGTGCGGACTACGCCCGGCGACGGCCGCGGCGGCCGGTGATCAGCATCGAGACCAGCACGAACACCACGGCGACCAGGAACATCGCGGTGCCGATGACATTGATCTGGACGGGCGTTCCGCGCTGTGCCGAGCCCCAGACGAACATCGGGAAGGTGACGGTGGAGCCCGCGTTGAAGTTGGTGATGATGAAGTCGTCGAAGGAGAGCGCGAAGGACAGCAGCGCGCCCGCCGCGATACCGGGGGCGGCGATGGGCAGGGTGACCCGCACGAAGGTCTGCACCGGCCCGGCGTACAGGTCGCGGGCGGCCTCCTCCAGGCGTGGGTCCATCGACATCACGCGGGCCTTGACGGCGGTGACGACGAAGCTCAGGCAGAACATGATGTGCGCGATGAGGATGGTCCAGAAGCCGAGCTGCGCGCCGAGGTTGAGGAACAGGGTGAGCAGCGAGGCGCCCATGACGACCTCGGGCATCGCCATCGGCAGGAAGATCAGCGAGTTGACCGCGCCGCGCGCCCGGAACCGGTAGCGGACCAGCGCGAACGCGATCATCGTGCCCAGCACGGTGGCGCCGAGGGTGGCCCAGACGGCGATCTGGAGGCTGACGGAGAGCGAGCCGCACAGCCCGGCGACCCCGCACGGGTCCTGCCAGGCGGCGGTGGAGAAGTGCTGCCACTGGTAGTTGAAGCGCCCCGTCGGCCTGTTGAAGGAGAACACCGTGACGATGACGTTGGGGAGCAGCAGATAGCCGAGGGTGAGCAGTCCCGCGATGACCACGAGACGGTGCTTGAGCCAGCTGACGACAGGCATTTAGACCAGGTCCTCCGTCCCGGAGCGGCGGATGTAGACGGTGACCATGCCGAGGATCGCGGCCATGAGGATGAAGGAGAGCGCGGCGGCCGTCGGGTAGTCCATGACGGTCAGGAACTGCGACTGGATGACGTTGCCGATCATGCGGGTGTCGGTGGAGCCGAGCAGTTCGGAGTTGACGTAGTCACCGGCCGCCGGGATGAAGGTGAGCAGGGTGCCGGAGACCACGCCGGGCATGGACAGCGGGAACGTCACCTTGCGGAAGGTGGTGGCGGGCCGGGCGTAGAGGTCTCCGGCCGCCTCGTGCAGCCGTCCGTCGATCCGCTCCAGCGAGGTGTAGAGCGGCAGGATCATGAACGGCAGGAAGTTGTACGTCAGTCCGCAGACCACGGCCGTCGGGGTGGCGAGGACGCGGTCACCGGCCGTCCAGCCGAGGAAGTCGGTCAGGGCCAGGATGTGCAGGGAGTTCAGCGCGTGCACGATCGGGCCGTCGTCGGCGAGGATCGTCTTCCAGGCCAGGGTGCGGATCAGGAAGCTGGTGAAGAACGGCGCGATGACCAGCACCATGATCAGGTTGCGCCAGCGTCCGGCGCGGAACGCGATCAGGTAGGCCAGCGGGTAGCCGAGCACCAGACAGAGCACGGTGGCCGCGGCGGCGTAGAGCACCGAGCGCAGGAACTGCGGCCAGTACTGGCTGAAGGCGTCCCAGTAGGTGGCGAAGTGCCAGGTGACCTTGTAGCCCTCTTCGAGTGAGCCGGTCTGCACGGAGGTGGACGCCTGGTAGACCAGCGGCAGCGCGAAGAACACCACCAGCCAGAGCAGGCCGGGCAGCAGCAGCCAGTACGGGGTGAACCGGCCGCGCCTGCGCGCGGGCGCGGGTTCGGGCGCGGCGGGGGCGAGGGGCGGGGGCGCCTCGGTGAGCGTGGGCATGATCAGGCGGCCTCTTCCCCGGTGTCCGTGCCCGCGTCGATGGCCTGCGCGGCGTCGAGACCGAAGGTGTGGGCCGGGCTCCAGTGCAGGACGACCTCGGCGCCGGGCACCAGCCGTCCGTCCCGCTCCACGTTCTGGACGTAGACGGCGAGCTGGTCGCAGACGGGGCTGTCGATGACGTACTGGGTGGAGACGCCGATGAAGCTGGCGTCCGCGATCCGGCCGGTGAGGCGGTTGCGGCCGTCGGGGACGGTCCCGGCGTCGTCGGCGTGCGCGAGGGCGATCTTCTCGGGGCGGATGCCGACCAGCACCTTGCCGCCCGGCACCACCGGGGCGGAACACCGTCCGGCGGGCAGCACCAGCTTGCCGCCGCCCGCCCGGAGGACGACGTCGTCCCCGGCGACCGTGTCGATCTCCGCCTCGACCATGTTGGAGGTGCCGAGGAAGTTGGCGACGAACGTGGTGCGCGGGTTCTCGTACAGCTCCGTGGGGGCGCCGAGCTGTTCGACGCGGCCCGCGTTCATCACGGCGACCGTGTCGGCCATCGTCATGGCCTCCTCCTGGTCGTGCGTGACGTGCACGAAGGTGATGCCGACCTCGGTCTGGATGCGTTTCAGCTCCAGCTGCATCTGGCGGCGGAGTTTGAGGTCGAGGGCGCCGAGCGGTTCGTCCAGGAGGAGTACCTGGGGGTGGTTGATGAGGGCGCGGGCGACGGCGACGCGCTGCTGCTGGCCGCCGGAGAGCTGGTGCGGCTTCTTGCGGGCCTGCTCCCCGAGCTGGACGAGGTCGAGCATCTCCCCGACCTGCTTCTTGACGCTTTTGACGCCGCGCCGGCGCAGTCCGAAGGCGACGTTCTCGAAGATGTCGAGGTGCGGGAAGAGCGCGTAGGACTGGAAGACCGTGTTCACCGGCCGCTTGTACGGCGGGAGACGCGTGACGTCCCGGTCGCCGAGGTGCACGGTGCCGCCGGTCGGTTCCTCCAGGCCCGCGATCATGCGCAGGGTGGTGGTCTTGCCGCAGCCGGACGCGCCGAGCAGCGCGAAGAAGGAGCCCTGCGGCACGGTCAGGTCCAGCGGGTGTACGGCAGTGAAGGCGCCGTAGGTCTTGCCGATGCCGGTGAGGCGGACGTCGCCGCCCGTGGCCGTGGTCGTCGTCTTCATGGTCACGCCCCTGTGAGCTTCGAGAACTTCTCTTCGTACGCCGTCTCTTCCTTCGAACTCAGGGAGCGGAAGGCGTGGGACTTCGCCTGCATGGCCTTGTCCGGCACGATCAGCGGGTTGTCCGCCGCGTCCTTGTCGATCCTGGCGAGGTAGGGCTTCACCCCGTCCACGGGCGTCACGTAGTTGATGTAGGCGGCCAGTTCGGCGGCCTGCTGGGGCTCGTAGTAGAAGTCCATGAGCCGTTCGGCGTTGGCGCGGTGCCGGGCCCGGTTGGGGACGAGCATGTTGTCGGTGGAGGTCATGTAGCCGCTGGGCGGTACGACGTAGTCCACGTCGGGGCTGTCGGACTTGAGCTGCACCACGTCACCGGCCCAGGCGAGGCAGGCGGCGAGGTCGCCCTTGGCCAGGTCGGAGGTGTAGTCGTTGCCGGTGAAGCGGCGGATCTGGCCCTTGTCCACGGCCTTCTGGAGCCGGGCCAGGACGGCGTCGAAGTCGTCGTCCCCGAACCGGGCCGGGTCCTTGCCCATGTCGAGCATGATCATGCCGATGGTGTCGCGCATCTCGGAGAGCATGCCGACGCGGCCCTTGAGGGCGGGGTTGTCGAGCAGGTCGGAGACGGTCTTCACCTCGACGCCGTCCAGCGCCTTCCTGTTGAACGCGATGACCGTGGAGATGCCCTGCCAGGGGTAGGAGTAGGCGCGGCCGGGGTCCCAGTCGGGGTTGCGGAACTGGGGCGAGAGGTTGGCGTAGGCGTGCGGCAGCAGGGAGGGGTCGAGCTTCTGCACCCAGCCGAGCCGGATCAGCCGTCCGGCGAGCCAGTCGGTGAGGACGATGATGTCCCGGCCGGTGTCCTGACCGGCGGCGAGCTGCGGCTTGATCTTGCCGAAGAACTCGTTGTTGTCGTTGATGTCCTCGGTGTAGTTGACCTTGATCCCGGTGCGCCGCCGGAATGTGTCGAGCGTCGGGTGGTGCTTGCCGGAGTCGTCCACGTCGATGTACTCGGTCCAGTTGGAGAAGTTGACGACCTTCTCCGTGGCCGAGTGGTCCTGCGAGGACACGCTGCCCCGCGCCAGCCCGGCCGGGGGGATGCCGCAGGCGCTCAGGGTGCCGAGGCCGCCGACCGCGAGCGCGCCGCCCGCGCCCGCCCGCAGCAGGGAGCGGCGGGTCAGGGCCGCGCGCCCGTTGCGCAGACTGCGCCTGAGGGCTGCCGCCTGGGGCGGGGTCAGGCGTTCGGGCTCGTACTGCTCCATGCGCGTGGTGGCCTTTCGGGTGAGGGTCGGCCTGGTCACCGGCCTGTGGTCTGACGCGGTCCCCGTGTCCTCGACGGTGCTGGAATGTGCGGGCGGACCGGTGGTCAGCGGTCCCCGAAGACGGTGCGGTGCCAGTCCTTCGCGGCCACCGCGGTGTTGTCGAACATGACGTGTTTGACCTGGGTGTACTCCTCGAATGAGTAGACCGACATGTCCTTGCCGAAGCCAGAGTTTCGGTGTCCCCCGTGGGGCATCTCACTGAGGATCGGGATGTGGTCGTTGATCCACACGCAGCCCGCGCGCAGTTCGCGGGTGGCGCGGTTGGCCCGGTAGACGCCGCCCGTCCAGGCGGAGGCGGCGAGGCCGTAGGGGGTGTCGTTGGCGAGGGCAATGCCCTCGTCGTCCCCGTCGAAGGGCAGGACGACCAGGACCGGGCCGAAGATCTCCGTCTGGACGGTCTCGCTGTCCTGGGCGGCGTCCACGATCAGGGTGGGCCGGTAGTAGGCGCCGTCCTCCAGTTCCCCGCCGGGTGCCTCGCCGCCGGTGACGACGCGGGCGTGCGCGCGGGCCCGGTCCACGAAGGCGGCGACGCGGTCGCGGTGGGCGTGCGAGACGAGCGGTCCGAGGTCGGTGCCGGGTGCGAACGGGTCGCCGAGCCGTACGGTCTCCATCAGCGCGGCCGTGCGCGCCACGAACGCGTCGTACAGCGGGCGCTGCACATAGGCGCGGGTGGCGGCGGTGCAGTCCTGGCCGGTGTTGATGAGCGAGGCGGCGACGGCGCCCTGCACGGCGGCGTCGAGGTCGGCGTCGTCGAACACGACGAAGGGCGCCTTGCCGCCGAGTTCCAGGTGGAGGCGTTTGACGGTGGCGGTGGCGAGTGCCGCGACCCGCCTGCCGACGGCGGTGGAGCCGGTGAACGAGGTCATGGCCACGTCCGGGTGCCCGACCAGCCGCTCCCCCGCCTCCCGTCCGGTCCCGGTGACGATGTTGACGACACCGTCCGGGATGCCCGCGTCCGTGGCCGCCCGCGCGAACATCAGCGAGGTCAGCGGGGTCAGCTCGGACGGCTTCAGCACGATGGTGTTCCCGGCCGCGATCGCCGGGAGGATCTTCCAGGCGGCCATCTGGAGCGGGTAGTTCCAGGGCGCGATCGACCCGACGACCCCGATGGGCTCGCGCCGTACGTAGGAGGTGTGGTCGCCGGTGTACTCCCCGGCGGACTGTCCTTGCAGGTGGCGGGCGGCGCCCGCGAAGAACGCGGTGTTGTCCACGGTGCCCGGTACGTCGAACTCGCGGCTGAGCTTGAGCGGCTTGCCGCACTGGAGCGACTCGGCGCGGGCGAACTCCTCGGCGCGTTCCGCGAGCACCCCGGCGAACCGGTGCAGGGCGTCGGAGCGCTCGCCGGGGGTGGCCCCGGCCCAGCCGGGGAACGCGGCGCGGGCGGCGGCGACGGCCGCGTCCACGTCGTCGGCGCCCGCGAGGCCGTACGTCAGGACCTCCGCGCCGGTGGCCGGATCGACCACGGTGTGCGCGTGGCCCGACGTGCCGTGCGCGAGCCGTCCGGCGATGTACTGCGCGCCGTCCGCGAAGTGGTCCCGCGCGGGAAACCGTTCCGGGGTGGCGGTGCCCGGTGTGTGCATGTCGCTCTCCTCCGCCGAGGGCCCCAGTGGGGACGGGTGGCGTAGCTCCAGCTCGATGTGACTGCCGATCCTGACAGAACGGATGGACTCCAACAAGTGATTCCGTTGTTGCCTTTTGGTTAAGCGACGGAATCTGTCGGCCAGGTGTCGAGTCGGGGCGGAAAGGGCGGGCGGATTGTCCGTGGTGGGTGCCACACTCGCGTGCATGGAGTGGACCAACGGGGAGACCGACGGGGAGAGGGCCGCGCTCGACGCCCTGACCAGCAGGATCGGGAAGGGCGGGCGGGTGAGGTATCTGCACTTCTGGGGACACCGGCCGCTGCCGGACGGCCGGATCGGCGCGAGCTGTCTCAGCCAGTGGTGGCCGTCGCCGTTCACGGTGGACGGCGTGCGCTACGCGACGGCCGAGCACTGGATGATGGCCGGGAAGGCGCGGCTGTTCGGTGACCCGGAGGCCGAGGCCCGGGCGCTGGCGGCGCGCACCCCGGCCGAGGCGAAGAAGCACGGACGGCTGGTGCGGGGCTTCGACGAGGAGGTCTGGCGGCGCGAGCGCTTCCGTCTGGTGACCGAGGGCAGCACGCACAAGTTCGCCGCCGACCCGGCGCTGCGCGCGTTCCTGCTGAACACGGGCGAGCGGGTGCTGGTCGAGGCGAGTCCGGTGGACCGGATATGGGGCATCGGCCTGGCGGCCGACGACGAGCGGGCGCAGGACCCGGCACGCTGGCGGGGGCTGAACCTGCTGGGGTTCGCGCTGATGGAGGCGCGGGAGCGGCTGCGGGCGGCGGCCTGAGGCCCGCAGCCGCCCGGTCCCCACGCCACCGCGGCGGCAGGGGACCGGGGCCGCCGGTCAGCCCTGGGGCTGATAGGGCGCGGAGATCCGGGGCGCGGAGTTGTAGTAGGGATCGTCGCCGACCCCTCCGTCGTCGTCGTGCCGGGCCGCGTAGACGAACGCCACGATCAGCGAGGTGATCACGGCAACGCCGATCACAATGCCGATGACGCCGGTGATCAGACCCGCCTGGGCCTGCCCGCGGTTCGTCGCCTCGCCCCGGTCGGCCCGCTTCTTGCCCTGCACACCGAGCACCACCGCGATGATGCCGAGGATCAGCGAGAGGACGCCGTAGACGCAGAACAGGCAGATGGACAGGATGCCCAGCACCATCGCCGCGGTGCCCAGCTGGTTCTGCGGGGCCATCGGCATACCGGGCCAGCCGCCGCCGTAGCCCTGCGGCTGGCCGGGGTAGCCGTAGCCACCGGGTCCCTGCGGGTAGCCCGTGGGCGTCTGGCCCGCGTACGGCGCGGAGGCGCCGGGCGGCGGGTAGGCACCCGGCGCACCGGGCGGCGGGTACGACGCGGCGGGCGTCGCCGGTACGGGCGGGACGGCACCCGGCGCACCGAAGTCACCGCCGGGCACGGCGGCCATCGTGGCCTGGTCGTGCACCGAGGGAGGCACCGTGCCCTGCGGGTACGGCGGCGTGTCCTGGGGCCCGGACCGGTCCGGGGCCGGGAACGGGCTCGCGGGCGGGGGCCACTGGCCCGGCGCACCGGCGGGCGGTGCCGCCGGGGCGTGGCCGGGCGGCACGGAACCGGTCGCGGGCCCGCCCTTGTCCAGCGACAGCTTGTGGTCCGGCTCGTCGGCGGGCGGTGCCCACGGGTCGAAGCCCGCCCCGCCGCCGTCCTGCCGTGGCTGGTCCGTCACGTTTCCCCATCCCCCTCAGTCGATCGTCCCGCCATCGTAGAACGTGCCGTTGACCGGCCCCCGCACGGGTCGGCGCGCTGCGGGGCCCCGCACCGGCGGCCTCACCGGTCGGCCCGCGCGGCGGCGCGGGCAGCGGGGCGCGGGGGGAACCGTCCCGCCACCCCGTCCCCCGAACGGCCTACGATGACCCCCGCACCGCCGATCAGCCGATCACCCGCGCCCGCTTGCCGGACCCCGTGTCCACGGGCGCCGTTCTCCGGGGAGGACCCCTTGACCGACCGCAGCTCCGTATCCGCAGCCGGAACGCCCGACCGCGATCTGCACGCCTTCGTCGCCGGACTCCCCAAGGCCGAACTGCACGTCCACCACGTCGGCTCGGCCTCCCCGCGCATCGTCTCCGAACTGGCCGCCCGGCACGCCGACTCCAAGGTGCCGACCGACCCCGAGGCGCTGGCCGACTACTTCACGTTCACGGACTTCGCGCACTTCATCGAGGTGTACCTGTCCGTGGTGGACCTCATCCGCACCCCGGAGGACGTCCGGCTCCTCACCTACGAGGTGGCCCGCGACCTGGCACGCCAGCAGGTCCGGTACGCCGAGCTGACCATCACCCCGTTCTCCTCCACCCGGCGCGGCATCGACGAACTGGCGTTCATGGCCGCCATCGAGGACGCCCGCAAGGCAGCCGAGGCCGAGTTCGGGACCGTACTGCGGTGGAGCTTCGACATCCCCGGCGAGGCCGGGCTCGAAGCGGCCGAGGAGACCGCGCGGCTCGCCACCGAGGACCGGGTACGTCCCGAGGGCCTGGTGTCGTTCGGGCTCGGAGGCCCCGAGATCGGCGTGCCCCGCCCGCAGTTCAAGCCGTACTTCGACCGTGCCGTCGCCGCCGGGCTGCACTCGGTGCCGCACGCTGGTGAGACGACCGGCCCGCAGACCATCTGGGACGCGCTGACCGACCTGCACGCCGAGCGCATCGGCCACGGCACCAGCGCCGCCCAGGACCCGAAGCTCCTCGCGCACCTGGCCGAGCACCGCATCGCCCTGGAGGTGTGCCCGACCTCCAACATCGCCACCCGTGCCGTGCGCACCCTGGACGAGCACCCGGTGCGGGAGTTCGTGAAGGCGGGCGTGCTGGTCACCATCAACTCCGACGACCCGCCCATGTTCGGCACCGACCTGAACAACGAGTACGCGGTCGCCGCCCGCCTGCTCGACTTGGACGAGCGGGGCCTCGCGGACCTGGCGAAGAACGCCGTCGAGGCGTCCTTCCTCGACCCGGCGGGCAAGGCGCGCATCGCCTCCGAGATCGACACGTACACGACGGCCTGGCTCGCCCGCTGAGCCGGGCCGCCCCGGCCCACCGGTCCGCGCGGAGCGGCCGATGCGGCCGGTGCGGCCCGCGGAGCGCCGGGCATGACCACAATGGGGGCCATGCAGACCGTGACCGTCGTGGCCCACCGCGGCGACCCCTACCGTGTCCGTGAGAACACCCTCGACTCCCTGCGTTCCGCGCTCGCCCTGGGCGCGGACGCGGTGGAGACCGACGTACGGCTGACCCGCGACCGGGTCCCCGTGCTGCTGCACGACCCGACGCTGCTGCGGCTGTGGAACGTGGACCGCCCGCTGCACGCCCTGTCCGCCGACGAGGTGCGCGGCCTCACCGGCGGCGGTGTCCCCACCCTCGCCGAGGCACTGGCCGCGACCGACGGGCACCGCGTGATGCTGGACCTGTGCGGCGGCGTGGACCGTCGCACGGTCGCCCCGGTGGTGGACGCGGTACGGCAGGCGGACGCGGCGGACCGTGTCTTCTACTGCGCCGGGGCCGAGGCGATGCTCGCGGTGCGGGCCGTCGATCCCGGCGCCGAGATCGCGCTCACCTGGACCAGCCTCGCCCCGCCCCGCGCGGCCCTGCTCGCCGCGATCGGCCCCCGCTGGCTCAACTACCGCTTCTCCCTGGTCAACCGCGACATCGCCGCCCGTGTCCACCGCGACGGACACCTGCTCTCGGTCTGGACCCCGGACACCCGGCGCTCGCTGCGGCGGATGCTGGCGGTGGGGGTGGACTCGATCACCACGAACCGGGTGGACGTGCTGCGGGGGGCGCTGGAGTCCTGAGCGGGGGGGGGCGTGGGGCGCGGGGGCAGGGGGGCGCGGGCGCGGGGGCGCGGGGGCGCGGGCGCGGGGGCGCGGGTCAGCCTCCGGCGCAGTTCTTCGCGCGGTGCCGCTCGTGGTGGCCCGTCCAGACGACCACGTCGCACACCCGGAGCGCGCTGACGTCGCCGGGGACACCGGCCCGCCTCCCCAGCGCCGTCAACTCCCGGTGCAGCGCGCCGTCTTCCGCCCGCAGGGCCGCGTGCAGACCGAGCCAGAAGTCCCGCGGGCGGCCCAGCGCGCACTTCACGACGTTGTCGTAGACGGGCAGCAGGCGCGGGCGCTTGCGGGCCATCAGCTTTCCGGCGATGACCCAGCCGACCTCGGGACGCGAGCGCAGCAGTGTCCAGGCCGTGTGCGCGGCCGAGCCCTCGGCCAGCTCGGCTGCCGCCGCGTCGGCCATGTCCACCCCGACCGGGATGCGCGCGAGCTGCTCGGACATCAGCCGCCCCAGGTCCCCCTCCAGGAGATCGACCGCGACCCGCACCGGCACGGTGACCGACAGCGTCTGCACCGCGATCAGGTCCTCGGCGGTCACCACGTTCGCGGTGTCCGCACGGTCGCCGCCGCCCGCGAGGGACTCGAACCAGCTGCCCGTGTACGCCTCGCCCCCGATCCCGAAGTAGCTCCGCAGCGACTTCTCGGCCTCCTCGGCACCGATCAGGCGGTGCAGGCGCGCGGCCAGGGACTCGGCGGGCGCATCGTCGAAGGGCATGCCAGATCGTAGACCGCTTCGGCGTTTCGCATCCCCGTACTTCCGGGACGGGCCCGTACATTTCCAGCCACCGCGAACGGAAGGACGAGCCCGCCGATGACCCTGCCCAGCACGCGGCCCGACGCACGGCGCGACACGGGGCCGCGCACCGGGACGCGCGGGTTCCGCGCCGGTGACGGGCCGCCGCTGCTGGCGGCCTGGCGGCGGGCCGCGCCCGCCGACCCGCTCGCCGCCGACCGCTTCCGCTCACTGGTCCTGCTGGACGCGAACTTCGACCCGGCGGGACTGCGGGTCGCGGTCGAGGACGGCAGGATCGTGGGCGCGGCCCACGCGGTGCGCCGCCTGACCCCGCTGTACGGCACCGATCCGGAGCCCGAACAGGGCTGGATTCCCTTCTTCTTCGTCGATCCCGCCGCGCGCGGACGCGGCCTGGGCCGACGGCTGCTGACCGAGTCCCTCGACTGGCTTGCCCAACAGGGCCGCACCCGCGTGGACTTCGCGTCGTACACCCCCAACTACGTACTCCCCGGCCTCGATACGAAGGCGTACCCGGAGGCCGCCGGGCTCCTCGCCTCGCTGGGCTTCGTGCCGCTGTACGAGGCGGCGGCGATGGACCGCACGCTGGTGGGCCACCGGATGCCGCCCGAGGTGACGGAACGCCTGGCCCGACTGACCTCCGAGGGCTACGAGTTCAGCACTCCCGCCGACGACGACCTCGTGGAGCTGGTCGCGCTCGCCGGTGACCGGTTCAACCGGGACTGGGCGCGGGCGGTGCGGGAGTGCCTGGTGGCGGGCGCCCCGCTGGACCGGATCGTGGTCGTGCGCGATCCGGGCGGGCGGCTGCTGGGGTGGGCGATGCACGGGGCGTACGAGTCGGCGGTGGAGCGGTTCGGGCCGTTCGGGGTGGTGGAGGAGGCGCGCGGGGCGGGGCTCGGGAAGGTGCTGCTGCATCTGGTGCTGGAGCGGATGCGGGCGCGCGGGGCGCACTCGGCGTGGTTCCTGTGGACCGGCGAGCACTCCCCGGCGGGCCGGCTGTACCGGGCGGCCGGGTTCCGTACGACGCGGGTGTTCACGGTGCTGCGGCGGGAGGCGGGCCGGTGACGCCGGACGGACGCGGCGCGGGTACGGCGACGGGCGGTGCGGGCGGCACGGGGCCGAGCCGTCGCCGTTTCTCCCGCGCCCTGGCCGCCGCCCTGCCCGCCTCGCTGCTCGGCGCGGGCTGCGCGGCTCCCGGCCGGGGCACCGGCCGCCCCGGTGATCCCGTCGTCCTCACCCTCCTCTCGCACTACGGCGGCGGCGAGTCGAAGGAGGCGCTGCGCGGCCCGGTGGACGAGTGGAACGCGACCCACGACCGGGTCAAGGTCCGCACCACGGCAGTGGAGTTCGACGATCTGCTGACCACGCTCATGGTCCGGCAGGCGGCCGGGCAGGGCGCCGACCTGGTACACCCGTACTGCCTGTGGACCGGCCAGCTCGTCCGCTCCGGCGTGCTGGCCCCCGCTCCCCCGGAGCACGCGGCGGAGATCCGGCGCGGCTACGGCACGGCGGCGGTCGGTGCCGCGTCGGCGGGCGGCGTGGTCCACGGCTACCCGACCGAGTTGCAGACGTACGCCCTCTACTACAACCGGCGCCTGCTGCGCGAGGCCGGTATCGATCAACCGCCGCGCACCTGGCTGGAGTTGGAGGAGGCGGCGTACCGCACCACCCGGCGGGACGGGTACGGCAACACGCTGGTGCAGGGGTTCGGGCTGTCCACGTACGACGACTCGACCACCGTCGGGCAGACCCTCGCGCTGCTCGCCTCGGCCGGGGGCGCGTTCGTCGCGGCGGACGGGCGGGGCACGGCGATCGACTCGGCGGCCGGGCGGGCGGTGTTCGCGCTGGAACGGCGGCTGGTGGACCGGGGCGCGAGCGTGCCCGGCATCAACATGTACCAGGCGTTCCCGGCGGGCCGGGTGGCGATGGTGATCGGTGCGGGCTGGTGGACGGGGAGCCTCACGTCCCGGATGGGCGCGGCCTACCGGGACGTCGGGGTGGCCCCGGTGCCGGTGCCGGAGGCGGGCGGGCGGCCGGGGACGCTGTGCACCGGGTTCCTGCTGGGCGTGAACGCGGCCGGGCCGCACCAGCGGGAGGCGTGGGAGTTCCTGCGCTGGCTGAACGCGGAGAAGGTGGGCGTGGGAAGCGGTACGGGTGCGTCAACCGGCGCTTCTCACAAAGCGGTTGGTGCGGCGACCCGGATGAGCGTCCTCCAGGCGTCCCTCGGTTCGCTCACCGGCCGGGCCGACGACATGCGGGTGCTGCTCGGCGCGGACGCGGACCCGAATCTGCGTCCGTTCCTGGAGGCGCTGGCCTACGCGGTGCCGGAGCCGAACGTGCCGGGTGCGCAGCGGGCCAAGTCGCTGCTCCGCAAGGGCATCGAGGAGCTGTGGACGGGCCGTCGTTCGGTGGACGAGGCGCTGCGCACCGTGCGCCGCCAGGTGGACCAGGAGGTGGCGCGGTCGTGGTGAGCACCCTCGTACCGGAGCGGGCAGGGCCGGAGCGGGCGGGGCCGGAGCGGGCGGGCCGGGAGCGGCGCGCGCGGCCGGTGAGCGGGGCTGCGGACGGGCCGCCGCGGACCCGGCGCCGCCGGACGGTCGTCGCGTACCTGTTCCTCTCCCCGGTGCTGCTGTTCTTCGCGGTGTTCCTGGTGCTGCCGCTGGGGTTCGCGGTGCTGTTGTCGCTGTCGCACTGGTCGGGGTTCGCGCTGAGCGGCATCGAGCCGGTCGGGCTGGACAATTTCGCGGCGCTGTTCGCGGCCGGTTCGACGTTCCTGGTGCCGGTGCTGACCAACACGCTGCTGTTCGCGCTGGGCACGGTGGCGCTGGCGCTCGGCGGGTCGGTGCTGGTGGCGTCCTGCATCGAGCGGCTGCGGTTCCAGGGGCTGTGGCGGACGCTGTACTTCCTGCCGATCGTGACGACGGTGGTGGCCGTCGGCAATGTGTGGAAGTACATGTACGAGCCGGGCGGCCTGGTCAACGGCGTGCTGAACGCGGCCGGGGCGGGTTCGGTGGCGTTCCTGGCCGACCCGGACACGGCGCTGCCGTCGGTGGTCGTGGTCCAGGCGTGGGCGTCGCTGGGTTCGGCGATCCTGGTGCTGACGGCGGGCCTGAAGTCGATCCCGGAGTCGTACTACGAGGCCGCCTCGCTGGACGGCGCCGGGCAGGCGACCGTCTTCTGGCGCATCACGCTGCCCCTGCTGCGGCCGTCGCTGCTGTTCGTGTGCGTCACCCAGTTCCTCACCGGGCTCCAGTCGTTCGCGCTGATCACCGTGATGACCAAGGGCGGTCCGGGCGACGCGACCAACGTGGCCGCGCTGGAGATGTACCGGCGGGCGTTCTCCTACGGCGACTGGGGTACGGCGAGCGCGGCGGCGTTCGTGCTGTTCGTGGTCGTACTCCTGGTGACGCTGGCGCAGTTGTGGGTGTTCCGGCGGAAGGGGGAGGAGGCGTGAGGGGCCGGGGTGTGCCGTGGGTGTCCTACCTGGTGGTGGCGGTCGGCGCGGTGCTGACGATGGTGCCGTTCCTGGACATGGTGATGACGTCGTTCAAGGGGCCCGGTGAGGCGGGCACGCTGCCGTACCGCTTCCTTCCCTCGGCCTTCGACCTGTCCAACTACCGTGCCGCGATCAGCCAGTTGAACCTGCCGCTGCTGTTCCGCAACAGCGTGGTCGTCACGGCGGCGATCACCTGCTCGGTGCTGCTGACCTCGTCGCTGGCGGGCTACGCGCTGGCCAAACTCCGCTTTCCCGGACGGGATTTCGTCTTCCGGCTGGTCCTGGCGACCATGATGTTCCCGCCGTTCCTGTTCTTCGTCCCGCACTTCCTGATCCTGGTGCACTGGCCACTGGCGGGCGGCAACGACGCCCTCGGACGCGGCGGCGCGGGCCTGACCACCGGCATCGCCGCCCTCGCCGTGCCCTTCCTCGTCAACGGCTTCGGTGTCTTCCTCACCCGGCAGTTCATGCTCTCCATCCCGGACGAGGTCCTGGAGGCGGCCCGCATCGACGGCGCCGGTGAGTTCGCCCTCTGGTGGCGCGTCGTCCTCCCCCAGACCAGGCCCGTCCTCCTCACCCTGGGCCTGCTGACCTTCGTGGACGCCTGGAACGAGTACATCTGGGCCCTGCTGATCTCCACCGCCAACCCGTCCGTCATGACCCTCCCGGTCGGCATCCAGCTCCTCCAGGACCACCTGGACCCGACCCGCACCACCCCCGTCATCATGTCCGCCCTGGTCCTGAGCACCCTCCCGGTCCTCCTGCTCTTCCTGCTGCTCCAGAAGCACTACATCCGGGGTGTGATGACGAGCGGCCTGAAATGACCGCCGCACCACGCGGAAGCGCCGGGCCGCACGCGAGGGAACTCCGCGTGCGGCCCGGCGCTTCCGGCTCGGGGTCGGGACCCGAGCGCCCCGCCGAGGGGGTGTCTCAGGCGTCCAGTGACGTCATCACGTGCTTGATCCGGGTGTAGTCCTCGAAGCCGTAGCCCGAGAGGTCCTTGCCGTAGCCGGACTTCTTGAAGCCGCCGTGGGGCATCTCCGCGACGAGGGGGATGTGGGTGTTGATCCAAACGCAGCCGAAGTCGAGGTTCTTGGACATGCGCATGGCGCGGGCGTGGTCCTTGGTCCAGACCGAGGATGCGAGGGCGTACTCGACGCCGTTGGCCCAGCGGAGGGCCTCGTCCTCGTCGGTGAAGGACTGGACGGTGATCACGGGGCCGAAGACCTCGTTCTGGATGATCTCGTCGTCCTGCCGGAGGCCGGAGACGACGGTGGGGGCGTAGAAGTAACCCGTCTCACCGACGCGGTGGCCACCGGCCTCGACCTTGGCGTGCGCGGGGAGCCGCTCGATGAAGCCGGTGACCTGCTTGAGCTGGTGGGGGTTGTTGAGGGGGCCGTAGAGCACGTCCTCGTCGTCCGGGTGCCCGGTCTTCGTCTCGGCGGCGGCCTTGGCGAGCGCCTCGACGAACTCGTCGTGGATGGACTCCTGGACGAGGACGCGGGTGGCGGCCGTGCAGTCCTGCCCGGCGTTGAAGAAACCGGCCACGGAGATGTCCTCGACGGCCTTGGCGATGTCGGTGTCCTCGAAGACCACGACCGGCGCCTTGCCGCCCAGCTCCAGGTGGACCCGCTTGAGGTCCTTCGACGCGGACTCCGCGACCTGCATACCGGCCCGCACCGAGCCGGTGATGGAGGCCATCGCCGGGGTCTCGTGCTCGACCATCATGCGGCCGGTGTCGCGGTCGCCGCAGACGACGTTGAAAACGCCCTCGGGGACGACCGAGCCGATGATCTCGGCGATGAGGACGGTGGAGGCCGGGGTGGTGTCCGAGGGCTTCAGGACGACGGTGTTGCCCGCGGCGAGCGCCGGGGCGAACTTCCAGACGGCCATCATCATCGGGTAGTTCCACGGCGCGACCTGCGCGCAGACACCGACCGGCTCACGGCGCACGATGGAGGTCAGGCCCTCCATGTACTCGCCCGCCGAGCGCCCCTCCAGCATCCGGGCCGCGCCCGCGAAGAAGCGGATCTGGTCCACCATCGGCGGGATCTCCTCGGTGCGGGTCAGCCCGATCGGCTTGCCCGTGTTCTCCACCTCGGCGGCGATCAGCTCCTCGGCGCGCTCCTCGAAGGCGTCGGCGATCTTCAGCAGCGCCTTCTGCCGCTCGGCGGGCGTCCGGTCCCGCCAGCCGGGGAACGCGCGGGCCGCGGCGGCCATCGCGGCGTCCACGTCGGCCTGCCCGGACAGCGGCGCGGTCGCGTACGCCTCGCCGGTGGCGGGGTTGACCACCTCGGTGGTCCGCCCGTCGGCGGCGTCCCGGAACTCACCGTCGATGTAGTTGCGCAGACGACGCAGCTCGGTGCTCACTGCCGGCCTCCTGAATCTGTTCGCGGATGTGGTGCTCTCCGGCGTGGCCCGCCGGGTACGGGGTGCGGCGTCGGCCGGGTGGGGCCGCGCCGGGCGTGGGACGGCCTGCTGGCGGCTGTCCGAACACTGAGACACCCACCCTAATCGGCGCCCCCACGTTTTCAACACCCCCGCCGGGCCCCTCGCTGCGAAATCCGCACGCACCGGTCTCGTAAACAACGGATTTCATCGAAGCGGCCTTGCGAAACGGTCGAGACGTCGTGCAGAGTGAGGTGGTGGCCAGTCGAAGCGCAGACCAGCAGGACTCCGCCAGCGAGTCCCGGCGGGAATCCCGCCCGTCCCGCAAGGACACCGCACGGGAGCCCCGCGAACCCCGGAACGGCACCTCTCACCTGGACGCCGTCTCCCTCGCCATCGTCGAGCAGCTCCAGCAGGACGGCCGCCGCCCGTACGCCGCGATCGGCAAGGCCGTCGGCCTGTCGGAGGCGGCCGTGCGCCAGCGCGTACAGAAGCTGCTCGACCAGGGCGTGATGCAGATCGTCGCCGTCACCGACCCGCTCACCGTGGGTTTCCGGCGGCAGGCGATGGTCGGTCTGCACGTCGAGGGCGACGTGGAGACGGTCGCGGACGCGCTGACCGCCATGCCGGATGTCGAGTACGTGGTGATGACCGCGGGCTCGTTCGACCTCCTCGCCGAGATCGTCTGCGAGGACGACGACCACCTGCTGGACGTCATCAACAAACGCATCCGGGCCCTGCCCGGCGTGCGCTCCACCGAGAGCTTCGTCTATCTCAAGCTCAAGAAGCAGACCTACATGTGGGGAACCCGATAACCGTGACCGAGAAGGACCTCAGCCGCACCGCGTACGACCACCTGTGGATGCACTTCACCCGCATGTCCTCGTACGAGAACTCGCCCGTCCCGACCATCGTCCGGGGCGAGGGCACCTACGTGTACGACGACAAGGGCAAGCGCTATCTGGACGGGCTGGCCGGGCTGTTCGTGGTCCAGGCCGGGCACGGCAGGGTCGAGCTGGCCGAGACCGCGTTCAAGCAGGCCCAGGAGCTGGCCTTCTTCCCGGTCTGGTCCTACGCC
This sequence comes from Streptomyces corallincola, assembly GCF_019104725.1. GTDB lineage: Bacteria > Actinomycetota > Actinomycetes > Streptomycetales > Streptomycetaceae > Streptomyces > Streptomyces corallincola. The sequence goes on along the minus strand of NZ_JAHRXF010000003.1, from coordinate 212,954 downwards.
CACCCGAAGGCTGTCGAGCTGGCGGAGCGCCTCGCGGACTACGCGCCCGGCGATCTCAACAAGGTCTTCTTCACCACCGGTGGCGGCGAGGCGGTGGAGACCGCCTGGAAGCTGGCGAAGCAGTACTTCAAGCTCCGGGGCAAGCCCACCAAGTACAAGGTGATCTCCCGCGCGGTCGCCTACCACGGCACCCCACAGGGCGCCCTGTCCATCACCGGCCTGCCCGCGCTGAAGGCGCCGTTCGAGCCGCTGGTGCCGGGCGCGCACAAGGTGCCGAACACCAACATCTACCGGGCGCCGATCTTCGGTGACGACCCGGAGAGGTTCGGCCGCTGGGCCGCCGACCAGATCGAGCAGCAGATCCTCTTCGAGGGCCCGGACACCGTCGCGGCCGTCTTCCTGGAGCCGGTGCAGAACGCGGGCGGCTGCTTCCCGCCGCCGCCCGGCTACTTCCAGCGGGTCCGCGAGATCTGCGACAAGTACGACGTGCTGCTCGTCTCCGACGAGGTCATCTGCGCCTTCGGCCGTCTCGGCACGATGTTCGCCTGCGACAAGTTCGGCTACGTCCCGGACATGATCACCTGCGCCAAGGGCATGACCTCCGGCTACTCCCCCATCGGCGCCTGCATCGTCTCCGACCGGGTCGCCGAGCCGTTCTACCAGGGCGGCAACACCTTCCTGCACGGCTACACCTTCGGCGGCCACCCCGTCTCCGCCGCCGTGGGCCTCGCCAACCTCGACCTGTTCGAGCGGGAGAACCTCAACCAGCACGTCCTGGACAACGAGAGCGCCTTCCTCGGCACCCTCGGCAAGCTCCACGACCTGCCCATCGTGGGCGACGTGCGCGGCAACGGCTTCTTCTACGGCATCGAGCTGGTCAAGGACAAGGCCACCAAGGAGTCGTTCGACGAGGAGGAGACCGAGCGCGTCCTGTACGGCTTCCTCTCCAAGGCCCTGTTCGAGAACGGCCTGTACTGCCGCGCCGACGACCGGGGCGACCCGGTGATCCAGCTCGCCCCGCCGCTGATCTCCCACCAGGAGACCTTCGACGAGATCGAGCAGATCCTGCGGGCGACCCTGACGGAGGCGTGGTCCAAGCTCTGAGCCCCCGGCGTGGGGTCGTTCATCCGATCGGATGACCGGCCGCGGCCCCGGTGCCGTCCGTTCGAGTGGGAACGGCGGTCCGGGGCCGTGTGCTGTCCCGGCAGCCCGGCGGCGGCTGCCTAGCGTGCCCAGTGACCGATCGGCCCAGGCTCTCGTTCCCCCGGAAGGCCCTTTCGTCACACCCCCGGCAACGGGCGCGGCGTGACCCGACGGGGCGGCCCCGGCAGGGACCGGGCACGGGAATACGGATCAGAACCGAGGTGTACGCCAATGGACGCCCCGCCGGACAACGACGTGCTGTGGGCACGGTCGCTGCACTTCACCCACCGTGACGGCTCCCCCGGTATCGCCGGGATCTCGCTCGGCGTGCGGGAGGGCGAGATCCTCGCCGTCTGCGGCCCGCGCGGCAGCGGCAAGACCACCCTGCTGCGCTGCCTCTCCGGGCAGGTGCGGCCCGACCAGGGCGAGATCTGGTTCAACAGCGCCCCCACCCACACGCTGGGACCCGTCGCCCGCGAACGGCTGCGCCGCGACCGGTACGGCTGGATCGACCCCGCCCCCGTCCTCGTACCGGAGCTGAACGCCTGGGAGAACGCGGCGCTGCCGCTGATGCTGCGTGGCACGGGCCGCCGCCGGGCCAAGGCCGCCGCGCTGGAGTGGCTGGAGCGGCTGGACGTGGGCGAGCGGGCCCGCAGGCGTCCGCGCTCGCTGACGCTGGCCGAGCGGCAGCGGGTGTGCGTCGCGCGTGCCCTCGCCGGCGGCCCGACCGTGCTGTTCGCGGACGAGCCGACCGCGCCCCTGCACCGCGCCGACCGCGCGCACGCGCTGCGCACCCTCACCACCGCCGCCCGCTCGCACGGCATCACCGTGGTGCTGGCCACGCACGACTCCGAGACGGCGGCGCTCGCGGACCGCACGGTGTCGCTGCTGGACGGGCGGCGCGTGAAGACCGTGCACCTGCCGGAGACGACGGAGACGGAGGGCCGGGCCGCGTGGTCGCTCTCCGTCTGACCCGCGCGGGCCGTCCCGCCGTGCAGTTCCGCCGCCTGCTGGTGGCGGCGGCCTCGGCGGGCACCGGCTTCCTCCTCCTCGGTGCCCTCGGGCACGCCCTCGGCCACCCCGGTACGGCGGGTGCCGCGCTGCGGCTCGCCTGGTGCGTGGTACCGGTCGCGGCCACCGTGTACTTCGCACCGGCGGTGGCCCGCACCGACCCCGGCACCCGGCCCCGGCCGGGGCTGTCCGCCGTGGGCCTCGGCCCGGCCCGGCTGACCCTGGTCTCGGTGCTCACCACGGCGCTGGCGACCGTCCTCGGCTCGCTGCTGGCGCTGCTGTTCTTCCTGCACCTGCGCGGCGACCTGTCCGGCCTGCCCTTCGACCGCGCGGGCCGCCAGTTCCTCGCCGCCGGGCGCCCGTTCCCGGTCCCGGCGGCGCTGACCCTCCTCGCGGTCGTCCCGGTGCTCGCCTGCGCGGCCGTGGGCCTGGCCCTGCGCCCGCGCCGCGACCCCCGCCCGGCACGCCGCCGGGTCGTCCGCGGCCTCGGTGGCCACACCGACACGGCGGCGCCCCGCGAGACGTTCGGCGCGTACGGCAGGTTCGGCGCACGGGCCCGCGCGGGCGCGGTGGCCGCGGAGCCGGGTCCCGGTACGACCGCCGTGGGGACGGTCCCGGCGCCCGGCGACGGCAGCGGCACGCCGGAGGCCCGTACGGGTACGGCGACGGAGGCGCCCGACGACCACGCGCCCCAGGACCCGGCGGACGGGGACCCGTTGGCCGGGGACCGCGCCCCTGAGGACGAGCGGGGCGACGACGACGCCTCCCTCCTCGCCGACGAGCCCACCCGCGAGGTCCCCGCCGGGCTGCCCTGGGGCGTCGCCGCCCTCGCGGCGGGCCTGGCCGCGCAGGCGTACGGGGGCCCCGCGCTGTCCGTCCGGGCGCTCACCGCGCTCCCGGCGGAGGCGACCACGGTCCTAATCGGCTGGGCGGTGACCGCGTTCGGACTGGTCCTCGCGGCCCCCGGACTCACCTATCTCTGCGGGCAGTTGACGCAGGCGGTCCGGCCGGGCGCGCTGCGGCTGCTCGCGGGCCGGGGCCTGATGGCCGAGGCCGTACGGATCGGCCGCCCGCTCGGTGTGGTCTGCGCGGTCGGCTCGGCCGCGTACGCGCTGACCGTGCTGTACCGGGGGCCCGCCGCCTCCTTCGGGCCGCTCGCGCTGCTGGGCGCGGGCGTGGTGGTGGGCTGCACGGTGGCGACCCTGCTGACGGCGGCCGTGGAGGCACGCCAGGACCGCGCCGGTACCACCGCCGCGCTGGTCCGCCTCGGCGCCCCCCGCTCGATGCTGCGGGGGGCCGCCCTGCTGCGGGCCGGGGTGCTGGTCGTGGTGTTCGGCGCGCTGGCCCTGCTGATCGCGGAACTGGCGGCGCTGCCGGGGACGCGCTGAGGGAACCCACCGGGCGCGAGCGCCCGGCCGACCCCGTCGTGACGAGGAGATGTCCGGGCCGCCGATGAGTTTTCCGGCGGCCCGCCGTCTTTTTCCGTGAGCGCGGCAGACGCGCCCAGGACCCTCCAGGGAGAGACCCATGTACCAGCAGATGATCTTCGTGAACCTGGTCACCTCCGATGTCCCCGCCACCCGGAGGTTCGTGACGGAGCTGGGCTGGACGGTCAACGAGCGGTTCAGCACCGAGGAGTGCGTGAGCGCCGTCATCAGCGACACCGTCGTGGCGATGTTCATGACCCGCGAGCACTACGCGCGGTTCACGGACAAGGAGGTCGTGGACTCGGCCAAGGCCAGCGAGGTGCTGCTCTGCCTGAGCGCCGAGAGCCGCGCGAAGGTGGACGAGCTGGTGGAGCGGGCCATCGCGGCGGGCGGTACCGCGCACGGCGACACCCAGGACCAGGGGTTCATGTACGGCCGCGGTTTCGACGACCTCGACGGGCACTCCTGGGAGGTCGTGTGGATGGACCCGGCGGTCGCCGAGGGCTGACCCCTGCCCCGCCGCGCGGTGGTGGCGGCCGGTGCGCGGTGACGGTCCGGGCGGCCGGTCGCCGGACCGCGTCCGTCCGGCCCGGCCGTCCGTAGCATGGGCGGGGTGTCCTCTTCGATACCCGCCCAGCCGCACCGGGCCGCCCATGACCAGGAGATCGAGTCGCTCGCGGAGTTCGACCGGGTGGTGGCCGCGCACGGCTCGCTCGCCCGGTACCGCGTGCAGGCCGTCGATCTGACCGACCGCACCGCGGAGTTGCTCGCCCTCGACACCGAGGGCGCCGTCTTCCTCGGCTGTCCGATGGCCCCGGAGGCGTCCGCCCGCGTCCGCGCGTCCGGCGCCCTGGTCTTCCCGCCGGTGCCGGGCCTCCCCTTCGACCCGTACCGCGGATTCGTCCACACCCCCGACGAGTTGTTCGCCTCGCTCGCGGACGGCTACGACGCGACACCGGACGCGCGGGCCTACGCGTGGTTCCGGCGGACCAGGTCCGACGGCGACGTCTTCGCCTCGATGCTCCGCGCGGTGCACGACGAGTCCGTCTCCGACGCGCTGGACGAACTCCTCGCCGGGCAGCCGGTGGTGGGCGTCATGGGCGGCCACGCGATGGAGCGCGGCACCGACGCCTACGCGGGTGCCGCGCGGCTCGGCCGGGAGCTGGCCCGGTCCGGGTTCACGGTCGCCACCGGGGGCGGCCCCGGCGCGATGGAGGCGGCCAACCTCGGTGCCTACGCGGCTCCCTACGGCGACGCCATGCTGGAGGACGCGCTGCGCACCCTCGGCAAGACCCCGTCGTTCCGGCCGTCGGTGACCGACTGGGCGCGGGCCGCGTTCGAGGTGCGGGCGCGCTTCCCGGAGGGCGGCCCTTCGGTGGGGATCCCCACCTGGTTCTACGGCCACGAGCCGCCGAACGCCTTCGCCGCGCACATCGCCAAGTACTTCGCCAACGCCACCCGCGAGGACGGACTGCTGGCCCGCTCGACGGCCGGGGTGGTGTTCCTGCCCGGCGCGGCCGGCACCGTGCAGGAGGTCTTCGACAACGCGACACCCAACTACTACGGCTCGCGCGGCGGGCCCACCCCGATGGTGCTCGTGGACGAGGAGCACTGGACGCGGACCCTGCCCGTCTGGCCGCTTCTCCAGGCGCTCGCCCGGGGACGGGAGATGGAGTCCCGTATCGCCCTCGTTGACCGGATCGAGCAGGCTCCGGCGGCGCTGAAACGTCTCGGCAGTTAATAAGAAGGTAAAGCCGACGGGCATGTGCCGTTTGGGCGTTGACAGTTCTTACGGGGCGCTTATAGACCAGTGAGACTCCCAGGGGGCGCTGGGACGCCTTCACGTTCTCGTCCCAACTCCCCCTCAGCCCCCCGCAGTTATGCACTCTGAAAAGGACAGACTTTGTCCATATCTCGTCGTGGCGCACGCCGTTCCGTGCGCGTCCTGGGTGTCGCCTCCGCGTCCGCCGCGCTCGCTCTCGGTCTGGCCGGGCAGGCACTCGCGTGCGACATCAAGGACTTCTCCGCCACCGCCGCGTGTGACGGCGGCAAGGGCACCATCACCGTCAAGGACATCGACCGCTCGGGCGCCGAGGCCGAGGTGACGCTGTTCGTCAAGAGCCTCGCCGGTGTCGAGACGCAGGCCGGGCAGCCGCAGACGGTCAAGGGTTCGTCGGCGGGCACCCTGCTGACCTTCCAGGAGGACTGGAAGGCGGACACCACGTACCGCATCCACGTCACCGCCAACCGCGGCCAGGTGGACGCGGACATCTCCCCGGCCCTCACCACCCCCGCCAAGGGCTGCGCGACCGAGTCGGCGCCCGCGAGCACCCCTCCGGCCTCCACCGAGCCGTCCCCGACGCCCTCCAGGACCGACGCGTCCCCGACGCCGTCGGCCTCCGAGAGCACCTCCACCGCTCCGGCCAGTGCCGTCCCGAGCGACAACGCACCGTCCCCGGCCGTCGGTGACTCCAACCTCGCCGAGACCGGTGCCAACTCCAACACCGGCCTGATCGCGGGCGTCGCGGGCGCCTTGGTCGTCGTCGGCGGCGGAGCCGTCTGGTTCGGCATGCGCCGCCGCGGGGCCAACGGCAACAGCTGACCCCGCAGCACCCACGTACACAGCGGCGGCCCGTCTCCCCAGGAGGGAGACGGGCCGCCGTCGTACCGCGTCAACCACTCTCACCCAGAAGGCTGTTGACGCAGGACGACCGTCTCCTCCGCGTCGAACTCCACGCCCACCGCGTCCCCGGTCTCCGGCGCCGACCGCAGCGCGCAGGCCGCCTCCAGGGCCGGGCCGCCGTCGCGCGGCAGGAGCCGTACGGCGACGTGGGTGCCCTTGAAGGTGCGGGCGGTAACCGTGCAGGGACGCCCCTCGTCGGCGGGGAGCAGCCGCACCCCGGCGGGCCGCACCAGCACCGGGTGCTCGCCCTGCGGGGAGCCGTCGGGGACGGGGAGCTTGCCCCAGGGGGTGTCCGCGCAGCCGCCCGCGACGGTGCCGGGGACGACGTTGTCGAAGCCGAGGAAGCGCGCGACGAACTCGTCCGCCGGGCGCTGCCACACGTCGAGGGGCGTACCGGACTGGGCGATCCGCCCGTCCCGCATCACCACCACCCGGTCGGCCAGCGCGAACGCCTCGCCCTGGTCGTGCGTGACGGCGAGCACGGTCGTGCCCAACCGCCCGAAGAGTTCCCGGAGTTCGACCACCAGGCGTTCGCGCAGCGAGCGGTCGAGCTGGCCGAGGGGTTCGTCCAGCATCAGCAGCCGGGGCCGGGGAGCGAGCGCCCGGGCGAGCGCGACGCGCTGCTGTTCGCCGCCGGAGAGTCCGGCGACGGCCCGGCGCGCGGCGCCCGGCAGCCCGACGAGGTCGAGCAACCGCCCGGTCTCCGCGTCCCGTTCGGCCCTGGACACCTTGTGCATGCGCGGCCCAAAGGCGACGTTGCCACCGACGTCGCGCTGCGGAAAGAGCTGGTGGTCCTGGAACATCAGGCCCACTCCGCGCCGGTGCGCGGGCACCCCGCTCTGATCCCGGCCGTCCAGCAACACCCGCCCGGCGTCGAGGGGTTGGAGCCCGGCGACCGCACGGAGAAGGGTGGACTTACCGCTGCCGCTGGGGCCGAGGACGCACACCACCTCGTGCTCGGCCACATCGAGGGCGACGCCGTCCAGCACGGGACGACCGCCGAAGCGTACGGTCGCGTCTTCGAGGCTCAGCAGCATCGGAACTCCCCGCTCGGCGGGGCCGGTCGCGTCCACGTACGCATCAGAACTCCCCGGTCCGGTCGGTGCGCAGCCGCTCCAGTACCAGCAGGGAGACCGCGCACACCAGCATCAGAATCGTCGAAAGGGCCATCGCCTGGCCGTAGTTGAGATCGCCGGGGCGGCTCAGCAGCCGGGCCACGGCGACGGGCAGGGTCGGATTGTCGGGCCGCGCGATGAACACGGTGGCGCCGAACTCCCCGAGGGACACGGCGAAGGCGAACCCGGCCGCGATGAGCAACGCCCGCCGCACCAGCGGCAGATCGACCTCGCGCCACACCCGCCACGGCGACGCCCCGAGCACGGCGGCGGCCTCCCTGAGCCGCCCGTCCACCGCCCGCAGCACCGGCAGCATGGTCCGTACGACGAAGGGGGCGCCGACCAGCGCCTGCGCCAGCGGCACCAGCAGCCAGGAGTCGCGCAGGTCCAGCGGCGGCCGGTCCAGCGCGATCAGGAACCCGAAGCCGACGGTCACGGCGGACACCCCGAGCGGCAGCATCAGCAGCGCGTCGAACCCGCGCATCAGACGCCCGGTGTTCCGCCGGGTCAGCGCGGCGGCGGCCAGGCCCCCGACCAGCAGCGCGACGGCGGTGGCGGCGACGGCGTACTCCAGCGAGGTCCACACCGCGTGCAGCGGCGCCACCAGGAACGTCCCCCCGTCGGCGTCGGTGAGCGCCCGGTAGTACGCGAAGTCCGGGGCGTCCAGGGAGCGTTGGACCAGCACGGCGAGCGGCAGGAGGAGCAGCACGGCGATGGTGGCGAGGACCCCGGTGAGCAGCGCCCACTGCCCGGCGCCGCGCGGGCGGCGGGCGGTGGTGGCGGGGTCCACCAGGCGCAGCGCGGTCTCCCGGCGCCGTACGGTCCAGGCGTGCACGGCGAGGATGACGGCGACGGCGAGGAACTGCACGAGGGTGAGCACGGCGGCCGTGGAGAGGTCGAAGATCTCGGAGGTCTGCCGGTAGATCTCCACCTCCAGGGTGGAGAAGGTGGGCCCGCCGAGGATCTGCACGACCCCGAAGGAGGTGAAGGTGAACAGGAACACCATCAGCGCGGCGGCGGCCACGGCGGGCGCCAGCGCGGGCAGTGTCACCGTGCGCCACGCGGTGAACGGCCGCGCGCCCAGCATCCGGGCGGCCTGTTCCTGCCGGGGGTCCAGCTGCGCCCAGAGCCCGCCGACGGTACGGACGACGACCGCGTAGTTGAAGAAGACGTGCGCCAGCAGGATCGCCCACACCGTGGTGTCCAGCCGTACGCCCCACAGGTCGTCCAGCAGTCCGCCGCGTCCGACGAGCGCCAGGAACGCGCTGCCCACGACGACCGTGGGCAGCACGAACGGAACGGTGACCACCGCGCGCAGCACGTTCCGGCCGGGGAAGCGGAAGCGGGCGAAGACGTACGCGGCGGGCAGCGCCAGCAGCAGGGTGAGCGCGGTGGAGGCGAGCGCCTGCCAGGTGGTGAACCACAGCACGTGCCGGATGTCCGGCTGCGTCACCACGTCCGCGATCCGGCCGAGCTGCCAGCCGGTGTCCGTCCTCAGCCCGCGCGCCACGATCGCGGCGACCGGCCAGGCGAAGAACACCGCGAAGAACGCGACGGGCAGGGCGGTCAGCCCCAGCCGCGCCGCGCCCGCGCGCGCCCGGCCGCGTCCCCTCGCGGCGGCTACTTCAGTACGAGCGAGGTCCACGTCTTGACCCACTGGTCGCGGTTGGCGGCGATGGTGGCGGGCGGCAGCGTCGCCGGGTCCTTGGCGGGCGGACCGTACGTGGTGAACTCGGCGGGCACCCGCGCGCCCTCGGCCACCGGGTAGACGTACATGTTCAGCGGCATGTCCTGCTGGAACTCCTTGGTCAGCAGGAAGTCGATGAACGCCTCGCCGCCCTTGGTGTTCTTCGCGTTGCTGAGCAGTCCGGCGAACTCGATCTGCCGGAAGCAGGTGCCGTCCACGACACCGGTGGGCGCGGTGGCCGGGGGCTTCTTCGCGTAGACGACCTCGGCGGGCGGCGAGGAGGCGTACGACACGACGAGCGGCCGGTCACCGCCCGCCTTCCTCCCCTCGGAGGAGCCGGAGAACTCCTGGTCGTAGGCCTGCTCCCAGCCGTCCACCACCTTGACCCCGTTGGCCCGGAGCTTCTTCCAGTAGCCCTGCCAGCCGTCGTCGCCGTAACGGGCGGCGCTGCCGAGCAGGAAGCCGAGGCCGGGCGAGGAGGTGGCCGCGTTCTCGGTGACCAGGAGGTTCTTGTACTCGGGCTTGACCAGATCGGCGTAGGTCTTCGGCGGGGCGAGGTGGTGCTCGGTGAAGTACGCCTTGTCGTAGTTGACACAGATGTCGCCGTAGTCGATGGGCGTCACCCGGTGCTGGTCCCGGTCGAGCTGGTAGGCGGCGCCGACCGTGGCGAGGCCCTTGGCGGCGTACGGCTGGAAGAGGCCGTTGTCGAGGGCGCGGGAGAGCAGGGTGTTGTCCACGCCGAACAGGACGTCGCCCTGCGGGTTGTCCTTGGTGAGGATCGCCTTGTTGACGGCCTGCCCGGCGTCGCCGTCCTCCAGCACGCGCACCTTGTAGCCGGACCGCTTCTCGAAGTCCTGGAGCACGTTCTTGGAGACGGCCCACGAGTCGTGGCTGACCAGGGTGACGGTCTTGGAGTCGGCGCCGGCCTTGCCGCCGCCGGTGACGCCGGTGGAGCCGCACGCGCTGAGCGCGACGAGACCGAGACCGGCCGCGACCGCCACGAGGGTCTTGTTGGGCACTTGGATGTCCTCCTGGGGTTGACCAGGAAGAGACGCGGCCCCGCCACGGGCTCCGGGTGGGAGCCCGCGACGAGGCGCAACAGCTTGAGTGATGACCGAACTCCCTACCCAGAATGACCTGGGCGAGGTTCAGAGGGTCTGCGGCCCGATCGCCGCACTCTCAGCGCTGTGGCGCTCCCCTGTCGGATGGTGAGTGTTCAGTTGTAGGCGCTTCCGCCTGTTCTCTCGGGACTCCCGGGGGACCCCGGGAATCCTGCTGAGATCAGATTATCGCTCCGTGGCGGCGAGCTGACCACAGGCGCCGTCGATCTCCTGCCCACGGGTGTCCCGGACGGTGACGGGGACGCCGTGGGCGGCGATGGCGTCCACGAACGCCTTCTCGTCCTCGGGGCGGGAGGCGGTCCACTTGGAGCCGGGGGTGGGGTTGAGCGGGATGAGGTTGACGTGCACGGGCCTGCCCCTGAGCATCCGGCCGAGCCGGTCGCCACGCCACGCCTGGTCGTTGATGTCCCGGATGAGCGCGTACTCGATGGACAGCCGACGGCCGGACCTCTCGGCGTACCCGAACCCGGCGTCCAGCACCTCGCGCACCTTCCACCGCGTGTTCACGGGGACGAGGGTGTCGCGCAGCTCGTCGTCGGGGGCGTGCAGGGAGATCGCCAGCCGGCACTTGAAGCCCTCGTCGGCGAAGCGGTGGATCGCGGGCACGAGTCCGACGGTCGAGACGGTGATCCCGCGCTGCGAGAGACCGAGGCCGTCGGGGGCGGGGTCGGTCAGGGCGCGGATGGCACCGACGACGCGGTTGTAGTTGGCGAGCGGCTCGCCCATGCCCATGAACACGATGTTGGACAGCCGTGCGGGCCCGCCGGGTACCTCGCCGTCGCGCAGCGCGCGCATCCCGTCCACGATCTGGTGCACGATCTCGGCGGTGGACAGATTCCGGTCCAGCCCCGCCTGCCCGGTCGCGCAGAACGGGCAGTTCATCCCGCACCCCGCCTGCGAGCTGATGCACATGGTGACCCGGTCCGGATACCGCATCAGCACCGACTCGACCAGCGTCCCGTCGAACAGCTTCCACAGCGTCTTGCGCGTGGTGCCCTGGTCGGTGGAGAGATGCCGGACGACCGTCATCAGCTCCGGGAACAGCGCCTCCCGCAACCGCTCCCGCGACTGGGCGGGGATGTCCGTCCACTCGTCCGGGTCGTGCGCGAACCGGGCGAAGTAGTGCTGCGAGAGCTGCTTGGCCCGAAACGGCTTCTCCCCCGCCTCGGCCACCACCTCCTTCCGCTGCGCAGGCGAAAGATCAGCAAGATGCCGCGGCGGCTTCTTGGCTCCGCGGGGGGCGATGAAGGTGAGTTCTCCGGGCTTGGGCATGGTGGTACCAGTGTCGCAGATCCACATGGGTGACCTGCCGCCCGCACGTCGGCCGGACGGCCGATGTGCGGGGCGCCGCTACGCCGTCTGTTCCGTGCGGCCGGGGGCGGCGGGGTAGACGCCCAGGACGCGGACCTCGGACGAGAAGAAGCGCAGTTCCTCCAGGGCGAGGGCCACGCGCGGTTCCTCGGGATGGCCCTCGATCTCCACGTAGAAGCGGCTCGGGTTGAGTCCGGCTCCGATCTGGTAGCTCTCAATCTTGGTGAGGTTGACGGCGTTGCTGGAGAAGCCGCCGAGTGCCTTGTAGAGGGCGCTCGGGATGTTCCGTACGCAGAAGAAGAGACTCGTCATCGTCGCGGCGCCGTCGTACGGCGGGAGTTCGGCGGTGCGCGAGAGGACCACGAAGCGCGTGGTGTTGTCGGGGTTGTCCTCGGCCTCGGACCTCAGCACGTCCAGCCCGTACAGGCGGCCGGCGGCGGGCGGGGCCAGGGCGGCGTGCCGGGGGTCGCCGAGCAGGGCGACCTCACGGGCGGCGCCGGCGGTGTCGTCGCAGATGAGAGTGCGCCAGCCGCCCTCGCGCAGCGCCTTGCGGCACTGGCCGAGCGCGTGCACATGGCTGCGGACACACTCCACGTCCGCCAGTGTGGCACCGGGAACGCCCACCAGGTCGAACCGGATGGCGAGGAAGTGCTCACCGACGATGGAGAGGCCCGAGTCCGGCAGCAGATGATGGACGTCGGCCACCCGCCCGGCGGTCGAGTTGTCCACCGGGATGACCGCCAGGTCGGCGGTGCCGAGCGCCACGGCGTCCAGCGCCTGCTCGAAGCTCGTACAGGGCACTTCATCGCATCCCGGATAGAGATCGGCGGCCGCCGTGGCGGAGTTCGATCCCTTTTCGCCTTGGTATGCGACCGTCGTCATCTGCGTCACCGTTCGTCGTTGCCCGGATGGCCCGCGGGCAGGAGTTCCGTCACGAAGCGGACGTGCTGGAGGAGCGGGGCGCTGTCCCGCACCACTGCTTCGAGGGGATCGCCGTCACCTCCGCGCGCACGGGACACCGACCGTTCGTAGGCCAGGGCCACGGCATGGTGTGCCACCGCCGCCACCCGGCCGACCGACTCGGCCAGTTCCGCGACTTCGTGCACCAGCGTAGGCGTTGCGGGGCCGGGTGCCGAACGGGCGCGGGCGGTGAAGGCCCTCCGCTCGGCGGCGACCACGGCGACGAGGTCGGCGGCGCCGGAGCGGGCCGCGTCCACCGGGCCGTCCCCGGCGGTGCCGGAGGCGTCCGCGCGGGCCGACTCCTCGATCACACGGCGGGCGGCGCCCAGGGCCATCGACGCGACCGCCAGCCAGTGGAACAGGGCGTCCTCGCTGCGCAGGGCCGTGCCCCCGGAGCGGGCCGTGAACCCGGCGGGCACGAACGCCCCGTCCGTCCGTGCCGTACCGTCCCCGGTGTCGGCGAGCGTGGCGGCGGGGACCACGAAGACGTCCGGTGCGCCGCCGGCGAGGGGCAGGGCCAGCCACGGCTGGTCCGCCGCCGGGGCGGGCAGGTGCCACCGCCCGGACAGCAGATACCCGCCGGGGTCGGCGGAGACGTCCGGGGTGCCGTCGGCCGGGAGGGCGGTGGTCAGCGGCGCCGCCCAGTTCCAGGCGGCGGTGTAGGACTCCCAGGCACCCGCCGGATGGAGGTGACCGCGCTGCTCGAAGATCTCGACGAGCGTCGCCGGGTCCGTGACGGGACCGGTACCGGCCGTCCGCTCTGCGTGCGTGCGAGGCCCGGTGGCACCCGGCAGCGGGGCCGGCTCGGAGCCGTTGGGAAGGTGCTGAATGGGCCCGTCAGGCAGATCGGACACGGACTGCGGCTGATACGGAAACCAGACAGTAGGGCTGTCGTTCAAGGCGTACCAACTTCCAAGGGTGGTTCACACCGAGGACAGACTTCTCCCGGTGCTGGGGGTCGGCGTTCCCCCGCCGACAACCTGCGTGAACGAGGTTGTCCACCAGAACCGTCGGACAGCTCCGGCCGACGGTGGTGCGTCGATTTTACACAGCGGGTAAGGGGCGCCCCGAAAGGGAAACATATGAGGTTTTTCACGACGTATGCCCAAGTTCCGCCGCTGCACGGCCCCTTGAAGCGGTCGCCCGGGCGCCGCTGCCTTGTCCGGGGCGCGGACGAAGACGGCCCCGCCCCCCGGAAGGATCTTCCGGGGGGCGGGGCCGGAGCCGTGGGACGGACCGGTCTCAGGACGAGCCGACGAACGCCACCAGCAACAGCCACACCACCGGCGCCGTGGGCAACAGGGAGTCCAGGCGGTCCATGATGCCGCCGTGGCCCGGGAGCAGGGTGCCCATGTCCTTGATGCCGAGGTCCCTCTTGATCATGGACTCACCCAGGTCGCCCAGCGTCGCACTGGCCGCCACCGCGAGGCCCAGCAGCAGACCCTGCCACCACACACCCCCGTCGATGAGGAACTGCATGCACAGCGCGCCCGCGGCCATCGCGAAGAGGACCGCACCGACCAGGCCCTCCCGGGTCTTGCCGGGGCTGATGCGGGGGGCGAGTTTGTGGGTGCCGAAGCGCCAGCCGACGGCGTAGGCGCCGGTGTCGCTGACCACGGTGAGGATGAGAAAGGTCAGGACGCGCCAGGGGCCGTCGTGGGCGGTGAGCAACAACGCCACGAAGGTCGCCAGGAACGGGACGTAGAACGCGGCGAAGAGACCGGCGGTGACGTCCTTGAGGTAGCCCTCGGGGGGCTCCGTCATCCGCCAGACCAGCACCGCCAGCGCGGTGAGCGCCATCGCGACCCACGCGCCCTCGGCCCCGCGCACGTACCCGGCGACGACCATCGCGGCGCCACCGACCGCCAGCGGCACCAGCGGGGCCTTGATGTCCTTGCGCTCGCGGAGCCTGCTGGTCAGCTCCCAGAGGCCGACCACCACGGCGACCGCGATGACCCCGACGAACACGGCCTTGACGACGAACAGCGAGGCGATGATCACCACGCCGAGCCCGACCCCGACCCCTATGGCCGAGCCCAGGTCACGGCCCGCGCTCTTCTTCGGCGGCACGGGCGCCGGCTGGGGCGCGGGTGCCGGCTGCGGGGCGTCGGACATGGGCTCCGGATTCTGCGTCGGGCGGTACGGCGGATGTTCCAGGGCCGAGTGGTCCAGGACTGGATGGTCCGGGGCCCGGTGGTCCGGAACCGGATCGTAGGGAACCGGATGGTCCGGGGCCGGGGCGGCGGGCGGGTTCTGCCACGGCCGCCGGGCGTGGTCCTGGTCGGCGCCGTACGCGGGCTCGTCGGGCACGATGGGCATGGGGCGAGTCTGGTGCGCCGCGGGCGCGTCGTACGCGGGACCCGCCGGAGCGGCCCCCTGGGGCGGCCCACCCTCGGTGGGCCCCCAGTGACCGGCCTGCCCGGCCCGGCCCGCCTGCCCGGCCCGACCGGCCTGCGGCGGCGCTCCCCAGGAAGAGTCGCTCATCAGACTTCGAGCAGCTCCGCTTCCTTGTGCTTGAGCAGCTCGTCCACCTGCGCCACGTACTTGGCGGTGGTGTCGTCCAGCTCCTTCTCGGCGCGACGGCCCTCGTCCTCGCCGGTCTCGCCGTCCTTGATCAGCTTGTCGATGGCGTCCTTGGCCTTGCGGCGCACCGAGCGGATCGAGATCTTGGCGTCCTCGCCCTTGGTCTTGGCGACCTTGATGTAGTCGCGGCGGCGCTCCTCGGTCAGCTCCGGGAACACCACGCGGATGATGTTGCCGTCGTTGCTCGGGTTGACGCCCAGGTCGGAGTCGCGGATCGCCTGCTCGATGTTGCGCAGCGCGCTCTTGTCGAACGGCGTCACGACCGCCATGCGGGGCTCCGGCACGGAGAACGACGCGAGCTGGTTGATCGGCGTCGGGGCACCGTAGTAGTCCGCCACGATCTTGTTGAACATCGCCGGGTGCGCACGGCCGGTGCGGATCGCGGCGAAGTCCTCCTTGGCGACCACGACGGCCTTCTCCATCTTCTCCTCGGCTTCGAGGAGGGTCTCTTCGATCACCACTAGCTCCTGCGTGTCTTGAGTGCGGCCCGGCCTCGGTGTGCCCCCGGTTGAGGGGCCGCGGCCGGCTGCGTCGCGTCTTCGGGTCCTGCACGTCGTGCTGCACGGTTCCCGACCGTGCAGGACATTGTCCATCCTCCGGCCGGAGTACGTCCCCCGCGCCCGGACCCTCGCGTCCCGCCGGGGGCGGGGGCCGGTGTGCGCGGGCTGCGCCGGTCAGTCCCGGCTGGCCTGTTCGCCCACCAGGGTGCCGATCTTCTCACCCTTGACGGCCCGCGCGATATTGCCCTCCGCGAGCAGTTCGAACACGAGGATCGGCAGCTTGTTGTCGCGGCACAGGGTGATCGCGGTGGCGTCGGCGACCTTGAGGTCCCGGGTGATGACCTCGCCGTAGCCGAGGGCGTCGAACTTGACGGCGCCGGGGTTGGTCTTGGGGTCGGAGTCGTAGACCCCGTCCACCCCGTTCTTGCCCATGAGCAGGGCCTCGGCGTCGATCTCCAGGGCGCGCTGGGCGGCGGTGGTGTCGGTGGAGAAGTACGGCATGCCCATGCCCGCGCCGAAGATGACGACGCGCCCCTTCTCCAGGTGGCGCACGGCACGCAGCGGGATGTACGGCTCGGCGACCTGGCCCATCGTGATGGCGGTCTGCACGCGGCTGTCGATGCCCTCCTTCTCGAGGAAGTCCTGGAGGGCGAGGCAGTTCATGACGGTGCCGAGCATGCCCATGTAGTCGGAGCGGGCCCGGTCCATGCCGCGCTGCTGGAGCTCCGCGCCGCGGAAGAAGTTGCCGCCGCCGATGACGACCGCGATCTCCGCGCCGTCGCGGACGACGGCCGCGATCTCACGGGCGATCTTGTGCACCACGTCGGGGTCCACGCCGAGGCCGCCGCCGCCGGAGAACGCCTCTCCGGACAGCTTCAGCAGAAACCGGCCGCTCAGTTTGCCGTCGTCGCTCTTCGGAGCCTTGGTGGTCATGGAGATCCCGCCTCTTTCACGTGGTGCACATACGAAGAAGGCCATTGCCGGTGAGGTCGCTTTTCGCTCCCATGCACGGCAATGGCCTCCTTGTCAGATCTGCCGCCGTCCCCCGCCCCAGCTGTGCCGGGGTACGCGGACGACTGCGTACGACGACCCTATAGGGGCCGCGCGTCGATCGCGGTACGGACTCAGATGCCGACCTTGATGCGCGTGAAGCGCTTCAGGGTGACACCGGCCTCGTCCAGCACCTTCTGGACCGACTTCTTGTTGTCCAGGGCGTACGGCTGGCCGAGCAGCGTGGCGTCCTTGAAGAAGCCGTTGACGCGACCCTCGACGATCTTGGCGATCGCGGCCTCGGGCTTGCCCTCGGCGCGGGTGGTCTCCTCGGCGATACGACGCTCGGACTCGACGACCTCGGCCGGGACGTCCTCCTGCGCGAGGTACTTCGGGGCGAACGCGGCGATGTGCTGCGCGATGCCCTTGGAGATCTCGGCGTTGGGCTTGTCCAGCTCGACGAGGACACCGATCTGCGGGGGCAGGTCGGGCATCGTGCGGTGCATGTACGCGGTGACGAAGCCGTCGGTGAACTGCGCGAAGCGGTCCAGGACGATCTTCTCGCCGAGGTTGGCGTTGGCCTCGTCCACGAACGCCTGGACGGTCTTGCCGGGCTCGATCTCGGAGGCGAGCAGGGCCTCCAGGTCGGCCGGGGCGGTCTTCGCCACGTGCTCGGCGATGGTGCGGGCCACGGCCTGGAACTTGTCACCCTTGGCGACGAAGTCCGTCTCGCACTTCAGCTCGACCAGGACGCCGGAGGAGTTGTCGTCGGCGATGATGGAGACCACGGCGCCGTTCTCGGCGGAGCGGCCCTCGCGCTTGGCGACGCCCTTCTGGCCCTTGATGCGCAGCGCCTCGACGGCCTTCTCGACGTTGCCGTCGGCCTCGTCCAGCGCCTTCTTGCAGTCCATCATGCCGGCGCCGGTCAGCTCACGGAGCTTCTTGACGTCGGCGGCGGTGTAGTTCGCCATGAGTCTGTGAGTCTTTCTGGAAGTCTGTGGAAGATCGGGATCCGCGCGATCCGCGACCCGCGGGGGAACGCGGACCGCGGACCGTTCAGCGACCTACGGGTGGACGGCGGGGGCGGACTTCAGGTCGCGTCCCCCGCCGTCGGCACCGTCGTGGGTCAGGCCTGCTCGGCCTCGGCGGCCTTCTCGCCCTCGGCCTCGGCGGCGGGGGCCTCGGCCGGAGCGGCCTCCTCGGCCTCGGCGGCCGGAGCGGTCTCCTCGGCGGGGGCGGCGTCGGCCGGAGCCTCGTCCTTCTTGTCACCCTCGAGCAGGTCGCGCTCCCAGGCGGCGAGCGGCTCACCGGCGGCCTTCTCACCCTTGTCACCGGTGGCGACACCGGAGCGGGAGATGAGGCCCTCGGCGACGGCGTCGGCGATCACACGGGTGAGCAGCGTGACGGAGCGGATCGCGTCGTCGTTGCCCGGAATCTTGTAATCGACCTCGTCGGGGTCGCAGTTGGTGTCGAGGATGGCGACGACCGGGATGTTGAGCTTCCGGGCCTCACCGACCGCGATGTGCTCCTTCTTGGTGTCCACGACCCAGACGGCGCTGGGCACCTTCTGCATCTCGCGGATACCGCCGAGGGTCTTCTCCAGCTTGGCCTTCTCGCGGGAGAGGACCAGCAGCTCCTTCTTGGTCAGACCGGAGGCCGCGACGTCCTCGAAGTCGATCTGCTCAAGCTCCTTGAGGCGCTGCAGACGCTTGTAGACGGTGGAGAAGTTGGTGAGCATGCCGCCCAGCCAGCGCTGGTTGACGTAGGGCATGCCGACGCGGGTGGCCTGCTCCGCGATGGCCTCCTGCGCCTGCTTCTTCGTGCCGACGAACATGACCGTGCCGCCGTGGGCGACGGTCTCCTTGACGAACTCGTAGGCGCGGTCGATGTACGACAGCGACTGGAGCAGGTCGATGATGTAGATGCCGTTGCGCTCGGTGAAGATGAAGCGCTTCATCTTCGGGTTCCAGCGACGGGTCTGGTGACCGAAGTGGACGCCGCTCTCCAGCAGCTCCCGCATCGTGACGACGGCCATAGCCGTATCTCCTTGGATTTCTCGGTTGTGCCGCGTCCGCCGGGACGGCGGTCGCGCCTGACGCCCGCAGTGCGCCGTGCCACGAAGGACCGAGGGGCGCTCGGCGCGGACCCTGTGGGTACCGTGCCGGGGCGTGCGAAGTCGATCCGGTGACCCGGATCGCCATGAGAAGTGTACGGGACCGCCGGGCCGCCGGGTGACGCCGCTGTCCACAACCCCGCCCCCGTCCACAGTCCGTCCCGCGGACCCCGGAATCGGGGGACGCTGCGGGCATGCGATACGTGAGCGGGGGCCGGGGTGCGGGGCTGTGGCTGGTGCTGTCGGTCCTGCTGGTGTGCGGGTCGGTGGTGCCCGTCGCACGGGCGGGGGCGACGGGTTCGGCGGGCCCGGTGGGTCCCGCGCCCGGAGCGGAAGCGGGCGGTTCCGTGCCCGCGCTGGGCCGCGCCTGGCCGGTCGGCGTCCGCCCACCGGTACTGCGCGCCTGGGACCCGCCCGCGACCGTCTACGGCCCCGGCCACCGGGGCGTGGACCTCGCGGCGGCGGCCGGGGCACCGGTACGGGCCGTGGCGTCCGGCCGGGTGGCCTTCGCGGGCCGGGTCGCCGGACGGGGCGTGCTCACCCTGGACCTGCCGGGCACCGGCCTGCGCACCACGTACGAACCGGTGGCCGCGTCGGTCCGCGAGGGCGAGGAGGTGGCGGCGGGCGCGCTCCTGGGCACGGTCGAGCCGACGGGCTCGCACTGCCCGGCGACCTGCGTGCACTGGGGTCTGCTCCGGGGCGGGACCTACCTCGACCCCCTGTCCCTGCTCCCGCCGTGGCTGCTGCGCAGAGCCCCGTCCCGGCTGCTGCCGGTACCGGGCCGGGCCCCGGCCGGTCAGCCGCGCAGGCCCCGCAGGGCCATGTTCACCGCCGCGTCCGTGATGGTCTCCGGGTCTTCCGCCGCGCCCAGTTCGATACGGCGGACGGCCGCGTCCACGACGCCCTGGAGGAGCATGGCGGCGAGGCGGGGCTCGGTGTGGCCCAGGTGGGCCAGGGCTTCCACGACGATGGCGACGAGGCCGCCGTGGGCGGCGCGGATCTTCTCGCGGGCACCGGCGTCGAGTTCGCTGGCGGAGATGGCGACGACGGCGCGGTGACGGCGGTCTCCGACGAGGGCGAGCTGGCGGCGGACGTACGCCTCGACCCTGTCCTCGGGGGTGGCCGCGTGTTCCATCGCGGCCGAGACCTCGGCGGCCCAGACGGGGAAATCGACCTCGCAGAGTTCCTCGACCACGGCGGCGCGGGAGCGGAAGTACTCGTAGACGGAGGAGCGCGCGAGGCCGGTGCGCTCGGCCAGCGCGGGGAAGGTCAGCGCGTCCGTACCGCCCTCGGACAGCAGGGACCGGGCCGCGTCCAGCAGGGCGGCGCGCTGCATCGACCGGTGCTCGGCCACGGAGGCCGCTCGAATCCTTGGCACGCCCTCCACTGTACGGACCCGGCGGCCGGGCGGGCAGGCGTCAGCGGCCGAAGCTCGCCAGCTTGGCGCGGAGCTGGAGGACGGACTTGGTGTGGATCTGGCTGACCCGGCTCTCCGTGACGCCGAGCACGTTGCCGATCTCCGCGAGGGTGAGGCCCTCGTAGTAGTAGAGCGTGACGACGGTCTTCTCCCGGTCGGGCAGGGTGTTGATGGCGCGTGCGAGGAACCGGCGCAGCTCGCGGTCCTCGGCGACCTCGACGGGGTTGTCGGCGGCCGTGTCCTCCAGCGTGTCCATCAGGCTGAGCCGGTCGCCGCTCTCGCCGCCGACGTGCAGCAGCTCCTCCAGGGCGACGACATTGGCGAGCGAGAGCTGGCTGAACACGGCGTGCAGGTCGTCCACCCGAATGCCCAGTTCGGCGGCGACCTCGCCCTCGCTGGGGGTGCGGCGGAGCCTGGCCTCCAGGGTGGCGTAGGCGCGTTCGACGTTGCGCGCCTTCTGCCGCACCGAGCGCGGGATCCAGTCCAGTGCGCGGAGTTCGTCGATCATCGCGCCCCGGATGCGGGTGATCGCGTACGTCTCGAACTTGATCTCCCGGTCGATGTCGAACTTCTCGATCGCGTCGATGAGTCCGAACACCCCGGAGGAGACGAAGTCCGCCTGTTCGACGTTGGGCGGCAGGCCGACGCTGACCCGGCCGGCCACGTACTTGACCAGCGGTGAGTAGTGCAGGATCAGTTGCTCCCGCAGCCGGTCGTCGCCGGTGGTCTTGTACGAGCGCCACAGTTCGTCGAGGGTCGAGGGAGCGGGCGTCCGCACGCTGCCACCGTCGCGGGCGGCTGGGGGGAGCGCCGCCCGGTCGGACCCGGAGGTGTGCTGGGGCATTCGTCGCCTTGAGCCGTTCTGCCGTGAAGTGCCATGAAGTGCTGCGGGTGGGTGAAATCGGGATGTGCGGGGGGAGGTGGGCCGCCCGGGTGAGCTGTCGGTCTCGTGTCGAGTTGGCGCGGTCTGCGCCGTGACCTTGTGAGCGTAGCGTGACTGCGGGGTCGCGGTGCGCGAACGGCGGGGCCTCACCCGTGCGCGGGCCCCTCCGCCACCCGGCGCCACCCTTCACCCGGCTCCGCCGACGCGACCGGGTGCGGGTGTCAACTCCGGTAAACGCCAAGGGCGTAGGGCGTTCCCCCGGACGGCCGAACCCCTTCGGTCAGCCGGGGCGGGACCCGTTCCGGCCCGCTGTCACCGCCTGGCGTGTCAACTTCCAGCCGTCGCCGTGTCGTTCGACCCAGCCCAGGGCGCGCAGTTCGTACAGTCTGGCGACCGCGTCGTCCGATGTGGTGCGTGCGGCGGCGGCGACTTCGGTGGCCGGGGCGGCGCGGGCGGCGGGGAGCGCGGCGAGGACGGCGCGGGCGGCGGGTTCCAGGAGGTCGCGCGGGAGGACCGGACCGCGCCGGGGCGGCGCGAACTGCCCCATGTCGCCCACGAGTTCGATCACTTCGGCGGCGTCGGTGACCAACGACGCCTCTCCGCGCAGCAGTTCGTGCACCCCGGCGGAGAGTCCGCTGGTGACCGGTCCGGGTACGCCCATGACATGCCGGCCCAGCCGGGCGGCGGCCCGCGCGGTGACCAGGGAGCCGCTGCGGCAGGCGGCCTCCACGACGACGGTGCCTCGGGTGAGCGCCGCGATGACCCGGTTGCGCTGGATGAAACGGCTCGGCGTCGGATGTTCCCCGGGCGGCAACTCCCCGATGACCAGGCCCTGTTCGGCGATACGGTCGATGAGCGCGGTGTGCCCGCGCGGGTAGGGCCGGTCCACTCCGCAGGCGAGTACTGCGACGGTGGCGCCCCTGGCGGCGAGGGCACCCCGATGGGCGGCGCCGTCGATGCCGTAGGCACCGCCCGAGACGACGACCCAGCCGCGCTCCGCGAGGTCGCCCGCGAGCCCGGCGGCGACATGGGCGCCGTACTCGGTGCAGGCCCGCGCCCCGACCACCGCGACCGAGCGCAGCGCCCACATCCGCAGCCCGGCCCGCCCGCGCACCCACAGTCCGGTGGGCCGGGCGTCCTCGAGGTCGTCGAGCTGGCGGGGCCACTCGGAGTCACCGGGGCACACGAACCGTGCTCCGGCGGCCCGCGCGGTGGCGAAGTCCCGCTCCGGGTCGGCGTGCCGGGCGCGGGCGGTCAGCCCGGCCCAGCGTTTCGCCCCGGCACCGGGCAGGGCAGGTCCCCCCTCCCGCAGCCGCCGTACGGTCTCCTCCACCCCGTACTCCCGCAGCCAGCGCCCGCCCGCCTCGTCACCGGGCTCCAGCACCCGGGCCAGGAAGACCCGCTCCAGCCGTTCCCCATCGACGGCCTCGTGCGCGCTCCCCCCGGCCTCCGCGTAGGCACCGCCCTCCGGCAGCGGACCGGCCACGGGACCGGGGCGGGCGGGGGCGTCCGGCACGTGACCCCGGCCGGGGGTCTCCTCGTACCCCCTCATGTCAGTGCTCCCAGGGCCATCGGAACGGCGCGCGGCACGCCCGTGCGGAGTTGCAGCGCGAGGCAGACGTCGGAGGCGTCCGGGCGGGGGTGCCCGACGAGGTCCGCGACGGTCCAGGCGACGCGGAGGACCCGGTCGATGCCCCGCGCGGTCAGCACACCGCGTTCGAGATTGCGCTCGGCTTCGTCCATCGCGCCGGTGACGGCGTGGAAGCGGCTGCGCAGTTCGCGTCCGGGCACCTCGGCGTTGGTGCGCCAGGGGGTGTCCGCGAGCCGGGCGGCGGCCCGTTCACGGGCGGTCCGGACGCGGTCGGCGACGACGGCCGTGGACTCGCCCCGCGCGCCCGGCGCGGTGAGCTGGGCGCGAGTCACCGGATCGACCTCCACCCGGAGGTCCACCCGGTCGAGCAGCGGGCCGGACAGCCGGGCCTGGTAGCGGCGGATCGCGGACGGCGGACAGTCGCACAGCCCCTCGCGCTGCGAGAAACGCCCGCAGGGGCAGGGGTTGGCGGCCAGCACCATCAGGAAGCGCGCCGGGAAGCGGACCACGCCCGCGCTGCGCGCGATGACGACCTGCCCGGACTCCAGCGGCTGCCGCAGCGCGTCCAGGGCCTGCCCGTGGAACTCGGGGGCCTCGTCGAGGAACAGCACGCCCCGGTGGGCCAGCGAGACCGCGCCGGGCCGGGCGATGCCCTGGCCGCCGCCGACGAGGGACTGCATGGTGGCCGAGTGGTGCGGGGCGCAGTAGGGGGCCGTGCCGATCAGCGGTTTGCCCGGCGGGAGCAGTCCGGCGATCGAGTGGACGGCGGTGACCTGGAGGGATTCCTCCCGGCCGAGCCGGGGCAGGACGGCGGGCAGCCGTTCGGCCAGCATGGTCTTCCCGGCGCCGGGCGGGCCCTCGAGGAACAGGTGATGTCCACCGGCCGCCGACACCTCCACGGCGGTGCGGGCCGAGGTCTGGCCGACCACGTCCGCGAGGTCCCGGTCCGGTTCGTCGGACGCGGTGCCGAAGCCGCGCATCCCGGTGGCCGCGCCCGCGCCGGGCACCCGGAGCCCGGCCATGAGCGGGTCGGGGCGGCCGAAGTCGTCCCGCTCCTCGTCGGGGACGGGTTCGTCGGCGAGGACCGCGATGAGCTGGCGCAGGCTGCGGATGCCGAGGACCGACACGTTCGGTACGAGCGCGGCCTCGGCGGCGGCGCACTCGGGCACCACCACCTGTTCGTATCCGGCGTCGGCGGCGGCGAGCACGGCGGGGAGGATGCCCCGCACCGGGCGCACCCGGCCGTCGAGGCCCAGTTCGCCGATCATGACGATGTCGGCCAGGACCCGTGGATCGACGCGTTCGGCGGCGCCGAGGACGGCGGCGGCCACGGCCAGGTCGAAACCGCTGCCGCTCTTCGGCACGGAGGCCGGGCTCAGTCCCACGGTGAGCTTCTTCGAGGGCCAGACCGCCCCCGAGTTGACCACGGCGGCCCGGACCCGGTCCCGGCTCTCCGAGAGGCTCTTGTCGGGCAGCCCGACCAGC
The DNA here is from genome assembly GCF_019104725.1 of Streptomyces corallincola. Classification (GTDB taxonomy): domain Bacteria; phylum Actinomycetota; class Actinomycetes; order Streptomycetales; family Streptomycetaceae; genus Streptomyces; species Streptomyces corallincola. Next base: position 188,934 of record NZ_JAHRXF010000003.1, on the reverse strand, counting down.
GTGAAGGCGGCCACCCCGGGTTCCAGGTCGGCCTGGACCTCCACGACCACGCCCTCGACACCGACCAGGGCGACCGAGCACGTACGGGCGAATCCCATCTCAGGCCACCCCCCGCGCGTGCTCCACGGACGGTGCTCCCCGGCGCGGCAGTACCACGCCGACCAGGTCCACCCGGACCCCGCCCGGTGGCGCGCCCCCGTGCGACTGGGTCCAGCGCTCGGCCAGCGCCAGCAGGCGCCGTGCCTTGTCCGGGGTGACGGCGGCCATCGGATGCTGGAACGCGCCGTCCCTGCGGGTCTTCACCTCGCAGACCACCAGCGCGTCCCCGTCGCGGGCCACGATGTCGATCTCTCCGAACCGCCCGCAGCGCCAGTTGCGCTCCAGGACGGTCATTCCCGACTCGGCCAGCCGCCGCGCGGCCAGATCCTCGCCGTACCTGCCGAGTCCCCTGCGTGCCGTACTCATGGGGCACCACCTCCGGCGCTCACGGTCGCGCGGCACGCCGAAGGAAGTGGATCTTGGTGGAGGGGGTGGCGGTTGTGGACAACCCCGTCACCCGTTCGGGCGACACGCACCCGCGCCGGGCTCCGGCGACCGCACCACCGGCGAGCCCCGCCCCGGTCGCTCCGGCCGCCCAGCCCGGCCAGCCCGCCCAGGCCGGGAACTAGCTGCTCGGCAGCTCCAGATCGCTCTTGTTCAGCTCCTCGATGTTCACGTCCTTGAAGGTCAGGACGCGCACCTGCTTCACGAAGCGGGCCGGACGGTACATGTCCCAGACCCAGGCGTCGGCCATCGAGACCTCGAAGAACACCTCGCCCTGGACCGAGTGCACCTGCATCTCGTAGTCGTTGGTGAGGTAGAAGCGCCGTTCCGTCTCGATCACGTATTTGAACAGACCGACGACGTCTCGGTACTCCCGGTAGAGCTTCAGCTCCATCTCGGTCTCGTACTTTTCGAGGTCCTCGGCGCTCATGGCATGTTCCCCTTCAGCCGTGCGGTCCCCCCATTGTGCGCCAGTCCGACGGACCCTCAGACGATTTCCGTGTCCAAGGTCACGGGCCGGGCGGGAGGACCTTCGTCGAGCAGCGTGCGCAGCAGCTCGGCGAGTCTGGTCGGATACACCGTCTCATGGGCCCGGCCCAGTTCCCGACACGTCCACCAGCGCGCTCCGGAGACGCTTCGCCGCTCCAGCTCGGTCAGCCCCTCGGCCCTGGTCGCGGTCTGTGCCGTACGGGCGAGGAAATACCACTCGTCCTGGGTCCAGCGGCGGCCGGCGAAGGGGAAGGAGCAGCGTCTGCGCCACAGCACCGGGCCGAGCTCCACCTCGGTGATGCCGGTCTCCTCGGCCAGTTCCCGCAGGGCCGCCTCGGCGTGCGTCTCGGCGCCCTCCAGGCCCCCGCCGGGCGTGAACCACCAGTCGTCGGCGGCGTCACCGGGCTCATGGCCGTGCAGCAGCAGGATGCGGTCGTCGGGGTCCAGCAGCACGACCCGTGCGACCCGTCGTACCTCGGTCCCGCCGCCGCTCCCGGCCGCCGCGACCGCGCCCTCACCGGCCCCGCCCACCGGCTCAGTGGGCACCGGACGACCCCGTGCCCGTACGCCGTCGCCGCGAGCGGCCCAGCGCCTTCGCCACCGGCCCGTACGCGCCGCCGCCCAGCACCAGCACCGCGCCCGCGACGATCGTCAGACCGATGGTGCGCACCGGGCCGGGCCGGGAGAGCGGGCCGAGCACCTCGAACCCGGTGGGCGGCGCGAGCAGGCCCTTCATCGGCCAGATCACGGAGTCCACCCGGGCCGTGACCGCGCTCCGGGAGACCGTGCCCTTCGCCGCGTCGGTGATGTGGGCGGTGGAGTCCAGGGAGCCCGCCCGCTCGTCGCCGAGCAGGAAGAGGCGCCCGGCGGGGACCTTCACGGTGGGGAAACCGGTCAGCTCCGCCTTGCTGCCCCGGGGCAGATACGGTTCGTCGATCCGCTTGCCGTTCACGGTGAGCCTGCCGTCGGTGCAGCAGGCCACCGTGTCGCCGCCGACCGCGACGACCCGCTTGACCACGTCGGCGCCGGTGACCCAGCCCGTGTCGTGGAAGACGACGACGTCACCGCGCCGTACCTCGGAGCCCTGGACGCGCTGGCCGAGCACCCGGTCGCCCACGCCGATGGTCGGTGACATGGAGGGGGTGGGCACGGTGTACGGCCGGTAGGTGACCGCGGCCCAGCCGAAGCCCCCCAGGAACAGCACCAGTCCCAGCGCCATCACCAGCCCCGAGATCCGCTGCCCCGCCCTGCCGCCCCCGGAGCCCGCCGTCCCTGTGTGCCCGCTGCGCGGAGCCGTACGCGTCGTGCTGTCGCCCATGAGAGCGCACCCTACCCGGCGGTACCGGACGGCGGCAGTCCCTCCCGCCGGTCCCGCCCACAGCTCTCCCGGAGCTTCACAAGGCCACCGGACCACGCGCGGCGGCCGGACACGGCGACGGCCCGGCACGCGCCCCGAAGGGCACGCACCGGGCCGTGGAACGCCTGGCTCCGCGGGACCCGCCGATTCAGCTCCGGCCGCTCGTCGTCCGCTCCACCGGCTCCGCGAGGACCCGGCCCCGGCGCCGCCACAGCACCACCGGCAGGACCGCCGCGATCGCGGCGCCCTGCGGCGCGACCGTGAGGGAAGCGGCGGCCGGGGACTTCTGGTCGTTCAGGCCCGGCTGGTCGAAGGTGTCCGGGATGGGCAGCGTGCCCCAGCGGTTGATCGGCCACGCCTTGACGATGGCGCGTCCCACCACGTCCTTGACGGGCACCATGCCGTGGTACTTGTCGTCCTGGTTGTACCGCGAGTCACGGGAGTTCTGGCGGTGGTCGCCCATCACCCACAGGAAGCCCTTGGGCACCTGCACCTTGAACTGGCCGCCCATGTCGTCCTGCGAGCAGGGGGTGTTGCCGGGGTAGACGTACGGCTCGTTCAGCGCCTTGCCGTTGACCATCAGCGGGCCGGTGCCGTTGCACTCGACGGTGTCGCCGCCGACGCCGATGACCCGCTTGATCAGGTCCTTCTCCTGGGCCGAGGGCATCAGGCCGATGAAGCTGAGCACCTTCTGCACGGCGTTCGGCTCAGGCGTGGGCTCGCCGCGCAGCCAGTCGCTCGGGTCGTGGAAGACGACGACCTCGCCGCGCTCCGGCTCCGAGCCGAACCAGGGGGTGAGCTTGTCCACCAGGACGCGGTCGCCCTGCTGGAGGGTGTTCTGCATCGAGTCGGACGGGATCGAGAACGCCTGCGCGAGGAAGGTCTTGATCAGCAGCGCGAGGACCAGCGCGATGACGACCAGGATCGGCAGTTCCTTCCAGAAGGAACGCGGCTTGTTCTGCCCGTCGCCGTCCCCGTCACCGCTCCCGGCGTCCGTCCGCCGGTCGTCCGGTGTCCCGCCGGACGCCGAGTGCGCCGGGTCCGCCGCGCCGCCCGGACCTGCCACGGGGTGCCCGCGGTGCTCCTCGCCGTCGTGTCCCGACCGTGCGCCAACCGCCACATCCCCCACGCCAACTCCTTATTCTCTGCCGCCGCCTGCCCCAGCCTCGGTGCAGGGCCACCACTCCCATAACGAGCGGGAGTTCCGCAGGGGTCGGGAGTCCGGTCATTGCGTTCGGATCGTCGGGGGCAACCCTATGCGACGGCGGTCCGGCCGAGGCGGACGCCGGGGTGGAGCCCACGACGCTTGCGAAGGTTTTAGGTTCGTCCAGCTTGGTCCAGTGGCCGACCGGCCACCCGATGATCATGGCCCGGCCCACCACGGAGTCCTCGGAGACGGTGCCGCCGTAGGCCAGGTCCTGGTGGTAGCGGGAGTCCGCCGAGTCGCCCCGGTGGTCGCCCATCACCCACAGGCGCCCCTCGGGCACCGTGATGTCGAAGGAGTCCTCGGACGGCGCGTCACCGGGATAGATGTAGTCCCGCTCGCTCAGCGGGACCCCGTTGACGGTGACCCGGCCCTCGGTGTCGCAGCACCTCACATGGTCGCCGCCGACTCCGATGACCCGCTTGATCAGGTCCTTCTCGTCGTCGGAGGGGAGCAGTCCGATGAAGGTCAGCCCCTCCTTGAACTGCTTGACGACCACCGGGTCCGGTTTCCGCTCGGCCTGCTCGCCGTTCAGCCAGCCGCCGGGGTCGTGGAAGACGACGACGTCCCCGCGCTCGGGCTCGGCGCCGAACCAGGGGGTGAACTTGTCCACCAGCACCCGGTCCCCGATCCGGATCGTCTGCTCCATCGAGCCGGACGGGATCACGAACGCCTGGAGCAGGAACGTCTTCAGCACCAGCGCTATCACCACGGCGACCCCGATCAGCAGCGGGATCTCCCGTACGGCGGAGCGTCTGCGCTTGCGCCTGACCTTGCGCCGGAGCTTGCGGCGCTCGGCGCGCGACCGGCCGCCGCCCGGCGTCGAGGTGCGGCGCACCCCGGTGGGCAGCAGTTCGTCGGCGGCCGAGTGCCCGGTGCCGCGCGGCCTGCCCCGGTTACCCACGCGCGCCTCCGGCCGCGGGCACCCGCGCGTACCCGGCCGCGCGGCGCAGGCGGGTGAGCCGGTCGTACGGCCATACGATCCAGTCGGCGCGGCCGATGACGTGGTCCACCGGGAGCATGCCGCCGCCGGGTGAGCCCAGCAGGTCGCGGGAGTCGCGGGAGTCGTCGCGGTGGTCGCCCAGCAGGAACAGCCGCCCCGGAGGCACCACGACGTCGAACGGGGCGGCGGAGGGCGTGTTGCCCGGATACAGGAACGGTCGCTCGTCCACGGGCCGCCCGTTCACCCGCAGCCTCCCCTTCTCGTCGCAGCAGACCACACGGTCTCCCCCCACGCCGACCACGCGTTTGACGTAGTCACCGGGCCCGAAGTAACCGGCACCGTCGAACACCACGACGTCGCCGCGGCGCGGTCCGGCAACGAAACGGTACGCCAACTTGTCCACCAGAACGCGGTCCCCGACACTCAGCCCCGGCTCCATCGAACCGCTCGGGATCTGGAACGGCTGGATCACGAAGGTGCCGAGGAGCAGCAGGAACACCAGGCAGGTGAGGAGGGTCAGGGTGAGACGGCCGCCGGGCAGCCGGGCCGCGATCCGCGCCGGACACGCGAAACGCGACCGCTCCCTCCGCCCCGGAGGTCCGGGACGGAGGGCGCGGTCGCGCTGCGTCGGCTGTGCTTCGGTGTCCATCGGGGCCAGATGTTATCCGGCCCCGCTGTGACCTACCGGAGCGCGCTCAGTTGTCGCGCTTCTCCTTGATCTTCGCGGCCTTGCCGCGCAGCTCACGGAGGTAGTACAGCTTGGCGCGGCGCACGTCGCCGCGGGTGACCAGCTCGATCTTCTCGACGATCGGGGTGTGCACCGGGAAGGTGCGCTCCACGCCGACGGAGAACGAGACCTTGCGGACCGTGAAGGTCTCGCGGACACCGCTGCCCTGGCGGCGGATGACGACGCCCTTGAACTGCTGCACACGGGAGCGGTTGCCCTCGATGACGCGCACGTGGACGTTGACGGTGTCACCCGGGCGGAACGCGGGGACGTCGGTCCGCAGCGACGCGGAATCGACGGTGTCGAGCAGGTGGGACATGTCGTCTGCTTTCTTCGCCGATGCCACAGGTCATCGACGGGAGCTAGTGCTTCGAAGGTCTGCCGTGCGGGCCGGGGCGTCGTGTCCCCCTGTGGCAGGGGCGCTCGCCGGACGGACGCACAACAGCCGCCTATTCTTCCACGGCCGGTGGCCTGCGCCAAAATCGCCCGGACGGGCGACCCTCGGATCCCTCGGGGCCGGGGGCCCAGCCGAGGATGGAGAGCGTCTCGCGGTCCTTCTTGTCGAAGGACTTCGGGTCGGTGCGCTCGATCAGGTCGGGGCGGTTGCGGGCGGTGCGCTTCAGCGCCTCGTCGCGCCGCCACCGGGCGATCTTCCCGTGGTGGCCGCTGAGCAGCACCTCGGGGATGTCCCGGCCGCGCCAGAGCGGGGGCTTGGTGTAGACGGGGCCTTCGAGCAGGTCGGCCATGTCGCCGGGGGCGAAGGAGTCGTCCCGGTGCGAGTCGGCGTTGCCGAGGACGCCGGGCAGCAGCCGGGCCACGGCCTCGGTGACGACCAGGACGGCCGCCTCGCCGCCCGCGAGGACGTAGTCCCCGATGGAGACCTCGTACACCGGCACGCGGGTGGCGTACTCCTCGGTGACCCGGCGGTCGATGCCCTCGTAGCGGGCCGGTGTGAAGATCAGCCAGGGGCGCTCGGAGAGTTCGACGGCGAGTTCCTGGGTGAACGGCATCCCGCTCGGGGTGGGCACGATCAGCGCGGGGGCGTGCGCGCCGGTGTCGTAGCCGTCGGCGAGGACGGTGTCGAGGGCGTCGCCCCAGGGGCCGGTCTTCATGACCATGCCGGGGCCGCCGCCGTACGGGGTGTCGTCCACCGTGTTGTGCCGGTCGTACGTCCAGTCCCGCAGGTCGTGGACGTGCACGTCGAGCAGGCCGGTGGTGCGGGCCTTGCCGACCAGGGAGACGTTCAGCGGTTCCAGGTACTCCGGGAAGATCGTGACGACGTCGAGACGCATCAGGCGCGCTCCTCCGGGGCGTCCGTACCGTCTCCGGCACCCTCGGCGGCTTCGGCGTCGCGCGCGGAGGCGATCTCGGCGCGGTCGTCGATCAGACCGGGCGGGGGCGTGATGACGGCACGCTGCTCGGCGAGGTCGATCTCGGCGACGATCTCCTCGACGAACGGGATCATCACCTCGGTGCCGTCCGGGCGTTCCACGATGAACAGGTCCTGCGAGGGCAGGTGGGAGATCTCGGTGATCCGGCCGACCTCGGTGCCGTCCTCGGTCACCACGTCCAGGTCGATGAGCTGGTGGTCGTAGAACTCGTCCTCGTCCTCGGGGAGTTCCTCGGGATCGACCTCCGCGATCAGCACAGTGTTGCGCAGCGCCTCGGCGCCGGTGCGGTCGCGGACGCCCTCGAAGCGCAGCAGCAGCCTGCCGCTGTGCACCCGGCCGGCGGCGATGGTGAGCGGCCCGGCGGCGGCCGGGTCGGTGGCCAGGACGGCGCCGGGGGCGAGCCGCAGTTCCGGCTCGTCGGTGCGGACCTCGACGGTGACCTCGCCCTTGATGCCGTGGGCGCGGCCGATCCGTGCGACTACCAACTGCACGAGTTCAGATCTCCTGTCGTACGACTGCGGGCCGGGGACGGCCAGTGGCCCTCCCCGGCCCGCGCCGGTGTGCGATGAAGCTCAGCGGACGTGATCCACATCGACGAGATCGACGCGGACACCCCGGCCGCCGATGGCGCCCACGACGGTGCGCAGCGCGCGGGCGGTACGGCCGTTGCGGCCGATCACCTTGCCGAGGTCGTCGGGGTGCACCCGGACCTCCAGCACGCGCCCGCGCCGCAGGTCGCGCGAGGCGACCTGGACGTCGTCGGGGTTGTCAACGATGCCCTTCACGAGGTGCTCAAGCGCCTCTTCGAGCATCTTGCTCAGACCTCGGTCGATTCGGAGGAGTCGGCGGCGGCCTCGTCCTTCTTCTCGGCCTTCTTCTTCTGGGTGATAGCCTCACCCTTGCCCTCGTCGTCGCCGCCGAGCGCCTCGAACGTCGGGCGGGCGGACTTGGGCTCGGCGACGAGCAGCGGCGCCGGGGCGGGCTCGCCCTTGAACTTCTGCCAGTCGCCGGTCTTCTTGAGGATGGCGAGCACGGGCTCGGTCGGCTGCGCGCCGACACCCAGCCAGTACGCCACGCGCTCGGCGTCCACCTCCATGACCGACGGGTTGTAGGTCGGGTGGTACTTGCCGATCTCCTCGATCGCACGGCCGTCACGGCGGGTGCGGGAGTCGGCGACGACGATGCGGTAGTGAGGCGAACGGATCTTGCCCAGACGCTTCAGCTTGATCTTGACTGCCACGGGAGTGGATTCTCCTGGATTTGACGTGTTGGGCACGCGGAGCTGCCGCGTGGGGCTGCGGTTCCCGCATGCCCGATGGACGCGTCAGCCGGAGGAGAGAGGGGTCCTGTGCGGCTGTCGGGTACAGCTAGCCATTGTGCCACACCGTACGGAGGGCTCAGGGCCGAGGGGGCGGGGCCGGAGCATCCCGGACATGCCTGGGAGACACCCGGCGCACGGGGTCCGTGCGCCGGATGCCTGGCGGGCGTCGCCCGGTCGGCGCGGACCGGCCGCGGTGCCGGCACCCACGAGATGCCGGTGTGCGCGGCCTTCGGTCACGCCGCTCCGAGGACCTCCGGGATCCTGAACGGCTTGCCGCATCCGCCGCACACGATGGGGGCCTGGGCCAGCACCGAGGGGACGACCCGGACGTTCCGCCCGCAGTCGCAGACCGCCTTGACGCGGACGCCGCCCCCGGAGGAGCCGTGCCGCGCGGCCGGGCCGCGGAAGCTGCGGGTGGTGTCGGAGGAGGTGGCCGCGGTGTGCGCCTTCAGCGCGCGCTGGAGGCGCTCGATGGTCTGGCGGTACCGCCGCTTCGCCTCGGGGTTGAGCGTGACCAGGGAGAAGCCGCTGCTGGGATGCGGTTCCTCGGGGTGGTCAAGGCCCAGCTCCTCGGCGACCGCGAGGAAGCGGCGGTTGTGGTAGCGACCGGCGCGGGAGGTGTCGCGGACACCCCGTGCGGCGGCGATGCCGTGGACTGCCTCATGGAGCAGCCGCTCGAAGGAGAGTTCGTGTCCGCACGCGGACGACGACTCCCCGATCAGGGACTCTGGCGCGGCAAGGTCGGGCAGTTCGGGGTGGTACCGCTGGATGTCGGCCCACGCCTGTGCCAGCTCTGCGGCGAGAACAGGTGGTGTCTGTGTCGTGCTCACGTAATGAGAACGAGCGTGGGAGCCATAGTGTTCCGATTCCGGGCCATCCCAAATAATTTGCACGTACCCGTCAGTTGCGTCTGATGCATCCCGAGGAGGGCGGGTGCGCAGATCTGCGGAGAAGGTTCGCAGCTCGTACCAAGCCGGTGCGTAGTCCCCCGGAGCGGGTGGCCGTCCGCCGCTCCCACCCTGTGTGACGGTAACGGGCGGCCCGCGGTTCCCCGCGCACCAGGGCAGTTCCGGGTGCCGTTCCCCTCCGGGTCGCCCCGATTGCCGGGATGTGAATTCTCGCCACATCGGGCTCTCGTCACCAAGAGGCACCGCCCGAGCACTGGACGCCACCGCGCGGCGGGAGTTACCTGGCAGTGGTGGAGCGAACGCACGGTCCGCGAGCCGCGTGGGCCGGACACCACGACCGTTCGCCGGCGGAATGGGGCGCTTACCTATGACACCTGTGCTCGTGCGGGATCACCTGTCCCCCGCGGACACCGAGCCACCCGGCGTGGACCCGGGCGTACGCGCGCGTGACTGGTCCGAGATCCAGGAGCGGATGCTGGTCCCGCTCTACGAGGCCGTCTACGAGCGGCTGGAGGTGGGACCGGGCACCCGGTTGCTGGGCCTGCGCTGCGGTTCCGGGCTGGCGCTGCTGATGGCGGCGGCCCGCGGAGCGGTGGTCACCGGCGCCGACGGCTCACCCGAACGGCTCAGTCTGGCCGGAGATCGTCTGCTGCCCGAGGCGCTGTTCCTCGACGGCGCCCCCGGTGTGGCCGGGACGGCGGCCGACACCGCTCCGGACGGGACGCCGTACACCCTGATCACGGCCTTCGAACCGATCGGTTGCCTGGCGGGCGACGCGGACGGGCTGGGCGAACAGCTCGGCACGCTGCCGGAGTCCGCCCAGGGGGCGGTCGTCGTGCTGGCGGCCTGGGGGCCGCCGGAGCGCTGCGCCACCGCGTCGGTGGTGCGGGCGGTGAGCCGGCTGGCCGATCCGACGCGCAGCGCCAGCAGCTGGCGCCCCGCGCACCGGGACGACCTGGAGGAGGTCGCGCACCGCGCGGGCCTCCGCCCGGACGGCTCGGGCCGCGTCTCCTGCCCGTTCGGCTACGCCGGTACGGACAGCGCGGTACGCGGGCTGCTCTCCACGGGGCTCTTCGACGCGGCGATCGCGGCGGTGGGCGACAAGCAGGTCGCCAAGGAGGTGACGGAGGCCCTGCATCCCTACCGGCGCCAGGACGGCACGGTGTGGATGCCGAACGTGTTCCGGTATCTGGTGACGCGGGTGCCGTAGGGGTTCACGGGGGGCGGTGCGGGTGCGGGCGGGGGCAGGACGGCGACAGGGCCGGGGCGGCGGCGGGAGAACCGTTTCGCCACCGCCCCGGCCCACCGCACCGGCCCCCTGCCACCGACTCCGGCACCCCTCCCCGGACACCCCCGCCCCGGCGGGCCCCTGCCCCAGCGGGCCCCTGCCCCGGCGGGCCCCTCACGCCTCCGGCTGCCGCGCCGGGCGTTCGATGTCCGCGATGCGGTAGGCGTCCGCCTCCTCCAGGGTCTCCTGTTCCAGGAGGGCCCCGGCGAGGGCGTCCAGCCGGTCGCGGTGCTCGCGGAGCTTGCTCAGCGCCTCCTCGTAGCACTCGTCCACGATGCGGCGCATCTCCGCGTCGATCACGTCGAGGGTCTGCGGGGCGGCGGAGAGGCCGTACGCCTGCTGGGCGTCGCTGGGGAGGGCGGAGAGGCGGCCGACCCGGTCGCTCATGCCCCAGCGGGCGACCATGCCGCGCGCGATGTTGGTGACCTGCTCCAGGTCGCTCTCGGCGCCGGTGGTGACGACGCCGTAGACGACCTCCTCGGCCGCCATGCCGCCGAGGGCGCCGATGATCCGGCCGCGCAGGTACTCCTCGGAGTGGGCGTAGCGCTCCACCTCGGGGGTGGACATGGTGACGCCGAGCGCCCGGCCGCGCGGCACGATGGTGATCTTGCGGACCGGGTCGGCGCCCGGCTGGAGCATGCCGAGCAGCGCGTGCCCGCTCTCGTGGAAGGCGGTGCGGCGCCGGTCGTCCTCGGGCATGACCAGGGTGCGTTCGGCGCCGAGCTGGACCTTCTCCAGGGCCTCGGAGAGGTCGGCGGGCCCGATCTGGGTCTGCTTGCGCTTCACGGCGAGCAGGGCGCCCTCGTTGGCGAGGTTGGCCAGGTCCGCGCCGGTCATGCCGGGTGTGACGCGGGCCAGCTGGGCGAGGTCCACGTCCGGGCCGAGCGGCATGTCACGGGTGTGGATGCGCAGGATCGCCTCGCGTCCGGCGCGGTCCGGCGGGGCCACGTTGACCACCCGGTCGAAGCGGCCGGGCCGGGTGAGGGCGGGGTCGAGGATGTCGGCGCGGTTGGTGGCGGCGATGACGATGACGCCCTCGGAGCCGGAGAAGCCGTCCATCTCGGTGAGGATCTGGTTGAGGGTCTGCTCGCGCTCGTCGTGGCCGCTCATCGAGGAACTGCCCGCGCGGACCCGGCCGATGGTGTCGATCTCGTCGATGAAGATGATCGAGGGGGCGACCTTGCGGGCCTCGGAGAAGAGTTCGCGGACGCGGGAGGCGCCGACGCCGACGATCATCTCGATGAACTCGGACGCCGAGGCCGAGAAGAACGGCACCCCCGCCTCTCCGGCGACCGCCCGCGCCAGCAGGGTCTTGCCGGTGCCGGGCGAGCCCGCCAGCAGTACGCCCCTGGGCAGCTTGGCGCCCATTCTCCGGTAGCTGTCCGGGTGTTCGAGGAAATCGACCACGTCGTCCAGCTCGCCCTTGACCTCGTCGATCCCGGCGACGTCGGCGAAGGTGGTGCGCCCGCCGCCGGGGGTCAGCTCGACCGGCCGGGGCGGTGCCTTCCGGCCGAAGAGGCCGCCCATGCCCCCCATGCCGCCCATCCCGGCACCGAGCCGCCGGGAGAAGAACACCCAGACGGCGACCAGCAGCACGATCGGGATGAGGGAGATCAGCAGGTTGGAGGTCAGGCTGCGCTGGGTGACGACCGGCCGGGCCGTCACCATCACCCCGCGCGCGGTCAGGTCCTGCCACAGCCGGTCGTCGGCGAACACCGGCCGCTGGGTGTGGAACTTGGTGTACGTCGCGCCGCCCTCGGGGTCGGCGCGGGCGCTCTTCAGCTGGCCCTGGATCGCGTCGCCCTCGGCGTAGATCCGGTCCACGTTCCCCGCGTCCACCTGCTTGGTGAACTCGGTGTACGAGATGGTCGGCTCGTTGCCGCCGCCGAAGTAGGTGAGGCCGATCCAGGCCAGCAGGAACACGATCACGGCGGTGACCAGCAGCCCCCACCACCGTCCGCCGCGCAGCCGCCCGCCGCCCCGCCGGGGTGGCTCCTCCGGCGTGCCCTCGGCGCGCCACGGCTGCTCGGGGTCCCTGCGCGGAGGCGCCGCATCGCTCATGGAACTGGACGTTACGTCACAGAACGGACGTCGGCATGTGGTGGCCGGAGCACCGGGCCCCGGCCACCTCCGCCCCGCGCGGGGCTCAGCCCATGAACTTCTTGAACTCGTCCGGCAGCTCGAAGTCCTCGCCCGCCTGCTGCGGCAGCCCGAACGCGGTGCCGCCCTCGGCGGCGGCCTGACGGCGCTGGGCGTCCTCCAGCTCCTGCTGCTTGCGCTTCATCGGGTTGCCCGAGCGCTGCTTGCCCTTGGCCTTCTTCGGCTGCTTCTTGGTGCGGCCGGGACCGCCGCCCATGCCGGGGATGCCCGGCATGCCCGGCATGCCGCCGCCCTGTGCCATGCGGGCCATCATCTTGCGGGCCTCGAAGAACCGCTCGACCAGGTTCTTCACGGCGCTGACCTCGACACCGGAGCCCTTGGCGATACGGGCACGGCGCGAGCCGTTGATGATCGTCGGCTCCTGGCGCTCGGCCGGGGTCATCGACTTGATGATCGCGGCCGTGCGGTCCACGTCCCGCTCGTCCAGGTTGTTGATCTGGTCCTTGATCTGGCCCATGCCCGGCAGCATGCCGAGCAGCTTGGAGATGGAGCCCATCTTGCGGACCTGCTCCATCTGGGCCAGGAAGTCGTCCAGGGTGAAGTCCTGGCCCTTCTTGGACGCCAGCTTGGAGGCCATCTTCTGGGCCTCTTCCTGGCTGAACGTCTTCTCCGCCTGCTCGATCAGGGTGAGCAGGTCACCCATGTCGAGGATGCGGGAAGCCATCCGGTCCGGGTGGAACGCGTCGAAGTCCTCCAGCTTCTCGCCGTTCGACGCGAACATGATCGGCTTGCCGGTGATCTGCCGGATGGACAGCGCGGCACCGCCGCGGGCGTCGCCGTCGAGCTTGGAGAGGACCACGCCGTCGAAGCCGACGCCGTCGCGGAAGGACTCGGCGGTGTTGACCGCGTCCTGTCCGATCATGGCATCGACGACGAAGAGGATCTCGTCCGGCGAGACCGCGTCCCGGATGTCGGCGGCCTGCCGCATCAGCTCCTGGTCGATGCCGAGCCGCCCGGCGGTGTCCACGATGACGATGTCGTGCACCTTGGCCTTGGCGAACTCCACCGAGTCCTGGGCCACCTTGACCGGGTCGCCCACTCCGTTGCCCGGCTCGGGGGCGTACACCGCGACACCGGCGCGCTCGGCGACCACGCTGAGCTGGTTGACGGCGTTGGGGCGCTGGAGGTCGCAGGCGACCAGCAGCGGGGAGTGGCCCTGCTCCTTCAGCCAGCGGCCGAGCTTGCCCGCGAGGGTGGTCTTGCCCGCGCCCTGGAGACCGGCGAGCATGATCACGGTCGGCGGCTGCTTGGCGAACCGCAGCCGACGGGTCTCCCCGCCGAGGATCGTGACCAGTTCCTCGTTGACGACCTTGAGGACCTGCTGGGCGGGGTTGAGCGCGCGCGAGACCTCCGCGCCGAGCGCCCGCTCCTTGACGTTCTTGATGAACGAGCGGACGACGGGCAGGGCCACGTCGGCTTCCAGGAGCGCGATGCGGATCTCGCGCGCCGTGGCGTCGATGTCCGCCTCGCTCAAGCGCCCCTTGCCGCGCAGGTTCTTGAAGGTCGCTGAGAGGCGATCGGAGAGAGTGTCGAACACGGCGGCGTCGGTCCTCGGGGTCGGGGATGCTTCGGGGAATCGCCCTCCAGGGTATCCCGGCGGTGCGCGCGCCGGGGCAGGGTCATCCCCGCAAGGTCTCCTCCAGGGTGCGGGCCAGCGAGACCGCGTCGCGGTCGGGCAGCGGCTCACCGGTGCCGCTGGTGACGTAGAAGGCGTCCACCGCGTTCGCTCCGAGGGTACTGACGTGCATGCTCCGCACCTGGACGCCCGCCTTCTCCAGGGCCATGCCGATCCGGTACAGCAGGCCGGGGGCGTCCTGGGCGCGGACCTCGATCACCGTGGCGTGCCGGGAGGCGTCGGACGCCTCGGACACCCTCGGCGGCGGTGCGGTACGGCCCCGGCGGCGCGGGTAGGCGGCGTCGCGCTCCGCGAGCCTGGTGGCGATGTCGAGGGTGCCGTCGAGGGCGCGGACCAGATCGGCGCGGAGCCGGGCGGCCTGCGGCAGCGCGCCGTACTCGGCGGCGACCCGCCAGTCCAGCACCAGGACCGTGCCCTCATCGACCTCCCCGGGGAGGGTGAGGGCGCGCAGTCCGGCGGTGCGCACGGTGAGCCGGTGCACGGCGAGGACCCCGGCGACGGCGGGCAGCACGCCGGGCCGGTCGGGGACGGCGATGAGGAGTTCCACGCCGAGCGGCTGCGGCTCGCCGTCCGCGCCGGTGCCGTCGGGCGCCGGTTCGGTGCTGGCGCGCAGGGCGAGCACCGGCCCGCCGGTGCGGAACGCCTCGACCGCGAGGCGTTCCTGTTCGGCGGTCGGGGCGCCGGGGTCGTCGGCGGCGGGCGGGTCACCGGCGAGCACGGCGGCGACCCGGGCGACCAGGTCGGAGACGAGGGAGCCGCGCCAGGCGGACCAGGCGGCGGGCCCGGTGGCGAGAGCGTCGGCCTCGGTCAGCGCGTGCAGCAGCTCCAGCGTGCCCTGCGCCCCGACCGCCTCCGCGACCGACCGCACGGTCTCGGGGTCGTCCAGGTCCCGCCGGGTGGCGGTCTCCACCAGCAGCAGATGATGGCGTACGAGGGTGCCGAGGACGGCGACGTCGCGCTGGTCGAAGCCGATCCGGGCGGCCACGTCACGGGCGATGGTCTCCCCGGCCACGGAGTGGTCGCCGGGCCAGCCCTTGCCGATGTCGTGCAGCAGCGCGGCGACCAGCAGCAGGTCGGGGCGGCCGACGCGGCGGGTCAGTTCGGAGGCGCGGACTGCGGTCTCGACGAGGTGCCGGTCCACGGTCCACAGGTGGACGGCGTTGCGCTGCGGGCGGCAGCGGACCCGCTCCCAGTCCGGCAGCAGGCGGCTGATCAGGCCCTCCGCCTCCAGTGCCGTCCAGACGTCCACGGTGGGCCGCCCGGAGCCGAGCAGTGTGACCAGCTGGTCGCGGGCCTCGGCGGGCCAGGGCGTGGGCAGCGGGGCGGCGGTCCCGGCGAGGTGCCGTACCGCGTACCGGGACAGCGGCAGCCCGGCCTGCGCGGCCGCCGCGGCGGCGCGCAGCGGGAGCACCGGGTCGCGTTCGGGGCGTGCGGCGCGGGCCAGCACCACCTCGCCGTCCTGCTCCACGACCCCCTCGGCCAGCGGGGACCGCTCGACCGGCGGGTGTCCGCCGCCGAGCATGGCGCGCAGCCGGGGCCGTACCGCCCGCGACCGGAGCACCCGCCCGACCTCGCGCCAGGTGAGGTCACCGGCGTACGAGACGACCCGCGCTGCCTCGTAGACCTGGCGGAGCAGGGTGTCGGCGTCGAGGAGGCCCAGTTCGGCGGCGACCTGGTCCTGTTCCTGGAGGGCGAGCCGGTCGGTGGCCCGGCCGGTGACGAGGTGCAGCGCGTCCCGGACGTCGAGGAGGCGGCGCCGGGCGTCGTCGAGGCCCTCGCGGGGGGCGTCGGCCAGCCAGGAGGCGGCGACGGCGCGCAGCGCGGTGGCGTCGCGCAGGCCGCCGCGCGCCTCCTTGAGGTCGGGTTCCAGGAGGTACTGGAGTTCCCCCTGGCGTTCGGCGCGTTCCTCGCAGAGTTCGCGGAGTTCGGGGAGGCGTTTGGGTGCCTGGTTGCGCCAGTCGGCGAGGACGGCGGTGCGCAGTCCGGCGCTGAGGGTCTGGTCGCCCGCGAGGTGCCGGGCGTCGAGCAGGCCGAGCTGGACCTTGAGGTCGTCCCCGGCGGTCCTGCGGGCCTCGGCGGGGGTGCGGACGGAGTGGTCCAGGGCGATGCCGAGGTCCCAGACGGGGTACCAGAGGCGGTCCGCGAGGGTGGCGACGGCGGCCGGGTCGCTGCCGTCGTGCAGCAGGACGAGGTCCAGGTCGCTGCGCGGGGACAGCTCGCCCCGGCCGTAGCCGCCGACGGCGAGCAGCGAGACGCCGCGGGTGGTACCGGCCTCCGTGGTCGCGGCCGCGAAGAGTCCGGCGAGCCAGTCGTCGGTGAGCCGCGCGAGCGCGGCACGGCGCGGCGGCCCGGACCGCGCCTCCTGGTTGAGGAGGCGCAGCCGGGCCGCCGCGTAGCCGCCGGGTCCCGTGTCTTCCGTCTCGTTCCGCACTTCCGCACCCGTCACCCGGCGACTCTCCGTCCTGTCCGCGCTGGTCCCGTACCCGCGTCAGAGCGCGTCGGGGCCGCGCTCCCCGGTCCGTACCCGTACGGCGGTGTCCACCGGGAGGGACCAGACCTTGCCGTCGCCGATCTTGCCGGTGCGGGCCGCCTTGACGATGACCTCGATCAGTTCCTCGGCATCACCGTCCTCGGCGAGCACCTCGATGCGGATCTTGGGGACCAGATCGACCTGGTACTCGGCACCGCGGTAGACCTCGGTGTGCCCGCGCTGGCGGCCGTAGCCGCTGGCCTCGGTGACGGTCAGACCGTGTACACCGAAGGCCTGGAGGGCCTCCTTGATCTCGTCGAGCCGGTGCGGCTTGACGACTGCGGTGATGAGCTTCATGCGTCCACCTTCCTGTTCTGCGCTCCGGCGAGCAGGGCGCCGCCGGACCCGAGGACCCCGCCCCCGGCACCGGTGAAGTCGTACGCGGTCTCGGCGTGCTCGGCCTGGTCGATGCCGGAGACCTCCTGGTCCTCCGAGACCCGCATGCCGATGGTCTTGTCCAGCAGGAAGGCGAGTACACCGGAGACGATCAGCGAGTAGGCGAGGACGGCGAAGACGCCCGCGCACTGCTTCCACAGCTGGTCGAAGGTGTGGTCGCCGTAGAACACACCGGCGGCGGTGGACTGGCCCTTGCCGGTGGCGAAGAAGCCGATCAGCAGCGAGCCGACGATGCCGCCGACCATGTGGACACCGACGACGTCGAGGGAGTCGTCGTAGTTGAAGCGGAACTTCAGGCCGACGGCGGCGGCGCAGGCGACACCGGCGATGGCGCCGACGGCGATCGCGCCGAGCGGGGAGACCGCGCCGCCGGACGGGGTGATGGCGACGAGACCGGCGACCGCGCCGGAGGCGGCGCCCAGGGTGGTGAACGCGCCGTGCCGGATCTTCTCGTAGGCGAGCCAGGCGAGCATGGCGGCGGCGGTGGCGATCTGGGTGTTGACGAACATCAGCGCGCCGACCCCGTCGTCGTTGCCCAGCCAGGACCCGGCGTTGAAGCCGAACCAGCCGAACCAGAGCAGACCGGCGCCGAGCATGACCAGCGGCAGGCTGTGCGGGCGCATCGGGTCCTTCTTGAACCCGATCCGCTTGCCGATGACCAGGATGACGCCGAGGGCGGCGGCACCGGCGTTGATGTGGACGGCCGTACCGCCCGCGAAGTCGATGACGCCGAGCTTGTAGGCCCAGCCGCCCGCGCCCCACACCCAGTGCGCGACCGGGAAGTAGACGAGCGTCGCCCAGAGCACCACGAACAGCGACCAGGCGGTGATCTTGACGCGGTCCGCGAGGGCACCGCTGATCAGCGCCGGGGTGATGACCGCGAACATGAGCTGGAAGACCATGAACACGAAGACCGGGATCGTGTACCCGTCCCAGAGCTGGGTGAGGCCGATGCCGCTGAGCCCGACCCAGTCGGAGTTCCACCCGATGAGGCTGCCGTGGTCCGTGCCGAACGCCGCGGAGAAGCCGTAGAGCACCCACAGGATGGTGACGATGCCGATGCTGACGAAGCTCATCATCAGCATGTTCAGCGTGCTCTTGACGCGGACCATGCCTCCGTAGAAGAAGGCCAGGCCGGGCGTCATGAGCAGCACCAGTGCGGAGCAGATGAGCATGAAGCCCGTGTTCGCGGCGGACAGCTTGGGTGCCTCCGCGGCAAGCGTGAAGGCTGGTGCCATCGGCGTCTCCTCGTCGTTCGGGTACGGCCCCTTGCGGGTGGGTGCCGGTGCGGAGCGTGGGGGGCGGTTATGGGCCATGACACTCGCGCAGCGCGGTTTCCGTGGGTGCCCCTCGATGTTTCGCCGGGGTGACGAAGGCGGCCTGTGTGTTACGCGTCGGTGAACCGCCGGATGCCGGGCGAACCCTTCGTCATCGTGACGCAACCGGGTCGGGTCGGCGCGGCGGACCGGCCCGGACCGCCGCCGGACGGGGACGCGGACCGGCCGCGGCGGACCTCTCGATGACCTGGCGTGGGGGAGCCGAGTCGGGCAGTTCGGGAGGTCCGGCCGCGGCCGGGGCTGGGGTGGCGCGGGGCCGGTCAGACGGCGGCGGCCTCCGGGAGGTCCACGGCGAGCTGCTCGCCGAGGTCCCGGACGGCGCCGAGGTCCCCGAAGTCCCGCACCGCGGTGTCCACGGTCTTGCGGATACGGGTGTTGACCCGCTCGGAACGCACCTTCTTGGCCACCCGCAGCGCGTCGAAGGCGTAGGCGGTGCTCTTCTCCGGCTCGCGCTGGAGCAGGTGCACGGTGGCCATCCCGATGAGGTTGAGGGCGTACGACCGCTGGTGCTCGGTGTCCTTCTCGAACAGCTCGACCGCGCGGCGCATGACGGGCTCGGCCAGTGAGGCGTAGGCCGGGCTGCGTCCGGCGACGTAGGCGAGGTCGCGGTAGGAGTGGGAGTTCTCGCCGTACAGTTCGGCCTCGGAGAAGAAGCGGATCCAGTCCGGGTCCGGCTCGTCCCACTCGTCGGTCTCGGTGAAGGTGTCCTCGGCCATCCGGACGGCCCGCTTGCACTTGCCGGGCTGTCCCATGTTGGCGTAGGCGCGGGCCTCCATCGCATACAGCATGGACTGGGTGCGGGGGCTCGCGCAGTCCCGGCTGCCGTACTGGGCGAGGTGGATCAGCTCCAGGGCGTCGTCGGGCCGCCCGAGGTGGATCATCTGGCGGCTCATGCTGGAGAGGATGTACGACCCGAGCGGCTTGTCCCCGGCCTCCTTGGCCGCGTGCAGCGCGAGCACGAAGTACTTCTGCGCGGTGGGCTGGAGACCGACGTCGTACGACATCCACCCGGCCAGTTCGGCGAGTTCGGCGGCGACCTTGAACAGCTTGCGGCCGGTGGCCTCGGGTTGCGGCTCCTGGAGCAGGTCGGTGACCTCGTGCAGCTGTCCGACGACCGCCTTGCGGCGCAGTCCGCCGCCGCACTGCGCGTCCCACTGGCGGAACATGCGGGTGGTGGACTCCAGCAGTTCCAGTTCGGGGCGGGAGAGGCGGCCGTGCCTGCGGTCGGCGTGGGTGTCGGCGGGCGCGGCGGCGGGGCCGCCGGGCGCGGGCACCAGCCAGCGCTGCATGGGCTCGACCAGGGCGGGCCCGGCGGCGAGGCCGAGCGAGGTGCCGAGGAAGCCGCGCCGGGCGAGCATCAGATCGCTGCGGGAGAACTCGCTGAGCAGCGAGACGGTCTGCGGGGCGGTCCAGGGCAGGTCCACGCCGGTCGCGGAGGGTGACTGGCGGGCCGCGCGCAGCCCGAGGTCCTCGATGGAGACCACACAGCCGAAGCGTTCGGAGAACAGCTCGGAGAGGATGCGCGGGATCGGCTCGCGCGGGTTCTCCCCGTCCAGCCAGCGGCGCACGCGGGAGGTGTCCGTGGAGATGTGGTTGGCGCCGAGCTGACGTGCCCTGCGGTTCACCTGGCGGGCCAGCTCGCCCTTGGACCAGCCGCTGCGCACGAACCACGAGCCGAGCAGTTCATTGGGGCGCTTGGGCTCACCCCCGCGCGTGTGGGGATCGGTGTCAGCGTTCGTACCGCCGCCGTCGCTGCCGCCCACTGGAAGCCCCCATCCCTCGAAATCCCTCGACACCGCTTGCCGCCGCCGGCGCCAAGCCTTCAGCATGCCGGTCGGCGGGCCCCGCGTCCGCCCGTTCTCACCCTTCGAACGAACGGCCGACTTGCCCCGGGCATGCCCCGTTCGGCATGTGCCCCCTGCCCTCGCACACTCACCGTAATCCTACGATCACCCGCCCGGCCACGGCGATCCCGGAAACGCCACCATTCGCCACCCCTTCGAATGAACTCCCCGCCACCCAGGCGCGATTCACTTGACATAGGACAACGAGAAGTGGAAGCAGGGGCGCGCTCGGGGGCGCGAAATCCCCGGCGCACCACCGGAGTTGCCGTCGCGCGCCGCCTTGGGCCGGTACGGCGCGGGGCAGCCGGACCGTGATGTCACGTTCCGCTTTCGTTCCGTTCCGTGTCGTAACCACCGGCGCGCCGGACCCGTTGGAGGGGGCATGGACTTCACGATCGGCGGCATCCGCGAGATCCGTTCGAGCACGCGTCGGCGGGGCCGGCCCTCGGAGTGCACCGCCGTCGCCGAGTTCACCGGCCTGTGGGGCTGGGACGTGGTGCCGGGCGCGCGGGCCGCGGCGGGCGTCTGCTCCTGCGGTCGGGCCGACTGCGCGGCACCGGGCGCGCACCCCCTCGACTTCGCCCCCGAGGTCCCGGCCGGGGCGACGCTGGACGAGGTGTCCACGGCGTGGGCGGAGTTCCCCGGCGCCGCGGTGCTGCTTCCGGCGGGCCGCGCGTTCGACGTGCTGGAGGTGGCGGAGGCCGCCGGGCGCCGGGCGCTGGTCCGGCTGGAGCGGATGGGGCTGCCGCTCGGCCCGGTCGCGGTGACCCCGGACGGCAGGGCGCAGTTCCTCGTCGCCCCCGGCGCCGCCGCCGAACTCCCCCGCCAGCTCTACCGCCTGGGCTGGGACGACCCGGCCGCGCTGGATCTGCGGGGCCTCGGACCCGGCGACCACCTCACCGCCCCGCCCTCCGACCGGGGCGGCCTGGGCCCGGTGCGCTGGCTGCGCCCGCCCACCCTGGACACCGCCCACCGCCCCCCGGCGGCCCGGCTGCTGCTCGGCACGCTGGCGTACGTGGCACACCGGTCGCGGTCCCGCGCCTGACAGCTCGCACACCCCCGCGCCCCGGGCGGGGCCGCCCTCGGAGCGGCCGTACGCCGCGGTACGGCGAAGCGCCCGCCCCCTTGCTCCGGGGCGGGCGCTCGCGTGTGCCGGGGGCCGGTGTCCGGCGGGGGCGGGCCGCTCAGTCGCCGATGAGGGCGTCCACGAACGCCTCGGGTTCGAACGGCGCGAGGTCGTCGGCGCCCTCGCCGAGGCCGACCAGCTTGACCGGGACGCCCAGTTCGCGCTGGACCGCGACGACGATGCCGCCCTTGGCGGTGCCGTCCAGCTTGGTCAGCACGATGCCGGTGATGTCCACGACCTCCGCGAAGACGCGGGCCTGGATCAGACCGTTCTGGCCGGTGGTGGCGTCGAGGACGAGCAGCACCTCGTCGAGCGGGGCGTGCTTCTCGACCACGCGCTTGACCTTGCCCAGCTCGTCCATGAGCCCGGTCTTGGTGTGCAGCCGCCCGGCGGTGTCGATGAGGACGACGTCCACCCCCAGCTCCTTGCCCTCCTTGACCGCGTCGAACGCGACGGAGGCGGGGTCCCCGGCCTCGGGCCCGCGCACGGTGTGGGCGCCGACCCGCTCGCCCCAGGTCTGGAGCTGGTCGGCGGCGGCGGCCCGGAAGGTGTCGGCGGCGCCGAGCACGACCGTGCGGCCGTCCGCGACCAGGACGCGGGCGAGCTTGCCGGTGGTGGTGGTCTTGCCGGTGCCGTTGACGCCGACGACCATCACGATGCCGGGCCTGCGGCCCTCCGGCTCGGTGCGCACCCGGCGGTCCATGTCGGTGCCGACCAGCTTGAGCAGCTCCTCGCGGAGCAGGCCGCGCAGTTCGGCCGGGGTGCGGGTGCCGAGCACCTTGACCCGCTCGCGCAGGCTGTCCACCAGTTCCTGGGTGGGGCGTACGCCGACGTCGGCGGTGAGCAGGGTGTCCTCGATCTCCTCCCAGGTGTCCTCGTCGAGGTGCTCGCGGGACAGCAGGGTCAGCAGGCCCTTGCCGAGCGCGTTCTGCGAGCGGGAGAGCCGGGTGCGCAGGCGGACCATCCGTCCGGCCGCGGGCTCCGGGACCTCGATCGCGGGGACCTCGGGCGCGGGGATCTCCGCGGCGGGCGGCTCCTCGACCGCGACCGGCGGGCCCCCGGGGAGGCCGACCTCCTCGATCGTCCGGCGCGGTTCGTCGCGCGGCGTCTCGGCCTCGTCGCCGACGTGCGGCTCGGCCGGGGGCGCGGTGATGTCGGGCGCGGCGGGCGGCGGCGGGGGCAGCGGCTTCTTGCGGCGGCTGCCGACGACCAGCCCGCCGATCGCGCCGAGCACGACCACGGCGATGACTACAGCAAGGATGATGGTTTCCATAACCCGTCCAGTATCGGCCATGCCCCGCGCCGGACCCGGGCGGCACGATGGCCCCGGCGCGCTGGGAGACACCGGTACCCGGCGGGGGCGCGGGGAACCGCGCGAGGCGCCCCCGCGCTTCCGCGCCCGGCAGGGCACGGACGGACCGTCGCCCCGGGTCCGGGCAGTGGCCGGACCCGGGGCGACGGCGGGTACGAGGAGAGGGGCGGGGGGGTGGCCCGTCTCCTCGGGACCGGGGGCTCCGCCGGGGCGGAGCGGGCCTCAGCCCATCTCCTCCAGGGTCTTGCCCTTGGTCTCCTTCACGAACTTCAGCACGAAGGGGATGGAGAGGACGGCGAAGGCCGCGTAGATCACGTACGTACCGGACAGGTTCCAGTCGGCCAGCGACGGGAAGCTCGCGGTGATTGCCCAGTTGGCGATCCACTGCGCGGCGGCGGCCACGCCCAGGGCGGCGGCGCGGATCTTGTTCGGGAACATCTCGCCGAGCATGACCCAGACGACCACACCCCAGGACAGGGCGAAGAAGAGGACGAACACATGGGCGGCGACCAGTGCGACCCAGCCCTGCGTGGCGGGCA
Source organism: Streptomyces corallincola (assembly GCF_019104725.1). Classification (GTDB taxonomy): domain Bacteria; phylum Actinomycetota; class Actinomycetes; order Streptomycetales; family Streptomycetaceae; genus Streptomyces; species Streptomyces corallincola. The sequence goes on along the minus strand of NZ_JAHRXF010000003.1, from coordinate 165,883 downwards.
GCTTGCCGTCCACCAGGTGGTACGAGAACGCCCACGCCTCCAGCGCCAGACCGGCGGCCATGCCGACCGAGCCGATGAGCGCCAGCGGCTTACGGCCGATGCGGTCCACGAAGATCATGGCGATCACGGTGCCGACGATGTTGATGATCGACGTGGTGAACGAGTAGAAGAACGAGTCCGTCGGGTCCACGCCCACCGACTGCCACAGCGTGGAGGAGTAGTAGAAGGCGATGTTGATGCCGACGAACTGCTGGAAGACCGAGAGGCCGATGCCGACCCAGACGATGGGCTTGAAGTAGAAGCCGCCGCCGAGCAGGTCGCGGAAGCTGGACTTCTCCTCGCGCCGCATGGCGGTTTCGATGTCCCGGACGCGGGCGTCGAGGTCCACCTTGTCGCCCTCGACCTCGGCGAGGACGCGGCGGGCGCGTTCCCGCTTGCCGACGGAGACCAGGAAGCGCGGGGACTCGGGGATGGCGAAGGAGAGCAGGCCGTAGAGGACGGCCGGGATCACCATGACGCCCAGCATGACCTGCCATGCCTCCAGGCCCATCAGCTTGCCGCGCTGGTTGCCGCCCGCCGCGTTGAGCAGGCCCCAGTTGACGAGCTGGGAGATGGCGATGCCGACGACGATGGCGGCCTGCTGGAAGGAGCCGAGCCGGCCGCGGTAGGCGGGCGGGGCGACCTCGGCGATGTAGGCCGGGCCGATGACGGAGGCCATGCCGATGGCGAAGCCGCCGATGATCCGCCAGAGGGCGAGGTCCCACAGCGCGAAGGGGAGCGCGGAGCCCACGGCGCTGATGGTGAAGAGGACGGCGGCGATCTGCATGCAGCGGATACGGCCGATCCGGTCGGCTATGCGTCCGGCGGTGGCGGCGCCGATGGCGCAGCCGATCAGGGCGATGGCGATGACCTGGGCGAGGGTCGCGGAGCCGATGTCGTACCGGTCGCGGATGGCCTCGACGGCACCGTTGATCACGGAGCTGTCGTAGCCGAAGAGGAACCCGCCCATCGCGGCTGCCGCCGCGATGAAGATGACGTGCCCGAGATGTTCCGGATGGGCCGTCCTGGCGTCTGGCGCCTTCGCTGTGCTGGTCACGTATGTCTCCTCGGGCCACGGCTGCGCTGCCGGTGGGGGTGAGCCCTTACAGGTATCCAGTGGTGCACAGGTTCACACCACTCACACCTGAAGGTAAAAGCAACGTTGCAGAGACTATGCCTTCAAGTTTCGAAGCTACGAACCGAACCAGTGTGAGCTTTTCGATACCACTGAGGCGCTTTCACGTTCGAGAAGTGAAGACGATGCGGAGAGGGTGGGCGAGAAGCGGCCGGGTGGGGCCGAGAAGAGCCCGGACGGGGCCGGGCGGGGCCTCAGCGCAGCCGCTGGGAGATCACCTTGGACACGCCGTCGCCCTGCATCGAGACGCCGTACAGCGCGTCGGCGACCTCCATCGTGCGCTTCTGGTGCGTGATCACGATGAGCTGGGAGGCTTCCTGCAGCTCCCGCATGATGCGGATCAGCCGCTGGAGGTTGGTGTCGTCGAGCGCCGCCTCGACCTCGTCCATCACGTAGAACGGGCTCGGGCGGGCCTTGAAGATCGACACCAGCAACGCCACGGCGGTCAGCGAGCGCTCGCCGCCGGACAGCAGGGAGAGCCGCTTGACCTTCTTCCCCGGCGGCCGGGCCTCCACGTCCACGCCCGTGGCCAGCATGTTCTCCGGGTCGGTCAGCACCAGCCGACCCTCACCGCCGGGGAAGAGGCGCCCGAAGACGCCCTCGAACTCGCGGGCGGTGTCCCGGTACGCCTCGGTGAAGACCTGCTCGACCCGTGCGTCCACCTCCTTCACCACCTGAAGGAGGTCCGCGCGGGTCTTCTTCAGGTCCTCCAACTGCTCGCTGAGGAACTTGTGCCGCTCCTCCAGCGCCGCGAACTCCTCCAGGGCCAGCGGGTTGACCTTGCCGAGCTGCTGGTAGGCGCGCTCGGCCGCCTTCAGCCGCTTCTCCTGCTCGGCGCGGACGAAGGGCCGGGGCTGGTTGCGCGGGTGCCCGGGGTCCTCGGGGAGTTCCTCGCCCTCGGCGGGCAGCGAGGGCGGCACCGGCCGGTCCGGCCCGTACTCCGCGACCAGCCCGGCGGGCTCCACGCCCAGCTCCTCCAGCGCGCGGGTCTCCAGCTGCTCGATCCGCATCCGCTTCTCGGCGCCCAGCACCTCGCCCCGGTGCACCGAGTCGGTCAGCTTGTCCAGCTCGGACTTCAGCTCGCGCCCGGCGGTGCGGGCCGCCGTCAGCTCCCGCTCCCCCACCGCCCTGGCCTCGTCGGCGGCGACCCGCTCGCCTTCGGCGCGGGTCAGGGACACCTCGGCGTGGGCCAGCAACTGCCGGGCCCCGGCGGCGACCGCCCCGGCGATCCGGGCCTCGTGGAGCAGCCGGGCCCGGCGCTGCTCGGCGCGTGCGCGGGCCTCCCGCTCGGCGCGGGCGCCCCGGTCCAGCGCGTCGGCCCGCCCGGCGAGCCCCCGGACGCGTTCCTCGTGGGTACGGACCTGGAGGCGGGCCTCCATCTCGGTCTGCCGGGCGTTGGCCCCGTCGGCGGCGAGCCGGTCGCGGGCGGCGGTGTCCGGCTCCTCCTCCACCGGCGACTCCTCGGCCACGGCGAGCCGTTCGGCCAGTTCCTCGGCGTCCAGGACGGCCTTCTCCAGTGCGTCCCGGGCGCGGGAGGCGGCGGCGGCCGACCGCTCGGCCTCCCCCGCCGCGCCGCGCGCCTGCCCGGCGAGCCCGCCGAGCCGCTGGGCCACGGACGACTTCTCCCGGTCGGCGGCGCGCCGCCGCTCCCCCAGCTCCTCCACCAGTACGGCCGCCCCGGCACGGCGCTCGGCGGCGGCCCGCTGCGCCTCGGCCAGCTCGGCACAGCGCACGTCCAGGTCGGCCAGCCCGGCCGCCGCCTCGTCCACGGACGCCTGCACTTCCAGCAGGCTGGGCGCACCGGCCGAGCCGCCGTGCGCGAAGTGGGCGCCGAGCAGGTCGCCCTCGGCGGTGACGGCGGTCAGCCCGGGGTGCGCGCGGACCAGGCTCTCGGCGTCGGCCAGCGCCGCGACGACCACGACCCCGTGCAGCAGCCGTCGTACGGCGGGCATCAGCTCCGCCGGGCCGCGGACGAGGTCGGCCGCGAAGGGGACGCTCTCCGGCAGCGAGGCGGGGCGTTCCACGGTGGGGCCGGGGGTGCCCTCGTCACCGGCGAGCAGCAGCGCGGCCCGGCCGCCGTCCTGTTTGCGCAGCAGCCGGATGGCGTCGGCGGCGGACGCGGGGGTGGTGACGGCGACCGCGTCGGCGGCGGCGCCGAAGGCGGCGGCGAGCGCTACCTCGTGGCCGGGGGCGAGGGTGAGCAGCCCGGCGGCGGGGCCGAGGACACCGGTGAGCCGGTCGCGGGCGCCGAGCAGTATGCCGGTGCCGTCCTTGCGGCGCAGGCCGAGCGCGAGCGCCTCGTGCCGGGCGCGGGTGGCGGCGCGGCTGCGTTCGGCGGCGGTGGCGGCCTCGCGGGCGGCGCCGAGCGCGGTCTCGGCGTCCGCGAGCGCCCGCTTCGCGGCTTCGTGGCGCTCCCCGAGGTCGGCGTCGTCGGCGTCGAGCCCGTCCACCTCGGCGCGCAGTGTCTCGTACTCCTCCTGCGCGGCGGCGGCGCGTTCCTCGGCCTCGTCGCGGGCGGCGTCGAGCCGGTCGATCTCGGACTGGGCGGCGGCGGCGCGCGAGCGGGCCGCACCGACCTGCCCGGAGAGCCGGGCCAGCCCCTCGCGGCGGTCCGCGATGGCCCGCGCCGCGTCCTTCAACCGGCGTTCCTCGGTGGCGAGTTCGCGTTCCAGCTCGGCGCGGTGGGCGACGGTGTCGTCCAGGGCGCGCTGCGCGGCCTCCAGCGCGGCTTCGAGTTCGGCCTCCTGCTCGCGGACGCGGGCGGCCTCCCGCTCCAGGTCCTCCGGGTCGCGTCCGCGACGTTCCTCGGCCGGGGCGGAGGTGGCGGAGGTGACCCGTGCGTCGGCCAGCGACACGGTGCCGCGCACCCGCTCGGCGAGCTGGGACAGCTCGTACCACGTCTGCTGGGCGCGCTGGAGGCGCGGCGCGAGCCGTCGCACCTCGTCCTCCAGGGCGTTCTCCCGCTGGAGCGCCCGGCGCAGTTCGCTCTCGGCGGCCTCCTTGCGTTCCTTGAGCGCGGCCTCGTCGGCGACCTCGGTGTCCAGCGCCCGGCGCAGTCGTACGAGGTCGTCGGCGAGGAGCCGCAGCCGGGCGTCGCGCAGGTCGGCCTGGATGACGGCGGCGCGGCGGGCGACGGCGGCCTGACGGCCGAGCGGCTTGAGCTGGCGGCGGAGCTCGTCGGTGAGGTCCTGCACACGGGCGAGGTTGGCCCGCATCGCGTCCAGTTTCCGCAGCGCCTTCTCCTTGCGCTTGCGGTGCTTGAGGACGCCCGCGGCCTCCTCGATGAACGCCCGGCGGCCCATCGGGTCGGCGTGCAGTACGGAGTCGAGCTGGCCCTGTCCGACGATGACGTGCATCTCGCGGCCGATGCCTGAGTCGGACAGCAGGTCCTGGATGTCGAGGAGGCGGCAGGTCTCGCCGTTGATCTGGTACTCGCTGCCGCCGTTGCGGAACATGATCCGCGTGATGGTGACCTCGGCGTACTCGATGGGCAGGGCGCCGTCGGAGTTGTCGATGGTGAGGGACACCTCGGCGCGGCCCAGTGGGGGGCGGCCGGTGGTCCCGGCGAAGATGACGTCCTCCATCTTGCCGCCGCGCAGCGACTTGGCGCCCTGCTCGCCCATGACCCAGCTGAGCGCGTCCACCACGTTGGACTTGCCCGAGCCGTTCGGTCCGACCACGCAGGTGATGCCGGGCTCGAAGCGGAGCGTGGTCGCGGAGGCGAACGACTTGAAGCCGCGGAGGGTCAGGGCCTTGAGGTGCACGTCTTCGGACTTTACCCGGCGCCCGTCGTCTCACCCCGTGAACACTCGGGACCCCACGGTTTCGCCCAGGAGGCCGCCGGGCAGACCAGAGGTCAAGAACGGGGGAAGAGCAGCGGGGCGCGGGGACGGAGCGGGGGTCCGGGGGACCTGGTGGGACGGGAGAAGGAAAGAAGGGACGCCGAGGCGTCCCTTGCGGTTTCCGGCAGCCGGTTCACGGCTGTCCTGTGACGGTGCGGTTGTTGTGGCCTTCCCGACCGCCGTTGTTGCTGTCGTGCAGCGGGCAACGGTCAGGTGAGCGCAGGCTCCGCCTGGTGCGCGTCGATGCTCTCCATGATCCTGTCCTGAGAGGCGACAGCCGTCAGCGCGTCGTTCTCCGCCTGGATACGTCCGAGCTCGGACTCCAGGTCCTGGACACGCTGCTGCAACCGTCGCATCTCGGCGAGGAGTCGAGGGTCGGAGCCGCCGACGTAACCGAGAAGCGCCTTTGCCATGATGGATGGTCCTCCACACTGAGTGACCGACCGAATCGGTGTGGGTCGTGAGGGATGTCGCACCCGCTGTGCCTGGCACCCGCCGAGGGTTGCTCTGCGTTCCTACATGCCAAACAGCTGAGGTGCGCGGGGGACTTTCAGCGTCTCACCAAAAAGTTTGACGGTCAACACGATCACACCCGGTATCGGCGGGCGAACCCGGTGCGCGCGATCCGCCTGCTGCGGCGGCGCGTCCTGTGCGGGGCCCTCGGGTGCGGTGGTCGTCAGGGGACGGGAAGCCTGCCACGCGGCGCCCGTCTTGGCAACCACCTGCCGCTTTCCGTCCCCGGCAGCCGCCCGGCACGGCGCGGGCGGCCCCGCGCGGGCCGGGTCCGGGCGCCGGATCAGCGGATGGCGAAGCCGTCGTAGCCGCCGCGCGGTGTGTCCCAGATCTCGGTGACTCCCTCGACCCGGCCGGGCGTGTCGGCGCTCTGGAGCCAGTCGAGCAGCCCTTCGCAGCCCTCGCGCCTCCCCTCGGCGACGACCTGGACGCGTCCGTCGCCCAGATTGAGAGCAAAACCACTCAGGCCACCGATCTCCAGCGCCCGTGCCCGCGTGAACCAGCGGAAACCCACCCCCTGGACATGTCCGCGCACCCAGGCCACCAGTCGTACGTCCTCGCTCATGGCTGCAACCTAACCGGCCAATGTCACTCGGGACACGTCCCGCCCCACTGGTTTGGGGTACCGTCCCGATCCAATGAATCTCATATGAAACTCGCTCGTTCGAGTGAGTCGGCCCGGTCCAGAGGGAGTCACCGCCACCGCGGTCCCCACGGGGTGGCCGCGAGACGAGGAAGAGGGCAAGGGCATGGGACGCCACCGACGCTCCGACGCCGGCCGCGCCGCCACGGGCCGGACCTCCGACGCCGGGTACGGCGCGGCTCCGGGCGCGCGGGACCCGCAGGACTCGTTCGCGGCCGGTACGCGGAGGGGCATCGCGCCCTACCTGAACCCGGAGGCGTACTCCGAGACCACCGCGCGGAGCACGGCCTATCTGTACGCGGACGACGAGCCGGGCGGTTTCCCGCCGGAGGACGACTTCGGCGACGGCCCCGCACCGAGCACTGCCGCGCACGGTGGTCCCGCGCAGGGCGGCCGGCGCCGCAGGAAGCCCGCGAGCCCGGTGCGCAAGGGCCTCGTCGGCGTCTCCGCCGTCGCCGTGCTCGGTACGGCGGCGGTGGCCGCCGGTGCGGTGCCGGGGCTGCAGAACTACCGGCTGGGCGGCGGCCACTCCGCGAGCGGCGGCCCCGCGCAGGCGGCCGGTGTCCCCGTCCCCGGCAACTCGGCCGCCGAGCAGGGCGGCACCTCGGGTGCGGCACCGGGCTCCCCGGCACCGGGTACCGAGGCCCCGGGCGCGGCCCGGGGCAAGGGTTCGGCGCCGTCCGGTACGGCGACCCCGTCCCCCTCCACCTCCGCCTCCGCCTCCGCCTCGGCGCCGGACTCCCCGACCCCGGCGGACACCCCGTCGAAGACGCCCGCGACGAAGGCCCCGGCGACCAAGCCGAAGCCCTCGACCCCGGCGACGGGCACCGGCACCGGCAGCGCGGCCAGGCCCCCGGTGTCCGCGTCCGCCTCGGCGTCCGCGCCGGTGGACCTCACCGCCGCCGAGGCGGCCGAGACGGAGGTCGTCCAGCTGGTCAACGCCGAGCGGGCGAAGGTCGGCTGCACCCCGCTGGCCTCGAACTCCTCGCTGACCAAGCTCGCCGAGGACTTCAGCACCGACATGGCCGCCCGCGACTTCTTCGACCACACCGACCCCGACGGCCGCACCCCCTGGGACCGCGCCGCCCGCGCGGGCATCACCGGCCTCGGCGGCGAGAACATAGCCCGCGGCCAGTCCGACGCCGCCGCCGTGGTCGCCGCCTGGATGGCCAGCCCCGGCCACCGCGCCAACATCCTCAACTGCGACTTCAAGACCATAGGAGTAGGCGTCCACTTCGGCCCCGGCGGCCCCTGGTGGACCCAGGACTTCGGCTACTGAGGTTTCCGCAGATCAGGCGCCTGGCGTTCACTGAGGGCTAGGCGGTCGGGGCCATCACCGTGGACGAGAACGCTCACCCCGAGTTCTGGGCAGCGGAGGACGATCCTCAGGCGGCCTTGTACGTCCACCGTATGGCCGCGAGCCGGAAGCGCCCGATGCGTGGACTGGGAGGCTTCATGCTCAACTGGGCATCGGAGCAGGCCGCGAAGACCGGCAAGTCACGGCTGCGCCTGGATGCCTGGACGAACAACCCCAGGCTGCTCCGCTACTACGAGCGCCAGGGCTACACCCTCGTACGCGTCGTGGACCTCGAACACCGCCAGTCCGGGGCCCTCTTCCAGCGCTCCGTATAGCGGCCCGCGTTACGGGTTTCACTACCCCGTCAAGCCCCGACTGCGCTCCTGCCTTCGGCCCGCTCCGCACGCTGCGCCGACGCGTGCCCTCGTGAGGGCTGGCCAGCAGCATGGGATCAGAACACGTCGTGACTGGGGCGGTCGGCTCCACCGCTTTAGGCAGCCACTTTGGGGGGAGCCTCGAAGATCATGGCCCCAACGTCGTGCTTTAACGGGCAGGTCCACAGACTGCCCGATGCGCCGGAAGCTTTGGGGGTCATGATCACTCCCCCAAAGCAGCTCCAGCCCAAAGCCGCTCCGCCGACCTTGACGCTAAGGCTAGGCAAGTCATGACTGATCCTCATCAGCCGCAGTGCGACGGATGACATGTCCTCTCTCATCACGTTGACGCTTCGTCGAATCCTCCACGGTGCCAAATGCGGCGATCAAGAAAAGAAGGACTCCGAAGGCCGTGAGAAAGTGCCACCAGCCTCCGCCCTGGTCGAAGCCAACCCAAGTCAGCCATCCTCCGACGACCATGAGGAGGATGCCTAGGACTACTCCGCGAGGGTCTCGACTTCTCCTGTCCTCGTCACGAATGAGGGCCTCGAACGAGTCTGAGATGTGCTGCTTGTAGGCGTCCTTTATCGGGAGATCGTCAGGTATCGCCTCAAGCAAATCGAGATCCTTCTTCAGGCGGTCCCGACCATCGAAACGGGGTCGTCGCCCCTGCCAAAGAACTCCAGCGAAAGCCAGGAAGCCGACCGCGATCGGGGTAACCTCGGACAATTTCATGCGCGCAGACTAGAGCCTTCCTGTCATCTCGGATGCCAAACGAGCGATTCGGAGCCCACAGCCGGGCCATCCTCGGGCCGTCGGAGGGTGCTCTACGACGACCAACGCTGACAACCACCGACAGCTAAGTCGCAGGTCGGTGCAGTGATCGATTACGTGGCCGCAGGTCAAAGACCCGTCCCACCACTTCTTCCGCTACTGAGCACCCCCGCGACCCCTCGGCGCCCTCTCCGCACATCCCGCCGCTCACCGCGGGGCAGCGCAAACTCCCAGTAAGCGCTGTCCGCGCGTAGGCTTACGGTATGACCGGCAGTATCTCCTCACCGGGCGGCGATTCCTCAGCGGACGCCGACCTGTTCCCGACCGAAGCCCTCGCGTACGACGTGTTCGCCCGTGCGTGTCCTTCGCGCGGGGTGCTGGAGCATGTGACGGGGCGGTGGGGCGGGCTGACGATCGGGGCGCTGGCCGAGGGGTCGCTGCGCTTCAACGAGCTGCGCCGCCGGGTGGACGGGGTGAGCGAGAAGATGCTCTCCCAGACGCTCCAGGCGCTGGAGCGGGACGGGCTGGTGCACCGCGAGGCGCAGCCGACCAACCCGCCCCGCGTGGACTACGACCTCACCCCGCTGGGCCGCGCCGTCGCCGGGCGGCTGCTGGCCCTCATCACCTGTGTGGAGGGCGCGATGGAGCAGGTGCTGGACGCGCGGGCGCGTTACGACGCGGAGCGCGGCGCCCGCTGACACTTCGGGCAGAAGTAGCTGGAGCGGTTCATCCACGGGCTGCGCCGCATCGGCGTACCGCAGCGGCGGCAGGGCAGACCCTCGCGGCCGTACGCGTCGAGGGAGCGGTCGAAGTAGCCGGACTCGCCGTTGACGTTGACGTAGAGGCTGTCGAAGCTGGTGCCGCCGACCGAGAGCGCCGCGTTCATCACGTCCCGTACGTGGCCGAGGAGTTCGGCGGTGAGCGGGCGGGTGAAGGTGCCGGTGGGACGCTCGAAGTGCAGCCGGGTGCGCCACAGCGCCTCGTCGGCGTAGATGTTGCCGACCCCGCTGATCAGCGACTGGTCGAGCAGCGCCCGCTTGATCGTGGTCCGTTTGCGGCGCAGCGCCGTATGGAACGCCTCGTCGTCGAACAGCGGGTCGAGCGGGTCGCGGGCGATGTGCGCGATGACGTCGGGCAGTCCGCCCTCGGTGTTGTCGTGCAGGGACAGCCCGCCGAAGGTCCGCTGGTCCACGAACCGCAGTTCGGTGCCGAGGGAGTCCGCGAACCGGACCCGCACCCGCAGATGCTTCTCGTCGGCACTCTCGTGCGGCTGGACCAGCAGCTGCCCGCTCATCCCGAGGTGGGCGAGGACGGACTGGTTGGTCTCCTCCAGCGGCAGCCACAGATACTTGCCGCGCCTGCTGGGCGTACCGATGTGGTGGCCCTTGAGGCGGTGCGCGAAGTCGTCGGCACCGGCGACATGGCGGCGGACGGCGCGCGGGTGCAGCACCTCCACCTCGGCGACGGTGCGATGGGCGACCCACCGCTCCAGACCGCGCCGTACGACCTCGACCTCGGGCAACTCGGGCACGGGAACCCCCTGTGACGGTGGCCGCCGACTCGGCGGTGGACGACTCCGAGCGCCCGCTCCGAGTGGGTGCTCGGGGCGGACGCTCGGCGGGTGCTGCTGTTCGTCAGGCGGGCGCGGACGACGTGTCGTCCGTGGTGACGGCCTCGGCCGCCGCCTTGGCGCGCTCGTCCGCCGCGGCCCGGATGGCCCGCCAGGCGGACTCGGCGGCCTGCTGCTCCGCCTCCTTCTTGCTGCGGCCGGTGCCGGTGCCGTACGAGACGCCTCCGACGCGGGCGGCAGCGGTGAAGGTCTTCTCGTGGTCGGGTCCGGTCTCCGTGACCAGGTACTCGGGCACGCCGAGTCCCTCGATCGCGGTGAGTTCCTGGAGGCTGGTCTTCCAGTCCAGGCCGGCACCGAGGTTGGAGGACTTCTCGATCAGCGGGTCGAAGAGCCGGTGCACCAGCTCGGACGCCGCGTCGAGGCCCTGGTCGAGATAGACGGCGCCGATCACCGCTTCGAGGGTGTCGGCGAGAATGGACGCCTTGTCCCGGCCGCCCGTGCCTTCTTCACCCCGGCCGAGCCGGATGAAGGCGCCGAGGTCGAGGCCGCGGCCCACCTCCGCCAGCGCACGCGAGTTGACCACCGCGGCCCGCAGCTTGGCCAGTTGGCCCTCGGGCAGGTCGGGGTGGGTGCGGTACAGCGTGTCCGTGACGACGAGGCCGAGCACGGAGTCCCCGAGGAACTCCAGCCGCTCGTTCGTCGGCAGACCGCCGTTCTCGTACGCGTAGGAACGGTGGGTCAGCGCACGCACCAGAAGGGCGGACTCGAGCGTGTAGCCGAGCCGCCCTTCCAGAAGCGTGTGGGACGAGGCCGTGCTGTCCGTCGGCCCGCTCGCGCGGGTGGAGTTCTTCTTTGCCGTGGACACAGTGCCTCTCACCAGCCCGCTCAGACTTCGAGGACCTGGCGCTTGTTGTAGGTGCCGCAAGACGGGCACGCGATGTGCTGCAGCTTGGGCTCGTGGCAGCGCTCGCACGCAACCAGGGTGGGGACCGCAGCCTTCCACTGCGACCGGCGGTGGCGCGTGTTGCTGCGCGACATCTTCCGCTTCGGAACAGCCACGGCTACTTCTCCTGCTTCTCGTCGGCACCGGACTCGGCGCCGCTCATCTCGTCCTTCTCGCCGTCTTCAGATGAACCGGCGAGTCCCTGCAATGCCGCCCAACGGATGTCGAGGGCGTCGTGGTGGTGGTCCGGGTCGTCCACCAGCCGCGCTCCGCACTCGGAGCACAGACCGGGACAGTCGTCCTGGCACACCGGCTGCATCGGCAGTGCGAGCACCACCGCATCGCGCAGCAGAGGTTCGAGGTCGAACAGGCCGTCCTCGATGAAGAACCGGTCCTCGTCGTCCTCGGCGTCGTCGCCCGGTTCCGCGATCACACGGCCCCGGTCGTCGGCGTCAGGGTACGAGAACAGTTCCTGGAAGTCCGCTTCGAGCTGCTGCCCGACCGGCTCCAGACACCTTACGCACTCCCCCTCGGCCCGCGCACGGGCGGTACCCGTGACGAGCACCCCCTCCATGACGGATTCGAGACGGAGGTCGAGTTCCAGCGGGGCGCCTTCCGGCACTCCGATGACTCCCTGGATGCCCAGATCGCGGGGAGCGTCCACCGTGCGGGTCTGACGCTGCAGCGCACCGGGCCGCCGGCCCAGCTCGTGCGTGTCGAACACGAGGGGGTTGCGGTGGTCGAGGCGGGCGTTGGCTGCCATTCCTGCTTTCGGCTTCGTACTCGGAGGGAGCGCCGCCCGACGGTGTTCCGGGCAGCGGTGATCGCGGACGTAGACGCGACCGAACAGCCAGGATACTGGACCATCCGCCCAGGACCCAATCGGGTGGCCGCGCCCCCCGGCGGGCCCGTGGGCGCCGGGTTACAGGCCCCGCCCCTGCTCGTAGGCGCGGAGCTGCTCGGCGCTGATCATGCCGGTGTCGAAGAGGCTGGTCTCGTCCAGGGCGTAGCCCTGCTCCTGCTGCTGGGGCACGGGGTGCTGGGGCTGCTGGGGCTGCTGGTCGTAGCCGGTCTGCCGGGGGTCGTAGCCCTGGTAGGCGTAGGGGTCGGCCTGCTGGTACCCGTACGGGTCCTGCGGGGCGTACTCCGGCGCCTGCGGGAAGCTCCCGTAGAGGTCCTGCTGCTGGGCGGCGGCCGGGGCGTAGCCGGGGTCGTAGGCGGGCTGCGGGTCGTACGACGGCTGCGCGGGGGCGGCGGGCTCGGTGCGCTGCTGCTGCGGGAGCGCGCGGGCGGGCGGGGTGTCGGCGAGGGCCGCGAGGTCGGCGAGGTAGTCGGCGTCGCTGGAGTGCTGGAAGGTCGTGGTGTCGTCGGCGAGGGCGCCGAGGTCGTCGGTGGCGATCCGGCCGTGCAGCTTCTGCCGACCGCGTCCGACCGCCTCCAGGGTCTTGGCGAGCACCGCCTCGAAGGCGCCGAGCTTGGCGTCCACGTAGGCGTCGGCGTTCTGCCGCAGCGTGCCGGGGTCCTGGCTGCGCTCGGGGGCGTCCTCGTCCTCGTAGCCGTTCTCGTCCAGGCCGGGGCCGGTGCCGAGGAGCTTCTCGCGGCCCCGGCCCACGGAGCCGAGGGTCTTGGTGAGGACGACCTCGAAGTTGGCGAGCTTGGAGTCCACGTACTCGTCGGCCTCGGCGCGGACCTCCTCGGCCTCGGTGCGGGCCTCGGTGAGGATGCGGTCGGCCTCGGCCTGGGAGTGGCGGGCGACCTCGGTCCCGGCGACCAGCGAGCCGCGTTCGGCGCGCGCGGCCTCGATGATCCGGCCGGCCTCCTGGCGGGCGTCCTCGACCATCCGCTCCCGGCCGCCGATCAGGTCCTGGGCCTGCTGGAGCGAGCCGGGCAGGGCCTCGCGGACCTCTTCGAGCAGGGCCAGCAGGTCGGCGCGGTTGACCACGCACGAGGCCGACATGGGCATGGACCGGGCGCCGGAGACGGCGGCGACGATCTCGTCGAGCTTGTTCTGGACGTCCACCTGTGCTCGCCACTCTCTGCCGCTGTTGGAGACGGACGGAACGACTGTACGGCCACGCGCGGTACGGAGGACACCGGGTGACGGTCCGTCACGGCCGGGCCGGGGTGCGGGTCATTCCTTCCGCAGCCGTTGGGTGAGGGCGTCCAGCACGGCGGGCGGCACGAGGTGGGAGACGTCCCCGCCCCAGGTGGCGACCTCCTTGACGAGCGAGGAGGACAGGAAGCTGTAGGTGGGGTTGGTGGGCACGAACAGAGTCTCGACGCCGGTCAGGCCCATGTTCATCTGGGCCATCTGGAGTTCGTAGTCGAAGTCGCTGACCGCGCGCAGGCCCTTCACGATGGCCGGGATGTCGCGTTCCTTGCAGAAATCGACGAGGAGGCCGTGGAACGCCTCGACGCGGACGTTGGCGTACCCGGCGGTGACCTCGCGGATCAGCTCGATCCGCTCCTCGATCCCGAACAGGCCCTTCTTGGACTTGTTGATCATCACCGCGACGTGCACCTCGTCGTAGAGCCGGGCGGCTCGGGCGATGATGTCGAGATGTCCGTTGGTGATGGGGTCGAACGACCCCGGGCAGACGGCGCGGCGCACTGGTGATCCCTCGCTCTCCGGTCCGGTCATCGTGCGTCTTCGCACGTAGAGGCGGCGCGACCGTACCAAAAGGTTCCCTCGCCGTAGCGGCGGGAGCGCAGTGCCTCGAACCCGTCCGGCCAGTCGAAGACACCGCCCCTGGTGCCGCGCTCCACGGTGACGAGCGCTTCGGCGGCGAGCCAGCCCCCAGTGCGGAGTGTGAGGAGGATCTCGCGGAGATCGTCGTCCGGGACCGCGTACGGCGGGTCGAGGAAGACGAGGTCGTACGGCTCGGCGGACGGGTCGGCGCGGACGGTCTGTTCCGCCCTGCCCGCCCTCACCTCGGCGCCGGGGAGGCCGAGGGCGCGGACGTTGTCCCGGATGACGCGGGCGGCGCGGGCGTCGGCCTCGACGAGCAGGGTGTGGCTCGCGCCGCGGGACAGCGCCTCCAGGCCGACGGCGCCGGAACCGGCGTAGAGGTCGAGGACGCGTTCGCCGTCGAGGGGGCCGCCGAGCAGGGACTGCCAGGTGGAGAAGAGGGCCTCGCGTGCGCGGTCCGAGGTGGGCCGGGTGCCGGTGCCGGGCGGGACGGACAGGCGCCGGCCGCCTGCGGTGCCGGCGATCACGCGGGTCATGTCGGGTCCTTCTGCGGGGCTTCGGGGCCGGGGGACGGCCGTACGGCTGTACACGGTCAGTCTGGCAGGCGGGGCGGGCCGGTGCGTCCCCGGAGCGGGCGGCCGGGGGCGGCCGGGAGGAGGGGCGGCCGGGGTCAGCCCTTGTCGAGGTACTGCTCGCGTTCCTCGTCCAGCAGGGCGTCCAGGGCGGTGCGCAGGGCCGGGTGGGCGGTCAGTGCGGGGTCGGCCGCCACCACGGCGGTGGCCTCCTGGCGGGCCTCGGCGATGACCTCCTCGTCGTCGATGACGGTGAGGACGCGGAGGCTGGTGCGGGCGCCGGACTGGGCCTGGCCGAGGACATCGCCCTCGCGGCGCTGTTCGAGGTCGATGCGGGACAGCTCGAAGCCGTCGAGGGTGGCGGCGACCGCGTTCAGCCGCTGCCGGGCGGGGGCGGCCTCGGGCATCTCGGTGACCAGCAGGCAGAGGCCCGGTGCCGAGCCGCGTCCGACCCGCCCGCGCAGCTGGTGGAGCTGGGAGACGCCGAAGCGGTCGGCGTCCATGATGACCATCGCGGTGGCGTTGGGGACGTTGACGCCGACCTCGATGACCGTGGTGGCGACCAGGACGTCCGTCTCACCGGCGGCGAAGCGGCGCATCACGGCGTCCTTGTCGTCGGGGTGCATCCTGCCGTGCAGCACCTCGACGTTCAGCCCCTGGAGGGGTCCGGCGGCGAGCTGGTCGGCGACCTCCAGGACGGCGAGCGGGGGGCGTCTGTCGGCGCCGTCCCCGGCCTGCTTCTTCGCGGCCTTCCCCGGGTCGTCCTCCTCGTCCCCGATGCGGGGGCAGACCACGTACGCCTGGTGGCCGTTCTCGGCCTCCTCGCGGACGCGTTCCCAGGCGCGGGCGAGGAAGTGGGGTTTGTCGGCGGCCGGGACGACATGGCTGGCGATGGGCGAGCGGCCCGCCGGGAGCTGGTCCAGGACGGAGGTGTCCAGGTCTCCGAAGACGGTCATGGCGACGGTGCGCGGGATCGGGGTGGCCGTCATGACCAGCAGGTGCGGGGGCTGTTTGCCCTTGGCGCGCAGGGCGTCGCGCTGTTCGACGCCGAAGCGGTGCTGTTCGTCCACGACGACCAGGCCGAGGTCGTGGAACTGGACCTTGTCCTCGATGAGGGCGTGGGTGCCGATGACGATGCCCGCCTCGCCGGTGGCCAGGTCCAGCAGGGCGCGGCGGCGGGCGGCGGCGCCCATCGAGCCGGTGAGCAGGACGACCTTGGTGGCGTGGTCGGCGCCGCCGAGCATGCCGCCCTGGGCGAGTTCGCCCAGCATCTCGGTGACCGACCGGTGGTGCTGCTGGGCGAGGACCTCGGTGGGCGCGAGCATCGCGGCCTGGCCCCCGGCGTCCACCACGGCGAGCATGGCGCGCAGCGCGACGAGTGTCTTGCCGGAGCCGACCTCGCCCTGGAGCAGCCGGTGCATGGGGTGTTCGGTGGCGAGGTCGGCGAAGATCTCGGCGGTGACCTTGCGCTGGCCGTCGGTGAGGGTGAAGGGCAGCCGGTCGTCGAAGGCGGTGAGCAGGCCGTCGGGGCTCGCGCTGCGGGCCACGGCGGGCAGCTGGGCGTCCGCGAATCTGCGGCGGGCCAGCGCGACCTGGAGGACGAACGCCTCGTCCCACTTCAGCCGGGCGCGGGCCTGCTCGACGTCGGCCCCGGTGGCGGGCCGGTGGATCGCGCGGAGCGCCTCGGGGAGGGTGAGCAGGCCCCGGCCGTGGCGCAGGGACTCCGGGAGCGGGTCGAGGGCGTCCTCGGCGGCGGGCAGGACGGTCTGGACGGCCTTGGCGATCTTCCAGGACTCCAGCTTGGCGGTGGCCGGGTAGAGCGGGATGAGGGCGCCCGCCCAGCTCTCGACTCCGGTGTCGCCGCCGGAGCCGTCGAAGCCGCCGGGGCTGTCGAAGCCGCCGGGGCTGTCGGGGCCGTCGCCGCGCAGGAGTTCGTAGGCGGGGTGGGCGAGCTGGAGGCGGCGGTTGAAGGCGGACACCTTGCCGGAGAACATCGCCCGTGTGCCCGGCAGCAGCTCCTTGTGCGGTTTGTGCACGCCGTTGCCGAAGAACACGAGCTGCAGGCGGCCATACCCGTCGGTGATCGTGACCTCCAGGCGCTGCCCCTTGCCGCGCGGTGCCCTGGCGGAGGCGAAGCTGTGCAGCCGGGCGTCCGCCACCTGGGCCACGACGGTGACGTGCTCGTCCATCGGCAGGTCGGCGAGGTGGGTGAGCTGGCCGCGCTCCTCGTACCGCCGCGGGTAGTGGTGCAGCAGATCACCGACCGTCTCCAGGCCGAGGTGCTCGGCCATCACCTTCGCGGTGGCGGGGCCGAGCACTGACTTGAGCGGCTGTTTCAGGGGTTCTTCCAGTGCGGGCACGAGATCCATTGCACACCACGGCACCGACATCGCCACAGCCGACGGTGCCGGGGGCGTCCGCGGGGCGGGGCGAATCCCCGGCAGGGGGGCGGGCCGCTCCCCGGGACGGCGCACTTCCCGCCCCGCGCGCCCCTCCCCCGCGCCCGCACCACCGCCCTCACGAACCGGGCGGCCTCGCCCACCACCAGCACCGGACGCCCTCCCCCGCACCGCCGGGCAGCGCCTCGGGGCCCGAACTCCCGTACGGGCGGCCGGAAGACCCTGGTCGGACCGGGCGGAACCGCTCTAGGATGGCGCGCTCCGGCCATCCCTCCGCGGTCACCGCCCCATCCGGACCGCCCGACCCCGCGCCGCGTTCCCTCCCCCCGCCGGCGCAGCGACGATGGACTCCCAGACTTCACAGCCGTCACCGGCCTCCCAGCCGTCCCAGCCGTCCTCTCAGTCACCGCACACCTTCCAGGTCGATCTGCGCGGCCTGGTGGACCTGCTCTCCCATCACCTGTACTCCAGCCCCAAGGTGTATCTGCGCGAGCTGCTCCAGAACGCCGTGGACGCCGTGACCGCGCGGCGGGCCGGGGAACCGGACGCACCGGCGCTGGTTCTGCTGCACACGGCGGACGGCACCCTGCGGGTCGAGGACAGCGGCATCGGGCTCACCGAGGCCGAGGTGCACGGGCTGCTGGCGACGATCGGCCGCAGTTCCAAGCGGGCCGACGGGCTCGCCGACGGGCTCCAGGAGGCCCGCTCGGACTTCCTCGGACAGTTCGGCATCGGACTGCTGGCCTGCTTCGTGGTCGCCGAACGCGTCCGCGTCGTCAGCCGCAGCGCCCGCGAGCCGCAGGCACCGCCCGTGGAGTGGACGGCGCGGGACGACGGGTCGTACACCGTGCGGACGCTGCCCGAGGCGGAGCGCCCGGAGCCGGGCACCACCGTGTACCTGACGGCCCGCGCGGGCGCGGCCGAGTGGTTGGCGCCGGACCGGGTGCGCACGCTGGCCCGCGACTTCGGCGCGCTGCTCCCGTACGACGTACGCGTGGACGGCGAGCCGGTGACCGATCTGCCCGCGCCCTGGGAGCGGGCGTACCCCGGCCCGGAGGCGCGCCGTGCCGCGCTGGCCCGGCACTGCCGGGAGACGTTCGGGTTCGTCCCGCTGGACTCGATCGCCCTGGACGTGCCGCTGGCCGGGCTGCGCGGGGTGGCGTACGTGCTGCCGTCGGCGGTGAGTCCGGCGCAGCGGGCCTCCCACCGGGTGCACCTCAAGGGCATGCTGCTGACCGAGCGCGCCGAACAGCTGCTGCCCGACTGGGCGTTCTTCGTGCGCTGCGTGCTGGACACCGACAGCCTGCGGCCCACTGCGTCCCGCGAGGCGCTGTACGAGGACGAGACGCTCGCGGCCGTACGGGAGGCGCTCGGGGAGCGGATCAGGTCCTGGCTGACCGGGCTCGCGGCGGGCGACCCGGAGCTGCTGTCGGCGTTCCTGGCCGTGCACCACCTGGGCGTGAAGTCGCTGGCCCGGCACGATGCGGAGATGCTGCGCACGATGCTGCCGTGGCTGCCGTTCGAGACCACGGACGGACGGCTGTCCCTGGCGGAGTTCGCGGGACGGCACCCGGTGGTGCACTTCACGCGCACCGTCGAGGAGTTCCGGCAGGTGGCGCCGATCGCGTCGGCGCAGGGCGTCGGCGTGGTGAACGGCGGCTACACCTACGACAGCGAGCTGGTCGAGGCGCTGCCCTCGGTGCGGCCGGGCACGGTGGTCGCGGAGCTGGACGCGGAGACGGTGACCGCGCACCTGGACGCCGTGGACCCGGCGGAGGAGCTGGCGCTCACCGGGTTCCTCGCGGCGGCGCGCGCGAAGCTGGACCCGCTGGGCTGCGACGTGGTCGTACGCGCCTTCCACCCGCTGTCCGTCCCGGCGCTGCACCTGGACGACCGGTCGGCGCGGCACGAGCGGGCGCGGGCCGAGGCGGAGGAGCGGGCGGACGACCTGTGGGCGGGCATCCTGGGCTCGCTGCGCGGCAGCGCCCCGCGCGCCCGGCTGGTGCTGAACCACCTCAGTCCGCTGGTCCGGAAGGTGGCCGCGCTGCCGGACCCGGAACTGATCGGCACCGCGACCGAGTCGCTGTACGGGCAGGCGCCGCTGATGGCGCGGCGCCCGCTGCGCCCGGCGGACTCCGCGCTGCTCAACCGGGCGTTCATCGGCCTGCTGGAGTGGGCCACTCAACGGGAGGACGGGCGCTGATGGCGGGCACGGAGGGGATGGCGGAGCCGGTCACCGGCCTGGACGCCCTGCGCCGGGCGATCGCGGAGAACGGCGAGCGCCCCGAGGGCCCGGCGCGCAACGCGCACGCCGAGCGGCTGCTCGCGGAGGCGGAGCGGCTGGACATACCGCTCGCCGTGATCGAGGCGCTCGGGCACCAGATCACGGTCTACAACTACAGCTCCGAGAAGGACCGGATGTTCGTCCCGTTCGCGCGGCTGCTGCGCATGTGGGACGAGCGCCCGGAGGACTTCGACGACTACGAGACGCACACCCTGCACTGGGTCTTCAAGTGGGTCTCGGCGGGCATGCTGGGCCAGCCGCACATCCCGCTGGCCTCGGTGGAGAAGTGGCTCGGCGAGATGGAGCACCGCTACCGGCTCGCCGGGCACTCCGAACGGGCGGTGCGCGCCGCGGAGTTCAGCGTGGCCGAGCACACCGGGGACCTGGCGCGGGCGGAGCGGGCGTTCGGCGCGTGGCTGGCCGCCGATCGGGACCGGATGGCCGACTGCCACGCCTGCGAGCTGAACGCGCAGGGCGGCTGGCGGGCGGAGCGCGGGGACGACGCGGGCGCGCTGGAGCTGTGGGGGCCGGTGCTGGAGGGCGCGTACGCCTGCGCGCACGAGCCGCACGCCACCCTCGCCTCCTCCCTCGTCCCGCTGTTGCGCCTCGGCCGCGCCGAGGAGGCCCGCGCCCACCACCTGCGCGGGCTGCGGCTGGTCCGCCCGATGGAGAGCATGCGGGGCGCCTACGCGGACCACGTCGAGTTCTGCGCGCTCACCGGCAACGAGGCGCGCGGTCTGGAACTCCTCGCGGAGCGGCCCGCGTACTTCGCGGACACCGGGCACCCGCGCAGCCGGATGGACTTCCACGCCGTGGTCGCGCTGCTCGCGGAGCGGCTGGTCGCGCTGGGCCTCGCCGCCCGCCCGGTGCCGGGTCCGGCCGGACGGGAGTGGACCGCCGGGGAACTCGCCGCGCACGCGCGGGCGGAGGCGCTGGAGCTGGCGGCTCGCTTCGACGCCCGCAACGGCACCGGGGCCGTGGGCGACCGGGTCCGCGCGCGGATGGCCCGGGAGCCGTTCACCGGGCGGCTGCCGCTGGGGGTCCGCGCGGTGCCCGCCGGACCGGCCCCGCTGCTGGTGGCGCCCGGAGCGCCGGTGACGGGCACGGACCTGCCCGCGCTGCTGGCGGAGGCCCGTCGGCGCTCCGGCACCCTCCGGCCGGACGCGATGGCGGCGTGGGCCGCCGTGGCGCGGGCCGCCGAGGAGACCGGCGCCGCGCTGGACGCCCGTACCCGCGCGGAACTGGCGGAGTACGAGGCGATGGAGAGCGGACCCAACGGCGCACCGCTGTTCACGACGGCCGCCGGGCTGTTCGCGGAGTCCGGCGATCCCGGCGAGGCCCTCGCCGCCCGCGCCCGCGGCGCCTACGTCCGCGCCCTGAACGGCGAGATCCCGGACGCCCTCACCGAGACCGCCGTGCTCTACGACCAGGTGCTCACGCTCTACGCCGACGGGCGCACCGGAGTCCGGCAGACCGCGTCCGTGGCGATGAGCCGGGCCCGTTCCCTGATGCGCCGCCTGAACGACGGCCACGTCACCGAGGAGTACCTGGCGGAGGCCGGGCACGCGGTGCGCGAGGTGCTCGCCCTGGTGGAGGGCCGCGCCGGGGACGACGTACGGCTGGCCGCGCGGTCCGCCGAGTCACGGGCGATGCTCGCCGACCTGACCGAGATGGGCGGCGATCCCGACCGGGCACGGGGCCTGCTGCGCCGGGCCTGCGACGAGTTCGTGGCCGCCGGACTGCCCTGGTTCGTCGTGGAGTACGAGGCACGGCTCGCCGCGATGTCCCACGCGCTCGGGGAGGAGGCGGACGCCGAGACGGCGCTGCGGTCCGCCCTGGAGCACGGCGGCCCGTACGTCGAACCCGTGGGGCGGGCCCAGTTGCACCTCCAGCTCGCGGAGCTGACCGGGAACCGGGGCGCGGTCGAGGACGGCGTCGAGCACGCGCTGGAGGCGGCGCACTGGGCCGACGTGGCGGGCGAGTCCGGCACGATCGGCGCCTGGGCCCGGCATCTGCTGGGCGGCTGCCTGCTGCGGCTCGGGCGGTACGCGGAGGCCGCCGAGACCCTGGAGTCGGCGCTGCCTGAGCTGACGGTGAAGACGCACGGGGTGGGCGGGATCGTCCAGACGCTGTGGTGGCTCGGGGACTGCCTGGCCGAACTGGGCGAGCACCGGGCGGCGGCCGAACGGCGCCTGGAGGCGGCCGGGAGGGCCCGGCTCTGGCCCGACCAGCGCGACCACGCCACGCTCGCCCACCTCGCCGCCGAGTCGCTGGGCCACGCCGGGCTGCCCGAGGACGCCGACCGCGCCTACGCGCGCGCCGGTGGGCTGTGGCGTGCCCTGGGCAACCCGCACTTCCTGGCGCGCTCGCTGCGCGCCCGCGCCTGGCTGGCGCTCCAGCTCCCGGCCGGGGTCTCCGGTGGGCGGGCGCTGATGGCGGAGGCGGCCTCGGCCTGCGAGGACGCGCTGCCCGCCGCCACCGCCGAGGAGCGGACCGCGCTGCGCGAGGAACTCGCCACCACGCACCGCCAGCACGGCGACCTCCTCACCCGTGCGGCGGCTCGGACGGAGTCCCGGAAGACCGCGAAGGCTCTGCTGACGGCCGCCCTGGACCGCCTGGAGGCGTCGGCCACCGTCCACGCCTCCCTCGGCGCCCCCGCCCTCCACGACCACGCCTCGGCCCAACTGGCCGCCGCGTCCGTGGAGTTCACCCTGTCCCGCCCGGCGGAGGCCCGCGCCCGTGCCCGGGCGGTCCTGACGGCGTACGAGTCCCACGACCCGGCGGACCCGCGGGCGCGGGCCCACCGCGAGGAGGCGGAACGCCTGCTGGCCGACACCGACTGAGCCTCTGGGGCACCCCGGGGGCCCGCTACTCGACCCCGATCAGCAGCGGCACCGCCTGCCGGCCCCCCGCGTACACCACGGTGTCCACCGCGAGGTAGGTCTCGCGGACGCGGTTCTCCAGGTGTTCGGCGAGGGCGTCCGGTGCCTCGGTGCCGACGACCAGGGTGACGAGTTCGCCCCCGGCGCGGAGCATGCGGTCGAGGAGGGCGGTGGCGGCGGCGGTGACGTCGGGGCCGATGACCGCCACGTCGCCGTCGATGAGCCCGAGGGCGTCCCCGGCCTGGCAGATGCCCGCCGAGGTCCAGGAGCGGTGCTCGGCGACGACGACCTCGGCGCTGCGGGTGGCACCGGCGGCGGAGGTCATCTGGACCACGTCCTCGTCGAACCGCCGCTCCGGCGCGTGCACGGCGAGCGCGGCGATGCCCTGCACCGCCGAGCGGGTCGGGATCAGCGCGACCCGGACGCCCTCGGTGCGGGCCTGCTCGGCGGCGGCGGCGGCGGTGTGCCGCAGCGCGGGGTCGTTGGGCAGGAGGACGACCTCGCGGGCGTGCGCGCGCCGTACCGCCTCGACCAGTTCGCCGCTGCCGGGCGCCTCGCCGGGCCGGGCGAGCACGGCGGTGGCCCCGGCCTCGGTGTACAGCCCGGCCAGCCCCTCGCCGGGCACGACGGCGACGACGGCGCGCTGCACCGGCTCGCGCGGCGGCCGTTCGGCGCCCGCCCGGTCGCCGGACGCGAAGTGGGTGATCCGGATGCGGTACGGCCGCCCCGCCTCCACGCCCGCCTCCACGGCGGCGCCCGCGTCGTCCACGTGCACATGGACGTTCCACAGCCCGTCCCCGCCGACCACCACCAGCGAGTCCCCGAGCCCGTCCAGCCGGGCACGGAGCCGCTCCACGGCCGCGTCCCCGGCCTCCAGCAGGTAGATCACCTCGTACGCGGGCCCGCCGTCCACGGCGTCGTCGGCGCAGGGTTCGGCCTCGGGGCGCGGCGGCCGTACGACGGCGGCGGTCCCGGCCGGTGCCTCGCCGGTGCACGCCTCCACCAGCGCGCCCAGGACGGCGACCAGACCGCGTCCGCCCGCGTCCACCACTCCGGCCCGGCCCAGTACGGCGAGCTGGCCGGGGGTCGCGGCCAGCGCGTGCCCCGCCGCCGTGTGCGCGGCGCGGGCCACCTCCCCGCAGTCGTCCCCGGCCCGCTCGGCGGCACGGGCGGCCGCCGAGGCGACGGTGAGCACGGTGCCCTCGACAGGATGCGCGACGGCGGTCCGCGCGGAGTCGGCGGCCCGCCGCAGCGCCCGCCCGAGCACCGTCCCGTCCGCCCGCTCGGCGCCGTCCGCCCCGGCCAGCTCCTGGGACATGCCCCGCAGCAGCTGGGCGAGGATCGTGCCGGAGTTGCCGCGCGCCCCGATCAGCGCCCCGTGGGCCATCGCCCGTACCGCGTCCGCGAGCGCGGGCCGCCCGGCGCCGGTGGCGTACCCGGCGAAGACGGCCTCCACGGCGGTGGCCGCCGACTCGACGGTCAGATAGAGGTTGGTGCCGGTGTCCCCGTCGGCCACGGGGTAGACGTTGATCGCGTCGATCTCCTCGCGGGCCCGGCCGAGCGCGCCGAGCGCGAGCCCGCACCAGGCGCGCACCGCGAGAGCATCGACGTACGTCTGCGGCACCTGCGCCACCTGCGCCTCCCTGACTGGCCGGCCGTGGACGCAGCGTAGACCCCGCGCGGGGAGCCGCCCGGCGGGGAGGGCGGGACGGGGTCCCCCCGGACCGTGGTAATTTCGTTCTACGGACGCGGCCGTTGTATGCTGCTCCGGTTGCCCGATCCTGATCGGGCCATTCCCCCTGGCAATGCCACTCAAGATCTCAAGCCTTACGATCTCGATCCCGGCCTGCCGGGACCCAACCGTAAGTGCATCTGAAGTCTTTGGAGTGACCCGTGGCTGCCAACTGCGACGTCTGCGGCAAGGGGCCGGGCTTCGGCAACAACATCTCGCACTCGCACCGCCGTACGTCCCGTCGCTGGAACCCGAACATCCAGCGTGTGCGTACCGTGGTCGGCGGGACGCCGAAGCGCGTGAACGCTTGCACCTCGTGCATCAAGGCCGGCAAGGTCTCGCGCTGACGCTATCGCTGAGCGCGCAACCACTGCTGGTTCGCCGCACTGAGCCGGTCCACTTCCGAGTGGACCGGCTTTTTGCCATGCCCGCGCACCACAACGCCCTGCCCGCCCGCCGCTACGCCGCGTAGGGAACCGGGCCCCGCACCGGGTACGGCCGTATCGGGCGTGCCCTCACTCCCCCGCGCGGAACCGCCACCCGTGGTCCACCGGACCGATCCCCGCGCCCAGCGCGAACCCGGCGGCGATGGCACCGGTCACATAGGTCTTGGCCTCCCGGACCGCGTCCGGCACGGTGAGCCCCTTGCCCAGCCCGGCGGCGACCGCCGAGGCGAGGGTGCAGCCGGTGCCGTGGGTGTGCCGGTTGTCGAGCCGGGGTGCCCGCAGCCAGTGCTCCTCGGTGCCGTCGGTGAGCAGGTCCACGGCGTCGCCGGACAGATGCCCGCCCTTGATCAGCACCCAGCGCGGCCCGAACTCCAGCACCGCACCGGCCGCCCGGCGCAGATCGCCCTCCGCGTCCACCCGGACCCCGGTGAGCTGTGTCACCTCGTCCAGGTTCGGGGTGGCCACGGTCGCGGCGGGCAGCAGCAGGGTGCGCACCGACTCCAGCGCGGAGGCGGCCAGCAGCGGATCGCCGTGCTTGGAGACGCCCACCGGGTCCACCACGGCAGGGGCGTCGGTGCCGGAGATCAACTCCGCTACCGTCTCGACCAGTTCGGCGGAGGACAGCATCCCCGTCTTCACCGCCCGGACGCCGATGTCGTCCACCACACTGCGGTACTGCGCCCGCACCGCCTCGGCGGGCAGCTCCCAGGCGCCCTGCACCCCGACCGAGTTCTGCGCGGTCACCGCGGTGATCACGCTCATGCCGTGCACGCCGAGGGCCAGCATCGTCTTCAGGTCGGCCTGCACACCGGCGCCCCCGCCGGAGTCGGAACCGGCGACGGTGAGCACACGGGGGATCACGACTCGACACCCCCGCCGTCCCCGAAGTGGTCCCAGCCGCCCTTGCTGGTCCAGGGCGCACCGTCCACGGTGACCTGGGGCAGCGCGGAGGGGTTCAGCACCTCGCCGATGACCTTCCAGCGCGCGGGCAGCTTGGTGTCCGGCGGGAACGTCGCCACGATCGCGTGGTCCTCGCCCCCGGTCAGCACCCACTGCATCGGGTCCACCCCGACGGCCTGCCCGATGTCGTTCATCTGCGTGGGGATGTCGATCGCGCCGGACCGGACGTCGATCCGCACCTTGCTGGCCTCCGCGATGTGCCCGAGGTCCGCGATCAGCCCGTCGCTGACGTCGCACATCGCGGTCGCGCCGAGCCCGGCCGCGGCCGGACCCGCGTGGTACGGCGGCTCGGGGCGCCGGTGCGCCTCCACGAAGGCGCGCGGCGAGCGGAACCCGCGCGCCAGCACCGCGTACCCGGCGGCGGACCAGCCCAGCCAGCCGGTGACGGCGACCAGGTCACCGGGCTGCGCACCGGACCGGGTCACCGGTTCCTGGTTGCGCAGATCACCGAGCGCGGTGATCGACACCATGATGCAGTCCCCGCGTACGACGTCCCCGCCGACCACCGCCGCGCCCGCGACCTGGCACTCGTCGCGCAGCCCGTCCATCAGCTCCGTCGGCCAGGAGACCGGGAGTTCGGCCGGGACGACCAGCCCGAGCAGCAGCGCGGTGGGGACGGCGCCCATCGCGGCGATGTCCGCGAGGTTCTGCGCCGCCGCCTTGCGTCCGACGTCGTAGGCCGTGGACCAGTCCCGGCGGAAGTGCCGCCCCTCCAGCAGGATGTCGGTGCTGGCCACCACCCGGCGGTCGGGAGCGGCGACCACCGCCGCGTCGTCACCGGGGCCGACCCGGACCGCCGGGGTGGTGGTGAGACGGGAGGTCAGCTCCCTGATGAGCCCGAACTCACCCAGCTCACCGACTGTGCCCTTCATCGCCTCAAGCCCTTCCTCGCGGGTCCGTGCCCGAATCGCGCGTCCCCAGTGTCCCCGATACGGTCGAGGTGACCGTCACCTTCCGTCCAGCCCGGACCCCCGCGCGCGGGGCCCCCCGCTCCCGGGTCTCCCCGCCGCGCGCGGCGACGCGATACCGTGGCGTTCCTTCTCCCCACATGATCCTCGTGGCCGCCCTGGAGGTTCCGTGGTACAGGCGTACATCCTGATCCAGACGGAGGTCGGCAAGGCCTCGACCGTCGCCGAGACGATCAGCAGACTCCCCGGCGTGCTCCAGGCCGAGGACGTGACCGGACCGTACGACGTGATCGTGCGCGCCGAGTCGGACACCGTGGACGACCTCGGACGCATGGTGGTCGCCCGGGTCCAGCAGGTGGAGGGCATCACCCGCACCCTGACCTGTCCGGTCGTCCATCTGTAGCCCCCGTCTACCCTGGGCCGGTGAACTGTTTCGGTCGCCGGTCCCTCGCTCTGCTCGCCCCCGTGCTGCTGCTCGCGGCCACCGGGTGCACGGCGGGCCGGGACAGCACGGCGGCGGTGCCCACGCCGGACGCGGGCACCGCGCGGGTGTGCCGGGACCTGGACCGCGTACTGCCCGCGAAGCTGGCCGGCCGGGACCGCGAGGACCCGGCGCCCCGGTCCGCCTACACGGCGGGCTGGGGAAGCCCGGCGATCATACTGCGCTGCGGTGTGCGTCGGCCGCCGAAGATGATCGACCCGAAGGTGGCCGAGGGGAACGACCCGGACGCGGTCGCGGGCGGGGTGGACGGCGTGGACTGGCTGATGGAGAAGCAGGGCGACGGGACCTGGCGCTTCACCACCGCCAACCGGGTCGCCTATGTCCAGGTGAGCCTGCCCGGCGGGCTCGGCGCGGACGACGAGGGGACGGCCGTCCTCACCGGTCTGGCGCCCGCCGTGCGGAAGGCGGTCCCCGGTGGGACCGCCTCCATGCGCTGACGGGCGTACCGGCGGTGGCCGGGCTCAGCGCAGCCCGGTGGAGCGGCGCAGCGCGGCCTGGAGCAGCAGGTCCACCAGCTCCGGGTAGGACACCCCGCTCGCGGCCCACATCTGCGGGTACATCGAGATCGGCGTGAAGCCGGGCATGGTGTTGATCTCGTTGATGACGAACTCGCCGTCCTCGGTGAGGAAGAAGTCCGCGCGGACCAGCCCCTCGCAGGAGGCCGCCTCGAACGCGTCCACCGCGAGCCGCCGCACCTCGGCGGTCTCCTCGTCGGTCAGCGGCGCGGGCACCAGACCGGGCGTGGAGTCGATGTACTTCGCCTCGAAGTCGTAGTACGCGTGGGCCTGCGGCGGCGGGATCTCGGCGGGCACCGAGGCACGCGGGCCGTCCGCGAACTCCAGCACCCCGCACTCGATCTCGCGGCCCGTGATGCCCGCCTCGATCAGGAACTTGGGGTCGTGCCGACGGGCCTCGTCGATCGCCTCGTCCAGCCCGTCGAGGCCGTCCAGCCGGGTGATGCCGATGGAGGACCCGGCGCGGGCGGGCTTCACGAACAGCGGCCAGCCGTGCTCACCGGCGAACTCCACGATCCGCTTCCGGGCGCCCGCCGCGTCCTGCTCCCACTCACGGGGGCGCACCACCAGGTACGGGCCGACCTTGAGCCCGAAGGAGCTGAACACCCGCTTCATGTACTCCTTGTCCTGGCCGACGGCCGAGGCGAGCACACCCGCGCCGACGTACGGCACACCGGACAGCTCCAGCAGCCCCTGGAGGGTGCCGTCCTCGCCGTACGGGCCGTGCAGCACCGGGAAGACGACGTCCACCTCGCCGAGCGCCTTGGGCACCGAGCCGGGCTCGTTGAACACGACCTCGCGGCTGGCGGGATCGACCGGGAGGACGACCGTGCCCTCGGCGGACTCCGCGAGCTGGTCCACGTTCGGGGTGCGGCGGTCGCTGATGGCCATCCGCTCCGGCTCGTCGGCGGTCAGCGCCCAGCGGCCGTCCGAGGTGATGCCGATGGGCAGCACCTCGTACATGGTCCGGTCGATGGCCTTGAGGACGGCGCCGGCGGTGACCACGGAGATGCCGTGCTCGGAGCTGCGCCCGCCGAACACGACGGCGACGCGCGGCTTGCGCCGCGGCTGCCCGGGGTTCTGGGGGAGGTTGTCGGTGCTCATATCGGGTTGAGGGTACCCGCTGGTATCCCGCACGTCAGCGCCCGCCGGGCCGCCGTCGCGGCGTGCCCGGCCCGCGTCCCCCGACTGGTCGCTCAGCGTCGTTCGGGCTTCGCGCTGCGCGACATCAGCTCCTTGAGCGCGACCACCGGCGGCTTGCCCTCGTGCACGATGTCCACGACGGTCTCCGCGATCGGCATCTCCACGCCGTGCCGACGGGCCAGATCGACCACCGACTCGCAGGACTTGACGCCCTCGGCGGTCTGCCGGGTCACCGCGACGGTCTCCTCCAGGGTCATGCCCCGGCCGAGGTTGGTGCCGAAGGTGTGGTTGCGGGACAGCGGCGAGGAGCAGGTCGCCACCAGGTCGCCGAGGCCCGCGAGCCCGGAGAACGTCAACGGGTCGGCGCCCAGCGCCATCCCGAGCCGAGTGGTCTCCGCGAGGCCGCGGGTGATCAGCGAGCCCTTGGCGTTGTCCCCGAGCCCCATGCCGTCCGCGATGCCGACGGCCAGCCCGATGACGTTCTTGACCGCGCCGCCGAGTTCGCAGCCGATCACGTCGGTGTTGGTGTACGGCCGGAAGTACGGGGTGTGGCAGGCGGCCTGGAGGCGCCGGGCCACGTCCTCGTCGGTGCACGCGACCACGGCGGCGGCGGGCATCCGGGCGGCCACCTCACGGGCCAGGTTGGGCCCGGTGACGACGGCGATCCGGTCCGGACCGATCCCGGTGACGTCCTCGACGACCTCGCTCATCCGCATCGCGGAGCCGAGTTCGACGCCCTTCATCAGCGAGACGACCACGGTGTCCGGCGCCAGCAGCGGACGCCACTCGGCGAGGTTGGCGCGCAGGGACTGCGAGGGCACCGACAGCACGGTGAAGTCGGCACCGGCCGCCGCCTCGGCGGGGTCGGTGGTCGCCCGCAGACCGGCGGGGAGTTCGACACCGGGCAGGTAGTCGGGGTTGGTACGGCCCGAGTTGATCGCCTCCGCGACCTCGGCCCGGCGGGCCCAGACCGTGACGTCGCACCCGGCGTCGGCCAGCACCATCGCGAACGACGTGCCCCATGAACCGGCGCTGAAGACGGCCGCCTTGACGCGTTCGCTCACGTGCCCAGCCCCTCGGCCTGCCGGTCCTGCTCCCCCGGCCGCGGGTCCTGCTGTCCGGCCTGCCGGGACCGCTCCTCCGCCTGCCGGGCCTGCGCCTCGGTGCGGCGGCGCTGCTCGATCCGTTCGCGGCGCGGGTCGTAGGGGCGCTCGGGCGCCTTCTCGCCGCGCACCTGCTCCAGCAGCCGGGTCACGTCGGCCATGATGACCTCGGTGACCTCGCGCAGCAGGTCGGCGGTGACCTCACGGCCGTAGAACCGGTCGAGGTCCACGGCCGGACCGGCGAGCACGCGACTGGTCTTGCGGGGCCACAGGTGGGGCTTCTTGGCGTAGGGGGGCAGGAGTTCGTTGACGCCCCACTGCGCGACCGGGATCACCGGGCACCTGGTCTTCAGCGCGACGCGCGCGGCACCGGTCTTGGCGGTCATCGGCCAGCCGTCGGGGTCGCGGGTCAGGGTGCCCTCGGGGTAGAACGCGACGCATTCACCGTCCTCGACGGCGGCGATCGCGGCCCGGAAGGCGCTGAGCGCGTCGGTGGACTCGCGGTACACGGGAATCTGTCCGGTGCCGCGCATCGCGGCGCCCACGAGGCCCTTCTTGAAAAGGCCGCTCTTGGCGAGGAATCGCGGAACCCGGCCGGTGTTGTACTGAAAGTGCGCGTAAGCGAAGGGGTCCACGTGGGAATTGTGGTTCACCGCGGTGATAAATCCACCGTCGGCCGGAATGTGCTCCATTCCACGCCAGTCCCGCTTGAGCAGAACCACCAGTGGCGGTTTGCACAGGACCGCTGCGAAGCGGTACCAGAACCCGATTCTGCGGCGGGACACTCGGACACCTTCCTTTGGCTGCTCTTCCCCGGGGCCGGGGGCCGCACAAGTGTCGCCCCGGCCGCCCGGTCTGTCGAGCACACCGTACGCCCCGCTCCCGTCCGTGCCGCAGGGCACGGGGGTCGGGCGGGGGACAATGAGCGCGACAAGAGAGGGCGGTGAGCCGGTGCGCTGGAGCGTGGTCGTACCCCTGAAACCGCTGACGCGGGCCAAGAGCAGGCTCGCGGACACGGCCGGGGACGGGGTGCGCCCCGGTCTGGTGCTGGCGTTCGCCGAGGACACGGTGGCGGCGGTGCTGGCCTGCGCGGCGGTGGCGGATGTGGCGGTCGTCACGGACGACCCGCTCGCGGGACGGGAACTCTCGGCGCTGGGCGCCCGGATCGTCCCGGACACCCCGGCCGGGGGGCTGAACGCCGCACTGGCGCACGGCGCCTCGGTGGTACGGCGGCTGCGCCCGGCCGCGCCGGTGGCGGCCCTGAACGCCGATCTGCCCGCGCTGCGCCCGGCGGAACTCGCCCACGTGCTGGACGCGGCGGCCGGTTTCCCGCGCGCCTTCCTCGCGGACGCGGCCGGGCTGGGCACCACCCTGCTGGCCGCGCGCCCCGGCCGGGACCTGCGCCCGGCGTTCGGCACCGGCTCCCGGCTGCGGCACCGGGCCACGGGCGCGGCCGAACTGGTCCTCGCGGACGTGGATTCGGTACGGCAGGACGTGGACACGGGGGACGATCTGCGGGCCGCGCTGGCGCTGGGCGTGGGCCCGCGCACGACGGCGGCGAGCGCGCGCCTGCTGACGGCGGAGCCGTAGCCGCCGCCACCCGGCGGGCGCGCAGTAGGCTGCGGGCATGCAGGCGACCGCGTACACCTACGACCCCGGAACGCGCAGCGGCCAGGTGCTGCTGGACGACGGGACGCCGGTGCCGTTCGGCGCCGAGGCGTTCGACGCGGGCGGCCTGCGGCTGTTGCGGCCGGGCCAGCGGGTGCGGATCGAGACGGACGGCCCCGAGGACGCGCCCCGGATCACGCTGGTGACGCTGCAGACCTTCTGAGACCGCCCGGCCACGGCCCCCGGAACGCCGCGGGCCGGACTCCCCGCGGAGTCCGGCCCGGCGCGTGACGGCCCTGGCGGACCGGTGGTGCGCCTGTGTCCTGGCGGGACGGAACGGTCCGGCGGCGCACCGGTCGTTACGAGGTGGCCTTGCGTGCGGCGGCCTTCTTGGCGGTGGTCTTGCGCGCCGTGGACTTCTTGGCCGGGGCCTTGGTCGCGGTGACCTTCTTCGCCGGGGACTTCTTGGCGACGGTCTTCTTCGCGGTCGCCTTGGTGGCGGTCTTCTTCGCGGCGGCGGTCTTGCTCGCGGCCGTGGTCTTCGCGGCGGTGGTCTTCTTGGCCGCCGCGGCCTTCTTGGCGGTGGTCTTCTTCGCCGCGGCCTTGGCGGTCTTCTTCGCGGCGGCCTTCTTGACCGTCGCCGAAGCCGCGCCGGTCAGGCTGCCCTTGGGCGCCTTCTTGACGGAGACCTCGCCACCGCGGGGAAGCTTCTTGGAGCCGCTCACCAGGTCCTTGAAACCCTGTCCCGCGCGGAAGCGCGGCACGGAGGTCTTCTTGACCCGAACACGCTCGCCCGTCTGGGGGTTGCGGGCGTAACGGGCGGGGCGGTCCACCTTCTCGAAGGAACCGAAGCCGGTCACCGAGACCCGGTCGCCCGCGACGACCGCGCGGACGATGGCGTCCAGGACCGCATCGACAGCATCGGCGGCCTGCTGACGGCCGCCCATCTTGTCGGCAATCGTCTCTACGAGCTGCGCCTTGTTCACGTCTTCCCCTTCGGAGACATCGCCAGAACGAATGTGTTCAAGCTTTTTCGCACGTTAGGCAGATATATACCGCAAATCAAACACGAAACGGGCTAATCACCCTTGTGCCGCAACGGAATCGGCGGTCGCACGCTGTTCAGTGGTCCTCTTCGGGGAGCAGTCCCGCGTCGAGGTCCTCGGAGAACCGTGTGAGCCGCCGTTCCGCGCCGGCGAGATCGTGCTTGGCCGCGGCCGTAATGACCAGCAGCTTCCGGGTCAGCGCCATACGTACGCCCTCCGGGACTTGCAGTGCGCGCACTCTTGTGTGCGCTTCCTTGAGCCGGTCCGCGACTGCCGCGTAGAGCTGGAGTTGGCCGTCGTGTCCCATGCACAGATTGTGCCATCTGGGGCGAGTTGTCGCCTGCGCAGGGGGTAACTCCCGCCTGGATTGGCCTTCCGGGCACTTGCCAGGAGGCCGTTCACGGCACTCACGTACCCGGTCAACAGCCTTTCTAACACGGCCAGTTGGCAATGAGTCCGGTAAACACCCGGTGTGTCCGGGACCGGACATGGACGTACCCCCGATCGGGGCGACCGGGGGTACGGAGGGGAGGGGGACGGTGGCCGGAATCAGCCCTGGAGTGTCCTGGGCTTGAAGGCGGGGCGGCGGGCCTCGTAGGCCGCGATGTCCGCTTCGTCGCGCAGCGTGAGGGAGATGTCGTCCAGCCCGTTCAGCAGCCGCCAGCGGGAGTTCTCGTCCAGCTCGAAGGAGGCGGTGACGCCCTCGGCGCGCACTTCCCGCGCTTCGAGGTCCACGGTGACGGCCGCCTCCGGGTCGCGTTCGGTCAGCTCCCAGAGCGCTTCCACGGTCTTCTGGTCGAGCACGACGGTCAGCAGGCCGTTCTTCAGCGAGTTGCCCCGGAAGATGTCCGCGAAGCGGGGCGAGATCACGGCCTTGAAGCCGTAGTTCTGCAACGCCCAGACCGCGTGCTCGCGGGAGGAGCCGGTGCCGAAGTCGGGACCGGCCACCAGGACCGAGGCGCCCCGCCGCTCGGGGCGGTTGAGGATGAAGGACTCGTCGCGGCGCCACGCCTCGAAGAGACCGTCCTCGAAGCCGTCGCGGGTCACCTTCTTGAGCCAGTGGGCGGGGATGATCTGGTCGGTGTCCACGTTGCTGCGGCGCAGCGGCACGGCCCGGCCGGTGTGGGTGGTGAAGGCTTCCATCGTGCTCAGACTCCAGCGGGCGCGGGGGCGTCGGACAGGTCGGCGGGCGAGGCCAGGTGGCCGAGCACCGCGGTCGCGGCGGCCACCTGCGGCGACACCAGGTGCGTACGGCCGCCCTTGCCCTGCCGCCCCTCGAAGTTGCGGTTGGAGGTGGACGCGGAGCGCTCGCCGGGGGCCAGCTGGTCGGGGTTCATTCCCAAACACATCGAGCAGCCCGCGTGCCGCCATTCGGCTCCGGCGTCCTTGAACACCACGTCCAGGCCCTCGGAGACGGCCTGGAGACCGACCCGCGCGGAGCCGGGGACGACCAGCATCCGCACGCCGTCGGCGACCTTGCGGTCCTTGAGGACGTCGGCCGCGGCCCGCAGGTCCTCGATGCGGCCGTTGGTGCAGGAACCTACGAAGACGGTGTCCACGCTGATCGAGCGCAGCGGCTGTCCGGCCGCCAACCCCATGTATTCCAGGGCCTTTTCGGCGGCGAACCGCTCCGAGGCGTCTTCGTACGAAGCGGGATCGGGGACGGCGGCCGAAAGCGGCGCGCCCTGGCCGGGGTTGGTGCCCCAGGTGACGAACGGCGCGAGTCCGGCGGCGTCGATGACGACCTCGGCGTCGAACACCGCGTCGTCGTCGCTGCGCAGCGTCCTCCAGTACGCGACGGCGTCGTCCCAGTCGGTGCCCTCGGGGGCGTGCGGGCGGCCCTTGAGGTAGGCGAACGTGGTCTCGTCGGGGGCGATCATGCCCGCGCGGGCACCGGCCTCGATGGACATGTTGCAGATGGTCATCCGCGCCTCCATCGAGAGCTTCTCGACGGCCGGGCCGCGGTACTCCAGGACGTACCCCTGGCCGCCGCCGGTGCCGATGCGCGCGATGATCGCCAGGATCAGGTCCTTGGCGGTGACGCCCTCGGGCAGCTCGCCCTCGACGGTGATCGCCATCGTCTTCGGGCGGGCCATCGGCAGCGTCTGGGTGGCGAGCACATGCTCCACCTGGGAGGTGCCGATGCCGAACGCCAGCGCGCCGAACGCGCCGTGGGTGGAGGTGTGGGAGTCGCCGCAGACCACCGTGGTACCGGGCTGGGTGAGGCCGAGCTGCGGCCCGACCACGTGCACGACACCCTGCTCGACGTCGCCCAGCGGGTGCAGCCGGACACCGAAGTCGGCGCAGTTCTTGCGCAGCGTCTCCAACTGGGCGCGGGAGACCGGGTCGGCGATGGGCTTGTCGATGTCGAGGGTCGGGGTGTTGTGGTCCTCGGTGGCGATGGTGAGGTCGAGGCGGCGCACGGAGCGGCCGTTCTGGCGGAGGCCGTCGAAGGCCTGCGGGCTGGTCACCTCATGCAGCAGGTGCAGATCGATGAAGAGGAGGTCGGGCTCGCCCTCGGCGCGCCGGACGACGTGGTCGTCCCAGACCTTCTCCGCGAGTGTCCTACCCATCGCTTTCCCTCCGGCCGACGCACGCTCCGTCGGCCCAACTAGAGATCTTCACGGGCCTCCGGCGAACGGATGGTGCACGGACCCGATGTCATTCCAGGGTGGCGCGTTCCGCGGAAAATTGAACTTGCGTTTCACAGAGTGAGACGTGAGTATCGTTTCATGGACAACAGTAGCGGCGTCGGCGTTCTGGACAAGGCGGCCTTGGTGCTGAGCGCCCTGGAGTCGGGTCCGGCCACCCTCGCGGGGCTGGTCGGGGCGACCGGCCTGGCACGACCCACGGCCCACCGCCTGGCCGTGGCGCTGGAACACCACCGCATGGTGGCGCGCGACATGCAGGGCAGGTTCATCCTCGGCCCGCGGCTCGCGGAACTGGCCGCCGCGGCGGGCGAGGACCGGCTGCTGGCCACGGCCGGTCCGGTGCTCACGCATCTGCGGGACGTGACCGGCGAGAGCGCGCAGCTCTACCGCCGCCAGGGCGACCTGCGGATCTGTGTGGCCGCCGCCGAGCGGCTGTCCGGACTGCGGGACACGGTCCCGGTGGGTTCGACGCTGACCATGAAGGCCGGTTCCTCGGCGCAGATCCTGATGGCCTGGGAGGAGCCGGAGCGGCTGCACCGCGGCCTCCAGGGCGCCCGCTTCACGGCGACGGCCCTGTCGGGGGTACGGCGGCGCGGCTGGGCCCAGTCCATCGGCGAGCGGGAGCCGGGCGTCGCGTCGGTCTCCGCGCCCGTGCGCGGCCCCTCGAACCGGGTGGTGGCCGCCGTCTCGGTCTCCGGCCCCATCGAGCGCCTGACCCGGCATCCGGGCCGGATGCACGCCCAGGCGGTGATCGACGCGGCGACCCGGCTGTCCGAGGCGCTGCGCCGGACCGGCTGACCGGCCGCCGTGCCGCGTGGAGTTGGCGCGCGGCACGGCCCTCGGCGTGCGCGGCGCGGACGGGGACATGACGAAGGCCCCTCACCGTGAGGTGAGGGGCCTTCGTCGTAGGTACCCCCGACCGGATTCGAACCGGCGCTACTGCCGTGAGAGGGCAGCGTGCTAGGCCGCTACACAACGGGGGCTGGAGTCTGCGTTTCCACAGATCCGAGCTGGTCTACCTGGACTCGAACCAAGACTAACTGAACCAGAATCAGCCGTGCTGCCAATTACACCATAGACCAATGATGGTTTAGACCAGTCGTACCCCCGACCGGATTCGAACCGGCGCTACCGCCTTGAGAGGGCGGCGTGCTAGGCCGCTACACAACGGGGGCCCTAGCGATCCCAACATCATCGGGACCAGTACCCCCGACCGGATTCGAACCGGCGCTACTGCCGTGAGAGGGCAGCGTGCTAGGCCGCTACACAACGGGGGCTTTGCAGATGAGCTCTGCGAGCTGGCCTACCTGGACTCGAACCAAGACTAACTGAACCAGAATCAGTCGTGCTGCCAATTACACCATAGGCCACTGGAACTCAAGCCCGTGGGGGCTCTTCGTTCTAGTTCACTCCCCCGGTCACCGGCCTTTCGGCCCGCTCCCCGGCGGCGCAGGAAGAACATTACCCGAAGGTGGACGGGGCTCCAAAACGGGTATCCCGGCGGCCGTCCGGCACCCGCCCGAGGGGCGGCACCGGGGGTTCCGGTGCCGCCCGCGCGGCCGTGGGTACGGCTCCCGGCAGGGCCGGTCAGGCGGCGAGGCGGGCCAGGGCCGCGTCGATCCGGGCCAGCGTCGTGTCCTTGCCGAGGACTTCGAGGGACTCGAAGAGGGGCAGGCCGACGGTGCGGCCGGTGACGGCGACGCGGACCGGGGCCTGGGCCTTGCCGAGCTTCAGGCCGTGCTCCTCACCGGCCGCCAGGACGGCTTCCTTCAGCGACTCCGCCGAGCTCCAGTCGGCCGCCGCCAGCTTCGCGCGGGCGGTGCCGAGCAGCGCGTCCGAGCCCTCCTTCATGGCCTTGGCCCAGCTCGCCTCGTCGGAGACGGGCTCGGCGAGGAAGAGGAAGTCCACGTTGTCGGTGATCTCGGAGAGCACCTTCAGCCGGGTCTGCGCGTGCGGGGCGATCGCCTCCCACTTGGCCGGGTCGAAGTCCTCCGGCGCCCAGGGGGCGAAGGGGGCGGCGAGCCAGGGGCGGCAGCGCTCGGTGAAGTCCTTCACGTCGAGCATCCGGATGTGGTCGGCGTTGATCGCCTCGCACTTCTTCAGGTCGAAGCGCGCCGGGTTGGGGTTCACGTCCGCGATGTCGAACGCCTCGACCAGCTCGGCGGTGCCGAAGACGTCCTGGTCGGCGGAGAACGACCAGCCCAGCAGGGAGAGGTAGTTGAGCAGGCCCTCGGGGAGGAAGCCGCGCTCCCGGTAGAGGTTCAGGGACGCCTGGGGGTCGCGCTTGGAGAGCTTCTTGTTGCCCTCGCCCATCACGTACGGCAGGTGTCCGAACTCCGGGACGGACTGGGCGAGGCCCAGCTCGATCAGCGCCCGGTACAGCGCGATCTGGCGCGGGGTGGAGGAGAGCAGGTCCTCGCCGCGCAGGACGTGGGTGATCTCCATCGCCGCGTCGTCCACCGGGTTGACCAGGGTGTACAGCGGGGCGCCGTTGGCGCGGACGATGCCGTAGTCCGGGACGTTCTCCGGGGTGAAGGTCATCTCGCCGCGCACCAGGTCGGTGAAGGTGATCGGCTCGTCCGGCATCCGGAAGCGGACGATCGGCTCGCGGCCCTGCGCGGTGTACTCCGCGACCCGCTCGGCGCTCAGGGCGCGGCAGTGGCCGTCGTAGCCGGACGGCCTGCCCGCGGCCCGGGCTGCCTCGCGGCGGCTGTCCAGCTCCTCCTGGGAGCAGTAGCAGTGGTAGGCGTGACCGGCGTCCAGCAGCTTGGCGGCGACGTCCTTGTAGAGGTCCATCCGCTGGGACTGGCGGTACGGGGCGTGCGGGCCGCCGATCTCGGGGCCCTCGTCCCAGTCGAAGCCGAGCCAGCGCATCGAGTCGAGCAGCTGGGCGTAGGACTCCTCGGAGTCGCGGGCCGCGTCGGTGTCCTCGATGCGGAAGACCAGGGTGCCCCCGTGGTGCCGGGCGAACGCCCAGTTGAACAGGGCGGTGCGCACCAGGCCCACATGGGGGTTGCCGGTGGGAGAGGGGCAGAAACGGACGCGTACGGGTGCGCTAGCCACGCTTGACAACCTTGTTGGTGAGAGTGCCGATGCCTTCGATGGTGACGGCGACCTCGTCGCCGACGTCCAGGGGTCCGACGCCCGCGGGGGTGCCGGTGAGGATGACGTCGCCGGGGAGCAGGGTCATCGCCTCGGAGATGTTGACGATCAGGTCCTCGACGGGGTGGATCATTTCGCTGGTGCGGCCGAGCTGGCGCTGCTCGCCGTTGACGGTGAGCTGGACGGTGAGGTCGTTCGCCCGCTCCAGGTCGAGATCCG
Source organism: Streptomyces corallincola (assembly GCF_019104725.1). Taxonomy (GTDB): domain Bacteria; phylum Actinomycetota; class Actinomycetes; order Streptomycetales; family Streptomycetaceae; genus Streptomyces; species Streptomyces corallincola. The sequence continues at coordinate 127,992 of NZ_JAHRXF010000003.1, read as the reverse complement.
TCTCCACCCAGGGGCCGAGCGGGCAGGAGGTGTCGAAGCCCTTGGCGCGGGCCCACTGCTTCTCCCGCTTCTGCACGTCGCGGGCGGTGATGTCGTTGGCGCAGGTGTAGCCGAGGATCACGTCCTTGACCCGGTCGCGCGGGACCTCGCGGCACATCCGGCCGATGACGACGGCCAGCTCGGCCTCGTGGTGCAGCTCGGTGGAGAAGGCGGGGTACTGGATCTCGTCGCCGGAGCCGATGACCGAGGTGGAGGGCTTGAAGAAGGCGAACGGCGCCTCGGGGACCTCGTTGCCCAGTTCGCGGGCGTGGTCGGCGTAGTTGCGGCCGAACGCCACGACCTTGTTGGGCAGCACCGGCGGGAGCAGTCTGACCTTGCTCAGCGGGACCTTCGTACCGGACAGTTCGAAGTCCGCGAACGGGATGCCCTTGATGATGTCGAGGACGAGTTCGTCCTCCTTGTCGCCCTCGACCGCGCCGAAGGCGACGTTCCCGTCGATGGAGAACCTGGCGATGCGCACGGGATGCTCGCGCCCCTCATGAGAACCGGCGTACTGACGTCCCAGGTTAACCGGGCGGGGGCACGCGAAGCGGCCCGGAGTCCACGGGTCGTGGGCTCCGGGCCGCTCCGGGGTCGGGCCGTGTCACTCGGCGACGGCCGCCAGGCTCACCGGGAGCTCCATCAGGACCGTGCGCCGGGGATTGGCGGTGTGGGCGGGGAGTTCGACGGAGTGCTCCGGCTGCTCGGCGCGCTCCAGTCCACCGGCGTCCGGGAGGTGCGCCAGCGTCGTGCGCCGCGGGTTGGCAATGTTGCGGAACATCATCGTCGTCTTCACCGTTGTCGTCCTGTGGCCTCGTGTGTGGGGGTGGTGGGGGCGTCCCGGTGGACAGGACCGCCCGTCCTGTAAAGCGTCAGGCTAAACATGCCATTCCCCGCCACCGATGCGAACTTCCCGTGAGGGGCGTGTGAGTTTGCTCACGAATCGGGCGCCAAACCGGTCAATTCCGGCCGCCAACCGCCATACATAAAACGGACATTGACCGCCTGAAGCAGGCATTCCGCTCCCGATCATGGCGACTGGGACACCGGCCGCCGGGCGGCGACTCGCAGACGTACGTCCGAATTGTTGCGGATCACGCTCCACGGCTGGTGACCCGTCACTCACGGGCCGTCACGTAGGTCACAGGTGAACCCTCGGCCCTTGTTGGGAGATCCCGCACTGTGCTGGAATTCCACGGACCGCCGCAGGAACCAGCCGGCGCGCAGGGGGCGCAACGCAGCGCCGGGTGGCGGCGGACAAGGGGGGTTCCAGCGCCGGTCACTCACGACCACGGGAGTGCGCATTCAGGGCGCCCTTCAGAACGCCGACACCGTGTCCCGACCGTTCACGCGGGAGGGGCGCCTGGTCCAGAGGTTGCGACGCTAGTGCAGGGACGTTTCAAGAGGGAAGGCAGCGCCTCGGCGGAGCCGGAGGCGCACGGGACCGACCGCGGGTCCTCCCCCCAGCACGCCCAGAACACCGGCCCGGCACCGTCCGGGGACGGCGGCGAGCGCTCCGGGCGCCCCGGCGGCCCCGCTTCGGGCTCCGACCGGGCCGGGTCCGGCCCGGAGAAGGGCGACGCGAAGAACACCGGCCCGGACCCCAAGTCCGCGAAGAACGCGGGCGGTTCCGGCTCCCGCGTGGCCCTGCGCAACTGGCGCATCTCCACCCGCCTGGTCTCACTGCTCGCCCTCCCCGTGGTCGCCGCGACCTCGCTGGGCGCGCTGCGCATCAACCAGTCGATGGACGACATCCAGCAGCTCGACAACATGAAGCTGCTGACGGACATGACCAAGCAGGCCACCGAACTGGCCGCCGCGCTCCAGGAGGAGCGCGACCAGTCCGCCGGTCCGCTGTCGCACGGTCTGAAGGCCACCGACTTCACCGTCCGGGGCTACCAGGAGCGCACCGACCGCGCCCGCGAGGACTTCCTCAACGCCTCCGAGCAGATCGACTCCGCGAGCAAGAACGGCAACCTCCAGGGCGTCCGCGACACCCTGGTGAGCCTCGCCAACCAGCTCGACACCCTGACCCGCATCCGCAAGACCGCGTACCAGTCCAAGGACAACTCGACCCAGACCGTCGAGGCGTACCACCGGCTGATCACCCAGCTCATCGACCTCTCGTCGTCGATGGCCGAGGCCTCCAGCAACCCCGAGATGATCCAGCGCACCCGCGCCCTGGCGGCGTTCTCCACCGCCAAGGAATACGCGTCGGTGCAGCGCGCCGTCATCGCCGCCGGTCTGCCCGCCTCCAACACCACCAAGGGCAAGCTCTCCGAGAACGACCGCCTCTACGGCGAGTCGGCCTACGAGAGCGAGGGCTCCGAGCTGTCGATCTTCCGCAAGATCTACAGCAGCGAGAACCCCGAGGAACTCCTCAAGCCGATCGAGGACGGCGGCAACCCGAACATCCAGGCGGCCGACGTCTACGCCAAGCGGACCCTGGAGTCCCGCGACGGCCTCCAGGCCCAAGCCCCGCGGTCGTACCGCGACTGGGTGGACGACAGCACCACCAAGATCCAGCAGATGAAGCTCATCGAGCACACCCTGCTGGAGGACATGGAGCAGAAGGCCCGCGAGCTGCGCGCCGACTCCGAGCGCGACGCGATCATCTCCGGTGCGCTGATCCTGCTGGTGCTCGGCATCTCGCTGGTCGGCGCCTTCGTCGTGGCCCGGTCCATGATCCGCTCCCTGCGCCGCCTCCAGGACACCGCCACCAAGGTCGCCCAGGACCGGCTGCCCGAGCTGGTCAAGCAGCTCTCCGAGTCCGACCCGCAGGACGTGGACACCTCCGTGGAGTCGGTCGGTGTGCACTCCCGTGACGAGATCGGCCAGGTGGCCGCGGCCTTCGACGACGTGCACCGCGAGGCCGTCCGCCTCGCCGCCGAGCAGGCCCTGCTCCGGGGCAACGTCAACGCGATGTTCACCAACCTCTCGCGCCGTTCCCAGGGCCTCATCCAGCGTCAGCTGTCGCTCATCTCCGAACTGGAGTCCCGCGAGGCCGACCCGGACCAGCTCTCCTCGCTGTTCAAGCTCGACCACCTCGCCACCCGTATGCGCCGGAACGGCGAGAACCTCCTCGTCCTCGCCGGTGAGGAACCCGGCCGCCGCTGGACCCGCCCGGTCCCGCTGGTGGACGTGCTCCGCGCCGCCGCGTCCGAGGTGGAGCAGTACGAGCGCATCGAGCTGGCCTCCGTACCGACCACCGAAGTGGCCGGACGGGTGGTCAACGACCTCGTGCACCTCCTCGCCGAGCTGCTGGAGAACGCCACCTCGTTCTCCTCCCCGCAGACCAAGGTCAAGGTCACCGGTCACGCCCTGCCCGACGGCCGGGTGCTGATCGAGATCCACGACACCGGCATCGGCCTCTCCCCCGAGGACCTCGCCGCGATCAACGAGCGCCTGGCCGCACCGCCCACCGTGGACGTCTCGGTCTCGCGCCGCATGGGTCTGTTCGTGGTCGGCCGACTCTCCCAGCGGCACGGCATCCGCATCCAGCTGCGGCCCTCCGACTCCGGCGGCACCACCGCGCTGGTCATGCTGCCCGTCGATGTCGCCCAGGGCGGGCGCAAGCCCGCGCCCGGCAAGTCCGGCGCCCCCGCGCCCACCGGCGGCCCGGCCGCCGCGCAGGCCGCGGCCGGTGCCGCGGCGGCCCGCCGGGGCGGCGGCAACGGCGGTGCGCTCGGCGGCCCTCCGGCCGGAGGCGGGCGGCTCGCCGCCGGTCCCGGTCCGCGCGGCCAGGTCGGCGCGGGCCAGGGTCCCCGGGCGGCGCTGCCCGGCGCGGGCCAGGGCGGACCGCGCGGTCCGCAGGGTCCGGGCCAGGGGCAGGGCGGTCCGCAGCAGGGCCGGCCGACGCCCGCGGGCGCGGGCGGCTTCAGCGGCCAGGTGCCCACCGGGCCGCAGGGCCAGCAGCCCGCGGGTACCGGCGGTGCCCCGCAGCAGGACCTGTTCGGCGGTCGCGGCCCGGCGCCGCAGCGCGGTGGCGCGGGCGACGGCGGTCAGAACCGTCAGCCCCAGCTCCCTCCGCGCGGCGGCCCGCGTGCCGAACTGCCGGGCGGCAGCCCGCAGCAGCGCACCCCCGACTGGGACACCTCCCGGCCGCCGGTCCCGCGTGCCTCGCTGGACGCGCCGCGCGGCCACGACGAGCAGGACCCGGCGCAGACCTCGCAGCTGCCCCGGATCGACGACCGGCAGGGACCGGGCGCCACGGCGGAGATGCCCCGCATCGACCCGTACGGCGGCCCCGCCGCCACCGGCGAGTTCCCGCGCCCGGACTTCGGCGGCAACGGGGTGAACGGCTCCACCGGCCAGTACCCGCGTCCGGAGCTGGGCGGCACGGGGAACCCGCAGCACACCGGGCAGTTCGCCCGCCCCAACGCCCAGGACCCGCAGCAGACCGGGCAGTACCAGCGCCCGGCCGCCCCGCAGCAGCAGCAGCAGGGGGGCTACGCCCAGCAGGGCGGGTACGCCCCGCAGCAGCAGAACGGCAACGCGCCGTACGGGCAGCAGCAGGGTGACGGCGGCTGGCCGGGCCAGCAGCAGAACACCGGCGGGTACGGCCAGCAGCAGGGCGGGGACGGGCAGTTCGTCCGCTCCGACGTCTTCGGCACCGGCGCCCCGCAGAACCCGCAGGGCGACACCGGCTCCTACCGGGCGCCGCAGAACCCGCAGGCACCGAACCCGCAGGCGCCCCAGGCCCCGCAGGCGTACGACGGCGGCTACGACACCGGGCGGCACGAGCTGCCCGGCCGTGCCCCGGGCGGTCCCGGCGGCACCGGCCAGTTCGAGCGCCCGCAGCAGCCCGGCGGCTCCGGCGGCCAGAACGGCTACGGGCAGCAGCGCCCGCAGGCACCCCAGCGTCCGGCGCGTCCCGAGCCGGAGGCCCTGCCCCCGGCCGGCGCCGGTGACGGCCGCACCCCGCTGTTCGACCGGCTGGAGACCAACTGGTTCCAGCAGCAGGAACAGCAGCAGCGGCCGGAGAACGCCCCGGTCATACCGAGGCAGCAGTCCGGTTCACCGGCCCCGCAGCAGCGTGCGGCGGCCTCGGAGCCCACCAGCTCCACCACTGGTTCCTGGCGCACCTCGCCGAACGACGAACTCGTCCGGCAGGCGGAGCGCGTACGGCAGCCCGCGGCGGGCGGGATCACCACCTCCGGCCTGCCGCGCAGGGTGCCCCGGGCGAACCTCGTACCGGGCACGGCTCAGCAGCAACAGCACCAAAGCGGTCCGCAGATCTCGCGTGCGCCCGACGACGTACGCGGTCGGCTGACCAATCTCCGTCGGGGTATCGCGCAGGGTCGTCAGGCCGGCAACGGTCCGACCGGCAGCGTCCCGAGCCCCACTCACCAGCAGGAGCGTTAGTTGAGTCCGATGAGCCAGGCGGCACAGAACCTGAACTGGTTGATCACCAACTTCGTGGACAACACACCCGGTGTGTCGCACACGGTGGTGGTCTCCGCCGACGGGCTTCTGCTGGCCATGTCCGAAGGCTTCCCGCGCGACCGGGCCGACCAGCTCGCGGCCGTCGCGTCCGGCCTGACGTCCCTCACCGCCGGGGCTTCCCGGATCTTCGAGGGCGGCAGCGTGGCGCAGACGGTCGTGGAGATGGAGCGCGGCTTCCTCTTCCTGATGTCCGTCTCCGACGGCTCGTCCCTCGCGGTCCTGGCCCACCCGGAGTGCGACATCGGCCTCGTCGGCTACGAGATGGCGCTTCTCGTGGACCGCGCGGGTGCGGTCCTCACCCCGGACCTGCGCGCCGAGCTCCAAGGCAGTCTGCTTCACTGAACGGCCCCGGCACCACCCACCTCACCAAAACACCGTCCGGCCGCCACAATCCCCCCACCGGCCCGTCAGACGGCACGCCCGATCGACTTGCTGTCCCGCCCGGAGGATTCATGACCCCGCCCCCCGCCACTCATGATCCGTACGCGGAGCCGTACGGGGACGAGGGCGACCAGCCACTGGTACGTCCGTACGCGATGACCGGTGGCCGGACCCGGCCGCGCTACCAGCTCGCCATCGAGGCGCTGATCAGCACCACGGCCGACCCGGCAGCGCTCATGGGGCTGCTCCCGGAGCACCAGCGCATCTGCCACCTGTGCCGCGAGGTCAAGTCGGTGGCCGAGGTGTCGGCGCTGCTCGCCATGCCGCTCGGTGTGGCCCGCATTCTGGTGGCCGACCTCGCCGAGGCCGGCCTGGTCGCCATCCACCAGCCTGGTGGCGACGAGAACAACGGCGGCGCTCCGGACGTGACGCTGCTCGAAAGGGTGCTCAGTGGACTTCGCAAGCTCTGACACGGGCCGGGCCACCACCTCGGCGAAGATCGTGGTGGCGGGTGGCTTCGGCGTGGGCAAGACCACGTTCGTCGGCGCCGTCTCGGAGATCAACCCGCTGCGCACCGAGGCCGTCATGACGTCCGCCTCGGCGGGCATCGACGACCTGACCCACACCGGGGACAAGACCACGACGACCGTGGCGATGGACTTCGGCCGCATCACGCTGGACCAGGACCTGATCCTGTACCTGTTCGGTACGCCGGGCCAGGACCGCTTCTGGTTCATGTGGGACGACCTGGTCCGCGGTGCCATCGGCGCGGTCGTCCTGGTGGACACCCGTCGTCTCGCCGACTGCTTCCCGGCCGTCGATTACTTCGAGAACAGCGGCCTGCCGTTCGTCATCGCCCTCAACGGCTTCGACGGCAACCAGCCGTACACCCCGGACGAGGTGCGCGAGGCGTTGCAGATCGGGCCGGACGCGCCGATCATCACCACGGACGCCCGGCACCGCGCGGACGCCAAGTCCGCGCTGATCACGCTGGTGGAGCACGCGCTGATGGCCCGGCTCCGCTAGTACCGCGCCAGTACCGCGGCACTTCCGGGGACGGCACTCAAGTACGACGCGCCGTAAGGCAGTTGCCGTAGGGCGTGCGGAGCCGGCTGTGGCCTTGGCCACGGTCGGCTCCGGCGTTGGTAACAGTTCGGCAGAGGAATGGCCCGGCATCGCCACGCGACGCGGTCGCCCGATGCCGCTGTGCGTACAAGGAGTCCGCCTTTTGGCGTGGCTCGCTCTTTATGACCGTTTTATCTGTCGTTGACGAACGGTCGAATCCCGGCTTGCCACTGTTTGGAAGTGCGCTGGTCCCCGTGCTGGAATGCCTGAACTGCCCATCGGCCGACGACGTACCTTCTGTCGGCCGTCGATGACGAACCGGGCCTGAGAGACTGCGGCACGACACAGGTGCCGACCGCCGAGAGGTTGTTGGTCGAGTGAGGCGAAGCAAGAACGGTCCCGAGCCGTCGGCACGGGGCAACTTCACCCCGCCGCCGCGCGCTGCGGCGGCCCCCGCACAAGTGCCCGGCGCGGACCCGGCGGGACCGCCCGCACCGAGCGGCGGTCGTCTCTCCCCGCGCAACTGGCGGGTGCCGACCCGGCTGAACGCGATCCTGCTCATACCGGTGCTGGTCGGCCTGGTCATGGGCGGCTTCCAGGTGAAGAACTCGATCGACACCTGGCAGCAGGCCCGCGACGCCGAGAGCACCGCCCGGCTGGTGCGCGCCGCGCTCACCTACGCCGACGCCCTGGAGACCGAGCGCGACGTGACCGCCGCGCCGATCCTCCTCGGCAAGGACAAGAACGTCGTCACCCAGGCACGGGCGACCACCGACCAGGCCGCGGATTCGTTCGACCAGGCCGCGAAGAACATGCCCGACACCGCCGGGCTGAAACGCCGTCTCCAGCTGTTCCGCGCCGTCGAGCCCCAGCTCGCGCAGCTCCGCCAGGCCGCGTACACCCCGAAGCTCACGGGTGTGCAGACCGAAGAGGGCTACGTCGAGATCTCGCACCCCCTGATGGAGTTCGCCAACGAACTCGGTCTGGGCACCGGCAACATCACCTCCTACGGCCGTACGGTCTACGCGATCTCGCTGACCAAGGCCGCGCTGTCGCTGGAGCGCTCCATCGGCATGCACCTGCTGATCAAGCCCGGCCCGGACGCCCCGAACCTGGCGACCCAGCGCGTCTCGCTGTCCTCGTACGCCTACCTGGAGCGCATCGCGCTGGAGGAGTACATCGGCGGCGGCACCGAGGCCGACTCGCGGAAGCTGGCCGACTCGCAGCGGAGGATCAAGGCCGAGGGCGCCGCGCTGGCCAAGCAGGCCAAGGAGCAGGACCCGAACTACGTCCCGCCGCCCGCGAACCCGACCACGATGATCTCCCAGCTGGCCCAGCTGTCCGACACCGGCCTCGCCGCCCGGCAGCAGCTCGCCGCGCGGGGCACCAGCGCGGACAACTGGTGGGCGGTCAACACGCTCAAGTACAAGGCGTACCGGCAGCTGGAGTCGAACCTCGCCGACAAGGCGGTGAACGAGGCGTCCGGTATCGCCGGTGACGCCCGGACCTCCGCGCTGATCACCGGTGTCGCGGTCGTCGTCGCGCTGCTGCTGGCGTTCATCCTGGCCGGTGCCGTGGCCCGGCAGATGAGCCGCTCGATGCGCAGGCTGCGCAACGCGGCCTTCGGTATCGCCGAGCAGCGGCTGCCGATGCTGGTCGATCAGCTCTCGCGCACCGATCCCGGCCGGGTGGACACCCGGGTCGCGCCGATCCCGATCACCACCAAGGACGAGATCGGCGAGGTCGCCCGCGCCTTCGACCAGGTGCACCGCGAGGCCGTGCGGCTCGCCTCCGAGCAGGCGCTGCTGCGGGGCAACATCAACGCGATCTTCACCAACCTCTCGCGCCGCAACCAGTCGCTGATCGAGGGCCAGCTGACCCTGATCACCGAACTGGAGAACAACGAGGCCGAGCCGGACCAGCTGGAGAACCTGTTCCGCCTGGACCACCTCGCCACCCGTATGCGCCGCAACGGCGAGAACCTGCTGGTCCTCGCCGGTGAGGAGCCCGGCCGCCGCTGGGACCAGCCGGTTCCGCTGGTGGACGTGCTGCGCGCCGCCTCCTCCGAGGTGGAGCAGTACGAGCGCATCGAGCTGTCGGGCGTGCCGGAGGCCGAGATCCACGGCCGTGCCGTGACCGACCTCGTGCACCTGCTGGCCGAGCTGCTGGAGAACGCCACCACGTTCTCGTCGCCGCAGACCAAGGTCAAGGTCACCGCGACCCGGCTGCCGGACGGCCGGGTGATGGTCGAGATCCACGACAAGGGCATCGGTCTGACCGCCGAGGACTTCGCGGACATCAACCACAAGCTGGCCAACCCGCCGACCGTGGACGCCGCGATCTCCCAGCGCATGGGCCTGTTCGTGGTCGGACGGCTGTCCGACCGGCACGGCATCCGGGTGCAGCTGCGCCCCTCGGGCGAGCAGGCGGGCACCACCTCGCTGGTCATGCTCCCCGACGCGATCACGCACGGCGGTGGCGGCGCGACGCCGCTGGACCGCGAGGAGTTCACCGTCTCGCAGATCATCCCGGAGCAGCAGTTCCAGGGTGAGAGCTTCACGCCGCACCAGCCGCCGCCGCTGCGCACCGCGGCCGAGCTGGGCTTCGACGACTCGCAGTACGAGGTGCCGGACGACGCGCGCGACCTGGACCCGGTCGGCCGCTCCCTGATGCGCGAGGAGCGCCGGGCGGCCCTGGAGACCGGTGACCGGCCCCGCCCGCAGGACGCGGCGGAGCGGCCCGCGTTCCAGGACGGCTTCGAGACGGCCGCCCCCGGCTTCGACGCGGGCACCGGATACACCGAGCAGCAGCAGTTCCAGGAGCAGCCCCGAAGCGGCTACGCGGAACCCCGGCAGCAGCCGTCGTACGACGAGCAGCACACCGGTTTCGGGACCGCCGGGTACGACGCGGGGTTCTACCCGCGCGAGGGCGACGGCTCCCAGCACACGGGTGCGGCGGCGCACGACGGCTTCGCCGCCAACGGCACCGCCTCCGACGCCTTCGGCTCGTACGAGAGCCGCGGCGGCTACCAGGACGACTGGCCGCAGAACGGCTACCAGGACAACGGCTACCAGGCGCCGTACACGGCCCAGCCGGAGCCCCAGGTGCCGCAGCAGCCCCAGCAGGCGCAGCGGCAGCAGCCCGCGGCCACCGATGAGGCGAACGGCGTAGGCTTCGAGCGTCCGGGGGGTCCGTCCCGCACCGGGCACGGGCTGACCGGCGCCGGACTTCCGCGCCGCGGCGGTGCGCCGGGCGGTACGGAGGCTCCGGCCACCGAGGCGCCCGCGCAGCCGGAGCCGACGGCCCCGGAGCCGGGGAACCCCCCGGCGGCGAACGGCGAGAACGGCTGGCGTTCGGCGAACGACGAGCGCTGGCAGCAGGCGTCGGCGCTGCGCAAGCCCAAGGCGGGCGGGGTCACCTCCTCCGGCCTGCCGAGGCGGGTGCCCAAGGCCAACCTGGTCGAGGGGACCGCCGAGAGCACCCCGCAGGGAGGCCCGCAGATCTCCCGTGCCCCGGAGGACGTGCGGGGCAGGCTGAGCAACCTGCGCAAGGGCGTCCAGCGCGGACGCAGCGCGGGCAGTGAAACGAACGGCCAGGCCACCGGCAATCACCCCGGTGGGTCTGACAGCACCTACAACCAGGAGCGTTAGTGTGAGCCCGATGAGCCAGGCGGCACAGAACCTGAACTGGTTGATCACCAACTTCGTGGACAACACACCGGGTGTGTCGCACACGGTGGTGGTCTCCGCCGACGGACTCCTTCTGGCGATGTCCGAGGGGTTCCCGCGCGACCGCGCCGACCAGCTCGCCGCTGTCGCGTCCGGTCTGACGTCCCTGACCGCGGGTGCCTCGCGCATCTTCGAGGGCGGCAGCGTGAACCAGACCGTTGTGGAGATGGAGCGGGGATTCCTCTTCCTGATGTCCATCTCCGACGGCTCGTCCCTCGCGGTCCTGGCCCACCCGGAGGCGGACATCGGCCTCATCGGGTACGAGATGGCACTTCTGGTGGACCGCGCCGGTACGGTCCTGACCCCGGATCTCCGTGCGGAGCTCCAGGGCAGCCTTCTCAACTGACAGACGAACGGTGCGAATTGGCGTCCCGTGGCCGTAAGGTTTCGGGACGCGGCTCCACACGAACGGGTGCCCGGCGCAGTCGGAGGAGGAGAGAGAGTGGCAACACCCCCAGGCGGTCCGTCGTCGGGTGACTGGTCGTACGGACCCGCGCAGGGCTCGCACGACGGTTCGGCGAACCGGTACAACTTCCCCTCCGCACCGAGCCACCGGCAGCCGTACGCGCCGCAGGGCCCCGGCCCGTCGCCGTACGACCAGCCGCCTGCCCCGCGCATCCAGCCGGTGCAGCCGCAGCGCCGACCCGAACCGGCGCCGGCCGCGTCGGCGAACAACCCCCTGGTGCGTCCGTACGCCATGACCGGCGGCCGGACGCGCCCCCGCTACCAGCTCGCCATCGAGGCGCTGGTGCACACCACCGCCGCTCCGCACCAGATGCAGGGCCAGTTGCCCGAGCATCAGCGGATCTGCAATCTGTGCCGGGAGATCAAGTCGGTGGCCGAGATCTCGGCCCTGCTCACGATCCCCCTCGGCGTGGCCAGGATTCTCGTCGCCGACTTGGCGGAGGCGGGCCTGGTCGCCATCCATCAGCCCGGCGGCGACGAGAACGCCGGTGGCCAGCCAGACGTGACACTGCTCGAAAGGGTGCTCAGTGGACTTCGCAAGCTCTAGCGGAGGGCCGGTTTCTCAGAGTCGCTCCACCACCTCGGCGAAGATCGTGGTGGCGGGTGGCTTCGGCGTGGGCAAGACCACGTTCGTCGGCGCCGTCTCGGAGATCAACCCGCTGCGCACCGAGGCCGTCATGACGTCCGCGTCCGCGGGCATCGACGACCTCACCCACACCGGTGACAAGACCACCACCACGGTGGCGATGGACTTCGGCCGCATCACGCTGGACCAGGACCTGATCCTGTACCTGTTCGGTACGCCGGGCCAGGACCGCTTCTGGTTCATGTGGGACGACCTCGTGCGCGGTGCGATCGGCGCGATCGTCCTGGTGGACACCCGCCGCCTGGCCGACTGCTTCCCGGCCGTGGACTACTTCGAGAACAGCGGCCTGCCGTTCGTCATCGCCCTCAACGGCTTCGACGGCAACCAGCCCTACCAGCCCGACGAGGTGCGCGAGGCGCTCCAGATCGGCCCGGACACCCCGATCATCACCACGGACGCCCGGCACCGCGCGGACGCCAAGTCCGCGCTGATCACGCTGGTCGAGCACGCGCTGATGGCCCGCCTGCGCTAGCGGTGGCCGGTTGTCGAGTCCGTTCCGGCTGAGTCCGCGGTTCGGCTGATTCCGCGTTTCACGTGACGAGGGGCCCTTTCCTCATCGGAGGGGGCCCCTTTGTCGTACCCCCCTGCCACACTGGACGGGCACGGCTTCGAGGGGCGCGGGGGATGCGGGGGATGCGATGAGTGCCGAGGTGGCGGCGCTGCGGCTGGGGACGACGGTGGCGAAGGCCGCCGCGCAGACGTGGCTCGGGGGGAAACGGCGGGAGCAGGAACGCCGGATGGACATGGCGGAGCTGATCGGGGTGCGTATCCCCGGTCTCCGCTTCCAGCGGGGGGTGCGGCGGCAGTTCGAGGAGATCGCGGACGCGGTCCTCGACCGGCTCGCGCCGTTCCTGGAGCGGGAGTTCGCCCGGCTGGAGGAGTCCGGGCGGCTGAGCGTGATCGACGCGGTGTGCGACACGTTCGCGGCGGCGGACCTGTCGGACGCGGCACTCCTCGGGGCGGACGTGCGCCCGGCGGAGCTGGTCCGGCGGATCTCCGCGACCACCCGCCCGCCGGTGGGGCTGGGCGAGGCGGAGAGCCGTCTCCACGAGATGCTGCTCGCGGAGTGCGTGGAGTATTACGTACGGATCGTGCAGGGTCTGCCCGTCTTCGAGGAGCGGGCCCTCACCGAACTCCTCGCCCGGACCACCTCGCTCGGCGCGGAGATCGCCCGCGTCCTCGAACGGCTCCCGGACCGCTCGCTGTTCGCCCCGGAGGGTGCCGACCGGGACGGCGAGTTCCGGCGCCGCTATCTGGAACTGCTCAGCGACAGCCTGGACGAGCTGGAGCTGTTCCGCAGCACCTCCGACCGGGCGACGGCGCAGATACGCCTGTCGGTGGCGTACGTCAGCCTCCGCGCGACCGGCGGGGACGGCCGCCCGCGCCGGGGCACCGCCCGGCGGGCGCCGCTGCCGTCACCGCGCCCGGAGATGAGCGACTGGGAACCGGCCGGGGGCGACGGCGCCGGGATGCGGGTGGAGACCGCGCTCGGCGGTGCCTCGCGGGTGCTGCTGCGCGGCGAGGCCGGGTCCGGCAAGACGACCCTGCTGCGCTGGCTCGCGGTGACGGCCGCGCGTGGCGCGTTCAGCGGTGACCTGGCCGGGTGGAACGGCCTGACCCCGCTCTTGGTGAAGCTCCGGGAGTACAGCGGGGCCCGGATGCCAAAGCCGGAGGCGATGCTCGACTCGGTGGCCGGGCAGATCACCGGGGTCATGCCGAAGGCGTGGGTGGAGCGTCAACTCGCCGAGGGCAACGCGCTGTTGCTGATCGACGGCGTGGACGAACTCCTCGATTCCGAGCGGCGGGGCGTCCGCGAGTGGCTGCGCGGGCTGCTGGCCGCGTATCCGGACGTGCGCATGGTGGTGACCTCGCGTCCGGCGGCGGCCGGTCCCGACTGGCTGCGCCGCGAGGAGTTCACCGCGCTGCACCTGGACCGGATGACCCCGCCCGACCTGGCGGCCTTCGTCCGCCAGTGGCATCGGGCGGTGCGCGAACTGGGCGAGGAACTGCCCTGCCCGGTGGAGGAACTCCCGCGCTACGAACAGTCGTTGCTGACCAGCCTCAAGGACCGGCCGCATCTCCAGTCCCTGGCGGGCACCCCGCTGCTGGCGGCGATGCTCTGCGCGATGCACCTCAACCGGGGCAGCCAACTCCCGCGCGACCGCATGGAGTTGTACCGCAACGCCCTGCACACCCTGGTCCACGAACGGGACGCCGACCGCAATGTCCCCAGCGCGGTGCGCAGCGGCCTCAGCCTCGGCGACAAGCTGGTGCTGCTGCGGGACCTGGCCTGGCGGCTCTCCGACAACAACCGCAGTGAGATCCCGCTGGAGCAGGCGGCGGGCTTCGTCGGACGCAAGCTGGCGGGGATGCGGCACCTGGAGGAGGGCGACGGGGCCGCGGTGCTGGAGCAGCTCCGGGCGCGCTCCGGGGTGTTGCGCTCCCCCACTCTGGGGCGGCTGGACTTCGTCCACCGGAGCATTCAGGAGTACCTGGCGGCCGAGGAGGCGGCTGCTGAGGACCGGATCGGGAATCTGGTCGAGCGGGCGCATCTGGACCTGTGGCGCGAGACGATCATCATGACCGCCGGTCACGTCAACCGGCCTCAGCGGGAGGAGCTGCTGGGCGGCATTCTGGACCGGGCGTCGAGCGAGCCCCGCCATGCGCGCAAGCTGCGGCTGCTGGCGGCTTCCTGCCAGGAGACGGTGCCGGAGTTGTCGGGGGAGCTCGCGGAACGGGTGGACTCGGCGGTGGACGCGCTACTGCCGCCGCAGCGGGCCACTGATCCGGTGGGGTTGGCGGCAGTGGGAACCAGTCTGCTGCGCAAGATGCCGAGGTCGCTCGGGGAGCTTTCGGAGAAGGCCGCAGTGCGGACCGTGGAAACGGTGGCGATGATCGGGGGGCGTGAGGCGCTGGAGGTGCTGTCGGGGTATGCGGGCGACGAGCGGGAGTCGGTAATAGCTCAGCTCATTTCAAGCTGGCGCTACTTCCCGGCGGACGCGTATGCCGACACGGTCCTCTCAGGAGTCCAGCTCGGGGAGCTCGACATCCTAGTGAGCCACTCCGGTCAGCTATCCGCGCTCCATCGGTTCGCCGCGAAACGCGTCATCATCGCTTACCCCATGATCGACCTCAAGGCGTTGCCGGAGCTGCCCTCCCTGACGGTCCTGTCCCTGGCGTGGTGGAACGGACTCATCGGGCTGGACACGCTGGAACGGCTGCCTCAGCTGGAGGCGCTCGTCCTCAGAGTTACCGAGACCACCGACCTCAAAGAACTGCGTCTCCGCGAGGGAATCAACCAGGTGGTGCTGTGGGCTGACCAGTATGTTCTGCCGCTCGGCCTGAACACTCTGCCTCGGACGGAATGGCTGGATCTGCAAGGCATCGACATCGTGGCCTGGTTGCAGACCCCCGATTTCAGGCCTCCACCGGTGAAGCATCTGCATCTCATGGGCTGTCTACTGCCCGACGATCATCAGATGCTCCAATTCCCCGGCGTCAACGTGCGCATCACGGACTAGCAAGCCGAATCCAGCGAAGCGAACCCTCAGCCGTGCCAGCTGTGCGGGGCCCGGAAGCCCGGCTCGCGCTCCAGTCGGCGCCAGCGCGCCTTCGGGCGGGTGTGGTGGCCGGGGGGGATCTCGGCGGGGCGGTGGGCGGCGCGGGCCAGGAGGATGGCCGTGATGGCGGCGATGTCCTCCGGGGCGGCGTGCCCCTTCTCGACGCGGATGTCGGGAGTGCTCATGGCGCTTCGGTCTCCTGGTGAGGTTACTGCGGGGGGTTGCCGTGCTTGCGGGACGGCAGGTCGGCGTGCTTGGACTGGAGCATGGCGAGGGACTTGACGAGCACCTCGCGGGTCTCGGCGGGGTCGATGACGTCGTCCACGAGGCCGCGTTCGGCCGCGTAGTACGGGTGCATCAGCTCGGCCTTGTACTCCTTGACCATCTTCTGGCGCATCGCCTCGGGGTCCTCGGCGTCCGCGATCTGGCGGCGGAAGATGACGTTGGCCGCGCCCTCGGCGCCCATGACGGCGATCTCGTTGGTGGGCCAGGCGTAGGTGAGGTCGGCGCCGATGGACTGGGAGTCCATGACGATGTAGGCGCCGCCGTAGGCCTTGCGCAGGATCAGGGAGATGCGCGGCACGGTGGCGTTGCAGTAGGCGTAGAGCAGCTTGGCGCCGTGCCGGATGATGCCGCCGTGCTCCTGGTCCACGCCGGGGAGGAAGCCGGGGACGTCGAGCAGGGTGACGATCGGGATGTTGAAGGCGTCGCACATCTGGACGAAGCGAGCCGCCTTCTCGGAGGCCTCGATGTCGAGGACACCGGCCAGCACCTGGGGCTGGTTGGCGACGATGCCGACGACCTGGCCGTCCAGGCGGGCCAGCGCGCAGATGATGTTCCGCGCCCAGCGCTCGTGGACCTCCAGGTACTCCCCGTCGTCCACCAGCTCCTCGATGACCTTGGCCATGTCGTAGGGGCGGTTGCCGTCGGCCGGGACGAGGTCGAGCAGGGACTCGCCGCGCCGGTCCACGGGGTCGGAGGAGTCGGTGCGCGGCGGGTTCTCCCGGTTGTTCTGCGGGAGCAGCGAGAGGAGGTACCGCACCTCCGCGATGCAGGTCTCCTCGTCGTCGTAGGCGAAGTGGCAGACGCCGGAGGTCTCGGCGTGCACGTCGGCGCCGCCCAGGCCGTTCTGGCTGATCTCCTCGCCGGTGACCGCCTTGACGACGTCGGGTCCGGTGATGAACATCTGCGAGGTCTCGCGGACCATGAACACGAAGTCGGTGAGGGCGGGGCTGTAGGCCGCGCCGCCCGCGCACGGGCCGAGCATCACGCTGATCTGCGGGATGACACCGGAGGCGCGGGTGTTGCGCTGGAAGATGCCGCCGTACCCGGCGAGGGCGGAGACACCCTCCTGGATGCGGGCACCGGCGCCGTCGTTGAGGGAGACCAGCGGGGCACCGGCCGCGATGGCCATGTCCATGATCTTGTGGATCTTGGCGGCGTGGGCCTCGCCGAGGGCGCCGCCGAAGATGCGGAAGTCGTGGGCGTAGACGAAGACCGTGCGGCCCTCGACCGTGCCCCAGCCGGTGACGACACCGTCGGTGTACGGCTTCTTCGCCTCCAGGCCGAAGCCCGTGGCGCGGTGCCGCCGGAGCTGCTCGACCTCCTGGAAGGACCCCGCGTCGAGGAGCAGCTCGATGCGTTCCCGTGCGGTCAGCTTGCCCTTGGCGTGCTGCGCCGCGGTCGCCTTCTCACCCGGTCCGGCCACGGCCTTCGCCCGGATGTCGTGCAGCTCGGCCACCCGCCCGCGCGCGTCCGTGGGCTCACCCGTCGTCTCTTCCAAAACGGTCATGTAGCGACCTTACGAAGAGCGAGGGGGATTGCGAGCCGTCGGTTCCGTACAGTCTCCGGCCCGTTTTCCTGGTGCCACTGAACAGAACCCGGCGGCGATGCAGCCGTTCCGACTGCTCAGAGGGCTCCGGCGTTGTAGGGATGCCACAAACCCGTCACGGTGCGGTCACCCCTGATTCAGGGTCGGCACATGCCATCGCCGGAGTGAAACGGACCCCCGGACGATACTCCGTCGGGAGGACGTCCGGGGGTCCGGGGCGCGGACCCGCCGCCGGTCGGGGCCGGGGCGGTCGCGGTGCGCGGGGTCGGTGCCCGGGTCAGCAGCCGCCGCAGTTGTAGTAGAGGACGTCCCAGTGGTTGCCCTCGTCGGCGTAGATGTTGCCCGAGCCGGACTGGTACTGCGGCGCGCCGTCGCCGCGCAGCCCGATGTAGCCGAAGTTGTTCTTGATGTACGACGTCAGGCAGGTGGCCTTGCCGAAGTCGAGCTTGTAGCCGTTCCAGTGCGAGTACGTGCCGGAGGCGTGGCCGGTCTCGGTGCCGCCGGTGATGTTCAGGGCGCAGCCGCTGGACCGCTTCAGGGTCTGGGCGCCCTGGGCCGTGGGCAGGTTGAGCTGGTCGAACGACGTACAGGTGGAGACGTTCCGGTTGGAGCAGCCGCCGGAGGACGACCAGGTGATGCCGACGTTGCTGAACATCCCGATGGCGGTGGCGTGGCTGATCTTGCTGACCGCGAAGGCGTCGGTGGAGGTGCCGACGACCGCGGCGCCGGGGGCGACGACCAGGGCGAGCGCGGTCACGGCGGAGCGGACCGCGGAGACCTTTCCGTTCCTGCGGAACTTCATGAAGTGCCTTCCTGCTGGGGGCCGTTGGGGGGAGTGGGGCGGCAGTGCAGGTGGTGCAGGGAGATGGTGCCCGACATCTACGCGCGTCCGCCAGAGGGCGTACGGAATCACTCCGCGCGATGATGGAGACACACACCGGATGACGTTGAAGCCTCAACGGAATGGGGCTAACGTCGGGAATCGACAGGTTTCGTACAACGTTCAACCTCATGGAACGCGCAGCCCCACAGAACGCTCACCCGCACAGTCGGCGCGGCGCCTTACCCGAAGGCCGCGCCCGTCCCTCAAGGAGTCAGGTCATGGGAATCTTCGGCCGCAAGGACAGCACCCCCGAGACCACCACCGACGCACCGGCCGCCGCCGACGCCGGTCTGGCCTCGCTGACCGGTGACTGGACCATCGACCCCGCGCACACCACGGTCGGCTTCGTCGCGCGGCACGCGATGGTCACCAACGTCCGGGGCCGGTTCACCGACTTCACCGGCACGCTGCACCTGGACGGCGCCGACCCGTCCCGGTCCACCGCGACGCTGGACGTCCGCATGGACAGCATCGACACCGGCAACCCGGACCGCGACGGCCACCTCAAGACCGCCGACTTCTTCCGCACGGACGAGTTCCCGACCATGACGTTCCGCTCCACCAAGGCGGAGTCGCTGGGCGGCGACGACTACCGGATCACCGGTGACCTCTCGCTGCTCGGTGTCACCAAGCCGGTCACCATCGACCTGGAGTTCAACGGCGCCGCCAAGGACCCGTTCGGCAACGACCGCGCCGGGTTCGAGGGCAAGGCGGAGATCCTGCGCTCGGAGTGGGGGCTGACCTGGAACGCGGCGCTGGAGACGGGCGGTGTCGTGGTCTCCGACAAGATCAAGCTCCAGTTCGACGTCTCCGCGATCCGCAACGCCTGACGCCCCGCGCCTCCGGCGGGCGGAGCTGTCGGGCGGTGCTGTCGGGCGGGTGACGGAGGACTTCGGCGGGCGCGGCGCACGGGCACCCGGGGCTCAGAAGCCCCCGCCGAAGTCCCCTCCCCCGCCTCCGCCGTCGAAACCGCCGCCCCCGTCGAAGCCGCCGCCGTCCCCGAACCCGCCGCTGAAGTCGCCGGGGTCGAAGTTCGCGCCGGACACGTCACCGCCCTGGTAGCCGTCGAAGCCGCCCCCGAAGTCGCCGTACCCGCTGCCGTAGTCGGCCGCGTAGGCGGGGGCGGACATCAGGCCGCCGAGCATGGTGCCGACGAGCAGACCGGGCAGCAGGCCGCCGCCGAAGTAGCCGCCCGCCCACGGGCCGTACGCGGGACCGGCGTCCCAGTAGGGGCGGCGGCCGTACTCGGTCTCGACCTCGCGGACCGCCGGGTCGCGGCCGTCCGCGAGCCGGGCGGCGTCCGCCGCGCAGACCGGCACCTCGCGGGCCGCGCCGCCCGCCGGTGTCCAGGCCGCGTCGGTGACGGACGGGCCGTGCCGGGGGTCGAAGAAGCAGGGCGGGCGCCGCTCGGGCAGCGGGCGTCCCTCGCGCCGGGCGGCGAGCAGCGCGAGCGAGAACCGGCCGTCCTCCAGCGCGCCGGTGACACCGCGCACGTCCTCGGGCTTCCGGGCGTCGGCCATGTACTGCTTGGCCTTCTCGTAGGCGTCCAGCGCCCGTTCGTAGTCGCCGCGCATCGCGTCGTCGGCGCCGGCCTCGGCCGGGTGGAAGTCGAGCCGGTCGAGTTCCTCGCCGAACGCGGTGATGTCCTCGTCCACGACCACGCGCAGCCGCTCCAGCGCCACGCGCTGCTCCTCGGCCCGGCGGCGCCGGTTGCGGCGGACCAGGGCGTAGGCACCCGCGCCGCCGACGACGACCACGGCCGCCACGCCGATCAGCGCGGCCGGGGAGCTCCCGCCGCCGGAGCCGCCGCCCCAGGACGCGGGCGCGTGCCCGCCCATGCTGGTCAGGGCGCGGTCGGTGAAGTCCGCCAGCTGCGCGGACGCCGATTCGCCGCGCACGCTGGAGACGAGGTTCTCCCGTGCGGTCGGGGCGAGCACCGAGGCGTCGGCGCGGGCGTCGAAGCGGTCCCCGAGGCGTATCGCGTACAGACCGGTGATGCCGGTGGCGGTGCGCAGGTCGGCGAAGAGGTTCTCGGTGGGGTAGTCCGCCGGGAGCACCGCGACGAACAGCGGTTTGTCCGCGGCCCTGATCCGGTCCGCGAGGCGGTCGGCGTCGGCGGCGGACAGCTGGGAGGCGGCGGCGGGATCGACGTAGACGGGGTTCTCGCGCAGGGCGTCCGCGACGGTGGACACACTGGGCGTCGCCCGGGAGACGCCGGCCGAGCCGCTCGCGGCGCCCGCCGCCGGTGCGGCGGCGGTCAGCAGGACCAGCGCCAGCACCGCCAGCAGCAGTGCGGGAAGACTCCGGGACCGCTGGACACAGGTCATGTGTTCGACGGTACCCCGAAGCCTCCCCGCACGGGACACGCGGACCGGCGCTACGCGGCCCGGTACGCCTCGGTCAGCTTCTGCACCGCCTTCGCGTAGTCGCCGGTGAGCAGCAGGTGATCGGCGTCCGCGAAGGGCTTGGACACCGCGGCGGTGAGGTGCCCGTCGGCCTTCTGCTGGACGATCAGCCGCGCCTGGGCGACCAGTTCACGCCCGAGCCGGTCCGCGTGCACCCGCGTCGCCGCCGTGGCCGCGATCTTCAGCGCGGCCAGCGTGACCGCACCGCCGCGCGGTACGGAGCCGAGCGTGGTCAGGCCCCAGCCGTACGGGAACTGCGGGTCGTAGGAGGTGTCGCCCACGTTGATCGGGAGCTGGGCCTCGGACCTGGGCCAGGTCACCGGGAGCTGCCCGGTGAACGCCCGCCTGCCGTAGAGCACGTCGGCCACGCCCGCGCCCTCGGTGCCCGGCAGCCAGGAGGCCACCAGGGCGTCGATGGAGCCGAGCCGGTCCCCGACGAGCTGGGGGCGCCCGGAGACGATCAGCACGGCGCACTTCATCGCGGCGCACACCTTGTCCACGGCTGCCCGGTCGGTGGCCGACAGGTTCATGCTGTGCCCGTTGCCGACGTCGCCCATGCCCTCGGCGTACGGGGTCTCCCCGACGACGACCACACCGACGTCGTAGCCGGAGGTGGGCGCGGAGGCGTCCTTGGAGTAGGTGACGTTCCCGCCGGCCTCGCGCATGCCCTTCAGGATGGTGGTGCCGGGGGTGATGTCGCCCGAGCCGCCCTGCCAGGTGATGGTCCAGCCGCCGGACTGGTTGCCGATGTCGTCGGCGTTGGACCCGGCGACGTACACCTTCTGGGACTTCTTCAGCGGGAGCAGACCGCCCGCGTTCTTCAGCAGCACCTGGGACTCGGCGGCGGCCTGCCGGGCGACGGCGCGGTGGGCCGGGGAGCCGATGTCGGCGGCGCCGCTGGTGTCCGCGTAGGGGTGCTCGAAGAGGCCGAGGCGGAACTTCTGGGTGAGGATGCGGCTCACGGCGTCGTCGATGCGGGCCTGGCTGATCCGTCCGGCTTTGACCTCGTCGATGAGCGTGCCGGAGAACTCCCTGTAGGTGTAGGGCACCATCATCATGTCCAGCCCGGCGTTGACCGAGAGCCGGACGTGCGAGGCGTAGTCGCCGGGGAGCTGGTCGATGGCGTTCCAGTCGCTGATGACGAAGCCGTCGAAGCCCATGCGGTCCTTGAGCACGCCGTTGATCATGTCGGCGCGAGCGTGCATCTTCACCGGGCCCTGTCCGTCGCCGGTGATGTCCAGCGAGGAGTAGGACGGCATGACCGAGCCGACGCCCCGGTCCACGGCGGTCTGGAACGGCGCCAGGTGGACGGCCTCCAGTTCCTGCCGGGTGACGCGGGTGACGCCCTGGTCGATGGGGTAGCCGCCGCCCGGCTTGGGCTCGTAGGAGGTGCCGCCGTCGCCGACGAAGTGCTTGGCGGTGGCGAGGACCTTGTCGCGGCGGGCGAGGTCGCTGCCGTCGGCGCGGCCCTGGAGGCCCTGGATCACGGTCTCCATCGACTGGACCAGCGCGGGGTCCTCACCGAAGGACTCGTAGGAGCGGCCCCAGCGTTCGTCACGGGTGACGCAGAGGCAGGGGGCGAAGTCCCAGGGGACGCCGGTGGCGCGGACCTCGGCGGCGGCCACCGCGCCCGTCCTCTCCGCGAGTTGGGGGTCGCGGGTGGCGCCGAGGCCGATGTTGTGCGGCAGGACGGTGGCGCCGGTGAGGTTGTTGTGGCCGTGCACGGCGTCCACGCCGTAGATCAGCGGAATCTGGAACCGGCTGGCCTGGGCGCGCAGTTGGAAGCCGTCGATCATCTTCGCCCACGCCTGCGCGGTGTTCGGGGTGGGTGTGGAGCCGCCGCCGGAGAGCAGGGAGCCGAGGCCGTACACGGCGATGTCGCCGGGGGCGGTCATGGCGCCGCGTTCGGCCTGGGTCATCTGCCCGGCCTTCTCGGCGAGGGTCATCCGGCCGAGCAGGTCCGCGACGCGCTTCTTCACCGGCAGCCGGGAGTCGAGGTACGGCAGCCCGTGGGCGTCGATGACGACCTGCGGGTTCTCGGCGGGTGCCTTGGCGCCGGTGACGGTCAGCTTCACCGGGATGGTCTCGGCGTTCTCGGCGGCGGAGTCCTTGAGGGTGGGCACCGTCAGGGTCCGCGCGGTGCCGGAGGCGGTACCGGTCGGGAAGGTCAGGGTGCCGGAGGCGGGCCGGTAGTCCTTGCCCGGCTCGGCGGTGCCCTCGCCGGTGGCCCAGGCGACGGTGACGGGCTCGGTGAGCGCGCCGGAGCCGGTGGCGCCGACGGTGACCCGGACGGTGGCGGTGCCGCCCTCCTTGACCGGGTAGACGGCGGCGTCGGTGGTGACGCCGACGCTCAGCGACTGGTCGGCGCGGCCGTACAGTTCGACGCCGTCCATCGCGAAGTCGCCCTTGGTGCCGGGCGGGAGGGTGACGGCGTAGCCCCACATCTGGGTCAGGCCGAGGATGTGGTCGATGCCGCCGACCGGCTGGTAGTCGGTTCGATAGGTGAAGTCGGAGAACGGGATCTCGACCTGTTTCCAGCCGGTGAAGTCGTCCGTGAACGAGGTGGTCCACAGCTCGGACGCCTCGCCGTTGGCACCGCCGTCCTTGATCTCGAACGCGAACTTCTTCCCGTTGTTCCGGCCCTCCCACCAGAACCGGATGCCCTTGCGGGCGGACCAGTCGTGGGCGGGCGCGGTGGCCGCGTAGTCGTGGGTGAAGCCGCCGTAGCCGCTGATGTCGTAGCTGCCGGACAGCACCTTGGCGCCCTCGGGGGCGTCGGGGCGGGCGTCCAGCCTGAGGGTGGGCGGGTCGTCGGCGTCGCCTCCCCAGGTGAAGATCCCCTCGGCGGGCTGGGCGGCGAACGGCACCTCGCCCTCGAAGCGGTCCACGGGCACGGGGGCGGGATCGCCCTCCGCACCCGCCGCGGCGGTCGCCGCGGCCATCGGCAGCGTCGCGGTCAGCAGCGCGGCGGTGAGGAGCAGGGCGGTTCTTCGCATGTACCTTCCCTCGGCTCAGATTTCACTCAGGACTTAGATCACGCCGTGAGTTAACTGGGCCGCCACGGGACCGTCAAGAGTTCACGTCAGAAGTGGTGCGCGGGGTCCAAGGGATCAACGGGCGGCTGGATCACGGGAGTTGTGTCTTCGAAAAGTGAATGCGCGACCTCTTGACGCGCTGGTGAAGCAGTCATTTACTCACGGCTCGCACGCCCCATACCCCCACCCCAAGAAGGGCGGCGCTCCATGACAGGACGCCTCCGCGCGGCCCGGCTGCTGGTCGCCGGGCTGCTCACCACCGCCGGGCTCGCCACGCTCGGCGCCCCGGCCGCGCACGCGGCCGGTGAGCAGGTCACCGCCTACCTCACCACCACCGACGACGACGCCGGACGGCATGTCGTACGCGGTCTCCAGGCACAGACCCCGTTCGCGTTCCAGGCCGGAGCGGGCGGTGGCGGCGAGAACATCACCGTGGACGAGAACACCCGCTACCAGACCTTCACCGGCGGCGGCGCGTCCTTCACCGACACCGCGGCCTGGCTGATGAACGGCAGCGGCGCGCTGTCGCAGTCCACCCGTGACGCCACGATGCGCAAGCTGTTCTCCCCCACCGACGGCATCGGGCTGTCGTTCCTGCGCAACCCGATGGGCGGCTCCGACCTCGCCCGGTACGGCTACACCTACGACGACGTGCCCGCGGGACAGACCGACCCCTCGCTGACCCGGTTCTCCCTCGACAACGACCGGGACGTCCTCCCGCTCACCAAGCAGGCGCTCCAGCTGAACCCGGCGATCACGGTGATGGCCTCGCCCTGGTCGGCGCCCGCCTGGATGAAGGACAACGGCAGCCTGAACCAGGGCTGGCTGAAGTCCGAGAACTACGGCACCTACGCCTCGTACTTCGTGAAGTACCTCCAGGGGTGGAAGGCGCAGGGCGTCAACGTCCAGTACGTCAGCGTGCAGAACGAGCCGACCTGCTGCGGCGGCTACGAGTCGATGAACTGGAACGGCAACGGGCTGGCCTACTTCACCAAGTCCGAGCTGCTGCCCAAGCTCCAGGCGGCCGGGCTGTCCACCAAGGTCCTGGCACTGGACTGGAACCCCGACAGCTACGACGCGTACGCCGCCCAGACCGTGGACGACGCGGCCGTGCGCAACCACCCCAACTTCGGCGGCATCGCCTGGCACGGCTACCTCGGCAACGTCGGCACCCAGACCGACATCCACAACCGGTACCCGACGATGGACGCGTTCGACACCGAGCACTCGGGGGGCGGCTGGATCGTCAACCAGCAGCGCGAGGACATGAACAACATCATCGACTACACCCGCAACTGGGGTAAGTCGGTGGTCAAGTGGTCGCTCGCCGTGGACCAGAACAACGGCCCGCACAGCGGCGGCTGCGGCAACTGCACCGGCCTCATCACCGTTCACAACGGTGACGGCGCGAGCGGTCAGGTGGACTACACCGTCGAGTACTACACGATGGGCCAGCTCACCAAGTTCGTCCGGCCCGGCGCCCAGCGCATCGCCTCCACCGCGTCCGGCCAGGTGCCGAACGTCGCCTGGCGCAACCCGGACGGCAGCAAGGCGCTGATCGCGTACAACGACTCCTCCGGCGCGAAGACGATGACCATCAACTGGGGCGGCCAGCACGCCACGTACACCCTGCCCGGCAAGACCTCCGCGACCTTCACCTGGGGCGGTACGCAGTCCGGCGGAGGCGGCGGGGGCGGCGGCACCGCGAAGACCGGTTCC
Source organism: Streptomyces corallincola (assembly GCF_019104725.1). Classification (GTDB taxonomy): domain Bacteria; phylum Actinomycetota; class Actinomycetes; order Streptomycetales; family Streptomycetaceae; genus Streptomyces; species Streptomyces corallincola. The sequence goes on along the minus strand of NZ_JAHRXF010000003.1, from coordinate 102,790 downwards.
TTCGTCGGGCTCGCCGGGAAGTGCCTCGACGTCACCGACGGGTCCAGCGCCAACAGCACGCCGGTGCAGATCTGGGACTGCACCGGCGGTACGGCCCAGAAGTGGACCGTCCAGGCCGACGGCTCCGTCCAGGCCCTCGGCAAGTGCCTCGACGTCACCGGCGCCTCCACCGCCGACGGGGCGAAGGTCCAGATGTACGACTGCAACGGCACCGGAGCCCAGCAGTGGACCTACAACTCCGGCGCGGGCACGCTGGTGAACTCCGGCTCGGGCAAGTGCCTGGATGTCACGGGCAACACGTCCGCCAACGGTACGAAGACACAGATCTGGTCGTGCACCGGTGCGGGGAATCAGAGCTGGCGTCTCCAGTGACCCCGCGCTGACCCCGGCGGCCCACCGCCCTCCCCGACCGGGGGGGGGCGGTGGGTCTCCTCGGGCTGTGGGGGCGAGGGGGGCGGAGCGTCCGGGCGGGGCGGATGTGGCCGAAAGTTTCGGGCGAGTGGGTGGAAAACAGGGCGCGGGAACGCCGGACGCCTCATCGTGGGGGGATGAGCACCGCACAGGATCTGCTGATCGTCGCCCTGGAAATACCGTCCACGCACCCCGTGCAGCAGGGGGACCTGTCCCTCGCGCTGGCCGGTGCGGAACTGATCGACCTGTTGGAGGCACGCACCCTCACCCTGGACGCCGAACTGATCGTACCGGCCCCCCTGAGACCCTCCACGGGGGACGAACTGCTGGACAAGGCCGCCGCCGAGCTGCGCACGGAGCCCCCGTACGAGAACGTCGAGGAGTGGCTGTGGCGCAGGGGCAGCGGCCTGGCCGCCGTCTACGCGGGGGCGCTCGCCGCGCAGGAGGACCGCCCCGCGCCCCTGTCGTTCCGCCGCCTGTTCCACCGCGGCGACCCGGACGCCCGCCCGGAGACGCCCCGTACCCCCGCCCGGCTGCACGCCACGGAGCGCTGGAACGCGCACGACCCGGTGCTGGTCGCCCTCGCGGGGGCGCTCGGCATCGAGGACGCGCCCCCGTCCGAGCGCACCGACCCGCCCGCGGGTGAGGACACGGACGCGGTGGAGACCGTCCTCGCGTCGGTGGGCGACGCGCTGACCGAGCTGGAGGCGGTCCGCCAGCGCCGCCAGATCGAGCAGGACGCGTACGACAACGTGTGGCGGGCGCCCTGAGCGGCCGGGCGCCCGGCGCGCACGCCTACGCGGCGGGGTCCACCCCGGCCCGCAGCAGCCCGTAGGTGTACGCGTCCTCCAGCGCCTGCCAGGACGCGGCGATGACGTTCTCGGCGACGCCGACGGTGGCCCACTCCCCCGACCCGTCGGAGGTGGAGATCAGTACCCGTGTGGTGGACGAGGTGCCGTGGACGCCCTCCAGGATGCGCACCTTGTAATCGACGAGGCCGAGCTTGGCGAGCTGCGGGTAGATCTTCTCCAGGGCCACCCGCAGCGCCCGGTCCAGCGCGTTGACCGGCCCGTTGCCCTCGGCGGTGGCGACGATCCGCTCGCTCTTGGCCCACAGCTTGACCGTGGCCTCGTTGGCGTGGGTCCCGTCGGGCCGGTCCTCCACGATGGCCCGCCAGGACTCCACGTCGAAGTACTTCAGCGGGCGCCCCTCCGCCTCGGCGCGCAGCAGCAGCTCGAAGGAGGCGTCGGCGGCCTCGTAGGTGTAGCCCTTCAGCTCGCGTTCCTTGACCCGCTCGACCACCCGGCCGACCAGTTCCCGGTCGCCGCCGAGGTCAATGCCGAGTTCCTTGCCCTTCAGCTCGATCGAGGCGCGTCCGGCCATGTCGGAGACGAGCATCCGCATGGTGTTGCCGACCCGCTCGGGGTCGATGTGCTGGTAGAGGTCGGGGTCCACCTTGATCGCGGAGGCGTGCAGCCCCGCCTTGTGGGCGAACGCGGAGACACCCACGTACGGCTGATGGGTGGAGGGCGTCAGGTTGACGACCTCGGCGATGGCGTGCGACGTACGGGTCATCTCGCGCAGCCGCCCGTCGGGCAGCACCTTCTTGCCGTACTTCAGCTCCAGCGCGGCGACCACCGGGAACAGGTTGGCGTTGCCGACCCGCTCGCCGTAGCCGTTGGCGGTGCACTGCACGTGCGTGGCGCCCGCGTCCACGGCGGCGAGGGTGTTGGCGACCGCGCAGCCGGTGTCGTCCTGGGCGTGGATGCCGAGCCGGGCGCCGGTGTCGGCGAGGACGGTGGCGACGACGGCGTGGATCTGGGCGGGGAGCATCCCGCCGTTGGTGTCGCAGAGGATGACGACGTCGGCGCCCGCCTCGGCGGCGGTCCGGACGACGGACTTCGCGTACGCGGGGTTGGCGCGGTAGCCGTCGAAGAAGTGCTCGCAGTCCACGAACACCCGGCGGCCCTGTTCCCGCAGGTGGGAGACGGTGTCGCGGACCATCTCCAGGTTCTCGTCCAGGGTGGTGCGCAGGGCGAGCTCCACATGCCGGTCGTGCGACTTGGCGACCAGGGTGATCACCTCGGCGCCGGAGTCGAGCAGCGCCTTGACCTGCGGGTCCTCGGCGGCGCGGGCGCCGGCGCGGCGGGTGGCGCCGAACGCGACGAGCTGGGCGTGGGTGAAGCGGATCTCCTGGCGGGCGCGGGCGAAGAACTCGGTGTCCCGCGGGTTGGCGCCCGGCCAGCCGCCCTCGATGAAGCCGACGCCGAAGTCGTCCAGGTGCCGTGCGATGGCGAGCTTGTCCGCGACGGTGAGGTTGATGCCCTCGCGCTGCGCCCCGTCGCGCAGCGTGGTGTCGAAGACGTGGAACGAGTCGTCCAGCTCGTTGGTTGCCGTCTCGGTCATGTCTCAAGGCTCCTGATGGTCACTGCTTCGGTCATACCGGATGGACCGGCTCCACCGTCCCCTGGCCTCCGTCGCGCCGCCGTTCCCGGGTGTGGGTGGGCCGGAAAACGAAAAAACCCCTCGCGGGTGCGAGAGGTCTGCGCGCGGGTCGAGGACGACGGTGTCCACTCGCACCTGGTCGTGCGGGATGGTCACTGCGGACCGGCGCGCCTGCTGCCGATAATCATGGCGAACGAGGGCACGTGGCCAGTCTGGCACAGCGGGAGCGGCGGTGGACCGTTTGTCTCAGGATGCGGTCCGCTCGGCGGTGCCGGGACCACCGGCGAGCGGCGCGCGGGGGCCGCCCCGGACGAGGGAGGTCCGGGGCGGCTCGGGGGTGCTTCAGCCGGAGGGGAGGGCCGGTGCGGCCGGGGGGTCAGGCCAGCTCGTGCATCCAGCCGTGGGTGTCCTCGGCGGTGCCGCGCTGGATGTCCAGGAGGGCCTGGCGGAGCCGGAGGGTGACCTCGCCGGGTTCGCCGCCGCCGAACTGCCACGCGGCGCCGGAACGCTTGACCGTGCCGACCGGGGTGATGACGGCGGCGGTGCCGCAGGCGAAGACCTCGGTGAGGGTGCCGTTCTCCGCGTCGCGCTGCCACTGGTCCACGGAGACCCGGCCCTCCTCGGAGGTGTAGCCGAGGTCACGGGCGACGGTGAGCAGGGAGTCGCGGGTGACGCCCTCCAGGATGGAGCCGGTGAGGGTGGGGGTGACGATCCGGTCGCCGTACACGAAGTACAGGTTCATGCCGCCGAGTTCCTCGACCCAGCGGTGCTCGACCGCGTCGAGGTAGCAGACCTGGTCGCAGCCCTTGGCGGCGGCCTCGGCCTGCGCGAGCAGGGAGGCCGCGTAGTTGCCGCCGGTCTTGGCGTCGCCCATGCCGCCGGGGACGGCGCGGACCCGGTCCTCGGAGACCCAGATGGAGACCGGCTTGACCCCGCCGGGGAAGTACGCCCCGGCCGGGGAGGCGATGACCAGGAACAGGTACTCGTTGGCGGGCCGGACACCGAGGCCGACCTCGGTGGCGATCATGAAGGGGCGCAGGTAGAGCGACTCCTCGCCGCCGTGCGCGGGCACCCAGTCCCGGTCCTGCCGGACGAGCGCGTCGCACGCCTCGATGAACGTCTCCACCGGCAGCTCGGGCATGGCGAGCCGCTTGGCGGAGCGCTGGAAGCGCAGGGCGTTGCGGTCCGGGCGGAAGGTGGCGACCGAGCCGTCGGGCCCGCGGTACGCCTTGAGGCCCTCGAAGATCTCCTGCGCGTAGTGCAGGACCTGCGTGGCCGGGTCGAGCGGGATCGGCGCGTACGGGACGAGCTGTCCGTCGTGCCAGCCGCGGCCCTCGGTCCACTTGATGGTCACCATGTGGTCGGTGAAGTGGCGGCCGAAGCCGGGGCTCGCCAGGATCGCCTCGCGCTCGGCGGCGGCGAGCGGGTGGGCGGAGGGCTTGAGCTCGATCGTGGGCGTCGTCGGCGTCGTCGGCGTCGTCGTCATGGGTGTGTTCCTTCACCGGTTGTAGTGACGGGCCGCGCTCACGTCCGGCGGGTCCGGCTCCGCCGGTGCGGTGCGTGGACGTCCGGGCGTTCCCTCGGCGCGGCTCCGCGTTCGATTATCGCGCGCGGCAGGCGACCGGTAGGAATCGGGGTGAATGCGGCCCGAGGTCTGATGGTGACACCCGGCGACGGCATGGGAAAGCCGCCGGGCGCGGTGGCGACCCGGCGGCGGTGTGGCGGCGGGTCAGCCGGCTACGCGTACCGCGAGCGCGTCGCCGATCTCGGCGGTACCGCGGACCGGGCCGTCGCCGCGGGCGGCGAGGTCGGCGGCGACGGCCGCGTCGATGCGGTCGGCCTCGGCCTCGTGGCCGAGGTGGCGCAGCAGCAGGGCGACCGAGAGCACCGTGGCGGTGGGGTCGGCCTTGCCCTGGCCCGCGATGTCCGGGGCGGAGCCGTGCACCGGCTCGAACATGGACGGGTAGTCGCGGGCGGGGTTGATGTTCCCGGAGGCCGCGACGCCGATGCCGCCGGAGACGGCCGCGGCGAGGTCGGTGATGATGTCGCCGAACAGGTTGTCGGTGACGATCACGTCGAACCGCTCGGGCTGGGTGACCAGGAAGATGGTCGCCGCGTCCACGTGCAGGTAGTCCGTGGTGACGTCCGGGTACTCGGCGGCGACCTTCTGGAAGATGTCCGTCCACAGGTGTCCGGCGAAGGTCAGCACGTTGTTCTTGTGGACCAGCGTGAGCTTCTTCCGGGGCCGGGCCTGGGCACGGGCGAAGGCGTCGCGGACGACACGCTCGACGCCGTACGCCGTGTTCACCGAGACCTCGGTGGCGACCTCGTGCTCGGTGCCCTTGCGGATGGTGCCGCCGTTGCCGGTGTACGGCCCCTCGGTGCCCTCGCGGACCACGACGAAGTCGATCTCCGGCTGCCCGGCCAGCGGGCTGGCGACACCGGGGAGCAGCTTGGAGGGCCGCAGGTTGACGTGGTGGTCGAAGGCGAACCGGAGCTTCAGCAGGAACCCGCGCTCCAGCACCCCGGACGGCACCGACGGGTCCCCGATGGCACCGAGCAGGATCGCGTCGTGCCGCTTGAGCGCGTCCAGGTCCGCGTCGGTGAGGGTGTCACCGGTCGCGTGGTAGCGCCGGGCCCCGAAGTCGTACTCCCTGGTCTCCAGCTTCACGTCCTGCGGCAGGACGGCCGAGAGAACCTTGAGCCCCTCGGCCACGACCTCTCGGCCGATGCCGTCACCGGGAATCACTGCGAGATTGATGCTGCGAGCCATGCCCGGCACCCTACTCCGCGTCCCATTGGCTGACACCACATGTCCACGATGCGGACCACCCGTCGTCCGCGGAACCCGGCCGGGTCGGGCCCGGGTGGCACGGCGGCCCGCCGGACCCGAGGCGCGGAGCGCGGGGGTGCGGCGGGCCGGGATGTGCCGGACGGCAGTGGCTCAGTGGCCGGTCTCGCCGCCGTTGTCGCGGCGGTCGAGGGCTCGCTGGAGGGCGGCGGCGGCGTTCTTGCGGTCGGACTCGCTCACGCGGGAGGCGTGGCGGGCGCGGCGTCGGACGGTCGTCTCGGCCATGAGAATTCGACTCCTTCGGCAGACCGGAGCACGGCGGTGAGGTGTGAGGAAAAAGGGGGACGAGGTCTCCCCTGGGGGCCGGGGCGGGCGGGCCGGCGCGACAGGGGTTGCCTGTCAGAGGGCACGGCTCACGACCGCCACTCGCGGGATTCCGCGAGACGCTCGGCTGCTTTCACGTTAAGGGAGCCTTCCCGGCCTGTCTGCATCATTACTCGGACGTCCTACTATCTGAGACGCCCTCTCCACCGCCGCTCCACCGGCCCGTGCGACACGCGTTCGGGCACCGTGCGCCCGTCCGGCGTCCGGGCATGGAAAACGGGCCGGAACCCCGCTCGTGCGTCGGGGTTCCGGCCCGTCGTTCGTGGGCCCGCCGGTCGGGGTCAGCCCATGTGCGGGTAGCCGTACTCGGTCGGCGGCACCAGGGACTCCTTGATGGCGCGGGTCAGCGTCCAGCGGAGGAGGTTCTGCGGGGCACCGGCCTTGTCGTTGGTGCCGGAGGCACGGCCGCCACCGAAGGGCTGCTGGCCGACGACGGCGCCGGTGGACTTGTCGTTGATGTAGAAGTTGCCCGCCGCGTAGCGGAGCTTCTCCATCGTGTGGGCCGCCGCGGCACGGTCGTTGGCGACGACGGCACCGGTGAGGGCGTAGTCCGAGACGGACTCCATCTGGTCGAGCATCGCGTCGTACTGGTCGTCCTCGTAGACGTGCACGGCGAGGATCGGGCCGAAGTACTCGGTGCGGAAGACCTCGTTCTCCGGGTCGGAGCACTCGATGACGGTCGGGCGGACGAAGTAGCCGACCGAGTCGTCGTAGCTGCCACCGGCGACGATGGTGCAGGCCGGGTCGGACTCGGCGCGGTCGATGGCGGCCTTGTTCTTGGCGAAGGCCCGCTCGTCGATGACGGCGCCGATGAAGTGCGACAGGTCGGTGACGTCACCCATGCTCAGCCCGTCCACCTCGGCCGCGAACTCCTCCTTGAAGCCGGAGTTCCAGATCGAGGCGGGGACGTAGGCGCGGGAGGTGGCGCTGCACTTCTGGCCCTGGTACTCGAAGGAACCGCGGGTCAGCGCGGTCTTCAGCGCGGCGCGGTCGGCGCTCGGGTGGGCGACCAGGAAGTCCTTGCCGCCGGTCTCGCCGACCAGACGCGGGTAGGACCGGTAGTTCTCGATGTTGTTGCCGACCGTCTTCCACAGGTACTGGAAGGTCTTCGTGGAGCCGGTGAAGTGGATACCGGCCAGGTCCCGGTGGGCGAGGGCGACCTCGGAGACGGCGATGCCGTCGCCGGTGACCAGGTTGATGACGCCCTTGGGCAGCCCGGCCTCCTCCAGCAGCGCCATCAGCAGCACGGCGGCGTGCGTCTGCGTCGGGGACGGCTTCCACACCACGACGTTGCCCATCAGGGCGGGGGCGGTGGGCAGGTTCGCCGCGATGGCCGAGAAGTTGAACGGGGTGATCGCGTAGACGAAGCCCTCCAGCGGGCGGTGGTCCAGGCGGTTCCACACGCCCGGCGAGTTGGCCGGGGGCTGCTCGGCGAGGATCTGCCGGGCGTAGTGGACGTTGAAGCGCCAGAAGTCCACCAGCTCGCAGGGCGAGTCGATCTCGGCCTGCTGGGCGGTCTTGGACTGGCCCAGCATGGTGGAGGCGGCGATGGTCTCGCGCCAGGGGCCGGAGAGCAGTTCGGCGGCGCGCAGGATGATCGCGGCGCGGTCGTCGAAGGCCATCGCGCGCCAGGCGGGCGCGGCGGCGAGGGCCGCGTCGATGGCGTCCTGCGCGTCCTGGGTGGTGGCGTTGCGCAGGGTGCCGAGGACGGCCTTGTGGTTGTGCGGCTGCACGACCTGGAACGGCTCGCCGCCGCCCATCCGCTTCTCGCCGCCGATGGTCATCGGCAGGTCGGCCGGGTTCTCGGCCAGTTCCTTGAGCTTCGCCTCCAGGCGGGCGCGCTCGGGCGAGCCGGGGGCATAGCCGTGCACCGGCTCGTTGACGGGGGTGGGGACCTGGGTCACAGCGTCCATGAGATCCGTAACTCCTATACGTGAGCGGGTGGTTGGGCCACGCGAGCGGGTGGGGGCGGTCTGCCCGTGCCGGTGGTGGGGCGGGTCGGCCCCTGCCGGGTCGAGGGGGCTCGGCCCCCGGCGGGTGGGCTCAGCCCTTGCTGACCATCGAGCGGAGGAAGAAGCGCAGGTTGGCCGGCTTCTCCGCGAGACGGCGCATGAAGTATCCGTACCAGTCGGTGCCGTACGCGGTGTAGACGCGCATCCGGTGGCCCTCGGCGGCCAGCCGCAGGTGCTCGTCGCCGCGGATGCCGTACAGCATCTGGAACTCGTACTCGTCGGCCTTGCGGCCCGCGCGGTGCGCGAGTTCCTGGGCGATGGCGATCAGGCGCGGGTCGTGGGACCCGACCATCGGGTACCCCTCGCCGTCCATCAGCGTCCGCAGGACGCGCACGTACGCCTTGTCGATCTCGTGCTTCTGCTGGTACGCGACCTCGGCGGGCTCCTTGTACGCGCCCTTCACGATCCGCACCCGGCTGCCCGCGGCGGCGAGGCGGCGGGCGTCGGCCTCGGTGCGGAACAGGTAGGCCTGGATGACACAGCCGGTCTGCGGGAAGTCCTTCCGCAGCTCCTCGTGGATGGCGAACATCGAGTCCAGCGTGGTGTGGTCCTCGGCGTCCAGGGTGACCGTGGTGCCGATCGCGGCGGCGGCCTCGACGACCGGGCGGACGTTGGCGAGGGCCAGCTCGTGGCCGTTGATCAGCGCCTGGCCGAACATGGAGAGCTTGACGCTCATCTCGACGCGCTCGCCGAGCTCCAGGTCCTTGAGGTGGGCGATCAGCGCGAGGTAGGCGTCGCGGGCGGCGGCGGCCTGCTCCGGGTTGGTGATGTCCTCGCCGACGACGTCCATCGTCAGCTCCAGGCCCCGGTCCGTCAGCTCGCGGACGATCGGCACGATGTCGGTGACGGTCTCGCCGGGGATGAAGCGGTCCACGACCTGCTTGGTCACCGGTGCCGCCGAGATCAGGCGTCGCATCCGGTCGCTGCGCGAGGCGGCGAGAATCACGGGACCCAGCACGGGGCACCTCCACAGGCGAAGAACAGAGCGGGAGCAGCGGAAACGGCCGCCGTCCGACAGGACGGGGACGGCACGGAGAACCACCGTGAAACTTAGGGATCAGTCGGATCGTGGACCATCGACAGACGTCACGCATCCGCGCCCGGTATCTCAGACAGATGTATGAAAGCGGGCCGGAATGCGGGAGAATGCCCCGGTGGCGACGGACTACAAGGGTGACTTCCAGGAGCTGGTGGACGAGATCTCCGAGCTGCTGGGCGCGCCCGCGACCCTGGAGAACCGCGACTTCGAGCTGATCGCCTTCGGCGCGTACGACAGCGAGGGCGAGCTGGACCCGGCGGCGCTGGACCCGGTCCGCACCCGCTCGATCCTCACCCGGCGCTCCACCGCCGCCGTCCGCGCCTGGTTCGAGGGGTTCGGCATCACCCGCGCGACCGGCCCGGTCCGCATCCCGCCCACCCCGGAGGCGGGCGTGCACCGGGGCCGGGTCTGCCTTCCGGTACGGCACCGGGGCGTCGTCCTCGGCTATGTGTGGCTGCTCGCCGACGAACCCGGACCCACCGACGCCCAGCTGGCCGCCGCCATGCAGGTGACGGCGCGCGTCGGCGCGCTGCTCGCCGACGAGGCGCAGGCCGGGGCGGGGCTCAGCCGGGAGCTGCGGGCGGTGCTCACCGCCGAGCGCGGCTGGCGCCGGGACGCGGCGCTGGCCGAGCTGCGCGCCGCGCTCGGGCCGCGCGCCGAGGCCCCGCACACCCTGGTCTGCGTGGCGCCCTGGCCGTCGCCGGACCCGGACGAGGCCCCTTCGGCGCGTACGGTTCCGCACGCCACGGCGCTGTGCCTGGTGCCGTGGGGGGCGGCCGGGCAGAGTCTCGCCGCCCTGGTCCGGCTGCGCACCCCGGACGCGGCGACGCCCGCGCTGGCCGCGGCGGCGCGTCTGCTGCGGGAGGCCCCCGGCGCCGGGCGGGCTGCCGGGGTGGGTGAGCCGCTGCTCGGGCTCGGTGAGCTGGGTACGGCGTGGTCGCAGGCGTCCGCCGCCGCGCGGGCCGCTCTCGCGGAACCCCGGTTCGGGCCGGTCGCGCAGTGGCGGGACATCGGTCCCTACCGTCTGCTCACCGCCCTCCCCCCGGACGCGCCCGAGGACCCCGTCGCCGGGGCCCTCCTCTCCCCCGCCCACCGTGAACTCGCCCGCACCGCCGAGGTGTTCCTCGATCACGCGGGGCAGGCGGGGCGCACGGCGGCGGAGCTGGGTATCCATCGGCAGACCCTGTACTACCGGCTGTCCCGCGTGGAACAGCTGACGGGACTGGATCTGGACGAGGGGGAAGCGCGGCTGCTCCTGCACATGACCCTGAAGCGGGCGCGCCTTTTCCCCTAGGGCGTGCTTCCGCGGGGCCGATCGCGTGGTCGCCCACGGCTGGGTGCGGGTGCGGCCCAGCCGCGGGCGAGCGGGTCAGACCAGGTTCACCGAGCGGGACGACGTCGCGCCGATCTCCTCGGCGAGTTCCGCCAGGACCGTCGGGGAGACGGTGTCGTCCACGGTGAGGACGGCGAGGGCCTCGCCGCCGACGGCCGCGCGGGCGACCTGCATCCCGGCGATGTTGACACCGGCCTCGCCGAGCACGCGGCCGACGGTGCCGACGACGCCGGGGCGGTCCTCGTAGCGAAGGACGACCATGTGGTCGGCGAGGGCGAGATCGACGTCGTACGCACCGACGGCGACGATCTTCTGGAGGTGCTTGGGACCGGCGAGGGTGCCGGAGACGGAGACCTCCTCGCCACCGCCGAGGGTGCCGCGCACGGTGACGACGTTGCGGTGCTCGGGCGACTCGGAGCTGGTGGTGAGGCGGACCTCGACGCCACGCTCCTGGGCGAACAGCGGGGCGTTGACGTAGGAGACGGTCTCGTCCACCACGTCCTCGAACACGCCCTTGAGCGCGGAGAGTTCGAGCACCTTGACGTCGTGCTGGGTGATCTCGCCGTAGACCTCGACGTCGAGCCGGACCGCGACCTCACCGGCGAGCGCGGTGAAGATGCGGCCGAGGCGCTCCGCGAGCGGCAGACCGGGCTTGACGTCCTCCGCGATGACCCCGCCCTGGACGTTGACCGCGTCGGGGACGAGTTCGCCCGCGAGGGCGAGCCGGACCGAGCGGGCGACGGCGACGCCCGCCTTCTCCTGGGCCTCGTCGGTGGAGGCGCCGAGGTGCGGGGTGGCCACGACCTGGTCGAACTCGAACAGCGGGGAGTCGGTGCAGGGCTCCTTGGCGTACACGTCGAGCCCGGCGCCCGCGACCCGGCCCTCCTTGAGCGCGGAGTACAGCGCGGCCTCGTCCACGATCCCGCCGCGCGCCGCGTTGACGATCCGCACCGTCGGCTTGACCCGGCGCAGCGCCTCGTCACCGATGAGGCCGACGGTCTCGGGGGTCTTGGGCAGGTGGACGGTGATGAAGTCGGAGACCTCCAGCAGCTCGTCCAGGGAGAGCACCTTGACGCCCATCTGGGCGGCGCGCGCGGGCTGCACGTACGGGTCGTAGGCGACGACCTTCATGCCGAACGCGGACATGCGCTGCGCGACCAGCGCGCCGATGCGGCCGAGGCCGACGACGCCGAGGGTCTTCTCCGCCAGTTCCACGCCGGTGTACTTGCTGCGCTTCCACTCGCCGTTCTTCAGCGCGGAGTTGGCCTGCGGGATGTTGCGCGCGGTGGCGAGGATCAGGCCGCAGGCGAGTTCGGCGGCGGTGACGATGTTGGAGGTGGGGGCGTTGACGACCATCACCCCGGCCTTGGTGGCGGCGGGGACGTCCACGTTGTCCAGGCCCACCCCGGCGCGCGCGACGACCCGGAGCTTCTTCGCGGCGGCCACGGCCTCGGCGTCCACCTTGGTGGCGGAACGGACCAGGATGGCGTCCACGTCGGCGATGGCGGGGAGCAGTTCGGCTCGGTCGGCTCCGTTGCAGTGGCGGATCTCGAAGTCCGGCCCGAGGGCGTCCACGGTGGCGGGCGACAGTTCTTCAGCGATGAGTACGACGGGTTTCGAGCTCACGTGAGTCCTCACAAGTCCCAGTGCGGACGGCCGTCCCGACGGCCGCAGGCGGTGGAGGGGTGCTAGCCGCGTGGAAGACGCACGACGCTGTGGGCCTGACGCGTATGTGGTTGTGCAGTCTAGTGCGCCGGGGTCTTCGTGCCAGGCGGCTGCCGAGGGGTCACCCGTCCGTGGCGGGGGCGGGTTGACGACCGGGTGGCGGCGGTGTGGGCAAGGGGGCCGGAGCAGTGTGCCCCGGCCCCCTGACGGGAGGCTTACGCCTCTTCGTCCACCCAGCTCATCAGCTTGCGGAGCTGCTTGCCGGTGGTCTCCAGCAGGTGCTCGGAGTCCTGCTGCTTGTACTCGTTGTACTTCTTCAGGCCGCCGTTGTACTCGTCCATCCAGTTGGTGGCGAAGGTGCCGTCCTGGATCTCGGCGAGGACCTTCTTCATCTCGGCCTTGGTGGCGTCGGTGACGATGCGCGGGCCGGTGACGTAGTCGCCCCACTCGGCGGTCTCGGAGATGGACCAGCGCATCTTCTCCAGGCCGCCCTCGTACATGAGGTCCACGATCAGCTTCAGCTCGTGCAGGCACTCGAAGTAGGCGATCTCGGGCTGGTAGCCCGCCTCGACCAGCGTCTCGAACCCGGCCTTGACCAGCGCGGACGTACCGCCACAGAGCACGGCCTGCTCGCCGAACAGGTCGGTCTCGGTCTCCTCGGTGAAGGTGGTCCGGATGACACCGGCGCGGGTGCCGCCGATGGCCTTGGCGTACGACAGGGCCAGCGGGAAGGCGTTGCCGGTGGCGTCCTGCTCGACGGCGGCGATGGCGGGGACGCCGCGGCCCTCCTCGTACTGGCGGCGCACCAGGTGGCCGGGGCCCTTCGGGGCGACCAGGGCGACGTCCACACCGGCCGGGGGCTTGATGAAGCCGAAGCGGATGTTGAAGCCGTGGGCGAAGAAGAGGGCGTCCCCGTCGTTCAGGTTCGGGGCGATGGACTCCTCGTAGACGCGGGCCTGGATCGGGTCCGGGATGAGGATCATGATGACGTCGGCCTCGGCGGCGGCCTCCGCCGGGCTCACCACGCGCAGGCCCTGCTCCTCGGCCTTGGCCTTGGACTTCGACCCCTCGTGCAGACCCACCCGGACGTCCGCACCGGAGTCGCGCAGCGACAGGGCGTGCGCGTGGCCCTGGCTGCCGTAGCCGATGACCGCGACCTTGCGGCCCTGGATGATGGACAGGTCGGCGTCGGCGTCGTAGAACAGCTCGGCCACTTGGAATCTCTCCTTGGTGTGCGGGTTGTGCGCCCACCGTATGCCGGTGGGTGGACGGGGGCTTGTGGATCTCGGCATCCGGGCGGTGCCAGGCCGCCCGGCGCGCGGGGGTCAGGCGGAGCGGTCGAGGGCGCGCAGCGAGCGGTCGGTGATGGAGCGGGCGCCGCGGCCGATGGCGATGGTGCCGGACTGGACGAGTTCCTTGATGCCGAACGGCTCCAGCATCTTCAGCATCGCGGACAGCTTCTCGCCGGAGCCGGTGGCCTCGATGGTCACGGCCTCCGGGGAGACGTCCACCGTCTTGGCGCGGAAGAGCTGGACGATCTCCACGATCTGGGAGCGGGTCTCGTTGTCGGCGCGGACCTTCACCAGGACGAGTTCGCGCTGCACGGCCTGGCCGGGTTCCAGCTCGACGATCTTCAGCACGTTGACGAGCTTGTTGAGCTGCTTGGTGACCTGCTCCAGCGGGAGGTCCTCGACGCCGACCACGATGGTGATGCGGGAGATGTCGGGGTGCTCGGTGACGCCCACCGCGAGGGAGTCGATGTTGAAGCCGCGGCGGGAGAAGAGGGCGGCGATGCGGGCGAGGATGCCCGGCGTGTTCTCCACCAGGACGGAGAGCGTGTGCTTGGACATGTCGGTTGCGCTTCCTTGCCTTCTCGTCAGTCGTCTTCGCCGTCGCCGAAGTCGGGGCGGACGTCGCGGGCGGCCATGATCTCGTCGTTGGAGGTACCGGCGGCGACCATCGGCCAGACCATCGCGTCCTCGTGGACGATGAAGTCCACGACGACCGGGCGGTCGTTGATCGCGTTGGCCTCCTCGATGACCTTGTCGAGGTCCTCGGGGCGTTCGCAGCGGATGGCGTGGCAGCCCATCGCCTCGGACAGCTTCACGAAGTCCGGGACGCGGGTACCGGCGCTCGGCTGCTTGCCGTCGGCGCCGGGGCCGCTGTGCAGCACGGTGTTGGAGTAGCGCTGGTTGTAGAAGAGGGTCTGCCACTGGCGGACCATGCCGAGGGCGCCGTTGTTGATGATGGCGACCTTGATCGGGATGTTGTTCAGCGCGCAGGTGGTGAGTTCCTGGTTGGTCATCTGGAAGCAGCCGTCGCCGTCGATCGCCCAGACGGTGCGGTCGGGGACGCCCGCCTTGGCGCCCATCGCGGCCGGGACCGCGTAGCCCATCGTCCCGGCGCCGCCGGAGTTGAGCCAGCTCGCGGGGCGCTCGTACTGCACGAAGTGCGCCGCCCACATCTGGTGCTGGCCGACACCGGCCGCGAACACCGTGCCCTCGGGGGCGAGTTGGCCGATGCGCTCGATGACGGCCTGCGGGGAGAGGGAGCCGTCGGCGGGCTGGTCGTAGCCGAGCGGGTAGGTCTCGCGCCAGCGGTTGAGGTCGCTCCACCAGGCGGTGTAGTCGCCCTGGCCGCCCTCGCTGTGCTCCTTCTGCACGGCCTGCACCAGATCGGCGATGACCTCGCGGGCGTCCCCGACGATCGGCACGTCGGCGGTGCGGTTCTTGCCGATCTCGGCCGGGTCGATGTCGGCGTGCACGATCTTGGCGTACGGCGCGAAGCTGTCGAGCTTCCCGGTGACGCGGTCGTCGAAGCGGGCACCGAGGGCGACGATGAGGTCGGCCTTCTGGAGTGCGGTGACGGCGGTGACGGCGCCGTGCATGCCGGGCATGCCGACGTGCAGCGGGTGGCTGTCGGGGAACGCGCCGAGCGCCATCAGGGTCGTGGTGACGGGCGCGCCGGTGAGTTCGGCGAGGACCTTCAGCTCGGCGGTGGCGTGCGCCTTGAGGACCCCGCCGCCGACGTAGAGGACGGGCCGCTTGGCGGTGGTGATCAGCTTGGCGGCCTCGCGGATCTGCTTGGCGTGCGGCTTGGTCACCGGGCGGTAGCCGGGCAGGTCCATGACGGGCGGCCAGCTGAAGGTGGTCCGCGCCTGGAGGGCGTCCTTGGCGATGTCCACCAGGACCGGGCCGGGGCGGCCGGTGGAGGCGATGTGGAACGCCTGCGCGATGATCCGGGGGATGTCCTCGGCCTTGGTGACCAGGAAGTTGTGCTTGGTGACCGGCATCGTGATGCCGACGATGTCCGCCTCCTGGAAGGCGTCCGTGCCGATCGCCTTGGCGGCGACCTGGCCAGTGATCGCCACCAGCGGCACCGAGTCCATGTGGGCGTCGGCGATGGGGGTGACGAGGTTGGTGGCACCGGGCCCCGAGGTGGCCATGCACACGCCGACCTTGCCGGTGGCCTGCGCGTACCCGGTGGCCGCGTGTCCGGCGCCCTGCTCGTGGCGGACCAGCACGTGGCGGACGCGGGTGGAGTCCATCAGCGGGTCGTAGGCGGGCAGGATCGCGCCGCCGGGGATGCCGAACACCGTGTCAGCGCCGACCTCTTCAAGCGAGCGGATGAGGGACTGCGCGCCCGTGACGTGCTCGACGGGGGCGGACTGCGGTCCTCCGGATCGGGGCCGGGGCTGCGGATGCGCCCCGGTGGCCTGCTCGGTCATCGGCTTCTCTTCTCGATGCTGAGGTTTTTGCGAGGTTTCGGACGGTGTGGGCCGTGTGGTGACGGTGCGTGCCGTGCTGTGGGGGCTGCCTGTGCAACAAAAAACCCCTCGTGCCGTGAGGCAAGCGAGGGGAGCGCGCCGGTGAGGGTCGCTGGGAGTTCCGGATCGTCTCCGGTGCGTCCCAGCTCAGCCGACGCGCTGTCCAAGTACGAGAATTCGGGTGCGCATGGAACTGACCCTCCCCCCGGCACGCCTGACGTGTCAAGTGGGTGGGACGGCCGTCTCATCATGTGAGCGGAGGCCGCTTCCACCACCGAGGACGGCGGACACACCCTGCCGGTACATCCCCGCTCCCCCACCCGCGAAAGCGGGTTCGGCGGGGGCGTGCGGGACCGGGTAGCGGCCCGCGCCGAGCGCCCGGCGCAGCCGGTACTCGTCCAGCGGCCCGGCGAACGCCATGCCCTGTCCGTGAGTACAGCCCATCGCGCGCAGCGCCACCACCTGTTCGGGCAGATCGACCCCCTCGGCCACCGACTGGAGGCCGAGATCCCCGGCGATCCGCAGCAGCCCGCTGGTGATCTTGTGCAGCCGGGCGGACTCCACCACACCTTCGACGAGGCTCCGGTCGAGCTTGAGGATGTCCACCGGGAGCCGCCGCAGCGCGGTGATGGCCGCGCAGCCGCCGCCGAAGCCGTCCAGCGCGATCCGCACCCCGAGTCGGCTGAGCGCGGTCAGGCGCCGCTCCAGTTCGTCCAGCGGGGTCCTCGGGTCGCTGTCGGACAGCTCGACCACCAGCGCGCCGGGGGGCAGGCCGTATCGGGTGAGGAGCGCCTCGACGGAGCCGAACGGCACGGTGCGGTCGAGGAGGCGGCGGGCGCTCATCCGGACCGTCACCGGGACGACGACCCCGGTGACGGCGCGTTCGGCGGCCTGCTGCACGGCCTCCTGGAGCACCCAGCGGTCCAGCTCGGCGGTCTTGTCGGCGTCCTCGGCCACCCGCAGGAACTCGGCCGGGGTGAACAGCACGCCCTGCGAGGAGCGCCAGCGGGCCTGCGCGGAGACCCCGGCGACCCGGCCGGTGTCCAGCCGGACCACCGGCTGGTGGAGCAGCGCGAACTCCCCGTCGTGCAGCGCGGCCCGCAGCCGCCCGGCCAGCTCGGCCTTGCGGACCACGTCCTGCTGCATCTGCGGCCGGTACAGCTCCACCCGGCCCTTGCCCGCCGCCTTCGCCCGGTACATGGCGAGGTCGGCGTTGCGCAGCAACTCACCCGCGCCGAGGCCGGGTTCGGCGAAGGCGACGCCGATGGAGGCGTTGATCCGGACATCGTTGCCGTCGATGGCGTACGGCTGGGAGAGGGTGGTGCGCAGCCGGTCCGCGAGGTCCAGGATGTCGCGTTCGCGGTCGGCGAGGTCACGGGTGCCGTCCCCGACGATGAGCGCGGCGAACTCGTCACCGCCGAGCCTGGAGGCGGTGTCGCCCTGGCGTACGGCGTCCTGGAGGCGGCGGGCGGCCTGCACCAGGAGTTCGTCGCCCGCCTGGTGGCCGATGGTGTCGTTGACGCCCTTGAAGCCGTCCAGGTCGATGAAGAGGACGGCCGTGCCGCGCAGCGAGCCGCCCCGGTCGGTGACCCGGCGCCCGGACAGCGCCTGCTGCACCCGCCGGGTGAACAGGGCGCGGTTGGGCAGGTCGGTGAGCGGGTCGTGCTCGGCGTTGTGCTGCAACTGGGCCTGGAGGCGCACCCGTTCGGTGACGTCCCGGCTGTTGAAGATCAGCCCGCCGTGGTGCCGGTTGACCGTGGACTCGACGTTCAGCCAGCCGCCCTCGCCGGAGCGGAAGCGGCACTCGATGCGGGTGGTGGGCTCCTCGGCCGGGCTGGCGGCGAGGAAGCGGCGCACCTCGTGGATGACACAGCCCAGGTCGTCGCCGTGGATCAGCGCGGCCAGTTCGGTGCCGACGAGTTCCTCGGCGCCCCGGCCGTAGACCTTGGCGGCGGCCGGGGAGACGTAGAGCAGCACGCCGTCCGGGGCGGCGATCATGATGACGTCGCTGGAGCCCTGCACCAGGGAGCGGAAGTGGTTCTCCTTCTGCGCCAGTTCCTGGGTGAGGGTGATGTTGTCGATCAGCATGATGCCCTGGCGGATGACCAGGGCCAGGACGACGGCACCCGCGGTGATCAGCACGACGTGGTCGGGACGGCGGCCGTTGAGCACGTTGTACAGGATGCCGAGGGTGCAGACGGCCGCCGCGAGGTACGGCGTGAGCGCGGCGAGCGATCCGGTGATGGGCCGCCCGGCCGGGTAGCGCGGCTGGTCGCCCGGCGACGCGGGGGCGGCGGCGGACCGGCCGGGGTGCGCGGCGGGCCGCTGTCCCGGCACGTGCTCGTGGACCACGCGGCCGTGCGCGTCCGGCGTCCGCCCGGCGCCGTCCGCCGCGGGCACCCGCCGGGGGGCCGCCCAGGGGGCGTAGGCGAGCAGCAGCGAACCGGCGAACCAGCCCGCGTCCAGCAGCTGCCCGGAGCGGTAACTGCTGTGCAGCAGCGGGGAGGTGAACAGCGCGTCGCACATCACCGTGAGGGCGAGCGCGCCGATCGCGGTGTTGACGGCGGTGCGGTTGCCCGGCGAGCGGCGGAAGTGCAGCGCGAGCACCATGCTGACCAGCACGATGTCCAGCAGCGGGTACGCCAGCGACAGCGCGGTGTGCGCGACGCTCGGCCCGTCGAAGCGGGCGGCCTGGGCGAGCGCCAGCGACCAGGACAGGGTGAGCAGCGAGCCCCCGATCAGCCAGGCGTCGAGCCCGAGGCAGATCCACCCGGCGCGGGTGAGCGGCCGTTTGGCGAGGACCAGCAGGCCGACGATGGCGGGCGGCGCGAAGCACAGGAAGAACAGGTCCGCGCAGCTGGGACTCGGCACCCGCTCCTGGAGGACGACTTCGTACCAGCCCCAGATGCCGTTGCCCAGGGCGGCCATCGCGGAGGAGAGGGAGAACAGCAGCCAGGCGGGCCGGAAGCGGACGCGGGTGCTGCGGGCGTAGAGGAAGCAGGAGACGGCGGCGGTACCGGCCGCCGCGCTCAGTCCGAAGTCGCCCATGACGAGCGCGACACGGCTGGACCCCCAGTCGAGCAGGGACCCCACCACGTATCCGGCGCAGATCAGGGCGAGCAGGAGCTGCTGGACCAGCCGCGCGCCGTCGCCGGAGACCGGCGGTCGGGGCGGCAGCGGCGCCCCCGGGGGATGCGCGCGGGGTGCGTCCAGGGAGGCGGTGGCGGGGGCCGGGGCGTTCACCGGGGCCTCCCGGTCCGTCCCGCTCCGGGCTCGGGCCTCAGCGCCTGCCGTCCCCGGCCCGCCGTCCTGCGGGGCCGGGCCGGGAGGTCGGTGCGGTGACCGCGCCTGCGCGCCGTCGTTCCCCAGGGTCGTCGGCGGCGGCTCCGCCGCGTCGGATCGTTCGTCCATAGGCCGTGCATCGTCCGTCGCCCCCCTCACCAATCTGACATGTCCGTCCCCGGCGCCGGAGTTGAGCCCGGCGCAGCCCCTGTCGGGACGATACACCAGGAATGTCACTCAGGGACATAGCTTCTCTACGCTCCGTGACGACCTGGGCATATGCGGGTACGGGCCGCATCCGGAGGGTTGCGGAGGGTGCCGGAAGCGGGTTACGCCCCGGTGGTCAGGACCACGTTGCGGAGCGGCTCGTGGTTCACGAAACGGTGCAACTGGTCCACGAGGAGCCGCTTCGCGCGGGGCAGGAACGCGGACGTGGGACCGCCGACGTGCGGGGTGATCAGCACACCGGGGGTCGTCCACAACGGGTGCCCCGGCGGCAGGGGTTCGGGGTCGGTGACGTCCAGGGCGGCGGAGATCCGTCCGCTCTGCGTCTCCGCCAGCAGCGCCTTGGTGTCCACGACCGGGCCGCGTGCCACGTTCACCAGCAGCGCCCCGTCCTTCATCAGGGCCAAGAAGTCGGCGTCCACCAGGCCGCGGGTGGAGTCCGTCAGGGGCGTGGAGAGGATCACGACATCGGCGTGCGGGAGCAGGGTGGGCAGTTCGGTGAGCGGGTGCACCGGTCCGCGCTCGGTGGTGCGCCCGGAGCGCGCGACGCGCTCGACCCGCGCGACCTCAAAGCCCACGAGCCGGTCCTCGATCGCGGCGCCGATCGAGCCGTAGCCGACGATCAGGACGGTCCGGTCGGCGAGGGACGGGTGGAAACCGCTCTGCCAGTGCTCGGCGTCCTGGGCGCGCACGAAGCCGGGGAGGCCGCGCAGGCTGGCCAGAGTGAGGGTCAGCGCGAGTTCGGCGGTGCTCGCCTCGTGCACACCGCGCGCGTTGCAGAGCCGTACGCCGGGGACGATCGAGTCGAGGCGGGCGGTGATGTCGTCCACCCCGGCGGAGAGCGTCTGCACGACCTGGACGCGCCTGAGGTGCTCCAGCGGGCGGACCTTGACGGGCTGCCGCTTCAGATACGGCACCACGTACATCGCGCAGTCGGCGGGGTCGCCGGGGAAATCCTGGTCACCGCTGTCACCGCCGTCCCAGAAGAGGTAGCGGGGTCCGGCGGGCAGCCCCTCGATCTCCTGCGGCGGGATGGGAAGCCATACGTCAGTGCTCATGGCAGGAGGCTATGTCAGCGGCCCGTCGTGTGGAGGGGCCGGCCGGAACTCCGGAGGGGGAGGCGCGCGGGCGGGCGGAGCGCGGGACGGTCGGCGCGGGGGCCGCCCGGAGAGGGAGCCGACGGACGCGGGCGCACGCCGGGAAGGTGTATGCGCCGGGCGTGTGCGCCGTGGACGAACGCGCGGGGCGGAGCTCCGGCGCGCGCCCCGGCTTCCGCCCTCGGGAGGGAACGCGCGGGTTCGGGAAACTCGGCCCGGATCGCTGTGGCCGGGGGCGGATCGGGGTACGTGGGTGGGAGGTGAGGTGGAGGGAGCATGGGTGTGCGGGGACGTTCAGTGACTGCTTCGGTGGCCGTCACCGCGCTGGTCGCTCTGGCGGGGTGCTCCTCCGGAGGGGAGGCCGGGGTCTCCCCCTCTCCCACGGTCACCGCTTCCGTGCGCGCCCCCGGGGAGAGTGCGGCGCCCGCCGAGGGGTCGGCCACCGTGGTGCGTACCGTCGCCGAGGGACTGAAGACGCCGTGGGGGCTCGCGGTGCTGCCCGGCGGGGATCTGCTGGTGTCCTCGCGGGACGACGGGACGCTGAGCCGGGTCGATGCGAAGAGCGGGGCGACGACGGAGGTCGGCTCGGTGTCCGGGGTGGCGGCGAACGGGGAGGGCGGCCTGCTGGGCATCGCGCTGTCACCGGAGTACGCCGACGACCACATGGTGTACGCGTACTTCACCTCGGCGTCGGACAACCGGATCGTACGGATGCGCTACGCCGAGGAGAAGCCGCCCGGGGAGCAACTGGGCGCTCCCGACACGGTGTTCAAGGGCATCCCCAAGGGGTTCGTCCACAACGGGGGCCGGATCGCGTTCGGGCCGGACGGGATGCTGTACGCGGGAACCGGCGAGAGCGGACAGCGGGGCCTGGCACAGGACCGGGACTCGCTGGGCGGCAAGATCCTGCGGCTCACCCCGGAGGGCGACCCTGCGCCGGGCAACCCGTTCCCGCGCTCGCCCGTCTACTCGTACGGGCACCGCAATGTGCAGGGGCTGGCCTGGGACTCCCGGCAGCGTCTGTTCGCCTCGGAGTTCGGGCAGGACACCTGGGACGAGCTGAACGCGGTCCGGCCGGGCGGTGACTACGGCTGGCCGGACGCGGAGGGGAAGGCGGGGAACTCCCGCTTCGTGAACCCGATCGCCCAGTGGCACACCGACGACGTCTCCCCGAGCGGCATCGCCTACGTCGGCGGGGTCGTGTGGATGGCCGGGCTCAAGGGCGAGCGGCTGTGGCGCGTCCCGCTGAAGGGCACCTCGGCGGCGGCCGAACCCCAGGCGTTCCTGAAGGGTGAGTACGGGCGGCTGCGTACGGTCGTGGCGGCGGGCGGTGACCGGCTGTGGCTGGTCACCAGCAACACCGACGGCCGGGGCACGCCGAAGCGGGGCGACGACCGGGTGCTGGAGGTGCGGGTGCGCTGACCGCACCCACACCGGCCGGGGCGGCGGCCTTGTCAGCCCGCCGTCGGCAACCCGAGCAGCGCGTCGGAGTACTTGAGGACCGCCAGCAGCAGTCCCACGACGCCGAGCACGACGCCCGCCCAGGCGACCGACTTGATCCAGGGCGCCTGGAGGACGCGGCCGGGGGTGCCGAACGCGGGCCGGACCAGGACGACGGCGCCGACGATCAGCGCGGCCAGCGCGAACGCGCCCGCGCAGAGGGCGGTGGCGTGCCAGGCGTTGCCGTAGACCTCCTTGATCTGGGTGGCGACGTCCGCCGACGAGGAGGTGCGGAGCTGGCCGATCAGGGTCTGGCGGGCGGCGGCGACCGTGCCGATCCAGCCGCCGGTGAGCGAGACCAGGCCGAGCGCGGCGGAGACGACGGCGGCGGCGCCCTGGCCGACCCCCGGTGTCCGGCCGTCCGTGCCGTGCGGGCCGTCGCCGTCCTCGGTGAACTCCCCGTCCTCGACGTGGTCCCCGTGGTCGGTGACGCCGTCGGCGGGGGTGCCCGTACCGCCGGTGCCGCCGGTCGCCGTGCTTCCGGCGGGGGCGGTGCTTCCGGCGGGGGCGGTGCCTCCGGCGGGGGCGGTGCCTCCGGCGGGGGCGGTGCTTCCGATGCCCTCCCCTCCCGTCGTCGTGGGCTCGGTCCCGCCCGTCGCCGCTTCGTCCTTCTCGGCCGTCATGGTGATGCCTTCCTCTCCCGTCGCCACCGTGTCCTGCTCCCCCGCTGTCCCGGCGTCGTCGTGGGTGATGTTCGCTGCTTTCGATGCCATGCGGGGCACCGTACGGACGCCGTATGAGAGTTCGCTCAATGATCGTCGGGATGCGCGGGGTCCGCGCCTCCGGTGCGCCACTCGGGTGCCAGCACCGACCAGATCTCGGTACTGGTCCGCACGCCCCGGTGCGGGTAGTTCTCTCGGAGGACACCCTCGCGGGTCATGCCGAGGCGGCGGGCGGTGGCGAGGCTGGGCCCGTTGGCGGAGGAGGCGTGCCACTCCACCCGGTGCATGCCGCGCTCGGTGAACGCCCAGTCGAGCAGGACCCGCAGACCCCGCGTGACCAGGCCCCGGCCGGTCGCGTCCGGCTCCAGCCAGCAGCCCGCCTCGCAGACACCGGACGGGGTGTCCCACACCCGGAACAGCAGTCCGCCGACGAGCCGCCCGCCGGACCACAGGCCGTGCAGGCTGCCGGTGTCGGCGGCGCGCTTCTCGGCGTAGGACCGCAGATAGGCGCGGGCGCTGTCCAGGTCGGTCACCACGTCGGGCAGGCCGACGTGGCGGCCGATGAACTCCCGTCCCCGGTCGATGTCGGCGAGCAGCTCGGCCGCGTGCCACACCTCCAGGGGACGCAGTTCGGCCCCGTCGTCGCCCAGCGATACCGCGTACACGGCGCTCCTCCCGTACCTCCGCCGACGCCCGGCGGCCGACGGCCCCGGTGGTCCGTACCCCCGAGCCTTTCACGTCCGCCGACGGGCGCCACCCCGGCCCGGTACGCCCAGGCACGGGTACGGCGCGGGCACGGGTACGGCGAAGGCCCCGGCGGTGTACGGGTGTACGGCCGCCGGGGCCTCGGGGTGCTGGTGGTGCCGGGCGGGTCAGCCCTCGGTGACGCCGAGGCGGTCGAGGATCAGCTCCTTGACGCGGGCGGCGTCGGCCTGGCCGCGGGTGGCCTTCATGACCGCGCCGACCAGGGCACCGGCGGCGGCGACCTTGCCGCCGCGGATCTTGTCCGCGACACCGGGGTTGGCGGCGATGGCCTCGTCCACGGCCGTGCCGAGCGCGGAGTCGTCGGAGACGACCTTCAGACCGCGCTTGTCCACGACCTCGTCCGGGGTGCCCTCGCCCGCGAGAACGCCCTCGATGACCTGGCGGGCCAGCTTGTCGTTCAGGTCGCCCTTGGTGACCAGCTCCGTCACCCGCGCCACCTGGGCCGGGGTGATGGCCAGCTCGTCCAGCGACTTCCCGGACTCGTTGGCGCTGCGGGCCAGCTCGCCCATCCACCACTTGCGGGCGGAGGCCGCGTCGGCACCGGCGTCGATGGTGGCGACGATCGGGTCCAGCGCACCGGCGTTCAGGATCGACTGCATGTCGGTGGCCGAGATGCCCCAGTCCGCCAGCAGGCGGGTGCGGCGGGCCAGCGGCATCTCCGGCAGCGCGGCGCGGATCTCCTCGACCCACTCGCGCGACGGCGCCACGGGGACGAGGTCGGGCTCCGGGAAGTACCGGTAGTCCTCGGCCTCCTCCTTCACGCGGCCCGAGGTCGTGGACCCGGTGTCCTCGTGGAAGTGGCGGGTCTCCTGGACGATGGTGCCGCCGGAGGAGAGCACGGCCGCGTGCCGCATGATCTCGAAGCGCGCGGCACGCTCCACCGAGCGCAGCGAGTTGACGTTCTTCGTCTCCGAACGGGTGCCGAACTTCTCGGTGCCGTTCGGGCGCAGCGACAGGTTGACGTCGCAGCGCATCTGGCCCATCTCCATGCGGGCGTCGGAGACACCGAGCGCCCGGATGACCTCGCGCAGCTCGCGGACGTAGGCCCGCGCGACCTCGGGGGCCCGCTCGCCGGCGCCCTCGATGGGCCGGGTGACGATCTCGATCAGCGGGATACCGGCCCGGTTGTAGTCCAGCAGCGAGTGCGAGGCGCCGTGGATACGGCCGGTGGCGCCGCCGACGTGCGTGGACTTGCCGGTGTCCTCCTCCATGTGGGCGCGCTCGATCTGCACCCGGAAGGTCTCCCCGTCCTCCAGCTGCACGTCGAGGTAGCCGTCGAAGGCGATCGGCTCGTCGTACTGGGAGGTCTGGAAGTTCTTCGGCATGTCCGGATAGAAGTAGTTCTTCCGGGCGAAGCGGCACCATTCGGCGATGGAGCAGTTCAGCGCGAGGCCGATGCGGATCGCGGACTCGACGCCGGTCGCGTTGACGACCGGCAGCGCGCCGGGCATGCCGAGGCAGACGGGGCAGGTCTGCGCGTTGGGCTCGGCGCCCAGCTCGGTCGAGCAGCCGCAGAACATCTTCGTCCTGGTGCCGAGTTCGACATGGACCTCAAGGCCCATGACGGGGTCGTACGACGCCAGCGCGTCCTCGTACGACACCAGTTCGGTCGTGGTGGTCACGGTGAAAACTTCCCTCTCAGCCCAGCAGGACGTCGTCGTCGCCCAGCCGCTTCAGCTCGCGGTAGAGGAGGGCGAGGCCGGTGACGATGGCGACGGCGGACACGGTGGCGTCGAGCAGCCGCAGGGTGTCCTGCTCGGCCCGCGCCTTCTTGATCTGCTTGGCCACGCCGAGCGCGCTGAACGCGGTCCCGGCGATGGACAGGTACGTGCCCGACTTCGACTTCTTGAAGCCCTTGGCCTTGTTCAGTGCGCTCACAGCGACGGAGCCTCCTCCAGCAGCGGGTGGCCCCACTTTTCCACGAAGGCGGCCTCGACGGCGGCACCGACCTTGTACAGCCGGTCGTCCCGCAGCGCGGGGGCGATGATCTGCAGCCCGACCGGGAGGTTGTCCTCCGGGGCGAGACCGCAGGGCAGCGACATGGCCGCGTTGCCCGCCAGGTTGGTGGGGATGGTGCACAGGTCGGCCAGGTACATGGCCATCGGGTCGTCGGCGCGCTCGCCGATCGGGAACGCGGTGGTCGGGGTCGTCGGAGAGACGATCACGTCCACCTGCTCGAACGCCTTCTCGAAGTCCCGCGTGATCAGCGTGCGGACCTTCTGCGCCGAGCCGTAGTAGGCGTCGTAGTAGCCGCTGGACAGGGCGTAGGTGCCGAGCATGATGCGGCGCTTGACCTCGTCGCCGAAGCCGGCCTCGCGGGTGAGCGAGGTGACCTCCTCGGCGGAGTGCGTGCCGTCGTCACCGGTACGGCGGCCGTAGCGCAGGCCGTCGAAGCGGGCGAGGTTGGAGGAGCACTCGGAGGGCGCGATCAGGTAGTACGCCGACAGGGCGAGGTCGAAGGACGGGCAGTCCAGCTCGACGATCTCGGCGCCGAGTTCCTTGAGCAGTTCGACGGACTCGTCGAAGCGCTGGACGACACCGGCCTGGTAGCCCTCGCCGCGGAACTGCTTGACCACGCCGACCCGCATCCCGGCGACGCTGCCGTTGCGCGCGGCCTCGACGACCGGCGGGACGGGGGCGTCGATGGAGGTGGAGTCCATCGGGTCGTGCCCGGCGATGACCTCGTGCAGCAGGGCCGCGTCGAGCACCGTGCGGGCGCAGGGGCCGCCCTGGTCCAGGGAGGACGAGAAGGCGACCATGCCGTAGCGCGAGACCGAGCCGTAGGTCGGCTTCACACCGACGGTGCCGGTGACGGCGGCCGGCTGGCGGATGGAGCCGCCGGTGTCGGTGCCGATGGCCAGCGGGGCCTGGTACGAGGCGAGCGCGGCGGAGGAGCCGCCGCCGGAGCCGCCGGGGATGCGGGTGAGGTCCCAGGGGTTGCCGGTGGGGCCGTAGGCGCTGTTCTCGGTGGAGGAGCCCATCGCGAACTCGTCCATGTTGGTCTTGCCGAGGATGACGACGTCGGCGTCCTTGAGGCGCTTGGTGAGCGTCGCGTCGTACGGCGGAATCCAGCCCTCCAGGATCTTGGAGCCGACGGTGGTCGGCACGCCCCGGGTGGTGAAGATGTCCTTCAGGGCGAGCGGGACACCGGCCAGCGGGCCGAGCTTCTCGCCGCGCGCCCGCTTCTCGTCCACGGCGCGGGCCTGGGCGAGAGCGCCCTCGCGGTCCACGTGCAGGAAGGCGTGGACCTTCTCGTCCACGGCCTCGATACGGGCGAGGTGGGCCTCGGTGACCTCGACGGCGGTCAGTTCGCCCGCGGCGATCCTCCCGGCGGTCTCGGCGGCCGTGAGCCTGATGATGGTGCTGTCCGTCATTGCTTTCTACTCCTCACCCAGGATCTGCGGCACCTTGAAACGCTGCTGCTCCTGGGCCGGGGCGCCGGAGAGCGCCTGCTCGGGGGTGAGCGAGGGACGGACCTCGTCCGCGCGCATGACGTTGGTCAGCGGCAGCGGGTGGGAGGTCGGCGGTACGTCTTGGTCGGCGACCTCGCTGACGCGGGCGACCGCGCCGATGATGTCGTCGAGCTGGCCGGCGAAGTGGTCGAGTTCTTCGGGCTTCAGCTCCAGACGCGCCAGCCGGGCGAGGTGGGCGACCTCCTCGCGCGTGATGCCAGGCATGCAGCGATCCTCTGGGGGTGAGTGTGTGTGGTTTGGCCCAATCCTATGGGTCACCGCGGGGTGCCCGCGCAGGGGTTTGCCGGGGGACGGGCGCACGGGCCCGCGGGGGTACGTGCGCCGGGGGTGGCCGGAGGGGCGTACGGGGGTTCGCCACAGGGCGCGGACCGGGGGCCGGGGCGGGGGCGCTACTCCCCCGCCGGGAGGGCCGCGCGGGGGCGCTGCCAGCCCCTGGTGCCCCGGGCGCGGAGCCAGGCGGTGGTCTCCTCGGGGGGCATGGCGGCGGCGACGAGCCAGCCCTGGACGGCGTCGCAGCCGAGGTCCCGCAGGCGCTCCCAGGTCTCGTCGTCCTCGACGCCCTCGGCGACGACGAGGAGGCCGAGGGAGTGGGCGAGGTCGAGGGTGCAGCGGACGATCTCGGCGTCCTGGGCGTCCACGGCGAGCCGGGCCACGAAGGAGCGGTCGATCTTGAGTTCGCTGACCGGTAGCCGCCGCAGGTGGACGAGGGAGGAGTAGCCGGTGCCGAAGTCGTCCAGGGACATCTTCACGCCGTGCCCGGTGAGCGCGGCCAGGGTGTCGGCGGCGCGCTGGGGGTCCTCCAGCAGGACGTGTTCGGTGATCTCCAGCTGGAGCGCGCCCGCCGGGACACCGTGCCGGGCGAGGCGGGCGGCGACGGACCCGGCGAAGCCGGGGGTGTGCACGTCGCGCGGGGAGACGTTGACGGCGACGGGGACGTGCAGGCCCTGCGCGCGCCAGCGGGCGACCTGGCCGAGCGCGGTCTCCAGGACGTACTCGGTGAGGTGCGGCATCAGCCCGGAGGTCTCCGCGATGGCGATGAACTCGTCCGGCGGGACCTTGCCGCGCTCGGGATGCACCCAGCGCACCAGTGCCTCCAGTCCGGCCACCTGACCGTCGAAGCGCACCTTGGGCTGGTAGTGGAGCTGCACTTCGTGGGCGTCCAGGGCGCGCCGCAGGTCGCCCAGCAGGCCGAGCCGGTCGGGGGTGTTGGAGTCCCGCTTGGACTCGTAGACCTCGACGCCGGTGCGGTCGCGCTTGGCCTGGTACATCGCCACGTCGGCGCGGCGGAGCAGCCCTTCGGCGTCCATCGCGTGCTCGGGCGAGACGGCGACCCCGGCGCTGGCCTCCAGGACGAGGGTGAGGCCGTCGAGGTCGAGCGGGGAGCCGAGGGCGGCGACGAGGCCGCGGGCGACGCGGGTGGCGGAGGTGATGGAGTCCGCGACGGGCAGCAGTACGGCGAACTCGTCGCCGCCGAGCCGGGCGGCCTCGGCGCCGCGCGGCAGGGCGAGCCGCAGCCGGTCCGCGATCTGGAGGAGCAGCCGGTCGCCCGCGAGATGGCCGAGGGTGTCGTTGACCGACCGGAACCGGTCGAGGTCGATGAGCATGAGGGCGGAGCGGGCGCCGATGCGTTCGGCGTCGTCGAGGGCGGTCCAGATCCGCTCCAGCAGCCACTGCCGGTTGGGCAGTCCGGTGAGCGGGTCGCGGAGCTGTTCCTCGGCGCGGGCGCGGGCCATCCACAGCGTGGAGTCGAGGGCGATCAGCGGGACGGCGAACAGCGGGAGCAGGACGGGCCTGCCGTCGGCGACGACACACACCAGGGGGGCGATGCCGAGCAGGGCGACGGCGACCAGGCCCTGTCTGAACAGGGCCTGGCGGACGGCGGTGGGCAGTCCGCCGCCGCGCGGAGCGTGCAGGTACCAGAGCAGTCCGCGTCCGGCGGCGAGGTAGGCGGCGGTGACGAGGACGACCTCGGGGACGGTGGCGAGGCTCCAGGCGTCGGGCCGCCAGGGGTGTTCGACGCTGGGTACGCGGCCGAAGGCGGCCAGCACCAGCGCCCCGGCGCCGATGCCGAGGATGTCCACCGCGCCGTGCAGGACGCCCTGCCGCCAGCGCTGCCGCCGGGCGGCGCCGACCAGGACGACGACGGTGAGGCTGACCAGGCCCGCCGGTATCCAGCCGTAGAGGAGGAGGACGGCGAGGGTGAGGGCGGCGCCGGAGCCGGTGCCGCCCCACCAGCGGGCGCGGCCGAGCATCACGAGGTGACCGACGACGATCCCGGCGAGCAGGGCGAGGGACCAGCCGAGGGTGCCGTCCGGGAACAGGGCGTGGTCGTGGGAGCGGGCGGCGTAGAACCCGGCGGCGAGGGCGAGCGCGGCGACGGCGACCACGGCGGAGGGCAGCGGCGGCCAGGGCAGTCGGCGCCGGGGTTCGGGGCCGGGCGGCGCCGGGGCGAGGGCCAGGGGTATCGGGGGGTGCGGGTCGGCGGCCCGGGGGCCGGAGGCGCGGGTGCGGTGGCCGGAGCGGGCGACGGCCCCGGCGGTCCGGCGGGCGGCTCGCCAGGCGCTGGTACGGCGGCGCGGGTGTGCGTCCGGAACGGCGCTCTCGGTCGGTTTCATTCCCGTCCCTCTCACAGCCGGCGGTGCCCACGCCACGCGGCCCGATGCCGGACAACCATCACCGGCCGCGTGTGGCGGCCTCCCCCGTCCCGGCGGACGAGGTCGCGTCGGCCGTGCGGTACACGGCAGGCGCCGGTGCCAACAGTAGGCCGCCGAAGGCTTCCTGGGGCAGCGGTCGTCGATGGTTGCCCGAATACGACCGGGCCACCCGTATGCATCTGGTATGCGCCGAACGGGTCGCCTTCAACCGCTACTCACCGGTCGGAAGCGCGGCCGTCCCCTCTGCCGTACGGGCCGCCGCGCCCCGCCTACTCCTCGACCGGAAGGGCGACTTCCGCCGCGGCCTCGGCGCCCTGCTCCAACAGCACGGAGAAACCGTCCTCGTCGAGCACCGGGACCTTCACCTGCATGGCCTTGTCGTACTTGGAGCCGGGGTTGTCGCCGACGACCACGAAGGACGTCTTCTTGGAGACGGAACCGGTCACCTTGGCGCCCCTGCTCTGGAGGGCGTCCTTGGCGCCGTCGCGGGTGAAGTTCTCCAGGGTGCCGGTGACGACGACGGTCAGGCCCTCCAGCGGGCGCGGGCCCTCGTCCTCGCCGGACGCCTCGTCCTCCAGCGGGACTCCGGCCGCCTTCCACTTGCGGACGATCTCGCGGTGCCAGTCCTCCGCGAACCACTCCTTGAGGGCGGCGGCGATGATCGGGCCGACGCCCTCGGTCGCGGCCAGCTCCTCCTCACCGGCGGCCTCGATGCGGTCCAGGGAGCGGAACTCACGGGCGAGCGCCTGCGCGGCGACCGGTCCGACGTGCCGGATGGAGAGGCCGTTGAGGAACCGGGCGAGCGGGCGCTGCTTGGCGGCCTCGATGAACTCCAGCAGGGCGAGGGTGTTCTTCTTCGGCTCGCCCTTCTGGTTGGCGAAGACGGTGGCGATCTTCTCCTCGCCGGTCTTCGGGTCGCGCTTGGGCAGCCCGCTGTCGGGGTCGAGGACGTACGCCCTGATGGGGAGGAGTTTCTCCACCGTCAGGTCGAACAGGTCGCCCTCGTCCACCAGAGGCGGGTCGGCGGGCTCCAGGGGGCGGGTGAGGGCGGCGGCGGCGACCTGCCCGAAGTGCTCGATGTCCAGCGCCTCGCGGCCCGCGAGGTAGGCGAGGCGTTCGCGCAACTGGGCCGGGCAGGAACGGGCGTTGGGGCAGCGGAGGTCGATGTCGCCCTCCTTCATGGCGCGCAGCGGGGTGCCGCACTCGGGGCACTCGGCGGGCATCACGAACTCCCGCTCGCTGCCGTCCCGCAGGTCGGCGACGGGGCCGAGGATCTCCGGGATGACGTCACCGGCCTTGCGCAGCACCACGGTGTCCCCGATGAGCACGCCCTTGGCCTTGACGACCTCCTGGTTGTGCAGGGTGGCGAACTCGACCTCGCTGCCCGCCACGGTCACCGGTTCGACCTGGGCGTACGGGGTGACGCGGCCGGTGCGGCCGACGCCGACCTTGATGTCGAGGAGCGTGGTGTTGACCTCCTCCGGCGCGTATTTGTACGCGATGGCCCAGCGGGGGGCGCGGGCGGTGGAGCCCAGCCGCCCCTGGAGGCGGAGTTCGTCGAGCTTGACGACGACGCCGTCGATCTCGAACTCCACCGAGTGCCGGTTCTCGCCGTAGTACGCGATGAACTCCCGGATGCCGTCGAGGCTGTTGACCACCTTGTTGTGCCGGGAGGTGGGCAGGCCCCAGCCGTGCAGGAGTTCGTACGCCTGGGAGAGGCGGGTCATGCCCGTGTACCCCTGGAGGGCGCCGATGCCGTGCACCACCATGTGCAGCGGGCGGGAGGCGGTGACGCGCGGGTCCTTCTGGCGCAGTGAACCGGCCGCCGCGTTGCGGGGGTTGGCGAACGGCTTGTCCCCGGCGGCGACCAGGCGTTCGTTCAGTTCGAGGAACTTCTCCATCGGAAAGTAGACCTCGCCGCGGATCTCCACCACGTCGGGGACGGTGTCGCCGTGCAGCCGGTCCGGGATCTCCGCGATGGTGCGGACGTTGGGCGTGATGTCCTCGCCGGTGCGGCCGTCGCCGCGGGTCGCCGCGCGGGTCAGCCTTCCGTGTTCGTACGTCAGGTTGACGGCGAGGCCATCCACCTTCAGCTCGCACAGGAAGTGGTAGGTCTGGTCGCCGAGTTCGCGGGCGATGCGGTCCGTCCAGGCGGCCATCTCCTCGTCGTTGAACGTGTTGTCCAGCGACAGCATCCGCTCGCGGTGCTCGACGGCCGTGAACTCCGTCTCGTACGACCCGGCGACCTTCTGGGTGGGCGAGTCGGGGGTGCGCAGCTCCGGGTACGACCGCTCCAGTGCCTCCAGGTCCTTCAGCAGCCGGTCGAACTCGGCGTCGCTGACGACCGGGGCGTCCTTCACGTAGTAGCGGAAGCGGTGTTCCTCGATCTGCTCCGCGAGCTGGGCGTGCTGGTCGCGTGCTTCGGCGGGCACCGCCGTCGTCTCCGCCTGCTTGTCGCCGGCCACCGTCTGGTCCTCCCGTTACTCAGGGTTGTCCGCGAGGGATCTCGCCGCCCGGACGCAGTGGGTGAGCGCCCGGCGGGCGTACTCCGGGGAGGCACCCGCGAGACCGCACGCCGGGGCGACCGTGACCGCTTCCGCGAGCAGCCCAGGTCGCAGCCCCAGCCTGCGCCACAGCGTCCTGACACCCATGACGCTACCGGCAGGGTCCGACAACGGGCCGTCCGTGCCCGGTACGACACCGGCGATCAGCCCGGTGCCCGCCTCCACGGCCTCCCCGATCACATCGTCGTCACGTTCGGTGAGCAGCGAGGCGTCGAAGGAGACGGCTGCCGCACCGGCCCGCCGCAGCAGCGCGAACGGCACGTCGGGCGCGCAGGAGTGCACGACGGCGGGTCCGCCGTCGGTGACCGCGATCAGGTCGCGCAGCGCGGACTCCACGACCTGGCGGTCCGGCGCGCGGTGCGTGCGGTAGCCGCTGGCGGTGCGAATGCGCCCGCGCAGCACGGAGGTCAGCGAGGGTTCGTCGAGCTGGAGGACGACGCGGGCGCCGGGCACCCGTCGCCGCACCTCGGCCAGATGCAGCCGCAGCCCTTCCGCGAGCGAGGCGGCGAGGTCCCGGCAGGCGCCCGGATCGGACAGCACGGCCTCCCCGTTGCGCAGCTCCAGCGCGGCGGCCAGCGTCCACACCCCGACCGCCTGGACCTTCAGGTCCCCGGTGTACCCCTGCGTGTACTCCTCCAGCGCGTCCAGGTCCTCCCCCAGCCACGCGTGGGCCCGCCTGGTGTCCCGCCCCGGCCGGTCCCCCAGCCGCCATCCGCTGGGCTCCACCCGCGCGTACATCTCCACCAGCATCCCGGCGGTACGCCCGACCATGTCCGCGCCGGGGCCCCTGGCGGGCAGCTCCGGCACATGCACGAAGTCCTCGAAAACCCCGGTGACGGTCCTGACGGCCTCCCGGACGTCCACCCCGGGCATCGACCCGACCCCGGTGGCCCCACCCAACTGCTGCTCGCTGCGCTGACTCACCCGGAAAGTATGCGCTCCGCACAGCCCCCGGCACCCCAGGGGCTCCGGCCCAGGCCGGGGTGCGGGGGCGGGGCCCATGCCAGGGGCGGTGGGGTGGGTTACTTGCCGGGGCGGACGGAGAGGTCGTGGATCTCGGCGTCGCGGGGGAGGTCCAGGGACGTCAGGATCGTCGTGGCCACGGACTCCGCGGACATCCACGCGGCGGGGTCGTACTCACGTCCCTCCTGCTGGTGGATCTGGGCCTGCATGCGGCTGGCGGTGCGGCCGGGGTAGACGCTGGTGACCCGTACCCCGTTCCCGTGCTCCTCCAGCCGCAGCGAGTCCGCGAGGGCCTTGAGGCCGTGCTTGGAGGCGCTGTACGCCGACCAGTTGGCGTGGGCGGTGAGCCCGGCGCCGGAGTTGGCGAAGAGGACGTGCCCGCGGGCGGCCCGCAGGGACGGCAGGAGCAGCCGGGTCAGCTCGGCGGGGGCGAGGAGGTTGACGGCGATCTGGTGGCGCCAGGACTTGGCGCTCAGCTCCCCCACCTCCCCGAGGTCCACGACGCCCGCGATGTGCAGCAGGCTGTCGATACGGTCCGGCACGGTCTGGTGGGACAGCGCCCAGGAGAGCCGCTCGGGGTCGGCCAGGTCGCCGACGAGCGTGCGCGCACCGGGGAACTCGGCGGCGAGTTCCTTCGCCCGCCCCGCGTCCCGCGCGTGCAGCACGAGGTCGTCCCCGCGCGCGTGCAGCCGCCGGGCGACGGCCGCGCCGATGCCGGAACCGGCCCCGGTGATCACATGAGTAGTCATGACGGCCATGCTCGCATCACCGGCTGTGGCGGGACTCCTCCAGGTAGGACAGCGCGTCCTCCGGCTCGGCGGCGAAGAACACCAGCTCGGACAGGGGACGGGGCAGGAAGCCCTCGGCGTCCATGCGGCGGAACTGGGTCTCCAGACCGTCGTAGAACCCGGCGGAGTTGAGCAGCACCACGGGCATCTCGGTCCGCCCGTGCTTCTTCAGCTCCAGGATCTCGGTGGCCTCGTCCAGCGTGCCCGTACCGCCGACCAGGACGACGACGGCGTCGGCCTTCTCCAGCAGCAGCCGCTTGCGTTCGGCCAGGTCGGCGGCGATCACCATGTCGTCCACGCCGGGCCGCGTCTTGTGGGCGAGGAACTCGACGGAGACACCGACCAGCCGTCCGCCCTTCTCGTGCACCCCGTCGGCCACGACCTTCATCAGCCCGGTGTCCGAGCCGCCCCAGACCAGGGTGTGGCCGCGCTCTCCGAGCAGTTCCGCGAACACCCGCGCGGGGCGCGTGTACCGCTCGTCGAGGTCGGCGGAGGAGAGGAAGACGCAGATGTTCATGCCGACCACCGTACGCGGGGCGCGAAGACCGCCGTACGCGGGCGAAGACCGTCGTACGCGGGAAGACGCGCGGCCCCGCGAGCGCTGTCACCGGTATGACACGAGGACACACGATCACGGTGGAGGCCGCCGACCGCCCGGTGCGCGTCGTACGCGACGGGCAGGAGCTGGCGCGCTCGGACCGCCCCCTCGTCCTGCGCGAGACGGGCTGCCAGGACCGTTACTACCTGCCGCCCGAGGACGTACGGTTCGACCTGCTGACCCCCTCCGACACGCACACCGTCTGCCCGTTCAAGGGCACCGCGTCCTACTGGTCCCGCCCCGGCGCCCCGGACCTGGCTTGGGCCTACCCGGACCCGATACCGGACGTGGCCGCCATCCGGGACCACGTCTGCTTCTACGACACCGAGGTGCTCTGACCGCGCCGTGTCGCGCCGATGAGTCCCGCCCCCTGCGGCAGTCTGCCCCGTATGGACAGCACGACGACTTCCCCCGACGGCACCCCGCTCGCCTACGACGTGACCGGCCGGGGTCCGACCGTGATCCTGGTGAGCGGCGCCATGTCCACCGGTGGTACGACGGCGCCGCTGGCCGCGCGGCTCGCGGACCGCTGTACGGCCGTGGTGTACGACCGCCGGGGCCGGGGCGCCAGCGGTGACACCGCGCCGTACGCCGTGGAGCGCGAGATCGAGGACCTGGCCGCGCTGGTCGCGGCGGTGGGCGGCGACGCGGCGCTGTTCGGGGTGTCCTCGGGCGGCGCGCTGGCACTGCGCGCGGCGGCGGCCGGAGTTCCGGTGCGCTCGGTCGCGGTGTACGAGCCGCCGTACGCGGACTTCCTGGACGGCGGCGCCGAACGGATGGCGCGGTACGGCACGGAGCTGTCAGCGGCGCTCGGCGCGGGCCGCGGCGGGGACGCGGTGGCCCTGTTCCTGCGGCTGACCGGGCTCGCGGAGGAGATGATCGACCGCGCCCGGCAGTCCCCGATGTGGGCCGGGATGGAGGCGGTCGCGCCGAGCCTGGCCTACGACGACGCGGTGCTGGCGGGGGGCCTGCTGCCGCGCGAGGTGCTGGCCGCCGTCCCGGTACCGGTGCTGGCGCTGACGGGCGGGGCCAGCCCCGACTGGCTGCGCGCGGCGGGCCGGGCGGTCGCGGAGGCGGTGCCGGACGGGACGTACCGCGAACTGCCCGACCAGACGCACATGGTGGAGCCGGACGTGGTGGCCCCGGTGCTGGCGGACTTCACCGGCGGCGCCTGAGCCCGAGGAGCCCTGTAACCCACGGAAACGTGAACCGCGAAGTCCCGGACCCCCGGAGTCCTGAACCCCCGGAGTCCTGAACCCCCGGAGTCCCGGACCCCCGGAGTCCCGAACCCGCGGAGTCACACCGCCGCCGACTCCGCCCGCACCGTGGACGCGATGGTGGCCGAGCCGACGACGCGGGTGCCGTCGTAGAGGACGACCGCCTGGCCGGGGGCGACGCCGCGTACCGGCTCGGTGAAGGTGACGCGGAGTTCGCCCTCCACCAGCTCGGCGCGTACCGGGGTCTCGTCGCCGTGGGCGCGGAGCTGGGCGGTGTAGGTGCCGGGGTCCTCGGGGGCGGTGCCGCACCAGCGGGGCCTGATCGCGGTGAGCGCGGTGACGTCGAGGGCGGCGGCGGGGCCGACGGTGACGGTGTTGGTGACCGGGGAGATGTCCAGGACATAGCGCGGCTTGCCGTCGGCGGCGGGCGTGCCGATGCGCAGCCCCTTGCGCTGGCCGATGGTGAAGCCGTACGCGCCCTCGTGGCTGCCGACCTTGGCGCCGGACTCGTCCACGATGTCGCCCTCGGCCCTGCCGAGCCGACGGGCGAGGAAGCCCTGGGTGTCGCCGTCGGCGATGAAGCAGATGTCGTGCGAGTCGGGCTTCTTGGCGACCGCGAGGCCCCGGCGCTCGGCCTCGGCGCGGATCTCGTCCTTGGTGGTGACGGTGTCCCCGAGCGGGAACAGGGCGTGCGCGAGCTGCCGGTCGTCCAGCACACCGAGGACGTACGACTGGTCCTTGGCCATGTCGGAGGCGCGGTGCAGTTCGCGGTCGCCGTCGGCGCCGGTGACGACCCGGGCGTAGTGGCCGGTGCAGACGGCGTCGAAGCCGAGGGCGAGGGCCTTGTCGAGCAGCGCGGCGAACTTGATCTTCTCGTTGCAGCGCAGGCACGGGTTGGGGGTGCGCCCGGCCTCGTACTCGGCGACGAAGTCCTCGACCACGTCCTCGCGGAAGCGGTCGGCGAGATCCCAGACGTAGAAGGGGATGCCGATGACGTCGGCGGCGCGGCGGGCGTCGCGGGAGTCCTCGATGGTGCAGCAGCCGCGCGCGCCGGTCCGGAAGGACTGGGGGTTGGCGGAGAGCGCGAGGTGCACCCCGGTGACGTCGTGGCCCGCTTCGGCCGCGCGGGCGGCGGCGACGGCGGAGTCCACGCCGCCGGACATGGCGGCGAGGACGCGGAGGGGGCGGGTGCGCGGCGGGGTCTCAGTCATAGCCCCTCCAGGGTACGGGCCGCGGGAACCGGGGTGGACTGCCGTGCGTTGACGATCACATGGGGGACGTGCGGGGTGGTGCCGGGAGCGACCGGGACCGGCGGATCGGGCGGCGGGCGCTGCTGGTCGGCGGGCTGGCCACGGCCGCCGGTTCGGCGGTGCTGGCGCGCGGGGAGCTGGCGCGGCTGTGGTGGCGGCTGCCCGGTGTGGAGCGGCCCCGGGTGGCGGGCGCGGTGGACTTCCGGGGCGCGCGCTGGGTGGCCGCGTCCCCGGCCAACTACCGCCGCGCGGACCGCCCGGACGACTACCGGGTGGACCGGGTGGTCGTCCATGTCACGCAGGGCGGGTACGCGTCGGCGGTGAAGGTGTTCCAGGACCCGGCGCACGGCGCCGCCGCGCACTACGTGGTGGACGCCGGGGGCGCGGTCACGCAGCTGGTCCGCGAGCTGGACGTGGCGTTCCACGCGGGCAACCGTTCCTTCAACGAACGCAGCGTGGGCATCGAGCACGTGGGCTTCGTGGAGCGGGCGTCCTCGTTCACGCCCGCGATGTACGCCTCCTCGGCCCGTCTGACGGCCACCGTCTGCGCCCGGTACGGCATCCCGGTGGACCGGGAGCACATCATCGGGCACGTCGAGGTGCCCGGCACCGACCACACCGACCCCGGCCCGCACTGGGACTGGGACCGCTATCTGGAGCTGGTCCGGCGGGCCGCCCGCGCGTGAGCGGCGCCGTGCCGTGTCAGACCAGCCCGGCCGCGCGGGCCCGCTCGACCGCCGGGCCGATCGCCTTGGCGACCGCTTCCACGTCGGAGCGGGTGGAGGTGTGGCCGAGGGAGAAGCGGAGGGTGCCGCGGGCGAGGTCGGGGTCGGTGCCGGTGGCGAGGAGGACGTGGCTGGGCTGGGCGACCCCGGCGGTGCAGGCGGAGCCGGTGGAGCACTCGATGCCCTGGGCGTCCAGCAGGAGCAGCAGGGAGTCGCCCTCGCAGCCGGGGAAGGTGAAGTGGGCGTTGGCGGGCAGGCGTCCGCCGGGTGCGGGGTCGCCGCCGAGGATCGCGTCCGGCACCGCTTCCCGTACGGCGTCCACGAGTTCGTCGCGCAGGGCGCCGATCTCCTCCGCGAACCAGGCGCGCCGTTCGGCGGCGATGCGCCCGGCCACGGCGAACGAGGCGATGGCGGGCACGTCCAGCGTGCCGGAGCGCACATGGCGTTCCTGGCCGCCGCCGTGCAGGACGGGTACGGGGGTGTGCTCGCGGCCCAGCAGCAGCGCGCCGATGCCGTACGGGCCGCCGACCTTGTGCCCGGAGACGGTCATCGCGGCGAGCCCTGAGGCGGCGAAATCGACCGGCACCTGACCGAGCGCCTGCACCGCGTCGGCGTGCAGCGGGATGCCGAACTCGGCGGCCACGTCGGCGAGTTCACGCACCGGCATCAGCGTGCCGATCTCGTTGTTGCCCCACATCACGGTGGCCAGCGCGACATCCTCGGGCGCGCGGGCGATCGCCTCGCGCAGCGCTTCGGGGTGGACGCGGCCGTGGGCGTCCACGGGGAGGTATTCGACGGTGGCGCCCTCGTGCTCACCGAGCCAGTGCACGGCGTCGAGGACGGCGTGGTGCTCGACGGGGCTGGCCAGCACCCGGACGCGGGCGGGGTCGGCGGCGCGGCGGGACCAGTACAGCCCCTTGACCGCGAGGTTGTCCGCCTCGGTGCCGCCGGAGGTGAACACGACCTCGCTGGGGCGGGCGCCGAGCGCTTCGGCGAAGCTCTCGCGGGACTCCTCGACCGTGCGGCGGGCCCGGCGGCCGGAGGCGTGCAGGGAGGACGCGTTGCCGGTGACGCCCAGTCGGGCGGTCAGCGCCTCCGCCGCCTCGGGCAGCATCGGCGTCGTGGCGGCGTGGTCGAGGTAAGCCATGATTCCCCGATTCTACGGCGCGTCCGGTGGCCGCTTCGCTGCCGCCTCGTCCGGCGCGGACCCCGGCGCCGGGATCTCGGGGAGGGTGCTCACAGGCTCCAGGACACCGTGTGCGCCATCTGCATGGTGACCGCGAGGACGGCCAGGTCGGCGGCGCCGAGGACCAGGCCGAGGAAGGCGCGGCCCCGGCGGGTGGTGCCCCGCCAGAGGGCGACGGCGGCGAGCACGAGGGCGATCGGGCCGAGGACGACGTTGAGGACCAGCAGACCGAGGAGGCCCAGGATGAAGGAGGCCACGGCCATGCCGTCGGCGTCACTCTGCCGGGGGCGCCCGGCGGACCGGACGTCGGCGCCGGACGCGGACGTGGGTGCGGGTGCGGTGAGACGCATGCTGCTCAGCTCCGGGGTATGGGGTGTCGGCGGGCGCGGACCAGGGGTGTCCGCGGGTCCGGTCGGGGGGTCAGCGGGCCTGGGAGCGGCGGCGGTGGCGCTCGCGGACGGCGAAGACGGCGAGCCAGAGCGCGACGACGGCGGCTCCGGCGGCGGTGACGGTCAGCGGCGCGTGGGCGACGGTGCCCAGGACGACGCCGAGCAGCATCAGTGCGGCGACCAGGATCAGCATGGCGTTGAGCCCCCTCCGGGACGGCTGGTGTTGCGTCCCCGTGACGTCTGGGTGAACAGTTGTAGTAACAGTTGTTCACTGATTTCCGAGTCTAGCGCGCCGCCCGGCTTTCCAATTACGGAGAACAGTTGTTAACTGGATGACATGAGTCACACCCTCGGCGTCCGGCAGGCCCAGAAGCGGAAGACCCGGCAGGCGTTCCTGGACGCCGCCCTCTCCCTGCTGGAGGAACAGAGCCTGAGCAGCCTCGGACTGCGCGAGGTGACCCGCGCGGTGGGCGTCGCCCCGACCGCGTTCTACCGGCACTTCCCGTCCGTCGCGGACCTCGGGGTGGCCCTGGTCGAGGAGGCGCTCGGCAGCCTGCACCCGATGGTGAGCACGACGGTGTCCACCGCCGGTGACACCTCCGAACGCATCGCCCGCGCCGTGGAGTTGATCGCCGGGCACGTGGCCGCGTTCCCGGCGCACGTCCGCTTCGTCGCCCGCGAGCGGCACGGCGGTGTGCAGCCGGTACGGGAGGCCATCCAGGCCCAACTGGCCCGGTTCGCCGAGGAGGTGCGCGCCGAGCTCGCCGCCGACCCGCAGGCGGCGGGGTGGAGCGACGACGACCTGCTGATGCTGGCCCACCTCTATGTGGACCAGATGCTGATCACCGCGTCCCTGTTCCTGGAGACGCTGGACGCCCCCGAGGAGGAGCGGCGCCGGGCTGCCCGTCTGGCCACCCGGCAACTGCTGCTGATCAGCGCGGGGCGCAGGCACTGGCTGGACCGGGACTGACCCCGCCCCGCGCCCGCCGGGCCGACTCCCGCCCCCGCGGCCCCGCGTGTCAGCCCAGCCGCACCCGGGCCAACTGCCGTGACTGCGCCACCAGTCGGTCCGCGCTGTCCCAGACCTCGGCGTCCTCCTCCAGGAAGCCGCCCGCCAGGTTCCGGGTGGTGATCGAGACCCGGAGCGGGCCGGGGGCCGGGCGGCAGCGGACGTGCACGGTGAGTTCGACGGTGGGCACCCAGCCCATGATGCCGATCTCGAAGGCGGTCGGCGGCAGGGCGTCCACCGCGAGCAGCAGCGAGAGCGGGTCGGCGTCGCGGCCGTCCGCGAGCCCGAACCAGGCCCGCATCTCGCCGTTCCCGGAGGGCTTGCCGAGGGCCCAGCCGAGGGTCGCCGGGTCCAGCCTGAGATCGAGCCGCTCGGTGATGGCCGAACTGCCGGGCACCGGACTGGGGGTGGCCGGATCGCCGGTGCCGACGCAGCTCTCCGGCGGGGGCATCAGCGGCGGCTTCGCGGTCGTCCGCACGTCGTCGGGGAGGGCGTCGAGGTCGCCGTAGGAGGCGAGGACACGGATGCGCTCGACCTCGGTGCCGTCGTCGTCGTACTGGAACAGCGACGCCTGGCCGGTGGAGAGGGTGCGGCCGGTGCGGACCGTCCCGGTGCGCACCACGGCCGGGCCGGGGCGGGAGGCGGTGAGGTAGTGCGCGGAGACGGTGAACGGGTCCGGGTGGGGCAGCGCGTCCGCGAGCGCCCGGCCGAGCACGGCCAGCAGATAGCCGCCGTTGACGGCGCTGATAATGGTCCAGCCCGCGGAGAGGTCGATGTCGTAGACCCCGTCGGCACGCCGGGTGACCGCCGTGTCGCGGTCGAACTCGCTGGCACCGATCGTGCCCCGGGCACCGGGGGCGGAAGCTGCGTCTGGCATGACAGCACGATACCCCGGCACGTTACTAAGCGGTAGCTTGTACCTTCCGCGCACACCCCGGCCCGGCCGACCACCCGGCCTACCACCCGGCCGACCACCCCGCGTCACCCCGGACCGGCACGCCTCCCCCTGGGTGAGGTTCCGGCAATATCCAGGTAAGTGTCCGCAGATGTCCGAAACCCCCGGCCCGCGATTCCCCTCTATGGGGACATGAGCCTCACCGGGACCTCGTTCCTCTACACGTCGATCGCGCTGGCCGTCGTCGCGCTGCTGCTGCCGCTGGTGCTCTGGTCGCGGATGCGCGGGCCGAAGGCCGTCAGGATCGGCGGCCGGGTGCTGATGCTCCTGTTCGCCCAGTGCACGGCCATCACCCTGGTCTTCGTGATGGTCAACAACCAGAACAACCTCTACTCCAACTGGTCCGACCTGCTCGGCACCGGCGACCACGTCCAGCAGGCCGCGAACCTCGG
Organism: Streptomyces corallincola; assembly: GCF_019104725.1. Lineage (GTDB taxonomy): Bacteria > Actinomycetota > Actinomycetes > Streptomycetales > Streptomycetaceae > Streptomyces > Streptomyces corallincola. Next base: position 61,250 of record NZ_JAHRXF010000003.1, on the reverse strand, counting down.
CACCAGCGGCACCGGCGACATAGCGCTGAAGCGGCTGCCCCGTGTGGTGCAGCACTTCGAGCCCGCCTCCGGGCCGACGATGGGCGCGGCCGGCGGGGTGGAGGTCACCCAGCTCAAGGGCCAGGTGTCCGGCGTGGACGCCGAGGTGTACGTGTGGCTGCCGCCGCAGTACCACGAGGCCGCCTACCGGCACACCCGGTTCCCGGTGGTCGAGGTGCTGCCCGGCTACCCCGGCTCCGCCACGGCCTGGTTCGGGGCGATGCACGCGCACCAGCAACTGCTGCCCGAGATGGAGAGCGGGAAGATCGCGCCGTTCATCCTGGTCGCGCCGCGCACCAGCCTGCTGCCCGACGCCGACACCGGCTGCGCCAACGTCCCCGGCCAGGTGAACGCCGACAGCTGGCTCAGCGTGGACGTGCCGCGCATGGTGACGCAGAACTTCCGCGCCCAGCCCGCCCCCGACGGCTGGGCGACCGCCGGGTACTCGGCCGGTGCGCACTGCGCGGTGAAGCTCGCGGTGGCCCACCCCGACCGGTACCGGGCCGCGATCAGCATGTCCGGCTACAACGACCCGGCGGCCGAGTCCGCCTCGCTCGCCGCGCACAACCCGGTGCTGCGCGCCGAGAACAACCCGTACCTTCTGCTCCGCCACTACCCCGTGCCGCCCCGGATCGCGCTGTACATCTCCGGCGAGCCCGGCGACGGCTACGAGTCGGCCGAGGCGCTGGCCGCCGAGGCGAAGGCGCCGACCTCGGTGCACGTGGTCTATCTGCCGCGCAGCGCGGGCGGGCACACGATGGCGCTGTGGCGCCCGCAGGTGGTCCCCTCGTTCCGCTGGCTGACCGAGGTGATGGGCGAGACGCACGTCGGACCCGCCGCGCGGGGCGCCGCCGCGCGCACCGGGGTGATCGGCCGCGGCGTCTCCGGGCACCCGGCGCCCGACCCCCCGGCCGGGGCCGGGGTGCCCGCGGTCCCGGCGGGGCGGCGCGTCACGGCGTCGGTTCCTCGCTCACCGTCGAACGCCGGTTCCACGCCCGTGGTGCCCGCCAGTGGTACCGCATCGCCAGCAGTCGCAGCACGAACGCCGTGACGGCCGCGACGCCGCTGGTGAGCGGGGTCAGCGCGTCGTAGCGGATGCAGAGGACGACCAGCGCGGCGCCGACGATCGCCGGAACCGCGTAGAGGTCGCGGTCCCAGCGCAGCAGCGAGGGCACCTCGTTGGCGAGCACGTCGCGCAGCACACCACCGCCCACGGCCGTGGCGAGGCCGAGGGCGGCGGAGGCGGTGAGATTGAGGCCGTAGGAGTACGCCTTGGTGGTGCCGGTGACGCAGAACAGGCCGAGGCCCGCCGCGTCGAAGACGTTCACCCCGTTCTGGATGCGCTCGACGTGCGGGTGCCAGAAGATCACCAGGAGGGCGGCGAGCAGCGGGGTGAGGAAGTACCCCATGTCGGTGAAGGCGGCCGGTGGCACGGCCCCGATGACCAGGTCGCGGAAGAGCCCCCCGCCCAGCGCCGTGACCTCGGCGAGTACGGCGATGCCGAACACGTCGAAGTTCTTCCGGACGGCCAGCAGCGCGCCGGAGATGGCGAACACGAAGATGCCGATCACATCGAGCGTGTGCTGGACGGAGGGACTGAAGAGTTGCTGGAGCTGCACCCTGACATTCTTACCCGTCAGAGCCCGCGAACCTTATAAAGCCAGGCCGCCCGTACTGTTGGACGGGCTTGCCACAGGATGGGCCCGACACAGGGCGGGCCGGGGACAGGACGGGTCGGCTACAGGGCGGGTCGGCTACAGGGCGGGCTTGCCGGTGGTGTAGATCCAGTCGTGGAACAGGCCACGCAGATCCTGGCCGCTGATCTTCTCCGCGAGGGCGACGAAGTCGGCGGTCTTCGCGTTGCCGTAGCGGTTCTGCGCGGTCCAGGCGGGCAGCAGCCGGAAGAACGCCTTGTCACCGATGCGGTCGCGCAGCACCTGGAGGGTCATCGCGCCCCGGTCGTACACGGCGCCGGAGAACATGGTGTCCCGCTGCGGGTCGGCGACCTTGATCTGCCAGAAGTCGTCGTCGGCGGGGATGTCGTTGTACTCCTCGACGAACGCGTCGTGGGCGGACTGGGTGCCCTTGTGCTCGCGCCAGAGCAGTTGCGCGTAGGTGGCGAAGCCCTCGTTCAGCCAGATGTCCTTCCACTGCCGGACGCTGACCGAGTCACCGAACCACTGGTGGGCCAGCTCGTGCACGATGGTGGACTCGCTGCGCACGGCCGAGTAGACGGGCTTGCTCTGCACCTCCAGCGAGAACCCGGCCTCCGGCATGTCGTCCACGATCGCGCCGGTCTCCTCGAACGGGTACGGCCCGAACACCTTCGACCAGTAGTCGGTGGCCTCGGCGGTGACCGCGTACACGTCCACCTTGTTGCTGCCCTTCAGCACCGGGTCGATCGCCACGTAGATCGGGGTCCCGGCCGGGGTGCGGCCGGTGCGCACGTCGAACCTGCCGATGGTCGCGGTCGCCAGGTACGTCGCCATCGGGCGGCTCTCGCGCCAGTGCGCGTAACTGAAGCCGCCCTTGGTCGAGTGGGAGATCAGGCGGCCGTTGGAGACGCCGGTCAGGCCCTTGGGCGCCTTGATCCGGATGTCGTAGGTCGCCTTGTCGGAGGGGTGGTCGCTGGACGGGAACCAGGTGGAGGCGGCGTTGGGCTCGCAGGCGACGAAGACGCCGTCGGCGGTCTTCATCCAGCCGTACTTGGAGCCGAACACGATGGGGCCGCTGAGCGGCTGCGGTATCCCGCCGTAGGTGACGGTGACCTGGAAGTCCCGTCCCGCGCGTAGGGATTGGCGCGGGGTCACGATGATCTCGTCGCCGTGCCGCGTGAACCGGGCGCTCCGGCCGTCCACTTCGACCTTCGTGACCGTCAGCTTCTGGAGGTCCAGGTCGAAGGAGGAGAGGTGCTGCGTGGCCCGCGCGGTGAGGGTGGCCCTGCCGTCCAGGCGGCCGGTGTCCGGGGCGTAGCCGATGCTCAGGTCGTAATGGCGGGCGTCGAAACCGCCGTTGCCCAGTTCGGGGAAGTACGGATCACCGATGCCGGGCGCGCCGGGGCGCGGCGCGGGCGAGGCGGCGATGCTGAGGAAGGAGGCCGCCGCGGTGGCGACGACGACCGCCGTGCGTGCCGAACGGGAGAGTGCCATGTCCAGTCCCTTCGTACGTGTCGTACGTGTTGCACGTGTTCCGGATTCGCATCGGACACGAGGACTGTGCACTCTCCCGTTCGGCCATGTACATGACTTTATGGAGTTGTCATGCGGAGCGGGCTACTTGGCGGGGGGCTCCTCGCCGGGGGCGGGGGCCTCCACCGAAGCGGCTTCGGGGGAAGGGGAGTTGGCCTCCGCCGTGGCGGGGGTCTCCGTCTCGGCGGGGGTCTCGGCCTCCGTCTTGGCGGGGGTCTCGGCCTCCGTCTTGGCGGGGGTCTCCGTCTTGGCCTCGGGCGCGGGCTCCGTCGTGGCGGCGGGCTCCGGCTCCTCGGGCGCCGCGGTGGCCGTCTGCTCGGCCGACTCCTCCAGGACCGCGTCCGGGACCAGCTCGATGGCCTCCTTCGCCGCGCTCAGCAGGACGGTGTCCTGCGGGGCCTGGTCGGCGAAGTTCTCCGGGTGGTGGCAGGCCACGCGCTGACCGGGGATCAGCTCGACGAGCTGCGGCTCGGTGGTCTTGCAGATCTCCGTCGCCTTCCAGCACCGGGTGTGGAACCGGCAGCCGGTGGGCGGCGAGATCGGCGAGGGCACGTCACCGCGCAGCAGGATGCGCTCGCTCTTCTGGCCCCGCCGCTTGGGGTCGGGGATCGGCACGGCCGACATGAGCGCCTTGGTGTACGGGTGCATCGGCGCCTTGTACAGCGCCTCCCGGTCGGCCAGCTCCACGATCTTGCCGAGGTACATCACCGCGATGCGGTCCGAGACGTGCCGGACCACCGAGAGGTCGTGCGCGATGATCACGTACGTCAGGCCCAGCTCCTGCTGGAGGTCGTCCAGCAGGTTGACGACCTGCGCCTGGATCGACACGTCCAGCGCCGACACCGGCTCGTCCGCCACGACCAGCTTCGGCTTCAGCGCGAGCGCCCGGGCGATGCCGATGCGCTGGCGCTGGCCGCCGGAGAACTCATGGGGGTAGCGGTTGAAGTGTTCCGGGCTCAGCCCGACCAGCTCCAGGAGCCGCTGGACCTCCTTCTTGACCCCGCCCTCCGGCTCCACGCCCTGGAGCCGGAACGGCGCCGAGACGATGGAGCCGATGGTGTGCCGGGGGTTCAGGGAGCCGTAGGGGTCCTGGAAGATCATCTGGATGTCACGGCGCAGCGGACGCATCTGCCCGGTCCGCAGCCGCGTGATGTCCTGGCCCTCGAAGGTGATCGAGCCACCGGTCGGGTCCTGGAGCCGGGTGATGACCCGGCCCATCGTGGACTTGCCGCACCCCGACTCGCCGACGACGCCCAGGGTCTCGCCCTTGCGGACCTCGAAGTCGATGCCGTCCACGGCCTTGACCGCGCCGACCTGCCGCTGCAGGATCCCCTTCTTGATGGGGAAGTGCTTGGTCAGGCCCTCGACGCGGAGCAGCACGTCACGCTCGGCCGCGTCGCCCTCGGCGGCGGCCTGCCGCGGAATCACGGCCTCGCCCGGCTCTGCCGTCTTCTTGGTATCGCTCACAGCTTCGGCGCAATCTCTTCGGTCCAGATCCGCGTACGGTCCTCGGCCGAGAGGTGGCAGGCGGACCAGTGGCCGCCCTCGACCTGCTGCAGCTCGGGGCGCACCGTGCGGGTGACGTTCTCCTTGGGGATGTCCGCGTAGGGGCAGCGCGGGTGGAAGGCGCAGCCCGAGGGGACGTTGATGAGGCTCGGCGGCTGGCCCTTCACGGGGATGAGCCGTTCGGACGTCTCCCGGTCGATCCGGGGCATCGAGCCGAGCAGACCCCAGGTGTACGGGTGCTGCGGCGTCTCGAAGACCTCGTCGGCCCGGCCGCGCTCCACGCACCGGCCGCCGTACATCACCAGGACGTCGTCGGCGATCTCGGCGACCACACCGAGGTCGTGGGTGATCATGACGACCGCGGAGCCGAACTCCTTCTGCAGATCGCGGATCAGGTCCAGGATCTGCGCCTGGACGGTGACGTCCAGGGCGGTGGTCGGCTCGTCGGCGATGAGCAGCTCGGGGTTGTTCACCAGCGACATGGCGATCATGGCGCGCTGGCGCATACCGCCGGAGAACTCGTGCGGGTAGCTGTCCACCCGCTTGCCCGGCTCCGGGATGCCGACGCGGTCGAGCATCTCGACCGCGCGGGCGCGGGCGACCTTCCGGGAGACCTTGTGGTGCGTCCGGTACGCCTCGACGATCTGGTCGCCGACCTTGTAGTACGGGTGCATCGCGGACAGCGGGTCCTGGAAGATCATCGCCATCTCGCGGCCACGCAGCCTGCGCACCTCGTCCGGGTCGGCGTTGACCAGTTCCTTGCCGTTGAGCCAGATCTCGCCGGACATCCGCACGTTCTTGCCGCGCGAACCGAGCCGGTGCAGACCCATGATGGCCAGCGAGGTGACGGACTTGCCGGAACCGGACTCACCGACGATGGCGAGGGTCTTGCCCTTGTCCAGCGAGAAGGTCAGCCCGTCCACGGACTTCACCAGACCGTCGTCGGTCGGGAAGTGCACCTTCAGGTCGCGGACGTCCAGGAAGGCTTCGGGGGTCTTGCCGGCGGCGACGGGTTCGCCCGTCGCCACGCCGGTCTTGGAGAGTTCGGTCACGAGAGCCTCACCCGCGGGTCGGCGGCGGCGTAGAGGACGTCCACCACAAGATTTGCGACGACGACGAAGAAGGCGGCGAGCAGGGTCACGCCGAGGATCTTGGGCAGGTCGTTGTCGGTGATGCCCTGCACCGCGTACTGGCCGATGCCGGGCAGCGAGAAGACGCTCTCGGTGATCACCGCGCCGCCGAGCAGCAGACCGAGGTCCATGCCGAAGACGGTGATGATCGGGGTGAGCGCGGCCCGCAGTCCGTGCTTGACGACGACCGTGCGCTCGCCGAGGCCCTTGGAGCGAGCCGTACGGATGAAGTCCTCGTTCATCGTCTCCAGCATCCCCGAGCGGGTGAGCCGCGCGTAGATGGCGGAGTACAGCAGGGCGAGCGAACACCAGGCGGGGAACAGGGTGTTGGCCCACTGTTCGGGGTTCTGGGTGAGCGGTACGTAGTCACGGCCGAAGATGGGCCAGTTGAAGACGAACAGCAGGATCGCCAGGTTGCCCGTGAAGAACATGGGGAGCGAGACACCGGCGAGGGCCACACCCATGAAGGTGCGGTCGAACAGCGAGCGCGGCTTCAGCGCGGAGATGACGCCGATGGCGACACCCGAGACGAGCCACAGCACCGCCGCACCGGCGGCCAGCGACAGGGTGATCGGAAGGCGGGAGGTGAGCTGCGGCCAGACCGCGACGTGGTCCTTGAAGGAGTAGCCGAAGCAGGGCACGTCGCAGTGCACCGTGGTCGGGCCGATGTTGTAGTCGGCGCCGGCGACGATCCCCTTGATGAAGTGCCAGAACTGGACGTAGACGGGCTGGTCCAGACCGAGGTTGTGCTTGACGGCGAGGATGTCCGCCTTCGACGGGCTCTTGCCGATGTACTGCTGCGCCAGCTGGTCCGCTGTCTGGCCCACGAGGCGAGGCAACAGGAAGAAGATGGCAAAAGTGACCGCGGAGACGACCAGCAGCAGGAAGATCGCTGCGAGCGTCCGGCGGAAGATGTACGAGATCACGGGGATCGGCGCTGGTGCCCGCGGGCGGGAAGCCCGCGGGCACCAATGCCTTCACCTGCCTTCCGGGGCTGCTACTTCGACGCGACGCCGATGTTGAGGTAGTCGTACTGGCCGCTGAAGGCCGCAGTCGAGACGAGGTTCGTGTAGTTCTGCGGGCGGGCCAGCAGGACCTTGAAGTAGGTCAGCGGAACCAGGACGGCGTCGTCCATCGCCTTCTTGTCGATCTGGGCGTAGATGCCGTTGCGCGCGGCGTCGCCCGGGGTGGCGATCGACTTGTTCAGCATCTCGTTCACGTTCTTGTCGTCGTACTGCGACAGGTTCGTGTTGCCGGACTGGCCGATGGCGCTGCCGTTGAGGATCTGCTGCAGGAAGCCGTAGCCGGAGGGCCAGTCGGCACCCCACTGCATCATGATCAGGCCGATGTTCTGCTTCTCGGTGAACTTGGGCACACCGGCGTAGTCGGTGAAGTACTTGCCCGACGGGTACTGCTTCAGGCTGGCGTTGATGCCGACCTTCTTCAGCGAGTTGATGATCGCCGTGGCGGCGTCGATCTCCGGCTGACGGTCCGAGCGGGCCGAGATGTTGGTGTTGATCGCCGTCTTGCCGCAGGCCTTGAGCTGCTCCTTGGCCTTGGCGACGTCACCCTTGTTGCCATCGGTCGCGTAGACGTCGGACTTGACGTAGCCGGGGATGTCCGGGGGGAGCACCGTGGAGGCGATGTCGCCGCGGATCGGGCCGCCCTCGGCGGTCTGCACCGAGGCCTTGTCGATCGCGAACTGCACGGCCTTGCGGCACGCGACGTTGTCGAACGGCTTCACCTTGGTGTTGATCGCCATGTAGACGAGACGGCCGCCGAAGGTGTTGTCGGTGCCGGCCTTCTTCGCGGTGTCGGTGAGGACCTGGGCCTGGGTGGAGGCCTGGACACCGGTGCCCGCGAGGTCGATCGCGTCGCCCGCGAGGACGTCCTTGTCGATCGTCTCGGGGTTGACCTTCAGCTTGACGACGATCTTGTCCGGGAGCTGCTTGCGCAGCGGGTCCGTCTTCGGGTCCCAGTCCGGGTTGCGCACGAGGACGGCCTGCTTGCCCTCGTCGTAGCTCTGGAACTTGTACGAGCCGGAGGACACGATGTGCTTGACGTAATCGACGCCGGTGTCCTTGGCCTGCGGGACCGGAGCGGTCTGCGGCGCGGCGACCAGGTAGTCGAACTCCTGGAACGCCTGCTTCAGGTGGAAGACGACGGTGGTGTCGTCCGGGGTCTCGATGGACGAGAGGCCCTTGGCGCTCTTGTCCTTGTACGGACCCTTGTACTTGTCGCCGTCGGCCATGAAGATCTGGAAGTAGTTGGGGCCGAGGGAGAGCACGTCACGCGCGAAGTTGGAGCGCTCGACGGCGTACTTCACGTCCTTCGACGTGATGGCGGTGCCGTCCTCGTACTTCAGGCCCGAACGCAGCTTGTATGTCCAGGTCTTGCCGCCGTCGCTCGGGACGCCCTTGCTCGCGGCGAGGTCCGGGACGAGGGTGTTGCCCTTGGAACCGGGGCCGGGCTCGAAGGTCATCAGCGGGCGGGCCCACAGACGGCTGAGGTTGTACATGTACGCGTAGTACGTGTTGCCGGGGTCGAAGGAGTCCGGCACGTCGGACAGCTCGTAGGTGAGCGTGCCGCCCTTCTTGTCGGAGGCGTTGACGACGCCCTTCGTCGCGGCGTTGGCGCCGGCGGACTTGCCCTCGTTCTTACTGTCATCGGCCTTGCTGCAACCCGCAAGAAGCAGGCTGGCGGAGCCGATGGCCGCGATAGCGGCCAGCGCTGACCTTCGCATGATGGGCGCTTTCCCCTCCATTGTTGGAAAAACTTTGTCTGAGCTCTCGGCGGCAGTGACGTCAGCGGCTGCGCGGGTCGAGAGCGTCGCGGAGACCGTCGCCCAGCAGATTGAAGGCGAGGACGGTGACGAAGATGGCGAGGCCGGGAACGATCATGTACTGCGGGTCCACCTGGTAGTAGGTGACCGCTTCGCGCAGCATGCCGCCCCACGACGCCTGCGGCGGCTGGATACCGACGCCGAGGAAGCTCAGGGACGCCTCGAAGAGAATGTTGGTCGGGATCAGCAGCGTCGAGTAGACGATGATCGGACCGACCAGGTTGGGCATCAGTTCGCGGAAGAGAATGTACGGCGCCTTCGCGCCCATGCCCCGCGAGGCGTCCACGAACTCGCGCTCGCGCAGGGCGAGGGCCTGGCCGCGGACGATCCGGCCGAGGTAGGGCCAGTTGAAGAAGCCGATCACGAAGATCAGCACGCTCAGGTGCAGCGGCAGACCGCTGAGGCCGAACGCACCGCCCTGGAGCGTGGCCGAGATGGAGATCGCGAACAGCAGGAGGGGGAACGCCAGGAAGGTGTCCATCAACCGGCTGATGACCGCATCGACCCGGCCGCCGTAGTAGCCGGCCACCACGCCCATGATCGCGCCGATCACGTTGGACAGGATCGTGGCGCCGAAGGCGACGACCAGGGACACCCAGGAGCCTTCGAGGATGCGGGTGGCGATGTCACGCCCGAACTTGGGGTCCACGCCGAGCGGGTGCTCCAGGCTCATGCCGCCCCAACTCCCCTTCGGGAGCGAGGTGTCGGGGACGATCAGGTTCTGGTGGAAGGCGTTCGGGTCCAGGCCGAGGAGTGCCTGGATGGGCCGGGCGAGGACGGCGAGAACGATCAGCAGGAGCACGATGACGCCACCGGCGACCGCGACTCTGTCCCGCTTGAACCGGGTCCAGGCGATCTGACCCAGTGAACGGCCTTCGATCTGCCCCTTACCGGCGCCCTTCAGAACAGCTTCCGGCTGTACCTCGGTTGCCGCCGCGGTGGTCTCGATCGGTGCGGTCACGATGTGCGACCCCTCTCGCCGGTGGTGACCGGCCTGCGCTAGCCGCGGTTGCGCGGCTTTGTCAACTTGCCATCGAGCACGAGGCCGAAGGGCCTCGCGTCTGAGTGGCGAGTCTTCAGCGTCGTCTTGATCAGCCGCCAGAGGGGACGGTGAAAGTATGCGCAAACGTGATGCAGTGAAGGGGATTCCGTTATCCGATCACTGGGTAACGCCCAGCGAACGCGGACCATTGCGGACACAGGGGTTTTTCCACGCGAGTCACCTGGATGGGCACCGTTCTACGCGCGCAGAGGATGTCCGGTAGGCGGACGTTCATCCGCTTCGCACTCAACGTCCGTCCTTCACGGACCTGTTGGCTCAGTAACCACCCGGAACCGGCGGATACCCGTACCCCGCCACCGGAGCCGTCGGCGGGGGCGGCACGTGGGCGTCGCGGTCGTAGAAGGGGCGGGAGTTGGCGCGCATCCACATGACGACCGGGTCGTGGTCGTCGGTCATGACGACGGTGGAGACGGGCAGGCCCTCGGGGACCGCTCCCACGGACTGCTGGAGCATCGCCCGCACCGAGTCCACGGAGGCGGGCGAGGTGTCGTAGACGTCGAGGCCGAGCGCGAGGTACGGGGCGCCGAGGGCGGGCTGGACCCAGGCGCGGCGCAGGGAGCGCAGCGCGGGGGTGCGGTGGGCGTTCTGCGCGAGCAGGGCGTAGAACTGCGGGATCTCCACGGCCGGTTCGGTCAGCCGGAGTGGTCCGGCGGGCTGCCGGTCGAGGCCGGTGGCGATGCGGCGCAGGTCCGGCCAGGGCACGCCGACCCCGCCGCCGGGGGCGTGCGGGTTGAGCCAGAGGCCGTAGTGCTCGGGGTAGAGGGTGCGGGCGACGTCGAGGCCGTCCGCCACTTCGTAACTGCGGTTCCAGCCGCTCGCGGAGAGCTCCCGCGCCGAGGTCACGCAGGGCGCGTAGCTGAAGCCGTCCACCTCCATCGTGCCGTACTGCGCGTCGGGCGAGCCGGACTGGCCCTGCCAGAGGAACATCCAGATCTGGCCGGAGGAGGGCGTGGCGAGGGCGCGCAGCAGTGCCTCGTAGGCGTCGTAGCGCCCGGGGGTGACCTGACGCAGCGTGTGCTCGACGCTGCCGCTGTGGCTCGCGCTCACCTGTCGTACCGGCCCTTCTGGGAGTCGCCCCGCTTGCGGGGACAGCTTATGCGCCCGGTGCGCCGGGCCACGGGTGGCCGAAAGCTCGGTGGCCCGACCTGCTCAGTGGCCGTACTGGTGGAACGGGCGGACATTGCCCCGCATCCACTCCCCCACCGGATCGTGCGCCACGTCCAGGAGGACGAGGTTGACCGGCCACGCCACCGGTGCCCGGTCCAGCGCCCGCTCCAGCGCGGCCATCGGCAGCGCGCGCAGATCACCGTCGGACGGGGCGAGTTCGACCCCGACGAAGAGGACCGGGTCGGCGGTCTCGACGGCCGCGAGGCAGCGGCGGGCGCTGAGCACCACGCCGGTCGCCGCGAACTCGGCGGACGCGGCGGCCAGGAAGTCCACCGGGTCGTCCTGCCAGTCGGGCTCGAACAGCCGCACCCGCCCGCCGGAGGCCGGGCCGTCCAGCGGGGTCCGGCCGGTGCGGGCCAGCTCCGCGACCGCCTCGGGCGGCAGCGGCAGGCCGACCGTGCCGTCCGGGTTCAGCAGCATCCCGGCCTGCGGCGGCAGCCCGCGCGCGAACTCCACGGCCGGGGCGATGGTGTACGCCATGTGCGCCCCGGCCGACAGCCGCAGCTGCTCCTCGGAGCTGAAGACGGGGATGTACACCTGGCCGTCGATCTCCAGGGTGGGCAGGTCGAGCGGGCCTGTGTCGGGGCCGCCGCCGCCCGGCAGCGGCACCCAGACGAAGGCGCGCCCGAGGACCTCCAGGACGCGGGCGCCCGCTCCGGGTACGCCGAACGCGGCCGACAGCACCTCCTCCAGCTCGTTGCCGGGCCAGCCGCCGTGGGGCTGGGGGTGCGCCTGTGCCGGGAAGTCCGCGGGAAGGTCCGCCGGGAAGTCCATCTGCCTACCGCCTGCTGGGAATCGTGCCGGAATCAGAAGGCTAACCCGGTGCCCCGCACGGCCTCATCCCCCGGAGCCGCCGAACCCGATCCGCAGCAGGCGGTCCGCCGCCGCCCGGTCCAGCAGCACCGCCGAGCCGCAGCCCGCGGGCGGTTCGCCGCGCTCCAGGACGCGCAGCAGCCGCGCCGTCGTACGCCGGTGGCGGGCGGAGGCGTACCGGGAGACGTCCCGGCCGCGTGCCCGCCGCCCCGCGCGGGCGGTGCCGTGGGGCACGTCGAGCAGCAGCAGGTGGAGCGTGCCCCCGCGCGCCCGCGCCGTACGGGCCAGCCAGGCGCGCACCCAGGGCTGGGTGCCGCAGTCGTGCACGACGACGCCCGCGCCGGAGCGCAGTGCGCGGCGCAGCCCCGCGTAGTGCGCGAGCCGGACCAGCGGGCGGTAGAGCGCGTACGGCAGCGCCCGCGGCAGCCGCGCGGCCCAGCGCTCCCGCGTGTCCTGGGAGTCCACCCGCGGTCCCGGCACCGCCCGCCGCATCAGCGTGGACTTGCCGCCGCCGGGCAGCCCGGTGACGACGAGGAGGTCGCGGGGGCCGAAGGAGAGGGTGCGGGGAGTGGCACCGGGACGGCCGCGCAGATCGAGGACCCGGGGCCGGACGGCGGGCGCGGGGGGTACCGAGGGTACGGGGCGTGCGGGGCTCGGGATGCCCCGGAGCGGCGGCGCTCCCGTCCCGCAGGGACCCCCGGCCCCGTACGGAGCCCCCGTGGCGCAGTGACCCCCGGCCCCGTACGGAGCCCCCGTGCCGAACGCCACACCCCCGACCGCCCCCGCCGCCCGCCCCGTGAAGCCGTCCATCACGTCCGCCCCCTGTCCCGCTGTACCGCGTCGTCCCCGTGCCGTCCGCGTGCAAACCCTTTGCCCACTGGACGTAAAGAGAAGGTAATGCGAGGAGGGCCGCGGGCGGGTGCGGGCGGGGACACGGAGCGGTCGCGGAGAGGGTCGCTGACGAGCGCGGGCGGGGCGTGCAATGATGTGCCCGCCAAACTGCATACCGGCCGCTTGAATCCGCGCGGGAGAGTCCCCGGCCAGTCGTCGCCGGGGCGCCGAAGGAGCAAGTCCCTCCCTTGAATCTCTCAGGCCCCGTTACCGCGCGGGCGAGGCACATCTGAAAAGCGGGCCGCTGACAAGTGGCTCCACCCAAGGTGCAAACCGTGACCGTCTCCGCCGCGCGCAGCGCGCGAGGCACCGGGTTCACGGCGAACCTCTCAGGTTCCGATGACAGATGGGGAGGAACGTTCCTCGCCCCGCTGTCTGCCCTGGGAGACGACCGACCGATGAGCAGTACCGAACTCCGCCACACCGCGCTCGACGCGCTGCACCGGTCGCTCGGCGCGACCATGACCGACTTCGCCGGCTGGGACATGCCGCTGCGCTACGCCTCCGAGCGCGAGGAGCACGTGGCCGTGCGCACCCGCGCGGGGCTGTTCGACCTGTCCCACATGGGCGAGATCACGGTGACCGGCGCCGACGCCGCCGCGCTGCTGAACTTCGCGCTGGTCGGCAACATCGGCTCCGTCGGTGTCGGCCGCGCCCGCTACACCATGATCTGCCGGGCCGACGGCGGCATCCTGGACGACCTGATCGTCTACCGGCTCGCCGAGACCGAGTACATGGTCGTCGCCAACGCCTCCAACGCGCAGGTCGTGCTGGACGCCCTCACCGAGCGCGCCGCCGGTTTCGACGCCGAGGTCCGCGACGACCGGGACGCCTACGCCCTGATCGCCGTCCAGGGCCCGGAGTCCCCCGGCATCCTGAAGTCGGTCACCGACGCCGACCTGGACGGCCTGAAGTACTACGCCGGGCTGCCCGGCACGGTCGCCGGGGTGCCCGCGCTGATCGCCCGCACCGGCTACACCGGCGAGGACGGCTTCGAGCTGTTCGTGAAGCCGGAGCACGCGGTGGCCCTGTGGGAGGCGCTGACCGAGGCGGGCGCGGGCGTGGGCCTGATCCCCTGCGGGCTGTCCTGCCGCGACACGCTGCGCCTGGAGGCGGGCATGCCGCTGTACGGGCACGAGCTGACCACCGCGCTCACCCCGTTCGACGCCGGTCTGGGCCGGGTCGTGAAGTTCGAGAAGGACGGCGACTTCGTCGGCCGCGAGGCGCTGACCGCCGCCGCGACGCGCGCCGGGGAGAACCCGCCGCGCGTCCTGGTCGGCCTGGTCGCCGAGGGCCGCCGCGTGCCGCGCGCCGGGTTCCCGGTCGTCTCCGGCGGCCGGGTGATCGGCGAGGTCACCTCCGGCGCCCCCTCCCCCACGCTCGGCCGTCCCGTCGCGATGGCGTACGTGGACGCCGCGCACGCCGCTCCGGGCACCGAGGGTGTCGGCGTGGACATCCGGGGCAGCCACGAGCCGTACGAGGTCGTGGCGCTGCCGTTCTACAAGCGGCAGAAGTAGACCCCTCGCGCGCGCTTCGGCGTGAGTCGGCCCACACCGGGCCGTCCGTGACACTCCCCCTTCACCAGCACACCCCCGCGTACAGGAGAATTCAGGCATGAGCAACCCCCAGCAGCTTCGCTACAGCAAGGAACACGAGTGGCTGTCGGCCGCCGAGGACGGCGTCTCGACGGTCGGGATCACCGAGTTCGCGGCGAACGCGCTCGGCGACGTGGTGTACGCCCAGCTCCCCGAGGTCGGCGCGACGGTGGAGGCGGGTGAGACCTGCGGTGAGCTGGAGTCCACCAAGTCGGTCTCCGACCTGTACTCCCCCGTCTCCGGCGAGATCACGGCCGTCAACCAGGACGTCGTGGACGACCCGTCGCTCGTGAACTCGGAGCCCTTCGAGGGCGGCTGGCTGTTCCGGGTGCGGGTGACGGAGGAGCCGGGCGACCTGCTCTCCGCCGACGAGTACACCGCCCAGAACGCCGGCTGAGGAGTCGTGTCCGTATGACCGTCCTGAACACTCCCCTGCACGAGCTGGACCCGGAGATCGCCGCCGCGGTGGACGCGGAGCTGGTCCGGCAGCAGTCCACCCTGGAGATGATCGCCTCCGAGAACTTCGCGCCGCTCGCGGTGATGGAGGCCCAGGGCTCGGTGCTGACCAACAAGTACGCGGAGGGCTACCCCGGCCGCCGCTACTACGGCGGCTGCGAGCACGTGGACGTGGCCGAGCAGATCGCCATCGACCGGGTCAAGGAGCTGTTCGGCGCCGAGTACGCCAACGTGCAGCCCCACTCCGGCGCCTCCGCGAACCAGGCGGCGCTGTTCGCGCTGGCCCAGCCCGGTGACACCATCCTCGGCCTGGACCTGGCGCACGGCGGCCACCTGACCCACGGGATGCGGCTGAACTTCTCCGGCAAGCAGTTCGACGTGGTCGCGTACCACGTGGACGCGGAGACCGGCCTGGTGGACCTGGCCGAGGTCGAGCGGCTGGCCAAGGAGCACCGCCCGAAGGTGATCATCGCGGGCTGGTCGGCGTACCCGCGCGAGCTGGACTTCGCGGAGTTCCGCCGCATCGCCGACGAGGTGGAGGCCCACCTGTGGGTGGACATGGCCCACTTCGCCGGTCTGGTCGCGGCCGGGCTGCACGCCAACCCGGTGCCGTACGCGGACGTGGTCACCTCCACCACGCACAAGACGCTCGGCGGTCCGCGCGGCGGGATCATCCTGGCCCGGAAGGAGTTCGCCAAGAAGCTCAACTCCTCCGTCTTCCCCGGCTTCCAGGGCGGCCCGCTGGAGCACGTGATCGCGGCGAAGGCGGTGTCCTTCAAGGTCGCGGCGGGCGAGGAGTTCAAGGAGCGGCAGCGTCGTACCGTGGAGGGGGCCCGCATCCTCGCGGAGCGCCTGACGGCGGCGGACGCGCGTGAGGCCGGGGTGAACGTGCTGTCCGGCGGTACGGACGTGCACCTCATCCTGGTGGACCTGCGCCACTCCGAGCTGGACGGCCAGCAGGCCGAGGACCGCCTGCACGAGGTCGGGATCACCGTCAACCGCAACGCGGTCCCGAACGACCCGCGTCCGCCGATGGTCACCTCCGGGCTGCGCATCGGCACGCCCGCGCTGGCCACTCGCGGTTTCACGGCCGAGGACTTCACCGAGGTCGCGGACGTGATCGCCGAGGCGCTGAAGCCGTCGTACGACGCGGCGGCGCTGAAGGCACGCGTGACGGCGCTGGCCGACAAGCACCCGCTGTACCCCGGCCTCGGCCGGTAGTTCCACGGCCCCGCCCCCGCGCGTCCGCCCCACCCACGGCGGGCGCGCGGGGGCGGGACCCGGTGCACACCCCCGCACCGCCCCTTCCCGCACCACCCGTACGTTTGGAGTTCCCGTGGCCGTCTCGGTCTTCGACCTGTTCTCGATCGGCATTGGCCCGTCCAGCTCCCACACCGTCGGCCCGATGCGGGCGGCACGGATGTTCGCCGCGCGGCTGCGCAACGAGGGTGTGCTGGAGACCGTGGTGTCGGTGCGCTGCGAGCTGTACGGGTCGCTGGGCGCGACCGGGCACGGGCACGGCACCCCGAAGGCGGTGCTGCTCGGCCTGGAGGGCGAGTCGCCGCGCACGGTGGACGTGGAGACGGCGGACGCCCGGGTGGAGTCGATCAGGGAGACCGGGCGCCTCGACCTGCTCGGTGAGCACGGGATCGCGTTCTCCTACGACGACGATCTGGTCCTGCACCGCCGCAAGGCGCTGCCCTACCACGCCAACGGCATGACCCTGGAGGCGTTCGACGCCTCGGGCGCCGAGGTGCTGGCCAAGACGTACTACTCGGTCGGCGGCGGTTTCGTCGTGGACGAGGAGGCGGTCGGCGCGGACCGGATCAAGCTGGACGACACGGCGCTGAAGTACCCGTTCCGCACCGGCGACGAGCTGCTGCGCCTCACCCGTGAGACGGGTCTGTCGATCTCGTCGCTGATGCTGGAGAACGAGCGGGCCTGGCGCACCGAGGAGGAGATCCACGACGGCCTGCTGGAGATCTGGCAGGTGATGCGGGACTGCGTCCGGCGCGGCCTGTCCCGTGAGGGCATCCTCCCCGGCGGGCTCCGGGTCCGCCGCCGCGCGGCCAAGTCGGCCCGCCAACTGCGCGCCGAGGGCGACCCGTTGGCGCACGCGATGGAGTGGATCACGCTCTACGCGATGGCCGTCAACGAGGAGAACGCGGCCGGTGGCCGGGTGGTGACCGCCCCCACCAACGGCGCGGCCGGGATCATCCCCGCCGTCCTGCACTACTACATGGACTTCGTGCCCGGCGCCGACGAGGAGGGCGTGGTCCGCTTCCTCCTCGCGGCCGGTGCCATCGGCATGCTGTTCAAGGAGAACGCCTCCATCTCCGGCGCCGAGGTCGGCTGCCAGGGCGAGGTCGGCTCCGCCTGCTCGATGGCGGCCGGTGCCCTCGCCGAGGTCCTCGGCGGCTCCCCCGAGCAGGTCGAGAACGCCGCCGAGATCGGCATGGAACACAACCTCGGCCTCACCTGCGACCCCGTCGGCGGCCTCGTCCAGATCCCCTGCATCGAACGCAACGGCATGGCCGCCGTGAAGGCCGTCACCGCCGCCAAGATGTCCATGCGCGGCGACGGCTCCCACATGGTCTCCCTCGACAAGGTCATCAAGACCATGAAGGAGACGGGGGCGGACATGTCCGTGAAGTACAAGGAGACGGCTCGGGGCGGGCTTGCGGTGAACATCATCGAGTGCTGAACGGATGGGCCCTGACCAGCGTGTTCGCGTATTTCAGCGCTGTCAGGGCCTTCCCTGCTTGGACTGTGTCTCACGTGGTGGCAGATACCGCCATGCGCACCCGCTGGTCAGCAGGTGTACGACGGCCGTGAACACGGCACGTTGGCCAACCGGTGCGGTGCCACCGCCCTGCGGGCGCAAGCGGAAGGACGGCAGTACCGGTGAACGATCATGATGCCGCTGTCGGACCGGCGACAGCCAGTGCAGGTGTTGGGCTGGTTGCCCTCGCCACCTCAGAATGAGCGCATGGCTCCTCTTTCCATCGACCCACGCTCGTTGAACGCCGACGAGCGCGCAGTGCTTGAACACATCCTGTCGGCGGAGTTCGATGGCGCGTCGCAACTGCGGAGTCAGCTGGACCGCACTGCGGTGACCGCTGTCTGGGGACCCGACTCCGTGAGTGTCGATCTGCAGGTCCGGGAACCGTGCGAGCATGCGGCACTGCCGACCGAGCTCGTTCCTGTGGACGCACACGTCCATGACCCGTCCGGCGTCTACGTCGGCGAGATCCTCGTATGGACGGGCCGGGGAGCCACGCTCGCGGCCCTGGAGTTCGCCTGGGTCACAGACGAGATGCCCACGTCTCTCCCGACCGTCATGCACGGCCGGCTCAGCTGGCCGTCTTGACGGCTCCGCCCGCCCTCAAGCACCTATGCCCCACAGGAGACGAGATCGCCACGTGAGACACCCTCTTACGCGACGGAGAGTCCCTGAAACCTCCCCGGAACCGAACGGCTGGACAGGCGCCTGCTCGTCCCCATGCGGACGGTGGCGGACACTCCCGAACGGAGCGGGGACCGAGACCGCGGTGCTGCTGGTCTCGGCCTCTGCTGTGACCGCCCTGGCGGACGGGAGATGAATACTTGCCACCGAAATAAATGACGAGGCGAACTGGAAGTCAAGCGTCTACTTGTTGTTCGCCTGTCCGCACATCAGTGCTTCCGCCTCGGCCTCCGGCCGGGGCAGTTTCTCCTTGATTCCACACTTGAACAGTGAGGAGTACGGACCCGGTTGCCAGGTGGCCAGGGTTCCCCGCACGACTTTCTTCCCGTCGTTGCCGCAGCCGTAGGAGAAGGGAGCCTCGACGGCATCGATGGATACGACGGCCACCATCACCCCGGAAGACTTTCCCGAGCTGGTTGATAGTTCCCTTTCTCCGGGACCGAGGGTGAAGGTAGCACCTGCCATCGCCAGCTCAAGGCCTGTCGCACTTTCCAGGGAGGCAACAGCGGCCTGCGCGTTGACGTCGTCTCCCTTCCGGTCGGGTGTGACGGCCGATGTGAGAGTTCGGATCGGGGAAAGGTGATAGGTGAATTTCTCTGTCTTGCCGTCCGGGATGTCCTCCCGGTGTGCGTCGGACACGGCAACCAGCGTGTCCTTGTGCGTCACTTTGCCCCAGTGGAACCTCCCTGCCTGGCAGGCCCAGCTTGTGGGAGCTGGGCGGCTTGCAGGCTTCGTACTGGGTGACGGGGATGCCTGGGGCTCTGTCTGGGGGGCGCAGGATGTCGCGGACAGAGCCACCGCGAGCGCGGTCACGTAGCGTGCGGCTTTTTTCATCAGTGGTGGGCGCACTTCGAGAGGGCCAGCTTGGCCAGGCCGTCCTTTGCCGATTTGTCGCATCGACAGCCGTCCTCGTAGCCGTATTCGACTCCCTTGATGGAGGTGCTGCCGGTCAGACTGACCTCCGCCTTCAGCGTTTGTCCGGGTGCGAGGAACACGGAACCCAGTAGCGCTACGACAAAGGCGAGCGGAAGCCGGGTCCGGGCTTTCACCAGGCCTGCCTTGAAGCTTTTTCTCAGCATGATGTGGGCTTTCTGCGGGTTACGCGGTGAGGTCCTGGACGTCGAGCAGGTAGGCGCTGGCCCGGAGTTCTTGGTCGCCGCGGGCGTCGATGGGTGCGAGGTAGCGGCCGAGGGACGGCCGCCGATGAGGAGCACACCGCCGGTGCGCAGGTCCGCCTTCTGTGTGGTGGCGAGCCATCCGTAGCGGGAGTTGCTGCTGGTGTCGCCGGTGTCTGCGTAGCTGTGGACGGTGGTGGCACCCGTGGCGGGGTTCGGCGTGATGGCTTCGTTGCCTTGGACGTCGGTGAGGACCAACGACCGGTGGGAAGCGTTGTGTTTTTCCTTCCAGGCGGGGAGTTCGGACGGGCCGCGTTGGCGTCGGTGCGGGATGACCAGGCCGGTGCCCTGGTAGCCGCCGTCTGCGATCACCGTGGTCTTCCCGACGGCCTCCTTGGCGCCGGACGGCTCCCCCGCCTTGCCGTCGTTGCGGTTGCCGGGCAGCGGTCGGCCGACGGTGACGACCAGTTGGGTGTCGGCGTCGATGATCAGCACGGTGTCCTCGCGGAACCGCTTGCGCTGCTGAAGGGCGCGTACGGGTCCGAGGTGGTCGATGACGCGGTCGGCCGCTGACTTGGACACCCCGAACAGCGGCACCAGTTGGCGCAGGGTCAGGTTCGTCCGCCAGTAGGCGGCGACCAGCAGCACACGGTCCTCCCAAGGCAGGCTCCAGGGCCGGTCCTTGCGCACCGGATGTGCACTCTCGCGCCGGAGCGCGGTGATCAGCTTGCCGAACTGGCGTGGGCTCAGCCCAGTGAACAGGGCTGCCCAGGAGGGCTGCGACGCCGTGATCACACCAGACACAGCAAGATCATCTCACCCGTGACCAGCAGCTGCGGGACAGCCCTTAGGGTCAAGAAGTCGATGGCGGAGGCGATCCGGGGGCACCTGTCCTCGGTCCTCGGCAGTGCCGTCAACGACCGGCGTCTGCTACGCAGTCCGATGAAGTGGGGTTGCAAGACCGCTACCAGATCGCTGTCGATCTGGCATCGGCCTCGGGCCGCGCCAAGGCGAAGCGTTCGGTCTCGCCGAAGATGACTTCGACTTCGCGGCTGGAGTCGTCCACGTCCGCTGCCAGCTCAGGTGGGACATGAAGGGGCGCCCCTACTTCTCGCTGCCCAAGGGGCGCAAGACCCGCGAAGTCCCCCTGCCAGCCAATCTCGCGCTCCGGGCCCGAGCCCACTTCCGCCGATTCCCATCGACATCCTGCACGCTGCCCTGGCGGAACCCGGAGGTCCCCACCACCGCGCTCGAAGAGCGTCAGCGAAAGCCGATCACGATCAACCTGATCCTCATCTCGTCGCACGGCAACCGCATCTACTACCGCACCTGGAACGACCGCAGCTGGAAACGCGCGCTCGCCACCGCCGGGCTGATCAAGCCCGTGGGCGAGAAGGTGCGGCACGACGGCAATCGCATCCGCCGGGTCCCGCGCTATGCCGCCCCACGCGATGACATGTTCCACGTCCTCCACCACACCTACGCGAGCGTGCACTGCAGGCCGGTGAGTCGGTCGTCAGCCTGTCCAAGTGGCTCAGGCACTCGACACCGAAGGTCACCCTCGATCACTGCGCTCATTTCATGCCCGGCGCGGGGCAGCGCGGGCTCGCTGCGATGGACGTCTGGCTTCGGGACTCTGCCGAAAATCCCTGAGAAGTCCCTACGGGCGTGGATCGCCCCTCGGGTCCCCTCGAACATCCACGCCAAAGGCATGGTGCGACAGGGCGCCGACATGTCCGTCAAGTACAAGGAGACGGCGCGGGGCGGGCTGGCGGTGAACATCATCGAGTGCTGAGCGGATGGCCCCGACCCGCGCGTGCGCTCCTTCCGGTGCCGTCGGGGCCTTGACCGCTCGCTCGGCGGAAAGCCGCCGGGAACGCCCGTGTCAGTCGGCGTCGGAATCCTCCAGCGGGAGCACCAGGCGCACGGTGGTGTGGTGGTCGCCGCTGTCGAGGGACGTGGTGCCGTGGTGGGCGGTGACGACGGCCTGGACGATGGCGAGTCCGAGGCCGGTGCTGCCGGTGGTTCGGGAGCGGGCGCTGTCGGCGCGGACGAACCGGCCGAAGACCTCCGGCCGGATGTCCTCGGGAATGCCGGGGCCGTTGTCGTGTACCTCCAGGCGGGCGTGGTCCCGCTCGGTGGTGAGGGTGATGGTGACCTCCGTGCCGGGTGGGGTGTGGGTGCGGGCGTTGGCGAGCAGATTGCCGATCGCCTGTTGCAGCCGGTGTGCCTCGCCGGGGACGGTGACGGGTTCCTCGGGCAGGTCGAGAATCCAGTGGTGGGCGGGTCCCGCGGCTCTGGCGTCCTCGACCGCGTCGAGGACGAGCAGGGTGAGGTCCACGGGCACGCGCTCCAGCGGGCGGCCGGCGTCGAGGCGCGCGAGGAGGAGCAGGTCATCGACGATGCGGGTCATGCGACGGGATTCGGCGCCGATGCGCTCCAGGGCGTGGTGGACCGGTGCGGGGACGGGGCCGTGGTGGCGCAGGGCGAGTTCGGCGTGGCCGCGGATGTTCGCGACGGGGGTGCGCAGTTCGTGGCTGGCGTCGGCGGCGAAGTGCCGCAGGCGTTCCTCGCTGGCCTGGCGGCGGGTGAGCGCGTCCTCGACGTGACCGAGCATGTGGTTGAGCGCGCTGCCGACCTGACCGATCTCGGTGCGCGGGTCGGTGTCGGGCAGGGGACCCGGCATGGCGACCTCGCCGCTGGCCAGCGGCAGCCCGGCGACCTCGGCGGCCCGTGCGGTGACGCGTTGCAGGGGGCGCAGGGAGACTCGTACCCACAGCGCGCCCGCGATGCCGGTGCCGAGGAGAGCTGCTGCGAACAGGACCGCCTCGACGGCTTCGAGGCGGTGCACGGTCTCCTCGACCGGATGCAGCGGCAGACCGGTGATCAGGGTGTCTCCGTCGTCGCCCGCGACGGCCGTGACGCGGTATCCCCCCAGATCCGACAGGTGGATGCTGTGCCCGTCGCCGTCCACGGGGACGGCCTTGAGCGCATGGCGGTCCTGCGGGGTGAGGGGGACGGCGCGGTCGGTGTCGTCGTCGATGACGGCGGCCTGGGTGACCGTGCCGCGCAGCAGGCGGGCGCCGAAGGTGGTGTCGGGCTGGCCGCGGGTGTCGGGAAGGTTGTCGGCGTCGGGGCGGGCCTCGTGTTCCAGGCTCGCGGCGAAGCGCCCGCCGGAGGCGGCGAGTTGCTCGTCCAGGCGCCCCATCAGGAATCCGCGCAGCGCCAGCGCGGTGGTGATGCCGACGGCCAGGCAGGCGAGGGCGAGCAGGGTGACGAGGCCCGCGGTGAGCTGGCCGCGCAGGGTGCGGGGGGCGGGGCGTTTCACGACGGGTCCGGCTTCAGGACGTAGCCGACACCGCGCACGGTGTGGATCATGGGGGTGCGTCCGGCCTCGATCTTCTTGCGCAGGTAGCTGATGTAGAGCTCGACGACGTGGGCGCGGCCACCGAAGTCGTAGGCCCAGACGCGGTCCAGGATCTGCTGCTTGGACAGGACCCGGCGTGGGTTGCGCATGAGGAAGCGCAGCAGTTCGAACTCGGTGCGTGACAGGTCGATGGTGTCCCCGCCGCGTCTGACCTCCCTGGCCTCCTCGTCCATCGTGAGGTCTCCCACGACAAGGCCCTCCGTCGTCGGCTGCGCCGTCAGTCCGGCTCGCCGCAGCAGTCCGCGCAGCCGGGCCAGCACTTCTTCGAGGCTGTAGGGCTTGGTGACATAGTCGTCGCCACCCGCGGTGATCCCCGCGATACGGTCCTCGACCGCATCCCGGGCGGTCAGGAAGAGCACGCACACGCGGGGCGCCTCGCGCCGCAGCGACCGCAGCACCTGGAGTCCGTCGAGGTCGGGGAGCATCCAGTCCAGTACCACCGCGTCGGGCCGGAAGGCACGGGCCGCCTCCAGGGCGCTCGCGCCGTCCGAGGCCGTGCGGACCTGCCATCCCTCACCGCGCATGACCGTGGACAGGACATCCGTGACGTCGGGTTCGTCGTCCACGACGAGGACCCGTACGGGCCGGTCGTCGGGGTGATGCGCCGTCGAGGGGGTGGAGGGCTCGTCCATAGTGCGTCCAGCATCTCCCGGCGCCCGGTTCGACCGCGCGCGCCGAGGCTCTGAGTTTCCTCTGAATCTCCTCCGCGACGCCCGGCCCCCGCCGTTTCAGAAGGTACGCAGAGGTTGGGCTGTGAGGCTGGGCGCCCGTCACCGGAAGAAGTGACCCGGAGGTGTCCATTGACCGCCACGCACACCGCGTCGCCCGCGTATCCGGAGCACGCCACGCGTCACCGGCGTCCGCGCCGCAGCGCCGTGCCCCTCGCCGTGCTGACGGCGATCTGGGCCGGGGCCGCCGGGGTGCTGGCCCTGTGGTGGAGCGACACGGCGTCGGTGGTCGGCCCGGCGGGCTGGCTCACCGGAGCGGGACGCATCACCGGACTGCTGGCCGGCTACGCCTGCGCGATCCTCCTCGCGCTGATGGCCCGCGTACCCCTGCTCGACCACACGATCGGCAGCGACCGGCTGGCCCGCTGGCACGCGCTCGGCGGGCGCTGCACGGTGTCGCTGGCCCTCGCGCACACCCTGCTGATCATCTGGGGCTACGCGCTGTCCTCGCACACCGGCGTGGTGAGCCAGACCTCCTCACTCGTCCTGCACTACCCCGATCTCCTCAAGGGCACGGCCGGATTCCTGCTGTTCCTGCTCACCGCCGTCCTCTCGGCCCGCGCCGCCCGACGGCGGATGAGCTACGAGACCTGGCACTACCTGCACTTCGCCACCTACCTGGCCGTCTTCCTCTCCTTCGGACACCAGCTGAGCAACGGCGCCGACTTCGTCGGCAACCGCCCCGCCCAGGCGGCCTGGTACACGCTGTTCCTCACGGTCGCCGTCCTGGTGGCGTGGTACCGCTTCGTCACTCCCGTGCGGCGCGGATTCCGGCACCGCCTGCGGGTGGTCGCCGTCCACCCCGAGGCACCCGGTGTCGTCTCCGTCCACCTGACCGGGCAGCACCTGCTGGAGCTGGGGGGCGATCCGGGCCAGTTCCTGCGCTGGCGCTTCTGGGCCCCCGGCCTGTGGTGGACGGCGAACCCCTACTCGCTCTCGGCCCCCGCGCGGAACGGACTTCTGCGGATCACGGTCAAGAGCGCCGGCACCCACAGCTCCGCTCTGGCCCGGCTGCGTCCGGGCACCCGCGTCTGGGCCGAAGGACCGTACGGCAGCCTCACCGCGAACCGCCGCTCCGCCTCCAAGGTGCTGCTGCTGGCCGGCGGCGTCGGCATCACCCCGCTGCGCGCCCTGTTCGAGACGCTCCCCGGACAGGTCACCCTCGTCTACCGGGCACGGCGCGTCGAGGATCTGGCACTGCGCGCCGAGCTCGACGCGATAGCCGCCCGCCGGGGCGGGACCGTGCGCTACGTCGTCGATGAACCCGCCGCCCACTCCTCGCCTCTCACCGCCCACGCCCTGAACGCCCTGGTCCCCGACCTGGCGGCCCACGACGTCTATCTGTGCGGCCCGCCCGGCATGACACAGGCGGCCCTCACGGCCCTGCGCGACGCCGGTGTCCCCTCGCGGCGCATCCACCACGAGTCGTTCGCCTTCTAGGGAGAGACCCCATGCGCCGAGCCCTTCTCACCACCGGCGGAGCCAGCGCCCTCGTCGTCACGCTCCTCGCCCTCAAACCCCACCAGCTCCCCGCCCTCCAGTCCGGTTCACCCTCGCCCCGTACCCCCGTGCCCACCGCGACGGGCTCCGGGTCCGCCGCGAGGACGGGCACCTTCACCGGTGACGCCGTACCGACCCAGTACGGGGCGGTCCAGGTCGCCGTCACCCTGGCGAAGGGAAGGATCACCGCGGTCAAGGTCCTCCAGGCACCGGATCAGAGCGGTCGCGACCAGGAGATCGCCTCCTACGCCCTGCCCCGCCTCACCCGTGAGGCGCTCGGCGCCCAGAGCGCGCACATCGACGCGGTCTCCGGAGCCAGTTACACCAGTCAGGGCTACGCGGAGTCCCTGCAGAGCGCCCTGGACAAGGCCCATGCCTGACACCGCCGTATACGGCCTGCGCCACGTCGAACACGTCATGGGCACGGTCTTCTCCTTCGACGTCCGCGACCGGGAGACCCCCGCGCTGCGCCGCGCGCTCGACGCGGCCGTACGCCACCTGCACCACGTTGACGCCGTGTTCTCCACCTACCGCCCCGACAGCCACATCAGCCGCCTGGAGCGCGGAGAGATCACTGTCGAGGACTGCCCGCCCGAGGTCCACGAGGTCCTGACCCTGTGCGATCGAGTCGGCCAGGACAGCGACGGCTGGTTCAGCACCGTCCCCGCCGGGCACCTCGACCCGTCCGGGCTCGTCAAGGGCTGGGCCACCCAGAGAGCGGCCCAGATCCTCCACGACGCCGGCGCACGCCGCATCTGCGTGAACGGCGGCGGGGACCTCCAGTTCCGCGGCCGGCCCGCTCCCGGCCGGCCCTGGCGCGTCGGCGTCGCGGACCCCCGTCGTCCGGGCGAACTGGTCTGCGTGGTCACCGCCGCGCACGACCTGGCCGTCGCCACGTCCGGAACCGGCGAACGCGGGGCCCACATCCTCGACCCGCACACCGGCGGACCCGCCACCGCCATCGCCTCGCTCACCCTCGTGGGACCGGGGCTCACGCTGACCGACGCCTACGCCACCGCGGCCTTCGCCCGAGGCGACGGCGCGCGCGAGTGGGTCGAGCGGTTGGACGGCTACGAGGCCCTGGCCGTCCTGCCCGACGGCCGGACCTGGCGCACCACGGGGTTCGGCGCCCATGAGACGTAGCGCGGGAGCCGCGTCGGCCCCCCGGCGGGGACGCGCACCTCCCCACGGCACGACACCGGCTTCCGAACCTCACGGCCGCCGTTTCTCGCCGGCCCCTCGCACAACGCCACCACCAAGGAGATCCCGTGGGACCCGATCTGATCAATGGCATACCCGCGCACATTCTGCTGGTCCACGCCGTCGTGGTCCTCGTGCCCCTGACCGCTCTCGCACTCATCGCGAGCGCCGCCTTCCCGCCCGTCATGCGCCGGTTCGGTCTCGCCCTGCCGGTCCTGGCTCTCGTCTCCCTGATCAGCGTGCCCCTGACGACACACGCCGGGGAGTGGCTGGAGCGGCATGTGGACAGCGATCCTCTGGTGCGCAAGCACGCGGAACTCGGTGACCAACTCCTGCCGTGGGTGCTCGGACTGTTCCTGCTGGCCACCGGAGTGTGGTGGGTGTACCGCCGGGCCACCCGGACCGGCACGGCGCGGCCCGCGCCGGTCTCCGTTCCCGTACGCGTCGCCGCCGCCGTCCTGGCCCTCGCCGTCGGCGCCGGTGCCGTCGTGCAGGTCTACAGGATCGGCGACTCCGGAGCCAAAGCGGCCTGGCACGACGGCTATTCCGCTACCGCGCACTCCGACCGGCACTGAACGGAGCCTCGATCCCGCAGATCACGGGGCCTCGGTTCACTCGTGGTGGTGATACGCGGACAGCGGGGCCGTACCGTGCGCGGGTCGGGGCGAGGGTGGACCGGCCGGGTCGTGCACGCCTGCGGCGACTTTTTGTTGCCGTATGACTACTCTTCGTGTCTGTGAGGGTCCAGTCGTTCGCGCGTGACAGCCGCTCCCTGCCGTGGGCCGGGGCGGTTGCCGTCGTGTTGCTGGCCGCTCTTCTGCATGTTCTGGGCTGTGCGCACGGACCTGTGGCGGTTGCCGGGATGAGGGCGGACGTGCCCGTGGCGGCCACGCAGAGTGGGGGTGCGGGCGGGCCGTTCGCCGCGTGGGCGGGCGGTGGGGCCGGGGAACGGGCGCCCGTGCCGGACGGGGGGACGCGGTGCGAGGGGCTGGACGAGCCCACGCTCGCGCCGCCCCGGGACGCGGAGCCGGGGCCCGGGTCCGCCGCGCTGCCCTTCGTACGGCTCGGAGCGGAGCCGCGCCCGGCGCCGGGGGCCGCCGCCGGGCTCCTTCCGGTGGTGCGCGCGGCCGGGCCCGCGCGCGCTCTGCTCGGCAGCTGGCGGACCTGATCGGACCCCGTGTCCCGGCCGACGGCCGGGCACGTCGGCAGCCGATCGTCATCCCCCCTCGCCCGACACGCGGCCGAGCACCCGTCCGCGGTGCCCGGCCGGAGGAGCAGTGCGCCATGAGCGACCCCGTCCGAACTCCCCCGTCCCTGCCCGCGGCCCAGGTCTTGGCCGACGCCAAGTACCCGCTGCACACCCCCGCCGGTCTGGTCGGCAACACGCCCGTGCTGTGGATCGGAGCCCCGTTCACCGCCGCCGGAACCGGCTTCTGGGCGAAGCTCGAAGGGCACAACCCCGGTGGCATCAAGGACCGTACGGCCCTGCACATGGTGCGCGCCGCGCGCGAGCGCGGACAGTTGCCGCCCGGTGCGCGCATCATCGAGTCCACGTCCGGAACGCTCGGCCTGGGGCTCGCGCTGGCCGGGGCCGCCTACGGCCACCCCGTCACCGTCGTCACCGATCCCGGCATGGAACCGATGATGACCGGCCTGCTCACCGCGTACGGCGCCGAGGTGGACCTGGTCACCGTCCCGCACCCGGAGGGCGGCTGGCAGGAGGCCCGGCGCGAACGGGTCGAGGAGCTGCTCGGCGCCCATCCGGACGCGTGGTGCCCCGACCAGTACAACAACCCGGACAACGTCGCCGCGTACGCTCCGCTGGCCCGCGAACTCCTCGCCCAGCTCGGCCGGATCGACACCCTGGTGGTCTCGGTGGGCACGGGCGGCCACTCCGCGGGCGTCGGCTCCGTCCTGCGCGAGCAGCTGCCCGGGCTGCGGATCGTCGGCGTGGACACCACCGGCTCGACCATCTTCGGCCAGCCCGCCGCCCCGCGCCTGATGCGCGGCCTCGGCTCCAGCATCCACCCGCGCAACGTCGCCTACGACCTGTTCGACGAGGTGCACTGGGTGGCGGCGCCCGAGGCGGTGTGGGCCGCCCGCCGACTGGCCCGGCACCACTACGCCACCGGCGGCTGGAGCGTCGGCGCGGTCGCCCTCGCCGCGCGCTGGCTGGCGCGCACCCTGCCGCCCGAGAACCGGGTCGCCGCCGTCTTCCCGGACGGACCGCAGCGGTACGTCGGCACGGTCTACGACGACGCGTACTGCCGTCGGCACGACCTCCTCGGCCGGCCGCCCGCCGACGACCCCGACGAACTCGCCGCCCCCGGCGAGCGGGTGGTGACCCGCTGGACCCGGTGCACCCGCGTCAGCGATCCCCTGGCGGCGCACGGCGACCTCGTGGGGGCGGTCCGATGAGGCGGCTCTGGCGGCAGACACGCTCCTTCCCCGCGGGGGCCCGGCTGATGATGGCCAACCAGTTCGCCATCAACCTCGCGTTCTACATGCTCATGCCCTACCTGGCGGCCCATCTGTCCGACGGACTCGGGCTCGCCGCCTGGGCGGTGGGGCTCGTGCTGGGCGTGCGCAACTTCTCGCAGCAGGGCATGTTCCTGATCGGCGGCACCCTCGCCGACCGGTTCGGGTGCAGGATGCCCATCATGGCCGGGTGCCTGCTGCGCACCCTCGGCTTCGCGCTGCTGGGCTGGGTGGACAACCTGCCCGCGCTGCTCGCCGCCTCCGCGGCGACCGGGTTCGCGGGCGCCCTGTTCAACCCGGCCGTCCGCGCGCACCTGGCCGCCGAGGCGGGTGAGCGCCGGGTGGACGCCTTCGCCACCTTCAACGTGTACTACCAGGCGGGGATGCTGCTCGGTCCGCTCGTCGGACTCGCCCTGCTGGCGGCCGACTTCCGGCTCGTCTGCACGGTCGCGTCGGCGGTGTTCGCCGTGCTCACCCTGCTCCAGTGGCGCACCCTGCCCGCGCGGCCCCGGTCCGCGGCGGACACCGGCCGGGAGAGTGTGGTGGCCCAGTGGCGCGGCGTGGTGGCCAACCGGCCGTTCCTGCTCTTCTCCGCCGCCATGATCGGCTCGTACGTCCTGACCTTCCAGGTCTATCTGGCTCTGCCGCTCGCCGCCTCGGACGCCCTCGGCAGCCGGGGGACGGCGGCCACCACCGGGCTCTTCGTGGTGTCCGCCGGGGTCGCGGTGCTGGGCCAACTGCGGCTCACGGGCTGGGCCAAGAAGCGCTGGACACCCGAACAGGCGCTGGTACGGGGCCTGTTCGGGATGGGGCTCGCCTTCGTCCCGCCCGCCCTGAGCCCGCGCGCCTCCCCGACGGCCGTCCTGGTGGCGCTGGTGGCGGCCGTCGCGCTGCTCGCCGCCTGCTCCGCGGTCGTGTACCCCTTCGAGATGGACACCGTGGTGGCCCTCTCCGGCAACAGGCTGGTCGCCACCCACTACGGCCTCTACAACACCGTCTCCGGTCTCGGCATCACGCTGGGCAACCTCGGAACGGGCGCTCTCTGGGACTACGCGCGCGATCACGACGCCACCTGGATCACCTGGACCGCGCTGGCCCTGACCGGCGCGGCCTGCGCGACCGCCGTGGCGGCCCTCGCCCGCGGCGGACGCCTGACCGCACCCCGGCGGCAGGCGCGGCCCGTACCGGCGTGACCGGATGTCCGGTCACGGGATGCCCGGGGCGGGAGATTCACCCGTGCTCACGGGGGTCACCCGCGCCGGGGCGGGCATAGGACAGGCAACTCCTGTCCTCCATCCGGCACTTCAGGGAGTCGTTCCATGCTCCACGGCATCGATGTCAGCGCGTATCAGTCGGCCTCGTACGGGACCGAAGGGCTTTCGTTCGTCTTCGTGAAGGCGACGGAGGGGCGGTCGTATGTGAATCCGAGGTTGGCGGCCCAGACGAAGCACGGGCGGGACGCCGGGCTGGTGGTGGGCTTCTACCACTTCCTGTGGCCGGGGAACATCACCGCGCAGGCGGAGTACTTCGTGAGCCACGCGCCCGAGCGGGCCGGGGACATCCTCGCCGTGGACTGGGAGACGACCGGCGAGGGGACGCACGCGAGCAACGCGGAGAAGGACCAGTTCATCCGGGCGCTGAAGAAGCTCCGCCCGCACAACCGGGTGCTGCTGTACTGCAACCGCACGTTCTGGCTGGACCTCGACACCACGTCGTACGCGGGCGACGGCCTGTGGATCGCGGACTACGTCGGCGCCGGGCATCCCCGGATCAAGGCGAAGTGGCGTTTCCACCAGTACACGAGCACCCCGCACGACACGAACGTGGCCGACTTCTCCAGCAAGGCCGCGCTGAAGGAGTGGGCCACGCCGTAGCCGTCCGGTGCGCGCGGGGTCGGCGCGGGGTCAGGCCCGGAACTCCTCCGGGCGTTCCTCCGTGGCCGCCGACAGCGCCGCGCGCACCGCGTCCACGCCTCCGCGCAGGCCGTAGACGGGGGTGCCGGGCTGCTGGCGCCAGGAGTCGTCCAGGCCGCCCGCGTCCACGGTGTCGAAGCCGAGCGCGTGGATCAGGTCGCGGACGGCCCGCTTGGCCGCCTCGTCGTCGCCCGCGACGGGCAGTGCCATGCGGTCGGGGTCGCCCGCCGGGCGGGCGCGGTCCAGGATGTCGGCCGCGTAGGTGCCGTTGAACGCCTTGACGACCGGGTGGCCGAGGTGCCGTTCGGTCCAGCGGCTCTCGGTGACGCCGTCGTCCTCGACGGCGTCGATACGGCCGTCCCGCTCGCGCGGGTAGTAGTTGCCGGTGTCAATGACCGCGACGCCCTCGGCCGCGCCGTCGAACAGCCCGGCGGGCAGGTCGGGCACCCGCTTCAGCGGGACGGTGACGACCACGATCTCCGCGCCCCGCGCGGCCTCCCCGGCGCGCACCGGGGTCGCGCCGGTCTCCTCGGCCAGGTCCCGCAGGGTCTCCGGGCCGCGGGAGTTGGCCACGGACACGTCGTGGCCGAGGGCGGTGAGCCGCCGGGTGAGGTTGCCGCCGATGTTGCCCGCGCCGATGATGCCGATCTTCATGAGGGCCTCCTGCTCAGGTCGTCGCTGCCGTCCCGGACGGCCGCCGCCCCGCGCGGTGTGTGCGCGTGCATACGTCCGCCCCGCCCGCCAGAACCCCACCGCTCCGGTCACTACTCCGCCGCTCACTCGAACGGGTGACCCCGACCCCACGCACGCTCCGCGCACGCCCCGCGCATGCCGGGAGGGACGCCCCTCCCGGCCGCGTCGGCTACTTGCTCAGGTACGTCCAGAACTCGTCGAACGACAGCACCTTGTCGCCGTCGATGTCCCGGCTCTTGATGATGGCCTCGGCCACCGTGTCGGTGACGTTCCAGTCGCCGCCCTGCGCGAGGGCCGACTTGAACTCGGCGGCGGTGATGAACCCGTCCCCGTCCGCGTCGATCCGCTGGAACTCCTTGCGCGCTTCCTCGATGTCCGCCACCGATCCGCCCCTTTGTGTTCGTGCTTGCCACGCCCCATCGGCGTACTGACGCTGGTCAGATTAACGGCCGCACCCCTCTCCTCAGTACGGCGCCCGTACTCTTCCCCGTACGGCGGCTGCCCGCACGCGGCTCTCCGGGCGCTCCGAAGCCCTGGTACGGGCGGGAGTCCGAGGAGGACACGATGGAGGATCTGCGGGACGTGGTGGCCGCGGTGGGGAGCGGCTGCCTCCCCCCGGCCGACGGACGCACGGTGGTCGTGCCGCAGGCCGGGGAGCGGGACGCCGGGGTGCTGGCCTTCACCGGGCACTCGGTGGTGTTCACCGACGAGGACCCGGAGTGGGTGCGCGCCGCGCTGGCCGCCACCGGCGCCGACCCGCTCGCCGCGCCGCTGAGCCCCGCGTTCCTGGCCGCGCTCCAGGCCCGTACCGGGCGGGTCTGCGACACCGTGGACGTGCTGCTCACCGCGACCCCGCTGCCCGGCCCGCCGACCCTGGCGCTGCGGGCGGCCGACGGGAGCACGCACCCGCGCGTCGGTCGTGCCCGGACCCGCCGCGACGGCGTACGGGCCTGGCGGGCGGACGGCGGCGTCCTGGTCCTCGGGTACGGCGTCGCCGGGCGGCTGGAGGTGTCGGTCGAGGTGGACGACGGGGTACGACAGCACTCCGAGGCGCGCACCGGAACCGCACCCAGACCCGGTCTCGGGCATCAACTGGCCTTCAACGCACGGCACTTGGCCGATGGTCCCGTCTGGGCCCAGGTCTCCCCCGGCAACGCCCGCAGCCTGCGCGCGTTCCTGGCGGCCGGGTACGTCCCCGTGGGCGCCGAAGCCCTGCTGCCGTACCCGGACCCCACGCCGGAGCCTGCCCCGGAGCACGGTGCCGCGCTGAGCCGTCACGGCTCAGCGCAGGATCCCCGTGTGACCCAGTGAGTAGCGGCCCGGCTGGGGGTAGACG
The DNA here is from genome assembly GCF_019104725.1 of Streptomyces corallincola. Taxonomy (GTDB): domain Bacteria; phylum Actinomycetota; class Actinomycetes; order Streptomycetales; family Streptomycetaceae; genus Streptomyces; species Streptomyces corallincola. Next base: position 28,704 of record NZ_JAHRXF010000003.1, on the reverse strand, counting down.
GCCAGACCGTGCGGGGCGCTGCCGACCTTGACGCGGGCGAGCTGGACGCCGGTGCGGGTGTCGATGGCGTAGACGACGGAGTGGTGGAGGCCGGAGAGCCACAGGACGCGGCCGTCGGCCGAGACGCCGCCGGTGTCGGGGCTGGCGCCGCCGGGCAGCCGCCACTTCCGGGTGACCCGGTGCTTGGCGAAGTCGTAGACGGAGACGGTGCCCTCGGCCCGGTTGGAGACGTAGAGCTCGCGGGAGTCGCGGCTGATGTGCAGCCCGTGGGCGCCCTTTCCGGTGGGGACGAACGAGGGCTCGGAGAAGGCGGCGCCGTCCAGAATCCACAGGCCGTTCGCGGCGGCGTCCGCGACGAGGAACCGGCTGCCGTCCGGGGCGAGGCGTACGTCCTGCGGCATCGCGCCGGTGTGCGGCAGGACGCGCCGGGCGACCACCTCCATCCGCGCGGTGTCCACCTTGAGCAGGGTGCCGCCGCCCTCGCAGGAGACGACGAAGTAGCGGCCGTCCGCGGAGAAGTCGGCGTGGCCCGCGCCCGCGCAGTCCAGCGGGACCGAGCGGACCTCCTTCATGGTGTGCGCGTCGAGCAGGACGATCCGCCGGTCGTCGGCGGCGAGGACGACCGCGTAGCGGCCGTCGGGGGTGAAGTACAGGTTGTACGGGTCGGGGACCGGCACCGGGGTGCCCGCCCGGCCGGTGCGCGGGTCGATGGGGGTGAGGGTGTCGCCGAGGTCGCTGCCGACCCAGAGCGTCCTCAGATCCCAGGACGGCACCACGTGCTGCGGGCGGTGGCCGACCCGGATGGTGCCGACGACCCGGTAGCTCGCCGGGTCGATGACGCTGACGGTGTCCGAGCCGGAGTCGGGCACGTAGACGCGGGCCGGGAAGTCCCGTACGGCGGCGGCCAGTCGGCGGTCGGCGCCGTACACGTCGGACGGGTCGGCCACCGGGGGCATGCCGGGCAGCGGGGTGCCGGGGGGATGCCCGTCGGTGCGCGGTCCGGGCTGGTCCGGGGGCGCGCTGCCGAACGTCTGCTCCTCGTGCCGGGGTGTTCCGGCGCAGGCGGCGGTCCCGGCGAGCGCGGCGAAGCAGACGGCGGCGAGGAGCCACGTGCGGAGGTGTCCGCGGGTGCGGCGGGCGGCGCCGCGTGGAGGGGGCGTGGTCACCCGCACCATTTAAGGGGTGCGGGGCCGGAAATGCCGTACGGCCGGGGTTCGTGTCCGCGCGCCCGCCGGGCGGGAGGACCGAGTCCGGGCGGAGGGCGCTCCCGGTCAACCGGTCTACTACAGGTCCACCGGTCTACCGGTCCAGCACCCGCATCTCGAACCACGTGGTCTTGCCGCGCGGCAGCAGGTCCACGCCCCAGCGGTCGGCGAGTTTGTCCACCAGGAACAGGCCGCGGCCGTTGATGTCGGTCTCCTGGACCGGGATCAGACAGGGCAGCCCGCGCGAGGGGTCGCGGACCTCCGCGCGGACCCAGCCGCGGCGGCGGCGCATCCGGAGGCCGAAGAGGCGGGCGCCAGTGTGCCGTACCGCGTTGCCGACGAGTTCGGAGACGAGGAGGACGGTGTCCTCGGTCATCCTGGGGGTGAGGGCCCAGTGGCGCAGGACGACGATCTGGGCGAGGCGGCGGGCGGTGGCGGCGGACTCCGGACGGGACGGCAGGATCACCTCTGCGTCGGCCGGGTTGCCGAACAACTCCAGTGCCTTGAGGCCCTGTTCGTCCTCCACCGCGGGCGACCAGCGTGCCGCGGCAGCACGGCTCTGTCCCCGCGGCTGTTCGATACCCTCCAGCCCCGCCATGCCCCCATGATGGCCGTCCCCGGCGGCCCGCGTGGGCGTTCCGGCGGAATACGCCCCCTGTACGCCCCCGTCCCGCTCCAGTCCCCCGGCATATGCCGACGGCACAGCGGCGTCGGGCACGACCGGGCTGACCTGCGGCGAAAGCTCATGGCCTGGCAATCGCACAACTCCCTCGACGAGGCAGGCTTACGGTGGACCAAGGCTGCCACAAACCGCCCCGCCGAGGGAGCCGGATGAGACAACGCGTCAATTGCAAGGGCTGTCCGGGAAGTTCACCGAAAAGTTCAATGCTGAAGCTTCTCGGGTGCCGGGTCCCCGTGCGCGCGTCCCGGTCGTGCTCCGGTCAGCTGAACTCGGCCTTGCCCGGCCCCTCCGCCACGAAGCTCCGCATCCCCCGCTCCCGGTCCTCGGTGGCGAACAGCCCGGCGAACCAGCCGCGTTCGACGGTGAGGCCGGTGTCGATGTCGGTCTCCAGACCCGCGTCCACCGACTCCTTCGCGGCGCGCAGCGCGAGGGCCGGGCCGCGGGCGAGCCGGGCGGCCCAGGCGTGCGCCTGCCCGTACACCTCGGGGGCCGGGACGACCCGGTCCACCAGGCCGAGCGAGAGCGCCTCGTCGGCCTTCACCATGCGGCCGGTGAAGATGAGGTCCTTGGCCCTGGACGGGCCGATCAGCCGGGGCAGCCGCTGGGTGCCGCCCGCGCCGGGGATCAGGCCGAGCAGGATCTCGGGCTGGCCGAGCTTGGCGTTCTCGGCGGCGATCCGGAAGTCCGCGCACAGCGCGAGTTCACAGCCGCCGCCGAGGGCGTAGCCGGTGACGGCGGCGACGACGGGCTTGGGGATGCGGGCGACGGCGGTGAACGCCTCCTGGAGGCCACGGGCGCGCAGGACCATCGCGGTGTGGTCCATGTCCTGCATCTCCTTGATGTCCGCGCCCGCCGCGAACACCTTCTCCCCGCCGTAGATCACCACGGCGCGCACGTCGTCGCGGCGCGTGGCCTCCTCGGCGAGTTCCTTGAGCCGGTCCTGCGTGGCGACGTCCAGCGCGTTCATCGGCGGACGGTCCAGGCGCAGCGTGCCGACGCCTTCGGCTACTTCGAGAGTGACGGTCATGCAGAGCAGGTTAACGGTCACTAACGACGGCGGACCCGGTGCCGTGGGTCACAGCACCGGGTCCGCCCCCATCAGCCCTCGTCCGCACCGTCCCCCGTCCGCGCCGTCACGGGGCGGGCGGGGGACGGAACGTCACTTCTTCCAGTCGGCCCAGGACATGTTCCAGCCGTTGAGGCCGTTGGCCGGGTCCACCGTGCGGTCGTGGGAGTTCTTCACCTCGACCACGTCCCCGACCATCGAGTGGTTGAAGAACCAGGCCGCCGGGACGCTCTTGCTGTAGCCGCCCCGCACGTCGCGCAGGCCGACACAGCCGTGGCTGGCGTTGTAGTTGCCGAAGGCGCCGCCGCCCCAGTAGTTGCCGTGGATGAAGGTGCCGGAGTCGGTAAGGCGGATGGCGTGCGGCACGTCCTTGATGTCGTACTCGCCGCCGTAGCCGACCGTCTCGCCGTTCATGCGGGTGACGGTGAGCTTCTCGCTCATCACCATCCGCCCGTTCCACGTCTCGTAGCCGGGCTTGCCGGTGGTGACGGGGATGGTGCGGACGGTCCTGCCGTCCTGGGTGACCTTCATGACGTGCTTCTTGGCGTCCACGACGGACACCTGGTCGCGGCCGATGGTGAAGGACACCGTCTTGTGCTGCTTGCCGTAGACGCCGTCGCGGCCCTTCACGCCGTCCAGGTTCAGCGCGACGGTGACCTTGGTGCCGGACTTCCAGTAGTGCTCGGGGCGGAAGTCCAGGCGGTCGTTGCCGAACCAGTGGCCCTCGACGTCCACGGGCGGGTCGGTCGTGACGCGGATGGCCTTCTCGACGTCCGCCGGGTGCGTGATGCCCCGTGTGAAGCGGACCGAGAACGGCATGCCCACGCCGACCGTGGAACCGTCCTCGGGGGTGAACCGCCCGATGAAGGTGTTCTTCGGCGTGAGGGTGGTGAAGCGGGAGTCCTCGGCGGAGGTGCGCCCCGCGGAGTCCTTGGCGACCGCGTGGACCGAGTAGGTGGTCCCGGCGGCCAGATGGGCGGACGGCGTCCAGGTGGCGCCGCCCCCGGATATCGCGCCCTCGACCTTCGCGCCCCTGCCGTCCTTGACGGTCACCTCGGTCAGCCTGCCCTTGGCGACCATGACCTTCAGCGCGCCCGTGGTGTCCACGTTCTCGGCGCCCTGCTTCGGCGCGATGGTGAGGGCCGCGGCCGACTGCGTGGTCTGCGCGCCGCGCGGCTCCTTGCCGCCGCCGTCCTTGCCCTCGGGGTGCGAACCGCCCCCGCCGCCACAGGCTCCGAGCGTCACCAGCAGTGCGCCCGTGAGGAGCGCCGCCCCCGCTCGGCCCCGTCGTCGGCCCGCCGCCGACGCCCCCGATACAGGCCGTATGTTCACTCGTTCTCCCCTCGCCGGGAATGGTCCCGGCCCGCTCCCCGCCACACTGGTGTGCGCATGCTAACCGCCTGGTACGGGGCGGGACGTCCGCCGAATGTCACCGTTGCGTCGCAACTTCGGCCCGCCCGGACGCCCCAACCCCGAACCCTCTACGGTTACTTCACCGCACCGCCCGCTTTCCATTCCCGCCAGCCCATGTTCCAGCCGCCGAGCCCGTTCTCCGGGGAGACCGTCCGGTCCTGGCTGTTGACGACCTCGACCACGTCACCGACGAGGCTGCGGTCGTAGAACCAGCCCGCCGGGGTGTCGGAGCTGCCGCCCTTGACGTCGCGCAGGCCGACGCAGCCGTGGCTGACGTTGACCTCGCCGGGGGCCTCCGGGGACCAGTAGTTGCCGTGCAGGAAGGTGCCGGAGTCGGTGAGCTTCATGGCGTGCGGCACGTCGGGGATGTCGTACTCGCCGCCGAAGCCGACGGTCTGACCGTTCATCCGGGTCACTTCGAGCATCTCCATCACCACCATCTTGCCGTTGTAGGTGGTGGTCTTCGGGGCGCCCGCCGTGATGGGCACGGTGGCGAGGAGCTCGCCGTCGCGGCGGACCTGCATCATGTGCCGGGCGGCGTCCACCAGGGAGGTCTGGCTGCGGCCCACGGTGAAGGAGAAGCTGCGGGACTGGAGCCCGTAGACGCCGGGTGCGCCCTCCACGTCGCGCAGGCCGAGGTCCACGGTGACCTCGGTACCGGGCTTCCAGTACCGCTCGGGACGGAAGTCCAGGCGGTCCTTGCCGAACCAGTGCGGGCGGATCTCCACGCCCGGCTTCGCGGTGACCCGTACGGCGCGCTCCACGGCGGCCTTGTCGGTGATCTCCCGGTTGAACGCGAGGGAGACGATCATCCCGGTGCCGACCGTGGCACGGTTCTCCGGGGTCACGTAGCCGATGAAGCGTTCCGCCGGGACCTGCGTGGTGAACGTGGTGTGCCGGGCGGAGCGGCGGCCGTCGCCGTCGCGCGCGACGGCGTCCACGGTGTAGCGGGCGGCCAGGGACAGCTTCGGGTCGTCGGGTTCCCAGCTCCGGCCGTCCGCGCCGAGATGGCCGGGGACGGCGGTCGCCCGCGCGTCCAGTTCCCTGACGACCTTCACCTTCTCCAGCCGTCCGTCCGGCACCCGTACCGTCAGGTGTTCACCCGGACGGACGCCCTTCTCCCCGTCGCCGGGGCTGATCCGGATGGCGTCCTCGGGTGCCCTCGGCTTGCCGAGCATCCGGTCCACGTCGAGTCCCCCGGACCCTCCGGCGGAGCAGCCCGCCAGCACAGTCGCCCATGTCACTGCCGCCGCCAGCGCGGCCCCCGCGCGCCGCGCGCGTCCCTTTAGGTACGTCACGCCGGACTCAACGACGCGGCCCGCTCCGGGGAAACGTGAGTGCGAGGCCGGGGCTGGGCAGAACTGTGGAAAGGACGACGCGATGGGGAGCCGCCACGCCCGCGTCCGTCCCGTCGGGGTGCACCCGTACGGGGCGCCGGCGTCGTGGCTCCCCGGCGGCAGCGGGTGCCGGCGGCACCCCCGGGAAGAGGGGCCGACTGGTGACGAGCGCAGCCGAGCAGCGGGCACTGTCCGAGGGGCGGACGGCCGGGGGCGGGGTCCCGGCGACAGCCGTCCGGGGCGGCGCCCGTCGCGCCCCGGCCCCTGCCGTGCCGGTGTGGCCGGGCGCCCCGACCCCGCTGGGGGCGCGGTTCCGGGTCGGCCCCGACGGGGTGGCGGGCACCAACTTCGCGCTGTGGGCGGGCGGCGCGGAGGCGGTCCGGCTCTGCCTCTTCGACGAGCGGGGCCGCGAGACACAGGTCCCGCTGACCGAGCTGACCCACGAGATCTGGCACGGCTTCGTCCCCGGCGTCCGGCCCGGCCAGCGGTACGGATACCGGGTGGCGGGCCGCTGGGACCCGTGGACCGGCGCCCGCTGGAACCCGGCGAAGCTGCTGCTGGACCCGTACGCCCGTGCGGTGGACGGCGAGTTCCGGCTGCCGCCGGAGGTGTACGGGCATGTCCGGGACTGGCCGGACCAGCCGGTCGCGGACACCGTGCGCGACGACCGGGACTCGGCGCCGTACGTGCCGAAGGGTGTCGTTGTCCACGACGACGACGACTGGGCGGACGACCGGCGGCCGAAGACGCCGTGGGCGGACTCGGTGATCTACGAGCTGCACGTGCGCGGCTTCACCAAGCTGCACCCCGGCATCCCCGAGGAGCTGCGCGGCACGTACGCGGGGCTCGCGCACCCGGCGGCGGTCGAGCATCTGGTGAAGCTGGGCGTGACGGCGGTGGAGCTGCTGCCGGTGCACCAGTTCGCGCACGAGGACCACCTGTTGCGGCGCGGCCTGAAGAACTACTGGGGCTACAACTCCATCGGCTACTTCGCCCCGCACGCCGCCTACGCGGCCTCCGGCACCACCGGTGAGCAGGTGGGCGAGTTCAAGCGGATGGTGCGCGCGCTGCACGCGGCCGGGATCGAGGTCATCCTCGACGTGGTCTACAACCACACCGCCGAGGCGGGCGAACTCGGCCCGACGCTCTCCCTGAAGGGCATCGACAACCGGGGCTACTACCGCCTCCAGCACGACGCCCGCCGCTACGCCGACTACACGGGCTGCGGGAACACCCTGCACGTGGTGCAGCCTCAGGTGCTGCGGCTGATCACCGACTCGCTGCGCTACTGGGTGACCGAGATGGGCGTGGACGGCTTCCGCTTCGACCTCGCGGCGGCGCTGGCCCGCTCCATGCACGACGTGGACATGCTCTCCCCGTTCCTCGCGGTCATCTCCCAGGACCCGGTGCTGCGCCGGGTGAAGCTGATCGCGGAACCCTGGGACATCGGCTCGGGCGGCTATCAGGTCGGCGCGTTCCCGCCGCTGTGGACCGAGTGGAACGACCGCTACCGGGACGCCGTGCGCGACTTCTGGCGGCACGCGCTGCCCGACGTGCGCGAGATGGGGTACCGGCTGTCCGGCTCCAGCGACCTGTACGCCTGGGGCGGGCGCCGTCCGTACGCCTCGGTCAACTTCGTCACCGCGCACGACGGTTTCACCCTGCGCGACCTGGTCTCGTACGAGGGGAAGCACAACGACGCCAACGGCGAGGGCAACCGGGACGGCACGGACGACAACCGGTCCTGGAACTGCGGCGCCGAGGGCGAGACCGACGACACCGGGGTACGGGCGCTGCGCCGCCGCCAGTTGCGGAACCTGCTGACCACGCTGCTGCTGTCCACGGGCGTGCCGATGCTGGTCGCGGGCGACGAGCTGGGCCGCACCCAGCGCGGCAACAACAACGCGTACTGCCAGGACAGCGAGATCAGCTGGCTGGACTGGTCGCTGCTGGACGACCCGGAGTGGCGGCCCCTGTTCGAGCTGACGTCCCGGCTGATCGCGCTGCGCCACGCCCACCCGGTGCTGCACCGGCGGGCCTTCTTCTCCGGCCGCCCCCACTCGGCGGACGGCCTGCGGGACCTCGCCTGGTTCACCGCACGCGGCGCCGAGATGACCGAGGGCGACTGGTACGCCCCCGCCGCCACCCTCGGCATGTACCTCTCCGGCCGCGACATCCCCGGCCGCGACGAACGCGGCGCCCCCGTCCTGGACGACAGCTTCCTCACCGTCCTCCACGCCGGCGACACCCCGACCCCCTTCGTCCTCCCCGCCGCGCCCTGGGCCGAGCGCTACGAGGTCCTGGTGGACACGTCGGCGGAACGACAGGACACGGCCCCGGGGACGGTGTTCGAGGCGGGGACGGAGATCGTGGTGCCGGGGCGGACGGTGTTGCTGCTGCGGGTGGGGTGAGGGGGCGCGGGGTGCAGGTGCCGGGGGTCGCGGGGCGCGGGGCGCGGGGCGCGGTTGAGGCGCTCGGCCGTGCCGTTGCTCCGGGGCCGGTGGGGGCGGGTCCGCCCGGGGGCGGTCCCGGCCGATGCCGACGCCGTGTGCCGGTCGCGGCGGGGACGGTGGCAGGCGCCGTTGTCGGTCAGGATCCGTTCGACGGTGGTCCCGGCCCGGGGGACGCGTTCATCCGGCCGGTGCGGGGCCGCCGGAGCCCACCGCGCGCAGCGCACTCTGGTGGCTGAGCCAGCCGACGGGACCGCCCTGTTCGGTGTCGAGCACGGGGACCCCGGTGCCCGCGGCCGAGATCAGGGTGTGCAGCGCCTGGGCCAGTGGCTGGTCGGCGGTGACGGGGTCGGGCGACTCGGCGAGCCGGCCGACGCTGGACGGGACGGTGTCCGGCTGGTCGGAGAGGGCTTCGGCCACCGCCCGCGCGGTCACCACGCCGACGTACTCGCCGCCGCCGTCCACCACGGGGAGTGCGCCGTGGCCGGAGAGGCTCAGCAGGGCCGCCGCCTCCGTGAGGGGGGTGGCGGCGGGGAGCGCGGGGGGAAGGGGTTCCATGACCGCGCCGACGCGCTGAGCGCCGATCCGCGCGCCGGGGGCGGCGCCTTCGAGGTCGATGCCGCGCCTGCGCAGCTTGAGGGTGTAGACGGTGTCGCGGGTCAGCAGGCGGCTGGTGGCCGTCGCCAGCACGACGGCCAGCATCAGGGGCAGGATGATCGAGTACTCGCCCGTCAGCTCGAAGAGGATGACCACGGCGGTGATGGGTGCCCGCGCCGCCCCGGCGAACGTGGCACCCATGCCGACCAGGGCGTACGCGCCCACCGCTCCGGCCGAGTGCGGCAGCACGTGTCCCGCGCCGATGCCGTACGCGGAACCCAGCATGGCGCCGATGAACAGGCTGGGGGCGAAGACGCCGCCCGATCCGCCGATGCCGATGGTGAGGCTGGTGGCCACGACCTTGCCCGCCAGGAGCAGCAGCAGGAAGCCGAACGCGTAGCCGCCCTCGGTCGCCTTCTCCAGTACGGGGTACCCCACCCCGTACATCTGGGGCAGGGCGAGGAGGACCAGGCCGAGGGCCAGGCCCCCGACGGCGGGGCGGAGCCATTCGGGGCCGCGCCAGAGCCAGTCGCAGGCGTCCTCGATCAGATAGAGCGCCCTGGCGAAGCCGACACCGGTCAGGGCGGCGACGACCCCGAGCAGACCGAACAGGGCGTACTGGTCGAGGTGATCGACATGGAACGCGGGCAGCTCCAGGAAGGCGACGTCACCGAAGGCGGCCCGCCCGATGACGCTCGCGGTGACGCTGGACAGCACCGTCGCGCCGAAGGCCTCGGCGGAGAAGGTGCCGAGGATGAGTTCCAGGGCGAAGAACACCCCGGCCAGCGGCGCGTTGAAGGTGGCCGCGATTCCGCCTGCCGCACCGCAGGCGACCAGCAGCTTCGTACGGCCCTCGGCCGCCTTCGTCACCCGGCCGAGGGTCGAACCCAGGGCGGAGCCGATCTGCACGATCGGACCCTCCCGGCCCACCGAGCCACCCGATCCGATGGTCAGCGCGGAGGCCAGCGTCTTGACGACGGCGACCCGCGGGCTGATCCGGCCGCCGCGCTGGGCCACCGCGAGCATCACCTCGGGCACGCCGTGCCCCCGGGCCTCCTTGGCGAACCGGTTCACCAGCGGGCCGTACAGCAGGCCGCCGAGCACCGGCGCCAGAAGCACGAACCAGGGTCCCAGCCAGGGCACATGAGGGTTGCTCGCGCCCGGGACCGCCGCGTAGTCGTGATGCCCGGACAGCAGTCCGGTGAAGAAGTCGATGCACCAGCGGAAGACGACGGAGCCCACGCCCGCGCCCGCGCCGACCAGCACGGCGGCGACCATCACCCCCCAGGCGGCGCTGCCCGGCGGCGCGAACCTCCGCGTCGCCGTGAAGCCGCGCGGTGTCCCGCCGAGGGAGCGCTTCCCGCCGGTCGCCGCCGGTGCCGCACCCATGTGTTCCCCTCTCATTTCTTGCATGATGCAAACATAAGGCGAGAGCAAGCCGCCGAGGCATCGCCCCGGGAAAGCGAAGAGTGGACGTCCACACCGCCCGAACGGCACCCCACATGGGCGGTATGGAGCGGCATGCGGCGGCGCATCCGGACAGCCTCGGCACGGTCCGCGCGGGAAGCGACGCCGCCCCGAGCGCGGGGCGATCACCTCTCGGCCTCGCTTCGGTAAAGAAGCCCGCACGGAAGGTCCCACGCCATCCATGCTTGCATAGTCTAAACATTGGGAGGCGAGTGGCCCCGTAGCCATCAGGTGGCCCTCCCCCGTACGTGACGGTTGGACGACCGATCGACCAGAGGGGGACGCGTGGGCGAACGGCGACCGGCTTCCGGGCCCGCGGCGCTGTCCTGGATTCCGGTGGCGGCCATGACCGTGGCGTCCGCCGCCGATGTCGTGGCCGGGCCCGGGGTGGGTTTTCTCCCGCTCATCTCGCTCGGCCCGGCGTTCTCCGGACTGGTCGGCGGATGGCGGCGCACCGCGGTCTTCGGCGGCGTGGCCCTGGCACTGTGTGTGGGACTGGGCCTGTACGACGGCCTGTTCGAGGAGCGGCGCGGCTTCACGGCGATGGCGTCGGTGGCGGGTGTCACCGCCGCCGGCATCGCTGCCGCCGTGATGCGTTCACGCCGGGAGGTGGAGCTGGCCAGGGTCCGGTCGATCGCGGAGGTCGCCCAGCGGGTGCTGCTGCGGCCGGTGCCGCGGACCGCCGGACCGCTGCGGGCGGCGGTGTCGTACACCTCGGCCGTGGCCGAGGCCCGCATCGGCGGCGATCTCTACGAGGTCGTCGCCTCGCCCCACGGCGTTCGTGTGATCGTGGGCGACGTCCAGGGCAAGGGGCTGGCCGCCGTGGAGGCCGCCGCCGTGGTGCTGGGCGCGTTCCGGGAAGCGGCCCACGACGCACCCGACCTGCTCGGGCTGGGCGAGCGCCTGGAGCGGAGCGTGAGCCGGGAGCTGGAGGGTGAGCGGTTCGTCACCGCCGTGCTCGCCGAAATCGGGGCGGACCACGAGGCCCTGATCCTCAACTACGGGCATCCCAGCCCGATGCTGGTCCGCGACGACGGCTCCGTCGAGTTCCCCCGGCCACCCCGCTACGCGTTGCCGCTCGGCCTCGGCCTGCACGGCACCGAGGGCCCGCTGGCCCACCGGGTCGCCTTCGCGCCCGGCGACCAGATGCTGCTTTACACCGACGGCGTCACGGAGACCAGGGACGCGAGCGGTTCGTTCTACCCGCTCGGGGCACAGGCTCCCCTGCTCAGGGAGGCAGACGCGGACCGGGCGCTGGAGGGTCTGCGCGCCGACCTGGTGCGGCACGCCGCCGGACCGGTCCACGACGACGCCGCGATGCTGTTGCTCCGCTACCACCGACCGGCCGGTGAGAGCGCGGAACCGGACGTGTGAGCGGGCCGGGGGCGCGGACGCGGTAGAAAGGAATCATGCCCGAGCGAGATTCCCCCGTTCCGGGGGCGATGGACGACGTGGACGCGGTCACCCGTGCGGTGCTGACCGCTTCCAGGCTGCTGGTGGCCGTGTCCGCCCGGTCCCTGGCCGGTACGGAGGAGCGGGTGACGCTCCCGCAGTTCCGGATGCTGGTCGTGCTGGCCACTCGGGGTGCGACGAAGCTGGTGGCCCTCGCCGATCTGCTCCAGGTCGCGCCGTCAACCGCCATGCGCATGGTGGACCGGCTGATCGCGGCGGGGCTCGCCGAGCGGAAGGGCAACCCGGACAACCGGCGCGAGACCCTGCTCCTGCTCACGGAGGAGGGCCGTCGCACCGTGGAGCACGTCACGGCGCGGCGCCGGTCGGAGATCGCCGCCATCGTGGAGCTCCTGCGCCCGACGGAGCGGCTGGCACTCGTCGAAGCCCTGAACGCCTTCAACGAGGCGGGCGGTGAGCCGCCCGCCGCCACGGCGGACACGCCCGACCCGCATCCGCTCGGCTGGGCGATCTGAGCAACGGCGCTCACGTGCGTGACACGCCCCCGCGGGTCACTGCCCGGTGGCCCGCGTCAGTCCCTGGTGCCGCGCTCCCCGTCCGGGCGGGACGACTCCGCGTCGGTGTCGTCGTCGGCCAGTTCGTCGGGGGTGGGCGGACCCGTGGTCTGCGCCACGGGCGGCGTCGGCCCGGTGATCGTCTGGGGCTGGTCGGAACCGGGACGCACACTCGGCTGGGAACCCTCGGCGTGGGATGCGCCCGGCTTCTTGTCCTTCTCGGAATCTGCCATACAACGCGGGGTTCCCCATTCGCGCATCCCTAAGCTTCCGGTCAGTGGCTCCCCGCGAGTTCACCGCTGAGCTTTTCGTGGATCAGGGCACTCGGCCTGTTCAGGCCGGTGATCTCGACGTTCTTGCCGCGCCGGGCGTACTTGGTCTCGATCGCGTCCAGGGCGGCCACGGAGGAGGCGTCCCAGATGTGGGTGGCGGACAGGTCGATGACGACCTTCTCCGGGTCGGTGGCGTAGGCGAATTGTGTGACGAGGTCGTTGGAGGAGGCGAAGAAGAGCTCACCCGTGACCCGGTAGACGACCGTGTCCGCGTCGGGGCCGGCGACCCTGGTGACCTCGGCGAGGTGGGCGACGCGCCGGGCGAAGACGATCATGGCGGTGATGGTGCCGACGACCACACCGATGGCGAGGTTGTGGGTGGCGACCACGACGGCGACGGTGAGCACCATGACGGTGACCTCCCCGGCCGGCATGCGCCTGAGCGTCTTCGGGGCGACGGAGTGCCAGTCGAAGGTGGCGAACGACACCATCACCATCACGGCGACGAGCCCGGCCATCGGGATGTCGGAGACGGCGGGCCCGAAGACGACGCACAGCACCAGGAGGAACGCACCCGCCAGGAACGTCGAGAGCCGTGTCCGCGCGCCCGACACCCGTACGTTGATCATGGTCTGGCCGATCATGGCGCAGCCGCCCATACCGCCGAAGAAGCCGGTGACGATGTTGGCGATGCCCTGCCCGACGGACTCCCGGGTCTTGTCGGAGCGGGTGTCGGTGATGTCATCGACGAGCTTCGCGGTCATCAGCGACTCCATCAGGCCGACCAGCGACATGGCGAGCGCGTACGGCGCGACGGTGGTCAGCGTGTCGAGGGTGAAGGGCACGTCGGGCAGGCCGGGGGTGGGCAGCGAGGACGGCAGGGTGCCCTTGTCCCCGACGGTGGGCACGGTGATCCCGGCCGCGACCGTGATCACGGTCAGGACGACGATGGAGACCAGCGGTGCCGGGACCACTTTGGTGACCTTCGGGAAGAACACCATCAGCGCGAGCCCGCCGACGATCAGCGGGTAGACGGCCCAGGGCACGTCGCGCATCTCCGGCACCTGTGCCATGAAGATCAGGATGGCGAGCGCGTTGACGAACCCGACCATCACGCTGCGCGGCACGAACCGCATCAGCCTGGCGACCCCGGCCGCGCCGAGGACGACCTGGAAGACGCCGGCCAGGATGACGGCGGCGACCAGGTAGCCGAAGCCGTGCTCACGGTTCAGGGGCGCGGTGACGAGAGCGACGGCGCCGGTCGCGGCGGAGATCATGGCGCGGCGTCCGCCGACGACCGAGATCGTCACGGCCATCGTGAACGAGGTGAACAGGCCGATGGCCGGATCGACCCCCGCGATGACCGAGAACGAGATGGCCTCGGGGATCAGCGCGAGCGCCACGACGAGGCCCGCCAGGACCTCGGTACGCCAGACCTTCGGGTCTTTCAGCCAGTCGGACTTCGGGCCGCGCCGCAGCCAAGCGGCCGGGGACACTGCGGACGTACGCAAGAGCGGTTACCTGTCGTGCTCGGGCACACCCGTGCCTGGTGGGGGCGTGCGGTGGGGGACGGAGGTCCTGGGACGGTCCTCCGCGAGGCCCGCACGCGGCGGGCCGAGGTCACGGGGCGGCGGCGGTCACGAGCCGGGGACCGGCGCGCCTTCCCGGCGGCCGGGGATCACGGCGCGTTCCGGCCGGGGACGATCACGGCGGGCAGGCGGCGGCGCTGATCGCCCTGGGCATGCGCACGCTCTCTCCTGCTGGGTGACCGGTCTTCGCCGGGAGGCCGCCGACTCGACACGGCCGACGGTCACGGGGAACGGTCCCGCACCATATCGCGGCGGCGTGGACACGTCGAACCGACTTCCCGCCCCGTGCGCGGCGCTGGGCCGCCTTTCGGCACGGCGCACGCGGGGGTGCGCGTACGGCCCGCCGAGGCGGCTCAGGGCTTCGGGTTCCCGGCCTTTCCCGGCTGTTTCGGTGGCTTCGGCCCGTTCGGGGGCTGCGGTTTTTTCCCGGCTTCCGGTCCGTTCGCGGTCCTCGGCCCGTCCCCGGCCCTCGGCGCCGTGGCCCGGCCCGGCGGTCGCGGCGCGGTCCTGGCGGGCGTCTCGCCGATTCCGGTGGCGGTACTCCCGCCACGGAGCGTCGTGGGTCCGTCGGCCGTGACCACGCCGACGGACCGTTGCGCCGGAGTCCGGCCGCCGCGCCGGTCCGTGGCGCCGGTGTCCCCGGCGCCGTCGCCGGCGCCGTTCGCACCGTCACGGCCGGTCGGCCCAACCGTGTCCGCCTTGGCTGCCGTATCGCCCTTCCGCGCCGCGCCGTCCCGGCCGGACTCGGCAGCCGGAGTGCTGGTGACCTCCGCCTTGTCCCGGCCGCCGACGTGCGCCGTGGAGTGATCCATGACGACGAACGCCGTCGCCATGACGGCCGCGAGTGCGGTGCACACGCCGACGGTCCGGGCACGTCCTCGGGCGGACGGACCGCCCGTCCCTGCCCGCACCGCGCCGGGCACCGGCTGGTGGGGCGTGCCGTCCAGCGTCGGCGGGCCGTCGGAACCGGGCACCGCCGGAGTCCGGAGCGCCACCGGCTCGGCGGCGGGCCGCGCGCCGGTGTCGTCGTACCGCGCGAGCACGCGGGCGCAGTCACCCGCCGCCGGACGGGCGGCTTCCTCCAGGGCCGTCATGTCCCGCAGGAGACCGGCCAGTTCCGGCGGCAGGTGAGCGGGGACCACGGGCTGGCGGTGCAGCCGCGCGATCGCCGCTTCGAGCGGACCGCCCTCGTACTCCAGCCTGCCGGTGAGACCTTCGAGGAGTACGAGGCCCAGCGCGTAGATGTCGGATGCGCGGCCGACGGGACGGCCCAGGACCTGTTCGGGCGAGAGATAGGCGGCCGTCCCCACGAGGGTTCCGGTGGCTGTGCGGGTGGTGGCGTCCAGCAGGCGGGAGATGCCGAAGTCCGTCAGATAGGGCCGCCGGGCGGCATCGAGGAGGATGTTGGACGGTTTGACGTCCCGGTGGATGACGCGCGCCTCGTGTGCGTGCGCCAGCGCGTCGGCGAGGTCCGCGCCGAGCCGGGCGGTCTCCGGCACGGACAGCACGCCCTGGGCGATGCGCTCCTTCAGCGTGGCGCCCTCGATCAGCTGCATGACCAGGAACCCACGGCCGTTGTGCCGTCCCGCGTCGTACGCGGTGACGAGGCCCGGGTGGTGGAGCCTGGCGAGGATCATCCCCTCGCCGTGGACGTTCTCCTCGGCGTCGAAGCCGGTGCCGGGCCGGAAGACCTTCACCGCCACGGGGCGCCGCAGCCGCAGATCGAATCCCCGGTGGACGTCGGCCGCGCCGCCGGAGCCGAGGACACCGTCGAGGCGGTACCGGCCGCCGAGGATGCCGACGGAACACCGGGCGGCCGTGCCCAGGGCCGCGTCACGAAGCCGCATTCTTCTCCACTCCCGCCGCGTCGAGGGGCGAACACCCCCTGGCGAGCCGTGGCCGACGCGCCGCCGCAAGCAGGTACCCACCGGGAGCCCGGCTACCCGCACCCGCGCGGTGCCCTCGGCGAAAAACCCGGTGGCACCGGGGCGTGCTTCGCAAGGGGCGTCGTCCGTCCGAAGGGCGGGCCGGGCGGCCGGGTCACGCCAGGCTGTCCCGCCAGGCCTGGTGGAGGGCCGCGAACTTGCCGGTGCCCGCGATGAGTTCGGCGGGGTGGCCGTCCTCGATGATGTGGCCGTGTTCCATGACGAGGACGCGGTCGGCGATCTCGACGGTGGAGAGACGGTGGGCGATGACGACGGCCGTACGGCCCTTGAGGACGGTGGACATGGCGTGCTGGACGGCGCGTTCGCCGGGGATGTCCAGGGAGCTGGTGGCCTCGTCGAGGATGAGGACGGCCGGGTCGGCGAGCAACGCCCGTGCGAAGGCGACGAGTTGGCGTTGTCCGGCGGAGATGCGGCCACCGCGTTTGCGGACGTCGGTGTCGTAGCCGTCGGGCAGGGAGCTGATGAACTCGTGGGCGCCGATGGCCTTCGCGGCACGTTCGACGTCGGCGCGGTCGGCGTCGGGACTGCCGATGGCGATGTTGTCCGCGACGGTGCCGGAGAACAGGAACGCCTCCTGGGTCACCATGACCACCCCGCGCCGCAGTGCGGGCGTGGACAGGTCGCGCAGATCCACGCCGTCCAGCAGGACCCGCCCGTCGGTGGGGTCGTAGAAGCGGGCGAGGAGTTTGGCGAGGGTGGACTTGCCCGCGCCGGTGGCGCCGACCACGGCGACGGTCTGCCCGGCGGGCAGGGTCAGCGCGAACGGGGGCAGCACCTCACCGCCGGTGCGGTAGGCGAACCGCACGTCCTCGAAGACGACCTCACGGCCGGGCAGATCACCACGGGCGGGCGGGAGTTCGCGGGGGTGTGCGGGTTCCGGGACGGACGGGGTCTGGGCCAGCAGCCCGGCCACCTTCTCCAGCGAGGCGGCGGCGGACTGGTAGGAGTTGAGGAACATGCCGAGCCGGTCGATGGGGTCGTACAGACGCCGTAGATACAGCACGGCGGCGGCCAGGACGCCGAGTTCGAGGGAACCGGACGCCACCCGGTAGGCGCCCCAGAGGACGATCGCGGCGACCGTGGTGTTGGCGACCAGGCGGGAGCCCACGACGTACCGGGCCATCTCCAGCAGGGCGTCGCCGTTGGTGCGTTCGTGGCTGTGGTTCAGCCCGGCGAACTCCCTCTCGTTGACCTTCTCCCGGCGGAACGCCCGCACCGGGCGGATGCCGTTGACGGTCTCCACGAACTTGACGATCACCGCGGCGATGGCGGTGGACCGGATGCCGTAGACCCGGCCCGCGCGCCGCTGGTACATCCGGACCAGCACATACAGCGGGCCGAACGAGGCGACCGCGACCGCGCCGAGGGAGAGGTCGAGCCAGAGCAGCGTCGCCAGGATGTAGACGAACGAGAGGACGACCGTGATGAGTTCCTGGAGCCCCTCGTCGAGGAGTTCGCGCAGCGACTCCACGTCGGTGGTGGAGCGGGAGATCAGCCGCCCGGAGGTGTACCGCTCGTGGAAGTCGAGGCTGAGCGCCTGCGCGTGCCGGAAGATCCGGCCGCGCAGGTCGAGCAGCACGTCCTGGTTGACGCGCGCGGACGCCTGGATGAAGGCGTACTGGAGCACACCGCTGAGCAGCGCGCACAGCGGATAGCCGACGGCGACCGCGATCAGCGGCCCGCTGTCGTCCCGCCGGAACGCGGGCACCGCCCGGTCGATGGTGTACGCCACGAGCAGCGGCCCGGCCTGCACGGCCGCCTGCTGGAGCAGCAGGAGCAGGGTGGTCACGCCGACCCGCGCCTTCATCGGCGCGAGCAGGGAGCGCAGCAGGGCCCGGGTGGCGCCGGGCGGGGAGGGGAGGTCGTCGCCGGTGAAGGCGTCGTCGGCGGGGGGCTTCGGAGTGGGCGGGGTGTCCTGCGGGGCGGAGCTCCGGGCCGGGGTGCTCTCGCGCTCGGCCGGGTCGCGCTGCCCGGTGCCGGTGGTGGTGGTGGTGGTGCTCAACAGGGGACTCCCTCGTCGGTGCGGGTGGTGGCGCGCGCCGGAGGGCCGGCGGGGTGGGGCGTAAACGGGGCGCTCATCGCAGCGCCCCCTCGTCGGCGCGGGCGTCGGGCGTCTCCCGCTCGCCGGACATCAGGTGGGCGTACTCCGCGTTGGTGCGCAGGAGTTGCTGGTGGGTGCCGACGGCGGTGATCCGGCCGCCGGAGAGCAGGGCGACGCGGTCCGCGAGGAGCACGGTGGACGGGCGGTGGGCGACGATCAGCGCGGTGGTGTCCGCGAGGACCTGCCGCAGCGCGGCCTCGACGGCGGCCTCGGTGTGCACGTCGAGCGCGGACAGCGGGTCGTCGAGGACGAGGTACGGGGGTCTGCCGACGACCGCGCGGGCCAGCGCGAGACGCTGCCGCTGGCCGCCGGAGAGGCTGAGCCCCTGTTCACCGACCTGGGTGGCGGTGCCCTCGGGCAGGGTGTGCGCGAAGTCGGCCTGGGCGACGGCGAGGGCGCGGTCCAGGTCGCCGTCGGCCGGTTCGCCCGCGACGCCCATCAGGACGTTCTCCCCGACGGACGCGGAGAACAGGGTGGGTTCCTCGAAGGCGACGGACACCTTGGCGCGCAGTACCTCGCGGGGCAGGTCGGCGATGTCGGTGCCGTCCAGGGTGATGCGCCCGGCGGTGACCTCGTGGAGCCGGGGCACGAGCGCGGTGAGGGTGGTCTTGCCGCTGCCGGTGGCACCGACCAGGGCGAGCGACTCGCCGGGGCGGATGTGCAGGTCCACGCCGTCGAGGAGGGGCGGGGAGGCGGGGTCGGCGTCGGGGTAGCGGAAGGTGACGTTCTCGAAGCGGAGCCCACGGACGGGGGCGCCGGAAGCACCGGGGGCGGCGGGATCGGGGCTGGGGGTGCCCGGGCCGGGGGCGCCGGAAGCGGAGTCGGGGGCGGAGTCCGCCTGCCGGGGCAGCGCCTCGCTCTCCGGTTCCTCGTCCAGCACCTCGAAGTACCGTTCCGTCGCGGTGGCCGCCTCCTGGCTCATGGCGAGGAGGAAGCCGATGGAGTCCACCGGCCAGCGCAGCGCGAGGGCGGTGCTGAGGAAGGCGACCAGGGTTCCGGCCGACAGGCCGCCGTCGGCCACACGCAGCGCGCCGAGCACCAGGGTGGCGCCGATGGCGATCTCCGGGAGTGTGACGATGACGCCCCAGATCGCCGCGAGCAGCCGGGCCTTGCGGAGTTCGGTGCCGCGCAGCGAGACGGAGAGGTCCCGGAAGGCGCGGGCCTGGCTGCGGTGCCGCCCGAAGCCCTTGATGACGCGGATGCCGAGGACGCTCTCCTCGACCACCGTCGTCAGGTCGCCCACCTGGTCCTGGGCGCGCCGCGCGACCTCGGCGTAGCGCCGCTCGAACACCGCGCACATCCACATCACGGGGATCACGGGGACGAGGACGACCAGGCCCAGCACCCAGTCCTGCATCAGCATGATGGCCATGCCGACGAGGATCGTCACCGCGTTGACCAGCAGGAACGTCAGCGGGAACGCGAGGAACATGCGCAGCAGCATCAGATCCGTGGTGCCGCGGGACAGCAACTGCCCCGACGCCCACCGGTCGTGGAAGGCGACGGGCAGCCGTTGCAGATGCCCGTAGAGCCTGGCCCGCATGTCGGCCTCGACGCGGGACAGCGGGCGGGCCACCAGCCAGCGCCGCACCCCGAACAGCACGGCCTCGGCGACCCCGAGCAGCAGCAGCCACAGCGCTCCGAGCCACACCCCGGCGGGGTCCCGGTGCGCGACCGGGCCGTCCACCATCCATTTCAGCACCAGCGGGATCACCAGCCCCACGCAGGAGGCGACGACGGCGACGGCCGCGGCGGTGAACAACCGCCCCCGCACCGGCCGCACGAACGGCCACAGCCGCAACAGCACCCGGACGGCGGAACGTTCGGCAGCGGGCTTCACAGACAGACTCACGGGCGCACTCGCGGGGGATTCGGTGTCATGACCACCCACCCGAGCCTACAAACCCCCACCGACAACGCCCACCGAGTTTCGCCCCGGCCGGGGTCGGTCGGAGGACGTAGGACTCGGTGGGCGGGGAGGGCGCGGGTCCACCGGGCTCGGGCGGCGGGGTCGGGCGCCGGGCTCGGGCTCGTACGCCGGGCTCGGGCGGCGGGGTCGTAGGGGCGTATCAGCCGATCGGTTGATGCCAGGCCGGGCGGGACGGGCGATGTGGCGGGCGACTCTCTTCGGGACGCTGTTCCTATGGCATCGGTCATCGAAGTGAGCGGGTTGCGCAAGTCGTACGGAGGTCGGCCCGTGGTGGACGGGGTGTCCTTCGGGGTGGAGGAAGGGGAGATCTTCGGGGTGCTCGGGCCGAACGGGGCCGGGAAGACGACGACCGTGGAGTGTGTGGAGGGGCTGCGGGTTCCGGACGCGGGGCGGGTCCGGGTGACCGGGCTCGATCCGGTGGCCGATCACCGCGAGGTGGCGCGAGTTCTCGGCGCCCAGCTCCAGCAGAGCCAGTTGCAGCCCAAGCTGACCGTGCGGGAGGCGCTGGAGTTGTACGCCTCCTTCTACGAACACCCCTCCGACTGGAAGGCGTTGGTCGAGCGGCTGGAGCTGGGGGCGCGGCTGGACACGCGGTTCGGGAAGTTGTCCGGGGGCCAGCAGCAGCGGCTGTTCATCGCGCTGGCGCTGATCGGCGGGCCGCGGGTGGTGGTGCTGGACGAGTTGACGACGGGGCTCGATCCGCGCGCCCGCCGGGACACCTGGGAGCTGATCGAGGACGTGCGGGCGGGCGGGGTGACCGTGCTGCTCGTCACGCACTTCATGGAGGAGGCGCAGCGGCTCTGCGACCGTATCGCCGTGATCGACAAGGGGAGGGTGGCCGCGCTGGACACGCCCGCCGGGCTGATCCGGCGCTCGGCGGGCGGGACGGTGGTGTCGTTCACGCCGTCGGCGGAGCTGCCCGGAGCGGAGCTGCGCGCGCTGCCCGCGCTGGCCTCGGTGGCGGACCGGGACGGGCGGATCACTCTGACCGGCACCGACGAGACCGTCACCGCCCTGCTGTCCCTGCTCGCCCGACTCCGCGTCACCGCACACCAGTTGCGGGTCACCGACGCCACGCTGGACGACGCGTTCCTCGACCTGACGAAGGAGGACGCCGCATGAGCACCGCCGTGCTGCGCACCGAGATCCGGCTGTTCGGGCGGGAGCCCGGCGGCATCTTCTGGATTCTGCTCTTCCCCACGCTGCTGCTGGTGATCCTCGGGTCCATCCCGTCGTTCCGGCAGCCCGACCCGTCGTTCGGCGGGCTGCGCCCGGTGGACGCGTACGTGCCGGTCGCCGTGCTGCTCGGGCTGATCGTCGGCGGCGTCCAGTCGATGCCGCAGACCCTGACCGGCTACCGCGAGCGCGGCATCCTGCGCCGGATGTCCACCACCCCGGTACGGCCGGGGGCGCTGCTCACCGCGCACATGTGCGTGTACGGCGGGGCCGCGCTCTGCTCGGCGCTGCTCGCGCTGGCGGTGGGCCGACTGGCGTTCGGCGTGGCCCTGCCCCGGCAGGGCGCGGGGTACGCGCTGGCCCTGCTCGCCTCCGTACTGGTCGCCCTGGCGCTCGGCTCGGTGGTGACCGCGCTGTCCCGGACGACGAAGATCGCCGGGGCGATCGGCTCGGCCGTGTTCTTCCCGTCCATGTTCTGCGCGGGCGTCTGGCTGCCGGTCCAGGCCATGCCGGACGCGCTGGCGCGGGGCGTCGGCTACACCCCGTTCGGCGCCGCGGCCGAGGCACTGAACCGGACGGCCGCCGGGCACTGGCCCGGCTGGGCCCACCTGGGTGTCCTCGCGGTGTGGTTCGTCCTGCTGACGGCGGGGGCACGGCGCTGGTTCCGCTGGGAGTGAGGCACGCGGTGGCGGAGACTGGGGCGATGCGCGAGACGAACGGCGAGGGAGCGGGGGCGGACGGGGCTGACGGGGGTGACGGGGCTGACGGGACCACTGAGGCGGCCGGGGCCAACAGGAAGGGCGGAGCGGCCGACATGGCTGCGGCGGACGTGTCCGGACCCGGCGGGCCCCGGACGCCCGGGCGCTCGGTGCCCGACGTGGTCGCCGGTCGTTCCGTGCCCGGCGCCTCGGTGAGCGGGCCGCTGCGGGACATGGAGACCGTGGCCCAGCGGTGGGCGCTGTTCCACCGCTGGGGGCCGCTGGCGCTGCTCGGGGTGGGGACCCTGGTGGCGCTGTCGGCGGCGGACGCGATCGGGATGTCGCGGCGCGCGGAGGCGCTGGCCGGGGCGCTGGTCGGGGCCGCCCTGCTGCTGGAGCTGGGCTGGCACGTGGTGGGCCGGAATCGCTCCACGCCGGGTCCGGCGAGCGGCTGCTACTACGGGCTGCGCTGGGCGTGCGGTTTCACGCTGACCTGGCTGAACCCGCTGTTCGCGTTCTACGCGGTGATCGGCTACTTCAGCGCCGAGCGGCTGCTGCCGCGCCGGGTGCGCAAGGCGGGCCTGCTGGCGACCGCCGTCACGGTGGCCGGTTCGCAGGCGGGCGGACTGCCCCCGCGGGGCGGCACGGGCTGGCTGGTGTTCGGCGCGATCCTCGGGGTGAACGTGCTGCTGCTGGCCCTCTTCGCGCATCTCGCCGCGCTGGAGGACGCGCGGGCCCGCGCGCAGGCCGAGGCCATCACCGAACTGGAGCGCACCAACGGCGCGTTGCAGCGGGCGCTGGACGAGAACGCGGCGCTGCACGCCCAACTCCTGGTGCAGGCGCGGGAAGCGGGCGTGGCCGACGAACGGCGCCGCCTGGCCGCCGAGATCCACGACACCATCGCGCAGGGCCTGACCGGGATCATCGCCCAGCTTCAAGTAGTGGCCGGAGCGCATGACTTGACCACGGCCCGTACCCATCTGGAGCGGGCGTCCGCGCTGGCGCGGCACTCGCTCGGGGAGGCCCGCCGTTCGGTGCACAACCTGGTTCCGGTGGCGCTGGCCTCCGACGGGCTGCCGCGGGCGCTGCGCTCGACGGTCGAGGAGTGGTCCGCGCGTACGGGGGTCCCGGCCCGGTTCACCGTGACGGGCACCGAGGAGGTCCCGCACGACGAGATCTCCGCGACCCTGCTGCGCATCGCCCAGGAGGCGCTGTCGAACACGGCCCGGCACGCCGGGGCGACCCGTGCCGGGGTGACGCTGTCGTTCATGGGGGACGAGGTCGTCCTCGACATCCGGGACGACGGCGGCGGCTTCGACCCGGCCGCCGTACCGGCGCGCGGCCGGTCCGGCGGGTTCGGCCTGGACGGGATGCGGGCGCGGGCGGAGCGGGTCGCGGGCTCGCTGGCGGTGGAGTCCGAGCCGGGCCAGGGCACGGCGGTCTCGGCTCGCGTACCGTTGGTGCGCGATGACCGCTGACCCCTCGGGCACGGACCCGCGATGACCGCCGAGCCCCTGATCACGCTGCTGATCGTCGATGACCACCCCGTGGTGCGCGACGGTCTGCGCGGCATGTTCGAGTCGTCGCCCGGCTTCCGGGTGCTCGGGGAGGCGGCGGACGGCGTCGAGGCGCTGGCGCGGGCGGCGGCCCTGGACCCGGACGTGGTCCTGATGGACCTGCGGATGCCCGGCGGTTCCGGGGTGGCGGCGATCCGCGAGCTGACCCGGCGCGGCGCCCGCGCCAAGGTGCTGGTCCTCACCACGTACGATACGGACTCCGACACGCTGTCCGCGATCGAGGCGGGCGCGACCGGCTATCTGCTGAAGGACGCGCCGCGCGAGGAGCTGTTCACGGCGGTACGGGCCGCCGCCGAGGGCCGTACGGTGCTCTCCCCGGCCATCGCCTCCCGGCTGGTGTCGGCGGTCCGCTCCCCCGGCGGTGAGCCGCTGTCCGCCCGTGAGCGCGAGGTGCTCGCCCTGGTCGCGCGCGGTACCTCCAACCGGGAGATCGCCCGCGAGCTGTTCATCAGCGAGGCCACGGTGAAGACCCATCTCACCCATTTGTACGCCAAGTTGGGCGTGAAGGACCGGGCCGCCGCGGTGGCGACGGGGTACGAGCGGGGCATTCTGGGCTGAGGCCCGCGGCGCGCCGGGCGCGCGCCGGGGCACTGTTCACGCCGTCTCGCGCGCCCCTCGGCGGAGGTCCTCGGCCGGGCCGATATTCGATGGAACCCCGCGTTCCACCCCCGGTAGGGTCGGCCGCTCGCGTCGGACCCTCCGGACGGTCCGGACACACCAGACGGAGTCGCGGGGGCACCGCCAGGATGATCGATGTGTACGAGGACCCGGGTGAGCCCGATGTGCGGGGCGGCTGGCGGTACTTGTGGTGGCTGGTGCGCTGCCAGGCGGGCCGGTCGCTGGCCGGTGCGGTGCTGAGCACGGTGTGGATGGGGCTGCTCGCGGTGCAGCCGTATCTGATGGCGCGGGCGGTGGGCGACGGGCTGCTGCCGGGGCGGACCGGGGTACTGGCCGGGTGGACCGGCGCGATGTTCGCGGTGGGCGCGCTGGCCGCGTGGGTGAGCATCATGCGGCACCGGACCATGACACGGGTCCGGATGGACGCCAACTTCCGTACGGTGAAGCTGATCGTGGGGCACACGGTGCGGCTGGGCGCGGTGCTGTCGCGCCGGGCGGGGGCCGGGGAGGTCGTGACGATCGGCGTCGGTGACGTGCAGACGATCGCCGTGGCGCTGACCGCGGTCGGTCCGGGTGTCGGCTCGCTGATGGTGTATCTGCTGGTGGCGGCCGTGCTGTTCAGCGTCTCGGCGCAGCTCGCGGCGGTGGTGGTGCTGGGCATGCCGGTGATCGCGCTGCTGACCGGGCCGCTGACCCGGCGGCTCCAGGGCGTGGAGACCGCGTACCGGGACCGGCAGGGTGTGCTCGCGGCCCGCATCGGCGACCTCGCGGCGGGGCTGCGCGTCCTCAACGGCCTCGGCGGCAAGGGCCTGTTCGCGGACGCGTTCCGCGCGGACTCGCGGGAGCTGCGCGACCGGGGGTACCGGGTGGGCGCGGTGGCGAGCTGGGTCCAGGCGTTCGGCCTCGGACTGCCGACGCTGTTCCTGGCGGTGGTCGCCTGGCTCGCGGCCCGGCTGACCGCGCAAGGGACCATCGGCGTGGCCGACCTGGTGGCGGTGTACGGCTATGTGGCGGTGCTGCTCGGCCCGGTGGCGTTCATCGTGGAGGTGGGGTACGAGCTGAACCGGGCCGTGGTCGCCGCCCGCCGGGTCACCGGCCTGCTGCGCATCGCCCCGGAACCCGACACGGGCACGCTGCCCGCGCCGTCCGGCCCGGCGGAGCTGTACGACCCCGGTTCCGGGGTGCGGGTGCCGCCCGGCCGTCTGGTCGCGCTGGCCGCCGCCCGCCCGGCCGACGCCACCGCCGTGATCGACCGGCTCGGCCGCTACGGCCCCACGGACGCGACCTGGGGCGGTGTCCGCCTGGACGCCGTACCGCTGGCCGACGTACGGGCCCGTGTCCTCGTCGCGGACCATGAGGCGGGCCTGTTCGCGGGGCCGCTGCGGGACATCCTGGCATCGGGACCGGAACGCGAACGGGACTTCTCCGAGGCCGAGTTGGCCCGCGCGGTGCACGCCTCCGCCGCCGAGGACGTGGTACGGGGGCTGCCGGACGGTCTCGACACGGAGCTGGCCGGGCAGGGCCGTACCCTCTCCGGCGGTCAGCGCCAGCGGGTCCGGCTCGCGCGGGCGCTGCTCGCCGATCCCGAGGTGCTGCTCGCGGTGGAGCCGACCTCGGCGCTGGACGCCCACACGGAGGCCCTGGTCGCCTCCCGTCTCCGCGCGGCCCGGCCCGACCGCACGACGCTCGTGGTGACCACGTCGCCGCTGGTCCTGGACCACGCGGACACGGTGCTGTTCCTCACGGACGGCAAGGTACGGGCGGCGGGGCCGCACCGGCGGCTGCTGGTTCACGAGCCGGGGTACCGGGCGCTGGTGGCGCGGGACACGGGAGACGCGGAGGGTACGGAGGGTACGGAGGGTGACGTGCTGAACGGGGTTGCGGGACAAGGGAGTTCAGGGACGACGGGCGCCACGAAGCCGTCGGACCCGTCGGAACTGTCGGAGCTGTCGAAGCCGTCGAGGCCCTCGGAGGGCACGTTCGCCGGGGAGGCAGGGCGATGAGCGGTGGCGGGACGTGGGCCCTGCCCGTCGCCGACCGGGCCGGGGTGCGGCGGGCGACGGTGCGGCTGGTGAAGGCGGACCGGCGGCTGTTCGGGGCGTCGGTGGGGCTGAACGTGCTGGCGGCCGGGGCGGGGCTGGCCGGGCCGTGGCTGATCGGCCGGATCATCGACGAGGTGCGGGCCGGGCAGGGGGTCGGGGCGGTGGACCGGCTCGCGCCGTGGATCGTGGTGTGCGCGCTGGCCCAGTTGCTGCTGGCCCGCCAGGCACGGTACGCGGGGCACCGGTTCGGGGAGCGGACGCTGGCGCGGGTGCGCGAGCAGTACGTGGACCGGGTGCTCGCGCTGCCCGCGTCCACGGTGGAGCGGGCCGGTGCCGGTGATCTGACCACGCGCGGTACGGCGGACGTGACGGACGTCGGCACCACGCTGCGCGACCTCGGTCCGGAACTGCTGGTCAACGGGGTGCAGGCGGTGGCCGTGCTGGGCTCGGTGTGCGTGCTGAGCCCGCTGCTCGGGGTGCTGGGGCTGCTCGGTCTGACGCCGGTCTGGCTGGTGCTGCGCTGGTATCTGCGCCGGGCGCGGGACGGGTATCTCGCGCAGGGCGCGGCCACGTCACGGATCGCGGAGGCGGTGGCGGCGACGGCGGCCGGGGCGCGCACGGTGGAGGCGTTCCGGCTCCAGGACCGGCGGACGAGGGTGAGCCGGGACGCGCTGGAGGAGTCCCGGCGCACCCGCCTGTACACGCTGCGGCTGCGGTCGGTGTTCTTCCCTGTGGTCGAGACGTCGTACGCCGTCCCGGCGGCCGGGGTGCTGCTGCTCGGCGGGTGGCTGCACGGGCACGGGCTGATCGGGGTGGGCGCGGTGGTGGCCGCGGCGCTGTATCTGCGGCAGCTCACCGAGCCGTTGGACCAGATCCTGATGCGGGTGGAGCAACTCCAGGGCAGCGGTGCCTCGTTCGCGCGAGTGGAGGGCCTGGCGGCGGCGCCCGGCGCCCCGGTCGCGGAGGGCTCGCCGGAACCGGCGGACGACCGGATCGTGCTGCGCGGGGCGCGGTACTCCTACGAGCAGGGCGGCGAGGTGCTGCGCGGGGTGGACCTCACGGTGCGGCCGGGCGAACGGCTCGCCGTGGTGGGCCCGTCGGGCGCGGGCAAGACGACGCTGAGCCGACTGCTCGCGGGCGTGGACGCGCCGACCTCGGGCACGGTCACGGTCGGCGGGGTGCCGGTGTCGTCCCTGGAACCGGAGCGGCTGCGCCGCCAGGTCGTCCTGGTCACCCAGGAGCATCACGTGTTCCTGGGCACGGTCCGCGACAACCTGCTGCTGGCCGAACCGGGCGCCTCGGACGCCGAGTTGTGGGCCGCGCTGCGCGCGGTGGGCGCGTACGACTGGGTGCGTGCCCTCCCCGGCGCCCTGGACACGGTCCTCGGCCCCGGCGCCCACCCGGTGGACGGCGCCGGCGCTCAGCAACTCGCCCTGGCCCGCGTTGTGCTGGCCGATCCGCACACCCTCGTCCTCGACGAGGCCACCGCCCTCCTCGACCCCACCACCGCCCGCCACACCGAACGCGCCCTCGCCGCCGTCCTCGCCTCCCGCACGGTCATCGCCATCGCCCACCGCCTCCACACCGCCCACGACGCGGACCGCGTGGCCGTCATGGAAAACGGCCTCCTCACCGAACTCGGCACCCACGACGAACTGGTGGCGGCACAGGGCGCGTACGCGGCGCTGTGGCGGACGTGGCACGGGGAAGGGGGGTAGTCGGGGGCGGGGGCGGGGATAGCGGGGTGCGGGACCGCGTCCCGGGTGGTCGAGGCGGTCGTTGGGGCGGGTCCGGAAGACGGTGAGGAGTGGCTCACCCGTACGGGCAGTTGGGCCGGTCGGAATCGACACGGCGGGGAGGGAACGCGCGGCTCGTATCGCCGCGTGGCCGCCGGACAACGAGCGGGAACTGGCCCAACACCTCACTCGGTTCGCAGGCTGACCCGGTCGCCGCACCGCACCGAGGCCGCTCGGGCGGCACGAGCCGTCGGCCGCCCCCGGTGCGTCAGGACCGCGCCGTTTCCTCGATGACCCAGGAGAGGTACGCCTCCGACCCGTCGGTGACAGGCAGCACGACCCACTGGGGAACCTCGTACGGGTGCCGCTCCGACACCCAGGCCTCCAGGCGCGGAAGCCGGTCCGTGGTCGTCATGTACGAGATCCGCCACTCCCGCGCGGTCTGGACCTCACCGTTCCACCAGTAGAAGGCGGTGATCGGTGCGTCGATGTGGACACCGGCCGCCAGCCTGCTCTCGACCGCGCCCCGTGCCAGCGCCCTGGCCCCGTCCTCGTCGTCGCTGGTCGTCTGCGCGATCACGATGTCGGCCATACCCCTGCCCCTCCGCCTCAAGCTGCTCCGACCCTACTGGCACCTCTGCTCCGGCGCGCCCGGCGCTCCGAGTCCTCCGGGCACGGCACTCCGACACGGGATGCCCACGGACATCGCCATCGGTGCGAACCGGCCACGCGCGCACGGACATACGGGCGCGCCCCCGCACCCCGCCCCCCCCCCCCCCCCCCCCACCCCCCCCCCCCCCCCCCCCCCCCCCCCCCCCCCCCCCCCCCCCCCCCCGCC
>NZ_JAHRXF010000029.1 GCF_019104725.1 Streptomyces corallincola | reverse complement strand
CCGGACCCGGAGCGGCGGCCTCGGGTGCATGTGGGGTGAGTGGCGGGATGGGGGGCGCCGACCCTGACTCGGGGGCGGGGTGAGGGGGTAGGGGTCGGCGGGTAGGCAGTTCCGCAGGACGGCAAGGCGGCGGGTGGGCAGGTCCGCGGGGCCGCAAGACCGCAGGGGCTCAGGGCCGCAGGGGCTCAGCGCACGGCTCAGTGCCCCTTCCTCCCGGCCCGCTTCAGCGCCTCCCCCTCCCCCTTCTTCCCGCGCGGGACGGTGAACGCCGTCAGCACCGCCGTTCCGGGTGCCAATGCGGGCCAGCCGGTGCCGTGCCAGGCAAGGACGGCGACGGCGGAGGTCGGGAACTTCACCCGTACCCGCGCGAGGGTGTCGTCCAGGCCGTCGGCCGCCAGTTCCAGGACGAGTTCCTCCAGCGCCGGGTTGTGCCCGATCAGCAGCAGCGTCTCCACCTGGGCGGACACCCCGCGCAGCACGTCCAACAGGTCCGGTACCCCGGCCTCGTACAGCCGCCGGTCGAGGAGCGCGGAGGGCGGGGTTCCCCACTGCGCGGAGGCCAGTTCCCAGGTACGGCGGGCCCGCAGGGCGGTGGAGCACAGGGCGAGGTCGGGCAGGCAGTCGGCCTCGGCCAGCGCGCGTCCGGCGGCCCGCGCGTCTCGTACCCCGCGCGGCGCGAGCGGGCGCTGATGGTCCGCCACGCCGTCCGGCCAGGCGGACTTGGCGTGCCGGAGGACCACCAGGCGCCGCAGCGGTCCGGCGCCCGCACGGGCGATCACGCGAGACTCCCCAGGTCGCGGGCGAGTTCGAGGGCGAGCAGGCGGTCGGCGTAGAGGAAGGTCTCGAACCGGGCCCCCTCGGGCAACCCGTCCCCGGTCCCCCGGCCCGGCCGAGCATCGCGCGTCTCCCCGTCGCGGGTGTCCACGTCGCCGGGTTCTCCGCCGCCCGCCTCCCCACCGCCCGGTTCCGGTCTCACGGCGCCTTCCCGCGACGCCGGTCCCACCATCCGATGATGCGACTCCGGTCGAACGGTCCCGCTCGGTCGCTCCGGTCGTACGCTCGGGTCCTGCGCCCCCTGTCCCTCACGTCCCTCCTGCGCCCCTTGTCCGTCGCTCCCGCCCCGCGCCCCCGCCTCCTGGCTCCCCTCCTGCGACGGGCGCCCGCGTTCCGGGTCGCCCAACTCCGGGCCGACCTGTACGTCCTGGACCCGCGCCCTAGGGGCCGGTCCCTGCGGAACCAGACCTGCCTCGATGTCCCGCAGTACGGCCAGCACCCCCGGCAGGTCGAGGTCGTTCTCCCACACCGTGCGCAGCCGTTCCTTGGCCGCCTCGGGCACCGGGCGGGAGGGTTGCCGCGCCCATCGGGCCACGGCGTGGCGGAGGCGGGCGAGGGTCGTGGCGGCGGCGTCCAGTTGGTCGGGGCCGAGGACGGCCGTCACGGCGCGCGGGACGGAGAGCAGGGCGAGGCGGAGCACCGCCGGATCTCCGTCGGCCCCCGGTACGACAAGCTGAGCGGGCGCCACGACCAACAGCGGACCCTCCCCGTCCGGAACACCGGTGCCCTCGGCGGGCCCCCCGTCAGGGTCGGCCCCGATCGCCCCGCCCGCACCGACCACCCGCACGACCTGCGTCTCCCGCAGCCCCGGCGCGGCTCCCGCCCCCACTTCGAACGGGCGGATGCCCAGCGCGTCGGCGTCGGCACGCAGTTCGGCCGTGTCCGAGGCGGCGACGAGCACGGGGCGGACGGGGGTGCCCTCCAGGTCGAGGGCACGGGCCAGGAGGTCGGCGGTGAGCAGGACGCGCAGTGCGGTGGGACCGGGGCCGTTGACATGGGCCTCGATCCGGGTGAGGCCGTGCCGGGTGGGCGCGGCGGGGACGGTCCGGCCGGTTCGGGCGTCGAGGATGCGCAGCACGCACCGAGCGTAGGCGGGCGGGCGCCCGGCCGCGCGCACCTCGGACGGAATCCGGGCCACCGTGGCGGGCGCACCGCCCCCCGGCAGACCCTCGGACCCGCCCCCGGCAGACGGCCGCACCGGCCCCAGCAAACGCCCGGACCTGCCCGCTGGGCACTCGGCCCCGCCCCCCCCCCGGCGGGCGACGGGACGAACGTGTCCGATGATTGCGGGCGAAGATCCATTACCTCGGGCCATCGACATACGGGCGGGCAAAGAAATCACCACCCACGACCAAAGAAGAGAATCCCCGCAGCCGATCAACGGAACGCGAAGATCCCGAAGCCGCCCGGCACGAAGAAACCACGCCCCGACAAGGAATCTTCACCCGGCGATCACTGTTCTCCCGCACGACACCGACCCGCACTCCCAGGAGGAGAAAGCCTTGTACGCCGACGACAGCACGATCCGGAGAATTCTTACCGAAATGGGTGACACCTGGGCGGTGGTCGGCCTGTCCGCGAACGAGGCGCGAGCCGCGTACGGCGTGGCGCGAGTGTTGCAGCGGTACGGAAAGCGGATCGTGCCGGTGCATCCCAAGGCCGAGACGGTGCACGGCGAGCGCGGGTACGCCTCGCTTGCGGAGGTACCGTTCGCGGTGGACGTGGTGGATGTCTTCGTGAACGGCGAGCTGGCCGGGGCGGTCGCGGACGAGGCCGTGGCGAAGGGCGCGAAGGCGGTCTGGTTCCAGCTCGGCGTGGTGGACGAGGCGGCCTGCGAGCGGACACGCGCGGCGGGCCTGGAGATGGTGATGGACCGCTGTCCAGCGATCGAAATTCCCCGGCTGGGCTGACCGAGCAGTCGGCCCGTCTCACCTTATTCTCACATTCCTCCGCAGAATACTGACATTCGATCAGGGTGCCGACCTGCGGAAAAGCCAGCCCCAAAACAGTCAATATCCGGAGTCAAGAGTTCGCCAACACTCTTTTTTCGGCCTGGAACAGGTTCCTACTCTGTGGCCTCCTTGTTCGTTGAGGCTGCGTTTACGATCTGAGAGGCCACTTGACATGGCGAAACTCGACCATGCCGCGCCGACGGCCCTGACCGGTCGGCCCGAGAGCGGCGGTCTGCGCCGCGATGTCGGGCTGATCGGGCTGACGTGGGCGTCGGTGGGCTCCATCATCGGCTCCGGCTGGCTGTTCGGTGCCGAGAAGGCCGTGGTGACGGCCGGACCCGCGGCGATCATCTCGTGGGGCATCGGCACGGTGGCGATCGTGCTGCTGGCACTGGTCCACGCCGAGCTGGGCGGCATGTTCCCGGTGGCGGGCGGCACGGCCCGCTACCCGCACTACGCCTTCGGTGGCTGGGCGGGCATGTCGTTCGGCTGGTTCTCCTGGCTCCAGGCGGCGACCGTGGCCCCGATCGAGGTCGAGGCCATGATCGGCTACGCCAAACACTGGCACTTCGCCGAGGGCTTCCAGCACGCGGACGGCACCCTGAGCGCGAGCGGCATCGCCGTCTCGGTGCTGCTCATGGCGGTGTTCGTCGGCGTGAACTTCTTCGGCGTCCGGGCGCTCGCGCACACCAACAGCGCGGCCACCTGGTGGAAGATCGCCATCCCGCTGGCGGCGATCTTCATCATCGCCATCGGCAACTTCCACCCCGGCAACTTCACCTCCGAGGGTTTCGCTCCCTACGGCGCCAAGGGCGTGCTCGGGGCCATCAGCTCCAGCGGCATCATCTTCGCGCTGCTCGGCTTCGAGCAGGCCATCCAGCTCGCGGGCGAGAGCAGGAACCCGAAGCGGGACCTGCCGCGCGCGACCCTGGGCTCGGTGGCGATCGGCGCGGTCATCTACATGCTGCTCCAGATCGTGTTCATCGCCGCGCTGCCGCACGCGAGCTTCGCGCACGGCTGGGCCCATCTGCACTTCACCGGTATCAGCGGTCCCTGGGCGGGGCTGGCCACGATCGTCGGCCTGGGCTGGCTTGGCGTGGTGCTGTACATCGACGCGGTCATCTCCCCCGCGGGCACCGGTCTGATCTACACCACGGCCACGTCCCGCGTCTCGTACGGCCTGGCGAAGAACGGCTACGCGCCGAAGCTGTTCACCCGCACCGACAAGCGCGGGGTGCCGTGGTTCGGTCTGATCATCTCGTTCGTCACCGGCGTGCTCTGCTTCCTGCCGTTCCCGAGCTGGCAGGAACTGGTCGGCTTCATCACCTCGGCGAGCGTGCTGATGTACGCGGGTGCCCCGCTGGCGTACGGCGTCTTCGCGGACCGGCTGCCGCACCGTGAGCGTCCGTACCGGCTGCCCGGCGGCAAGATCGTCTCGCCGCTGTCCTTCGTGGTCGCCAACCTGATCATCTACTGGTCGGGCTGGGACACCCTGTGGCGCCTCGGCTTCGCCATCCTGCTCGGGTACGTCCTGCTCGGCTCGTACGCCGTGTACGCGATCGTCAAGAAGCTCCCGGACGCGCCCCGGCTGGACTTCCGTGCCGCGCAGTGGCTGCCCGTCTATCTGATCGGGATCGGGGTGATCTCCTACCTCGGCACCTTCGGCGGCACGGGCTTGCTGCCGCTGTGGTGGGACATGGTGGTCGTCGCGGCCTTCTCCGTCGTCATCTATTACTGGGCGAAGGCCGTCGCGTCGAAGCCCGAGGCGATCGAGCGCGAGATCGAAGAGGTCGTGGTCACCGACGCCCCGGCGCACTGATCATCGGACCGCTTCCCTCTCCCCTCCCGTGTCCCGTCGGCCGCTCCCCCGGCCGACGGGACACACCCGTTCGCGGGGGCCCGCCCGCACAAGGCTTGCTCGCAGCCCCGCGCGCGGTCCGCACGCCGCCCCGGCCACCGTGCGGACCGCTCAGGCGACGCCGAGCCCCTCCACCACCTCGGCTCCCGGCAGTTCCGCGAGCGCCGCGCCCGGCACGAGCAGCTTGCCGCGCCGACGCCCGCTGCCGACCAGGACGTACGGCAGGGCGGCGACCGCCGCGTCCACCAGGATCGGCCAGTGCGCCGGGAGCCCGACCGGGGTGATGCCGCCGTACTCCATGCCGCTCTCGCCGGTCGCGGTGTCCATCGACGCGAACGACGCCTTGCGCGCGCCGAGCCTGCGCCGGACCACGCCGTTGACGTCGGCCCGCGTGGTGGACAGCACCAGGCAGGCCGCGAGCGTGGTCTCGCCGCCCCGTTTGCCCGCGACGACCACGCAGTTGGCGGAGGTGTCCAGCAGGTCCTGGCCGTAGTGCTCGACGAAGACGGCGGTGTCGGCCCAGCGCGGATCGGTGTCCACGTAGATGATCCGACCGGCGGGGACGGTGCCCTTCCAGTCGCGTACGGCCTCGGCGACCGGCGCGGCCAGCTCGTCCAGGCAGTCGGGGGCGGGGATCGCGGTCTCGAACTCTCCGATGGGTGCGCGCATGGCCGCAACGTAACAAAGGGGTCCGCACACGGGAGGCGTGTCCCACCGCGTGGACCGGACCGGCGGGGGTCAGCCCTCGGTCTCCAACTGGGCCAGCCGCTCGATCTGTTCGTCGTCCAGCTCGGACAGCGCCCGCATCTGCTCCGGGGTCATGCCGTCCGGCGGAGGCACCGGGGCGGGCGTGCGCAAGGGGGGCTGCCAGCCGTCCTCGGCCGTCCAGCGCCGTACGACCTTCGCGGGGGCGCCCGCCACCACGGCGTGGTCGGGCACGGTCCCGCGCACCACGGCACCGGCCGCCACGACCACGTTCCGGCCGATCCGCGCGCCCGGCAGGATCACCGCGCCGGTGCCGATCCAGCAGCCCGGCCCGATCCGCACCGGTTCCATGCGCGGCCACTGGCGGCCGATGGGCTCGTGCGGATCGTCGTACGAATGGTTGGTGGACGTGACGTAGACGTACGGACCGAAGTAGCAGTCGCTGCCGATGGTGACCGAGGTGTCCGCGATGACATGGCTGCCCCGGCCGAGGACCACGCCGTCACCGAGGCGCAGGATCGGCTCGGGGCCGAGGTCCAGGTCCGGCATCAGTCCGGCCGTGAGGGTGACCTGTTCCGCGATGATGCAGTGCGAGCCGATGTGGATCCAGGGTTCGCCGAAGACCGTGCCCAGCGGGAACGCCAGCCGGGTCGCCGGGCCGATCGCGCCGAAACGGAACCCGGCCGGATGCTCGGCGGTCACCGAACCGGTGCGCTGCGCCCAGGCCCAGCCCGCGTGGACGGCACGCTGGGCGAGACCCCGGCAGCGGGATGAGAACGTGTTCCTGCGCTTCGGCACGCGCTCACGTTACTCACCGGTCGCACCGGGCGAGCGGGCGGCCCGCTGTGATCTTCACCCCAGTGCGGGCGTAGCGTGCGGGTACCGACCGCATCCGCAGACGTGAGGAGACGTGATGACCGACAGGGCCGCCCTGGTGGTGGGCATCGGGGGCCGGGAACCCCGCATCGACACCGACGCGTTCGTGGCGCCCACGGCCAGTGTGATCGGGGACGTGACGCTGCACGCGGGTGCCAGCGTCTGGTACGGCGCCGTGGTGCGCGGGGACGTGGAGCGGATCTCGGTCGCCGCCGACGCCAATGTCCAGGACAACGTGACGATCCACGCCGATCCCGGTTTCCCGGTGTCCATCGGGGAGCGGGTGTCCATCGGCCACAACGCGGTGGTGCACGGGGCGACCGTCGAGGACGACTGCCTGATCGGCATGGGCGCGACCGTCCTGAACGGCGCGGTGATCGGCGCCGGTTCGCTGGTCGCCGCGCAGGCACTGGTCCCCCAGGGGATGGTCGTTCCGCCCGGCTCGCTGGTCGCGGGTGTGCCCGCCAAGGTGCGGCGCGAGCTGTCCGAGGAGGAGCGGCAGGGCGTCACGCTCAACGGCACGCTGTACGCGGATCTGGCGCGTCAGCATCGTGAGGTGCACGAGAAGTAGGGGGGCCCGGGCAGAAGTAGGGGGGCCGGGGCAGCTCAGGGCCGGTCGGAGCGGGGCCGGGACCGGGGTCCTGGCGGTGTCAGTCGGCGGCGCCGACCGGCTCGGCCTCGGGCTCCGTGCGCTCCGCCTCCGCCTTCTTCGCCCGTCGCTTCACGAGCAGCATCGAGACCACGCCGACCAGGACGGCGGCCGCGAGACCGAAGTAGGAGAACCGCTTCAGCCAGTCCTCCGCGACCATGCCGACGTAGTAGACGACGGCCGTGGTGCCTCCCGCCCAGCAGATGCCGCCGAGCACGTTGGCGATCAGGAACTTCCAGTACGGCATGTGCAGGACGCCCGCGAGGGGGCCCGCGAAGATGCGCAGCAGGGCGATGAAGCGGCCGAAGAACACGGCCCACATGCCCCACTTCTCGAAGGACCGCTCGGCGGTGGCGACATGGCCCGGCCCGAAGTGTTTCGGGAACTTCGCGCCCAGCCGGGCGAGCAGTGGTCGTCCGCCCCTGCGTCCGATCGCGTAGCCGATGGAGTCCCCGATCACGGCACCGGCGGTCGCGCAGATGCCGAGCACCAGCGGGTTCACGCCCGTGTGCTGGGAGGACATGAGCGCCGCCGACACCAGGACGATCTCACCCGGCAGCGGGATGCCGAGGCTCTCCAGACCGATCACCAGGGCCACCACGGCGTAGACGGCGACCGGTGGCACCGTGTCGAGCCATTCCTGGACGTGCAACGCCGCTTCCTCCCCTGTCGAACGGGCCCGACTGCCGAACCGCCGAACGGCCCGGCGGGGGCGGCCTCGCGCGGCCCGCCCCTTCCTTTCCGGGAAGGCTACCCGGTCGGCGCGGCACGGCTACCCCCGCGTGACGACCCGGCCGGACGCCCCGCGACACCCCGGACCACCCCTCGGCACCGTCCCGCCCCCGTCGCTTCGGCTCTCCGACACATCAGGGCCACACGAAACGGGAACGCTTCTCAGGGGTTTTCCAGGGGCACCCCTAGGGGTCGCCTCGGGCGGCGGGCGTGTCCGGGATCACCGGAGTGTCCGGGGCACCGAGGTGTCCGGGAGCACCGGGGCCCGCCCCGCGCCTTCCGGAGCGGTACTTCCGAAGTGTGGAGAAAAGTCAGACTAGGTCCCGTCTCTCCCCAGATCGTTCCCGATCACTCATGATTGATCCGCGAGCGCCCCCGATTCGCCCCCCATCTCCGCCGAACACCCGGTTTCGCCGCAGGGGTTCCCGAAGCGGAAGGACGACGTGCCCGTGTCCTCACTCTCCCCGCACGTTCCGCCGCCCCCGCCCTCCCCCGCATCACCGACACCGCTTCCGGTGCCGGTCGCCCTTGCGGTGCCGCCCTCAACGGACCTGCCGGTCAAGGTGGTTGACGTCCGCGCCGGTGCCTTACGGAGACGGGGGCACGTCTCGGCGGGCCGACTGCTCCGGCTCGCCCTGTGCGTCGTACCGCTGGTGCTGGCCCTCTGGTGGGTGACGAATCACCGGGCCGTGGCGCGGGAGGGCGTGCTGCGGCTGGCCTCCGCCGATCCACGCTGGCTGGCGGCGGCGCTCGTGTTCACCTGCCTGACCTGGGTGGCGGCGTCCTTGGTACGGCAAGGTGCGCTGCCCGACCGGGTGCCTCCGGGGCTGCTGCTGGCCTCGCAGTTCGCCGCCGGTGCCGCCAATCACGCACTCCCCGCCGGGCTCGGCGCCCACGCCGTGACGCTGCGCTTCCTGCGCGCGCGGGGTGTCCCGCTCGACCGTGCGACCGCGTCCGTCGGCCTGTACTCCCTGGCCAAGTCGGTGGCCAAGACCCTGGTTCTCCTGGCCTTCCTGGCCGCCTCGCCCGCCTGGCGGCTGCTCGGTGACCTCGTACCGGACGAGCGTTTCGTCGTACCGGCGCTCGCGGCGGCCGGATGTGTCCTCGCCCTCGCCGCGACCCTACTGGCGTTCGTACGACCGCTGCGCCGCCCGGCGAACCGGCTGGCCCGCTCCGCTCTGTCCGACGCACGCGAGGTACACCGGCGCCCGGCGCGGGTCCTGGCCCTGTGGGGCGGCGCGGCGGCCATGCCGCTGGTGCAGGCGGGAGCCCTGGTGTGCGTGGGTTCCTCCCTCGGCCTCGGCCTGCCCTGGCAGCACGTGGTCCTCGCCTACCTCGCGGCCGGTACAGCGGGCGGCGCGGTCCCCGCCCCCGGCGGCATCGCCGTGGACGCGGCCCTGATCTGGACCCTGATCACCCTCGGCGCCGACCCCACCCCGGCAGCGGCCACGGTCATCGGCTACCGCCTCCTCACGGACTGGCTGCCCCTGCTGCCGGGAGCACTGGTGTTGTCGGCACTGATTCGGGCGAAGGTGCTGTGAGGGTGGCTGGTGCGGAGACCCGAGCGAAACCGGGTCTCGGCAACTCGGAACGGTCATCGCCGGTTACGACGGCTGGCACTGCCATCCGTACCGGCTGGCCGTGGACCCCGACCGGCGTCGGCAGGGCATCGCCGCCGCCCCGCTCGACGCCGCGCACGAACGCTTCGTACGACGCGGGGGACGCAGGGCGGACGCGATGGTCCTGGACGGGAACGCGCTCGCGCCCCGCGCGCGGCGGACTACCGCCCGCCGGAGGAGTGGACCCGCCGGGTCCGCCCGCTCATCCGAGGGAGGCAGGGAGGGAACGGATCAGCACGACATGCACAACCCCACGCACCGCCTGCGCGCACCCGCCCCCTCACAGACCACCGTCCTCAGCCCAACCAAGCACCCCCGAACCGCCCCCAGCCCCCAGCCTCCTCAGCCCGCCGCAGGCGCCCCCGCATCGTTGGGCCGCAGCGTCCACACCACGGTCATCTCACCGGTCACCGCCCCGTCGGCGCGCCGGATCTCGACGGTGACCGGGAACTCGGGCCGTTCCCCGGCGTCGAGTTCGGCGACGACCTCGGCGGCGGGGCGGCCGAGGGTGGCGGTGGCGGTGACGGTGCCCATAGCGAGTTTCTTGTAGGCGATCTCGGCGCGGACGGCGAGCGGGACGGCTCGGGAGAGCTGGGGGCCGAAGGCGGCGAGGACGACGGCGCCGCTGGCGGTCTCCCCGAGGGTGAACATCGCACCGGCGTGAGGGCCGCCGACGTGGTTGTGGAACAGGCTCTGGTCCGGCAGGGAGGCCACGACCCGCTCGGGGGTGGTCTCCAGGAACTGGACGTCCAGGGTCCGGGCCATCGGTACGGTCGCGGCGAGCATCTCGCCGATCGACATCTGTTCTGCGCTCATGTCCAGCATGTTACTCATCGGTAAGAAGCCTCGCCAGAGCGACCGCCCCCTGCTCGCCCCACCCCGCCCTTCGGTACGTACCTGACAAGAGCCGGTGACCCAACCGTGTCCGGGGGCCGACTAGGGTTACGGGCCATGTGGCCAGAAGAGCAGCCGCCAGGGGGCGCGTCCAACCCGCAGAACAACCCGTACCAGCAGCCGGGTTACCAACAGCCGAACCCGTACCAGCAGCCGGGCTATCAGCAGTACCCGCAGCAGGGCGGGCAGCCGAACCCGTACGGGGCGCCGCAGCCGCAGTGGGGGCAGCAGGGCCCGCCCGGTCCTCCGCAGCCGCCGGGCAACGGCGGGGGCAGCCGCACGAAGGTGGTCGCCGTCGTCGCGGCGCTGGCCGTTGTCGTCGCGGCCGGGGTGACCGGGTATCTGGTCCTCGGCGGCAAGACGGACGACCGTGCGGGCGACGGCAAGGCCCGCCACGCGAGCGGGTCCCCGTCGGCACCGGCCTCACCGGGCGCGACGGCGTCGGACGACGCGGACGGCGACAACCCGCGCGGCGGCACGACGGAGAAGCCGACCGTGCCGGGCTGGAAGGTGGTCGCCAACCCCAAGTTCGGCACCGCTTTCGACATCCCGCCGGAGTGGAAGGTGGACTCCCCGGACATGTCCATCTTCATGGAGGACCACTCCGACGACGACAAGCTCCTCACCTCGGTCTCCGGCCCCGCGACCCTCAAGGAGAAGTGGTGCACGGAGGACGCCGACAAGGACGGCCGGACCGAGGACACCTCGCTCGCCGTCGCCGGTACGCGCGGTGAGAACGGCGCGAAGGACGCGGGCACGGCGGCCGTGAACCGCGCGCCGCTCTACGTCTATGGCGGCTACACCCAGCCCGACAAGAAGCACATCCAGTTCGACCGCAAGGCCACCCCCTTCACCACCGCCTCGGGCGTCGAGGGCGCCTACTCGTGGGCCACGTCGCTGTCCACCCCGCAGAAGGGGAAGTGCGCGAGCAACGGCCGGGCCATCTCGTTCGCGTTCAAGAACTCCGTGGGCGACTTCGTGTCGTTCGACCTGTACGGCGCGACCGGCGTGGACGGCGCGGTGGACACCAAGACGATCATGAAGATCCTCGGCACGGTACGGCTGCACGGGGACCCGACGTCGAACTGAGCCGGGTCGGCACACGCGGGAGGGCACGGGCGAGCGGGCGCGGGCGAACGGGCCGGGGCGAGTGGACCGGCCCGCGCGGGTGATCACGGTCGGGTGATGACGGGCGGGTGATCACGGGCGGGTGCGGATCCCGGACTCGGGACCGGCTTCGGGACAACCGGTTTGGCGGTGTGAACCGCGAAGGTTCATAGTCGGCCGGTGACACCTTCCTCCACCGGGATCACCGGCCTCGCCGCACCCGGCCCCGGCACCCCCGGCCTCCGCCCGCCCCGCCGCCGTCCCGCGTGGGCGGGCCGCAACTACTCCCTGCTGACCGGTTCGGCGGTGGTGGCCGGGCTCGGTGCCAGCGGTTCGCTAGTCGCGGCGGCCTTCGCGGTACTGGCG
The DNA here is from genome assembly GCF_019104725.1 of Streptomyces corallincola. Lineage (GTDB taxonomy): Bacteria > Actinomycetota > Actinomycetes > Streptomycetales > Streptomycetaceae > Streptomyces > Streptomyces corallincola. The sequence goes on along the minus strand of NZ_JAHRXF010000029.1, from coordinate 57,637 downwards.
GCGGGCGGCGACGGCGGCGACGTGGGCCTGGTGGCGGCGGCCCGTACGGTGCCGCTGGTGGTGTTCCTGCTGATCGGCGGCGCGGTCGCGGACCGGTTGCCCCGGCACCGGGTGATGGTCGCGGCCAACGCCCTGAACTGTGTCTCGCAGGGCCTGTTCGCGCTGCTGGTGCTGTCCGGCGAGGCCCGGCTGTGGCAGATGATGCTGCTGAGCGCGCTGGGCGGCACCGGCCAGGCGTTCTTCGGTCCGGCCGCCGAGGGCATGCTGATGTCGTCGGTGGAGGGCGAGCAGGCGGGCCGGGCGTTCGCGGTGTTCCGGATGGCGACGCAGGGCGCGGCTCTCGGCGGTGCCGCGCTGGGCGGCGCCCTGGTGGCGGCCGTCGGCCCCGGCTGGGTGCTCGCGGCGGACGCGGCGGCCTTCGCGGTCGCGGGTGCCCTGCGGTGGTTCCTGGACGTGGCCCACATCCCTCCCCGTGCGCCGGGCGGGGGGCTCCTGTCCGACCTGCGCGAGGGCTGGCACGAGTTCAGCGGCCGTCCCTGGCTGTGGGGCATCGTCGTGCAGTTCTCGGTCGCCAACGCGGTGGTCGCCGCCGCCGACGCGGTCTACGGCCCGCTGGTCGCCCGCGACAGCCTGGGCGGCGCCGCCCCGTGGGGCCTGGCGCTGGCCGCGTTCGGCGCGGGCACCGTGGGCGGCGCCCTGCTGATGACCCGCTGGAGACCCCGCCGCCTGCTCTTCGTGGGCACCCTCTGCGTCTTCCCGCTGGCCCTGCCCTCCGCCGCACTGGCCGTCCCGGTGCCGACCGTGGTGCTCTACGCGGTGATGTTCCTCGCCGGTACGACGGTGGAGGTGTTCGGCGTGTCCTGGATGACCGCGCTGCACCAGGAGATCCCCGAGGACCGGCTCTCCCGCGTGTCGGCGTACGACTGGTTCGGCTCGGTCTCCCTGGTCCCGCTGGCCACCGCGCTGGCCGGTCCGGCGGAGGGCGCGTTCGGGCGCGGCCCGGCGCTGTGGGGGTGTGCGGGCGTGGTCGTCGTGGTCACGGCGCTGGTGCTGCTGGTGCCCGACGTACGGCGGCTCACCCGGCACGGCTCACACACGATGGCCCGGGTGCACGCGTCAGCCGATGCCGAAAGCACCGTCGGGGGGCTCGGGTGAGGGCACCGCGTCGGCGTCGGCCACCGGGCGGGCGGCGCCGATGAACCGCCGTAGCCCCGGGCCGTGTTCGACCCGCGCCGGGAACGCGTCGGCGGCGACCCGGCGCGTCACGGCGGCCAGTTCCAGCGGGCGGTGCGAGGCGACCAGTACGGCGTTGCCGAACCGCCTGCCGCGCAGCACCCCCGGTTCAGCGATCAGCGCCAGCTCCTCGAACACGGCCGCGAAGGTGGCCAGTTGGGAGCGCAGGAACCCGAAGGGCGCCGCGTCCGCGAGGTTGGCCAGGTAGACCCCGTCCGCGCGCAGCACGCGCTCGGCGGCACGGGCGTAGTCCAGCGAGGTGAGGTGTGCGGGCACCCTCGACCCGCCGAACACGTCCGCCACCAGCACGTCCGCCGAGTCGGCGGGCGCCGCCTCGATCCAGCTCCGCGCGTCGGCGGCGTGCGGCGTGACCCCGGAGCCCTCGGGCAACGGCAGCCACGCGGACACCAGCTCCAGCAGCGCCCCGTCCGCCTCCACCACGTCCTGCCGTGAACCGGGCCGCGTCGCGGCGAGATAACGCGGCAACGTCAGCGCGCCCCCGCCGAGATGCACCACGTCCAGCGCCTCCCCGTCCGCGCCGACCGCGTCCAGCACATGCCCCAGCCTGCGCGTGTACTCGAACTCCAGATACGTCGGCTCGTCCAGATCCACGTACGACTGCGGCGCCCCGTCCACCGTCAGCAGCCACGCCCGCTCCCGGTCGATGTCCGGCATCAGCTTGGCGGTGCCGTGATCGACGGCCTGGGTGACGGGTATCGCTTCGCTCACGGGTCCATTGTGGCGGGTGCCCGGGTCGGGCGCGTACGGGCGCCGGGCCGGCACTCGAGCGGCACGGCGGCCGGTCGGCCGCCGCCCTCATCCCGGCGAGCCGGGGCGGCGCGCACGGGTGCGGGGCGGCGGCCCTCTGACTCCGCCCCGCACCGACGGTTCAGCGCACCCGCGCCGCCCCGACCGTACCGGCGTCGCCGTCCCCGTCACCGGGGAGCACCGTCAGCACGGTACCCGCGCCCACGGTCCGGCCGCCCTCGCGGACGGCGAAGCCGAGGCCGGCCTCCAGCGGGACCTCCCGGCCCAGTTCGACCGTGATCTCCACGGTCTCACCGGGCCGGACGACCCCCGCCGCGCCCACATCGACGTTGCCGACGACATCGGCGGTGCGGATGTAGAACTGCGGCCGGTACCCGGTGGACAGCGGCGTGGTCCGACCGCCCTCGCTGGCCGAGAGCACGTACACGCGCGCCGTGAACCGGCTGCCGGGCGTGACGCTGCCCGGCGCGGCGACGACGTGCCCGCGCCGTACGGCACCGCGGGCCACCCCGCGCAGCAGCACCGCGACGTTGTCCCCGGCCTGCGCCTCCGCCATCGGCTTGCCGAAGGTCTCCGGGCCGGTGACCACGCTCTCCAGGCCGGCGCCCAGCACCTCGACCCGGTCCCCGAGCCGCAGCGTCCCGCGCTCCACGGCACCCGTGACGACGGTGCCCCGGCCGGTGATGGTGAGCACGTTCTCCACCGGGAGCAGGAACGGCGCGTTCAGGTACCGCTCGGGCACGGGCACGTAGGTGTCCACCGCGTCGAGCAACGCCTCGACGGACGCCGTCCAACGGGGTTCGCCCGCCAGCGCGTTCAGTCCGGAGACCCGTACGACCGGCACGGTGTCCCCCGGATAGCCCTGCGCGGTGAGCAGTTCGCGCACCTCCAGCTCCACCAGGTCGGTCAGCTCCTCGTCGCCCACGTCGGCCTTGTTGAGCGCGACCACGATGTGGTCCACGCCCACCTGCCGGGCGAGCAGCACGTGTTCGGCGGTCTGCGGCATGATCCCGTCGAGCGCGGAGACGACGAGGATCGCGCCGTCGAGCTGCGCGGCGCCGGTGACCATGTTCTTGACGTAGTCGGCGTGGCCCGGCATGTCCACGTGGGCGTAGTGCCGGGTGGCGGTCTCGTACTCGACGTGGGCGATGTTGACGGTGATACCGCGCGCGGCCTCCTCCGGGGCCCGGTCGATGCGGTCGAACGGGACGAAGGCGCCAGTGCCGCGCTCGGCCAGGACCTTGGTGATGGCTGCGGTCAGGGTGGTCTTGCCGTGATCGACGTGGCCCATCGTGCCGATGTTCAGATGCGGCTTGGTCCGCACGTACGCCATCTTGGACATGGATGATTCCTCGCGTGTGCCTCGTGGGAGGCGGTGGAAGCGGGGACCCCGGAATCCGGCCGACCCTCCCCCTGCGGGGTCCGCCGGACGTTCCGGGGAGGGTCAGCTTCGGGCGCCGTCGGACGCGGCCGCGAGGATCATGACGGCAGCCTTCGGCGTATCCGCGACTGCGGATACGACCAGGAGGAAGGCGAACCGGAACATGCGGACGATCCTGTACGACGGCGGGCCCGGCGTCGAACGATTTTCCGCGCCGGACACCCCCCTACTCCCCCCGCTCCCCCACGTTCTTCAACGCCTCCCGCACCGACAGTGGGGCGAACCTCCCCCGCTCGCGTGCCAGAAAGCCCCGTACCGCGTCCGCGTCGGTCTTCGCGTACTCGCGCAGCGCCCAGCCGATGGCCTTGCGGATGAAGAAGTCGGGGTGGCCGGACTGGCGGAGGCAGTAGGCGAAGAGGCGGGCGGTGTCGGTGTGCCGGCGGTAGCGGAGTTGGTGGAGGAGGGCGGTGCGGGCGGTCCAGAGGTTGGGGTCGGCGATCCAGGCGTCCATGTCGGCGGTGAGCCGGGGGTCGGCGGCGACCAGGGGGCCGACGACGTGCGCGGCGAGTGGATCGACGGTGTCCCACCAGGACACGGTCTCGACGAGGTGCCGGACGACGGGCAGGAACGCCGAGGTGCGGCGGGCGACGTGGCGTCGCAGGTAGTCCACGGCGAAGTAGTGGTACTCGCGTTCGGGCAGCGCCCAGCAGCGCAGGGCGAGGGCGGTGCAGTCGGCCTCGTCGGGCCGGGGCACGCCCTCCAGGACGGTGCGCGAGAGGGCACGGCGGGCCGGGGCGGGGATGCCGAGGAAGGGGGCCGCGTCCTTCATGTACGCCCGCATCCCGACGGCCCGCGCGGGGTCGGCCGCGGCGCCGTAGACCACGGTGAGCCGGTCAAGGACGCGGTCGGCGAGGGCGCTGGGCGGAACGGCCGGGACGGCCGCACCTGTGACGGTCATGGAACGAACCATACGGCGATCACAGGAGTCCGTCGGTTAGTGTCGCTGGATGCTCGATGCCACCGACCGTTCCGGAGGCACCGCCACGGCCGTCCCCACGGCCACAGCCGCGGAGCTGACCGCTGCCACCGCCTCCACCGCTCTCGCCGTTCCGCCGTCGTACCGCCGCGGCCCGGGCGGCCGTTGCCTGCGGGCACTGATGTCGCCGTACACCCGGCTCTCCCTGCTGTTCGCGCTCCTCGCGGGTGCGGGCGCCGCCGTGCTGGTCTTCGATCCGCAGCGGCTGCTCACCCACGGCTGGCCGCCACAGCTCGGCGGCGCGGCGGCGGCCCTGGTGTTCGCCGCCGCGTACGGCCTGTGCACGGTGGCGTTCGTACCGCGTCCGCTGCTGAACCTCGCGGCGGGCGCCCTGTTCGGCTCGGTGCTGGGTCTGACGACCGCGCTGGCCGGGACCGTGCTGGGCGCCGGACTGGCGTTCGGTCTGGGCCGGATGCTGGGCCAGGACGCGCTGCGGCCGCTGCTGCGCGGGCGCTGGCTGAAGGCGGCCGACGGGCAGCTGAGCCGACACGGGTTCCGCTCGATGCTCGCGGCGCGGCTGTTTCCGGGGGTGCCGTTCTGGGCGGCGAACTACTGCGCGGCCGTGTCCCGGATGCGCTGGCTGCCGTATCTGCTGGCCACGGCGCTGGGCTCGATCCCGAACACGGCCGCGTACGCGGTGGCGGGGGCGCGTGCGTCGGCGCCGACGTCGCCCGCCTTCCTGATCGCCATGTCCGCCATCGCCGTCCCCGCGCTGGTCGGCACGGTGGTGGCGTGGCGCAAACGGCACCACTTCCAAGGGAATTGAGGGGGCGGGGAACGGCCGGGCAGGGGCCCGGGAGCGGGCGGTGAGCGGGCGGCCCCTGTGGCCGGTCCGTGATCGGGGGGCGCTACGCTGCCCTCGTCACATGATCACCACTTTCCCCCTCGCCACGTTCCCCCTCAGCGCTTGGACGCCCTGCTTTCATGTCTTGGTTTGAATCCCTCGTCCTCGGACTCGTCCAGGGGCTGACCGAGTTCCTGCCCGTCTCCTCCAGCGCGCATCTGCGGCTGACGGCCGCCTTCGCCAGCTGGAACGATCCCGGCGCGGCCTTCACGGCGATCACGCAGATCGGCACGGAGGCGGCGGTGCTGATCTACTTCCGCAAGGACATCGGGCGGATCGTCTCGGCCTGGTTCCGTTCCTTGTTCAACAAGGAGCTGCGGCGGGACCACGACGCCCAGATGGGGTGGCTGGTGATCGTGGGGTCGATCCCGATCGGCGTCCTCGGACTGACGCTGAAGGACCAGATCGAGGGGCCGTTCCGGGATCTGCGGGTCACCGCGACCATGCTGATCGTGGTCGGTGTGGTCATCGGCATCGCGGACCGGCTCGCGGCCCGCGACGAGTCCGGCGGGCGGCACCGCGCGCCCAAGCAGCGCAAGTCGCTGGAGGACCTGAGCGTCAAGGACGGTCTGATCTTCGGTCTCTGCCAGGCGTGCGCGCTGATTCCCGGCGTCTCCCGCTCGGGCGCGACGATCAGCGGCGGCCTCTTCATGGGCTACCGGCGCGAGTCGGCGGCCCGTTACTCGTTCCTGCTGGCCATCCCCGCCGTGCTGGCGTCCGGCCTGTTCGAGGTGAAGGACTCCCTGAGCGACGGTCATGTGGACTGGGGCCCCACCCTGTTCGCCACGGTGATCGCCTTCGCCTCCGGATACGCGGTCATCGCGTGGTTCATGAAGTGGATCTCCAACAAGAGCTTCATGCCCTTCGTCTACTACCGCGTCCTCCTCGGCATCGTCATCATCGCCCTGGTCAGCGCGGGCGTACTGAGCCCGCACGCGGCCGAGTCGGCGGGCTGACCCCGGAAACAGGTCGATACGGAGCGGCCGTTGACCACTCTCGTACCGATGTTGACCGTTTGAGACAATTTCTCGGTCACCTCTGACATGTCCCTTCCGTCAGCCCGATCAGGCATATGCCTCCCGGCCTGGGGTGTTCCCCGGAGCGTTGCAGCGGGGCGGTGACCAAGCCCCTACGGTTTGTGTAGCGGCCTGGTAGCGCACTGTCAGTGTCTGCCCCTAGGGTTGTCCGCATGTCCACCGATTCCACACCCCTCGGCACCACCCGGCCCGCCGCCGAGGTGAACGAGCAGATCCGCGCGCTCTGGCTGCGCGCGGGCGGAATCCTCTCGGCCCAGGAACGCGAGGAGTACGAACTCCTGGTGGTCGAATGGGCCGCGGCCGTACGCGATCAGGTCATCGAGGCCGCCTGACCCCCGGCACCCGAACCCCGGCGGCCCGAACCCCGCGACCGACCCGGCCCACCGGGCACGGCGACTCCCGCGCCCCGCGGCCGCGCTGCCCCGCACCCGCCCCCCTCCCACGGATAGGCGGGACGTCCATCCCTGGATAGAGTTTTCCCTTTACACCTGGTTGCGTCGGCACCTGTGCCGGTGGCGGCCGGAGCTCCTGGGGAGGGCTTGCAACAGATGAGTCGTCGTTCTGGTGACATGGTCGGTGTCTGGGCCGAGATGCAGCGGCAGCAGCAGCGGCAGACGGTGGCCGAGTCCAGACGGCGGTGGGAGGCCGATCAGCAGACGCAGGCCTACCAGATGCGGGCCACCCAGGGACACCGGGAGTTCCGCGCGGCGGAGGCCCGGCGCCGTACCGAGGAACTGGACGCGCGGGTCGCGGTGTTGCAGTCGCTGCTCGCCTCGGGCTGCGAGGCACCGGCGTTCCGGACGGCCTCCCTGCTGCGCCCCGAAACCGTCGAACCGTTCGCGCCGGGCGCCCTCGCCGTGCCGCTGACCCTGCCCGACCCCGCGCACTACCAGGCCACCGGCGGCTGGCACACCGGCCAGGCGCAGGCCGAGGCCCGCGCCCGCTTCGAGCACGACTGGTACGCCGCCCAGGAGGCGGAGAACCAGCGTCAGCGGCAACTCGCCGCCTACCAGCGGGAGTACCAGCGGTGGGCGGACGCCCGGCTCGCGGAGACCCGTCAGTACAACGCCGGGGTACGGGAGTTGACCGACGGCGTCCGGCGCCGCGACCCCGAGACCGTCGTCCAGTTCTTCACCGCCGCGCTCTACGCCTCGACGGCCTGGCCGGAGGACTTCCCCCGCCGGGTCGCGGCGGCCTACGACACGGCGGCGTCCCAACTCGTCCTGGACTGGGAACTCCCCGGCTACGACGCCGTACCGGAGGCCAAGTCGGTGCGGTACATGTACAACCTGGACCAGGACAAGGAGGTCGCCCGCCCCGTCACACAGCGCCGCGCCCTCTACCGCGACCTCCTCGCACAGTGCGTGCTGCTGGTCCTGCACGAGCTGTACGCGGCCGACGAGTCCGGGGTGCTGGAGTCGGTGGTGCTCAACGGGCTGGTGGACGGCCACGATCCGACCACGGGCCGTCCGGAGCGGATGTGTCTGGCGACCGTGCGGGCGGACCGCACGACGTTCCGGGAGCTGCGGCTCGCCCAGGTGGACGCGGCCAGTTGTCTCACCGACGCGCTGCACGGACAGCTCTCCGGCCGCCCCGACCAGCTCACCGCCGTACGGCCCGGCCGCCGCCCGGAGGAGGTCGGCAACCGGGTGGTCGCGCACGGCGGGGACACCGAGCCGGACCTGCTCGGGATGGACCCGCTCGCGTTCGAGGACCTGGTGGCCGAGCTGTTCCGGGCGATGGGGATGGAGGCGGTCACCACCCGGCGCTCCGGGGACGGCGGGGTGGACGTGGACGCGCTCGACCCGACACCGATCCGGGGCGGCAAGATCGTCGTCCAGGTCAAGCGGTACCGGAACACCGTGCCGCCGTCCGCCGTGCGCGATCTGTTCGGCACTGTGCAGGACCGGGGTGCCAACAAGGGCGTGCTGGTGACCACGTCCCGGTTCGGGCCCGGTTCGCACACCTTCGCCAACGGCAAGCCGCTGGAGCTGATCTCCGGGCCCGAACTGGTCGATCTGCTGCACCGGCACGGGCTGCGCGGGCGGCTCGGCGACGGCACCCCGAGCCGGACGGTCCAGCCCACGCCCACGGTCCCCGACCTGCGGCTGCCCGAGGACTACAACATCCTCGGCATGGCCTGGACGGGCTCCGTGGCGCTGGACGTCTGCGCGCTGGTCTGCCGGGGCAACAAGGTGCTGGGGGACGAGCACTTCGTCTTCTACAACAACCCGAGCACCCCGGACGGTTCGGTCCGCACCCTGACACCGACCGCGCCCGACAAGGCGGCCGTGTGCGTCGCGTTCGACGGACTCCCGCCCGAGGCCGACCGGTTCGTCCTGGTGGCCGCCGTCGATCCCGAGGTCAACGCGGACGCCGACCTCTCCGGCTTCACCGACGCCCGCATCCGCCTCCTCGACCCCGCGCTGACCGAACTCGGCGAACTCGCCGTCTCCGACGGCCGCCCCGGCGAGACCGCCCTCGTCCTCGGTTCCTTCCGCCGCCGCGCGGGGGACGACTGGGACTTCGTCCTCGGCGGCCGGGGGTACACCGGCGGCCTGGAGGAACTGGTCCGGGACTTCGGGATCGAGGTGGACTGACCGGCCGTCCCTCCGGGCCGGGGTCCGGTCACCGCCGCCCGCCGCCGTACCCGCCCCGCCTGTCGCACTCCCGCTCCCCCACGCACACTGGAGCCAGAGCTGGGTAGGGAGGCTCGTATGCGGTGGACGGAGTGGTGGGCGGGGTCCGGCTGGCGGCGGGGCGGGGTGGCCGTGGTGGCGGGGGCGCTCCCGGCGCTCGCCTTCCCGGCACCCGCGTGGTGGTGGTTCGCGTATGTCGCGCTGGTCCCGTGGGTGCTGCTGATCCGGTCGGCGCCGAGCGGGCGGCGGGCCGCGCTGGACGGCTGGTGCGGTGGCCTGGGGTTCATGGTGGCCGTGCACCACTGGCTGCTGCCGAGCCTGCACGTCTTCATCTTCCTGCTCGCCGCGCTGCTGGGCCTGCTGTGGGCGCCGTGGGCCTGGCTGGTGCGCCGCCTGCTGGGCGGGGTGCCGTCGCCGGGCCGATGCGCGGTGGCCGTGCTGGTGCTGCCGTCGGCCTGGCTGATGGTGGAGCTGGTGCGGTCGTGGCAGGGGCTCGGCGGGCCGTGGGGCATGCTCGGCTCCAGCCAGTGGCAGGTGGGCCCGGCGCTGCGGCTGGCCTCGGTGGGCGGGGTGTGGCTGCTGAGCTTCCTGGTGGTCGCGGTGAACGTGGCCGTGGCCGTGCTGGTCGCGGTGCGCGGTGCCCGGGTCCCGGCCGTCGCCTCGCTGGTCGCCACGGCCGCCGCGACCTCGGCGGCCTGGGTGTGGGCGCCGCGCCCGGACGTGGACGGGCGGGTCCGGATCGCCGTGGTGCAGCCGGGCATGGTGGACGGCCGGGACAGCGGCGAGCGGCGGTTCGCGCGTGAGGAGGAGCTGACCCGACGGCTCGTCGGCCAGGACGTCGATCTGGTCGTCTGGGGCGAGTCCAGCGTCGGCGCCGACCTGGCGGCCCGTCCCGATCTGGCCCGGCGGCTCGCCGCGCTGTCCCGCGCGACCGGCGCGGACATCCTGGTCAACGTGGACGCGCGCCGCTCGGACCGGCCCGGCATCTACAAGAGTTCGGTGCTCGTCGGCCCGGACGGTCCGACCGGCGACCGGTACGACAAGATGCGCCTCGTCCCGTTCGGTGAGTACATACCGGCCCGTTCGCTGCTCGGCTGGGCCACCTCGGTCGGCAAGGCCGCCGGGGAGGACCGGCGGCGCGGGGACGCGCAGGTGGTGATGAACGCCGGGCACGGGCTGCGGATCGGCCCGCTGATCTGCTTCGAGACGGCGTTCCCGGACATGAGCCGGCACCTCGCGGCGGACGGCGCCGACGTACTGCTCGGCCAGTCCTCCACCTCGTCGTTCCAGCGGAGCTGGGCACCGGAGCAGCACGCCTCGCTGGCCGCGCTGCGGGCCGCCGAGACCGGCCGCCCGATGGTGCACGCCACCCTGACCGGCGTGTCCGCCGTCTACGGCCCGTCCGGACAGCCCCTCGGTCCGTGGCTCGGTACGGACGCGAGCACCGCCCGCGTGTACGACGTACCGGTGGCGCGCGGGGTCACGCCGTACGTCCGCTTCGGGGACTGGCCGGTGCACGGCGCGCTGCTGGTGCTGGCCGCGCTCGGGGCGGCGGAGGCGCTGCGGGCGGTCAGGCCGCGCCGGTCGGGTCCTGAACCGCTCGTACCACCCGCTCGCACAGTTCGTGGGTCGCCAGCGCGTCCAGGGCGCTGACCGGGCGGCCCGCGCGGACGGCGTCCAGGAAGGCGAGGGCGGCCTGTTCGATGCCGCGCTGCCGGGGCACCGGCACCCAGTCGCCGCGCCTGCGCACACTCGGCTGGCCCTTGTGATCGACGACCTCGGAGAGGTTGAGCACCTGCCGTTTGGTGTCCTGCCCGGAGATCTCCAGGATCTCCTCGGCCGACCCGCTGAGCCGGTTCATCACCCCGAGCGCGGTGAACCCCTCCCCGGAGAGCTGGAGCACCACGTGGTGCAGCAGCCCGCCTCGGGTACGGGCGCGGACGGTCACGTCGTCCACCTGGCCCGGCACCAGGAACCGCAGGGTGTCCACGACGTGGATGAAGTCGTCCAGGATCATCGCGCGCGGTTCCTCGGGCAGGCCGACCCGGTTCTTCTGGAGCAGGATCAGCTCGCGCGGGTGGTCGAGGCACTGGGCGTAGGCGGGCGCGTAGCGGCGGTTGAAGCCCACGAAGAGCGGGATGCCGTCGCGTTCGGCACGCTCCACCAGGCGTGCGGAGTCCGCGAGTTCGTAGGCGAGCGGCTTGTCCACGTAGGTGGGGACGCCCGCGTCGAGGAGGCGGGTGACGATCTCGGGGTGGACGTCGGTCGGGGCGTGCACGAAGGCCGCGTCGAGTCCGGCGTCGAGCAGCGAGTCCAGGGTGGCGTGCCGCCGGTCGTCCGGCAGGTGCAGGGCGTCCGCGACCCGGTCCAGGGTGGCGGGGGTGCGGATCTGGAGGTGGAGGTCGATGCCGGGCTGTGTGCCCAGCACCGGCAGATACGCCTTCCGCGCGATGTCTCCCAGCCCGATGCAGCCGACCTTCACGCGCGCTCCCTCGTCCGTCCTCGCCTGCGGTTCCGGTGACACGCCGTCACCCGTCCCGTGCCGTGCCGTGCCGTGTCGTGCCGTCCCGCACTCTCCGGAAGCCTACGGGGAGAGCGCGCGGGCCCGGGCCGGTGACAGCGGGGCCGACGTCAACTCGGGCACGCCGAGCCACCCGTACGGGGTAGGGAGTCACCCGTGCGGGCGCATCCGCCGCCGTTGTACGGGATCAACGCCCCGGTCGGCCAGCAGAGTTGCCCGCGTGCATCGAACCACCACCGCCGTGCTGCTGCTCGCCCTGGCCGTCTCGGTCCTGTCGGGATGCGTGACGGTACCCGACCCGGCACCCGCCCCCTCCCCCACGCGGACCGGCGTGGAGAACCGCGCGTCGGCGCCCCGGCCGGACGGCAGTGCCGTACCGAAGGCCGTGCAGGCCCCGGCGCGCGAGGCGCTGGAGACGACCGGGCCGTCCCCGCACCCGGCGACCGGCGCCCGGAAGTCCCGTCCCGTGCGCCACGCTCCCGCGCCACCCACGGCACCGCGCCACCGGCGCCCCGTACAGGCGCCGCCCGCCGCTCCGCCCGCCCGGCGCCACTCCGCTCGGCCCCGGCGGAAGCCGGTCGGCCCGCCCGACGCCGTGCGCTCGGTGCCGCGCTCCGCGACCGACGTGTGCGCGCTCGGCAGGAAGTACGGGGGCTGGCGCAAGGACAGCCCGGAGTCGGTCATCTGCCGCCGGACGTACGGGGGTTGAGGCGCGGGGCCGGTGCGCGGATCAGGGGGTGGGCCGCTGACGCGGCGGACCCCAGCCCTCACCGCCCGGCCTGCCCCCGCCTCCCGGCCGCCCTTCGCCCCCCGGCCTGCCGTCGCCGCCCGGCCCGCTCTCCCCGCCGAGGCTGGTCTCCAGTCTGCTGATGGCCGCCCGCACGCCCACCCCGTACCCGTCGTCGGAGAGCGCACCGGCGGCCAGCCGGGCCCGGCGGAGATGGCTGCGGGCGTCCGCCGCGCGGCCCAGCTTGGCGTAGTCGGCGGCCAGGTTGAGGTGGAGGGAGGGGAAGAAGGCGCGGGCGCCGGGCGGGGCGTCGCCGTCGTGGTCGTCGGTCAGTTCCTGTGCGGCGGACAGCGCGCGCAGGTCCCAGGCGAGTTCGTCGGTGGGGTCGTCCTGGGTGTCGGCCAGGTAGTGGGCGAGGGTGCAGCGGTGGAGCGGGTCCCCGGCCGCGCCCATCTCGGTCCAGAGGTCGAGCAGACGGATCCTGGCCTCCTCGCGGTCGCCGCCGTGGTGCAGCATGACGACCTGCCCGATCCGCGTCAGCAGCGCGTCCGGTGCCGTCTGCTCCTGTCGCTCCGCCACCAGATCCTCCGGGCCTCGACGGCCGTGCCGCCGGTCGTCCGTACCGGCCCCCGCCGAGCCGGGGTCCGTCCGCACCGACGCTAGCCGCAGGCGGCGGCAAACCGGGGCAGGCGGCCCCGTACGACACGGGAGCCTGCTCGTACGGGGCCCGTACGGCAGGGTCGGGGGCGGCGCCCCGCGTCGGCCGCCCATCAGCCCCTCGTCGGCCGCCCATCAACCCCCAGCTCATCCCAGATTCGGAATGGTCCAGTCGATCGCCTCGTGCCCCTGCGCCGCGATCCCCTCGTCGATCTGCGTGAACGGCCGCGATCCGAAGAACTTCTTCGCGGACAGCGGCGACGGGTGGGCGCCCTTGACGACGATGTGCCGGGTCTCGTCGATCAGCGGGAGCTTCTTCTGCGCGTAGTTGCCCCAGAGGACGAAGACGGCCGGGTCGGGGCGGGAGGCGACGGCGCGGATGACGGCGTCGGTGAACTTCTCCCAGCCCTTGCCCTTGTGCGAGTTGGCCTCACCGGCGCGGACGGTGAGCACCGCGTTGAGCAGCAGTACGCCCTGCTCGGCCCACGGCATGAGATAGCCGTTGTCCGGCACGGGCAGGCCCAGCTCCGCCTCGCGCTCCTTGTAGATGTTCCGCAGCGAGGGCGGGGTCTTCACACCGGGGCGGACCGAGAAGCAGAGGCCGTGGCCCTGTCCCTCGCCGTGGTACGGGTCCTGGCCGAGGACGAGGACCTTCACCTTGTCGTACGGGGTGGCGGCGAGGGCGGCGAATACCTCCTCGCGCGGCGGATAGACGGGGCCGTTCGCCCGCTCCTCCTCGACGAACTCGGTCAGCTCCTTGAAATAGGGCTGCTCCAGCTCGTCGCCCAGCACCTCGCGCCAGGACTCGGGCAGCATGGCGATGTCGGTCACGTCAACGTCCTCACGATGTGCGGTCACTTCACTGCTCACGAAGCTACACGCGACCACTGACAACGCGGTGCGGAGGCCGGGACGGGGTGCCTCCGCACCCGGATCAGGTGTTCCCGCAGACGCCCGTGGGCGCCGCTCCGGATCGGAACGGCGCCCACGGCTACGGCACCCGGCGCGGGTCGGGCCGACTCAGCCGACGCCCGCGTTGAGGAACAGCCCGCCGTCCACGACGAGCGTCTGCCCGGTCACCCAGGCCGACTGCTCGGAGGTGAGGAAGGCGGCGGCCCCGCCGATGTCCGACGGCACCCCGAGCCGGGCGAGCGGGTAGGCGGCGGCAGCCTCCTCCTCGCGGCCCTCGTAGAGCGCCTGGGCGAACTTGGTCTTCACGACCGCCGGGGCGATCGCGTTGACCCGTACCCTCGGCGCGAACTCGTGCGCGAGCTGCTCGGTCAGGTTGATCATGGCGGCCTTGCTGATGCCGTAGGCCCCGATGAACGGGGACGGCGCGAGCCCGGCGATGGACGCGATGTTGACGATCGCGCCGCCGTTCTCCTTCTGCCAGGCGTGCCAGGTCTTCTGGGCGAGACCGAGCGCGGAGATCACGTTGGTCTCGAAGACCTTGCGGGCCACGTCCAGGTCCAGGTCCGCGATCGGACCGAAGGCGGGGTTGGTGCCCGCGTTGTTGACGAGGAAGTCCACCCGGCCGAAGGCCGTCATGGCGCGCTCGACGATCTCGCTCTGGTGGTCGAGGTCGTGCGCCTTGCCCGCCACGCCGACGACCCGCTCGGCGCCGAGCTTCTCCACGGCCTCCTTCAGCGCGTCCTCGTTGCGGCCGGTGATGACGACCCGGTCGCCGCGCGCGACCAGCGCCTCGGCGATGCCGTAGCCGATGCCCCGGCTGGCGCCGGTGACGATCGCGGCCCGGCCGGAAGGCTCGGGGAGTTCAGTCATGTCCGTGTCTCCGTAAGTGTCCAGGTGGCCCGTGTCCCGTGGCCCGTGTCCGTCGGCGTGCCGCCGGTCCAGCTAGTCGAGCGGTCCACCGGCGACGTACAGCACCTGGCCGGAGACGAAGCCGGCGGCCTCGCCGGTGAAGAAGGCGATGGCGTTGGCGATGTCCTCGGGCTCGCCGACGCGCTGCACCGGGATCTGGGTGGCGGCGGCGGCCTTGTAGTCGTCGAAGCCCATGCCGACGCGGTCGGCGGTGGCCTTGGTCATCTCGGTGGCGATGAAGCCGGGGGCGACGGCGTTGGCGGTGATGCCGAACTTGCCCAGCTCGAGGGCGAGGGTCTTGGTGAAGCCCTGGAGACCGGCCTTGGCGGCCGAGTAGTTGGCCTGGCCCCGGTTGCCGAGCGCGGAGGACGACGACAGGTTGACGACCCGGCCGAAGCCCGCGTCCACCATGTGCTTCTGCACGGCCTTGGTCATCAGGAACGAGCCGCGCAGGTGGACGCCGAGCACGGTGTCCCAGTCCGTGACGCTCATCTTGAACAGCAGGTTGTCGCGCAGCACGCCCGCGTTGTTGACGAGGATGGTCGGCGCGCCCAGCTCCTCGACGATCCGGGCGACGGCCGCCTGGACCTGGGCCTCGTCGGAGACGTCGGCGCCGACCGCGACGGCCCGGCCACCGGCCGAGGTGATCCGCTCGACGGTGTCCTTGCAGGCGGCCTCGTCCAGGTCGATGACGGCGACCGCGTGCCCCTCGGCGGCCAGCCGTACGGCGGTGGCGGCCCCGATGCCGCGCGCCGCGCCGGTGACGACCGCGACCCGCTGTTCAGTGGTGGACATGCTGCTTCTCCTCGCCCTTGAGGGAACCCGGCGGGCCCTGGCGGGGAACCCTGCCGTGCGATGAGCGACCGCTTAGTACGCAGTGCGCACCCGTGACGCTAGAAGCCCTGGCACCCGGTGTCAACGGGACACCGGCGCGGTGTGATCCATTACCTCACCAGGAGCTCCAGCAACCGCTCGGTCTCGGCCACCGGATCGGTGGTCAGACCGGTGTGCACGGGGCCCGGCTGCACGACGGCGGAGCGCGGCGCGATCAGCCAGCGGAAGCGGCGCCCCGCGTCGTCCTGCGCCGCGGGTCCGGCGTCCTCGCCGCCCGCGCACACCCGCTCGACGGCGTCGAGCGCGGCCCGCACCCCGGCCACGTCCGCGGCCGGGTCCAGCGCCAGCAGCCGCGCCTCGTCCAGATGGGTCCGGGCCCCGACCCAGCCCCGCGCACGGCAGTACAGGACCACTCCGGCGTTCACGCACTCGCCGCGCTCGACACGGGGTACGACGCGCAGCAGGGCGTACTCGAACACGTCCCGTCCGCCGCCCTGTCCGGCCCGCGTGATGTGCCGTTCGACCACATGACCGGCCATGTGGATGTGGCGCTCGCTCACTTGCTCTCCTGGGGGCCGGTGGTGCCGGTGGTACGGGCCGGGGCCGGAATGCCGTCGATGCGCTCGTGGACGGCGGCGGCGCGGGCGAGCAGGGGACGCGCGTAGGCGCGGCGGAGGTCGTCCGGGGTGCCGAAGCCGGGTTCACCGGCCAGCCAGACGTCCGGGATCTCGGCGGTGACCTCGGTGAGCAGTTCCTCGGTGACGCGCGGGGCGAGGTCGGCGGCGGCAGCGGCGATGTCCGGCACGAACCGGGCGAGGGCGTGGTCGGAGGCGTCGTAACGGCGGTTCGCCGAGGCGTCCACGGAGGGCCAGTTGTGGTGCCAGATCATGGTGGCGCCGTGGTCGATGAGCCAGAGTTCGCCGCGGTGGACCAGGAGGTTGGGGTTGCGCCAGGAGCGGTCCACGTTGTTGACCAGCGCGTCGAACCACACGATCCGCCCCGCTTCCTCGGGGGTCACCGGGAAGGCGAGCGGATCGTAGCCGAGGGCGCCGGAGAGGAAGTCCATGCCGAGGTTGGTGCCGCCGCTGGACCGGAGGAGTTCCTGCACCTGCTGGTCGGGCTCGCCGAGGCCCAGCACGGCATCCAGCTCTACGGTGACCAGGCGGGGCATCCGGAGTCCGAGACGCCGCGCGAGTTCCCCGCAGACGACCTCCGCGACGAGCGTCTTGCGGCCCTGTCCGGCGCCGGTGAACTTCAGCACGTACGTGCCGAGATCGTCGGCCTCGACGAGCCCCGGCAGCGAACCGCCCTCCCGCAGGGGCGTGATGTAGCGGGTCGCGGTGACTTCCTTGAGCATCGCCCCAGGGTACTGGGGCGACGAACGGCCGCCGCCGTGTGAACCATCGGCGGCCCGCGGCCGTACTCCGGAGAGGACCGGCCCACCGCCCGCGCGGCGGCGTGCCGGACCGGCCCGACTGACGGCTCCGGGAAGGGAATCCCATATGACCAGCACATCGTCCACCTCGGGCAGGGGACCGGGCCGCCGTACGGTCATGGCGGCGGCCGGAGCGGTGGGCATCGCGGCCTCGCTGAGTGCCTGCGGCTCCGGCGAGGACTCCTCCGACGACGACGGCAAGGCCACGCCCGGCACCGTCCTGGGGAAGACGGCCGACATCCCCGAGGGCGGCGGCAGGATCTTCAAGGACGCGGGCGTGGTGGTGACCCAGCCGTCCGCCGGGACGTACAAGGCGTTCTCCTCGAAGTGCACCCACCGCGGCTGCGCGGTGAGCGGCATCAAGGACGGCGTGATCGTCTGCCCCTGTCACGAGAGTCACTTCTCCGTGGACGACGGCAGCGTGAAGAGCGGCCCGGCGACGGAACCGCTGCCGGAGGCGAAGATCGCGGTGTCCGGCGACGAGATCAAGCTCGCCTGAGCGGGGCGCGGAACAGGGCGGGGCGGGCAGGCCGGTGGGAACGGGAACCGGCCTGCCCCGGTGAGTCGTTGTGCGGGTACGCGGTAGGTCGGTACGCGGTACGTCGGTACTGGGACGGAAGGGGGGCCGTATGACCGTCGCCGAGCAGCGCCGGGGCCGGAGGATCATGATGAGCCCCGGCGAGCTGGACGATTTCCTGAGCACCCAGCGCACCTGCCGGGTGGCGACCGTCGGGGCGGACGGCACCCCGCACGTCAGCGCGCTCTGGTTCGCCTGGGACGGCGGCTCGCTGTGGCTGTACTCAGTGGTGCGCAGCCGCCGTTGGGCGCAGCTCCGGCACGATCAGCGGGTCGCCGTGATCGTGGACTCCGGCGAGGAGTACGACCAGTTGCGGGGCGTCGAGCTGTCCGGGCGGGTGGAGTTCGTGGGCGAGATCCCGCGCGTCGGTGAACTGCGCGCCGAACTCGACACGGCGGAAACCCTGTTCGCCCGCAAGAACTTCGGCCTGGAGGAACTCCCCCACGACGGACGGCACGCCTGGGTACGACTCACCCCGGAGAAGATCGTGTCCTGGGACTTCCGGAAACTGGGCCCGGTGTAGCGGCCAACCATTCGCCGTGTCAACCGAGTTGACCGGCCGCCGTACGCAGCGCATCGACCGCCGCCCGGATCGACGGGCGGCGGTCGGCGTCCGCCCGCCACACGGCGAACACATGCCGGCGCACCCGCTGGGTGAGCGGCACGGTGACGACTCCGGGCGGCACCGGGTTCCGCCCGAGCGCGGGCGCGATGCACACACCGAACCCGGCGCGTACGAGGCCGAGTTGGGAGTGCGTCTCACCGGCGCGGTGCGCGATGTTCGGCTCGATCCCCTTGGACCGCAGCGTGAACACCAGCCACTCGTGACAGAACTCGCCCTCGCCCCAGGTGATCCACTCCTCCCCGGCCAGTTCCGCGAGGTCCACCTCGGCGCGTTCCGCGAGCCGGTGCCCGACGGGCAGCGCCACATCGGCGGGGTCGTCCAGCAACGGCGCCTTCACCAACTCCTCGGGGACGGGCACCGGTTTGTTGTACCAGTCCAGCACGACGGCCAGGTCCACGTCACCGCGTACGACGGCGGCGACTCCGGGTACGGGTTCCAGCTCCCCGGAGCGGACCCGCAGCCCCGGATGCCGGGCGCGCAGTGTGGCGAGCGCGAGGGGGAACAGGCCCCGTGCGGCCGTGGGGAAGGCGGAGAGACGCAGCTCCCCCACGACCTGACCCCGATGCGCCTCCAGGTCGGACTGCGCGAGCTGCACCTGGGAGAGAATCCGTTCCGCGTGCTCCGCCAGCAACCGCCCGGCATCCGTCAGCCGCACTCCCCGCCCGTGCTTGGCCAGCAACCGCTGCCCCACCTCCCGCTCCAGCTTGCCGAGTTGCTGCGACACCGCCGAGGTCGTCACGTGCAACGCCCCGGCGGCCCCGCTGACGGAACCGTGCCGGGCGAGGGCGTCGAGGGTGCGGAGGCGCTCCAGGTTCAGCATGGGGGCGATCGTAGAGGCGGGGTCACCCCACCTCAGCCGCACCGGACTCGCCCACCGCCCCCTACGCGTAACTCCGCGAGGGGCCGGGCCCCGCCGCCCGCGCGATCTCCGCCGCCAGCCGGGCCGCCTCGGCGGGCCCCAGCGTCGAGACGGTGACGCGGATGCCCGGTGGGGAGGTGAGGCGGAAGCGGGCGCCGGGGGCGACGGCCCACCCGGCGTGGAGGAGACGGGCGACGGCTCCGGTCTCGTCGGGGACCGGAATCCAGACGTTGAGCCCGCTGCGGCCGTACGCGGGCACTCCGTGTGTGGCGAGTGCGCCGATCAGGGTGTCGCGGCGGACGCCGTAGGCGCGCGCCACCGCCCGCGCGTCCACCGCGCCGTCGCGCCACAGCACGGTCACCGCGCGCTGGAGGAGCAGGCTGACCCAGCCGGGGCCGAGGCGCTGTCGTCCGCGTACCAGGTCCGCGGTGCGGGTGTCGCCGGTGAGGACGGCGAGCCGCAGATCGGGTCCCCACGCCTTGGCGACGGAGCGGACGAAGGCCCAGGCGCGGGTGGTTCCGGCGAGGGGGTGGAGGGGCGCGTCCACGATGCCGTGGCCGTGGTCGTCCTCGACGAGCAGGGTCTCGGGGTGCTCGCGGAGCACCGCGCGCAACGCCCGCGCCCGCGCGGCGGTGATCACGGCCCCGGTGGGGTTCTGCGCCCGGTCGGTGACGATCAGCGCGCGGGCGCCTCCCCGGAGCGCGGCACGCACGGCGTCCGGAAGGGGGCCCTCCTCGTCCAGTCCGACCGGCACCGGGCGCAGCCCGAGCGCGGGGATCAGGTCCAGCAGGCTGCCCCAGCCGGGGTCCTCCACCGCGACCGTGTCACCGGGCCGCAGGTGGGCGGTGAGGACGCGCTCGATGGCGTCGAGGGAGCCGGACGCCACCATCACCGGTCCGTCGGGTACCCCGTCGGCGTCCAGGGCGGCGCGGGCGAGCCGGGCCAACTCCGGTTCCACGGGGGCGTGTCCGTACAGGACGGGCTCGCGGTCGCTCCAGGCGGCGGCCTGTGCGAACGCGTCCGCGAGACGGGGCAGCAGCGCCGGGTCCGGGCTGCCGCCGGACACGTCACGCACCCCGTCCGGTACGTCCGACCGCAGCACTTCGCGGCCCGTGGTGGCCGGTCTGGGCCGGACCCTGCTGCCCCGGCGCCCGGCGGTCTCGATCACCCCGCGCTCGCGCAGGGTGCGGTAGGCGGCGGCGACGGTGTTGGGGTTGACGCCGAGCGTGGTCGCCAACTCCCGCATGGGCGGCAGTGGTTGACCGGGTTCCAGCGCACCGGCACCCACCGCGCGTTCGACGCTGGCCGCGATCTCGGCTGCGCCGCGACCCTGGATCGGATACTCTCCTAGCACAAACATCATTATGCACTAGTGCAACGGAGGACGGCATGCAGGGGACCACCGCCGAGGGCACCCACGGGATACCGGCCCAGTCCGCCGCGTACACACCGACCGACCGCACCGTGCCCACGCGTTCCGCGAACCGGGCCTCGTACGACCGCGCGACGGTGCACGCGATCCTCGACGAGGGGTACGTCTGCCATCTCGGCTTCGTCCGGGACGGCGCGCCGGTGGTGCTGCCGACGCTGTACGGCCGGGTCGGGGAGCGGCTCTATGTGCACGGGTCCACCGGTTCACGCCCGCTGCGGATGACCGGAGAGGCGGACCCCGGTCTCGCGGTGTGCCTGACGGTGACCCACGTGGACGGACTGGTCCTCGCCCGCTCCGCGTTCCACCACTCCATCAACTACCGCTCCGTGGTGGTGCACGGCACCGCGTACGAGGTCACCGACCCCGAGGAACGACGGCTCGCCCTGGACGCGCTGGTCAACCATGTCGTCCCCGGTCGCGCCGCCGACTCCCGGCCCGCCAACAAGAAGGAACTCGCCGCCACCGCCGTCATCCGCCTCGACCTCGACCAGGTCTCCGCCAAACTGCGCACCGGCGGCGCCAACGACGAGCCCGAGGACCTGTCCCTGCCGCACTGGGCGGGCGTCGTTCCGCTGCGCACGGGGTACGAGGCACCGGTGCCGAACGCGGATCTGGCGGCCGGGATCGACGTACCGGAGTATTTGGCCGCACCCTGACCGGCGTGCGTACGACGGGTGCGTACGCACATCCATATGACAACCGGCTACCCGCTGCGGGCGGGCGCGGCGGGCATCGTAGAGCCACGCCCCGGACCGGCCGCGCCGGACACCCGGCGCGGCGCCCGGACCACTCGCGTGCCGGGACCACGCCGCGACCGCCCTCACGCGGCCGTTCCCCGCGCCGACAGCTCGCGTTCCGGGCCGCCGGAGGCGACGGGGTCCGCCGAGCCTCGGGCGGGTGTGGCCGACTGGGCGATGAAGGCGCCGAGCAGGACGACACCGCCGCCCAGGATCTGCGGCAGCGACAGATGCTCGCCGAGCAGCACCCACGCGAGGACGGTGGCGATGACCGCCTCCAGGCAGGCGACGACGCCCGCGACCTGCGGAGACAGCCGCCGAACGGAGACGACGCCGGTGATGTAGGCGGCGACCGTGGCGACGAGAACGATCCAGGCGAGCAGCGCGTACGCGGGTACGGCCGTGCCGTCCAGGTCGGCCGGGCCCGCCAGCACGGACCAGCGCATGGTCCAGGGCCGGGCGACGGCGGTCAGGACGAGGGCGCCGATGAGCAGGCCGTACGCGATGACGCCGAGCGGGTCGGGCGCCCCGTCGCCCGCGTCGCCGCCGTGGTCCGACAGAACGAAGTAGCCGACTTGGCAGCAGGCCGCGCCGAGGGCGAGCAGCAGGCCGAGCGGATCGAAGCCGAGCCCCGACCAGACCTCGACCACGCAGGCGAGCCCGCCTGCCGCGAGGGCGACACCGAGCGCGGCGGCGCGCGAGACCGGCCGACGCTGCACGAACCGCACCCAGCCCAGTACCAGCGCGGGCGCCAGATACTCGATGAGCAGGGCCACACCGACCGGCACGCGGGAGATCGCGGCGAAGTAGCAGGCCTGCACACCGGCGACGGCGAGCAGTCCGAACCCGGCGAGCAGTGCGGGCCGCCGCCGCACCAGCGCCCGGTGCCGTACCGCGACCGGCAGCATGACCAGCGCAGCCCCGGCCACCCGCAGCCACACCACGTGCAGCGGGCCGAGCCCCGCTTCGATCAGCGGCTTCGCCGCCACCCCGGACCCGCCGAACGCCAACGCCGACACGAGCGCCAGCCCGAGTCCTACGCCTCTGGTGCGGGGCCCACGCGTGTTCTCGGAGGTGTCCACCGGCTCATGATGACAAAGGACGTCAGGACCGTCACCCCCGTTGGCACCTGTCTCACGGGATGGACGGGCACGGGGTTCCGGCGGCGCTCAGAGAAAGGCGCGCCCGCCGGGAAGCTGTTCCGGCCGGGACCCGGACATCGGCTCCGCCCGGCCTTCCCCGGCGGCCGGCACCTCGACGGACACCCCCGCGTGGTCCAGCACCTCGACGGCCCGCGCACGCGGGTCCGCGACGAGCGCGCCGAGGAGATCGGTGCCGGACGCGTACCGGACCCCACGGCACCGGGCCCGCCGTACGGCCTCCCGCATCGCGTCGGCGGCGACGGGCGACCAGGCGCCCGCGTCCCACGGCAGGTGGTCACCGTCTCCTGCGGTCCGGGGTACGAGGGGCAGCGCGCCGGAGTCCTCGACACTGCCCTGCCAGCGCAGGCCGTAACCGATGCTGCGCTGCACCAAGTAGCCGAGAACACGCGCGAGTTGCGCGGTGCCGCCCACGGCGGCGCGGCACTCGGGATCCGCTTCCAGGAGGGAGTGCAGCAGGTGAGCGGTGTCGATCTGCCGGTCACCGTCCCGCACGGCCCGGCGCCGGGCACCCGCGACCACCGCCGCCAGCGCGGGACTCGGCCCGGCGTCGCCATCATCGGGTGCGCGGGCCCCGTCCCGATCGGAGACGGACGGACGGCCAACTCTGCGGTGTTGCACGCCCCCCACCTCACCAGACCCGCGCTCCCCCGGTCATCCCCGACGGGAACCATCCCGCCCTCCCACGCTGAGTGGAGGCGGCGGGAGGGGTTGTCATCCCTACGGAGGAGATTCGGCCGGATTCACGGCAGCCGGGGCGGAGGCGTCGCAGGCGGCCCGATCTCAGCCGGGGCGGAGGCGTCGAACGCGGCCCGATCACCTCTCCCCGGAACCTCACCGGCGGCCGACTCGCCCGGCGGTCGTACCCGTCCCCGCCCCCGCGTCGGCACGGTCACGCTGCCGCCGACCGGCGGCGGCGTGACCCGCGACCCGGCGATCCCCGCCAGACGGCGCGCGTCGAGCCATCCGCCGGGGACCATCCACATCATCGACCGGCCTCGTCCGAGAGCTGCTCCTGGGGATGTCAGTCCTCGTCGGCGAGGATGAGGTAGAGCTTCTTGCGGGCGTCGTTGATGACTGTGAGCGCCTTCTCCCGCTGCTCCTTGGTACCGGTGTTCCAGACCTGGCCGAACGCCTGCATCAGCCCGAATCCGGCCTGCCGGATCTCGCCCAGTGCCTCCCAGTCCACACCGCGCGAGGCTTCCTCCCAGGGGGCGTCGGCTCCCTCTTCGGCGGCGCTGCGGCCCGACTCGGTGAGCGCGAACAGCTTCTTGCCGCCCTCGCTCTCGCTGACGATCAGACCCTCGTCCTCCAGGAGTTGGAGGGTGGGGTACACCGAACCGGGGCTGGGCTTCCACGCTCCGCCGCTGCGTTCGGCGATCTCCTGGATCATCTCGTAGCCGTGCATGGGGCGGTCCTTGAGGAGCGCGAGGATCGAGGCCCGTACGTCACCGCGCCGCGCCCGCCCCCTCGGCCCGCCACGCCCGCGCGGCCCCCAGGGTCCGGGCCCCCACCCCGGTCCACCACCGAATCCACCGGGCCCACCCGGCCCGGGCCCGAACGGCCCGAAAGCGGCCCGCCGCCCGTCAAACCCCCCGAACCCACCCCGCCCGAACGGCGCGGGCCCACCCTGCGGCCGCCCATGCCCATGTCCATGTCCGTGCTCAAAACCGTGGCCGTGCATCACGATCACTCCATCCCATCGTCGATCTGTCGCAGTGCATCGCGTTCGTTACGCGACACAGCAACGATATATCGGAAACAACCCCACCGACAAGCCCCCTCCGTCGGGCTTTGACCTGTGCCAGTGGATGTTGATCAATTGCCGGCGAAGGCCGATCAACTGAGTTCTGTGCCAGTTGGAGACGACTGCCCGTGGGATTCGTGACAGCAGAGGATGACCGCGGACGGCGACGATCACTCTGCTCGACGGGTCTGTAATGTGCGGCAATGACAAGAGGCGAGCGGCTCGCGGAGCAGTTGGACTGGCACTGGCGCAAGAACCTGCGGCCACGGCTGGACGGTCTTACTGACGAGGAGTACTTCTGGGAGCCGGTGCGCGGCTGCTGGAGCATCCGCCCATGTGGCCCGTCGGCCGCACCGATGTTGGAAGGTTCGGGGGAATGGACGATGGACTCCACGTACCCTGCCCCAGTGCCAGCGCCGGTGACCACGATTGCCTGGCGGCTGGCGCACATCATCGTCTCGTGCCTGGGCTATCGGGTCGGATGGTACTTCGGCGGCCAGGACATCGACTCCCAGACATTCGCCTACGCGGGGACCGCTGACGAGTCGCTGAAACAGCTCGATGAGATGTACAGGAGATGGAACGCGGGGGTCCGCGAACTCTCGGACGCCGAGCTGGACAATTCGCCCACTGAGGGTCCCGAGCGATTTCTCATGGAGAACAGGGTCCTGCACGTCAACAGGGAGCTGATCCATCATGGCGCCGAGATCTCCCTGCTGCGCGACCTCTACCGCTGGCAGGACGGGGCCGTACCGCGCCGAATATGACCTTCGGCAACCGGCGATCGAGCTTCGGAAACTTACGTGGGGTCCGTGACGCTCCAAGGAGTCCGTCGCTCATCGCCCGCCTCGCCCATGCCAACCACCTGATCCCCGGCTATCTGCGGATGTTTCTCTGCGAACCGCCGGATCATCGAGGCATCCCGAACTGGTCACGGCTGGCGGCCGTCACGGGCCGCGATCCGGACTTCCTGCGGATCACGCTGGAGACCCGGCACTGCCTGGAGTGCGGCGAGATCATGCCGATTCGGCCCGGAGGGCGCCGCCACCTGTGCTCATCGCGGTGCCGCCGGGACGCCTACCTCGAACGACAGCGACGTCGCCCAGAACGATCCGACCAGGCCGAGGAGACCGAACCACCCCTGCGTCCCATCTGCGAGCGTCCCCTACCGCCCGGAAGGCCCTCTTCGAAACGCCGAACGTGCTCCCAACCTTGTCGTCAGCTGGCGAAGCACACCACCGCCTCACCCAGTTACCTCCCTGGCTGAAGGAGCAGAACTGTCGTCGCCGCCCCCATCGCGATGGCGACAAGGGGTACGACTACGATCACCTGCGCCGGTGGCTGCGCTCACGAAACATCACCCCGCGCATCGCGCGCAGGGGCATCGAATCCTCCCAGCGCCTGGGCCGTCATCGGTGGACCGTGGAGCGGACGGTCGCCTGGCTTGCCGGGTGCCGCCGTCTGCACCGGCGGTACGAACGCAAGGCAGGACACTTCCTCGCCTTCGCCGGCATCGCCGCCGCTCTGATCTGCTACCGCAGATTTGCGAAGGTCATCACCCCGACGTGATCCGTAGAGTACGGCTCCAGAAGGTGCGGCCCAAGGCGGTGGACCGCGCCGCGGACACACCGTCGAGGAACTCATGACTGACTACCTGGCTGCCGTGTTGGAGATGCTGGGCCCGGCCCAGAACCGCTACGCGGACCCAGCCGCCTGGGACCGTCTCCACACAGAGCTCGGCATAGAACTTCCACCCGACTACAGGGCCCTCGTGGACGCGTTCGCCCCCATCCAGATCAACGGACACCTGTATCTCTCCCACCCCGCGACCGAACGGTGGAACCTCGGCCAAAACATCCGCAGCACGATCAAGGCATGGTCCGAGGTGCCGTGGGGCGACCTCCATCTCGACCCGGACGAGGACCCCCGCCAGCTCTTCGGACTCGACGACCTGAGCTTTGGCACTCGCAACGGTCTGTGGCCGATCGCGAGCACCGACCGAGGCGAGATCATCTTCCTGATCGCTGCCCCTGAGGCCCCGAGGCTCCTGGTAAGCTACGACGAAACCTGGGCAGAGCACCGCATGAGCTTCGCAGAATGGCTCTACCGCTATCTCATCGGCGAGGACATGAGCGGGCCCAACAGCGCAGCTTTTTACCCCGGCCCCGTGAAGTTGGAGCGCCTTCCGATGTCCGCTGACGAACGCACCGAACCTTGGTACGGCCCAGACCGCGGCATGTGAGAGGCCGCCGCTCCGGTCACGGCAACCACCTAATGAGATCACTTCTAACCAGGCACAGCGGCGAACCTGCTCTCACCGTTGTCGCCAGAGGGCCTACCGCGACCGTCTCTCCTGCGACACCAAACGCTCAGCACGTGCCATAGAAGGGTGAGTGGCGCGCGATGCCAGCCTTCAGACCGAGCCATCCTCGGCAACAAGCTGCACCACGCCGACCCACACGAACTCGTTCTTCGTATGGACAGCGCGGACCCTCCACCGACCTGCCGGAAGCTGCACGGGAGCCTGTTCCGGCTGGCCACCACCGGGATACTCCACTCCGAGATCGGCGCCAGCCACGGCCGAGTCCATCAGCACCGCTGGGCCATCAGTGACCCACAAGCCGCCGTCCTCCCATTGAGTGTCCGGGTCGGCAACGGCTGCTTCCGCTATGGCGAGCAATTCTTCCTCCGAATCCGCAGCCAGCCATCGCACGAAGAACAACCCCTCCGGCAGGAAGCACGTCATCGCAGGTTCATCGGCCAGAACAAGCGCAGTGGCAGCCTCTGCGCGCACAGCGATCACGCCAGCCCAGCCGTCTACCTCGCAAGCCCGGTCATAGTCATCACGGCCACCGTCCTCGCCCAGTACAGCTCCCTCCTCCGTGCACCCGCCCCATGCGCCGATGCAGGACTCGGGAACGACGATCAACGGGCCGCCCATCGAGCTGACCCAAGCCAGCTCAGCACGGTCACTGCGATCAGATTCAAGGGCATCATTCATGCGCGCAGTCTGCAGCTTGCCATTGACACCGGACAGCGGCTGGGCGGGCCCGTCGAGGACAGTCAGCCGGGGCACAGGAAGGTGAGGCACGGAAACGCACGCTCCCCCCAACCCCCTGTTCGACCGGCACCGGGCGAAGACCCCAAGTCGCCCCGCGCCCAGGCACTTCCGGGTGTCGGAGCCATGACATCCCCGCCCGCACACAGGCCTCCCGAAAACCCTTCCTCCCCGAACTCCCCACCCCAGTACGGTGATCCAATGACCTCCATCAAGCAGTTCCAAGTCACCTTCGACTGTGCCGACCCCGAGCGTCTGGCGCGCTTCTGGTGCGAGGTGCTGGGGTATGTGGTGCCGGAGCCGCCGGAGGGGTTCGGGTCGTGGGAGGAGTACGACCGGGCGTTGCCGCCGGTGCAACAGGGGGCGGGGTTCGCGTGCGGTGACCCGTCGGGGGTGGGGCCGAGGCTGTTCTTCCAGCGAGTTCCCGAGGGGAAGGCCGTGAAGAACCGGGTGCATCTCGACGTACGGGTGGGCACCGGGCTGAAAGGGGCGGAGCGGCTCGCGGCGCTGGAGGCCGAGTGCGCGCGGCTCGTGCCGCTCGGGGCGACGCGCGTCCGGCTACTGGTGGCCGACGACCACAACGAGTCGTGCATGGTCATGCAGGACATCGAGGGCAACGAGTTCTGCCTCGACTGACAGGCGGGGACCTCTCACACGTCAGGCTCTCCTGAATCCGGGATCACGTGTGCCGTCGAACCACACTCACCGTCGCCCCCGACACCGAGATGCTGACCCGTTTCGGCCGCGCGCTCGCCGACCCGATCCGCTGCCGCACCCTGCTCGTGCCGCGCGCGGCCCCCGCGTACCCGTCTGACCTCGCGGATGCGCTCGGTGTCTTTCGGACCCGACTGTCGAACCACATGGCGTGTCTGCGGAGCTGCGGCCTGGTCGTCACCGTGCCCGACGGCCGCCGTACCCCGTCACGAACTGGCGGACGTCCGCCTCGGCCAGGCACTGGACGCCCTGCGTACGGCCGTGGTCGCGGTGGAGTCCGACCAGAGACCGGACACCGGACCTGCCCGGACGCAGAGGAGAAGGGCTGCTGCTGATGGCCACGCCCATACCAGTCGGTCCCGTTCGGCCCGCCCCCGGCGCGCCGCGACGCGCTCACGCACCGCATCCGCCTGCTGGTCGCCGCGACCACCACCTCCAACGTCGTCGAGGCGGCCGTCGCCGTGAGCACCCTCGCCTCCGCCGCCGACCACGCCGTACGGGAAGCCCGCGAACACCGCACCCTGCGCGTCATCGCCGACTCGTTCTTCGCCCTCGCCGCGTTCCGCCTCGGCGGTCGCGGACTCCAGGCAGACCCTGCTGTGCACCTACCTCTCCGCCGTCCTCCTCGTCGGCCTGATCCTCAACCTCACCCTCGGCTGGACCTGGGCCGACCCCCTCGCCGCCCTGTTCGTCGCCCTGTTCATCGCCGCCATCGCGGTGAGGGAAGGACTCAACACCTGGCAGGACAAGGGCTGTTGCGCATCCCCGCACCTGGAAACGGACGCGGACGCGGACGAGACGGGACGGACACGCCTACGCCCTCAAGCACGTTCACCAAGTCCACGGCTACACCAAAGTCCGCATCCCCATCCGCATGCCCCGCCACCACCCCAACCAGAACCCCGCCGAGCCCCGGACACTCCACGTCGAACCCCGGACCCCCCTGATCCCGTGCACCCTGTGGAATCCCTGTCTCCACCCCGCACCCGACCACCGGGAGTCTCTCCGTGATCTCCGACGCCGTCCGCAGCCGCCTCTGGAAGACGATGGTCCGACTGGCGGCCAAGCCCTGGTTCGTCACCGTCATGCGCACCGCGATGGTGCCGACCGACCGGTTCCTGCTCAGCCGCAGCAAGGGCCGCTACAGCTTCGGCGGTACGACCGGCGCGGGCACTCTGCTGCTCACCACCACCGGGCGGCGGAGCGGGCAACCGCGCGCCACGCCGCTGTTCTACAAGCCACAGGGGGACGGATTCGCGGTCGTCGCCTCCAACTTCGGCGGCAGCGCCCACCCCGCCTGGTCCGGCAACCTCCTCGCCACGCCCCGCGCGACGGTCACCCTGGACAACCAGGAACTGCCCGTCACCGCCCGGCTCCTGGACGGCGCCGAACACGACGAGGTGTGGCGGTTCTTCACCGCCTCCGGTGCCGTGTACCAGAAGTACCTGGACAACAGTGGGCGCGGCATCTTCCGCATCTTCCTCCTGGAGCCGACGGCCGCGACCCCCGACACCGGCAAGGGAGTCGCGTCCGCCGAGGCGTGATCACCCCGCCACACGGACCGGGACAGCGGGCGTGTGTGGCCGATCGGCGCGGCTGCCCGCGCGGCCGAGCCGATCAGGCGGTCGGCAGCCAGCCGACCTTGCCCGCGAGCAGGGCGTATCCGACGAAGGCGCCGATGTCGAGCAGCGAGTGCGCGACGACCAAGGGTCCGACACGGCCCCAGCGGCGGTAGAGCAGTACGAAGACGACGCCCATGACCATGTTGCCGATGAACCCGCCGATGCCCTGGTAGAGGTGGTACGAGCCGCGCAGTACGGCGCTGGCCACCAGCGCGGTGCCCGGCGTCCAGCCCAACTGCCCGAGCCTGCGCAGGAGATAGCCGACGACGATGACCTCTTCGAGGATGGCGTTCTGCATCGCGGAGAGGATCAGTACGGGGAACTTCCACCACACGTCCGGCAGTGCCTCGGGTACGACGGTGAGGTTGAAGCCCAGGCCGCGGGCGAGGAGGTAGAAGGCGATCCCCGCGCTGCCGATCACGGCCGCGATGAGCGCGCCCCGGCCGAGGTCGGGGAAGGGACGGGCGCGGTCGAAGCCGATGGTGCGCAGGCTGCGGCCCTCGCGGAGCAGCAGATGGGCGACGAGGGCGACCGGGACGAGGGCGGTGGCGATGCCGAACAGCTGCCAGGCGAGGTCGAGCCACGGACGGCCGGGCGCGGCCGAGGCGTTGAGGGTCGCCGCCTGGTCCTTGAGGCCGCCCGGCTTGGTGACCGAGCCGATGAAGCTGATCAGCGCGGACACCCCGCTGGCGCCCAGTGACAGGGCCAGTACGAGCAGGGTCTCGTCCCGGAACATACGCCGCGGGAGCCGCTCGGCCGGATACGTCTCTGCCACCGGGTCGGTCTGCACGTGCACTCCTGGGTTCGTCCAGCGTGGAATCACAGCATGCCGGATCGCCCTGTGGAGCGCGTAGCGGGGCGGGGGCGGGGACGTCACGGGGGCGGCAGGGTGCAGGGACTTCGCGCTCCGCACCCCGCACCAACCCCCCGGAGAGAACCCGCACCCCCACCCCCGCGAACCCCCGGAGGGACCCCTCACCCCAGTGGCACCGGCTCCGGCAGCCCCACCGGCCAGGTGTGCACCGGCTCCCCGGCGTGCATCAGCTCCGCGTACCGCCGGGTCGTGGCGGCGAGGGCGTCCTCCCTGCTGAGCCCGCTCTCCAGGAACCTCCGGAAGGTGGCCGCCTGCCAGGAGGCGCCGTTGACCCGGCGGCGGCAGCGTTCCTCGATCACCCCGAGGTAGAGGTCGCGGTCGGCGGCCTCCACTCCCCAGGCGTCCAGGCCCGCCGCCGCCAGCGGGAGCAGTTCGTCGCGGACCAGGGTGACCGCGTCCACCTCGCCCGTGCCGCCGTAGCGACCGCGCCGGGGCCAGACGAAGCGGGCGTCGATGCCGTGTCGGCAGGCCGCGTCGAAGTTGGCCTCGGCCGCCTCGAAGGGCAGCCGGGTCCATACCGGGCGCGGTTCCTCGGCGAGGGCACGCACCAGGCCGTAGTAGAAGGCGGCGTTGGCGATCACGTCGGTGATGGTGGGCCCGGCGGGCAGCACGCGGTTCTCCACGCGGAGATGCGGCACGCCGTCGGCGATGTCGTAGACGGGCCGGTTCCAGCGGTACACCGTGCCGTTGTGCAGGACGAGTTCGGCGAGCCGGGGGATTCCGCCCGCGTCCAGGATCTCCAGCGGTTCCTCGTCGTCGCAGATCGGCAGCAGGGACGGGAAGAAGCGGAGGTTCTCCTCGAACAGGTCGTAGGCGGAGGAGATCCAGCGCTCCCCGAACCAGGTGCGCGGGCGCACCCCCTGGGCCTGGAGTTCGGGCGGGCGGGTGTCGGTGGCCTGGAGGAACAGCGGCGGGCGGGACTCGCGCCACAGCTCGTGCCCGAACAGGAACGGCGAGTTGGCGCCGACGGCGATCTGCGCGGCGCAGGCGGCCTGGGCGGCGTTCCACACGTCGGCGAAGCGGCCCGGCGTGACCTGGAGATGGAGTTGGACGGAGGTGCAGGCGGCCTCGGGGACGATGGACTTCGAGGTGCACACCAGATGCTCGACGCCCTCGATGTCGAGGTGGAAGTCCTCCCCGCGCGCGGCCACGATCTGGTCGTTGAGCAGGGTGTACCGGTCGGCCTCGGAGAGGTTGGAGGAGACGAGGTCGTCCCGGCCGAGGGTGGGCAGGATGCCGATCATGACGATCCCGGCGTCCACCTCGCCCGCCTTGCGGTCGGCGTAGGCGAGGGAGGTGCGCAGTTCCTCCGCCAACTGGTCGAGGACCCGGCCGCCGAGGCGGTGCGGGGCGATGTTCACCTCCAGGTTGAACATCGCGAGTTCGGTCTGGAAATCACGGCTGGCGATGCGTTCCAGGACCGGTCCGTTCAGCATCCGGGGCGTGCCGTCGGCGCCCGCGAGATTGAGCTCGATCTCCAGGCCCATGAGGTTCTTGGGCCGGTCGAACCGTTTCTCGTCGAGCAGCCGCTCCAGGCCCACCAGACACTTCTGGAGCTTTTCCCGGTATCGCCTGCGGTCGGACAGACGCGCCTGTCCCGCCACGACCTTCTCCCCCATCGAAGTGTCCTCCTCGGCTGGTCGGGCGCCCGGCACGGCGGCCGGGGTCCCGGGGGTCAGGGTGGATGATGCCCAGCGGAGGCGATCGATAACGCCCCGCACGGCCCCTCCGCCCGCTACTCTCGTCGCATATTCCCCGCGGCACATTCACCAGGCATGCCGCGGCATGGGATGCCGTGTGCCCGGATCGCCTCGTGAAAAACGCCGACGACATTCGGCCGACCGTTACCGGAGCATATTTCCAGGTGGGTACGGGTGGGCGGGAGGAAATCCGAGGTGGATCGAGGGGGAATCCGACCGAATATCCGCTTGCCGTTTTCCGCGCGGCCGGTTAGCGGAAACCGGGTGCGAACACCTGTCGTATAAACTCCCGTTGAAGGCCAAAGGTTGGTGCCCCCGGTCCTGGTTTCCGCTGTTGTCGCTGCCGTCGAGGTGACGGACCGCAGACCACGGCCGCACCCTCGTCCACCAGCCCCGGGCCCCACCTCTCCGGCCATCTGCGAGCAGACAGCGCCGTCCGTTCACTTCTTTCTCCCGCGCCGTCCTGCCTGTCGAACGAGAGGCGACCCACCATGCCCCTGCACGTGTCCCCCGCACCCGCGCCCGCACTGCGTTCCGTCCTCACGGCCCTCGGTTCCCCCAGCGCCGTCCGCGAGGCGCGGACCCCGTCCCTGCGCGCCACCCAGGGCCCGGCGACGCCCGAACTCCCGCTCCCCGTCCATGTGTTGGACCGCCTCACCGCACAGGGTCCGTCGGCCACCAGACTCGCCGGCTGGCGTTTCCTGATCCGCTGCGGCGAGCGTTCGGTGGCGGCTGCCGACACCATGCTCACGCCGGACGGCTGGGCCTTCTCGCACTTCTTCGAGGGGCCCTACATCGCGTCCACCGAGAGAGCGCTCCAGCAGGCCGAGGCGCTGACCGGGCCGTACCAGCCGCGTCTGCTGTCCGTGCCCGGCCTGTACATGCTCACCCTGTGGCTGCACGGCGACATCGCCGCCGACCCCGGCGAGGGCACGCCCGCCGCCACCGACCTGCTGGTGCCGCTGGCCCCGGCTCCGCCCGGCATCCCGGCCCACCGTCCGCACGCGGTCGCGGAGTTGCTCCCACTGCTCACCCACCGCGCGGGTCCGGCACGGCTGCTCGGCTCGCCCGCCTGACCCACCGGTGATCCGCCGTACCCCGTACCCCACGCCCGCACGAGGCGCGGGGTACGGCGGTATGGCTGTACGACCGGCCGCACACCCCCGGCCGCCGGTCCGCGCGAACCCCCGGCCGCCGTCCGCGGGCGGTCCCCGCATGGCCCACGCAGGCCACCCCGAACCACCCGAAGGGACCGGGGGGTTGGGCTGAACCGCCCGGCCGGGTGACGCGTCATCCAGGAGTGGGAGACGGTGCCGCGAAATCCCTGCGGAACGACGCCCGGAGGGCAACACTGGGTTCCGACCGACCACATCACGGGGGACGAAGATGACCACGACCGAGCGAGAGAACCCGCCCATGTGTCAGCACCAGCCGCCGTGTCCGCCCGCCGAGTCCGCCGACCGGGAGTCCGCCCGTCTCGTGGCTCACCACCCGGAACAGGGCTGGAGTCTGCTGTGCAACGGCGTCCTGCTCTTCGAGGACACCGGTGAGCTCCTCCCCGACGGGCGCGTGATCGCCCCGCACCGGGTCACCACCGCCGCCTGAGCGGCACCCCGGACGGCTGAGGACACCGTCCGGCGACACCGGGGGCCGGCCGCACGCACCGTGCGCACCGGCCCCGACGCGTGTCCGGGCCCGGCTACGTTCCGTAGCCGTACGGACGGATACGGTGGGCGCGGGCATGTAGGCCGCGTCCGTCCGGGGCTGCGGCATCGGGGGCCCGTCTCCCCCACGGCACGCCCCGCCCCCTCACACCCCCACGTCCCGCGACGCGAGATCCGCGGCCGACTCCCGCCGGACCAGCAGCCGGGCAAGACCGTCCCGGACGGCGACCACGGGCGGGCGGCCCACCATGTTGTACGCGGAGGCCATCGCCAGGTGGTACGCCCCGGCCACCGGTACGGCGAGCAGGTCGCCCGGGCGTACGTCGGCGGGGAGCAGGGCCTCGGCGAGCACGTCACCGGCCTCGCAGTGGCGGCCGACGACGGTCACCGGGACCGGGTCGGCGCCGCTGTCCCGGCCGACCAGCCGGGGCGCGTACCGCACGCCGTACAGCGCGGGCCGGGGGTTGTCGCTCATGCCGCCGTCCACCGCGACGAAGGTGCGGTCGCCGGTGTGCTTGACCGCGAGGACGTGGTAGACCGCGACGCCCGCCGGACCGGCGATGGCCCTGCCGGGCTCGATGATCAGCCGGGGCACCGGCAGCCCGGCCGCCGCGCACGCCGCGTGGAGTTCGGCCCGGACCCGGCGGCCCAGCACGGCCGGGTCGAGGAACGGTTCACCGGGCCGATAGGCGATGCCGTGCCCGCCCCCGAGATCCAGCTCGGGCAGCACCACCCCGTGCTGGTCCCGCACCCGCGCCAGCAGCCCAACCATCCGCCGCACGGCGGTGACGTACGGCTTGACCTCGGTGATCTGCGAGCCGAGATGGCAGTGCAGCCCGGTGAGCCGCAGCCGGGGCTGGTCGAGCACTCGGGCGATGGCGTGCTGGGCGTGCCCGTCCCGCACCGAGAGCCCGAACTGCTGGTCCTCCGTACCGGTACGGATCTTCGCGTGGCCGCCCGCCGCGATACCGGGCACCACCCGGACCAGGACCCGCTGCCGGTCGCCGGGGCCGAGCGCGGCGGCGAGCCGGGAGATCTCCGCCGTGCTGTCGATGACGACGCGGCCGACGCCGAGCCGCAGCGCGGTCGCCAGGTCCTGCGGGGACTTGGCGTTGCCGTGCAGCACGATCCGGTCGGCCGGGAAGCCGCTGGTGACGGCGAGTTCGAGTTCGCCCGCCGAGCACACGTCGAGCCCGAGCCCCTCCTCACCGGTCCACCGGACCATCGCCCGGCACAGGAACGCCTTCGCCGCGTACAGCACCTCGACCTCGGGGAACGCCCGCCGGTAGGCACGGCAGCGGTCGCGCACCTCACCCTCGTCGAGGACGTACACCGGGGTGCCGAACCGGTCGGCGACCTCGGCCAGCGGGACTCCGCCGACGCTCAGGTCTCCGGCGCGGGGTTCGGCAGCGGAGGCGGGCCAGACGGACAGGTCGGCGGGGGCGGAGGCCCCGCTCGGAGCGCCCACCGGTCCGCCCGCGCCCGGGGCCGCGTCCAGCGGCTCCGCAACGACGCCCGCCGGTGCCGGGACGGTGATCGTCCGCCGTGCGGTCATCGGGTGCTCACCTCCGGGACCCGTACGGCCGTACCGGCGACCGGGGCGACCGCCGGTGCGGAGAGAGTCGGGTCAACGACGAGGCGGTGCACCCCGAGCGGCGCGGTCAGGGCGCGCAGGGCGGGTGCGGCGAGCCGGACACAGGGCTGACCGGGGCCGAGGGTGGCGGCCAGCCGCGCGGCCGAGGTGAAGGCGACGGCCGTACGGTCGCCCAGCGGGGTGCGGAACAGACGGGTCGCGCACCCGGCGGGTCCCGGCCGGACGGGGACGAACAGCGTCCCGGCCGGGCCGGGTTCGGAAGGCTCCGGGTCGTCGCCGTGGACGATTTCGGACATGTGTGCCTCCTGGGAGGAGCGGAGGAGTGGGTTGGCCTCGAAGGCCCCGGACGCGGGGAGGCGGACCGGGGCCGTCATGGACGCTATGCCCGGCCCGCCGGGTGCCGGGGCACCTCATGACGCGTTGCTGACGGGGAGGCGGCCCACCCTGACGCGACGCTGACGGCGCGCGCGGAGCGCCCGGCGGCCCCCGGCACCCGGCACCCGGCACCCGCGTCAGGAACCCGCCAGAATCTTCGTCCCCCGACTGGTCCAACGGGCCGGTCGGACGTGGGATGGAAGGACACCCCCACACCGCACCACCCGAACCCGCACCACCCGCACCACCCGCACCACCCGCAGCACTCCCGCACGCAACCCCACCCCGCCCCCCACTCGACGAACGGTGAAGCCATGTCCGGTCCCCTCCCCTCGGCAACCCCCCGTGTTCTGGTGGGGGTGAGCGGTTCCCTCGGGAGTGTCCGGGCGCTGCGCCGGGCCGCGCTGCTGGCGCGCGGTACGGGTGCCTCGCTGTGGCCGGTGCTGGCCTGGGAGCCGCCGGGCGGCGACCCGACCGCGCGCCGCACACCCGGTGCCGTACCGCCCGCCGACGAGTGGCAGCGGCTGGCACGGCAGCGGCTGGCCGCCGTACTGGACGAGATATTCGGCGAGGACGGCTCCGGCGTGCCGACGCACGCCCTGCTGGTGCGCGGCACGCCGGGCCCGGCGCTGGTGGTGACGGCGGACCGCGACGACGACGTACTGGTGATCGGCGCGGGGCGGCGCGGGCCGCGCCGCGCGTTCGCGGGCCGGATCGCCCGCTACTGCCTCGCCCACGCGACCTGCCCGGTGTTCGCGGTCCCGCCCTCCCCGCTGGAGTCGGCCCTCGTCACCGCGCACCGCCGCAACGCGTGGCACCTGCCGATGAGCACGCGGGGCCTGTAGGCGTGGCGTGTTCCGGTGGGTACGACGTGTACCGGCCGGGACCGGCGTCCGCGCCGCGACGACCCGACCCCGACCCGGTGTCACCCGGCTCCGCGTCACCCGGCGCCCCGGCCTCGCCCCTCGCGCCCCCAGCGGCTGCGCCCCGGCGGGCGGAAAGGCAGCATGGAACCGCCGGGCACGATGACGCTCGGTGTCCGACAGCCGGACCGCACCCCGCCCGTTCCGCCCGCTCCCTGAGGCTCGCTGGCGGCCACCGCTTCTCCGCTCCACGGGGAAACGGGGCGGTTACCTCCTGAAGTGTCCGCTCATCCGGCCCTTCTTAACGCAAGATTGACGCCATGCCGCCTTGATCGCGTAGGCCCGTACGTCACTCTCTGCTTACGCTGGTGCCGCCGTCCGAGTGATGGCCGGAAACAGCTCACGCCACCCACAGGAGCACGCCGATGGCCACGACCGAGCCCCCCTCCAGTCGCCTGCGCGCCTGGATGCTGGAGGGGCTGTCCGACATGGGCAAGCCCGGTGGCCACACGGGTCCGCACGCGGAGCCGAAGCCTCCGCACAAGGGCCAGCGCTGGTGGCGGGTCATGTGCCTGACCGGTGTCGATTACTTCTCCACCCTCGGTTATCAGCCGGGTATCGCGGCACTCGCGGCCGGGCTGCTCTCCCCCATCGCCACCGTGGTGCTGGTCGTCGTCACCCTCGCGGGCGCGCTGCCCGTCTACCGCAGGGTCGCCGAGGAGAGCCCGCACGGCGAGGGCTCCATCGCCATGCTGGAACGCCTGCTCTCCTTCTGGCAGGGCAAGCTGTTCGTGCTGACCCTGCTGGGCTTCGCGGCGACCGACTTCCTCATCACCATCACGCTGTCGGCGGCCGACGCCTCCACCCACCTGGTGGAGAACCCGCATCTCAACAGCCTGCTCGACAGCCACCAGCTGCTGATCACCCTCATTCTGGTGGCCCTGCTCGGCGCGGTGTTCCTCAAGGGCTTCCTGGAGGCGATGGGAGTCGCGGTCGCCCTGGTCGGCGTGTATCTCACGCTGAACGTGGTCGTCGTGATCACCGGCCTGTGGCACGTCGCCACCGCCTCCCACGTCGTCACCGACTGGACCGCCGCGCTGACCGCCCAGCACGGCAGCGTCTTCGTGATGATCGGCCTGGCCCTGATCGTCTTCCCCAAACTCGCCCTCGGCCTCTCCGGGTTCGAGACCGGCGTGGCCGTGATGCCGCACGTCCAGGGCGACCAGGGCGACACCGAGGAACATCCGGCGGGCCGCATCCGCGACACCAAGAAGCTGCTCACCACGGCCGCCCTGATCATGAGCTGTTTCCTGATCGCCACCAGCTTCATCACCACGCTGCTGATCCCGGCGGACGAGTTCCGGCCGGGCGGCCCGGCCAACGGCCGCGCCCTCGCCTTCCTCGCGCACCAGTACCTCGGCGGGGTCTTCGGCACGGTCTACGACATCTCGACCATCCTCATCCTGTGGTTCGCCGGTGCCTCCGCGATGGCGGGCCTGCTCAACCTGATGCCGCGCTACCTGCCCCGCTACGGCATGGCCCCGCACTGGGCGCGGGCGGTCCGCCCGATGGTCATCGTCTTCATCCTGATCGCGTTCCTGGTGACCTGGCTCTTCGACGCCAACGTGGACGCGCAGGGCGGCGCCTACGCCACCGGTGTGCTGGTGCTGATCAGCTCGGCCGCCATCGCGGTGACCATCGCCGCCCGCAAGGCACGCCAGCGGGGCTGGACGATCCTGTTCGCGGTGATCTCGGTGGTGTTCCTGTACACGACCGTCGTCAACGTCATCGAACGCCCGGACGGTGTGAAGATCGGCGCCTGCTTCATCGCGGGCATCATCCTGGTCTCCCTGCTGTCCCGCATCGCCCGCTCCCTGGAACTCCGGGTGACCAGCGTGTCGATGGACCCGATGGCGGAGCGGTTCGTACGGGACATGGCGAGCCGGAAGATCCGGTTCATCGCCAACGAGCCGGGCAGCCGGGACAAGGCCGAGTACCGGGACAAGATCGAGCAGATCCGCGCCGACAACGAGATGCCCGAGCAGGAGGACTTCGTCTTCGTCGAGGTCACGGTGAAGGACCCGTCCGAGTTCGAGGCGTGCCTGACGGTGCGCGGCGAGGTGCTGCACAACCGGTACCGGGTGCTGACCGTGGAGTCGTCCTCCATCCCGAACGGGCTGGCGGCGCTGCTGATGCACGTACGGGATCTGACCGGCCGCATCCCGCACATCTACTTCGAGTGGACCGAGGGCAGTCCGTTCGCCAACTTCCTGCGGTTCTTCCTCTTCGGCCAGGGCGAGGTCGCCCCGGTCACCCGCGAGGTGCTGCGCGAGGCCGAACCGGACCGGGCCCGCCGACCACGCGTGCACACCGGCTGAGACCGGCCCCACGGCTGCCGCGCGCACCGGCTGGGACCGGCCTCAGCGCCGCCGCGCGCACCGGCCGACGACGGCCGCGCTGGTCGGAGCGAGTACGGCGCGCCGGGGCGGGCCGCCCCGCGTTCCGCGATCCGGGCCCGGGGGCCCTATCGTGAGCCGCATGCAGTCCTACACCATCGGCCAGGCCGCGCGGCTGCTCGGCGTGAGTCCCGACACCGCCCGCCGCTGGGCCGACGCGGGCCGGGTGGCCACCCATCGGGACGAGGCCGGGCGACGCCTGGTCGCGGGCGCGGACCTCGCCGCGTTCTCCGTCGAACTGGCGGGCGCGGGCGGCACCGACGAGGAGACCCCGTACACCTCGGTGCGCAACGCGTTCCCCGGCATCGTCACCGCGATCAAGCTCGGTGACGTGGCCGCCCAGGTGGAGATCCAGGCGGGCCCGCACCGGCTGGTCTCGCTGCTGACGCGGGAGGCCGTGGAGGAGCTCGGCCTGGAGGTCGGCGTGGAGGCGACGGCGCGGGTGAAGTCCACCAACGTGCACATCGACCGGATCTGAGCCACGGACCACCCGGCGGCGCGCCCCGCGTGGTTACGGCGCCGCGACCGCCGTCCTGCCCTCACGGGCCGGTACCGGAGGAGCCGGGCTGCCGAAGCCGTGCCCGCCCTCCACGCGAATCGCGGTGATACCGCTGATGTGCCGGGCACCGCAGCGGTCCTGCGGCAGCACCAGCTGCGATCCGGCGCCGTCGAGCGGGTCCTCGTCCATCGACACCGCGAGCAGCACGGGGGCGTCCGCGAAGTCGGGATCGATCTCGGCCCAGGACAGCAGCGCGTAGTGCCCGTCGGTGCCGGTCACGGCGATGAGGAAGCGCAGCCGGTCCTTGCGGCGGGCGGGGTCGAAACCCGGTCCGGCGGCGGAGAGCACGTCGTACAGCCGGGGGCCGGTGAAGACGTGCCGCTGGGTGCCGCTGGTCTGGCAGTCGAAGCTGACGTCCGCGCGGTGCTGCGGCCAGCGCAGCAGGTCCGGCACGGTCAGCCGGACCGGGCGTACGAGATCACCGGTCAGGGCGAGTTCGGCGAGCGTCACCTGCGACCACCTCCTGCAGCACGTAAGGACGGTACCCGCGCCACCGCCCCGTACAAACGCACATGCGGGCCTTCACGCCCCGAGCGGGGGCCGGTGCGATACGACAACAGACTTACACCTGGCAGATGCGGCAGTATGATCACCCCACGGCCGCAGGTTGCCGCACGTTGGGGCCGGGCCACGGCGCGACAAGTGTTCGACAGAACCCGAGGAGTTAATCCGTGATGACCCGTTCCGTGCACCGGACCCGGCGGACCGTCCAGCTCGCCGGTGCGGGGGCCGCCGCGCTGCTGGCCCTGAGCGCCTGCTCCTCGTCGTCCGACAGTTCCACGGCCAAGGCCACCCCCTCGGGCTCCGCGTCGGCGTCGGCGTCCTCGAAGATCTCCGGCGATCTGACCGTGTTCGCCGCCGCGTCGCTGAAGGAGAGCTTCACGACGCTCGGCAAGGAGTTCGAGCAGGCCCACCCCGGCACCAAGGTCAACTTCAACTTCGGCGGCAGCGACACCCTCGCCGCGACCATCACCAGCGGTGCCCCGGCCGACGTGTTCGCCGCCGCCAGCCCGAAGACGATGGCGATCGTGACGGACAAGAAGGACGCGGAGGGCACCCCCGCCACCTTCGTCCGCAACCAGCTGGAGATCGCCACCCTGCCGGGCAACCCCGACAAGATCACCAGCCTGAAGGACCTCACCAAGTCCGGTCTGAAGGTCGTCCTGTGCGACAAGACGGTGCCGTGCGGCGCCGCCGCCCAGAAGGCCCTGGACGCCAGCCACCTCAAGCTCACCCCGGTCTCCTACGAGGAGGACGTGAAGGGCGCGCTCAACAAGGTGGTCCTGAAGGAGGCGGACGCCGCGGTCGTCTACAAGACCGATGTCGAGGCCGCCGGTGGCAAGGTGGCGGGCGTGGAGTTCCCCGAGTCGAGCAGCGCGATCAACGACTATCCGATCACCCTGCTGAAGAACGCGCAGAACCCGGCCGCGGCCAAGGAGTTCATCGCGCTCGTCCAGTCGCCCGAGGGCCAGAAGGTACTGGGTGAGGCCGGGTTCCTGAAGCCGTGACGCCGCTCGACAAGTCCGGCGCCGCGGCCGGCCCCCGTCCGGGGCGGCCGCGGCGCCGTCCGGTGCGCGCGGGCCGCCGCGGGGTGCCGCTGCCGCTGCTGGTGCCGGGCCTGGTGGCGCTCGCCTTCCTGCTGCTGCCGCTGCTCGCCCTGCTGGTCCGCGCCCCCTGGGCGACCCTGCCCGACCAGCTCACCAGCTCCGAGGTGTGGGCCGCGCTGCGGCTCTCCCTGCTGAGCGCCACGGCCGCGACCGCCGTCAGTCTGGTCCTGGGCGTCCCGCTGGCCTGGCTGCTGGCCCGGACGAACTTCCCCGGCCGGGGCCTGGTCCGCGCCCTGGTGACCCTCCCGCTGGTGCTGCCGCCGGTCGTCGGGGGTGTCGCCCTGCTGCTCGCCCTCGGCCGCAACGGTGTCGTGGGACAACTGCTCGACTCCTGGTTCGGGATCACGCTGCCGTTCACCACCACCGCCGTCGTCATCGCCGAGGCGTTCGTGGCGATGCCGTTCCTGGTGATCAGCGTCGAGGGCACCCTGCGGGCGGCCGACCCGCGCTTCGAGGAGGCGGCCACGACACTGGGCGCGTCCCGGTTCACCGCGTTCCGCCGGGTCACCCTGCCGCTGATCGCGCCCGGCATCGCCGCCGGGTCGGTGCTCGCCTGGGCCCGCGCGCTCGGCGAGTTCGGCGCGACCATCACCTTCGCCGGGAACTTCCCGGGCCGTACGCAGACCATGCCGCTCGCCGTCTACCTCGCGCTGCAGAACGACCCGGACGCCGCCATCGCCCTCAGCCTGGTCCTGCTGGCCGTGTCGATCACCGTCCTGGCCGCCCTCCGCGACCGCTGGCTGACCGGCTCCTGACGCGGGAGGGCGCGTATGCGGGACCATCGAAGGCGTACGACGCGACGGGCGCCCGGCGAACACCCGACGGCCGCGCCCGCCACCCGCACCGGACCCTCCCCCGCACACCGTCCCGCCCCAGCCCGACCCCGCCGCCCCGCCGAGACCCCGCTGGACGTTCACCGATGACCGACACCAACGCCCGCCGGGCCGCCCTCGTGCCCGGGTCCGAGGGCGCCGCGCAGGGACTGGACGCCCATCTGGTCGTGGACCGGGGCACCTTCCGCCTCGATGTGCGCCTCACCGCGGCACCCGGCGACGTCGTGGCCCTGCTGGGGCCCAACGGCGCCGGGAAGACAACCGCGCTGCGGGCCCTCGCCGGTCTGGTCCCGCTCTCCGACGGCCATCTCCGGCTCGACGGCACCGCGCTGGAGCGGACCGCGCCGGAGGCCCGTCCGGTCGGCGTGGTCTTCCAGGACTACCTGCTGTTCCCGCACCTGACCGCGCTGGACAACGTGGCGTTCGGGCCGCGCTGCCAGGGCTTCTCCAAGGCGGAGGCACGCGAGCAGGCGGCGGGGTGGCTGGAGCGGATGGGGCTCGCCGCGCACGCGGGCGCCAAGCCGCGTCGGCTGTCCG
Organism: Streptomyces corallincola; assembly: GCF_019104725.1. GTDB lineage: Bacteria > Actinomycetota > Actinomycetes > Streptomycetales > Streptomycetaceae > Streptomyces > Streptomyces corallincola. The sequence goes on along the minus strand of NZ_JAHRXF010000029.1, from coordinate 15,111 downwards.
GCGGGCAGGCCCAGCGGGTCGCGGTCGCCCGCGCCCTCGCCACCCGGCCCCGGCTGCTCCTGTTGGACGAGCCGCTGGCCGCGCTGGACGCCCGTACCCGCCTGGAGGTACGCGCCCAGCTCCGGCGCCATCTGGCCGAGTTCGAGGCGGTCGCCGTCCTGGTCACGCACGACCCGCTCGACGCGATGGTGCTGGCGGACCGGCTGGTCGTCATCGAGGACGGGCGGATCGTCCAGGAGGGCGCCCCCGCCGACATCGCCCGCCACCCGCGCACCGACTACATCGCCCAGCTGGTCGGCCTCAACCTCTACCGGGGCGAGGCCGACGGACACACCGTACGGCTGGCGGCGGGACCGGCGATCACCACGACGGAGGAGTTGTCGGGGCCGGTGTTCGTGGCGTTCCCGCCGCTCGCCGTCACCCTCTTCCGCGACCGGCCGACCGGCGCCAGCGCCCGCAACCTGTGGCGCTGCGAGGTGAGCGGACTGGAGACGCACGGCGACCAGATCCGCGCCGACCTCACCGGTGAACTCCCCCTGGCCGCCGACCTCACCACGGCCGCCGCCGCCGAACTGGAACTCGCGCCGGGCGCCGCTGTCTGGGCGACGGTCAAGGCGACGCAGACGCACGCCTATCCGGCCTGACCGCGCGCACTCTACGGTGGGTGCCCATGACACTGAGCATTCGCAACCAGCTGCCCGGCACCGTCACCGAGGTCCGTACCGGCGAGGTCATGGCCACGGTCTCGGTCCGGCTCGACGGCGGGCAGCACCTCATGGCCGCCATCACCCTGGAGGCCGTGGAAGACCTCGCTCTCGCCCCCGGCAGCACCGTCCGCGCGCTGGTGAAGTCCACCGAGATCGCCCTCACCACCACCGAGGTCAAGGGCCTGTCGATCCGCAACCACGTCCCCGGCACCATCACCCATCTCGCGCTCGGCGACGTCATGGCGTCCGTGAAGGTCGCCACCGACGGGGCGGAGCTGACGGCGGTGATCACACGGGACGCGGCCACCGACCTCGGCCTCTTCGTCGGCTCCGACGTGATCGCCCTGATCAAGTCCACCGAGGTCTCCCTGGCGACGGCGTAGCGGCACCCGTGACACAGGGCAGCCCCCGTCCGTGCGGACGGGGGCTGCCCTGTGTCACTACGGCGGATCAGTCCTCGTAGGCGTCCAGCGGCGGGCAGGAGCAGACGAGGTTCCGGTCACCGAAGGCCTGGTCGATGCGGCGCACCGGCGGCCAGTACTTGTCGGCGACGGAGACACCGGCAGGGAAGACGGCCTCGTCGCGGGTGTAGGCGTGCGTCCACTCGCCGCCGAGCGCCCGCGCGGTGTGCGGGGCGTTGCGCAGCGGGTTGTCGTCGGCGGACCAGGTACCGGAGGCGACCTTGTCGATCTCCGCGCGAATGGCGATCATCGCGTCGCAGAACCGGTCCAGCTCGGCCAGGTCCTCGGACTCGGTCGGCTCGATCATCAGCGTCCCGGCCACCGGGAACGACATGGTCGGCGCGTGGAAGCCGTAGTCGATGAGGCGCTTGGCCACGTCGTCCACGCTGACCCCGGTCGCCTTGGTGAGCGGGCGCAGGTCGATGATGCACTCGTGCGCGACCAGGTTGCCGGGGCCGGTGTAGAGCACCGGGAAGTGCGGCTCCAGGCGCTTGGCGATGTAGTTCGCGGAGAGCACGGCGACCTGGGTGGCGCGCTTGAGGCCCTCGCCGCCCATCAGCCGGACGTACGCCCAGGAGATCGGCAGGATGCCCGCGCTGCCCCAGGGCGCCGCCGAGACCGGGCCGACACCCGTCTCGGGGCCCGCCGACGGCTGCATCGGGTGGTTGGGCAGGTACGGCGCGAGGTGCGAGCGGACCGCGACCGGGCCGACGCCGGGGCCGCCGCCGCCGTGCGGGATGCAGAACGTCTTGTGCAGGTTGAGGTGCGAGACGTCGCCGCCGAAGTGACCGGGCTTGGCGAGGCCCACCAGGGCGTTGAGGTTGGCACCGTCCACGTAGACTTGGCCGCCCGCGTCGTGCACCTGGGCGCAGATGTCCGCGACGTGCTCCTCGAACACGCCGTGCGTGGAGGGGTACGTGATCATCAGCACGGCGAGTTCGTCGCGGTGCTGCTCGATCCTGGCGCGCAGGTCGGTGACGTCGATCTCGCCGTCCTCGGCGGTCTTCACCACGACGACCTTCATACCGGCCATCACCGCGCTCGCGGCGTTGGTGCCGTGCGCGGAGGACGGGATGAGGCACACGGTCCGGCCGGTGTCACCGTTGGCACGGTGGTAGCCGCGTACGGCGAGCAGTCCGGCCAGTTCGCCCTGGGAACCGGCGTTGGGCTGGAGGGAGACCTTGTCGTAGCCGGTGACCTCGGCGAGCCGGTCCTCCAGCTCGCGGATGAGGGTGAGGTAGCCCTCGGCCTGCTCGGCGGGCGCGAAGGGGTGCAGCGCGCCGAACTCCGGCCAGGTGACCGGCTCCATCTCGGTGGTGGCGTTGAGCTTCATGGTGCAGGAGCCCAGCGGGATCATGCCCCGGTCGAGCGCGTAGTCGCGGTCGGCGAGCTTGCGCAGGTAGCGCAGCATCGCGGTCTCGGAGCGGTGCTCGTGGAAGACCGGGTGGGTGAGGTAGTCGTCGGTGCGCAGCAGCGCGCCGGGCAGGGTGTCCTCGGCGGTGGCGTCCAGCGCCTCGATGTCCCCGTCCACGCCGAACGCGGCGAGCACGGAACCGACGACGGTCCGGTCGGTGGTCTCGTCGCAGGCCAGCGAGACGTGGTCGGCGTCCACCAGGCGCAGGTTGACGCCGTTGTCGCGGGCGGCGGCGACCACGTGGGCGGCCCGGCCGGGCACCCGGGCGGTGACGGTGTCGAAGTAGGCGCCGTGCACGGTCTCCACGCCGCCCGCGGTCAGACCGGCGGCGATGAGCGTGGCGTAGCGGTGGGTGCGGCGGGCGATGGTCCGCAGGCCCTCGGGGCCGTGGTAGACGGCGTACATACCGGCCATGACGGCGAGCAGCACCTGCGCGGTGCAGATGTTGCTGGTGGCCTTCTCCCGGCGGATGTGCTGCTCACGGGTCTGCAGCGCGAGCCGGTACGCCTTGTGGCCGTCGGCGTCCACGGAGACGCCGACGAGGCGGCCGGGCAGGCTGCGGGCGAACTTCTCCTGCACCGCCATGTAACCGGCGTGCGGGCCGCCGAAGCCCATCGGGACGCCGAAGCGCTGGGTGGTGCCCACCGCGATGTCCGCGCCCAGCTCGCCCGGCGGGACCAGCAGGGTCAGGGCGAGCAGGTCGGCGGCGACGGTGACGAGGGCGCCCAGCTCGTGGGCCTGCTCGATGACCGGGCGGATGTCGCGGACGGCACCGGAGGCGCCGGGGTACTGGATCAGCACGCCGTTGATCTCGCGCCCGGCGAGGTCGGCCGGGATGCCGTCGGTGAGGTCCGCGACGACGACCTCGACACCGGTCGGCTCGGCGCGGGTCTCGATGACGGCGATGGTCTGCGGCAGCGCGTCCGCGTCGATCAGGAAGAGGCCCTTCTTGTTCTTCCCCATGCGCCGGGACAGCGCCATCGCCTCGGCGGCGGCGGTGCCCTCGTCGAGCAGCGAGGCACCGGAGGTGGGCAGCCCGGTCAGCTCGGCGACGGTCGTCTGGAAGTTCAGCAGGGCCTCCAGACGGCCCTGGGAGATCTCCGGCTGGTACGGCGTGTACGCCGTGTACCAGGACGGGTTCTCCATCACGTTGCGCAGGATGACCGGCGGGGTGAACGTGCCGTGGTAGCCGAGGCCGATCATGGAGGCCAGGACCTGGTTGCGGTCGGCCAGGGAGCGCAGCTCGGCCAGCACCTCGGCCTCGGTGCGGGCGCCGGGGAGGTCCAGGGCGTCGGCGTTCTTGATCACATCGGGCACCGCGGTGGCGGTCAGCTCGTCCAGCGAGCCGTAGCCGATCTGCGCGAGCATCTTGGCCCGCGCCTCCTGGTCGGGCCCGATGTGGCGCTGTTCGAAGGGGATGCCCGCTTCGAGCTCGGAGAGCGGAGTGCGGTGGGCGGTCATGGCGGGGGGCCTCCTGGTCTGACACGACCTGTGAGGGACACCACGGCATGGATGTCCCCGGACGGCCTCCCCCTCTGTCATCTCAACCTGAGAGCTTCACCGGGCCCTGCGGGGGCACCGGTTTTCACCGTCGGTGAGAGCGGAAGCCGTGACACCCGCCCTGCTTTCCAGAGTGACCTCGTCCGTGCGGTACGTGAGCCTGAGAGATTCCGGGGAGGATTTGCTCCTTCGGCGCCTCCGACGTGCTCGGAGGACTCTCCCGCACGGGGTCCGCGGCCGATGCCAGCCTACCAGCGAGCCCGTGAGCCGGGCCTTCGAGTGGCCGCCGTCACGAATGTGCTCTTTTGTAGAGCCTGGGGGCGAGTTGCGACCACGTGGAGGGAGAGGGACCGTGCAGACCGACATCGATCCGCGCAGCCTGATCGGCCGCAAGGCGTTCGACCGCGACGGCACCAAGATCGGCACCGTGGACGAGGTGTACCTCGACGACGCGACCGGCGTGCCGGAGTGGGCGGCGATACGCACCGGTCTGTTCTCCCGCGACGCGTTCGTCCCGCTGGAACCGAGCGAGCTGGTCGAGGGCACGCTCCGCATCCCGTTCGAACGCGCCCTGATCAAGGACGCCCCGGACTTCGGCGTCGGCCGTCATCTCTCCCCCGAGCAGGAACTCCAGCTCTACCACCACTACGGCCTCGACGTGGCCGCCTCCTCCCCGCCCCCCGACCACGACTTCGGCCGGATCGCGGGCACCGGGGAGAGCTGAGCCCCGGCCGCCGCCCGGTCCTCCTCCGGCACCAGCGGAAGCGGCTCGGCCCGCTCCAGTTCCGGATCGTCGCCGCGGAACGTACGCACCCGGCCCGGTCCGGAGTACGGCGTCTCGAACCGCACGGTGACCCGGCCGAGCCCGCTGCCCTGCACCCAGCCGTGTCCGAGCCCCGCGTGCCGTACGTCCTGCCCGGCCCGCCACTGCCGCTCGGCGGGCTCCGCGGAGACCCGCGGCACGGCCTCCGGTTCGGGTTCGGCGGGCGCCTCCGCCGCCCGCTCCCCCGCCGCCTGCGCGAACAGGTCCTCCTGCGTGAAGTCCGCGAGCCCCGTCACCCCGACCCCGAGCAGCCGCACCCCGCCGGTGGTGTCCACCTGCTCCAGCAGCCTGGCCGCCGCCTCCCGGACCACGGCGGGATCGTCGGTGGGTCCGCGCAGCGTCTCGGAGCGGGTCAGGGTGGAGAAGTCGTACCGGCGCACCTTGAGCACGATGGTCCGCCCGGACAGCCCCGCCCCGCGCAGCCGGGTGACACACCGCTCGGCGAGCCGCCGCACCTCGGAGCCGACCCGCGCCCGGTCGTGGATGTCCGTGTCGTAGGTGTCCTCCACGGACACCGACTTGGCCTCCCGCTCGGCCACCACCGGCCGGTCGTCGCGGGCCAGCGCCATCGCGTACAGCGCGTGCCCGTGCGCCCTGCCCAGCAGCCGTACGAGTTCGTCCTCCCCGGCCTCCTCCAGCTCCTGCACGGTGGTGATCCCGGCCCGGCGCAGATGGTCGCCGGTGGCGGGGCCCACGCCGGGCAGGGTGCGCACCGGCAGCGGAGCCAGCAGGGCCCGTTCGGTGCCGGGCTCGATGACGACCAGGCCGTCCGGCTTGGCCCGCTCTGAGGCGATCTTGGCGAGCATCTTGGAGGCGGCGAGACCGACGGACGCGGTGAGACCGGTGATCTCGCGGATACCGGCCCGCAGTCCGACCCCGACCCGGCGCGCCGTCGCCTCGTCCCGCGCCGTGCCCCCGGCCTCCAGGTCCACGAACGCCTCGTCCAGGCTGAGCGGCTCCACCAGCGGAGACAGCTGCCGCAGCAGCGCCATGACCTGCTCGCTGACCGATCGGTAGAGCGTGAAACGCGGCACCAGATAGGCGGCGTTCGGTGCGAGGCGGCGGGCCTGGCCCATCGGCATCGCGGAGTGCACCCCGAAGACGCGGGCCTCGTACGAGGCGGTGGCGACCACCCCGCGCGGACCGAGGCCGCCCACGACCACGGCCTTCCCGCGCAGACTCGGCTTGGACGCCTGCTCCACCGACGCGTAGAAGGCGTCCATGTCGAGGTGCAGGATCGTGGGCGCGTTTCTCACACCTACGATGCTGCACCACACCACTGACAACCGGCGGCCGGGCCGCTCTCTGCGGGTCAGACCGCGCGGTTGCGCCGCCTGGCCAGCTCGTCGGCGGGGTTGTGACCGACCAGGGTCTCCCCGGTGTCCACCCGCTCCCCGTGCAGCTGGGACAGCGCGCTCTCCACGTCCCGCCACACCACGCCGACCGCGATCCCGAACACGCCCTGGCCGCCCTGGAGCAGCGCGTGCACCTCGTCGGGCGAGGTGCACTCGTAGACCGTGGCGCCGTCGCTCATCAGCGTCACGCGCTCCAGATCACGGAACCCGCGCTCACGCAGATGCTGCACGGCGGTCCGGATGTTCTGCAACGAGACCCCGGTGTCCAGGAACCGCTTGACGATCTTGAGGACGACCACGTCCCGGAAGCTGTAGAGCCGCTGGGTGCCGGACCCCTGCGCCGAGCGCACACTCGGCTCGACCAGCCCGGTACGCGCCCAGTAGTCCAACTGGCGGTAGGTGATACCGGCCGCCGCGCACGCCGTGGGACCCCGGTAACCGATCTCCTCGGACACCTCGTCGCCGCCCTGCGGCAGGGCCGTGGGCCGCTGCGCGACACGCTCGGCCGAGCTGCCCGCCTGGGCGTACGGCCGCCCGGCGAATAGCTGAGAACCGGGGGGAGGGTACGGACCGCTCTCCCCGAACCCTCGTCCGGGGGCGCCCCCAGCCGTACCGTCGCCGCTGCTTCTCACGCCGACCTCCGTCCTTGACCTGCCTTCTCGACGGTAGGCAGTCACCAGGGGTGCGTCAACGATCGCCACACTCGGCACGCCGAGTGACATTCACCCAAGGAGTGGTTTCCCGTGCCCCACCGCGGGGAAAGGCTAGCCGAATGCGCGCGTGGAGGGCCGTAGGACGCTCTCACGGGACACCGGCAATTGCCATCCGTCCCTCCCGCGTCTACCCCGTGCGGGCGGCCGGGAAGCGGCCCGGACGGCGGAAGCGGGCCCGAGGGCCCGCCCGCTCACCGATCGTCCGCCCGCCGAGCGCCCCTCACCGGTCGCCGCCCACCGGTACCGCTCACTGGTTGCTGGTGCCGAAGTCCTCGGGCGAGATCTGGTCGAGGAACTCGCGGAACTTCTCGACCTCGTCCTCCTGCTCGTCCGGGATGGCGATACCCGCGTCGTCCAGCACCGTGTCGCTGCCGTAGATCGGCGTCCCGGTGCGCAGGGCGAGCGCTATGGCGTCGGACGGCCGGGCGCTCACCTCGACTCCGCTGGCGAAGACCAGCTCCGCGTAGAAGACGCCCTCACGCAGGTCCGTGATGCGTACCTCGGTCAGCTCCTGGCCGACGGCCTCCAGCACGTCCTTGAACAGGTCGTGGGTCAGCGGTCGCGCGGGGGCCATGCCCTGCTGGGCGAAGGCGATCGCGGTCGCCTCCCCCGGCCCGATCCAGATGGGGAGGTAGCGGTCGCCCCCCACTTCGCGCAGGAGCACGATCGGTTGGTTGGAGGGCATTTCGACCCGGACACCTACGACATCGAGCTCGTTCACACAGCAACCCTAGGCCGTGCTCGGGACGTTTGGGTAGTCGGGCCCTCAACAGGCGACCGATCGGAGACCGTGCCCGAGCCCCGGCCGAGCCGCCGTTCAGGGCAGCCGGACGCCGAGAGCGACCTGCACCAGCGCGGTGTGCAGCTTCACCGTGAGCGCCGCCAGCTCGCGCGCGCGGGCCTCCGCGTGGGCGCGGGTCTGCGGGTTGCGGTGCATCTTCAGCGGGGCGACCACCTGGTCCACGAGACCGGCCTCCCGGTCCGCCGCCGCCTTCATGAGGCGCAGATGGCGCGGTTCGATGCCGAACCGGCCCAGTTCGCCGACGAGTCCCGCCACGGTGACCGCCTCGGCGTCGTACGCGCCGTCCGCCTGCGCGGTGAGCAGGCCGTACGACTCCCATTCGGTGAGGTCGGCCTCGGTGATGCCGGCCGCCGCGAGCAGCGCGTCCCGGCCGATCCGGGCCACGGTCGGCCGTTCGGGCGACTCGGGCGCTTCCTCGCCGCTGCGCTGCCGTCCGACCACCGGCAGGGGTACGGCCTCGCCGCGCTCCATCGCGTCCAGGTGCTCCCGGATCACCTTGAGCGGCAGATAGTGGTCGCGCTGCATCCGGAGTACGTGGGCCAGGCGCTCCACGTCGCCGGGGCTGAACTTGCGGTACCCCGCCGGGGTCCGCCGCGGCTCGACGAGGCCCTCGGACTCCAGGAACCGGATCTTGGAGACCGTGACCTCGGGAAACTCGTCACGCAGCGCGCCGAGCACCGCGCCGATGCTCAGCAGGCCGCTGTCCGTGCCGGCGATGCCGCCGCGGGCACCGCCGTTCGGTGTGTGAAGCATGGACCTTCCCTAAGGGTCCCCCCGGACGGCGCCCGGGGGGTCGGTCAGATGCCCTGCCGACTCGCGTAGAAAACGAGCCGGTACTTGCCGATCTGGACCTCGTCGCCGTTGGCGAGCGGGACCTGGTCGATGCTCTCGCGGTTGACATAGGTGCCGTTGAGGCTGCCGACGTCGGCGACCGTGAACGCGCCCTCGGGCGAGCGGCGGAACTCCACATGACTGCGGGAGACCGTCACGTCGTCCAGGAAGATGTCGCTCTGCGGGTGACGGCCCGCCGTGGTCAGGTCGCTGTCCAGCAGGAAGCGGCTGCCCGAGTTCGGACCGCGCCGCACCACCAGCAGGGCGGACCCCATCGGCAGCGCATCGACCGCCGCCTGCGCCTCGGGCGACAGCGCGGGCACCTGCGTCTGCCCGGTCATCTCGCTGTCGTACGCCTCAAGACCCGAGATGGAGATCGTGGACGTCGTCTCCGACGCGCGCTCCGGCGCCACTCCGGGACGCAGCGGCGCACCGCAGTTGGAACAGAAACGGGCGTTCTGCGCGTTCCGGTTGCCGCACCTCGTACACACCAGGACCGACATGGACGGTTCCTCCTGCCGCGGCTGCCCCGCGGGAGCGTTCGACGCATAGGGGTCGGAGGCGAACCCTCCACCCGCACTTGAGGCTTGCCCGAAACCTATGCCGCCGGACTGAGCAGGGTCAACCGACGCCCCGCCCGGATTCCCGGGAATGTCACCGCCCGGACCAGCCACCTGGTCCCGGAACAGGGGACGCGTCCCCTCCGCGTCTGGCTCCGCGCGATGACGGGCCGCCGTGTTCTCGCCGCCGTCTCGCGCGCTCTTGCCGAACAACTTCGCAAACAACTTCACGGGCGATTCCCCTTGACCGAAACAGACCCGCCCGTGGGGCAGGACGAACCCTGAATGCCTACACCGGCCGACCCGGACACCTTCACAACGTCCGTGGCCACCAGACAGTTTCCATCACGCACCACCCCTTCGGTGCGCCGACCCCCCGCAACCTCATGCCCCTGCCGGACGACCCGCATGCACCGTCGGTTCACCGGGCCGACGACCGAGCGTAGTCAGGCTGCTTCGCCTGTCGCAAGGCGTCCACGACGATCTTGTCCGCCCGGTCCACCGTCACCGTGGCCTGCTCCTTCTCCAACGTCTGCACCACTCCTCCCGGAATGTTCAGAGCCGGTTCCAGATCCTGCGGCTTGCCGATGACCTTGAAACGATAAGGGGTGTTGATCTTGTTCCCGTCGATCGTGACACCCTTGTCCGTGTCGGACAGGTAACTGCTCGCCACCACCCGGACCTGATCGACCTGAATCGCCTCGGCACCGGCCGCGCGCAACTCCTGGATCGCGTTGAGCAGCATGTCCGCCTTCACCGCGCCCTTCGGGTCCTCGATCGTCATGGTGATACCGGGACCCTGCGCGGCCACCGTGCCCGCCAGGATGCCGAGTTGCCGTTCCTTCTCCTCGGTCTGCTTGCGGGCCTCCGCCGCCTGGTCGGAACTGCTCTGCAACTCCTCCCGCTGCTTCTCCAGCCCCTGCTTCTCGTCCTCAAGACGTTGGGTGCGGTCGTCGAGTTCATCGAGGATGCGTACAAGATCCTCCTGGCGGGCGCCGCGCAGCACGTTGCCGCTGTCGCTGTTCGACGCCACCTGCACCGCCAGCCCGAAACCCAGGCCGAACAGCAGCACGGCCACAATCAGTTGGGCCCGACTCAGACGCGGCGGCCACAATCCGGCCCACAGCCGCTGCCGCCCGGTGACCTGCGGCTCCGCGCTCTCCTTGGGCTCCGGGGCACCCCCGTACTCCGGCTCGGACGCGGGCACCTCGGCGGGAAGCTCCCTGCGCAGCCGGTGCTCCGGCCGCTCCTGCTCGTCGCTCATCCCCGTCACGCCCGGAACACGTGCCGCCGGATCGCCGCGGCGTTGGAGAAGATACGGATACCGAGGACGACCACCACCCCGGTGGACAACTGGGCACCCACGCCCAGCTCGTCACCGAGGAACACGATCAGCGCGGCCACGACGACATTGCACAGGAACGACACCACGAAGACCTTGTCGTCGAAGATGCCGTCCAGCATGGCCCGCAGACCGCCGAACACCGCGTCCAGCGCGGCCACGACGGCGATCGGAAGATACTGCTCCATGACCGCCGGAATCTCGGGGCGGACCAACAGGCCGGCCACGACTCCTACGACGAGGCCCAGTACGGCGATCACGATGTGCCCTTCTCAGTCTTCTCGGTGCTCGGCTGTGCTGTTCGTACGATCACACTCGGTGCGGCGGGCAACCGGACGTCGCCCTCGGCGGAGATGGTGGCGCGGATGCCGAAGTTCTGCTCCAGCGCGTGCAGATACAGCCCGTCCGCACCGTCCTGGAACCGCGTGGCGAGCCGCTGTCCGTCCCCCACCGCGAGCACCGTGTACGGCGGCACCAGCGGCTTGTTGTCCACCAGTATCGCGTCACCGGCGGCCCGGATCGCCGACAGGGCGGTCAGCCGCTGCCCGTTGACGGACACCGCCTCCGCGCCCGACGCCCACAGCCCGTTGACCACCCGCTGAAGGTCCCGGTCACGCAGCCGCCCGGTGTCGGAGAAGTCCGCGGTCTGCCGCGGATTGGTGCCGCCGTCACCGGAGTCGGCCTCCTTGGCGTCGTCCACCACCAGCTTGACGCCAGGACCGTGCACCGCGGTTGCGCCCGACAGCATCCCCACCAGATCGGCCCCGGCGCTGCCACCGCTCTCCCGCAGCGCGACCCGCTGCCGCTCCCCCACGTCGTCGCGCAGCGCATCGACGTCGCCCTGCAACCGGTCGGCGTCCTTGGTCTCGCGGTCGATGCGGTCGATCAGCTCCTGGCGCTCCTTGGCCACGACGGGCGCCGCGACATGCGTCTGCGCCGCCCCCAGGGTGACGACCAGCGCGGCGAGGACGAGCCCGCCCGCCAGCACCAGCCTCGCGCGCAGTGTGTTCGGCAGCCCGCCCGTGCCACCGGCGGCACGCTTGCGGGTGGCGGCCTCGGCGTAACCGTCGTCGAGGCTGTGGTCCATGACATTGGTGATCAACGACATGGAGGCGTCCGGACGCGGCGCCCCGCGGGGGCTGCTCCGAACGGGGGGCTGCTGCGGCATGCCGCACATCGTCGCACGCCGTGCGCGATTGCTCCGAACGGCCCCACCAGCGTGCCGGACCGGCCCCCGCGAGGAGACCGGTCCGGACGACGGACTCGCTACCGGCCCGCGCTGTCCACGACGGCCGACCACTCGTCCAGCAGGGCCTGCGCCGAAGCGTCGTCGGGGCCCTCGGCCCACAGATGGGTGACGGCCTCCGCCGGGTCCGGCAGCACCATGACCCAGCGCCCGTCGCTCTCCACGACCCGCACCCCGTCCGTGGTGTCCACGAACCGGTCACCGGCCGCCTCCACGACCCGGCGCATCACCAGCCCCTTGACCGCCCACGGCGTGGCCAGGTCCCGCTTGAGCACGTGGGCGCGCGGGATACGGGCGTCGATCTGGCTCAGCGTGAGCTGCGTCCGCGCCACGAGCCCGATCAGCCGTACGAACGCGGCCGTGCCGTCGTAGACACTGCTGAACTCGGGGACGATGAACCCGCCCATGCCGTCGCCGCCGAAGATGGTGCCCTCTTCACGGCCGACGCGGGTGAGGTCGTCGGGCGACGTGGTCGTCCACTCGACCTGCGTCCCGTGGTACGCGGCCACCTGCTCCGCGATACGGGTCGTGGTCACCGGAAGCGCCACCCGGCCGCTGCGCCGCTCGGCGGCGACCAGATCGAGCATGACCAGCAGCGCCCGGTCGTCCTCGATGATCCGGCCCTTCTCGTCCACGAGGGACAGCCGCTCGCCGACCGGGTCGAACCGCACGCCGAACGCCGCACCGGACGACGCCACTATCTCCCCGAGCCGCACCAGGCCCTTGCGGCGCATGTCGCCGGTCTCGGTCGGCCGCGCCTCGTCCAGACCGGGGTTGATGGTCAGCGAGTCCACCCCGAGCTTGCCGAGGAGGCTGGGCAGTACGAGTCCGGCACTGCCGTTGGAGGCGTCCACCACGACCTTCAGCCCCGAGTCCGCGATCCCGGCCGTGTCCACGTTCCGCAGCAGCGACCCGGTGTACGAGTCGAACACGCTGGCCGGGAAGTACAGGTCACCGATCTCACCGGGGAACGCGCGCCGGTACTCCTGGCGGGCGAAGACCCGGTCCAGTTTCCGCTGGCCGCCCTGGGAGAGGTCCGCGCCCTGCCCGTCGAAGAACATGATGTCCACCGAGTCGGGCACACCGGGCGAGGTCCGGATCATGATGCCACCGGCACTGCCCCGCCCGGTCTGCTGCCGGGCCACGGGAAGCGGCACGTTCTCCAAATCCCGCACGTCGATCGCGCTCGCCTGGAGCGCGGAGATGACCGCACGCTTGAGGGCACGGGCACCGCGGGAGTGGTCACGGGCGGTGGTGACCGTGGATCCCTTCTTCAGCGTCGTCGCGTACGCGCCCGCCAGCCGGACGGCCAGCTCGGGGGTGATCTCCACGTTCAGGATGCCGGAGACCCCGCGCGCCCCGAACAGCTGCGCCTGGCCTCTGGACTCCCAGATGACCGACTGGTTGACGAAGGCACCGGCCTCGATCGTCTTGAACGGGTACACCCGGACGTTGCCCTGGACGATCGACTCCTCGCCGATCAGGCACTCGTCCCCGATGACCGCGCCGTCCTCGATTCTCGCCGCTCGCATGATGTCGGTGTTCTTGCCGACGACGCAGCCGCGCAGATTGCTGTGCTGGCCGACGTAGACGTTGTCGTGCACCACGGCCCGGTGCAGGAACGCACCGCTCTTGACGACGACGTTGGAGCCCACCACGGTGTGCTCGCGGATCTCGGAGCCGGCCTCCACCTTGGCGTAGTCACCGATGTAGAGCGGCCCGCGCAGCACGGCGTCGGAGTGGACCTCGGCGCCCTCGGCCACCCAGACGCCCGGCGAGATCTCGAATCCGTCGATATCGACGTTGACCTTGCCTTCGAGTACGTCGGCCTGCGCCTTGACGTAGCTCTCGTGGGTGCCCACGTCCTCCCAGTAGCCCTCGGCGACATAGCCGTAGATCGGCTTGCCTTCCTTCATCAGCTGCGGGAAGACGTCACCGGACCAGTCCACGGACACATCGGCTTCGACGTAGTCGAAGACCTCGGGCTCCATGACGTAGATACCGGTGTTGACGGTGTCGGAGAAGACCTGGCCCCAGGTCGGCTTCTCCAGGAAGCGCTCGACCTTGCCCTCTTCATCGACAATGGTGATGCCGAATTCCAGCGGATTGGGAACGCGCGTCAGACAGACCGTGACGAGCGCACCCTTCTCCTTGTGGAAATTGATGAGGTCGGTCAGGTCGAAGTCGGTCAGGGCGTCGCCGGAAATGACGAGGAACGCGTCGTCCTTCAGTGCCTCTTCGGCGTTCTTGACGCTTCCGGCGGTACCGAGTGGCTTCTCCTCATTGGCATAGGTCAGCTCCATGCCGAGTTCTTCGCCGTCACCGAAGTAGTTCTTGACGAGAGACGCCAGGAACTGCACGGTCACGACGGTCTCGTTGAGCCCATGCCTTTTGAGCAGCCGAAGCACATGCTCCATGATCGGCCGGTTCACGACCGGAAGGAGCGGCTTGGGCATGCTGGAGGTCATCGGACGAAGACGAGTGCCTTCGCCACCGGCCATCACTACGGCCTTCATGTCGGAAGCGTCCTCCTACCAAAGAGATGACGGTCTAACCGACTTCACCCGCCTCCAGTCTCCCGCACATTCACGCACGGGGCCATTGGGGGCCGGCAGCATGTCAGGACAATTCGACGAGCTCAGTCGGTCGTGGCATCCGCTCGAACCAGGCGGCGGACCTGTACCACGTACAGCACTCCTGCCCACCAGTAGAGGGTTGTACCCCACACGGCGAACGCCCATCCGAAAACCGCGGCGGCTGACGCGATCCAGCCGTGCCCGTCGCTGAGCAGCAACAGCGGGAAGGCGTACATCAGGTTGAACGTGGCCGCCTTGCCGAGGAAGTTCACCTGGGGCGGCGGGTAGCCGTGCCGACGGAGGATGCCGACCATCACGGCCAGCAGCAGTTCGCGGGCGAGGAGCAGCGCGGTCAGCCAGAGCGGGAGGATCTCCCGCCAGGTGAGTCCGAGCAGCGTGGACAGCACGTAGAGCCGGTCGGCGGCCGGGTCGAGCAATCGCCCGAGGCTGCTGATCTGGTTCCAGCGACGCGCCAGCTTGCCGTCGAGATAGTCGCTGATCCCGCTCAGGGCCAGGACGAGCAGCGCCCAGCCGTCGCTGTTGGGGCCCCCGAACTCCGGCCGCAGAATCAGCCAGAGGAAGACGGGTACGCCGACGAGCCTCGCCATGCTGAGGATGTTGGGGATGGTGAGCACCCGTTCTGTCTGAACACGGGTCTCCTGGACCTCCACCCGGAAGCCTCCTGTGCGGAAATGAGCCAACGATGCTCCCCGACCCTACCTCAACGCAAAAAAGCTCCGGCTCTCGGGCTGTATGCCCAAGAGCCGGAGCTGTAAAAGGA
>NZ_JAHRXF010000028.1 GCF_019104725.1 Streptomyces corallincola | reverse complement strand
CCTGCCTTGGCCTCAACGACACTTCAGGTTCTACGTTCGTCCCATGAGCATGGAGACCACCGCCTGGACCCAACTGCACAGCGTGATGAACGCACAGGAGGAACGCCGCCCCTTCGCCCGCGCCACGCTGCGCCGTATCGCCGCCTTCGCCCGCCCGCACCGCGCGGGCATCGCCCGTTTCGTCCTGCTCGGCGTCCTGACCGCCCTGCTCGCCGTGGCCACGCCGGTACTGGCCGGGCGGGTGGTGGACGCGATCGTGGCGGGGCACGACTCGGGGAAGGTCGTACGGCTCTCGCTGCTCATCGCGGCCGTGGCGCTCGCCGAGGCGGGACTCGGCGTCCTCGGCAGGCGGCTGTCCTCCACACTCGGCGAGAGCCTGATCCTCGACCTGCGCACCTCCGTCTTCGACCACGTGCAGCGCATGCCTGTCGCGTTCTTCACCCGCACCCGCACCGGCGCCCTGGTCAGCCGCCTCAACAACGACGTGATCGGCGCGCAGCGGGCGTTCGCCAACACCCTGTCCGGGGTGGTCACCAACCTCGTCACCCTGGTGCTCACCCTCGCGGTGATGCTCACCCTGTCCTGGCAGATCACCCTGCTGGCGCTCGTACTCCTGCCCGTGTTCGTGCTGCCCGCCCGCCGGATGGGCGGCCGGATGGCCAGGATGCAGCGGGAGGCGGCGGCGCTGAACGCGGCGATGGGCACCCGCATGACGGAGCGGTTCTCCGCACCCGGCGCGACCCTCGTCAAGCTGTTCGGCAGGCCCGAGGAGGAGTCGGCGGAGTTCGCGGCCCGCGCCGCGCGGGTCCGGGACATCGGGGTGCGCACCGCCACCGCGCAGTCGGTGTTCATCACCGCTCTCACCCTGGTCTCCGCGCTCGCCCTGGCCCTCGTCTACGGCCTCGGCGGCTGGTTCGCGCTGCACGGCACCCTGGAGGCCGGCGCGGTCGTCTCGCTCGCCCTGCTCCTGACCCGGCTGTACGCCCCGCTCACCGCGCTCGCCGGGGCCCGCGTCGAGGTGATGAGCGCGCTGGTCAGCTTCGAGCGGGTCTTCGAGGTGCTCGACCTCAAGCCGCTCATCGAGGACAGCCCGGACGCCGTGGACATGCCCGAGGGGCCGGTCGCCGTCGAGTTCGACGACGTCCGCTTCGCCTACCCGGCCGCCGATCAGGTCTCCCTCGCCTCCCTGGAGGAGGTCGCCGCGCTCGACACACGGGGTGGCGCGGAGGTCCTGCACGGCATCTCGTTCCGCGCCGAACCCGGCCAGACCGTCGCCCTCGTCGGCTCCTCCGGCGCGGGCAAGTCCACCATCGCCCAGCTCCTGCCCCGGCTCTACGACACGGACTCCGGCGCCGTCCGGGTCGGCGGCCGGGACGTGCGCGAGCTGCGCGCCGCCTCGCTGCGGGCCACCGTCGGCATGGTCACCCAGGACGGGCACCTCTTCCACGACACCGTCCGCGCCAACCTGCTGCTCGCCCGCCCCGACGCCACCGAGGCCGAACTGTGGGACGCGCTCGACCGGGCCCGGCTCACCCAGGTCGTCGGCACCCTCCCGGACGGCCTGGACACCGTGGTCGGCGAGCGCGGCTACCGGCTCTCCGGCGGTGAACGCCAGCGCATGACCATCGCCCGGCTGCTGCTGGCCCGGCAGCGCGTTGTCGTCCTCGACGAGGCCACCGCCCACCTGGACAACACCTCCGAGGCGGCCGTCCAGGAAGCGCTCACCGAGGCGCTCCAGGGCCGTACCGCCGTCGTCATCGCCCACCGGCTGACCACCGTACGGGCCGCCGATCTGATCCTGGTCGTGGAAGCGGGCCGGATCGTGGAGCGCGGCACGCACGACGAGCTGCTGGCCGCCGGGGGACGGTACGCCGAACTCCACCGCACCCAGCTCGCCGCCCGCGCCGAGGGCGACCGGGCGGACACCGGGCGCCGGGAGGCGGACGAGGTCACGGCGGGCTGAGCGGCCCTTGCGGCCCGCACCCGGCCGAGTGCGGGCCCGTGCGCGGGTGCGCGCCGTACGTGTGTGAACTCCGTGCCCCCTGGATACGCGAGGGGCACGGCAGCGCGGGTCCCGGCCCGTGCGGTCGGCGTTCTCCGGAACGCCCAGCCCAGCCCAGCGCGGCCCGGCCATGCGCCCCGGGAACCTCCGGGGCGGACGGCCGGGGCGACCGACGGGAGGAGTGCCCGTGACCGGTCTGCTGTGGGAGTACGACGGCTACGAGCCCGCCGACGAACGGCTGCGGGAGTCCCTGTGCACGCTCGGCAACGGCCGCTTCGCCACGCGCGGCGCGCTGCCGGAGTGCGCGGCCGACGACACGCACGCCCCCGGCACCTACGCGGCCGGTGTCTACGACCGGCTGGTCTCCGAGGTCGCCGGACGCGAGGTCGGCAACGAGGACATGGTGAACCTGCCGGACTGGCTGCCGCTCCGCCTCCGCCCGGCGGGCGGCGCCTGGCTCACCCCGGACACCGCGCCGACCGAGGAACACCACCTCGCGCTGCACCTCGATCCGGGCGTCCTGGAGCGCCGTACCCGCTACCCGCTGGGCGACGGTGTCTCCCTCCTCGTCCGGCAGCTGCGGCTCGTGCACATGGCCGACCCGTATCTGGCCGTGCTGCGCACCGACCTCACGGCGACCGGTGGCGCCCTCACGCTCGATGTGGAGGCCGCGCTCGACGGCACCGTCACCAACTCCGGGGTGGCCCGCTACCGCGAGCTGGACGGACGGCATCTGACCTGCGTGGAGACCGGCGGCACGACGCCCGGACCGGCGTGGCTGCGCTGCCGGACCCGTACCTCCCGGATCGCCGTGGCGCTCGCCGCGCGCCTCGACACCGGGCCGGGCTCCGGGCTCGGTGCCGGGGACCCGCCCGCCGTCACCGACGCGCACGAGGAGCGGCGGGCCGTGCGGCGGCTGCGCCTGGACCTCGTACCCGGCCGGACGGTCACCGTGGACAAGACCGTCGCCCTGCACACCTCCCGCGATCCCGGCTGCGGCGACCCGCTCGACGCGGCCCTCGAACGGGTCGCCGCCGCGCCCGGTTTCGACGAACTGCTCGGCAGCCATGTCGCCGCCTGGGAGCGGCTGTGGCGGCGCACCGCGCTGGACGTGCCCGGCGACCCCGGCCGCATCCTGCGCCTGCACCTGTTCCATGTGCTGGCCACCCTCTCCCCGCACACCACGGTCCTCGACGCGGGCGTCCCCGCGCGCGGTCTGCACGGCGAGGCGTACCGGGGCCACGTCTTCTGGGACGAGCTGTTCGTGCTGCCGTTTCTCAACCTGCGGCTGCCCGAGGTGTCCCGCGCCCTGCTCCGCTACCGGCACCGGCGCCTGGACACCGCCCGCGAAGCGGCCCGCGAGACGGGGCTGCGGGGCGCGATGTACCCGTGGCAGAGCGGCAGCGACGGCCGTGAGGAGACCCAGGAACTCCACCTCAACCCGCGCTCCGGACGCTGGCTGCCGGACCACTCCCGGCTCCAGCGGCACGTCGGCTCCGCCGTCGCCTACAACATCTGGCGTTACTGCGAGGCCACCGGTGACACCGCCTTCCTGCACGGCGAGGGCGCCGAGACCCTGCTGGAGATCGCCCGCTTCTGGGCCTCCTCCGCCGTCTACGACAACCACCTCGGACGGCACCGCATCCTGGGCGTGGTCGGCCCCGACGAGTACCACGACGGCTACCCGGACGCCTCCAAACCGGGCCTGGACGACAACGCCTACACCAACGTCACCGCGTCCTGGGTGCTCGCCCGCGCCCTGGAACTCATGGACGGCCTGCCCGGGCGGCGGCGCGGCGAACTCACCGAGCGCCTCGGCCTGGACGACAGCGAACCCGCCCACTGGGAGGAGGTCTCCCGCACCCTGCACATCCCCTTCCACGAGGGCGTCATCAGCCAGTTCGAGGGCTACGGCGACCTCGCGGAACTCGACTGGCAGGGCTACCGGGAACGGTACGGCGACATCCGCCGCCTGGACCGCGTCCTGGAGGCCGAGGACGACACGGTGAACCGCTACAAGGCGTCCAAGCAGGCCGATGTGCTGATGCTCGGCTATCTGTTCTCCCCGGACGAACTCCGCTCGCTGTTCGCCCGGTTGGGGCACCGGCTGGACGAGGAGACCTGGAGCGCCACCCTCGACCACTACCTGCGCCGCACCACCCACGGCTCGACGCTCAGCGGGCTGGTGCACGGGTGGATACTCGCCCGCGCCCGGCGCGCCGACGCCTGGACGTTCGTGCAGGAGGCGCTGCGCGGCGACATCGCGGACGTGCAGGGCGGCACCACCGGCGAGGGCATCCACCTCGGCGCGATGGCCGGTACCCTCGACCTCGTCCAGCGCTGCCTGACCGGCCTGGAGACCCGCGACGGCGAACTCCGCCTCGATCCGGTGCCGTTGCCCGAACTCTCCTCGTACGGCTTCTCGTTGCGCTACCGCGACCACGAGGACGTACGGCTGCGGCTGCTCGCCGGGCGGCTCGACGTCGAGGTGCCCCCGGCCCCCGGACGCAGCCCCCTCTCGATCCGGCTCCCGGACCGCGTGGTGCGGGTCGGACCGGGGGAGCGGGTGAGCGTGACGCTGCCCGACTGAACCCGGCGGGCCCGCAGACCCGTTGTCCGGAGACGCGCCCAACGGCTCGACCTGAGTGGGGAGTTCGACGGAGGATGCGCGAGGGGCCGGATACCGGGTGACGTCGGCCGGGTACGGGGCGCAGGGGCGGGCACGAGAGCGGAGCGGGGCGGATGCGGGAGACGGGTGCTGCGGCCGGGCGGACGCGGTCCGGTGAAGTCACGGGCGGGCGCGGGCTGTTGCGGGCGCTCGCGGTGGACGACGAGGAGCCCGCCCTCGCGGAACTCGTGTACCTCCTCGGTGAGGACCCGCGCATCGCCTCCGTCGTCGCGGCGGGCGGGACCACCGAGGCGCTGGCCGTGCTGGCGGCCGACGCGGCGGCGGCATCCGGCGGTCCGTCGGACGGGGGCGGCGACGGGATCGATGTCGTCTTCCTCGACATCGACATGCCCGGACTCGGCGGCCTCGGTGTCGCGGAACTGCTCGGCGGGCTGCCCGCACCGCCGCTGATCGTGTTCGTCACCGCCCACGAGGACTTCGCGCTGCGGGCGTTCGACCTCAAGGCGGTGGACTACCTGCTCAAACCGCTGCGCCGGGAACGGTTCGCGGAGGCCGTCCGCCGGGTCGCCGAACTCACCCGCGCCGGACAGGGACCCCGGCCCGCCCCCGCCGCCGAGGACCCCGCCCACGCGCTCGCCGATCAGGTCCCGGTCGAACTCGCCGGTGTCACACGGTTCGTGGCCATCCCCGACATCACCTGGGTCGAGGCCCAGGGCGACTACGCCCGGCTGCACACCGCGCACGGCAGTCATCTGCTGCGGGTCCCGCTGTCCGGCCTGGAGGAGCAGTGGCGCGCCCACGGCTTCGTCCGCATACACCGCAGCCGCCTGGTCGCCCTCGGCCACATCGAGGAACTCCGGCTGGAGGGCGGCAACCTGACCGTCCGGATCGGGGAGCGCACCCTCGCCGTGAGCCGCCGCAACGCACGCGAGCTGCGCGACCTGCTCGCCCGGCACGCCCAGGGCGCGGTGGGCCGCCCGCACCGCTGACCGGTCATCCGGCGCGCGGTGCGCGGTACGCGGTGCGCGGTGCGGCGGTCCTGTGCCGAACGCCGCCGCCCGTCTACCTCACCCCCGCCACGCTGCGTACACTCGCGGCGACGAGGCGATCACCACGGCGGGGGAGTTGCGGCATGGGGGCGGAACCGGTCCCGCGCAGAGAGGTCGTCACCGGCGCCCCCCGCGCGCGCCGCCCGGCCGCCCGTGCCCGCCGGACCCTGTCCCGCAACTCCCCGGCGCCCCGCCCCGCGCCGTACGACGAGGCCCGCACCCGGCCGCTGATGCGCCGCCAACTGCGCGCCGCGCTCACGGTGGTCGCGTTCCTCGCCGCCACCCTCGGACCGCTCCCCGTCCTGCTCCGCCTGCTCGGCCCCGCCCCGGCCGCGCCGCACGGCACCCTGGTCGTCTGGCTGCTGCTCGGCGCCGCCCCCTACCCCGTGCTGCTCTGCGCCGGTGCCTGGTACGTCCGCCGGGCCGAGCGCAACGAGGCCGACGAGCAGGCCCGTTGAACCACACGTACGCGATAGCCGGGGTGTCCGCCGTGGTCCTCGCCACGGTGCTGGTCGGCGCGCTCGGCCTGCGGATCTCCCGCACCACCTCGGACTTCTACGTCGCCTCGCGCAGCGTGCCGCCCCGGCTCAACGCCTTCGCGGTGAGCGGGGAGTACCTGTCCGCCGCGTCCTTCCTGGGCGTCGCCGGACTCGTCCTGGCGCAGGGCGTGGACATGCTCTGGTTCCCGATCGGCTACACGGCCGGGTTCCTGGTGCTGCTGGCCTTCGTCGCCGCCCCGCTGCGCCGCTCCGGCGCCTACACCCTGCCCGACTTCGCCGAGGCCCGCCTGGAGTCCCGTACCGTACGGCGGCTCGCCAGCATCCTCGTGGTCGGCGTGGGGTGGCTGTATCTGCTGCCCCAACTGCGGGGCGCCGGGCTGACGTTGCGGCTGCTGACCGGGGCGCCCGGCTGGCTCGGCGGACTCGTCGTCGCCGGGGTGGTGACGGTCGCGGTGGCCGCGGGCGGCATGCGCAGCATCACCTTCGTGCAGGCGTTCCAGTACTGGCTGAAGCTCACCGCGCTGCTGGTGCCCGCGATCTTCCTGCTGCTCGCCTGGCGCGCCGACCACACCCCGGCGCCCTCCTGGGACGAGCGGCCCGTCTTCCACCGCTCCACCCCGGTCCGCGCCCACGGCCCGCTGACCCTCACCCTGGACGCGCCGGTCCGGGTCACCGCGACCGGCACCGTGGACGGCACCCGCCGCACCGGCGGCCCGCTCACCCTCGCGCCCGGCACCCACCGCATCGACGCGGGCAGCACCGTACGCTTCCCGCCGGGCGCCCCCGTCCCCCTGCCCGCCGAGCGCGACAACGCCTCCGGCACGTCGAGTTGGGCGGAACCCCTCGCCGCCGGACGCGCCCAGCACGGCCTGTACGCGACCTACGGGCTGATCCTCGCCACCTTCCTCGGCACGATGGGCCTGCCGCACGTCGTCGTCCGCTTCTACACCAACCCCGACGGCCGCGCCGCCCGCCGCACCACCCTCGTCGTGCTCGGCCTGCTCGGCGCGTTCTATCTGCTGATCCCGCTCTACGGAGTCCTGGGGCGGCTCTACGCGCCCGATCTGATGCTCACCGGCGACACCGACGCGGCCGTGCTGGTGCTGCCGCAGCGGCTCATCGGCGGCACCGGGGGCGATCTGCTCGGCGCGCTGGTCGCGGGCGGGGCGTGCGCGGCTTTCCTGTCCACCGTCTCCGGGCTGACCATGTCGGTCGCCGGAGTCATCGCCCAGGACGTGCTGCCCACCCTCGGCGTCCGGCACTTCCGGCTCGCCACGCTGCCCGCCATCGCCGTGCCCACCGCCGCCAACACGGTCGTCGGGGACCTCCCCGTCGCCGACGCGGTCGGCCTCGCCTTCGCGGTGTCCGCCGCCTCGTTCTGCCCGCTGCTCCTGCTCGGCATCTGGTGGCGCGGCCTCACCGCGCCCGGCGCGGTCGCCGGACTCCTCCTCGGCGGCGGCTCCGCGTTCGCCGCCGTCGCCGTCACCATGACCTCCCCCGCCCGCACCGGCCCCCTGCCCACCCTGCTGGCCTGGCCCGCCGTCTGGTCCGTGCCGCTCGGCTTCGCCGCGATGATCCTGGTCTCGCTGGCCACCCGCGACCGCGTACCGGCGGGCACGGGCGCGATGATGGCCCGCCTGCACCTGCCGGAGCGGGGCAGGGGCGGCGACGGGGGCAGGACCGGAGGCGGCGACGCGGGCGGGGCCGGTGGCAGGGCCGGAGGCGGGGGCGGAGGCAGGGCCGGGGGCGGGGGCGGGGAAGCGTGACCGCCCTCGGGACCGTCCTGCTCGCCCTCGGGGCGCTCGCCCTCCTCGCGCTCGGGGCCGTGCTCGGGCACGTCGGCGCCCGGCGGCAGCAGGAGAACCCCGCCGGACCCGGCACCCCCGTCGAGCGGGCCACGTTCGAGACGCTGCACACCGCCTCGCTCGCCGCGCCCCCGCTGCGCGCCGGGCTGACCCCGGACACCGCGCGGAAGGCGGCCCGGCGGCTGCGGCCCCTGCTCGGCACGGTCGCCCTGGCGCTCACCGACGAGGAGACCGTGCTCGCCTGGGACGGGGTCGGCGACCACCACCGCGCAGACCTGGCCGACCCGCTTGCCCACGCGCTGCGCACCGGACGCCCCCGAGCCTACGCGCTGACCTGCGGCAACGAGACCTGTCCGGTGCGCTGGGGGGTGGTCGCGCCGCTCGGCGGCGGGGGACGGGGCGCGCTCGTCGCGTTCGGGGACCGGCCGTCGGCGGCCGTGGCCAGGGCGGCGGAGGAGGTCGCCCGCTGGGTCGCCGTGCAACTCGAACTGGCCGAACTGGACCGGGCCCGTTCCGGGGTCATCGAGGCCGAGATCCGCGCCCTGCGCGCCCAGATCTCCCCGCACTTCATCTACAACTCGCTGGCGAGCATCGCCTCGTTCGTCCGCACCGACCCCGAGCGTGCCCGTGAACTGCTCCTGGAATTCGCGGACTTCACCCGGTACTCGTTCCGCCGGGGCGGTGACTTCACCACGCTGGCCGAGGAGTTGCGCTCCATCGAGCAGTATCTGGAGCTGGCCCGCGCCCGGTTCGGGAAGCGGCTTGAGGTGACGCTGCGGATCGCCCCGGAGGTGCTGCCCGTGACGCTGCCCTTCCTGTGCCTCCAGCCGCTGGTGGAGAACGCCCTCAAACACGGGCTGGCCTCCGCCGAACGGGGCCGGGTCACCATCGCCGCCGAGGACGAGGGCACCGCGGCGCGGGTGGTCATCGAGGACGACGGCGCCGGAATGGACCCGCGGCGCCTGCGCGACATCCTCCGCGGCCGGGGCGACCCGGCGGCGGGCATCGGACTGAGCAACGTGGACATGCGGCTGCGCCAGCTCTACGGCGACGAACACGGCCTGGTGATCGAGACGGGCGTCGGCGCGGGCACGAAGATCACGGTGCGGGTGCCGAAGTTCCATCCGGGCGCGGCACCGGGCTGACGGCACGCCCGGCGCAGGGGGGACGGCCCACGCAGGGGGTACGGCGCGGGGGCACGGCCAGTGCCCGGCACGCGGAGTCGCGGGTGCGCACCCTCAGGCCGCGTCCAGCTCCGCCCACCAGGTCACGCCGGTCCCGTGCACGCGGATGCCGTGCCGGGCGGCGAGCGCCCGGACGATGGTCATGCCCCGCCCGTGCTCGTCGGGATCGAAGTCGCCCGGTACCCGGCAGGTCGGAATGGCCGGACCGGTGTCGGCCACCTCGACCCGGAGGGTGCCCGCCGGGAGCCAGGACAGCCGCAGCACCGCCGGGGGCAGCGCGTGCACGATCGCGTTGGTGACCAGCTCCGACACCACCAGCAGAGCGTCCTCCACCAGCTCCGCCGCCACGTGCCAGCCGGTCAGCACCGACCGCACCCGGTGGCGTACCGCGGGGACGGAGCCGGGGACGGGAGTCAGCGGACACTCGTGCTCGCCGGTCTCCCGCAGCAGCGTACGGGGCTGTGCTGCCATGTTCCCTCCTGAAGGTGCCTGCACCGACCGTGCCGACCTCGGACGCGTTCGGACCTCCGACGTACGTTAGGGAGACAAATCGGGCGGGTCAATGAACGAGGGTCGGCATTACCGAACGCCGTCGCCGCTACCCCAGTACCCGTACGGCGAATCGCCTCCCCGGCCGCCCGTCCGCCCGGCCCCCGGCCGCCCCCGGTCGCCCGGCGAACCTCCCCGCGCGGTCGTACGCTCGCTTCATGGCCGGACCCGTCCAGTCGATCGAACGGGCGGCGGCGGTCCTGCGGCTGCTCGCCGTCGGCCGCCGCCGACTCGGGCTCGGGGAGGTGGCCGCCTCGCTCGGGCTCGCCAAGGGCACCGCCCACGGCATCCTGCGCACCCTCCAGCACGTGGACTTCGTCGAGCAGGACGCGGCCACGGGCAAGTACCGGCTCGGCGCCGCCCTGCTGCACCTCGGCACCAGCTACCTCGACGGCAACGAACTCCGTTCCCGCTCCCTGAACTGGGCCGACGCCCTGGCCGCCCGCAGCGGTGAGGCCGTACGGCTCGGCACCCCGCTGGAGCGCGGCGTCCTCGTCGTCCACCACGTCTTCCGCCCCGACGACACCTTCCAGACCCTCGACGTGGGCGCGCTGCTCCCGCTGCACGCCTCCTCCCTCGGCAAGGTGCTGCTCGCCTACGGCGCCGCCCCACCCGACCCGGACCGGGACGCGGACGGACCCGCCGCCTACACCCGGCACACCCTCGTCACCCCGGACGCGCTCGCCCGCGCCCTCGCGGAGATCCGGGAACTCGGCTGGGGCGCGGAGATCCAGGAGATGAGCATGGGCGAGGCCGGGATCGCCGCCCCGATCCGGGGGCACGGCGGACTCGTCGTCGGCGCGGTCGGCGTGTCCGGGGCGGTCGAGCGGATCTGCGACGCGCGGGGCCACCCCCGGCCCTCCCTGGTCACCCTGGTGCGGGAGGCCGCCCGCGCCATCTCCCGCGACCTGGGCGCCGCCCGCTGGTGACCCGTACGCCACACCCGGCGCCCAGCCGGAAGGACGGCGCGACCCGAACCGGAAGGCGGCCCGATCATGCCGGAGCGGTATGTGATGTCCATCGACCAGGGCACCAACTCCACCCGCTGCATCGTCTTCGACCAGCGCGGACGCATGGTGACCGTCGCTCAGCGCGAGCACCGCCAGCACTTCCCGCGCCCCGGCTGGGTCGAGCACGACGCCCTGGAGATCTGGCAGAACCTGAAGCGGATCGTCCCCGAGGCGCTGTCCGCCGCCGGTCTCGACACCGGCCGTATCGCCGCCGTCGGCATCGCCAACCAGCGCGAGACCACCGTCCTGTGGGACCGCCGCACCGGCATCCCCGTCGCCCGTGCCGTCGTCTGGCAGGACACCCGCACCGCGCCCCTGGTCGAGGAGTTGCGCCGCGGCCCCGGCGAGGACGTCCTGCGCGACCGGTGCGGCCTGCCGCCCTCCACCTACTTCGCCGCCCCGAAGATCCGCTGGCTGCTCGACCACGTCAAGGGCCTGGAACAGCGCGCGCGGAACGGCGACATCCTGTTCGGCACCGTCGAGACCTGGCTCGTCTGGAACCTCACCGGCGGTCCCGACGGCGGCCTGCACCTCACCGACGCCACCAACGCCGCCCGCACCATGCTCATGGACATCCGCACCCTCACCTGGGACGACGGCCTGCTCGACCTGTTCGGGGTGCCCCGCGCGATCCTCCCCGAGATCCGCTCCTCCGCCGAGATCTACGGCGAGGCGGGCGCCCCGCTCACCGGCGTGCCGCTCGCCGCCGCACTCGGTGACCAGCAGGCCGCGCTGTTCGGCCAGACCTGCTTCTCGCCCGGCGACGCCAAGTGCACCTACGGCACCGGCGGCTTCCTGCTGCTCAACACCGGTACCGAGGCCGTCCGCTCCCGGCACGGCCTGCTCACCACCGTCGCCTACCGCATCGGGGACGCCCCGCCCGCCTACGCCCTGGAGGGGTCCATCGCCGTCACCGGCGCCCTGGTGCAGTGGTTCCGCGACCGGCTCGGCCTGATCGGCTCCGCCGCCGAGATCGAGACCCTGGCCCGCACGGTGGACGACAACGGCGGCTGCTACATCGTCCCCGCCTTCTCCGGCCTCTTCGCACCCCGCTGGCGCGACGACGCGCGCGGTGTCGTCGTCGGCCTCACCTCCTACATCACCGCGGGCCACCTCGCGCGCGCCGTCCTGGAGGCCACCGGCTGGCAGACCCGCGAGGTGGTGGACGCGATGAACGCGGACGCGGCCGTCGCCCTCGGGGAACTGAAGGTGGACGGCGGCATGACCTCGGACAACCTGCTGATGCAGTTCGTCGCGGACGTGCTCGACGTGCCCGTGGTCCGCCCGATGGTCGCCGAGACCGTCTCCCTCGGCGCCGCCTACGCCGCCGGACTCGCCGCCGGGTACTGGCCCGACCTGGAGGTGCTCCGCCACAACTGGCACCGCGCCGCCCAGTGGCTCCCCGACATGGACCCCGACGACCGCGCCTGGGAGTACGAGAACTGGCAGCGGGCCGTGGAACGCTCCCTGGACTGGGTCAGACCCCCGAGGAAGCGCAAGCGCGGGTCCGGCGGGTGAGACGGCCCGTCCGGAGAACCCGCCCGCCGCTCACTCGTCGTCCGACGCCACCGAGAGGGACACGTCCAGCACCCCGTCGTCGTCGAACAGCTCCGCCGCCAGCGGGGTCGGATCGGCGGTGCCCTCCAGCTCCAGCACCACCCGCGCCGCGTCGTCCGCCCGGTCCGGCAGCCGCTCCACCCGGAACCGCGCGATGCGGTAACCCCGCCGGGTGCACATCTGCATCAGCCGGGGCAGCAGCGCCGTCCCCGTCCGGTAGGTCAGCCGTACCTGGAACACCGTGGACACCGACTCCGGCACCAGCCGCGCCGCGAGCGGCGGGAACCCGCGCACCACCAGGAAGTGCAGCGCGGTCACCGCCAGCGCCAGGATCGGCAGCCCGCCCCCGCACGCCATGCCCACCGCACAGGTCAGCCACACCGTCGCCGCCGTGGTCAGCCCCCGTACCGCGTCCTGCCGTACGAAGATCAGACCGCCGCCGATGAAACCGATGCCGGAGACGATCTGCGCCGCCACCCGCGAGGGGTCGAAGGAGACGTTGGGCAGCCCGAGGACATTGGTGAAACCGTGCTGGGAGACGACCATCATCAGCGCGCTCGCCACACCGACCAGGGTGTGGGTGCGCAGCCCGGCACTCTTCTGCTTGGCCGCCCGCTCCCAGCCGATCAGGCTCGACAGCAGCAGCGCCAGTCCCAGTTCGGAGAGCTGCCGCACCCCCTGGCCGTTGGCGAAGTCCCACATGGGCGCTGCCAGCATCCGCACCTCCCGGCTCGTCCGACCCCCGCCTGTCCACCCGCGCCCGCCCGGCCCCGGCGCGGGACCGGATCAGCCCGCGCCCGGCCCGATGTCACCGGCGACGATCAGACGGTAGCCGTAGTCCACGCTCTCACGGCCGAGCAGACCGGCGTGGCGGCGGTGCCACGCCCCGGACGCGAGATCGGCGCGCAGCCGCTCCATCGCGGGCTCGACCACGGCCGGTCCGAGCTGCGCGAACGTCGAACTGGCCTGCCGCACCACCGGGTCGAGGAACGCCTCCGGGCGCCGCCAGTACGCGATCTGGAAACCGTCCGTGAAGTCGTGCGGGATCGGGAACGGCACGACCGTGTGCGCGCCCAGCGCCTCGGCGGTCTCCGCCACCGACGCGAACCGGCCGTGCTCCAGCGTCCGGATCTCCGGCAGGTACTCCTCGATCAGCCACAGCTCGGGGGAGTGGTCCGGGTCCCAGGTGAACACCGCCTGCCCGCGCGCCACCCGGCGCAGTTCGGTGAGCCCGCGCCTCCGGTCCGACCAGTGGTGCACCGTGAGCACCGCCATCGCCGCGTCGAACGTCCCGTCGGCGAACGGCAGCCGCTCGGCGCCCGCCAGCACCTTCCGGCGGCCGGGGTGCTGTTCCAGCATCACCCGGGAGGGGTCCACGGCTGTCACCTCGGCCCCCTCCGGCTCGTACGACCCTGCCCCCGCGCCGACGTTCACGACCGTACGGGCGCCGGACAGGGCGTCCCGGATCAGCGCCGCGAGCCGGGGGTCGGGGCGGCGCACGTCCCGGTATCCGGCGCCGATGCGGTCGTACAGGGCGGTGGCCGGGGCGGACCCGGCGGACGATGCGGTCATGGGGGCATCCCAGCACGATGATCGTTCCGGGTCGAGGTTCTCGTACGATCCGGGCGGGCGGTGTGCGGTGGGGGCCGCCCCGTATGCTGTGGGCGATCCGACCGGCCGGTCCCGGTGCACCGGGGGGTGCGGACCGGTCCCGGACGGCCGATACGGGTGTGGGGAGGGCCGACCCGATGAACGCGGAACCGCTGGAGGAGCACGTCGGCGGGCCCGGCGCCGGGGCGTCGGACCTGACCGTCGCGCTCGACGGCGACGGCCCCTGCATAGCCGAGGCACGCCACCTCACGGCCGACTACCTGACCCGGACCCGCGCGGCGGACGGTCCCGCCGTCACCGAACGGGCCGTCGGCCTGGCCCAGCTCGTGGTGAGCGAACTCGTCACCAACGCCCGCAAATACGCCCCCGGCCCCATCCTTGTGAGCCTCGGCATCGACGGCCAAGTGCTGGAGATCGAGGTGTGGGACAGCGCCCCGGAACTGCCCGCGCCCCGCGCGGCGGACCCCCGCCGGATCGGCCAGCACGGACTGGAGATAGTCGAGGCGGTGGCCGAACGCCTCACCGTGCGGCCGGAAACCGTCGGCAAACGCGTCACCGCCCGGCTGCGGCTGACGGAGGACCACCAGCGGTCCGATCCCGACGGAAGCGCCCGCAAACATCTTTTCCAGGATTGAATCCGTTCGGCCGTGCATGAGCGGGTGGACCCGGGGTAGACGGGCGTTCGTCGGTTCCTGCGGACCGGCGCGAGAAGAGAACCGACCCAGTGGGAGGGGTACATGATGACGACGACCGTGCAGCACGTTCAGCGGACCACCGAGGTGCCGGAGATCGCGGATCCCTCCAAGGTCGCGCCCAAGGACGCACGGGAGTTGTCGAAGCTGTTCTTCGACCGGCTCGCCCGCGTCGAGGAGGGTACCCCGGAGCACCAGTACGCCCGCAACACGCTGATCGAGATGAACATGTCCCTGGTCCGCTTCGCGGCCGGCCGGTTCCGCAGCCGCGGACCGGAGGAGATGGAGGACATCGTCCAGGTCGGCATGATCGGCCTGATCAAGGCCATCGACCGGTTCGAGCTGTCCCGCGAGGTCGAGTTCACCTCCTTCGCGGTGCCGTACATCGTCGGTGAGATCAAGCGGTTCTTCCGGGACACCTCGTGGGCCGTGCACGTGCCGCGCCGCCTCCAGGAGGCCCGCGTCCAGCTGGCCCGCGCCACCGAGGAACTCCGCAGTCGGCTCGGCCGCACCCCGACCACCCGTGAACTGTCCGAGCTGATGAGCCTCTCCGAGGACGAGATCGTCGAGGCCCGGCTCGCCTCCAACGGCTACAAGTCGGCCTCCCTGGACGCCGCGATCAGCGGCAGTGACGACGGCGAGGCCGCGCTCGCGGACTTCATCGGCGGCGAGGACACCGCCCTCGGCCTGGTCGAGGACTTCCACGCGCTCGCCCCGATGATCGGTGAACTCGACGAGCGGGACCGGAAGATCATCCACTGGCGGTTCGTGGAGGAGCTGACCCAGAAGGAGATCGGCGACAGGCTCGGCGTCTCCCAGATGCACGTCTCCCGGCTGATCACCCGTCTGCTGGCCCGGCTGCGCGCGGGCATGCTCGACGCGGCCTGACGGCCGCGCGGCGGGTTCGGCACGGCCCGAACACCCGCCCCCGTCACAGCACTTCGGCGCGCCTCCCCCCTCACGGGCGGGCGGCGCGCCGAGGCATGTCCGGGCCGGTTACCGCTTCGGCGGCTTCACCGCGATGTCCAGGTAGAACGCGTCGATGCTGCGCACCGCCGCCTCGAACTCCTCCAGGTTCACCGGCTTGGTGACGTACGCGTTGGCGTGGTGCCGGTAGGCGCCGGTCACGTCGTCGGGCGCGGCGGAGGTGGTGAGCACCACGACCGGGATGGTGCGCAGTTCGGGGTCCTCCTTGACCACGGCGAGGAACTCCCGGCCGTTCATGCGCGGCATGTTGAGGTCCAGCACGATCAGGTCGGGCCGCTCGGTGGCCGGGTCGCGGAGATAGTCCAGGGCGGCGATGCCGTCCGAGACCTGGGTGAGATTACGGGTCCCGCGTTCGGCGAGGGCGTCCTGGATGAGCATCGCGTCGGCGACGTCGTCCTCGACCAGCAGCACGTCGTAGGGGCGGGTAGCGGCAGCCATGATTCACGAGCTCCGGGGTGTGGGACGGGCGGGTGCGGGGTGTGCGCCGGTGGTGATGAGTCCCGGCCAGCGGCGTCTGGCCCCCTGGCGGCTGATGCCGACGGCCTCCCCGATCTCGGGGTAACCGGCGCCGCTCACCGCGGCCGCGTGCGCGGCCTGGTCCTCCAGGCTGCGCACCGCCTGCTTGACACGGGCCAGGACGCGCAGCCGTACCAGGGCGTGCCCTCGGGCGTCGCCGCCGTCCGGCCACTCGGCCCACGGCAGCGGACCGGTTCCGCAGTCCCCGGGGTCCTCGGCGAGCCGCCGGGCGAGTTCGTCCACCACCTGGGTGACGAGCGCGTCCGCCGGGCCGTGCGGGCGGGGAAGGTGGGACGGACCGGGCATGCCCTCACCCTAGGCGTTCGATCGCGGCCGGGACAACATGCGTTGTCGGTCCCTGGGTACAGTGTGCTTGCCGCCCGGCCTTCCGTGGCCACCGGTGCCGAAGGGGAGAATCGAACCACGATGAACAGCAAGCCGTCCGACAGCGAGGGCGTGTTCGCCGACTGGACCACCCGCCGCTGGCTGCAGGCGGGGGTGGCGACCACACTCGTCGTGCTCGCGGTCCTCGGATCGCTCGGCGGCTGGGCGACCTGGCGCACCACCGGCATCACCGACGAACTCGTCTACCGGCGCTCACCCGCCCTCATCGACGCGATGCGGCTCGAAGAGGCCCTGGTCAACCAGGAGACGGGGATCAGGGGCTACGGCCTGTCGGGCCGCGCCGACTTCCTCCAGCCCTACCGGGACGGCGTGACCGACGAGCGGACCGCGATCCGCGGCCTGCGCCCCCTGGTACGGCAGGACGACCGGGCCCGTACCGACCTGGCCGACGTGGAGCGGCTGGCCACCGCCTGGCAGCGCGCGTTCGCCGACCCCGTCGCCGCCGCGTCCCCCGGGGACACCGTCCGGGTGGCCGCCCAGCGCGCCGAGGCGGGCAAGACCTCCTTCGACGCGGTACGGCAGGCCCTGGCCCGGCAGCAGGACCACCTCCGCAGCGAGTCCGCCGACGCCATCCGGGACCGGCGCGCGGCCACCACCGTGCGCAACTGGACCTTCGCCGTCGTCGCCCTCGTCATCGTGCTGGTCGCCGCCCTCGTCTTCGAGGGGCTGCGCCGGGGCGTCACCGGCCCGCTGGCCCGGCTCGGCACGGCCGCCCGCGACGTCGCCCGAGGGCGCTTCGAACAGCCGCTGCCCGGCACCGGACCGGCCGACCTGCGCCGACTCGCCGCCGACGTCGATTCCATGCGGCTCCGGCTCCTCGCGGAACTCCAGTCCGCCGAGGACTCCCGCCGGATGCTGGACGAGCAGGCCGACGACCTGAAACGCTCCAACACCGAACTGGAGCAGTTCGCCTACGTCGCCTCGCACGACCTCCAGGAACCGCTGCGCAAGGTCTCCAGCTTCACCCAGCTCCTGCAACGGCGCTACGGCGGACAGCTCGACGAACGCGCCGACCAGTACATCGCGTTCGCGGTGGACGGCGCCAACCGCATGCAGACGCTCATCAACGACCTGCTCGCCTTCTCCCGCGTCGGCCGCGTCCACAACGACCACCAGAGCGTGGACATGGACGCCGTGTTCACCCGCGCCCTGGAGAACGTCAGCGTGGCCGTCGAGGAGACCGGCGCCGAGATCACCCACGACACGCTGCCCCCGGTCGTCGGGGACGCCACCCAGCTCGGCATGCTCTGGCAGAACCTGCTCTCCAACGCGCTCAAGTTCCGCGCCCCCGGCCGCCCGCCGCACATCCACGTCGGACTCACCGCGACCGAGGACGGCGCCTGGGAGTTCGCCGTCAGCGACAACGGCATCGGTATCGCACCGGAGTTCCAGGAGAAGGTCTTCGTCATCTTCCAGCGGCTGCACACCAAGGACGCCTATCCGGGCACCGGGATCGGGCTGGCCATGTGCAAGAAGGTCGTGGAGTTCCACGGCGGGCACATCGGCATCGACCCCGGTTACCGACTGGGCACCCGTGTGCTGTTCACCCTGCCCGCCGTCCCCGCCCTCCCGGCACAGGAGACCCCCGGCTCCCGGGACGCCCGCGACTCCGCCGATGTCCACGCCTCCCAGGACGCCCACGCCGGTCGCCGCGCGGCCCTCGCGGACTCCGCGGAAGGCGGCCGTCCGTGACCGAACAGCTCACGGCCCGCTCGGAGTTGTACCGCATCCTGCTGGTCGAGGACGACGACGGCGACGCCCTGCTGGTCGAGGAACTCCTCCTCGACACCGACCTCACCCACACCCTGGTCCGCTGCCGCACCGCGGCCGAGGCACGCCGCGCGCTCACCGCCGCCCCGGTGGACTGCGTCCTGCTCGACCTGCATCTGCCCGACGCCTCCGGCATGGAGACCGTCCAGGCCGTCCAGCGCGACACCCACGCCGCGATCATCGTCCTCACCGGCCTGGACGAACCCCGCGCGGGTGTGGACGCCCTCGCGGCCGGTGCCCAGGACTATCTGATCAAGGGCAAGGTCGAACCCGACCTGATGCAGCGCGCCGTCCGCTACGCCGCCCAGCGCAAGCAGGCCGAACGCGCCAACGCCGACCTCCAGCTGGGACGGCTGCGCGCCGAGGAGAACGCCCGCCTCGAACGCGGGCTGCTCCCGGAACCCCTGCTGTCCTCCGCCACCGTCACCGCCTCCAGCCGCTACTACCCCGGCCGCGCGCAGGCCCTGCTCGGCGGTGACTTCCTGGACGTCGTCCAGACCGACGACGGCCAGGTGCACGCCATCATCGGGGACGTCAGCGGCCACGGCCCCGACGCGGCGGCGCTCGGCGTCTGCCTGCGCATAGCCTGGCGCGCGCTGACCCTCGGCGGTCACCGCGACCGGCGCCTGCTGCACCTGCTGGAGCAGATACACATCGCGGAACGGACCGGCAGCGACCTCTTCACCACCTGCACGCTCATCACCCTCGACCCGGACGCGGGCACCCTCACCCTCTATCTCGCCGGTCACCACGAGCCGCTGCTCGTCACCCCCGAGGGCGCCCAGGAGGTCGCCGCCGCGCACGGGGTCGCGCTCGGCATCGCCCCCGGCCTCGGCACCTGGCACGCCACCGTCCTGCGCCTGCCCGCGCGCGGCGCCCTCGTCGCCTACACCGACGGGCTCATCGAGGGCTTCGCGGACGGCACCGGCGCCCGGCTCGGCGTGGAGGGGCTGCTGCGGATCATCGACACCATCGACGCTCCGGACCCCGGCACCCATCTCGACCAGCTCATCGCCCGCACCCGCACCCTCAACGCCGACCGCCACACCGACGACCTCGCCGTCCTCCGCCTGGACTGGAACACCGGCCCGGTGGCCCCGGTCCGCAACGCCTGGCTGACCGTGCCGTAGCGCCGCTCCCTGCGTCACCCCACGCCTCCGGAGCCGCGCACCCGCGCCCGGGCCGGGCGGCCCGCGGAACGACATGGCGGTTGACATGTCCATCACCTCCCGAGATGCTGTGAGAGCGCTCTTCCATCGATGTAAAAGCGGCAGCGGAACGTCGGTGGAGGACCGGGAACGACGGCCTGGATCGCCCAGCAGCCCTCCTCCGACGTGATCCCGGCCGGACGTCCGTGCCGCCGTCCCTCGCGCCGGTCCGGCCCGTACGTCGAAGCGGAGGCCGACCACGGAAACGGGACCATGAAGCTTTCCCGCGCACTCACCGGCGCCGCGGCTCTGGCGCTGACCTGTCTCCTCACCCTCGTCACGGGCCTCACGTCCGCCACCCCCGCCCGGGCGGCCCAGACCGGCCTGCGGGCCGCCGACCCCAGCGTGCTGCGGGTCGGCGGCACCTACATCTCCGTCCAGTCCACCGGCGCGGGCATCGCCGTGCGCCAGGCGTCCTCCACCGGCACCCTCGACGCGGCCCCCGCCCGGCAGATCTGGTCGGACACCCGCGACCTGGGAGAGGTCTGGGCCCCGGAGATCGTCCGCGACGGCGGCCGGTACTACGTCTACTTCTCGGCGGGACGCGGCAGTGCCCACCGCATGTACGTCATCAGCTCCGCCAACCCCGACAGCGGGTATACCGGCGAGACCAGGCTCGCCCTGCCGGACGACAAATGGGCCATCGACGGCACGATGTTCACCTTCAACGGGCAGCGCTGGTTCGTCTGGTCGGGCTGGGCCGGTGACACCAACGTCGAGCAGAACCTCTACATCGCCCGCATGAGCAGCCCCACCGCTCCCACCGGTGCGCGCTCGGTCATCTCCCAGCCCCGCGAGAGCTGGGAGCGCGTGGTCGGCAACCCGTTCATCAACGAGGCGCCGGAGGCCATCAAGGACCCGAGCGGCCAACTCCACATCGTCTACTCCGCCAACGGCAGCTGGAGCGACCAGTACTGCCTGGCCGACCTGCGGCTGCGCGCGGGCGGCGACCCCACCTACGTCTGGGACTGGTACAAGTCCAACGGCTGCCTCTTCGGCTCCCACCGCGACACCATGATGTCCGGCTGGGACCCCACCCTCAACGTCAACGGCCCCGGCCACCACACCTTCGTCCTCCTCGACGGCGACATCGCCACCAGCCCCCCGGCCGGTCCCACCTTCCCGCTCATGTTCCACGCCGTCCCCAAGGGCACCCCCTACTCCTGGGCCAACCGCTCCTGGTACACCGGCTCCTTCTGCTGGTGGGGCAACACCACGTACTCCCGCGCCAACGTGCCGGGAGCGAACACCAATACGGGGTGGAGCCTGAAGTTCTTCGAGTGAGCGCACCCGCGCCGGGCGAAGACGCACCCGGCGAGGACGCACCCGCGCCCGGCGAATCCGCCGGGCGCCGTGCCCGGTTCGCCGGATGCACGGTGGTTGGGGGCCGATGGGGTGTCAGCCGGGTCGGCGGACTTGGCCTAAAGTGTTCGACGTCCGTTCGGGGAACGGGCAGTTGGGCGCCGCGATGTGAGGTGCGCGGGCCCGAGACAACGGGTTCCGGCCACGTGTGGAACGGCCGTGAACGCGGGCGCGCGCTGTACCACACGGGCGCACCGCGTTGGCGGTTTCACGACGAAGTCAGCCCGTGCGGATGCCGGACCCACCGCCTGGCCTCCACCATCCCACCGGATGGCTAGCATGAACGGCGGCCATGAACCGGAAGATCGCCCTCCTGCTGGTCGGCTTCCGGACCGCGGCCGATGTTCAGCCGTCCACCCGACCCCTGCTCTCACGGACCGAGGGACCGCGCAATGTCAGTGCCAGCCCGCCCCCGCCAGCGCCGGAGCGCGAAAGGGGCGCGCTCCTCACCGGCCGCGTTCCTCGTCATCCTGCTCGTGACCGCCGCAGGCGCCGCCTCGGCGGCCCTCCTCGCCCCGCGGCCCGCCCGAGGCTGGGTCGCGGGCACGGCCGCCGTCGCCTGGTGCTGCCTCGCCCTCGTCACGGCCGTCGCGCTGCGCCGCGTCGGCAGAGCCCGCAGGCAGGGCGCCGCACAGTACGACGAACTGGAGGCGGGCCGGAGCGACTGGCGTCGGCAGAGCGCCGAGACGGCCCGCCTGGTCACCGTCACCCTGCCCGGTCTCGCCGGCCAGGTCCGCGAGGGAGTCCCCGCCGAGGAGGCCCTCGCCCGCGCCGCCGGTCCCGCCGACCCGCACCTGCGCCAGCTCGCCCAGCTCTTCGCCGGTGAACTCGCCGACGCCGTACGCCGCGCCACCGAGGCCGAGGCCGAACTGCACGCCGTACGCGGCGAACTGATGCGGGAGACCGGACAGCTCACCCGGCTCACCGAGGAGACCCTGCCCGCCGCCATCACCCTGCTGCGCGGCGGCAGTTCCGCCGACACCACGCTCGGCCGCTTCGACTGGCCGCAGAACACCCTGCTCCGGGACACCGCGGAACGCGTGATCCGCGAACTCGCCCACAGCGAACGCCGGTCCGCCGCCGCGCAGGCCGCGTCCGCCAAGGCGCTCAGCCGCGTCCAGGCCAAGATCGTCAGCATGCTCGCGGACCTGCGCGACATGCAGGACCGGCACGGCGAGGAGGTCTTCGGGGATCTGCTCCGCCTGGACCACAGCACCTCCCAGCTCGGCCTGATGACCGACCGGCTCGCCCTGCTGATGGGCGGACGCTCCAGCCGCGTCTGGAACAAGCCGATCGTCATGGAGAGCATCCTGCGCGGCGCCGTCGGCCGCATCGCCGCCTACCGCCGGGTCCGCCTGCACTCCTCCAGCCGCGCCGCGATCTCCGGCTTTGCCGCCGAGGGCGTCATGCACCTGCTGGCCGAACTCATGGACAACGCGGCCAACTTCTCGCCGCCCATCGACGAGGTCCATGTGTACGTCGAGGAGCGCAGCGCCGGTCTCGTCATCACCATCGAGGACAGCGGACTGAAGATGTCCGACGCGGCCATGCGGCGCGCCGAGGAGTCCGTGTCCGGCCGCAGCACCGACCTCGCCACCCTCCAGGGCACCCGCCTCGGCCTCGGCGTCGTGGGACGGCTCGCCGTGAAGTACGGCATCAGCGTCAACTACCGCCCCTCCTCGCGCGGCGGCACCGGCGTCGTCGTCCTGCTGCCCCCGCAGCTCGTCGCCCAGCAGCGCACCCCGCTGGTCACCGAGCACCCCCCGCGCCGTACCCAGGCGGAGCCCGTCGTACCCGCTCCGGCGCCCGCGCCCGCCGCCGAGGCCCCGCGACCGGCCCGTACCCCGGCGCCCGCCCCGGCCGCCGAGGCGTCGCCCCGCTCGGAGGTGCCCGCGCCGCGCGCCTCCGCAACGCCCGGCGGGCTGCCCGTGCGGGCGCCCGGCCGCACGATGGCCGAGGCCGAGCGGGGCCGTCGGCACCCGGCGCCCGAACCGCCCGCCGCCCGGCGCGAACCCGGCCTGGCGCGCGACGCGGGCACCCGGTTCGGCGCCTTCCACCGGAGCCGCCGGGGCGCCGGGTCCGCCCCCGACGGCACGGCTCCGGAGAACCCGGGCGACCCGCGGCACCCGCAGGACAGGACGGGCACCCACCCGGTCCCCACGGACGACTGAGGGCGTGCCCCGGACCCGCCGGGGCGCCGCCCACC
Source organism: Streptomyces corallincola (assembly GCF_019104725.1). Classification (GTDB taxonomy): domain Bacteria; phylum Actinomycetota; class Actinomycetes; order Streptomycetales; family Streptomycetaceae; genus Streptomyces; species Streptomyces corallincola. The sequence goes on along the minus strand of NZ_JAHRXF010000028.1, from coordinate 49,158 downwards.
ACCCCCTCGTACCGAATCCCCGCACGTCGTTTGATTGGAGGAAGGGGCCGGGTGACCCACGCGGTCGTCACCCGCTCCCACCCGGCATGGAGACCACCGACAACAGCCTCACCTGGCTTCTGACGAACCTGCTGGAGCGCACGCCGGGCACCCGCCACGCCCTCGTGCTCTCCCGCGACGGGCTCAAGCTGTGCTGGACCGAGCACATGACCGTCGATCAGGCCGACCAGCTCGCCGCCATCTGCTCCGGCATCCAGGCGCTCTCCCAGGGCGCCTCCGCCGAGTTCGGCGACGGCTCCGGCGGAGTACGGCACTCCATGACCGAGTTCCACGGCGGACTGCTGTTCATCGTGGAGGCCGGTGAGGGCGCGCACCTCGCGGTCATCGCGCAGGAGAGCGCCGATCCGGGCGTGGTCGGCCACCAGATGACCGAACTCGTCGAGCAGATCGGGGACCACCTGCGGGCCGAGCCCCGCGCCCCGATCGGCCGGGGTGCCTCCGCGTGACCCGCGGACCGGTGGACATCGGTGATCCGGACCGGCTCTACATGGTCACGGGCGGACGGACCGACGCCGACGACGCGTTCGATCTGGTGACGCTCATCGTCAGCGAGTGCGAGCCCACCGCCGGTATGCAGTCCGAGCACGTCCGCATCCTGGAGATCTGCCGCCACCCCACGGCGCTGGTCGAGGTCGCGGCCGAGCTGAAGCTGCCCATCACCGTCGTCCGCATCCTGCTGGGCGATCTGCACGACATGGGGCAGATCAGCGCCCGCCACCCCCGCGCGGCCCGCTCGGTCGCCGGGCTCCCCGAAACCGCCCTGCTCCAGGAGGTGCTTCATGGGCTCCGCAACCTCTGAGCTGCCCGCCCGGCGGACGCCGCTGGCCGACGACGCCGAGACCGGCCTCAAGATCGTCGTCGTGGGCGGCTTCGGTGTCGGCAAGACCACCCTGGTCCGGTCGGTCAGCGAGATCCGGCCGCTGAACACCGAAGAGGTGATGACCCAGGCCGGAGCGGGCATCGACGAGACGGCCGGGGTGGAACGCAAGACCACCACCACCGTCGCCTTCGACTTCGGCCGGATCAGCCTCAACGAGCGCATGGTGCTGTACCTGTTCGGCGCGCCCGGCCAGGAGCGGTTCTGGTTCCTGTGGGACCGGCTGTTCTCCGGCACCCTCGGCGCGGTCGTCCTGGTGGACACCCGCCGTATGCAGGACTCCTGGTACGCGATAGACCGGCTCGAACACCACAACACGCCGTTCGTGGTCGCCGTCAACCGCTTCGACGACGACACCGACCGGTTCACGCTGGAGGAGATCCGCCAGGCGCTCGCCCTGGGCGAGCACGTGCCCATGATCGATTGCGACGCGCGCGTCCGGTCGTCGTGCAAGGACGTCCTCGTCTCCCTCGTGGACCACCTCTACACGATGGCGCTGGCCCAGGAGGGGACCCCGTGAGCGACACCACCGACGCCCCGAGCACGCCGCCGCCCGGCTGCCCCGCGCACGCGAACGCCGTCCACCTGGCGGGGCTCGAATACCAGCGGACGCCGTCCCAGCTGTACCGCACGATGCGCCGCGAGCACGGCGCGGTCGCCCCGGTGCTGCTCGACGGCGGCATCCCCGCCTGGCTGGTCCTCGGCTACCCCGAGGTCGGCTACGTCACCACCCACGACGAGCTGTTCGCGCGCGACTCCCGCCGCTGGAACCAGTGGCCGAACATCCCTGCCGACTGGCCCCTCATGCCCTACGTCGGCCACCAGCCCTCGGTGCTGTTCACCGAGGGCGCCGAACACCAGCGCCGCCAGGGCGTGATCACCCAGGCGCTGGAGGGCGTGGACCAGTTCGAGCTGGCCCGCGAGTGCCAGGAGATCGCCCACCAGCTCATCTCGGCGTTCTCCGGCGGCGGCCGGGCCGAGCTGATGAGCATGTACGCGCACGCCCTGCCCGCGCGCGGGGTGCTGTGGATGTGCGGCATGCCCGCGGGCGGCGAGGACACCGAGCACCTGGTGGACGACCTCAGGATCTCCCTGGACGCGGGCGAGGGCGACGACCCGGTGGCCGCCTACGGCAGGGTGGGCGCCCGCATCATGCAGCTGGTGAAGGAGAAGCGGGAGGACCCGGGTTCCGACGTCACCTCCCGCATGCTGCTGGACCCGGCCGGGCTCAGCGACGAGGAGATCGTGCAGGACCTGATCTCCGTCATCGCCGCCGCCCAGCAGCCCACCGCCAACTGGATCGGCAACACGCTGCGGCTGCTCCTCACCGACGAGCGGTTCGCGGTGAACGTCTCCGGCGGCCGGGTCAGCGTCGGGGACGCCCTCAACGAGGTGCTGTGGCTGGACACCCCGACCCAGAACTTCATCGGGCGCTGGGCGGTCCGTGACACCCAGCTCGGCGGACGGCTCATCCGCGAGGGCGACTGCGTCGTCCTCGGGCTGGCGGCGGCCAACACCGACCCGCAGATCTGGCCGGAGTCGTACATCGGCGCGGAGAACTCCGCGCACCTGTCGTTCAGCAACGGCGAGCACCGCTGCCCGTACCCGGCCCCGCTGCTCGCGGACGTGATGGCGCGCACGGCGGTGGAGACGCTCCAGGAGCAACTGCCCGACCTCGTACTCGACGTGGAACCGGAGGAGTTGAGCTGGCGGCCGTCCATCTGGATGCGGGGGCTGAACGGGCTGCCGGTGCGGTTCACCCCGACGATGCGGTAGGCACGACGGCGTGCTGTGTCCTTCCGGGCGCCCGTACGGGGGAGCCGGGCGCCCGGAGAGGGATGCCGGTCGGCCGGAGGGGGATGCCGGTCGGCCGTGCGGTCAGGCGCCGACCGGGGTGAAGACCACCGGCAGGGTCTGCGGGCCGCGGGTGAACACGCCCTGCTCCACCGGGTCGAAGCCGTCCGCGAGCCGCATGTCCGGCATGGCGTCGAGGAGTTGGTTCACACCGGTCTCCACCTCCGCCTTGGCCAGCAGCGCGCCGACGCAGAAGTGCCGGCCGAGCGCGAAGGCCAGGTGGTCGGCGGCGGCGGAGAACGCCGAGGTGGTGGTGAGGTCGGAGCGGAAGATGTCGAACCGGTCCGGCTCGGCGTAGCGGCGCTCGTCACGGTTGGCCGAGCCGATCAGACAGGTGACGGTGGCCCCGGCCGGGACCGTGCCGCCGCTGAACTCCACCTCGTTCGCGGTCTGCCGCATGATCATGTGCACCGGCGGGGTGTGGCGCAGGGTCTCCGCGAAGGCGGCCGGGATCAGGCTCCGGTCGGCGCGGACCGCCGCCAACTGCTCCGGGTTCATGAGGAGGTTGGCGAAGATGCTGGCTATCGCCTTGTCCGTGGTCTCGCCACCGGCCGCGAGCAGCAGGCTGCAGAACGCCTTGATGTCCTCGTCGCTCATCCGGACACCGTCCACCTCGGCGGCGCACAGCGCGGAGAGCAGGTCGTCGCCCGGGTGGTCGCGGCGCTCGCGGATGATCGGGATCATGTACTCCGCGAACTCCACGCGGGTGCGCTCGCCCGCCGCCGTCACCTCGGCGTCCCCGGAGAGGTTGCCGAGGAAGGCGATGACGGCCGTGTACCAGCCGTGGAAACGGGCGTGGTCGGCCTTGTCCAGGCCCAGCATGTCCGCGATCACGTTGACCGGGAACCGGGTGGCGTAGTCCCCGACGATGTCGGCGGAGCCGGACTGCCGGAAGGCGTCGATGAGTTCGCGCGAGTTGTGCTCGATCACCGGGAGGAACTTCTCCTGCAGCTCGCTGCCCCGGAAGGCGGGCGCGACCAGCGCGCGGCGCACCGAGTGCTCACGGCCGCTCATCTGGAGGATGGTCTTGCCGTGGACCGGTTCGAGCTGCCAGTCGTAGTTCTCGGTGGTGAACTCGGACCGCTTGTCCTTGAAGACCCGCTCGACGTCCTCGTAGCGGGAGACGATCCAACTCTGCATGCCTTCATGCCAGATGAGAGGTTCTTCCGCCCTCATCCGGGCGTACACCGGGTACGGGTTCGCCGCGAACTCGGGGGACAGGATGTCGGGAAGCTGGGCAGTGGACACGGAACTCCTTGGTAGATGCCTGCGTCATTGAGCAGATTATTGATCTTTCCATGTCTCAAAAAGGCCAGTCCTGGCCGAAGTTGAACCGTCGCAGGGGTCAATCGGCAATATCCCGCTATAGCCGATCGCGCGGGAGGCGAGGCGATCCGGCCAGGTGCGCGGAGCCGTGAACGGTGTGGCGCGCGTCACCCGCGTACGCGACGCGTGCGCCCCCCCGCGTCGGCCTCGCCGCGGTCCGCGCTTCTCCGGCACCCGCCGTGGGCGACGGCCGCTTCGGAGCGCCCCCGTCCCGCGGGCGCCGTAACATCGAGGAATGTCGGAGATTCCCGAAGAACTGCTCGTACGCGAGCGGCTGGCCGAGGAAGAGCGGGCCCGCCTCGCCGGTCTGACGGGTGCGGCGTACGACGCACAGGCCCGCCGCTGGCGGGAAGCCGTGGGTGCCTACCGGGAGGCGGTCACGGCGTACGCCGAGCGGACCGGCGCCGACGGCCACCACGTGGAGCGGGCGGTGCAGCGGGCGGTGCGCTGTGCGCAGGAGGACCCCTGCGTGGAGTAGGAGAGGCGCACCCGGACGGCACCCGGCCATACGGGTGCCGTCCGGGTGCGCCTGGGGTGCGGGTTCAGCCGGTCGGTGCCTGGGCGGGGAGCACGTGGGCGCCGGTTTTGTCGGTGCTTAGGCACAGGGAGCACACGACGGCGTCGTGGGTCCGGCAGGCGGCGAGGTCGGGGCGCTCGTAGGACTGGTGGCAGACGTGGCAGGTGAGGGTGAGGCCGCTGGGGTTGCCCTCACCGTCGAGCAGCGGCTCGGGGATGCCGTCGTCGGTGCGGCGCAGGTAGTAGCGGCCCTTGGTGACGAGTGCCATCAGCGGGGTCAGGACGAAGGCGATCACGGCGGCGGCCACGGGGGAGTAGGGCTGGAGCCCGTCGCCCAGGGCGTGGAAGTACAGGGCGATGGAGAGCCCGGACGCGGCGACGAAGGAGACGACGCCGACCGGGTTGACGGCGTGCAGCATGCCCCGGCGGAACTCGGGCTGGAGCGGGGAGAGTCCGAGCAGGTACTTGTTGACGCCGATGTCCGTGGCCACGGTGACGACCCAGGCGATGGCGCAGTTCGAGTAGAAGCCGAGGATGCCGTTCAGGAAGCTGAACATGTCGGCCTCCATCAGGGCGAGCGCGAAGCCGAGGTTGACCAGCACGAAGATCATGCGGCCGGGGTAGTGCCGGGTGACACGGGTGAAGGAGTTCGTCCAGGCCAGCGAGCCGGAGTAGGCGTTCGTGACGTTGATCTTGATCTGGCTGATGACGACGAGGACCACCGCCAGCGGGACCACCAGCCAGGACGGCATCATCGCGTCGAAGGCGCCCCGGAACTGCTGGATGGGCTCCGTCGCGGCGGCCGGGCCGACCTCGGCCAGGATGTACACGGCGAGGAAGACGCCGATGGCCTGCTTCAGCGCGCCGAGCACCACCCAGCCGGGACCGGCCATGATGACGGCGGTCCACCAAGTGCGCCGGTTGGCCTCGGTCCTGGGCGGCATGAACCTCAAGTAGTCGATCTGCTCGCCGATCTGCGCGATGAGGGACAGACACACGCCCGCGCCGAGCAGCACGGAAGCGGTGTTGACGCCCCCGTCACCGCCGGTGCCCGCGTAACCGAGGAAGCGGCCGACCGTGCCGGGGTCCTTGGAGATCAGGTACACCAGCGGCGCGACCATCAGCAGCAGCCACACCGGCGTGGTCCACACCTGGAGCTTGCTCAGCGCCTTCATGCCGTAGATCACCAGCGGGATCACCATGAACGTGGACACCAAGTAGCCCAGCCACAGCGGGAGTCCGAGGCCCAGCTTCAGTCCCTGGGCCATGATCGAGCCTTCGAGGGCGAAGAAGATGAAGGTGAAGCTGGCGAAGATCACGCCGGTGAGGACCGAGCCGTAGTACCCGAAGCCGGAGCCGCGGGTGATCAGGTCCAGGTCGATGTTGTACCGGGCGCCGTAGTACGCGAGCGGGATTCCCGTGACGAAGATGACCACGGCGGCGACGGCGATCGCCACGAGCGCGTTGCCCGTGCCGTGCGTCAGGCCGATACCGGCACCGATGGAGAAGTCGGCCATGTACGCGATGCCGCCCAGCGCGGTGGTGGCCACGATCATGGGCTTCCAGCGCCGGTAACCGCGCGGCGCGAAACGGAGGGTGTAGTCCTCCAGGGTTTCCCTGGTCGCCTGTGTGGTGGCCCGCGTTGTCGTCTCTTCGGTCGGCCCGCCGGTGGCGGATTCCGGCGCCGTCGCTGTCTCTGGGGACTCGGAGATGCTCAAGGTCGGCCCTTCGGGTCAGGGGGCCAACACGCTAGGAACCGCTTGTTTCCCCGAGGGCGTCCGCGCGGTGAACGGCCCGTTTCCGGGCGGCGGGCGCGTACGACCGCTCCGTCTCGGACCCCGGACAACGCGTCGGGGCCGCGTCCCCGAGCGCCGTCACCGGGGTCCGGTCGCGCCTGTAAGGTGACGTAAAGCCCTTGACCTGCGAGAACGCGGGCAGGGAGCCGATCTTCGGGAGTTCCTTCGTGCTGCGCACCCTGTTCAAGTCCAAGATTCACCGGGCCACCGTCACCCAGGCCGACCTGCACTACGTGGGGTCGGTGACGATTGATGCCGAACTGCTTGATGCCGCCGACCTGTTGCCGGGGGAGTTGGTGCACATCGTGGATGTGACCAACGGGGCGCGGCTGGAGACGTACGTCATCGAGGGCGAGCGGGGGTCGGGGGTGGTCGGGATCAACGGTGCCGCCGCGCATCTGGTGCATCCCGGAGACCTTGTGATCATCATCAGTTACGCTCAGTTTGAGGACGCCGAGGCCAGGGCGTTCCGGCCGAGCGTGGTGCATGTGGACGGGCGCAACCGGATCGTGGCGCTCGGAAGCGACGCCGCCGAACCGGTGCCCGGCTCGGACCAGGAGCGCAGTCCGCAGGCGCGGTGACGGGCGGGAGTGGGCGGGAGATGAGCGGCGTCGAGATCCGTGACGATCGGCGGGCCGGACTGCTCGAGGCGGTCGAGGACGGTCATGTCGTCGGCCGCATCGCGTACTTCGTGCTCGACGAGCCCGCGCGGGCGCTGGTTCCCGTGCACACCGTGGTCGAGCCCGCCCACGCGGGCAGGGGCATCGCCGGTTCCCTCGCCCGCGAGCTGTACGCCGTCGCCGGGCGCGAGGGTGTCGCCCTCGTGCCGCTCTGCCCGTACGTCGTGCGGTGGGCGGAGCGGCACCCCGGCGTCGCTCCCGCCGCCGAGCCCCGGCTCGTCGCCGCCGCCGAGGAGTGGCTCCGCGCCCATCCCGGTTCCCTCTGACCCCGGCCCGCCACCGGCACACGGCGTCTCCGTGTGCCTCGCCCCCGCGACGTGACTGTCCCGCCCCCGCTCGGGTACGCGGGGAGTGGTCCACGGGTCACCGCCCGCGGTGACCGTCAGCTACTGCCGGAGGACACTCATGACGAACCCGTACCCGGAACCCGCGACACCGGGGTCCCCCGTGCCGGACCCGTACCCCAGTCCGGTGCCGACGCCCGAGCCCGGCCCCGGACCTGAGCCCACACCGCCCGGCCCCGGACCGCAGCCCACTCCGCCCGCACCCGGACCCGACCCCACCCCGGCTCCGGGGCCGCCCGCGCCCGGCCCGCCGGAGCCCTCGCCGTCACCGGTGCCGCCCGGTCCGGAACCCGTACCCAGTCCTGAGCCCGGCCCGCCCCTCACCTGACCCCGAGGACCCCGTGCACGCGTCAGGGGCGCGTGGCCCGGCGTGCCCGCCGTCCCACGCGCCCCTGACCGTGCCCCTGGTTACGCGGTCACCTCACTGCGGTCCCCGCCCCACAGCGTGTGGAACGCGCCGTCGCGGTCCGTGCGGCGGTAGGTGTGGGCGCCGAAGAAGTCGCGCTGGCCCTGGGTGAGGGCGGCGGGCAGGCGCTCGGCGCGCAGGGCGTCGTAGTAGGCGAGGGCGGCGGAGAAGCCGGGGACCGGCACGCCCTGGCGGGTCGCTGCGATCACCACGTCGCGCCAGTCGTCCTGGGCGCCCGCGATCTCCTGGGCGAAGGTCTTGTCCGAGAGCAGACTCGGCAGGTCCGCGCGGGCGTCGTAGGCGGCGCGGATGCGGTCGAGGAAGGCCGCGCGGATGATGCAGCCGCCGCGCCAGATCGCGGAGACGGCGCCGAGGTCGATGTTCCAGTCGTACTCCTCGCTGCCCGCCGCGATCTCGTGGAAGCCCTGGGTGTACGACACGATCTTGGACGCGTACAGCGCCTGCTCGACCTGGTCGGCGAAGGCCGCCGCCTCGGCCTCGCCCAGCGGGGCGGGACGCGGCCCGGACAGGTCGCCGGAGGCCGCGCGGAGCGCCGCGTGCCCGGACAGGGAGCGGGCGAACACCGCCTCCGCGATGCCGGAGACCGGGACGCCCAGGTCCAGGGCGATCTGCACGGTCCAGCGGCCGGTGCCCTTCTGCTCGGCCTGGTCCACCACCACGTCCACGAACGGCTTGCCGGTCGCGGCGTCCACGTGGGACAGCACCTCGGCGGTGATCTCGATCAGGTAGGAGTCCAGGCGCCCGGTGTTCCAGGTGCGGAAGATCTCCGCGATCTGCGCGGGGGAGTAACCGGCGACGTCCCGCAGCAGTTGGTACGCCTCGCCGATGAGCTGCATGTCGGCGTACTCGATGCCGTTGTGCACCATCTTCACGAAGTGACCGGCGCCGTCCGGGCCCACGTGCGTCACACAGGGCGAACCGTCGGCGGCCTTCGCCGAGATCTTCTCCAGCATCGGGCCCAGCGAGTCGTACGACTCACGCGGGCCGCCCGGCATGATGCTCGGGCCGTTGAGCGCGCCCTCCTCGCCGCCGGACACGCCCATGCCGACGAAGTGGATGCCCTTCTCGCGCAGCGCCTTCTCCCGGCGGCGGGTGTCCGCGAAGTGCGCGTTGCCACCGTCGATGATCATGTCGCCGGGCTCCAGCAGCGGCGCGAACTCCTCGATCACCGCGTCCGTCGGCTCGCCCGCCTTCACCATGACGACAAGACGCCGCGGGCGCTCCAGCGCCGCCACGAACTCCTCGGCGGTCTCGGACGCAATGAAGTTCCCCTCGCTCCCGAACTCCTCCACCAACGCCTTGGTCTTGGCGGCCGTCCGGTTGTGCACGGCGACCGTGTAACCGTTGCGCGCGAAGTTGCGGGCGAGGTTCCGTCCCATGACCGCGAGTCCCGTGACGCCGATCTGCGCTGAAGTGCTCATACCGCCTGCTTCCCTAGCTGCATGTCTTCTACGGTTCCGTCAGTACGGGCTCCTGCCCATCCTGACGTGCCCGACCGGGGAGCGCACATCCGTCGCGTCCCTGACCCTGTGTACGGGCGAACCGTGCCCGGCGGCTCAGCATTCCCGGCAGCTCGCGGCCCATTCCCCCGTATTTCCCGTAGGGGACGACCAGGGGGCGGCCGGGGGAGAACTCCGGCCCCGCACACGCGCCGTGTTCGCGCCACGGGGACGTTTCCCGGCCAACAGGTCTCCGCACGCGGCCGAATTCCCGCCTTGTCACTGTGTGTTGGGCGCGCATACTTTTGCCGCTCCTGAAGCACGGCGAGGGGATTTCGGACATGGCCGCACGCGGCCGGCACCGCCGGTACCAGCCGAACAGGATCAACCGCGCCTCACTCACCGTCACGGTGGGCGGCGCGGGGCTGGCGATCCCGCTCGTCGCCGTGGGCACCGCCGACGCGGCGGACGCCTCCACCTGGAACAAGGTCGCCGCCTGCGAGTCCAGCGGCGACTGGCACGTCAACACCGGCAACGGGTACTACGGCGGGCTCCAGTTCACCCGCTCCACCTGGGCCGCGTACGGCGGCACCCGGTACGCGGCGCGCGCCGACCTCGCCACCCGCGACCAGCAGATCTCCGTGGCCGAGAAGGTGCTCGACGGGCAGGGCCCCGGCGCCTGGCCGGTCTGCTCGGTCCGCGCCGGACTGAGCCGGGGCGGCCCCGCCCCGACCGTCCACCCCGGTTCCCCGCGCGCCGGTTCCCCCACGCACACCGGCTCGCCCTCCCGCACGGGTTCCGGTGTCCACACCGACACCGCCGCGACCCGCACCGCCGCGACCCCCGCGTCCGGCACGCCCGCGAAGACACCCCGCCACTCCGTACGGGATGTCGCCCCGCAGCACACCCCGCAGTCCCGCGCCGGGCGCGCGGAGATGTACACCGTCGTGCACGGCGACACCCTCTCCGGCATCGCCGGTGAGCAGCACGTACGCGGCGGCTGGCAGGGGCTGTACGACACCAACCGCGCCGTCGTCGGCGCCGACCCGGACCTCATCCTGCCCGGCCAGCGGCTCAGCCTGCGGCCCGGCGACCCCCGTACCGGAACCACCTCCGGCACGAAGGCCCCGGGAAAGGCGGCCCCGAAGAGGGCGACTCCGAAGAAGGCGGCACCGGAGAAGAGGGCACCGGAGAAGAGAGCCCCGCAGAAGACCGCTCCGAAGAAGAAGGCCCCCGAGAGGCACGCGCCCACCACCCACCACGCGTCCGCCCACGGCCTCATCTCCCCCGTGACCGCCGCCATCGGCACCGGCTACCACGCCTCCGGCTCGCACTGGTCGAAGGGCTACCACACCGGCGTCGATTTCCTCGTACCGACGGGTACGTCCGTGCGGGCGGCCGGTGCCGGGGAGGTCGTCTCGGCGGGCTGGGGCGGCTCGTACGGCTATCAGGTGGTCATCCGGCACGCCGACGGGCGCTACACGCAGTACGCCCACCTCTCCGCCATCGCCGTCCGGGCCGGGCAGGGCGTGGCAGAGGGGCAGCGCATCGGCCGCTCCGGGGCCACCGGCAACGTCACCGGCCCGCATCTGCACTTCGAGGTCCGCACCGGGCCCGCCTTTGGCTCCGACATCGACCCGCTGGCCTACCTGCGGGCCGGGGGCGTCCACCTCTGAGCCCGCGGCCGTGGAGCCCGGCGGCCCCGCGCCCCGCCGTGGGACACCGCTACGATGCCGTCGCCGCGCGTTCCGCCCTGTCCTGCGGCGGAACCGCGCCGACGCCGCCGACCGGACCGGACGAGGCGGGCGCACCCCGCGCGCCGTGCCGGTCGGCGGGGAGCCGGGTCGTCACCGCGGCGTCGGTCCGCCACACGCTCTCCTCCGCCGCCCGCCAGGCAGTCACCGCGTCCTCCACGGTCTCCACCCCGGGCGCCGCCGCCTCCGTGCGGGTCAGCCGTTCCGTCGTCAGCAGGATCAGGCCTCCCGCCGCGACGACCCCGCAGCCCAGCGCGAGCAGGGTGCCCGTGGGGCCGTACCGGAAGGACTCGCCGAACATCAGGATGCCGAGGGCCGCCGCCACCACCGGGTTGACCACGGTCAGGGTCGCCAGCGGGGCGGTGAGGCCCGCGCCCCGGTAGGACGCCTGGGAGAGCAGGACGCCCGCCGCCGAGAACACCACGACGGCCGCCAGCGAGAACACCTCGCCCGCGCCGACACCCCGGTCCCAGTCCACGGCGACGGTCTTGGTGAACACCGACGACATGCCGAACGCCGTACCGGCCGCCGTGGCGAGGAGGACGCCGCGTACGGCGGGGTGGCAGTGCGCGGCGAGTCCCGCGCAGGTCAGCGCGGCGACCGCGCCCCCGGCGACGAGCGCGACGGCGACCCGGCTGCCCGCGTCCATCGCGTGCGTACCGCCCGACCCGACCAGCGCGAGCAGACCCGCGAGGCCCGTCGTGGCCATGATCGCGCCGCGCCAGGCGGTGGCACCGGCCCGGCGGCCGACGAACAGCGCCGCCATCGGCAGCGCGAAGACTATGGTCAGCGCCCCGAGCGGCTGCACCAGACTCAGCGGGCCGCAGGCCAGCGCCACCACGTGCAGCAGCGCGCCGGTCCCGTTGAGGGCCATCGCCGCCCACCAGCCGGGCCGCCGCACCGGCAGGTACGACCCGTCGGGGGAGGACTCCGCGACCCGCTCCTGGACGATCGCACCGCCCGCGTACGCGACGGCGGAGACGAACGACAGCAGGACGGACAGCGCGAGGGCGCTCATCGGCGGTCCCCTCGCGGGCGGACGGACCCCTCGGCCCGGCGCGGCGTACGGTCGGCGTGCATGCCGGACACTCTGCCCGCCCGGCACCCCCCACGTCGTCGTCCCTGAGCACGCATTGCGTCCTACTGCCGATGGAGTACGGCGCCCCGCCGGTCATCCCCTGGGCGGGTGCGTCCGGTCCCCGACCCCGAGTCCCGCCCCCCACCCGGACGCGAGGACCCGTGAGCCTGGTACTAGTGCTGTCCGTGGACCCCGACCTCTCCGTACTCCGGCCCCTGGGCGGCTTCTTCGTCCTGCGCACCGGCACCGCGGCCCCCGACGACGCCGAGGCGCCCACCCTCGCCGACGCCTACCGGCCGGGCGCCGAGGACGACGTGCTCGCCCGCCGCCTCCATGTCGTCGCCACCCGCCTGCGCGTGGGCGAGCCCCGGGTGTGCGCCTCGTTGGCCCAGCAGGGGCTGGCCGCCCGGCTCTGGTCCGTGGCGCTGGGCTGTGCTGCCGTGCACGGCACCGTCCCCGACCTGGACCCCGCACTGCTGCGCTGGGACCCCGAGGCGGGCGCCCCGGACGACCTGCTGCTCACCGAGGTCCGCCCGCACCCGGAACCCGGGGGCGCGGACGCGGTCGCGGACACCGTGCTGCACGCCCACCTCGCGCCCCTGACGGCGACCCTGAGGGCCCGCTACGGGGTGGCTTCGGGGCTGCTGTGGGGAAACGCCGCCTCCGCGCTCGCCGGTGCCGCCCGCGAACTGGACCGCTGGGCCCGCGCACACGGCCGCACCGAGGTCGCGCAGCGGGCCGCCGACCTCACCGGACGTCTCCTCGCGCACCCCCTGCTGCGCGGCACCGGCACCCGGTCCGGCACCGCGTTCCGGCGCCGCAGCTGCTGCCTGTACTACCGGGTGCCCGGCGGCGGAGTCTGCGGCGACTGCTGCTTCGTCCGGCCACCGCGCCCTTCCCCCGGGGCCGCATCCGGGTGACGATGGGGGCGAGCCGCCGCCGAGACCAGGGAGTTGCCGGGTGCGTGTGGGACTGCTGACGCGGGAGTTTCCCCCGGACGTCTACGGAGGTGCGGGCGTCCATGTGGAGTTCCTCGCCCGCGAGTTGGCCTCGCTGGTGGACCTGGAGGTGCACTGCTGGGGCGAGGGCCGCGCCCCCGGTGTGCGGCGCCACCGCCCCTGGCCGGTGCTCGACGGGGCCAACGACGCGCTGCGCACGTTCTCCGTGGACCTCGCCATGACCGCCGCGCTGGAGGGCCGCGACCTCGTGCACTCGCACACCTGGTACGCCAACCTCGCGGGCCACCTCGCCAAGCTGCTGTACGGCGTCCCGCACGTGGTGACCGCCCACTCGCTGGAACCGCTGCGCCCCTGGAAGGCCGAGCAACTGGGCGGCGGATACGCCCTGTCGGGCTGGAGCGAGCGCACGGCGGTGGAGGCCGCCGACGCGGTGGTCGCGGTGTCCGCCGCGATGCGCGAGGACATCCTCGCCTGCTACCCGGCGCTCGACCCGGCCCGCGTCCACGTGGTGCACAACGGCATCGACACCGCCCTCTACCGCCCCGACCCCGGCACCGACGCGGTCGTCCGGCACGGCATCGACCCGAGCCGCCCCTACGTGCTGTTCGTCGGCCGCATCACCCGGCAGAAGGGCGTCCCCCATCTCCTGCGCGCCGTACGGGACATCGACCCCGGCGTCCAGGTCGTGCTGTGCGCGGGCGCCCCCGACACGCCGGAGATCGACCGGGAGTTCCGCGAGCTGTACGAGGAGCTGAGCCGGGTCCGCGCCGGTGTCCTCTGGGTCCCGCAGATGCTGCCGCGCCCCGAGGTCGTCCAACTCCTCACCCATGCCTCGGTGTTCGTGTGCCCGTCGGTGTACGAACCGCTCGGCATCGTCAACCTGGAGGCGATGGCGTGCGGTACTCCCGTCGTCGCCTCCCGCGTCGGTGGCATCCCGGAGGTCGTGGACCACGGCCGTACCGGGCTGCTGGTGGACGTGGACGGCGGTGACGACGCCTTCGAGGCGGGCCTCGCCCGCGCGCTGGACACCGTGCTGGGCGACCCGGCGGCGGCGCGCCGGATGGGTGAGGCCGGACAGCGGCGCGCGGCCGGGGAGTTCGGCTGGGACGCGGTGGCCCGGCGCACGGCCGCGCTCTACGAGGACGTGCTCAAGCAGCACGGCGGCTGAGGTCCGTTCGCGGGCACGGAGATCGGCCGGCGGGGACCCGGGTTCGCACGCGGACAGGATTGGCCGGGCCCGCTCGGGGCATCCAACGTTCAACCAGGGTGAGGGGAGCGGCGATGCGTCGTGGAGGACCTTCGGTACTAGGGATCGTGCTGGCGGGCGGTGAGGGCAAGCGGCTGATGCCGCTCACCACCGACCGGGCCAAACCGGCGGTGACGTTCGGCGGCACCTACCGGCTGGTGGACTTCGTGCTGTCCAACCTCGTCAACGCCGACGTGCTGCGCATCTGTGTGCTCACGCAGTACAAGTCGCACTCGCTGGACCGGCACATCACCACCACCTGGCGGATGTCAAGTCTGCTCGGCAACTACGTCACGCCCGTCCCGGCGCAGCAGCGGCTCGGCCCGCGCTGGTATCTGGGCAGCGCGGACGCGATCCTCCAGTCCCTGAACCTCGTGCACGACGAACAGCCGGACTACGTGGCAGTGTTCGGCGCCGACCACGTGTACCGGATGGACCCCCGGCAGATGCTCGCCCAGCACATGGAGGGCGGCGCCGGGGTCACCGTGGCCGGAATCCGGGTGCCGCGCACCGAGTCGTCCTCGTTCGGCGTGATCACCCCCGGCTCGGACGGCGTCACCGTCGAACGGTTCCTGGAGAAGCCGCAGGACCCGCCCGGCCTCGCCGACGACCCGGACCGGGTGTTCGCCTCGATGGGCAACTACGTCTTCACCACCAAGGCCCTGGTGGAGGCGCTGCACCGGGACGCCGAGGACCCCGAGTCGGTGCACGACATGGGCGGCTCGATCCTGCCCCAGCTCACCGCGCGCGGCGAGGCCCAGCTCTACGACTTCAGCCAGAACCACGTGCCCGGCGAGACCAGCGGCGACAAGGGCTACTGGCGGGACGTGGGCACCCTGGACGCCTACTACGACGCGCACATGGACCTCATCGCCGAGCGGCCCGCGTTCAACCTGTTCAACCGGCAGTGGCCCGTCTACACCCACTCCAACCAGCTCTCCCCGGCCCGGTTCAGCGCGGGCGGCATCGCCGGGGAGTCCATCATCAGCGCAGGCTGCCTGATCCGGGGCCAGGTCACCCGGTCCGTGCTGTCGCCGGGCGTCCGGGTCGATCCGGGCGCCGTGGTGCAGGGCTCGGTGCTGCACGACAACGTGCGGATCGGCCGGGGCGCGGTGGTACGGGGCGCGGTGCTGGACAAGAACGTCGAGGTGCCGCCCGGCGCGACCATCGGCGTGAACCCGGAGCGCGACGCCGAGCTGTACACGGTGTCCCGGGCCGGGGTGATCGCGCTGGGCAAGGGCAGCAGAGTGCCCTGACCGGCCGTCGCACCGCCGTCCCCGCGCGGGGGCGGGACCGTACCGCCCCCGCGCGCGTCCCCGCGTACTCCACCCCCGGCACCGCCACCGCCGGCGCGGCCATCCGCGCGACGCGCCGACACATTCTTCCGGGTATGCCCCGGTTCACGCCGTTCGCCCCGCACGATGCAGGCAACGATGTCGAACCTCCGGAGGTCATCCGAGATGAGAGGGACCCGGCGCACACGGCTGTGCCTGGCCGGGGTGATGGCAGCGTCCGCGCTGATCGCCACCCCCGCAGTGGGCGCCGCCGAGCGGACCGACGGCCACCTCACCGATCTGGTCAACCCCTTCATCGGGAGCCAGAACGAGGGCAACACCTTCCCCGGCGCCGCCGTGCCCTTCGGCATGGTGCAGCTCTCGCCCGACACCGGCCACAGCACCGGCTACGACTGGACCCAGAACCGCGTCCGGGGCTTCTCCCTGGTCCACCTCTCGGGCGTCGGCTGCCGGATCGGCGGAGACCTGCCCGTGCTGCCCACCACCGACGAGGTCACCCGCACCGACTACGCCGCGTACGCCGCCAGGTTCTCGCACGCCGACGAGGAGGCGAGCCCCGGCTACTACCGGGTCCGCCTCGACTCCGGCATCCGCGCCGAGCTGACCGCCACCGAGCGCACCGGGGTGCAGCGCTACACCTTCCCGGCCACCGCCAAGGCCAACGTCCTGCTGAACGCGGCCCAGTCGCTGCACAAGCCGGTGCGCAGCTCGGTCGAGATCCTCGACGACCGCACCGTGCGCACCACCATCACCGGGCACGGCTTCTGCCGGGACTCCGGCCCGTACACCGTGCACACCCTCACCCGGTTCAGCCGCCCCTTCACCGCGTACGGCACCTGGGACGGCGCCGCCGTCGCACCGGGCGCCCGGACCGGGAGCGGCGGCGCCTATCTGCGGTTCGACACCACCCGGAACCGCACCGTCGAGGTCACCACCGCGCTGTCGTACACCGATCCGCGCGGCGCCGCCGTCAACCTCCGTGCGGAGGGCGGGCGTTCGTTCGACGCCGTGCGGGAGCGGGCGCGGGAGCTGTGGGAGCGGCGGCTCGCCACCGTGCGCGTCCAGGGCGGCGACCCGGCGCTGCGCCGTACGTTCTACTCCTCGCTGTACCGGTCCTTCCTCGCGCCGAACATCGGGGACGACGCCGACGGGCGCTACACCGGCTGGGACCAACGGCCGCACCGCGCACGGGGGTTCACGTACTACCAGAACTGGTCGCTGTGGGACACGTACCGCACCCAGGCCCAACTGCTCGCGCTGCTCGCCCCGCGCGAGGCACGGGACATGGCCCTGTCGGTCGTCACGGTGGACGAGGACGGCGGCTGGCTGCCCAAGTGGGGCTACGGGCCGGTCGAGACGAACATCATGAGCGGCGACCCGGTCACGCCGTTCCTCACCACCGCCCACCACATGGGCCTGCTCAAGGGGTTCGAGGAGCGCGCCTACCGTGCGCTGCGCAAGAACGCCGACGGGGTGCCGCCCGCCGCGTACCCGGGGGTGGGGCGCGAGTCCAACGCCGAGTACCTGGCGCACGGCTGGGCGCCGTACGTGGCCGGGAAGCCGTACGCCAAGGTGGGCGACTCCGACTACCACCACGGCGCCTCGGTCACCCTGGAGTACGCGCTCTCCGACGCGATGCTCGGCCAGATGGCCCGCGACCTCGGCCACCGCGAGGACGCCGCCCGCTACGCGGCCCGCTCGCGCAACTACCGCAACGTCTTCGACCCCTCCACCGGCTTCTTCCGCGCCCGCGACACCTCCGGCGCCTTCGTCGGACCGGCCGACCCGGCACGCGGCACCGGCTTCCACGAGGGCACCGCCTGGCAGTACCAGTGGCTGGTCCCGCAAGACATCCCCGGCATGGTGGGGCTGATCGGCGGACCGCGCGCCGCCAACGACCGCCTGGACGCGTTCTTCGCGTACGACCGGCTGCTCGCCGACCCCGCCCGCACGGCCCGCGAGGTGTGGGTGCACGGCGGCGCGTACGACTACTACAACGCGGACAAGTACAACCCGATGAACGAGCCCGACCTGATCGCGCCGTACACCTATCTCTCCACCGGGCAGCCCTGGAAGACCACCGACGTGGTGCACGCGGCGCTCACCCTCTTCACCGACGGGCCCACCGGCATGACCGGCAACGACGACCTGGGCACCATGTCCGCCTGGCACGTGCTGTCCTCGATCGGCCTGTTCCCGGTGCAGCCCGGCCACGACACGTGGGGCCTGTCCACGCCGGTGTTCGACCGGGTGGACCTCGCCCTGGACCGGCGCTGGTGGCCCGGCGGGCGGCTCACCGTCACCGCGCCCGGCACCTCGGCCACCGACCGGTACACCCGGTCCGTCCGCACCGACGGCACCCCGCTGGACCGCACCTATCTGACGACCCGCGCCCTGCGCGCCGCCCGCACAATCGCGTTCACGGTCGGCCCGCGCCCGTCCGGGTGGGGCACCTCGCCCCAGGCGGCACCACCGGTACTGAGGTGACCTCCGGCGTCCCGTGTGTCCCGCCCCTTCCCGAGGGGCGGGACTTTACCTGGCGTTAACTGAGCGTAGCGCGCCCGTACTTGACCGTGATCGCGGGCCGGGGCTTGACTGGTCCGACCGCAGACCCCACCCGTCTCCCACGCGAGGCACACCGTGACTTCCGATCTGCTCGCCCCGCTCGATCTCGCCTTCTGGAACATCGAGTCCGCACGTCACCCCATGCATCTCGGGGCGCTCGGCGTCTTCGCGGCCCACTCGCCCACCGCGGGCGCGCACGCCGCCGACCTGCTCGCCGCGCGTGCCGCCGCCGTCCCCGGTCTGCGGATGCGCATCCGCGACCTGTGGCAGCCACTCGCCTTCGGCGGCGCGGCGCGCGAGCCAGACCCGGACTTCGACCCGCTGAACCACGTCCGCCTGCACGCGCCCACCGACGACTTCCACGCCGTCGCCGGACACCTGATGCGCCGCCCGCTGGAGCGCGGACGGCCGCCGTGGGAGGCGCATGTGCTGCCCGGCGCGGACGGGGTCTCCTTCGCGGTGCTGTTCACCTTCCACCACGCCCTCGCCGACGGGCTGCGCGCGCTGCGGCTCGCCGCCGGGCTGCTCGACCCCGTGGACCTGCCCGAACGCGGCCCGCGCCCCGCCGATCCGCCCCGCGACCTGCTCACCGAGGTCCGCGCGCTGCCCGGCCGGCTCCCCGGACTGCTGCGCGGCGCCGTCTCCGACGCGGGCCGCGCGCTGGACATCGGCAGCGCGCTGGCCCGCTCCACCCTCGGGATGCGCCCCTCGTCCGCGCTGACCTCCGAGCCCAGCGGCACCCGCCGGACCGCCGGTGCCGTCCTGGACATCGACGACGTGCACCGGGTCCGCAAGACCACCGGCGGCACCGTCAACGACGTGCTGATCGCGGTGGTCGCCGGTGCGCTGCGGCGCTGGCTGGACGAGCGCGGCGACGGCAGCGACGGGGTCGCGCCGCGTGCCCTGGTGCCGGTCTCCCGGCGCCGTCCGCGCGGTGCGCAGCCGCCCGGCAACCGGCTCTCCGGCTATCTGACCCCGCTGCCGGTGGGGGAGGCGGACCCGCTGCGCCGGATCGACACCGTGCGCACCGCGATGGCCCGCAACAAGGACGCCGGACCCGACCGGGGCGCGGGCGCGGTGGCGCTGCTCGCCGACCATGTGCCGACCCTCGCGCACCGGCTCGGCGGACCGCTGGTCGGCCAGGCGGCCCGGCTCTGGTTCGACATCCTCGTCACCAGCGTGCCCATGCCCGCGATCGGCCTCGACCTCGGCGGCCACCGGCTCACCGAGGTCTACCCGTTCGCCCCGCTCGCGCCGGGCCAGTCCCTGGCCGTCGCCATCTCCACCTATCAGGGGCGCGTCCACTACGGGCTGGTCGCCGACGCGCGGGCCGTCCCCGACCTCGACGTGTTCGCGCGGGCCCTGCGCGAGGAGGCGGCCGAGCTGGTCGAGATCTGCGCGAAGTGACCCCGCGCACCCCGCGCACGGCGGCCCGGAACCGTCCGGGTTTGGCCGTTCGGCCCGGCGCTCCGTAAAATCCCCCGTTCGACGGCGGACGCGACTTGGAGCGCCGCACGGGTGACCAGGGAAAGCGGCAGCGCGATGACGGTGACAGAGGACGGTTCCGCGTCCACGGAGATCATGGAGGGTGTCCCCGCGGACACCGCCGTGGACGACATCGTCCACGGCCCCGGCATCGACCCCGAACGCCTCGCGGTCTGCCTGAGCGTCCTGCGGGAGCTGGACGAGATCGACGTGGACCACCCCGACGCGATCCAGGTCCGCCGGGCCACCTCGCACATCTACCGCACGGTCAAGCAGCGCCGCCGCCAGGATCGCCGGGCCGCCAAGACCGCGCACGACCGCGCCGTCACCGAGGCCACCGCCACCGGCTCCGCCGAGCGCATCGACGACGAGACCGAGGGCATCCTGCCCTCCTCCAAGATCGAGGAGGGCAGGCTCGCCGGGATACTCCAGCGCCCGCGCTCCTGCTACACCTGCAAGACCCGCTACGTCGAGGTGGACTACTTCTACCACCAGCTCTGTCCCGGCTGCGCGGCCGAGAACCGGGCCAAGCGGGACGTGCGCGCCGACCTCAGCGGCAAGCGCGCCCTGCTCACCGGCGGCCGGGCCAAGATCGGCATGTACATCGCGCTGCGGCTGCTGCGGGACGGCGCGCACACCACCATCACTACGCGCTTCCCCAACGACGCGATCCGCCGTTTCAAGGCCATGCCCGACAGCGACGAGTGGATTCACCGGCTGAAGATTGTCGGCCTCGATCTGCGCGACCCGGCGCAGGTCGTCGCCCTCGCCGACTCGGTCGCCGCCGAGGGCCGCCTCGACATCCTGATCAACAACGCGGCGCAGACCGTACGGCGTTCCCCGCAGGCGTACAGCGAGCTGGTCGGCGCCGAGTCCGGGCCGCTGCCCGCCGGTGAGCTGCCCGCCGCCGAGGTGATCGGCGGGTTCGGCTCGGGCGCCGTCGCACAGCTGCCCGTCGCCGGGTCCGGCGCGCTCACCGCGCAGGACGTCACCGGTCTCGCCCTGGTCTCCGGCTCCGCCTCGCTGGAGCGGATCGCCGCCGGTACGGCGATCGACGCGGGCGGCCTGGTGCCCGACCTGCACGACACCAACAGCTGGGTGCAGACGGTGGACGAGGTCACGCCCGTGGAGCTGCTGGAGGTGCAGCTCTGCAACTCGACCGCGCCGTTCATCCTGATCAGCCGGTTGCGTCCGCTGATGGCGGCCTCCCCGGCCCGCCGCACCTACGTCGTGAACGTCTCCGCGATGGAGGGCGTCTTCGACCGCGGCTACAAGGGCGCCGGGCACCCGCACACCAACATGGCCAAGGCCGCCCTGAACATGCTCACCCGCACCAGCGCCCAGGAGATGTTCGAGAAGGACGGCATCCTGATGACCGCCGTGGACACCGGCTGGATCACCGACGAGCGCCCGCACCCCGACAAGGTGCGGCTCGCCGACGCCGGGTTCCACGCCCCGCTGGACCTGGTGGACGGCGCCGCCCGGGTGTACGACCCGATCGTGCGCGGGGAGACCGGCGAGGACCTGTACGGCGTCTTCATGAAGGACTACGCACCGGGCAAGTGGTAGCCCCACCAGGGCTGATACGGCACTGAGTGCCGCTGTCGTCCCCCGGTGAGCAGCGGCTCCGGCAACACGCCGGAGCCGCTTTTCGCGTGCCCGGAGCCGTGTTCTCGTTCGCACGGATGTTCTGCGAAGTGCGCCGAGTGGGTGAATTCACTCGCGTCTCCGTAATGTGCGTTTTGCTCCGCCAAGCGGCATATTGGGGGCTCTCGCGGGCCTCCGCGACGCACGATGGTGACAGCTTGTTTACGCTCCCTATCGAGCGCGTGTCCGCTCATCTGGTTAACCTGAGGGCGACGGACCACAGTACGGGACCTCACCCACACCCACTGTCCGTACCGGGGCGAGCGGCACGACCATGTCCGCTCCGCCGCGAGGAACCGGCGCCACCGCGTCCGAACTGGCCTTTCATCCAGACCCGACCGGGCGACGAGTGCCGGGACCGAGAGTGTCCGGCACAGCCCGAGGGTGACCGACACATAAGGAGTGCGCGGTGACACCAGAAAAGACGACGCGAGATCAGATCTCCCCGGAGCGTTCCGAGCGATCCCGCCGCAGGCCCGGAGAGCTGGGCAGCCTCGACGTCTGGGCCCGGTCCGCCCCGATCCGCCTCGCGGGCTACGAGGACGACCTCGCCGAGCCGCACATCCTGCCCAGCGTGGACTGACCCTCCGGTCCGCGTCCGGGCCGTCGAGAAGAAGCCGTGGCCGGTACTCCGGCCACGGCTCTCCTTCGGTCAGGGCTCGCCCTCAGCCACGGCTCGCCCTGCGCCGGTCACGCCGCGCGCGGCGTGACCGGCGCAAGGAATCAGCCGTTCCGCGGCCCGACCCCCGGTCGGCCGTCCTCGTCCGCGACCGGAGCCGTCCGGCGCCACGGAACCCCCGCCTCCAACTGCTCCGCCACCTCCAGCAGCAGACTCTCCGAACCGGGCGGACCCACGAGCTGGACGGCACCCGGTGCCCCGGAGGGCAGCGATCCGCAGGGCACCGCCATCGCCGGCCACCCGGTCAGGTTCCAGGGCGGGGTGAACGGCGTGTACGCCGAGTTCACGGCGACGTTGCGCAGCCAGCCCCGCTCGTGCCAGGGACCGGCCACCGGGGACCGGCGAGCGAGCGCCGGGGTCAGCAGCACATCGTGCTCCGCGAAGAACGGCGCCAGCCGGTCGCGCAGCCGCTCACGGGCGTCGCCGTGGCGCACCCCGGCCACGAAACGCCGGCCCACCGCCGCGTGCACCCGGGTCCGCCGGGTCAGCAGCGCCGGATCGAGATCCTCCGCGTCCATCGCCGTACCCGCCATCCAGTGCCGCATCGCCGTCACGGTGAGCGACGCCGGGTACGGCGGATCGGCGCGCCGGACCCGGTGTCCGGCGGTGGCCAGCGCCAGCGCCGCGCGCCGGACGGTGACCTGGTAGGGGCGGCTCACCGGAATCCCGGCCAGCGGACTGCGGGCGGAGACCGCCACCCGCAGCGGCGCGGGCGCCGTACGGGCCGGGAAGTCCGCACCCGCGAGTACCCCGAGCATCAGCCGCAGATCCGCCACCGTGGTGGCCAGCGGGCCGTTCTCCGACATGCCGAACCAGTCGCACGCGCCGATCCCCGCCGGTACCACCCCGTGCCCCGGCTTCAGCGTGACCAGCCCGCAGTTGGCCGCCGGGATGCGCAGCGAACCCATGCCGTCGTTGCCGACCGCGAGCGGGACGAAACCCGCCGCGACCGCCGCCGCGCTGCCACCGGACGAACCGCCCGCCGTACGCCGGAAGTCCCAGGGGTTCCGGGTGATGCCGTACGGCCCCTCGGTGGTGCCGAACACGCACAGCTCGGGAACGTTCGTCAGGCCCACGACCACCGCGCCCGCCGCGCGCAGCCGGGCCACCGTCTCGTGGTCGGCCGACGACGGGGCGTCCGAGGTGGCTGCCGAGCCGTCCCGGAGCGCCTCACCGCGCACGGCGAGATTGTCCTTCACCGCCACCGGCACCCCGGCCAGCGGCAGTTCCCCCAGGTCCGCGCGGGCCCCGACCTCGTCCGCCTCGGCCAGCGCCGCCGCCTCCCGCACCGTACGGAACGCCTCCACCCGGCCGTCGAGCCGCGCCACGCGCTCCAGGTGCGCGGCCACGACCTCGCGCGGTGTCACCTCCTTCGCGCGTACGGCGGCGGCGATCTCCCCGGCACTGCGCCCGGCCCACCCGCTCACGGCAACTCCCCTCATCGGTACGTCGGTTGTTCCGTCCGGCCGTCCACCGGCACGGACCCCGAACTCTGCCTCCTCACGGGCGACCCGTCGAGGGGTCCTCGCACGCCGGACCGGGGGAGACCGGGGTGCGGGCCCGCCACGTAGGGTGCGTGCATCGGGTCTCCCGCCGCCGTCGCCGGGGCCCGCACCGCAGTCCCGCAGTCCCCGTAGCAAGGAGCGCCCCATGACCGACGCGGTCTCCCCGTCCCTGGCCCAGCAGCGGAAGATCGCCGCCGAACTCCAGGTGGCCGAGTCGTTCGACGCGCGGGAGGAGATCGAGCGCCGTACCGCGTTCCTCGCCGAGCGGCTGACCGGCTCCGGGACGCGCGCGCTGGTGCTCGGCATCAGCGGCGGTGTGGACTCCACCACCACCGGCCGCCTCTGCCAGCTCGCCGTCGAACGGGTCCGCGCCGCGGGCCAGGACGCGACCTTCTACGCGATGCGGCTGCCCTACGGAGTCCAGGCCGACGAGCACGATGCCCGGCTCGCCCTGGACTTCATCCGCGCCGACCAGGTGCTGACCGTGGACGTGCGCCCCGCCGGGGACGCCGTGCTCCAGTCGCTGCTGGAGGCCGGGGCCGTCTTCCGCGACCCCTTCCACCAGGACTTCGTGCACGGCAACATCAAGGCACGGCAGCGGATGATCGCCCAGTACGCGGTGGCCGGTGCCCACCAGGGCCTGGTCGTCGGCACCGACCACGCGGCCGAGGCGGTCTCCGGGTTCTTCACCAAGTTCGGCGACGGCGCCGCCGACGTGGTGCCGCTGACCGGGCTGACCAAGCGTCGGGTGCGCGCCCTGGCCCGGGAACTCGGCGCCCCCGAGGCCCTGGTCGGCAAGACGCCCACCGCCGACCTGGAGACGCTGAACCCCGGCAAAGCCGACGAGGACGCGCTCGGCGTCACCTACGACGACATCGACGACTTCCTGGAGGGCCGCCCGGTCACCCCGGAGACCTTCGACATCATCCTGCGCCGCTACCACCTCACCGAGCACAAGCGGCAGCTCCCGATCGCCCCCTGAGCCCGGCACGCCCACCCGCCGGACGCGACACCCCGCACCACGCCCGCGGTTCACTCCGGGCGTGCCACCCCCGTGCTGCCCCGGCCGGTGAGCCGGGGCACCGGTACGCCCACCGCGCGGGCCGGGGCGCCGTCCAGCAGCGCCAGCAGCTCACGGGCCGCCGTCCGCCCGAACCCGGCGCTGTCCCGCGACAGCGCCGACAGCCGGGGACTGACCAGACGGCACAGCGCCGAGTCCTCCCAGGACACCAGCGACACGTCCTGCGGCACCCGGAAACCGAGGTCGGCCGCCGCCGCGAGACCGGCCAGCGCCATCACGTCGTTGTCGTAGATCAGCGCGGTCGGCGGCGGGGAACCGCCCAGCACCCGCCGGGTCACCGCCGCGCCCTCGGCGTCGGAGTAGTCCGTCGGCACCGACCGCACCCCGGTCAGCCCGCGCCGCTCCGCCTCCGCGCGCAGCGTGCTGATCCGCCGCCGGGTGTGCGCCAGCCCCGGCAGCCCCGCGATGTGCACGATCCGCCGGTGCCCCAGCGCCGTCAGCTCGTCCACCACCGACGCCATAGCGCCCGCGTCGTCCGCCCACACCGTGGACAGCCCCGGATGCCGCACGTCCGGCGCGCCGCCGATCACCACGGCGGGCAGGCCCAGTTCGTCCAGCAGACCGGGGCGCGGATCGTCCGCGCGCGGGTCCACCACCAGCACGCCGTCCACCCGGTGCTCCGCCCACCACCGGCGGTAGACCGCGCACTCGTCGGCCACGTCCGGGGCCACCTGGAACAGCAGCCCGAGATGGCGTTCGGCCAGCACCTCCTGGATGCCGGAGACGAGTTGCAGGAAGAACGACTCGACGCCGAGCGTGTCGGCGGGCCGGGCCAGCACGAAACCGACCGTCGCCGCGCCCTCGCCGGACAGCGCGCGGGCCGCCGTACTGGGCCGCCAGCCGAGCTGCTCCGCGACCCGGCGCACCCGCGCGCGGGTCGCCTCGGAGACACCGGGACGCCCGTTCAGCGCGAACGACACCGCGCTCTCCGAGACCCCGGCCCGGCGCGCGATGTCCTTCATCGTCGCCCGGCGCGCGGGCGAACGCCGCTCCGGCAACCCGGCCCCCCGCTTTCCGCGTGCACGATCACTAATGCGCTTCAGCGCTCGCACCCTAAAGCGCATTAGCGACCGGCCACAAGAGGCCGGACTCACCTTTCCCACCTGCGAGTTCGGGGCGTGATCCGGTCACTAATGACTTTAGCCGCGCCGTATCCATTGACGGCCCCGAAAAGCGTTGCGAAAGTCTGCCGCGGCACCTTCGGTCACATCCCCCCGCCCCAGAGGAGCCCGTCGCCGTGCGTATCTCCCGCGCCATCCTCACCACCGCAGCCGTCGCCCTCCTCCTGCCGCTGAGCGCCTGCGGCTCGGGCGGTGACGGCGGCGGCGCCGGTGGTTCCGACGCCTCCGGCAAGCCCGAGGGCGAGATCACCTTCCAGACCTGGAACCTGCGCGCCAACTTCACGCCGTATTTCGAGAAGGTCGTCGCCGACTTCGAGAAGAAGTACCCCGGCACGCACGTGAAATGGATCGACCAGCCCGCCGAGGGATACGCCGACAAGATCAGCGCCGACGCGGCCGGAGGCACCCTGCCCGACGTCGTCAACGTCTCCCCGGACCTCGTCGCCCCGCTCGCGGGGGCGGGACTCGCCCTCGATCTCGACAAGGCCGCCGGACAGTACAGGTCCGAGTATCTGGCCGGTGCCTGGGCGAGCCACGAGGTCCCCGGACGGCACGGCACGTACGCCTTCCCCTGGTACCTGAACACCGGCCCGCTGTTCTACAACAAGTCCCTGTTCAAGAAGGCCGGGCTCGACCCCGACGCACCCCCGAAGACCTACGACGACCTGTTCTCCGACGCGCTGCGCATGGCCGAGCGCAGCGGCGGCAAGGTCGCCACCCTCGCCAACGTCCCCACCGTCGAGGACTTCGGCCGCTACGGCGTCCCCCTGATGAACAAGGCGGGCGACGGCTTCGCCTTCAACGACCCCAAGGGCGTCGAACTCCTCACCAAGTACAAGCAGTTGTACGACGCGAAGGCGCTCGACCCGCAGGCGCTCACCGCCACCCCCGAGTCCACCGGCAAGAAGTTCCTCACCGGAGCCGTCGCCATGAACCCCGGCAGCGCCCTGGACCTCGGCAACTTCAAGAAGCAGGCGCCGAGCCTCTACCGGAACATCGGCATCACCGACCAGATCACCAGCACCGGGCACGCCAACATGTACGTCATGGGCGTCATGGTCAACTCCCGGACCCGGCACACCCCGGCGGCCGTCGCCTTCGCCCACTTCGTCACCGACGCGAGCAACCAGATGGCGTTCGCCAAGCAGGTCGCCATCTTCCCCAGCACCGCCGGTTCCCTGGACGACCCGTACTTCACCGAGGATGACGGCAGCGACGAGACACGGGTGCGTGTCGCCGCCGCCAAGTCCCTGAAGACAGCGGTCAATTACACCCCCGTGCTGTTCAGCGAGCAGATGAAGACCGCACTGCGCAACCAGGTCGCCAAGGCGCTCCAGGGCAAGGAGAGTCCCGAGGCCGCGCTCGACAACGCCGTCCGGGAGTGCGACACGCTGCTGAAGCAGCAGGGCTGACCCCGGATGACCGCCCCCGCCCCGGTCCCCGCACCGCCGCCCGCCCCACGCGTCCCGCCCACCCCGCGCGTCGTACCCGCCGCCCGGCGCGCCCCCGGCATCCGGCGTCAACTGCCCACCAGTCCCTGGCTGTTCGCCGCACCCGGACTGCTGATCGCGGGCGGGTTCGCGCTCTACCCGTTCGTCTCGACCCTGGTGAACTCCCTTACCGACCGGCGGGTCCTGCTCCCCGGCCGGTTCGTCGGACTCGCCAACTACCGCGAGCTGCTGCACGACGACATGTTCTGGACCGGCCTGCGCAACAGCGTCCTCTACGTCGTCGGGGTCGTCCCCGCGCTGGTCGTGCTGCCCCTGCTGCTCGCCCTGCTGGTGCGGCGGCACATCCCCGGCGTCGCCTTCTTCCGGTCCGCGTTCTACACCCCGGTCGTCGCCTCGGTCGTGGTCGTCGGGCTGATCTGGGTGTGGCTGCTGGACGAACGGGGCCTGGTCAACTCGCTGCTGGAGGCGGCCGGGGCGGGCCGGGTCGGGTTCCTCAGCGACCCGTGGCTGCTGCTGCTCAGCGCGATGGCGGTGACCGTGTGGAAGGGCCTCGGCTACTACATGATCATCTATCTCGCCGCGCTGGCGAACGTGCCCCGCGAACTACACGAGGCCGCCGCCGTGGACGGCGCCGGACCCGTGCGCCGGTTT
The DNA here is from genome assembly GCF_019104725.1 of Streptomyces corallincola. Taxonomy (GTDB): domain Bacteria; phylum Actinomycetota; class Actinomycetes; order Streptomycetales; family Streptomycetaceae; genus Streptomyces; species Streptomyces corallincola. The sequence continues at coordinate 21,322 of NZ_JAHRXF010000028.1, read as the reverse complement.
CTCTCCGTCACCGTGCCCGCCGTGCGGTCCACGATGGTGCTGGTCGCCGCGCTCTCCTCGGTCGCCGCGTTCAAGGTGTTCTCCGAGGTGTATCTGATGGCCGGGCCGAGCGGCGGACCGGCGGGCGAGGACACCACCCTCGTCATGCTGGTCCAGCGCACCGGCACCGGGCTGACCGGCCGCGTCGGCTACGCCTCCGCCCTCTCCGTCGTCGTGTTCGCCGTCACCGTCGCGCTGATGCTGCTCGTGCTGCGCGCCGACCGCCGGGAGGAGACATGAGCGTCCTCGACCGGCCGTCCCACCGCCCCGGCACCCGGCCCCCCGCCGAACCGCCCGCCGCCCGGCGGCGCCGAATCACCGACACCGGGGGCCGCCGCGTCCGCCCCGCCGAACTCGTCCTGCGCTACCTGCTGTTGCTGATCGTGCTCGCCCTGACCGTCGGCCCGTTCCTCTGGCAGCTCTCCACCTCGCTCAAGAGCCCCACCGAGGACATCTACGGCTCCCCGCCGTCCTTCCTGCCCCGCCACCCCACCCTGCGCAACTACGAACGGGTCGCGGACACCGTGCCCGTCTGGGACTACGCCCTCAACTCCCTGAAGGTGGCGGGCGCGAGCGTCGTCACCAACTGCGTCGGCTCCGCCCTCGCCGGATACGCGCTGGCCCGGCTGCGCTACCCCGGCCGCCGCGCCGCCACCCTCGTGTTCGTGCTGGCGATGCTCGTACCGGTGGAGGGCATCTTCATCGCCCAGTTCACCACCATGCGCGAACTCGGCCTGAACAACACCCTGGTGGGCGTGGTGCTGCCCGGCTCGGTCGGCGCGATGAACGTCCTGCTGATGCGCAACGCGTTCCGCAACCTCCCCTACGAGATCGAGGAAGCAGCCCGGGTGGACGGCGCCAACGCCTGGCAGCGCTTCACCCGGATCGCGCTGCCCGCCGTCAGAGGCACTCTCGCGGTGGTGGCGATCTTCTCCTTCATGGGTGCCTGGGACGACTTCCTGTGGCCGCTGATCGTGCTCAGCGACCCCTCCCGGTTCACCCTCACCATCGGCCTCAACTACCTGCACGGCACCTTCGCCAACGACGAACGCCTGGTCGCCGCCGGGACCGTCGTCGCCGTCGCCCCGCTCATCGCCCTGTTCGCCTGCCTCCAGCGGTACTTCTTCCGCGGGGTCGGCGAGGGCGCCGTCAAGGGGTGACCCGCCGCGGCGGCACGCCCTCCCACCCCCATGAGCAGCAAGGACACCCATGCCCCCTGCCGTGCGCCTCGGCGTCAACTACACCCCGAGCGAAGGGTGGTTCCACCACTGGCTGGACTTCGACCTGGACGCCGTCCGCGCCGACCTCGACTCCATCGCAGCCCTCGGCCTCGACCATGTCCGCGTCTTCCCGCTCTGGCCGTACTTCCAGCCCAACCGCACCCTGATCCGCCCCCGCGCCGTGGAACAGCTCGTCGCGCTCGCGGACGCCGCCGCCGAACGCGGCCTGGACGTCAACGTGGACGGTCTCCAGGGGCACCTGAGCAGCTTCGACTTCCTGCCCGCCTGGACCCGCACCTGGCACCGGCGCAACCTCTTCACCGACCCCGGCGTGCTGGACGGCCAGGCCGCCTACCTGCGCACACTGGCCGCCGCGCTCGCGGACCGCCCGCACTTCATCGGCATGACCGTCGGCAACGAGGTCAACCAGTTCGCCTCCGCCCCGCACCCCGACCCCGACCCGGTGAGCCCCGAGGACGCCGGGCGCTGGCTCACCCGGATGCTCGACGCCTGCGCCGAGGGCGCCCCCGGCAAGCTGCGTCTGCACGCCTCGTACGACGCCGCCTGGTACCAGGACGACCAGCCGTTCACCCCCGCGCACTCCGCACGGCTCGGGGACGTCACCGCCGTGCACTCCTGGGTGTTCAACGGCACCGCCCAGCGCCACGGCCGGACCTCCGTGCCCGTCGAGCACCACGCCGCGTATCTGGTCGAGCTGAGCAAGGCGTGGGCGGACGCACCGCACCGGCCGGTCTGGCTCCAGGAGGTCGGCGCCCCCGCGCCGTTCGTCCCGCCCGAGCACGCCGCCGCCTTCACCGAGGCCACCGTCCGCCATGTCCTGGACTGCCCCGACCTGTGGGGCATCACCTGGTGGTGCTCCCACGACGTGTCGCGCGGCCTCGCCGACTTCCCCGAACTCGAATACGGGCTCGGCCTGTTCACCAGTGACCGGCGGCCCAAGGACACCGCCCGCGTCCTCGCCGAGGCCGCCGCCGCCCGCGGCACCCGCCCCGCGCCCGCCCCGCGCACCACCGCGCTCACCGTCCCCGCCGACCCGGCGCACCGCTCCCGCTGCGCGCCCGGCGGGCCCGTCTTCGACGCCTTCTTCCGGCTCACCGCGGACGGCGCCCGCCCCACCGCCGTCCTCGACACCCGCGCCGACGACAAGGAACACCTCGCCGCGCGCGGCATCACCGAGGTCGTCACCCCCGCCCAGGTACTCACCCCACTCGGAGGAACGTACCCGTGAACCCCACCCGACGCGCCGTCCTCGCCACCGGCGCGGCCACCGGCGCCGCCGCGCTCCTGCCCACCGGCCCCGCCTCCGCCGCTCCGGCCACCCCCACCCGCCGCCGCCCGCTCGCCCCCGCCACCGCGCCGTACGCCGCCTACTGGTACCCCGACACCCTGCCCGCCGGAACACCGGGGGCCGGCATCACCTGGCGGAGCCTGAAGACCTGGAGCGCCGCCGACGACCCGGACCTCGCCTTCAACACCGCGTCCGTCCCGCTCGCCGCCCGCTTCACCCCGGTCCCCGCCAACGGCACCGCCCGCGCCGGGCAGGCCCGCGTCCAGGCCCTGGTCTCCTTCGGGCCCACCTCGTCCAACCCCTCCCAGGGGGCGGCCACCGCCGACTACTACGCCCTCACGCACTGGGGCCACCTGGACGAACTCGTCTTCTGGGGCGGCTCCTCCGGCGAGGGACTGATCCTCGCCCCCAACGCCCCGGTCGTGGACGCCGCCCACCGGCACGGCGTCCCCGTCCTCGGCAACGTCTTCCTGCCGCCCACCGCGTTCGGCGGCCAGCTCCAGTGGACCCGCGACCTCGTGCAGCAGGACGACGCCGGGCACTACCCGCTCGCCGCCCAACTCGTCGCGGTCGCCGCCGCGTACGGCTTCGACGGCTGGTTCGTCAACGCCGAGACCGGTGGCGGCAACACCGCTCTGGGCACCGCGATGCTCGGCTTCCTCACCGAGCTGAAGACCCTCGCCGCCGGGCGGGGCCAGCGCGTCACCTGGTACGACGCTATGACCACGAACGGCGCGGTGAGCTGGCAGGGCGCGCTGAACGACCGCAACGAGCCGTTCTTCCGCACCGCCGACGGCATGTTCCTGGACTTCCGCTGGAGCACTGGCACCCTCGCCGCCTCCGCGGCCCGCGCCGACGCGCTCGGCCGCGGCCGCTACGACCTGTGGGCGGGCGTGGACGTGGAGTCGAGGGGCTCGGACTCCTCCGTCAACTGGGACGCCGTCGTCCCCACCGGAAGCCCGCACACCGCCTCCGTCGGCTTCTACCGGCCCGAATGGACCCGCAACCACCTCCCCGCCGACCGGCGCACCCCCGCCGACTTCCACGCCGCCGACGACCGCTTCTGGACCGGCCGCTCCCTCGACCCGGCCCGCCCCGACCCCGCCGACCCGTGGCGCGCCCCGGCCGTCTGGTCCGCCGACCGCTCCACCGTCACCGCGCTGCCGTTCGCCACCGTCTTCAACACCGGCCACGGACTGCGCTGGTACGACAGGGGAACCGTCACCTCCGACACCCCGTGGAACCACCTCGGCCTCCAGGACCGGCTGCCCGCCCGCCGCTGGACCGTCCGCACCGAGGGCGCCCGGCCCGCCGTCACCCTCGACTTCGCCGACGCCTGGCGCGGCGGCAGCAGCGTCCTCGTGGACGGCAGCCCCGACCGGCCCGCCGTCCTCGACCTGTACGCCACCCGGCTGCCGCTCACCCGGAACACCGTGGTCGAGCTGACCCACCGCACCGACAGCGGCACGGTGAACGTCGAAATCGCCGTCGCCACCGGCGAACCCGCCGCGCCGGGCGCCGCACCGCCGTACACCTTCCTGCCCGTCGCCTCCTCCGGCACCTGGCGGACCACGACCGTACGGCTCACCGGGCTGTCCGGCACCGTCCGCGCCCTCGGCGTCCGGCTGACCGCGCCCGACGGCGGGCCGGTGCGCTGGCGGCTCGGCGGACTCGCCGTGCACGACAATGGCGCCGTCCCCGCCGCGCCCCGGGCACCGCGGATCACCGCGGCCTCGGGCGGCGACCTGCGGTTCGCCTGGGACGCCGGATGCGCCTCGGTACGCCACTACGAGCTGCACCGCGTACTGCCCGACGGCACCCGGCGGTTCCTCGGCGGCACCGGCCAGCGGGCGTTCTACGTCGCCGGGCTGCTTCCGGCGGACGGGGAGCGTGCCGCACGGTTCGAACTGCGCGCGGTGGGGGAGCTGTACAACGCCTCCGCTCCCGTCACCGTCACCCACACCTGGTAGCCCGCGCCCACCGGGCCGCCCCCGAGACCCCAGCCCCCCCAGACCCCCGATCCCCGAGACTCCGAGACTCCGAGAGGGAGCACTCCGTATGCATGACGACCGCGATCTGGTCGAAGCCCGTCTCCGGCGCGTCCTGGACGAGCGCATCCGTCCGGCCGTGTACCCCGAGTCCGTGCCGCTCGCGGTCGCGGTGTGGAACGCGCCCGGTGAACCCGTGCCGGTCGAGGAGGGGCTCGCCGCGCGGCCCGAGCCGATCGAGGTGGGCGCCCGCTGGGGCGCCCCCTGGGGGACGAGCTGGTTCCGGGTGACCGGGACCGTCCCCGAGGCGTGGGCGGGCCGTACCGTCGAGGCCCTGCTCGACCTCGGCTTCGACGAGAACATGCCCGGCTTCCAGTGCGAGGGCCTGGTCTACCGGCCCGACGGGAGCCCGGTGAAGGGGCTCAACCCGCGCAACCAGTGGGTGCGGATCGGCGCGCCCGTCGCGGGCGGCGAGGAGGTGCGCCTGCACGTCGAGGCCGCCTCCAACCCGGTCATCCTCGACTACCACCCCTTCCGTCCCACCCGGTTGGGCGACCGGGAGACCGCCGGGAGCGAGCCGCAGTACACGCTCACCCGCATGGATCTCGCCGTGTTCGACGAGAACGTGTGGAACCTGGTGCTCGACCTGGAGGTGCTCGGCGAGCTGATGGCCGAGCTGCCCGCGGACTCCGCCCGCCGCCACGACATCCTGCGCGCGGTCGGCCGGGCGCTGGACGTGGTCGATCTCCAGGACGTGGGCGGCACGGCGGAGCGCGCCCGCGCACAGCTGGCCGAGGTGCTGGCGGCGCCGGCCGTGCCGTCCGCGCACCGGATCAGCGCGGTCGGGCACGCGCACATCGACTCCGCCTGGCTGTGGCCGCTGCGCGAGACCGTGCGGAAGGTCGCCCGTACGACGTCCAACATGACCGCGCTCATCGAGGACGAACCCGACTTCGTGTTCGCCATGTCCCAGGCACAGCAGTGGGCCTGGGTGAAGGAACACCGGCCCGAGGTGTGGGCGCGGGTCAAGAAGGCCGTCGCGGACGGGCGGTTCGTACCGGCGGGCGGCATGTGGGTCGAGTCCGACACCAACATGCCCGGCTCGGAGGCGATGGCCCGGCAGTTCGTGCACGGAAAGCGGTTCTTCCTCGACGAGTTCGGCATCGAGAACGAGGAGGCGTGGCTGCCCGACACGTTCGGCTTCGCCGCCGGGCTGCCGCAGATCATCAAGGCGGCCGGGTCCAAGTGGCTGCTCACGCAGAAGATCTCCTGGTCGCAGACGAACAGCTTCCCCCACCACACCTTCCAGTGGGAGGGCATCGACGGCACCCGGATCTTCACCCACTTCCCGCCCGTGGACACCTACAACTGCTCCATGCGCGGCTCCGAACTCGCCCACGCCGCACGGAACTTCAAGGACAAGGGGCGCGCCCGGCACTCCCTCGCGCCCACTGGCTGGGGCGACGGCGGCGGCGGCACCACGCGCGAGATGGTCGCCAAGGCGGCCCGGCTGAGCGACCTGGAGGGCTCGGCCACCGTCACCTGGGAGACCCCGCGCGCCTTCTTCGAGAAGGCCGAGGCCGAGTACCCCGCCCCGCCCGTCTGGGTCGGCGAGCTGTACCTCGAACTCCACCGGGCCACCCTCACCAGCCAGGCCCGCACCAAGCAGGGCAACCGGCGCAGCGAACACCTGCTCCGGGAGGCCGAGCTGTGGGCGGCCACCGCCGCCGTACGGACCGGATTCCCCTACCCCTACGAGGAGTTGGACCGCCTGTGGAAGACGGTGCTGCTCCACCAGTTCCACGACATCCTGCCCGGCTCCTCCATCGCCTGGGTGCACCGGGAGGCCCGCGCCACCTACGCGCGCGTCGCCCGCGAACTGGAGGCCGTCATCGACGCCGCCCAGCGCGCGCTCGCCGGTGACGGGAGCGTCCCGCTCGTCTTCAACGCCGCCCCGCACGCGCGGGCCGGTGTCCCGGCCGGTGGCGCGGGCGCCCCGGCCGACCCCGGCTCCGCCACCGTCGCCCCGCGCCCCGAGGGCGGGTACCTCCTCGACAACGGGCTGCTGCGCGTCGTGATCGACGCGCGCGGACTCGTCGTGTCCGCCTACGACGTGGCCGCCGACCGGGAGACCGTCGCCCCCGGCACGGCCGCCAACCTGCTCCAACTGCACGCCGACTTCCCCAACAAGTGGGACGCCTGGGACGTGGACGAGTTCTACCGGAACACCGTCACCGATCTCACCGACGCCGAGTCCGTCACGGCCGGTGCGGACGGGTTCTCCGTGCGGGTCGGCCGCGTCTTCGGGGACTCCCGTGTCACCCAGGTGCTCTCGCTGGCGCCCGGCGAGAAGCGGCTCGTCGTGGACACGGAGGTGGACTGGCACGAGACCGAGAAGTTCCTCAAGCTCGCCTTCCCGCTCGACGTGCACGCCGAACGGTACGCCTCCGAGACGCAGTTCGGGCACTTCCACCGGCCCACCCACACCAACACGTCCTGGGAGGCGGCCAAGTTCGAGGCGTGCAACCACCGGTTCGTGCGGGTCGGCGAGCCGGGGTGGGGAGTCGCCGTCGTCAACGACTCCACGTACGGCCACGACGTGACGCGGGCCGTGCGCGGTACCGAGTCCGGGGGCGACGGGGGGACGACGACCACGGTCCGGGTCTCCCTGCTGCGGGCACCCCGGTTCCCCGACCCCGAGACCGATCAGGGCGTTCACCGGTTCCGGCACGCGCTGGTGCCGGGGGCTTCCGTGGGGGACGCCGTCCGGGAGGGGTGGCGGATCAACGTCCCCGAGCGGCGGGTCCTGGGGGCGGGGGAGGTCGCGCCCCTGGTCTCCGTGGAGGGGGACGCCGTCGTCGTCACCGCGGTGAAGCTCGCGGACGACGGCAGCGGGGACGTCGTCGTGCGGTTCCACGAGGCTCACGGGGGGCGGGTTCGGGGGGCGCTCCGGGTCGCGTTCCCGCTGCGGGACGTCGTGGCCACCGATCTGCTGGAACGTCCGCTGGAGGGCGGGGGTGCGGACTTCGACGGGGACCTGATTCCGGTCGTCCTCCGCCCCTTCGAGCTGCGCACCCTTCGCCTGCGGCGCGCCTGAGGCACCCTTCGGGGTGCGGGGTTCCGTGCGTGCGGGCCGCCGCGCGGTTCCCCGCACCCCGTGAGGTGGGGGGCCGCTACCGGCCGAGCCGGGTGGGCGGCAGGTACTCGCGCACGTACGTCCGCTCCCAGTACGCCCCGGACACGCGCCGTTCCTCCCGCGTCGTGAAGCGGTAGCGGTACAGGCGGGCGCGGACGTGACGGGGCGGGGTGCCGGGCGGGAAGGGGGAGGAGCGGAGCAGGCGCAGGGTGTCGCGGTCGTTCGCCAGCAGGCGTTCGACGAGGCCGCCGAACCACTCGTCGGCGTACCCGGGGGAGAGGGCGGCGAACCACATCAGCCAGTCCAGCCGGAGATGGTAGGGCGCGAACTGCCGCGGGCGGCGCCGTACATCACCCGGTTTGCCCTTGAACTCGTAGGCGAGCCAGGCGGATTCGGCGCGCGGCACCTCGTCCAGGGTGCCTTCGACGATCACCTCGTGCCGGACCCGGACCACGCTGCCGAACGCGCCGTAGGTGTTGACCAGGTGCAGCGGGTCGTAGGAGCGGTTCATGACCTGGTGCCGGGAGATCATGTTCGCCACCGGGCGGCCGCCGAGGGCGAGCAGGACCACCGCGACCCCGAGCACCAGGACCTCGTACCAGAGGGGCGCCGGGGCGGTCGCGGGCGGGGGGCCGCCGGGGAGCCGGAGGGCGGAGAGGGCCAGCACGACGGTGACCCAGTTCAGCCAGGCGAAGTTGCCGGAGAGGATCAGCCACAGCTGGGTGGCGATCATCAGCGCGGCGGCGGCCGAGGCGACCGGCTGCGGGGTGAACAGCAGGAAGGGCACGACGAGTTGGGTGACGTGGTTGGCGGCGGCCTCCACCTTGTGCAGCGGGCGGGGCAGGTGGTGGAAGAAGCGGCTGAGCGGGCCCGGCATCGGCTGGGTCTCGTGGTGGTGGTACAGGCAGGTCAGGTTCCGCCAGCAGGCGTCGCCGCGCAGCTTGATCAGCCCGGCGCCGAACTCCACCCGGAACAGCACCCAGCGCAGCAGGAACAGCACCAGGACCGGCGGCGCCACCTCCCCGTTGCCGAGGAACGCCGCCAGGAACCCCGTCTCCAGCAGCAAAGACTCCCAGCCGAAGGCGTACCAGGTCCGCCCGACGTTCACGATGGACAGATACAGCGCCCACGGCACCAGCCACAGCAGGATGCCGCCCCACAGCGGCAGCAGCCCGTCCGCGCCCGCGAGCAGCGCCGCCGACACCGCGCACCCGGTCCAGGCGCAGCCCGCGAAGAAGCGGTCCGAGTAGTACCACTGGAACACGCTCGGCGCCCGCCGGAACGGCGTCCGCGCGGTGAAGCGCGGCACCGGCAGCATGCCCCGCTCCCCGAGCAGAGCCCGGAACTGCCGGACGGCGGTCAGGAACGCCGCCAGATACACGGCCGCCAAGGCCCGCTGGAGCACCAGCCGTGCCGTCCAGTCCTCGGGTGCGGTGAACCAGTGCACGGGCGCGCTCCTGCCTGCCGTGGGCGTCGCACGCGCCGGGCGCGCGACGGAACCCGTCACTCCGTGTACCGCGCCGCCCCGCTGCCGTAACCCCGCCGGTCCCCGTACCCTGTCCTGCGGTCGTACCAGTCGAAGAATCCGTCGAATCCTGGCAAGGTGGCGTCATGGCTGATCGGGGAGCGAACGCCGCCCTGTCACTCCCGGAGGACTGGCCCGCCCACCCGGTTCCGATCCTCGCGCTCAACCACATGGGCACGTTCGACTGGGATCTGGACACCGGTCTGTTCAGCATGGACGAGCAGGCACGGGAGATCTTCGACGCGCGCCCCGACGAGTACGACGGCTACGCCAAGAGCCTCGCCCCGCGCCTGCCGCCCGGCGAGGGGCACCGCCTGGACCGCGTGGTCACGCAGGCCATCAAGGAGAGCCGGGAGAACTACGGCACCTACTTCCGGGTCCGCCGCCGCGACGGCAGTCTGCGCTGGACGCACACCCAGGGCTACATCCGCCGCGACGACACCGGCCGCCCGCGCCGGATCATCGGCATCCTCCGGGACGCCACCGACGAACTCCGCGAGGCGACCGCACGCGGCGAGGAGGAGACCGCGCGGCGCGCCCAGACCAACGTGGTGCAGACCGCGACCGCCGCGCTCGCCCACGCGCGCACCGTGCAGGACGTCATCGACGTGGTCACCGACACCCACGGCCTGACCCTGCTCGGCTCCACCAGCCTGGTCCTCGGCCTGGTCGAGTCCGACCGCATCCGGCTGGTCGCGGAGGGCCCGGCGGGCAGTTTCGTCCCCGGCACCCGGATCACCGGCATCGACGAGCAGTACCCGATGAGCGAGGCCGTCCGCACCCTCACCCCCTGCTTCATCGAGTCCCCGGAGGAGTTCGCCGAGCGCTTCCCCGGCCTCTGGCCGCACATCACCGGCCTGCGCATCACCTCCGCCGCCTATCTGCCGCTCATCGCCCAGGCCCGGCCGATCGGCGCGATGGGCCTGCTCTACGGCGACCGGCGCGGCTTCTCCGCCGAGGACCGCAACGTCCTGATCGCCCTCGGCAGCAGCATCGCGCAGAGCCTCCAGCGCGCCATGCTCTACGAGCAGGAGAAGGACCTCGCGCAGAGCCTCCAGCAGGCCATGCTGCCGCGCACCATCCCCAGCGTCCGGGGCGCCGACGTCGCCGTGCGCTACCGGGCCGCCGCCGGCGCCCCGGGCCGGGACATCGGCGGCGACTGGTACGACCTGATCCCGCTGCCCGGCGGCCGGGTCGGCGCGGTCATCGGCGACGTACAGGGCCACGACACGCACGCGGCGGCCGTCATGGGCCAGCTCCGCATCGTGCTGCGCGCCTACGCCGCCGAGGGCCACCCGCCCGCCACCGTGATGGCCCGCGCCTCGGTTTTCCTGCACGAACTCGACACCGACCGCTTCGCCACCTGCCTCTACGCCGAGGCCGACCTGACCACCGGCGTGGTCCAGGTGGTGCGCGCCGGGCACATCGACCCGCTGGTCCGGCACGCCGACGGCACCTGCCGCCGGGTCCCCGTCGCGGGCGGGCTGCCGCTCGGCCTCTCCGCCGAGTTCGGCACCCTGGACTACCCCGTCGCCACCCTCGAACTCGACCCCGGCCACACCCTGCTGCTCTGCACCGACGGCCTGGTCGAGCAGCCCGGCGCCGACCTGGACGACGGGATGCGCGCCCTGCTGCGGGAGATCGAAGCGGGCCCCGAGGAGGTCCGCGACCTGGCCACCCGGCTCATCGAGACCGCCGACGAACGCGGCGGGGACGACGACGTGGCGCTGCTCCTGCTGCGCCGCCGCACCCCCGAGACCCCGCGCCCCGGCGGACGGCTCCAGCAGCACGTGGCGCCGGGCGACCCCGAGGCGCTCACCCAGGCCCGGCACATGATCCGTACCGCCGTCCGCGCCTGGGGTGCCCGTGACCGCGCCGACGAGATCGAACTCGCCGCCGACGAACTCGTCACCAACGCGCTGCTGCACACCGAGGGCGCCGCCGTCGTCACCCTGCGCGTCCTGGACGGCGAGGGGCGGCGGCTGCGCGTCGAGGTCGAGGACTCCTCCAGCGCCCTGCCGCGCCGCCGCGAACCCAGCGACGACCGGGTCTCCGGGCGCGGCCTGATCCTGGTGGACCGGCTCGCCGACGAGTGGGGCGTCGAGGCGCGCGGCGGCGGCAAGGCCGTGTGGTGCGAGTTCCGCGTCTCCGCACGCGAGCTGGAACCCGCCTGAGACCGCCGGGCCGTACGCCCGGGCCGGACGCCCGTCCCGCACGCCCGCACCGGACGCCGCCGCCCGGCGTGCGTCCCCGGAGCCGGATGGCACCCTGGACGTATGCCGGAACTGCCCGAGGTCGAAGCACTCACCGACTTCCTCGCCGAGCACCTGACCGGACGCCGGGTGGTACGCGTGCTGCCGGTCGCCGTCAGCGTCCTGAAGACCTACGACCCGCCGGTCACCGCCGTCGAGGGCCACGAGGTGGCGGCCGTCCGCCGGTACGGCAAGTTCCTGGCCATCGGCACCGACGGCGGCCCGCACCTGGTGACCCACCTGGCCCGCGCGGGCTGGCTCCAGTGGAAGGACCGGCTCCCCGACGGCCCGCCACGCCCCGGCAGGGGCCCGCTCGCGCTCCGGGTCGCGCTGGAGACCGGCGAGGGCTTCGACCTCACCGAGGCCGGTACGCAGAAACGCCTCGCGGTGTACGTCGTACGGGACCCGCGGGACGTGCCCGGCATCGCCCGGCTCGGCCCCGACCCGCTCGCGGACGGCTTCGACCTGGCCCGGTTCGCCGCGCTGCTGAAGGACGAGCGGCGCCGGCTGAAGGGCGCGCTGCGCGACCAGAGCCTGATCGCGGGCGTCGGCAACGCCTACAGCGACGAGATCCTGCACGCGGCCCGCATGTCCCCGTTCAAAGTGGCCGCCTCCCTCACCGGCGAGGAGACCGAGCGGCTGTACACCGCGCTGCGCACCACGCTCACCGAGGCGGTGGACCGCTCGCGCGGGGTCGCCGCCGGGCGGCTGAAGGCGGAGAAGAAGAGCGGGATGCGGGTGCACGGCCGCGCGGGCGAGCCGTGCCCGGTCTGCGGCGACACCGTCCGCGAGGTCTCCTTCAGCGACTCCGCGCTCCAGTACTGCCCCACCTGCCAGACCGGCGGCAAGCCGCTCGCGGACCGCCGGATATCCCGCCTGCTGAAGTAGCGGGCGCGCGGCTCGGAGGTGCCTCTCAGGCGCCCGGCACCGCCACCAGCCGCTGGCCGTCCGTGGTGCGGACCTCGTAGCGGGCGATCTCTTCCGGGCGCATCGTGGTGCCCGCCATCGTGGAGGTCGCCGCGTGCTCCCCGCCGCCCACCCGCCACCCGCCCACGACCTGCTCGGAGCCGTCCCGCCCGACGACGACCAGTCGGCAGGTGTGCGGCCCGGAGGCGTCCCGCACCGTCAGCTCGACACGGCTGCCCTGCCCGGTGTCCTCGCTGGTCACCCGCGCCGACACCCCGGTACCCGGATCGGTCGCCGCACTGGTCACCGACCCCTGCCCCGGATGCCCCGCGAACGCGGTCAGGGCGGGACCGGCCACCGCCAGGACCACCGAGGCGGCCAGGCCGTACAGCAGGCGTCGGCGGCCCGCCCGGCGGCGCCGGGCCTGCTCGCGCAGCAGCCGCTCCAGCAGCCGGGGGCCGGGCTCGGCCAGGGGCGCGACGAAAGGCGGGGTGGACTTGCGGTACAGCATCAACTGCCGTGCGGTGGGACCGAATTCGGTCACCTGCGCGGTGCACCGAGGGCACGTCACGAGGTGGTCCTCGAAGCGGAAGGCCGCCGCTTCGTCCAGCACGCCGAGCGCGTACGCGCCGACATCACGATGCCTCTCCAGGGACCACATGCCGAATCCTCGTGCCGATGAGTGCGGGTGGGGTTACTCCTTGCTCCCATCCGTACGCGGCGCAGAGCCGAATCGCTCAAGGGCCGTACCGAATCGTGACCTGACGCCCGGCCACCTGTCGTCCGGCGCAGCGGGACTCGCGGACGGGATCGAATTCCGGCCGTTCGTACGACAGTTGATCACCCCGCCCCCCTGCCCCGGTCCGCACCCGGCTCCTGCCCCTGCTCAGAACAGGTGGATCGCCAGGTGCCCCAGCGGCAGCCCCAGCCGCCACGCCGGAGTCCAGACCTGCGGCCCGTCGTCCTCGCCGGGCAGCACGCCCCCGCCGGGCACCGCGTCCAGGTCGGGCGCCAGCAGCTCGGTCTCCTCCAGCCAGCGCCACGCCTCGGCGGCGAGCGCCAGATCCGGCGACGGATCGCCCTCCTCCGCCTCCCGGCGGGCGAGTTCGGCCATCCGGCCGCGCACCCACTCCTGCCACGGCTGGTCGTACGCCGTCAGCGACAGCCAGTTCTCCAGCTGGGTGACGACCCGGATGCCGGACAGCTCCCCGTCGGTGTCGGACAGGAAGACGGTGAGTGCCAGCGCCTCCCGCCCGGCCCGGAACTCGAACGACGTCGGCGGCATCAGATCGCCGGTGCGCAGCACTTCGTCCGCGATGTACTCGGCGTAGAACCACGCCATCGGAACGGCCCACGTACCGCTGCCGTCCGTGCTCTCGTGCCCTGTGTGCGGCATCCCTTCCTGCCTTCCTCCGGTGCGTGCGCGTCGCCCGGCAGCCCGGGGCACACGACCCGCCCCGTCCGGAACACGGATGAGGCAAGCTCATGGCCCAGGCAGGGGTCACGGCAAGGCGCTTTGCCGAAACTTGACGGTGCCTTCGGTTTCACCGCAGGTCGGCCGCGTATCCCGGAAGGCCCTTGCGTAGAGCCCGCAGTGCGTAGTAAGCGCGCGACTTCACGGTACCGGGCGGGATGCCCAGAGTCCGCGCCGCCTCCGCCACACTGGCCCCGCGCACATACACCAGCAGCAGGACGTCACGGTGCTCCGGCGTGAGAGTCTTCACAGCCTCCCGTACGTCGATGGCGGCGGCGGCCCGCTCGGCCGGGTCGGCGGTCGTCCGCGCGTTCTCCGGGACCTCCTCGCCGGACTCGAACGGGCGTGCCTCGCGGGCCCGCCGGGCGTCGATGGCGAGCCGCCGGGCCACCGTCACCAGCCAGGGCCGTACCGACTCGAAGGCGTCCGCGCGCAGCGCCTCGGGATGCTGCCAGGCCCGCACCAGGGTCTCCTGGAGCAGATCCTCGGCGCGCTGCCGGTCTCCGTCACTGAGCCGCAGCAGCAGCGCGAACAGCGGGCCGCCGTGCTCGCGCTGGAGCGCGGCGAGTTCGTGCTCGGCGGTGGTCGTCCGGGGGGTGAGCGATGTTCCGGGCGTCATGGCCGTATGGCAGCGCAGACCCGCGCCCGGCGGCAGGGGGCGTGCGCGGACGGTGCGCCGGACGGTCGCCCGGAGGCGGTGAACGGTCGGCCGGACCCCGCGCGGGGGCGCCGAACGGTCGCACGCGCCGGGCGTGTCCGCCGCCCGGAGAGCGCCGGACGGGCTAATTGCGCCGTCCGGACCGTTTGCCGGAGCGTCCCGCTTCATACCCATAGGCCCGTCAAGGCTTTGTCGGTAAATACGACGTCCGTAGATACGACGATCCTGGGGTGACGTGATGATCGGACGCAGGCATCAGGTGGCGCTGGCGCTGACGGCGCTGCTCGCCGTCGGCGCCGCCTGCCAGAACGAGGGGCACGGGGTCGCGGCGGCCCCGCTGTCCGCACCGCCCGCCGCGCGCGAATTCACCCTCGCCGCCTCCGGCGACGTGGTGCCGCACGCCTCGGTGGTCGAGCGGGCCCGCTTCGACGCGCGCGGCGGGGGCTACGACTTCCGCCCGATGTTCGCGGGCGCCGAACCCGCGCTGCGCGGCGCCGATCTGGCGCTGTGCCACCTGGAGACCGCGGTGACGGCCGACGGCACGGGCGGCACGGGAACCGGCGGGGTGCTGGCCCCGCCGCAGCTCGCCGACGGCCTCGCCGGTACCGGCTACGACGGCTGCGCCACCGCCTCCGAGCACACCCTGGACGACGGCACCGACGGCGTCCGCCGCACCCTCGCCGCGATGGACCGGGTCGGCCTGCGCCACGCGGGCACCGCCCGCACCGAGGGCGAGGGCCGCTCGGTGACGATGTACCAGGCCGGACCGGCGCGGGTCGCGCATCTGTCGTACACCTACGGCACCGGGGCGAACGGGCTGCCGCCGGGCGAGCCGTGGGCGGTGAACGTGGTGGACGCGGGCCGGATGATCTCCGACGCCCGCGCCGCCCGGCTGGCCGGTGCGGACGTGGTCGTGGTCTCGGTGCACTGGGGCACCGCCTGGCAGGACGCCCCGGACGGCTTCCAGACCGCGCTGGCCGAGCGGCTCACCGCGTCGCGGACCAACGGCCGCCCGGACGTGGACCTGATCCTCGGCACCCACACCCACGTCCCGCAGGCGTACCAGAAGGTCAACGGCACCTGGGTCGTCTACGGGCTCGGCGACCAGGTCGCGGGGGAGATGTACAACGACCGGGGCGTGCAGGACTCGCGTGGCAACGACTCCACCCTCGCCCGCTTCACCTTCGCCCCGCCGTCCCGGCCGGGCACCCGCTGGCGCGTCACCAGGGCCGAGTACGTCCCGCAGATGTACGACCTCGACGCGGGCCGCGTGGTCGGTCTCAACCAGGCCATCGCGGACGGCGCCGAACTCCAGGGCGTCCGCGACCGCATCCGGGACGTGGTGCTCAGCCGGGGCGCCGCCGCCGACGGGCTGGTCATGGGCGACTGAGAGCAGGACGGCGTCCAGTGCGGGGACCGGGCACGGGGGCGGGGTGCGGACATCCGGCCCCCGACCCCGGCCACCCGCCGGGCAGGCGGGAGTTGTCGGGCGGGCTCTAGGGAACCACCGTCACCGGCCAGCGTCCCGCCTTCACCAGCCGTACCGCCACCGAGCCGACGATCCGGTGCCCCGCCTGCTCCGAGGCGCCGACCACCACCGCGTCCGCCTTCAGTTCGTCGGCGGCCGTCACCAGGCCGTTGTAGGCGTCGCCGCGGAAGGTGTGGAACTCCCAGCGCACCTCGAATATCCCCTTGACCCGCTCGGTGGCCTCGCGGATGTGCGCGATCAGGCCCTCCGCGATCTCGTCGGTCGTCTCCGCGACCGGCGCGCCGAGCGCCGCCCCGGCGGCCAGCACCGGCTGCACGTACACCACCGCCAGCAGCGCGTTCTGCCGCCGCGCCAGACCGCCCGCGTAGGCGGCGGCGCGCAGCGACGACTCGGAGCCGTCCACTCCGGCCAGGATCACCTTGGGGCCGTCGGTACCCCGCTCGAAGCGGTTCGCGTGCTCTGCGTGCTCGTGCTGTTCCGTCACGGCGGCGAGGCTATCGGAAGAAGGCCCTCCGCCCCGAGCCCGGTCCGTACGGCCCCTCTGTACGGCGCCCTCGGGCTGTCGTCCTGCTGAGAGCCGGCTGTGCGAGGGCTGGGCCGTCAGGGGGAGCGCGCACCGGGCCGCCGTACTCCGAACGGGCGTATTCGCGCCGCCGCACCGGTGCCGGTGTGGTGCGGCGGCGCCCCGCCGGGCGACTGATGGTTCATGCAGAAGGATCAGTTCTTCACCCGGCGCAGGCTCCTGCTGGCATCGGCCGCCGCCGTGGGGGCCGCGGGCACCACCGCGGGCGTCCTCATGGCGGGCGGCGAGGAAACGGCCCGTACCGTCAGCGTCCCGGTCGCCGGGCCGCAGGCACGCCAGGCGCCCAAGTCGTCCGCCTTCCGGCTCCGCCCCCTCACCGGCTACGGTCCGCCCCGTTCCGCGCCGAAGAAGCTGAAGGTCCGCCACGAGCCCATCCTGCGGATCTCCACCAAGGGCCGCCGGATGATGCTCACCTTCGACGACGGACCCCATCCCGACTACACCCCGCACATCCTCGACACCCTCGCCAAGTACGACGTGCGCGCCATGTTCTTCGTGTGCGGGGAGATGGCCGTGGACAACAAGGAACTCATCGCCAGGATGGCCGAGGACGGGCACGTCGTCGGCAACCACACCTGGACCCACCCGCTGCTGACCCAGCTCGACCGCGGCGACATCAAGTCCGAGATGGAACGCACCAGCGATGTCATCGAGGACGCCTACGGCGAGCGCCCCCAGTGGTTCCGCGCCCCCTACGGCGCCTGGAACAAGGCGGCCTTCCAACTGGGCGCGAAGATGGGCATGGAGCCGATGGCGTGGACCGTGGACACCACGGACTGGGAGGTCCCCGGCACCTCCACCATCATCGACCGGGTCGAGAGCGGCGCCGCCCCCGGTGTCGTGGTGCTCTCCCACGACGCCGGGGGCGACCGCTCGCAGAGTGTCCGCGCGATCCGCGAATACCTGCCGTACCTCCTGGACTCCGGCTACCACCTCACCGTGCCCCCGCGCCGTATCTGACGGCGCCCGCCGCCCGCCCGGTGCCGGTCCCTCAGCGGACCGACGCCAGGCGGGCGAAGACGACCACGTTGCCGTCGTAGCCGTTCTGCTTGGTGAAGCCGCCGCCGCAGGTGATCACGCGCAGTTCCGGCGTGCCCTTGGAGCCGTAGACCCGGTCGCTCGGGAAGTCGGCCTTGGCGAAGACCTCCACCCCGTAGATGTCGAACACGGCGGTCTTCCCGTCTTCGCGGCGCACCTCGATCCGGTTGCCCTTCTGCAGCGAACCGAGCCCGTAGAACACCGCGGGGCCCTGCTTGTTGTCCACGTGCCCGACGACGACCGCCGTGCCCTTCTCGCCCGGCGAGACCGCCCCGGTGAACCAGCCCGCCAGGTTGGGGTCGTCGGGCGGCGGGGCGCCCACGAAGCCCTGAGCGTCCAGCCCGACCGGCACCACCGGCGCGTCCACGCCGATGGCCGGGATGCGCACCCGGTCCGCCGCCGAGTACGCCAGCGCGGACGAGGTGCCCACCACCGGCTCCGGGGTGCTCCGGGCGTCCGCCGCCGCGGCCGACGCGGGCTGCGGCGGTCCGCTGTCGAACTCGCCCGAGCCGTTGCGGATGAGCGCCAGCCCGGTCAGCAGCACCAGCGCTATCACGCCCCAGGGCGCCCGTTTCCGCCGCCGCTCCTCCTCTTCGGCCACCTCGGCCGGATCGGAACCAGACATTCGCCTTCCCCTCTCGACGGCCGGCGCCAGGTGCCTCGCGCTCGGTAGAAAGCTAAGTCCCGGCCGGGCGGGCTGCGACGGGGCGGCGGGCGAACGGGTGGCCCGTCACCCCGTGGGTGCGCCATCCGAGTTGCAGCCGAAAGGATTTTTCTGACGGTCCGTGACCTGCGGGAATATCGGATTGTGTGCTTTTTCGAGGGTGGGTGCGCTCACCAGGACGGACCATTCTCGACATGCGGGCGTGTTCCGGGCGTCCGAGGGTGCAGGCGGGAGGTGCTTTCTCGCCGATTGACCCGGAGGACGGACTCCGGGGTGCCTCCCGCGGAGGATCAGATGCGGAACCAACGTGCCCTGGCGGCCGCGTGCGCAGCGGTCGCCGCGCTCGGGCTCGCCACTCCCGTGGCCGTCGCCGACGGCATGGGCAACGGGAACGGCCAGTCCGGCAACGGTGTCGTCACCGTGCCGGGAGGCGGCAACGTCGGGCCCGGCGGCGGCGCCGTCGTCATTCCCGGCAACGGCTACCCGAACGGCAACTTCCCCGGCAACGGCTTCCCCAACGGAGGGAACGGCCTCGGGAACAACAACGGCAACAACTTCGGTCCCGGAGGCGGCAACAACTTCGGCCCCGGGGGCGGCAACGGCTTCGGGCGGGGTGGCGGCAACGGCCCGCGCGACATCATCGCCACCCCGAACGTCGTCGCGGCGGGGGGCCGGCTCTCGGTCACCGTCGAGGGCTGCCGGGGCGGTACGGCCACCTCGACCGCGTTCGGCACCATCCGGCTCGCCCCGGTCCGCGACGACACCTCGCGCGGGGTCGCCCGGATCAGCCGGGACACCGCTCCGGGCCGGTACGACATCGCCGTGGACTGCGACAACCGCCGGCTCATCCGCCCCGGTGCCTTCACGGTGCTCGGTGCCGTGGCGGGCGGCCTCGGCGGCAGCACCACCAGCGGGGCCACGCCCGCCGACCTGGCCATCGGCGGCACCCTGGTGGGCAGTGCGCTGATCGGTGGCGGCGCGTACTGGCTGCGCCGCCGTCAGGAGAACCGGGTCTGAGGGGTCCCGGCTCTCCGACGGGCTCGTGCGGGGCGGCGTACCGGGTGACCGGGCGCCGCCCCCGCCCGTTGTCGCTCCCGGCTCCCGGCCCGGGCGTCCGTCGCCCTCTCAGCCGCCGTCCGGGGTGCCGCGGCGGCGGGCGACGCGGTGGGCCGCGCCGATGGACCCCGCCACCAGCAGGGCGCCGAACCCGATCTCCTGGAGATCGAGGCCCCTGCTGCCGCCGCCGACGCCCGCGTCCACCCCGCCGGTCACCGGCAGCGGCACCGGCTGCGGGCCCGTGCCGTCCGGGCCGACCTCGCCGATCGCGTTGCCGACGCCGCCGATCGTGCTGCCGACCCCGCCCACCGCGTTGCCGACCCCGCCGATGGCGTTGCCGATACCGCCGCCGATTCCTCCGCCGCCCGACGCGATGGTCAGTTCCCTGGAGCGGCTCGTCCCGTCGCAGTCCACCGTGATCCGGTACGCGGCACCCGGCCGGGCTCCGCTGTTGACGGTGACCGAGGCGGTGTCCCGCTCCTTGGGGATCTTCACGGTGTCGAAGATCCCCGAGGCTATGGTGGCCAGCCCCTGGCACTGGCTGCGGTCCAGATGGAGGTCCATCCGGCCGCCCGGCGCGATGCTGGACGGCAGATCGAGACCGAACGGCGCGGCGTCGTTCTCCACACCGCCCGCGAGGACCGAGGGGCCCCCGAAGGCGTAGGCCGCCGTGCCCAGGAGCGCGACCCAGGCGAGGCTCATCAGACGCATGCTCATCCTCCGGTCCCGAGGCGTGGCACGGCGGACCGCTTCCGCTCGGGCCGGCAACGCACCTCGTCGTCGGGAACGCTAGGAAGCCGGAAGCCCCCGCGCGAACGGAGTAGCGCGAACGGGGTACGCGCCTCGGCCGGGCGGGCGAAAAGCACCGCCGGGCGGGGACGGACCGGTCCGTGCGGGGAACGGACGCCGACCGGAAGGACGCGGGGCGCCCGGAGCCCTGCCCCGGCGCCCCGCACCCGGTCACCTGGCGTTGGGGAACAGGCTCTCGAACGGTTCCGCCGTGGCCGCGATGCCCCGGCTGTACGGCACGTCGAAGTCCCAGATCAGGAACAGCATGAACGCGATGGTCACCGAGAACAGCCCGGCCAGGATCAGTTCCCGCGGGGTGCGCCGGATCTGGAGCGCGAAGACCATGCCGACGGTGATGACCGCCCCGGCCAGCAGACCCCACCACACCACGGGCGGCATCGTCGGCCCGGTGGAGTCGGCGCGCGCGTTGCGCGCCTGGTCGGCGGCGGCGATCTGGTCCAGCAGCGGCTGGTACGCCTGCGCCTCGAAGTCGTTCGCGGGCTGGTAGTCCGTCACGTCGTTGCGCACCCGCGACAGCAGCTCGGCTCCGCGCGCGGTCACCTCGTCGTGGTCGATCATCGACTTCCACTCGGTGTGCACGACGTACGTCACGTACGTGTCGATGTCGCCGCGGATGCGGTCCCGCACGTCCGCCGGGTAGACCCGGACCCGCTCGGACACCTCGTGCAGCGCCTGAGCCTCGGCCTGCACATGGTCCTGGGCCGCACTGCGCGCCTCCCACACGCCCGCGATGGCGAGACCGAGCACGATCGCGTAGACGACACCGATCCACATCGTCATGTACTCGATGACGTCCGGCGTCTCACTGGGGTCCTCGTCCTCCGGTGCCCTCCTGCTGCGCACAAGGACGATCACGACGACCACGGCGCAGGCCGCCAGCATCGAGAGGACGAGAACAAGCCAATCCGACAACAGGTTCCTCCTGGAATGGGGCCCGGCGCGTCAGCGCGGGCGCAGCGCCGCGACGGCGACGATCGCGGGGACGGTGATGAGCAGGACGTAGGTGACCGGCGAACGGTGCTTGGTCACCACGTGACCGGTGGCCTTCGGGCGGTACGCCGGGTAGCTCACCGGGGCGGGCACGGGGCGCGGCCTCGGCGGCGGTGTGGGCGACGCGGTCGGCGGCGCGGGCCTCGGCGGGGGCGGGGGTGCCGGGGGGGTGGGGGGCGGCGGGG
>NZ_JAHRXF010000027.1 GCF_019104725.1 Streptomyces corallincola | reverse complement strand
GCCCGCGGGGGGGGGGGGGTTCGGGGGGGGGGGGGGGGGGGGGGGGGGGGGGGGGGGGGGGGGGGGGGGGGGGGGGGGGGGGGGGGGCGGGGGGGGGCGCCCGCCGGCCGCCGGTCAGCCCTCGATGCGGTGCTGGGTCCAGAACGAGGTGAGGTCGGTGCTGGTCGCGGCCTGCGCGGCGGCCTTGAACTCGGCCGTGGTGGACACGCCGTACCAGTGGGCGGTGGCGTAGTCCTTGAGCAGCTTGGCCATCGCGGTGTCCCCGATCAGGCGCCGCAGGTCGTGCAGGGCGCACTTGCCGTAGCCGTAGATCACCGTGGAGTACCGGTTGGAATGCGTGTCCCAGTAGGCCATCGGGTTGGTGATCTTCTCGGCGCTCGACGCCCAGGAGACGCCGCTCCAGCAGTTGCCGCCGGTCTTGTTCTGGGCGAGGTCGGTGGCGTAGTCGGTGAACGCCTCGTCCAGCCAGGGGCTGTTGTACTCGTCGTCGCCGACGATGCCGTACCACCACTGGTGGGCGATCTCGTGGGTGAGCGCGGTGGTGCTGACCAGGTCGAGGACGAAGCCGGGGTACTCCATGCCGCCGAACCAGAAGTTGTTGTCGATGACGGCGTCCAGTTCGCCGTACGGGTACGCCCCGAACCGTGCGCTGTGCGCGTCCACGGCGCTCTTGGCGGTGCTGAGCATGGACTGGGCGGATGCGGAGCTGATGCCGCTCACCGAGTACACGTTGACCGGGACGCCGCCCGGCGAGGTGCCGGAGATCCTGGTGAACGGCCCGGCGGCCCAGGCGAAGTCCCGCACCTTGGACGCGGTCGCCGTGGTGACGGTACGGCCGCTGCTGCCGGGGGTGTCGGTGGAAGCGCCGGTGGCCGGGACCAGGAGGGAGCTGGGGTGGTCCAGGGTCACCTTGAAGTCGGCGGCCAGGGAGTAGAACGACTCGCCGTTGTTGGTGTACGGGTCGAGGTGCCAGCCGGAGCCGTCGCGGACCGCGAGAACGGGCAGGGCGTTGCCGATGAAGGCGAACGCGCCGTCGTGGCCGAACCGGTCGGCGCCGCTCGGCACGGTGATGCCGAGGTCGAAGCCGATGGTCGCGCTCCGGCCCGGGTCGAGCGCGGCGGGCAGGCTGATCTTCAGCGCGGTGCAGTCCACCGTGAGGTCCCCGGCCGTTCCGCCGGTGACGTTGGTGACCTTGATCGGCATGTTGGCGCAGGTGCCGTGGGCGTTGTCCCACAGGCGGAGGTAGACCTCGTTCAGCGCGGTGCCGGCGGCGTTGGTGAAGGTCACGCTCTCGTGGCCGGTCCACACGAACCCGGCCGTGTCGCTGGTGAGGTTCACCGTGTAGCCGGGCGCGGCCGGGGTGCGGGCCGGGTCGGCGGTGGGCGTGGAGCCGCCGGAGGTGTTCAGGGCGACGTCGTCCACCACGAAACTCGTCTTGAGGCTGGAGTCCTCGGTCCCGGTGAACGACAGGGCGACCGTCTGCCCGGCGAACGCGCTCACGTCCAGCGTCTTCTGGACGTACCCGGTGTTCTTGTCCAGGTTGGAGTACGTGGCGAGGGTACTGGAGCCGAGCTTGACGGCCAGTTTGTCGTACGCGGTGGTGGTGGTCGTCTCGGCGGTGTCGGTGTGCAGCCAGAAGTTCAGACTGGCGGAGGCGCATCCCGCCGGGACGGTGACGCTCTGGGTGAGCGTGTCCGTCCGGGTGCTGCCGGTGCCGTCGAGCCAGGCGAACGAGGTGCCGCCGTGGGCGGTCTGTCCGGCGCGGCTGGTGACGAGGCCCGAGGTGGACTGCGTCCAGGGCGAACCACCGCTCTCGAAGCCGCCGTTGGCGACGACCTGGGTGGCGACGCAGGCCGCCGGTGCGCTCCGCTGCACGGTCCGCGCGGAGGCGGACCCTGCGGGCAGGACAAGAGCGGCTGCGGTGGCGACGGCCACGACGGCCGCGCCGAGCACTCTGTGGGGGGTCGATCTCAACGCTACTCCTTCCACGGCGGCCGGGATTCCGGCCGCTCGAATGCTGGGGGTTGCGCGAATCGCTGTACGGCCTCACGAGAGGCTGACGAAAGAGTGACAGAAGTGACCGGGGCATGCCAGGAAAGTCTGTGAACTTCCTTGGAGACGGCGGGGGTTTCAACTCCGCAGCCCAGAGCACTCCGTGATCATCTTCGGGTGCGCACCCGCTGCGGCCGGTCGCGCGGCTCCCCGCGCTCCTCAAGGAGTTGCGGCACAGGCACGTCATCAAGTGCGGGCCCGCTGTCCGTCTCGCGCAGTTCCCCGCGCCCCTGGGGGGTTCCTGCCGACGCCCGCTGTGAAGGAGCCGGCGCCCAAGGGCAACCGACAGGCGAGCGCGGGTGGCAACTCCTTCAAGGGGCGCGGGGAACTGCGCGACCGGTGACGGCGGGCCCGCGCTGGAGGGTGGGTTATGAGCCTGTTTCCGCCAGGGCCGGGGTGAGGCGGGACCAGGGGTTGGGGGGTTCGCCCGTTACGGGGCCGCAGACCGCGGCGCCGCGTTCGTGGGCCGTGCGGACGGCCAGGGGGACGAGGGGGGCGGGGACGCCGTAGACCAGGTGGCAGAAACGGTCGGGGGGATGGCGGGACGCCCACTCGGGGCGGGTGAAGGCGGAGACGTAGGTGGACCAGTGCCCCTCGAAGGTGACGGTGAGATCGGCGAGCCGGACGTAGCCGGGCGCCGGATGGACACCGGGGTTGATGACCACCGGCCCCGCACCGATCGCACGCGCCTCACGGGCCAGCCGCCGACACCCCGGCACCCCGTCGGGCCCGGCGGTGACCCGGTCCAGGAAGCACCCGTCGGTGCCGTACCACTCCCGGTGCCGCCGCAGATCCGCGACGACGTCGGCGCGTTCGCGGACGCCGTAGTCGGTGTCCACGTAACCGAGCAGGCGGGCGCCCGCCTCGCGCAGGGCCGCCGCCGCGGCGGCGAACGCGGGATCGGGCGCCGTGCCGGGACCGTTCGCGGGGTTGAGGACGACGCCGAAGGTGCGCCCGGCTGCGGCGATCAGCCGGTGCCAGGCGCCGGGGTCCTCGGCGGGATGGACGTACAGCGGGACGAGCAGGCTCACCGGCCGCCTCCCCCGCCGTCGGAGAATCCGGCCCAGAGCGCGTCCAGGGCGTCGTCCAGACCGTGTTCCGGCCACCACCCGAGCGCCTCCCCGGCGGCCGTGATGTCGGAGCACTGCCAGGACACCCGGCCGGAGCGCGCCGAACCGCCGGTGTTCTCCTCCAGGCGCCCGCGGAACCCGGCCCGGTCCACGAGGCCGCGCACCAACTCCCGTACGGGTACGGCCAGTCCGCCGCCGATGTTGAGCACCGGCGGCAGCGCGCCCCGTACCGTCAGGGCGAGGGCGACAGCGCGGGCGAGGTCGCGGACGTCCACGAAGTCGCGGTGCGCGGAGAGGTCCCCGAGCCGCAGCACGGCGGCCGGGTCGGAGCCCTCGGCGCGCAGCAGTGCCGCGATCCGGCCGGGCAGCCCGGTCTCCGGGGCGCCGGGGCCGACGGGGTTGCCGACGCGGAGCACGACGGCGTCGAGCCCGGCGGCGCCGATGGCGAGGGTGCCCGCGAGTTTGGTCGCGCCGTAGGGGGTGACCGGGCTCGCGGGGGCCGTCTCGGGCACCGGCGAGCCGGGCACGCCGGGTCCGTACTCGGCGGCGGAGCCGAGGTGGACCAGGCGTGCGGTGGGCACGGCCGCGCGGAGCGCGGCGGCGAGGACGGCGGGCCCGCGCGCGTTGGCCTCGGCGAGGGCGACCGGGTCGCCGCCGGTCGCGCCCGCGCAGTTGACCACGGCGTCGGGCGCGGCGGCGGCCAGTGTCTTCGCCATCAGCTCGGGCGGGTCGGCGGCGAGGTCGATACGGAACTCCGCGGCGGGCGTACGGCCCGCCGCGAGGACCCGCGCGCCCCCAAGGGCGCGCAGGTGTTCCGTCACATGGCGGCCGAGGTGTCCGGTGCCGCCGAGGACGAGGATGCGCATGACGGGCTCAGGCCCCCTTGAGGAGGAACGACTTCTGGGTGGTGAACTCGGCGTTGGCCCGGTCGTAGTCGTCGGGGCGGCCGATGTCCAGCCAGTAGCCCTCGAACTCGTAGGCGTGCGGCGGGTTCTCGGCGGCGAGCAGGTCGAGGACGAGTTCGTCGAAGCCGAGCGGCAGGCCCGCCGTGTAGCCGTCGAGGGTGGCGCGGCTGACGCCGTAGACGCCCATCGAGACCCGGTAGTCCATGCTGGGCTTCTCGGTGAAGGCGACCACCCGCCGGGCGGCGGTGGTGAGCACGCCGAAGTCGATGCGGACCTTGCGGGCGTACGTGGCGATGGTGAGCGGCGCGCCGGAGTTCTGGTGGCGGTGGAGCACGTCGGCGTAGTCGAGGTCGGTGAGTACGTCGCCGTTCATCACCAGGAAGTGCTCGGGGAGCTTGTCGCGCAGGGTGAGCAGGGGGCCCATCGTGCCGAGGGGACTGTCCTCGGTGGCGTAGTCGATGGACATGCCCCATTGGGAGCCGTCGCCGACGTAGGCGCGGATGATCTCCCCGAGGTGGCCGATGGCGATGGTGCAGCCGGTGAATCCGGCGGTGGAGAGCTGGCGGAGGACGATCTCCAGGATGGCGTGCTGGTCGCCGATCGGGACGAGCGGCTTGGGCAGGGCGGTGGTGTAGGGGCGGAGCCGTACGCCCTTGCCTCCGGCCAGGATGACTGCGTGCACGGGGTTCTCCTCGGTGGGTGCGGGTGACGTCGTGGGCGTCGGTGGGTGCGGGCGGGTCAGATGTTGTAGATGCCGGTCTTGTAGCGGGCCAGGTTGGCCGGGGCGCGGAAGAACTCGGCGGTGTGGGCGAGTCCTTCCTCCAGGCTGTGCGCGGGTTCCCAGCCGGTGGCGGCGGTGAGCCGGGAGGCGTCCGCGACCAGTCGCATCACCTCGGAGGCGGCGGGCCGGACGCGGGCGGTGTCCTCGCGGACGTCGAGGGCGCTGTCCATGACCTTGCCGATGAGCGCGACGAGGTCCCCGACGGAGATCTCGCCGCCGGTCCCGGCGTTGAAGGTGCGTCCGACGACCTCGGCGGCGGGCGCGGTGCCGACGGCGAGGAAGGCCCGCGCGGTGTCCTTGACGAAGGTGAAGTCCCTTGTGGGGCGCAGGTCTCCGAGGGTGATGGTGCGCTCCCCCGCCGCGACCTGGCCGATGACGGTGGGGATGACGGCGCGCATGGACTGGCGGGGCCCGAAGGTGTTGAACGGGCGCAGGGTGACCACCGGGGTGCCGAAGCTGGCGTGGTAGCTGTCCGCGAGCCGGTCGCCGCCCGCCTTCGAAGCGGCGTACGGGGACTGGGTGTTGATGGGGTGGTCCTCGGTGATCGGCACGGTACGCGCGGTGCCGTAGGTCTCGCTGGTGGAGGTGTGCACCAGCCGGGGGGTGCCCAACTGCCGTACGGCTTCGAGGACGTTGAGGGTGCCGGTGACGTTGGTGTCCACGTAGCTGTGCGGCGCCCGGTAGGAGTACGGGATGGCGATGAGCGCGGCCAGGTGGTAGGCGGTGTCGGCGCCGTCGAGGAGGCCGCGCACGGAACCGGGGTCGCGGACATCGCCGAGGACGATCTCCACGTGGTCGAGGACCTCGGGGGCGAGGGTCTCCAGCCAGCCGTACGAGGAGAAGGAGTTGTACTGGGCCATCGCCCTGACCCGGTGCCCGGAGGCGACCAGCGCC
The DNA here is from genome assembly GCF_019104725.1 of Streptomyces corallincola. Classification (GTDB taxonomy): domain Bacteria; phylum Actinomycetota; class Actinomycetes; order Streptomycetales; family Streptomycetaceae; genus Streptomyces; species Streptomyces corallincola. Next base: position 68,059 of record NZ_JAHRXF010000027.1, on the reverse strand, counting down.
TCGGTCAGGTGGGAGCCGATGAAGCCTTCGGCGCCGGTGACGGCGGCGAGTGGTGCGGAGGTCAACTCAGGTGGTCCTTCCGTTGGTTGGGGTGGTGCGGGCGCTGCCCGAACGGTTCAGGCGTGCCGGGCCGGTCGGCCGAGGAGCCGCAGCGCGCAGCCGAGGAGGCAAAGCGCGGCGGCGCCGCAGCACAGCGGCAGGGTGAACGCGCCCGCAGGGGGGCGCAGGCAGGTGACGGCGGCGGCGGTGGCGGCCGCGGCGAGGCCGATGGCGGCGGGCGGCCAGGCCGCGCCGAACGCCTGGAGGAGCAGCGCGGTCCACAGTGCCGCGGCGAGGAGCAGCAGCGGGACGGGCGCGGCGCCGGTGAGCAGGGCGCCGCCGAGCAGCGGCAGCAGGTAGCCGAGCAGGCAGAGCGCGAGGACGGCGGTGGAGCGCAGCAGGAAGCCGTTCGGGGTGGTCGAGGCACGCAGGGCGCGCACGCCGAGGCCGCGGTGCCGGTAGAGCAGCCATTCGGCGGGGCCCATGCTGACGGTGAGGACGATCACCGCGTATGGGTCCTGCCGTCCTTCGAGGAGGACGAGGGCGCCCGCGGCGAGGCCGAACAGCCCGTGCGGGACGGAGCCGAGCAGCCGGGGCCGGTTGCCGCTCGCCGCGGGCGGCGCGGTGTGGGCGCGGCGCAGGGCGTGGACGGCGGCGGCGGTGGTGGCCGCGAGGGCGAGCAGGGTGGCTCCGGTGCGCAGCGGGGGTGCGGGGTCGGTCCAGTACAGGGCGGCGGTGCCCGCGACGAGCGGGGTGAGCGCGGCGAGCAGCAGCCGTTCGCGGGCGAGGACCAGCAGGACGCCCGCCGCCGCGAGGTACAGCGACTGGGCGGCGACGGCGAGCAGCGCGGTGCCGCTGTGCGCGGCGGGCAGTGCGGCGCCGGTGGCCAGCAGGGCGCCCGCCGGTGCGCCGGTCGCCAGGGTGCGGGCGGCCTCGCGGGGGCCGACGGCCATGCGCAGGTGGGCGCGGTGGCCGAGGGCCTGGCCCCAGGCCCAGGAGACGAGTCCGGCGACGGCGAGCGCGGTGGCGTGCCGACCGGGGTGCCAGAGGGGCGCGGTGAGCAGATAGGCGAGTCCGGGCAGCGCGAACAGCAGACCGCGCAGCAGGCAGCGCAGGTGGTCGGGGCGCCAGGGGTCGGGGGTGGGCGGTGGTTCGGGGTAGGTGCGGGGCACCTGTTCGTACAGGGCGGTGGCCAGGGAGAACAGGTTGGGGTGGCCGTAGCGGCGGCGGATGCGTTCGGCGGTGAGGCCCTCGGCTTCCAGCAGCGCGGCCACTTCGTAGGGGTGGACGGCGGGGCCGACGCGGTCGGCGAGTTCGGCGGCGAGCAGGCTGACGGCCTCCTCGTCGGGTCCGGTGCGGCCGGGCAGCCGGAGGGTGAGGGTGTGGTCGTCGTGGCGGCGGGCGCGGGCCGGGGTGCCCGCGAGCCGCAGCGCGAGGGTGTCCTGTTCGGGGCCGCCCGGGGAGAGCGGCTGGGGTCCGCTCATCCGGCCAGGCTCCCCGCGCCGGTGACGTGCGCCGGTGCGCCGGGTGCGTGGGCGGCGGGTTCGGCGGGCGTCCAGACCCCGACGGACGGCCGGGCCATCGCGGGCAGTTCGAGGTAGATGCCGCGGAAGGTGTCGATGGTCTGCCGGAGCGTGAACTGTTCGACGACCCGCAGCCGGGCGGCCTCGCCCATCGCGCGGCGCCGGGCGGGGTCGGTGAGCAGGGTGACGGCGGCACGGGCCATCGCGCCGGGGTCGCGCGGCGGTACGACGAGTCCGGTGTCCCCGACGGCCTCGCGGACGCCGCCGACGTCGGTGGAGACGGTGGCCCGGCCGCAGGACATGGCCTCGATCAGGGTGAACGGGAAGCCTTCGCTGATGCTGGAGAGCATGACGACGTTCCCGGCCTCGTAGGCGTCGCGGATGTCGTCCACCCGGCCCTCGAAGACGACGGCGTCGCCGTGGCCGAGCCCGGCGGCGAGTCGCTCGCAGCGCTCCCGGTACGCCTCCCCGCCGCGCGGTGTGCCGCCGAACAGCCGCAGCCGTGCCTCGGGTATCTCCTGCCTGACCTGGGCGAAGGCGCGGATCAGGGTCTCCAGGTCCTTGATGGGGTCCACGCGTCCGGCCCAGCTGAGGGTGGGCGCGTCGGGTTCGGGTCCGGCGGGCGGGAAGGCGGCCGGATCGACGCCGTTGTAGACGGTGCGGATGGAGTCGGGGGCGGCGCCGCCCTGTTCCTCCCAGAGCCGGTTGTACTGGTTGCCGGGGGTGATCAGCGTGGCGCACCGGTAGGTCTCCTCGGCGAGCAGCCGGAAGAAGGCGAGGATCACCGCCTTGACGGGCCAGCGGTAGGGCGCGGTGCGGTAGCCGAGGTAGCGTTCGCGCAGGTAGACGCCGTGCTCGGTGAGCAGCAGCGGTACGTCGTAGCGGTCGAGGGCGACGAGGCCGGGCAGGACGGCGACCCCGCCGCTGACGGCGTGGCAGATGCCCTCGCGGGGCGTCGGCGCGGCCAGCGGGCGCAGGGCGTGTTCCAGCAGCCCGGTGACGGTGACGGCGTCGTGCAGGGTGGGCCGGGCCCGGTGGACGGCCGAGTGCGGCCGGTTCCAGACGGCGGCGAGGATGTCCACGGCGTCGTCGCCGCGCAGGAAGGCGCCGAGGGTGCCGTCGGCGGCGGCGCGTGCCAGGGCGTAGAGGGCGGGGCCGAATCCTGGTTCGGCGCGCGGGTCGAGAAGCGCGGTGACGAACCGTTCCCAGGTGGCGGCGAGCCGGTGCCGGGCGCGGCCTCTGGGGGCGCGTCCGCGCGGGGTGGCGCCCCACATGGGCACGGTCCGCACCTCGCGGACGTGCGGGGGCAGTTCCCAGGCGAGGGGTTCGTGTCCGGTGCCGGTGACGGCGACGACGTCGAAGTCGATGTCGGGCATGCCCTGGACGAGCTGGTCGCACCAGACGCTGACCCCGCCGTGACTGTGCGGGTAGGTGCCCTCGGTGAGCAGGGTGACGCGCGCGCCGACGGGGCGCGCGCCGTGGTGTGCGTGCATGGGTGTGCTCCACGGCCGGAGTGGGAGGTGATGGTGCCGGTCCGCCGCGACGCCTCGGGGCGTGCGGAACCGGGGGCCCGCCCGCGTTCCGCGCGGGCGGGTTCCCTTGTCGTGCCGTGTGGTTCAGCGGCCCGCCGTGCCCGGCCGGGCCGGGACTCCGGTGCCTTCGCCGGGTCGCGCAACTGTGCGCCGTGCCGCCGGTGCGGCGTGACCGGCCCCCGCCCCGCGGGCCGGAAGGCCGGGTGCGGCGGGCGTCGTCACGGTGCTGTGTACGGTCCGCTTCATGCGGTGAAGTCCCTCCCCAGGGCAGGGGTGAGCGCGGCTCCCGTGGAGCGGACGCACCCCCTCGCGCGACTCCGGCGCCCCCTCAGAAGCCGGTCGTCGCGTTTCCGTCCGTCACATAGTGATGGCTCTGTGTAGCTTGTGTGGGCGAATTACGGAACCTGACAGAAAACAGTGGTTCGTCAACTCCGTCGCGCGCCAACATGATCGGCTTCTGCGCGTTCTCCGCGGGGCCCCGAACACCGGTGCGGGCGTGGAGGGCGCGCGGGGTGCGCGGGGGGGTGCCGTCCGACGTGCATGGAGGGCGTCGGCGGGGGTAACCGGCCGTCGTCTTGAACGGCGTCCGGATCGTCCCAGGGAGGCGGATCTCATGCTGATGGCACACCCCGCGATATTGCAGGACCTGATCGCGCAGTACGAGGCGCTCACCCTGCTCGGTGCGGAGCAGAGCACGGCACAGGCGCGGCAGCGGCTGACCGACGTGTCGTACGGCCTGTGCGTGGCCACGGGCACCAGGGACGTGGACATGGCCCTGATCGCCGCCCGGCACCGCCTCTCCGGCGCGCTCCCCGAGGACGACTCCGTGGTCCCGGCATAGATCCGACGTTCCGTCAACTCGCTGACGAAACCGCCCTGTACGCGCTCCGGCGGGAGTCGCGTACAGGGCGGACCCATGTCCGTGGACCCGGCGGGCGGGGTCAGCCGCCGAGCGCCGCCAGCACCACGCCCTGGGCCTCGTCCTGCACCCGCGCGAGGTGGTCGGCGCCGAGGAAGGACTCGGCGTACACCTTGTAGACGTCCTCGGTGCCCGAAGGGCGGGCCGCGAACCAGGAGTTGGCGGTGGTGACCTTAATCCCGCCGATGGGCGCCCCGTTGCCGGGTGCCTCGGTGAGCACACCGGTGACCTCCTCGCCCGCGAGGGTGGCGGCGGTGACCTGCTCGGGCGACAACTTGGCCAGCAGCGCCTTCTGTTCACGGTTCGCGGGCGCGTCGATCCGGGCGTAGGCGGGGCTGCCGAACCGGCCGGTGAGGTCGGCGTAGTGCTCGGAGGGCGTACGGCCGGTGACGGCGGTGATCTCCGAGGCGAGCAGGGCGAGCAGGATGCCGTCCTTGTCGGTGGTCCACACCGAGCCGTCCCGGCGCAGGAAGGACGCCCCGGCGGACTCCTCGCCGCCGAACCCGAGGGTGCCGCCCGCCAGTCCGTCCACGAACCACTTGAAGCCGACGGGCACTTCGACGAGCGGACGCCCGAGGTCGGCGGCGACCCGGTCGATCATCGTGGAGGAGACGAGGGTCTTGCCGACGCCCGCGTCCACCGGCCACTCGGGGCGGTTGCGGTAGAGGTAGGAAATGGCCACCGCGAGATAGTGGTTGGGGTTCATCAGCCCGGCGTCGGGGGTGACGATGCCGTGCCGGTCGGCGTCGGCGTCGTTCCCGGTCGAGATCCGGAACCGGTCGCGCCGCTCGATGAGGGAGGCCATCGCGTACGGCGACGAGCAGTCCATGCGGATCTTGCCGTCCCAGTCGAGCGTCATGAACCGCCAGGCGGGATCGGTGTGCGGGTTGACCACGGTCAGGTCGATCCCGTGCTCCTCCGCGATCCGGCCCCAGTAGGCGACCGAGGCGCCGCCGAGCGGGTCGGCCCCGATGCGCACCCCGGCCGCGCGGACGGCGTCCAGGTCCAGCACGGCGGGCAGATCGGCGACGTAGGTGCCGAGGAAGTCGTACCGCTGTGTGGTGTCGGCGGCGAGCGCGCGGGTGTACGAGAGCCGCTGCACGTCCTTCAGCCCGGCCGCGATGATCTGGTTGGCGCGGTCCTGGATCCAGGAGGTCGCCTCGGAGGCGGCGGGGCCGCCGCTGGGCGGGTTGTACTTGAAGCCGCCGTCGGCGGGCGGGTTGTGCGACGGGGTGACGACCACGCCGTCCGCGAGGCCGGAGCCCCGGTCGCGGTTATGGGTGAGGATGGCGTGCGAGACGGCCGGGGTCGGGGTGTAGCCGTCCGCGCTGTCGATGAGCACGGTGACACCATTGGCGGCGAACACCTCCAGCGCGGTGACCCGCGCGGGCTCGGACAGGGCGTGCGTGTCGGCGCCGAGGAACAGCGGCCCGGTCACGCCCTGGGCGGCGCGGTACTCGCAGATGGCCTGGCTGGTGGCGGCGATGTGGTCCTCGTTGAACGCGGTGGCCAGGGACGAGCCCCGGTGCCCCGACGTCCCGAACGCCACCCGCTGGGCCGGGTCGGCGGGGTCGGGGTGCAGCGCGTAGTACGCCGTGACCAGTCGGGCCACATCGACAAGGTCCTCGGGTCCGGCCGGTCGGCCGGCACGCTCGTGCGGCATGAATTCCGCTCCTCCGCGTCGGTGGGATGATCGTCCTGCGCACATCTTCCTTGTCCGCGGCCCGCCGGGCGAGTGCGCCCCCGGTACCGGGGAGGACCGGGTACCCCGTCGCACGTATGATCCGACCGGCCCGCGGCGACTCCGCCGGAAGCGGCCACCCCTCCCGCCGGATGGTCCCGTGTACGGCCGCCCGCGCGTCCCGAGAGAGCCAGGTCACCGTGATACCCGATTCCCCCGTCAAGGCACCCTGGGCGTCGGCCCGTTGCGCGCAGGCGGCGCTCGCCGCGGCGACCGTCGCGGACGTCTGGTACGCGCTGTTCGTACGGTCGCGCCCGGCAGGTTCCGGGTCCGTGCCGCCGTGGGCCATGCCGCTCTATGTTCGGGTCACAGTAGTCGTGGTGGTGCTGTTCCTGGTGTGGTTCGCGCGCTGCCGCCGCAACGCGGCGGTGCTCAGTGCGGGGCGGTTGCCGGTGTCACGCGTGCTCGCGATCGTGGCCTGGCTGATCCCGCTGATGAACCTGTGGGTGCCGCGCGGTCTGGTGCTCCAGGTGCACGGGGCGAGCTCGCGGGGTGCGGTCGCGCCGAGGGACGCGCGGCTGGTGAACGTCTGGTGGGGCGCGTGGGTGGGGCACGGGGTGCTGTCGCTGCTCGGCGGAGCGGTGTTCGGGCAGGAGCGGCTCCCGGTGTCGCTGGCGATCTCGGTGCTCGTGGTGGTGGCGGGCGTCCTTGGCATCCTCGTCGTCCAGCGCGTCACCTCGGGCCAGGCCCGCGCGGTCCTCGCCCCTCCGCCGGTGACGGCCCACGCGGCCCCGGCACTCTGAGGCGCCGGACGCGCCACGGCACCGCGTGCCGCCCCGGCGAGGGGGGAACGCGGTGCCGGTGAACCCGTGCGGCCGGGGTCAGTTCCCGGCGAGCGCCCGGCCCGCCTCGCGGGCGTTGTCGCGGGCGGTGTCGTGCAGGGAGGCCGCGAGGTCGCGCAGCGACTCCATCTCCGGCGTGGTGGCGGCGACCGTCAGCTCCCGCTTGACCAGGGTCAGCTCGGCCTGCCACAGGTCGCCGACGATGCGCTCCAGGTACGCGGTCGAGTGGTCCCAGCCCTCACGCGGGGTGCCGGGGCCGTAGCCGCCGCCGAGTGCGGTGATCAGCAGCGTGGGCGTGCTCTTGAGCACCGGGGTGGCCGCACCGGCGCCCGCGATGACGAGGTCCACCCAGGTCTTGAAGTGCTGCGAGACGCCGTAGTTGTAGAGCGGCGCGCCCAGGATCACCACGTCGGCGTCCTGCAGTTCGGCGGCGAGGGTGGCGGCCAGCTCCAGCGCCTCCCGCTGCTCGGGGGTGCGGGAGTCCTCCGGGGTGAAGCTGCCCGTGGTGGCGGCGGCCCAGGCGTGGGCGGGCAGCGGCTCGGCACCCAGGGAGCGGCGCACGACGGTGCCTTCGGGGTGGGCGGCCTTCCACTCGGCCTCGGCGATGTCGGCCAGCTCCACACTCGCGGACATGGACGGAAGGATGCTGCTGTCGAGACGGAACAGCTTCATGACGGGACTCCTCGGAATAGGTGAACAAGCGGTGCGGGCGTGCGCGGGCACGCCGGACACGGCGAGGGGACGCGCCGAGATCGGCACCGCCCTCACACAAACGGACTTTACCCCGCTTCTTGTTCCACCGGATAGGTTGTCCCTGTGACCGGACCAGTCGTGCCCTTCGGAAAGCCCCGCGCCGAGCGCGCCGACGCCGTGCGCAACCGCGAGCTGCTGCTGTGCGCGGCGCGCGCGATGGTGGCCGAGGAAGGGGTGGAGCGGGTCACGATGGACGGCCTCGCGGAACGCGCCGGACTGGGCAAGGGCACCGTCTTCCGCCGCTTCGGCACCCGTGCCGGGATCTTCCGCGCCCTGCTCGACGCCGACGAGGCGTGCTTCCAGCGGCAGGTGATGCAGGGGCCGCCCCCGCTGGGACCCGGCGCCGACCCGGTGACCCGCATGATCGCGTACGGCCGGGCACGGATCGCCTTCCTGCGCGACCACCACGCGATCGTCCGCGCGGCCATCGACCGCAACGAGCCCACTCCCGCGGGCGAGTTCACCATCACCCGTGTCCATCTGCGCATGCTGCTGAGCCGGACCGGGCTCGCCCTCCACGACCTGGACAGCCTCGCCGTCCAGCTCACCGGCGCCCTGGAAGGCCCGACCCTGCTCTATCTGGCGCAGCCCGAACCGGCGGCGCCCCCGTCACCCGAGGTGACGGAGGCACTGGCCGACAGCTGGCAGCTCCTGGTCGAACGGCTGACCCGCCCGGAGGACGGCCCGGAGCACACCGGCTGACCCTCAGCCGATGTGGTACGGGTCCCCGTAGACCTTCCAGTCCAGCGGTGTGTTCAGGTCGAGGTTGCCGTTGTTCAGGAAGACCCGCTGCTCGGTGTCCACCCGGCTGGTGTCGCTGTGTGCCTCCTCCTGCCGCATGGCCCATGTCCGGGCGTCGAGGAAGGCGTTGAGGTACGTCCGCTCGTCGCCGCCCTGGGCCGGGGGCCGGGCACTGCGCAGGGCGCGCTGCCGGATGCCGCCGAAGCTGACGGGGTCGCTGCCGTCGCCGTGCATGACGAGGGCGTCGTAGTAGGCGAACTGCCCGAGGGCGCGCAGCCCGTCGGACTTGCCGTAGGAGACGGCGGGGTTGAAGTAGACGCGGTCCCTCTCGTCGTTCTGGGCCTGCTGGAACGCGCCGTCCTGGGCGGCGGTGCGCCAGTCGCGCGGGTAGTTCGGGTCGAGCCCGCTGTGCGAGTCGCTGCCGTTGACCCGGCGCAGCGCGGGCAGGTAGGCGGCGAGGACGTTGCCGGGGCGGCGGTCGGCGTAGAGCTGGACGAGTTCGAGCATGTCGCCGGTGCCCGAGCAGAAGCCGATGATCCCGGCGGTGTAGCCGCGCCCGTCGCCGATGTCCTCGATGTACTGGTACTGCGCCTTCCAGTCGAGCGAGGAGTTCTCCGCGCTGGAGACCAGTTTCATGGCGATCTCCTTCTTCGCGGGATCGTCCAGGCCGACCGCCGCCGCGCCGCGCGGGGCGGCGTGTGCGGAAGCGGGGCGTCCGGCGCCGAGCAGGACACCGGAGGCGGCGGCACCGAGGGCGGCGACGATCGCCCGGCGGGAGAAGCGGGCCGGGTCGGCCTGCTCGCGGTCTGCATGCACCACGGGGACTCCAAGGGGAGTGGGGGTGGGGAGTTGGTCCGTACCACACTGGTAGGAAAGTTTCCTACCAGTCCCTGGGCGCTTCCGGAATCCGTCGCGCGGAAAGTTCGTAGGATCGAACAGAGAACCGGAGGGTACGCGTCGGGCGCCGGACCGTGCGGTCCGGCGCCCGACGCGTACCCCCGGAGGAGGCGGTCAGCCCTGGGGGCTCTCCGTCCGGGAGGTGCGCGCGTGCGCGTACAGCTCCCTGGAGGTCAGGATCAGCTCGCGGCGCTCCTCCTTGGAGCCGACCATCGGCTGCGAACCGTTCAGCGGCACCTGGGCGCTCTCGGGGAGGAACTTCACCGTGATCAGGCCGATGGCACCGGCCAGCATCAGGTAGTACGCGGGCATCAGGTCGTCGCCGGTGAGGTCCACCAGGGCGGCGGTGACCAGTGGCGTGGTGCCGCCGAACGCGGCGACGGCGAAGTTGAATCCGATGCCCATCGCGGCGTACCGCACGGCGGTCGGGAACAACGCGGGCAGGGTCGCGGCGCTGGGCGCGGCGAAGCAGGCCAGCAGCGTGGAGAGCAGCAGCACCCCGAGGACCGGCGCCCAGGTGCCGTGCGCCTTGATGAGCAGGAAGGCGGGCACGGCGAGCACGATCATCGCGGCGGCGGACACGCCGTACAGCGGGCGCCTGCCGATCCGGTCGCTGAGCCGTCCGAGGAAGGTGATCAGTACGACGATCCACACCATGCCGATGAGCACGAGCACATCGGCGGAACCGCTGGACCGGTGCAGCGTCTCGGTCTGATACGTCGGCAGATAGCCGGTGACCATGTAGTTGGTGACGTTGTACAGCAGCACCAGGCCCATGCAGACGAGCAGCGCCTGCCAGTGGTCGCGGATGATCTTCTTGAACTCGGTACCGGCAGACTCCGTGGCCATGCTCTCCTCGTGCGCGTCCAGCTGCTGCTGGAAGGCCGGGGACTCCTCCAGCTTCAGCCGCATGTAGAGGCCGATGACACCGAGCGGTCCGGCGATCAGGAACGGCAGGCGCCAGCCCCAGGAGAGCATCTGGGCGTCGGTGAGCGCGAGGTTCAGCACGGTGACCAGTGCCGACCCGAGGGCGTAGCCGACGAAGGTGCCGAAGTCGAGCCAGCTGGACAGGAAGCCGCGCCGCCGGTCCGGGGAGTACTCGGCGACGAACGTGGTCGCGCCGCCGTACTCGCCGCCGGTGGAGAAGCCCTGCACCATCCGGGCGAGCAGGAGCAGGATCGGGGCGGCGATGCCGATCGTGGCGTAGCCGGGGATGATTCCGATGGCGAACGTTCCGGCCGCCATCATGATCATGGTGGTGGCGAGGACCTTCTGCCGGCCGATCCGGTCGCCGAGCGGGCCGAAGACCAGGCCGCCGAGCGGCCGGACCACGAACGCGGCGGCGAAGGTGGCGAACGAGGAGATCACCTGGGCGCCGGGCGAGGCGCCGGGGAAGAAGACCTTGCCGAGAGTGGCGGCGAGGTAGCTGTAGACGCCGAAGTCGAACCACTCCATGCAGTTGCCCAGCGCGGAGGCGCCGACGGCCCGCTTGAGCAGGGGGCGTTCGACCACCTGTACGTCGTCCTTGCCGAAGGCGCGCCGGTTGCGGCGCAGCCGCCGGGTCAGCTCCTCGCGCACCTGGCGGGGCAGCTCCGCCACCGACCGGGCGGTTCCGCTCCCCGCTCCGCCGCCGTGCTGTCCCTCGGGCGTCGCCGCGCTCACGGGCCCTCCCTTTCCGGCCCTCGCGCCGTGTTCGACTCCTTGTGCCCCATCCGGCTGCCCTCCTTCGCACCCGTCACACCCGCAACGGGTCGCCGCACCCCGGCGCGGCGGCCGGGACATTCAGAAGCGGTGCCGCTCAATCCCATTGCACACGGTGGTTGGACTTGCGCACGGCCAGGGCGCAGGGTGGACGAATCCCCTCACTCTGGAGGGGAATCACCTACGGCACCACCCGGAGAAGACCCGATGACCCACGTCGCTGACCCCGGCCGTTACGACGGCACCATGCGCTACCGGCGCACCGGCCGGTCGGGCCTCGACCTGCCACTGCTCTCGCTCGGCTACTGGCACAACTTCGGCGACGACCGCTCCTTCGAGACCCAGCGCGACATCGCGCTGCGCGCCTTCGACCTCGGGATCACCCACCACGACCTGGCCAACAACTACGGCCCGCCGTACGGCTCCGCCGAGATCAACTTCGGCCGCCTGATGAAGCAGGACCTGGCGCCGTACCGCGACGAGATGGTGATCTCCACCAAGGCGGGCTGGGACATGTGGCCCGGCCCCTACGGGCAGGGCGGCGGCTCCCGCAAGTACCTGCTGTCCTCCCTGGACCAGTCCCTGAGCCGCATGGGCCTGGACTACGTGGACATCTTCTACTCCCACCGGCTGGACGCGACCACGCCGCTGGAGGAGACGATGGGGGCGCTCGACACCGCCGTCCGCCAGGGCAAGGCGCTCTACGTCGGCATCTCCTCCTACGACCCGGAGCGCACCCGGCAGGCCGCCGCGATCCTGCGCGACCTGGGCACGCCGCTGCTGATCCACCAGCCGTCCTACAGCATGCTCAACCGCTGGATCGAGACGGACGGCCTGCTGGACGTGGCGCAGGAGGAGGGCTTCGGCGTCATCGGCTTCACCGCGCTGGCGCAGGGTCTGCTCACCGGCCGCTACCTGGACGGGGTCCCGGAGGACTCCCGCGCGGCGGCGGGCAAGTCGTTCGACTCCTCCTGGCTGACCGAGGAGATGACGGGGCGGCTGCGCGCGCTGAACGACATCGCGGCCCGGCGCGGGCAGAGCCTGGCGCAGATGGCGCTGGCCTGGGCGCTGCGGGACGAGCGGGTCACCTCGCTGGTGATCGGCGCCTCGCGGGTGGAGCAGCTGGAGCAGAACGTGGCGGCGCTGGAGAACCTGGAGTTCGGCGCGGAGGAGCTGGCCGAGATCGACAAGTACGCCACCGACGGCGGCGTGGACCTGTGGCAGGACGCGCGCCTCGGCAACATGGGCTGAGCCCGGCGTCGTCCTCGCGTTCCAGGTTTTTCTGGCACTCAGTGCCAGAAAAACCTGGACACAGGGGAAAAGTAGGACATAATTAAGCCATTCGGACCTGCGATCCCCACCGGCAAGGAGCCGCACCCCGCATGGCCCACGGAGTTCCTCACCACGCCCTCCCGATCCCCCGCCCCGACCTCGGCCTGGCCCGCGACTGCGAGCACTGCCTGGGCTGGGGCACTGTCGTCACCCGCGACGGCGAGCACCAGCTCTGCCACACCTGCCAGCCCGGTCCGGGCGGTGACGGCACCGCCGTATAGCACGGCCCGCTCCCCCAGCCCCCTTTGTCCACAGGCTCCGGCGTTCGCGGCCCCCCGGCGGAGAGTTGTCCACAGGTCTTCGGACTGCTGTTCGCCTTCGGGTTAGGCTTCGGGCAATGACTTCGCCAAGAGAAGGTCAAGAACACAGGGGGGCAGCCTTGGGCGCCGCACGCACCAGCAGCACGCCATTGCCGGGCATCGGTGTCCGGTACGACCTGACCACGCGGGAACGGGGCCGCCTGTCGGTCGTCGCGCACCGGGACGGGTCGAGAACACTGAGCGCCTACCGGGGCGACGACCCCGACGCCTGCGCGCTGTCCGTCCGCCTCACGGGCGGCGAGGCCGAGGCCCTGGTGGACGCGCTGATGCCGACGCACCACAGCCCGAGTCTGCTCTCCACCACCGAGCTGGGTCTGGTGGCCGAGCGGATCTCGCTGTCCTCGGTGTCGCACTGGAACGGGCGGCTGCTCGGGGACACCAGGATGCGCACCGAGACGGGCGTGTCGATCGTCGCGGTCCTGCGCCGCGCCGAGGCGATCCCCTCGCCCGGCCCAGACTTCCGGCTCGCGGGCGGGGACACCCTGATCGTCATCGGCACCCGTGAGGGCGTCGATGCGGCGGCCGAGATCCTCGGCAGGGAGTGACCGTCATGCACTCCTCCGCGGTCTTCCTGATCGAGTTCGGCGCGATCATCCTCGGGCTCGGCCTGCTGGGGCGGCTCGCCGCGCGGCTGAGCTTCTCCCCCATCCCCCTCTATCTGCTGGCCGGTCTCGCCTTCGGCGAGGGCGGGCTGCTGCCGCTCGGCGCCAGTGAGGAGTTCGTGGCGATCGGCGCCGAGATCGGCGTGGTCCTGCTGCTGCTCATGCTGGGCCTGGAGTACACGGCCAGCGATCTCGTCTCCAACCTGCGCACCCAGTACCCGGCGGGCCTGGTGGACATGGCCCTCAACGCGCTGCCCGGCGCTGCGATGGCGCTGCTGCTCGGCTGGGGGCCCATCGCGGCGGTCGTTCTCGCGGGCATCACCTGGATCTCCTCGTCCGGGGTGATCGCCAAGGTGCTGGGCGACCTGGGCCGCATCGGCAACCGGGAGACGCCGGTGATCCTCAGCATCCTGGTGCTGGAGGACCTGTCGATGGCGGTCTACCTCCCGGTGGTCACCGCGCTGCTGGCCGGGACCGGCCTGGCCGCGGGCAGTGTCACGCTGGCCATCGCGCTCGGCGTGGCGGGTCTGGTACTGCTGCTGGCGGTGCGCTTCGGACGCCACATCTCCCGGTTCGTCTCCACCGACGACCCCGAGAAGCTGCTGCTGGTGGTGCTGGGGCTGACGCTGCTGGTCGCCGGGGTCGCGCAGCAGCTCCAGGTGTCGGCGGCGGTCGGCGCGTTCCTGGTCGGCATCGCGCTGTCCGGCGAGGTGGCCGAGGGCGCGCACAATCTGCTCGCCCCGCTGCGGGACGTGTTCGCGGCCGTGTTCTTCGTCTTCTTCGGCCTGCACACCGACCCGGCGAGCATCCCGCCGGTGCTGCTGCCCGCGCTCGCGCTGGCCGTCGTCACCGCGCTCACCAAGATCGCCACCGGCTACTGGGCCGCGCGCCGGGCGGGCATCTCGGCCAAGGGCCGCTGGCGGGCCGGGGGCACCCTGGTGGCACGCGGCGAGTTCTCCATCGTCATCGCGGGCCTCGCCGTCACGGCGGGCGTCGGCGCCGACCTGGGCCCGCTGGCCACGGCGTACGTACTGATCCTGGTCGTGATGGGTCCCCTGACCGCCCGCTGGACCGAACCCCTGGCTCTGGGGCTGGCCCGGCTGCTGGACCGGCGGAGGCAGGCGTCGGCGGCACCGGCCGGGCACGCCCCGGCGGAGGAGTCGCTGCCCGACCGGGACACGGTCGGACGGCCCTGACGGGTACGGCCCGTGACGCACCCGGTGCCCGGCGCGTACGGGTGCGTCGGGCCGGGTGCGCGGCACGGGCGCGGGCTACGGTGGGCCCATGTCCGCCCCTCCCCTGCCCGGCCCCCTCGCACATCTGGCACCGCTGCTCGGTGACTACGGCTACTGGGCGGTGGGCGGGGTCGTCCTGGTCGAGGACTTCGGGGTTCCGGCGCCGGGCGAGACGATCCTGCTGGCCGCCGGGGTGTACGCGGGCGCCGGGGAGCTGAACATCTACGCCGTCGCGGTGATCGCCTTCGTCGCGGCCGTCGTCGGCGACAACATCGGCTATCTGATCGGCCGGACCGGCGGGCGGGCGTTCGTCCACCGCTTCGGCAAGTACGTCCTGCTCACACCCGAGCGGTTCGCCTCGGCGGAGCGGTTCTTCCAGCGGCACGGCGGCAAGATCGTAGTGGTGGCCCGCTTCGTGGAGGGGCTGCGGCAGGCCAACGGCATCATCGCCGGTACCACCGGCATGCACTGGCTCCGCTTCCTCCTCTGCAACGCCCTCGGCGCCGCCCTCTGGGTCGGCCTCTGGTCCTCCCTGGCCTACCTGGCGGGCAGCCACATCACCACGATCTACGACGCGATCGACCGCTACCGCCTCTACGTCGTCATCGCGGTCGCCGTCCTTGTCGCCGCCCTCGTCGTACGGCACGTGGTCCGCGGGCGCCGCCGGGCAGCCGTGCCGGACCAGGCCGCGGAGAAGGACTCGACGGAAGGCCCGGCGGAGGGCTCGGCGGAAGGCCCGGAGCGTTCGGAGCCGTCCAAGTAGTCCGGGCGGGCGGACGGCCAAGAACCCCGAGGCTGGGCCCGGGCCTGCCGCTGCCCGCCGGGCGCCGCTCCAGCCGACCGTGGTCCCGGCCGACCGCCGTCCGGACCGGTCAGCCCTCGCGGACCGGTGCGGGGCGCTGCTCCCGTCGCGGCTGCTCCTCCGGTGCCGGTTCGTGGCCGCCACGCAGGGCGGAGGCGACCGCCGAGACCAGGGCCATGCCCGCGGCCACGCCGAAGACGATGCTCAGGCCGTGGTGGAAGGGGCCGGAGACCAGTTCGGGGAAGAAGCGGTGGCCGGTCAGGGTGGCACGCTGGGCCGCCGTGAGGTGGTTCAGGACATCGCCGCCGCCGAGGAGGTGGCCGATGGGGTTGTTGCCGAGGAAGGTGGCGAACAGGGTGCTCACCGGGGGCAGCGAGGCCACCTGGTGGGCGGTCGCGGCGGGCACGCCGTGCGCCTGGAGCCCGTGGCTCAGCGTGCCCGGCAGCGAGGAGGCGAGACCCGAGACCATCAGCGAGAAGAACACGCCGATGGACAGCGCGGTCCCCGAATTCTGGAACGTGGACCGCATGCCGGACGCCACGCCCCGGTACCGGGCCGGGACGCTGCCCATGATGGACGAGGTGTTGGGCGAGGAGAACATGCCCTGGCCGAGCCCGTTGAGGAACAGCAGCCCCGCGAACGTGCCGTAGTCGAAGTCGATCGGCAGCGCGAGCAGTCCGACGAAGGACGCGGCGACCACGACGAGCCCAACGGTGGAGAAGATCCGGGCGCCGAACCGGTCCGAGAGATAGCCGGAGAGCGGCCCGGCGATCAGGAAGCCCACGGTCAGCGGCAGCATGAAGATGCCCGCCCACAGCGGGGTGTCCTCGAAGTCGTAGCCGTGCAGCGGCAGCCAGATGCCCTGGAGCCAGATGATCAGCATGAACTGGAGCCCGCCGCGCGCGATCGAGGTGAGCAGCGCGGCCAGGTTCCCGGCGGCGAACGCGCGCACCTTGAACAGCGACAGCCGGAACATCGGCTCGGCCACCCGCGTCTCGATCACACAGAACGCCAGCAGCAGCGCGGCCCCGCCGATCAGGCCGCCCAGCACCAGCGGGTTGGTCCAGCCGGTGGCGTGACCGCCGTAGGGCTGGATGCCGTAGGTGATCCCGGCGAGCAGGATGCCCGCGCCGCCCGCGAAGGTGACGTTGCCCAGCCAGTCCACCCGGCCGCGTGCGCCGGAGGCGGTCTCGCGCAGGCTCAGGAACGACCAGACGGTCCCGGCGATGCTGATGGGGACACTGATCCAGAACACGGCCCGCCAGTCCACGGCGGCGAGCAGACCGCCCGCGAGCAGGCCGAGGAACTGTCCGGCCAGCGCGGTGATCTGGTTGATGCCCAGCGCCGTGCCGCGCTGCCGGGCCGGGAACGCGTCGGTGAGGATGGCCGCCGAGTTGGCGGTGAGCATCGAGCCGCCGAACGCCTGCACGATCCGCCACAGGATCAGCCACAGCGCGCCCGCCCCGGCCCGGAACGGGTCGAGGGACAGCGCCACGGACGCGCAGGCGAAGACGAGGAAGCCCAGGTTGTAGATGCGGACCCGGCCGAACATGTCCCCGAGCCGTCCGAGGACGACCACCAGCACGGCGGAGACCAGCAGATAGCCGAGGATCATCCACAGCAGATAGCCGATGTTGCCCGGCGCGAGCGGGTCCAGCCCGATGCCGCGGAAGATCGCGGGCAGCGAGATGATCACGATGGAGGCGTCCATCGTGGCGATCAGCACACCGAGCGTGGTGTTGGAGAGCGCGACCCATTTGTAGCCGGGGCCGGGCGGGGTGTCCCGCAGCCGGGCGGACCGGGCGAGCAGCCGCCCGCGCAGTCCGCCCGCCGGGGCGGGCCGGGGTCCGATGACGGGCTTCGGGGAGCCGGACGTGCTCACAGCGCCTCCGCCAGCCGGTCCAGGAGGGGCAGCGCGGCACCGAGTGCCGCACGCTCCTCGGGGGTGAACTCGTCCAGGGCACGGGCGATCCGGTCCACCGACTCCGAGCGGCGCTGCTCCAGTACGGAACGACCCGCGTCGGTGACCGACACGATGGAGCGCCGCCCGTCGGAGGCGTCGGGGGTCCGGCCGACCAGTCCGCGCTGTTCGAGTCCGGCGAGGGTGGCGGCCATCGCCTGGGGGCGTACGCGCTCCAGTTCGGCGAGGGCGCCCGGCGAGTCGGGGCCGCCGGAGTTCAGCCGGGCCAGCACCGAGACGCCGGACAGGGTCACGTCCCCGACCGCGTGCCCCTGGCGCAGCCTGCGGACCGTACGGCCCATGACCAGGCGCAGCGCGGCGGCGAGGGCGGTGGCGTCCGCGCCGCCGGTGCTGTCCGTGCTGTCCGTGCTGTCGGGAAGGTCCGTGCCGGGACCGGGACGGGTGCCGGAACCGGTCGGCTCGGGTCCTCCGGCGGGCCGGTTCCCGGCCGTGTTCTGCGCATCCATGATTACTAACAATAGGTTTATCAGTTTGAACTGTTCAACCAAGGTGGGGTAATCAACGGGACGCATGCTGCCGTTGTCCGGTTTGGACTCGCGCGAAGCGGCAAACCGGAGGGGGAACAACCACCGAGCAGATGTGAGGAAGTGACCCCGATGGCTGGCAGTGAGAAGGCGAAGGCCAAGACGGAGCAGGCCAAGGGCAAGCTCAAGGAGGCCGCGGGCAAGACCGTGGGCAACGAGCGCATGGAGGCCGAAGGCCGTTTGGAGGGCGCCCGAGGCGACGCCCGCCAGGCCAAGGAGAAGGCCAAGGACACGTTCAAGCACTGACTCGGGCAAGAACCGGCCCGGCCGGTCGGGGCAGGACCGGAGACTCCCGTCACACGGAGTTCCGGTCCTGCCCCGCCGCATGTCCCGTGACGGACGGCCGGGCGATCGGCGTCCACGGCCTCCGGCGGCCCCTCCCACCAGCGGCGGAAGGGCATCCGGAGGATTTCGGGAGCCGGTCCCCTTGATCGGCCGGGCAGCGGGTAACCGGGGGAAGGACGGAACGGAAGCGTGATCGCGGAAAGGGATCCCGACTCCACAGGCAAAGGGCAGCGAAGCATGGACATGCTGTACAGGACCACCACGACGACGCGGACCCGACCGGCGCCCCTGGGCTACAGCCGCACCTGGGACGCCGGGGTGACCTGCATCGGTGAGGCCAGAGACGCCGTCGCCGCACTGCTCGCGCACGCGCGTCCGGAGCCTTCGGCGCGGGAGGTCCAGGACGCCCAGCTGGTGGTGAGCGAACTCGTCACCAACGCGGTGAAGCACGCGCCCGGGCCGTGCGGCCTCTCGCTGGAACTGACGGTCGGGCCTCGGACGCTGCGGATCGCCGTCACGGACTCCTCCCCCGAGCCGCCCCGCGAACGCCCGCCGAACGCGCGGCGTATCGGCGGGCACGGGCTGCGGCTGGTGCGGATGCTCAGCGCGGGCGTCGAGGTGACCCCGCTGCCGGGCGGCAAGCGCGTCACGGCCACCGTCCCCCTGGGCGGCCCCTCAGTCGGCTGAGCGGACCCCGGCGGCCGGGAAGCACCCCCGTGCCTCCCGTCTCACACCACCCTGATCCCCACGATGCACGTGTCGTCGTCGGTGTCCGACCTGCTGTACGTCAGCAGCCGGTCCAGGTGCTGGTCGAGACTCCGGGGCGCCGGGTGCGCGGTGGTCAGCAACTGCGACAGGGACTCCTCCACCGAGCGGTCGCGCCGCTCGATCAGGCCGTCGGTGTACATCAACAGGGTGTCACCGGCGGCCAGTTGCAGCTCGGTCTCCTCGTACACCGCGTCCGGCACCGCGCCGAGCAGTATGCCCTTCAGGGTGGGCAGCGCGCCCGCCTCCGCGTCCCGGACCAGCACCGGCGGGAGGTGTCCGGCCCGCGCCCAGCGCAGGGTGCGGCGTTCGGCGTCGTACAGCCCGCACACGGCGGTCGCGGTGACGGCGCCGGTGAGGTGGTGGGCGACGATGTTCAGCCAGGACAGCAGTTGCGCGGGCCCGGCGCCGGTCACGGCGAGGCCGCGCAGCGCGTTGCGCAGGACGACCATGCTGGTGGCGGCCTCGATGCCATGTCCGGCGACGTCGCCGACGCAGAGCAGCACCTGCCCGGAGGGCAGCCGTACCGCGTCGTACCAGTCGCCGCCGACGAGGTGCCCGGTCTCGGCGGGCCGGTAGCGCACCGCGAGCCGGAGACCGGAGACCTCCAGCGGGGTCCGGTCGGGCGGCATGATGGCGTGCTGGAGCTGGAGGGCGAGCCGGTTGCGCTCGTCGGCCTGCTGCTCGGTGTGGGCGAGCTGGTCGCGGGTGGCGGCGAGCGCCACCTCGGTCCAGTGCTGCGCGGAGATGTCCTGGTAGGCACCGCGGACCACGAACAACTGGCCGTCGGTGTCCAGCACCGGTTCCGCGACCACCCGCATGTGCCGGGTGACCCCGTCCGGCCGGACCAGCCGGAACGCGGCGGAGGCGGGCCTGCGGCGGTGCAGCAGGGTGCGCAGGAAGCGGCCGATGGCGACGGCGTCGTCCGGGTGCGCGTGCGCGGGCAGGTCCTCCAGCGGTACGGGGGTGCTGGTGGGCGGGCGGCCGTAGAGGCTGAACATCTGCCCGTTCCAGGTGATCTCACCGGTGAGCAGGTTCTCCTCGAACCCGCCGATCCGGCCGAGCCGCTGGGCGTTCTGCAACAGGCTGGCCAGCCGGGCGGTCTCGTCCTCGATGCGCCAGATCAGCAGCACGCTGGAGCCGTGCCGGCTGACGCTGATGTCCGCGACGGCCGCGAGCGGCACCTGATCGACCAGCGCGGTGAGCCGCATCCGCTGGGCGCGGAACGGCTCGCCCGTGGCGTAGACCCGCTCGACCCGCTGGAAGAGTTCGCTGACCCCGGCGGCCATCGGGTACGCCTCCAGCAGCAGCGCGCCGTTGATCACGGCGCGGGGACGGCCCGCCGGGTCGAGGAAGTGGCTGTTGACGTGCTGGATACGGAAATCGACGAGCCGTCCGGTGTCGTCCAGGTGCGGCACCAGGACGAGCGCCGGGTCGTGGAGTCCGTCGGCGAGATCCATCAGCTCGACGGCGGCGGCCGGTACGCGGGCCTCCTGCGGGGCGCCGGGCAGCGGGTGGGACTCCAGGGTGTGGGCGCAGAGTTCGGCCAGCGCCTCCACCTGACGGACGACCTGCGGGGGCTGCGGGCCCTGCGGTCCGGGCCAGGCGATCTCCAGGACGCCCTGGATGCGTCCGCCCGCCCCGGCGGGCACGGCGGCGCGGGCGCCCTCGGCGAAGTCGCGGCGGCCGATGGTGGGCAGCTCCGACCCGGCGAGGGTGGACAGCCACCGGCCGCCGGGTTCGGTGAGGCCGCGCCGGGCGACGGTGACGACGTCCGGGGGCACGTACCGCCAGCGGGCCGCCTCGGCGGGCGCGAACCCGGCGCTCCCGGCGAGGGTCAGCGAGCCGTCGGACCCGGCGGCCCAGACGGCGACGGCGGTCGCGCCGAGCGGGCCGAGCGCGTGCTGGAGCAGCGAGTCGGCCACGGCCTGGGTGTCGGGGGCGGCGAGCACTCCGCTCTCGGCGGCGCGCAGCCGCACTCCGGCCGACTGCGGGACGGGGTCGGCCCGGTCGCCGGTGGCGGCGAGGAAGGCGCCGACGACCTCGGAGACCCGGTCCCTTGCGGCCTGGTTGATCACCTCGACGGCGAACTCCAGCGGGGTCACGCGGGCCTGTTCGGTCAGCTCGGCGAGCTGCCGGGCGGCCTGCGCGGGTCCGCAGCCGAGGCGTTCGACCAGGATGCCCTTGGCGAGTTCGATGAGCGCCCGCCCCTCGGCCTCGGCCTGCGCGGTCCGCACCTCGCGGCGCAGCCGCTCGACGGTGGCGGCGAGCCGCCCGACAGGAGTGGTGCCGGACGTGTCCTCGGTGGCCGGGACACTGCTCCCGGCCACCGGTCCGGGCAGCCCGGCGGCCGTGTCGTCGTAGGCGTTCACCGGGTCACCGCCGGGAACCGTACGGGCTTTCGGCGTACGGGCTCATGGCGTACGGGTTCGTGGCGCGCCGGTGTGGCGCCCGCGACCGGGGTGGTGTTCATACCGGCAGCCACCGCCGGACGCAGGCGATGAGGTCCTGGGTGTCCACCGGTTTGGTGACGTAGTCGCTGGCGCCGGAGGCGATGCTCTTCTCCCGGTCGCCCTGCATGGCCTTGGCGGTCACGGCGATCACCGGCAGCCCGGCGTAGCGGGGCATGCGGCGGATCTCGGCGGTGGCGGTGTAGCCGTCCATCTCGGGCATCATCACGTCCATCAGGACGAGTTCGACGTCCGGGTTGGCGACGAGGGTCTCGATGCCCTTGCGGCCGTTCTCCGCGTGCAGCACCCGGAAGCCGTGCAGTTCGAGGATGCCGCTGAGCGCGAAGAGGTTGCGCGCGTCGTCGTCCACGACGAGGACGGTGCGGCCCTTGTCCCGGTCGTCCACCGCCGTGGGCGCGGCGAGCTGGGGTTCGTCGGCGCGGACCAGGGTGAGCACCTCGCCGGGTTCCTCGGCGGACAGGTGCAGGGCGATGCGTTCGCGCAGTTCGTCCAGGCTGAACAGGTACTCGGGCGAACCTCCGGTGTCCTCGGCGGGCGAGTCGGTGCGGTGCGGGCCGTGCACCAGGACGGGTACGCCCGCGAGTGCCGAGTCCCCGCGCAGGGCCTGGAGGAAGCGCGCCGACTCCCCGTCGGGGGCGCCGAGTTCGACGACGACGCAGTGGCAGGGCTCGGCGGCCAGCGCACCGGCGGCCTCCTGGGCGCCGACGGCGGTGATGATGTCCACCGGGGTGCCCCCGGTGCCGTCGGGCCGGGGCCGTCCGAGGTCCCCGACGACGCTCTCCGCGACCAGGGTGAGCAGGCCGCGCGGGCGTTCCTCCACGACGAGCAGGCGACGGGCGCGCTGTCCCTTGTCCCGTCCGGTGCGCGCTGCGGCGAGGGGCACGCCCTCCTCCTCGTCCGCCGGTCCGGCGCCCGCCTGCTCCAGGGCGGCGGGGGCGGGGCGTCCGACGTGCAGGATCTCCTCGAAGTCGGCGCGGGCCACGGGCAGGAACAGGGTGAAGGTGCTGCCCTTGCCGGGGACGCTGTCCACGGTGACGGCGCCGCCGAGCAGGTGGGCGATCTCGCGGGTGATGGACAGGCCGAGCCCGGTGCCGCCGTACTTGCGGCTGGTGGTTCCGTCGGCCTGCTGGAAGGCGCCGAAGATGGTCTCGCGCTGCTGCTCGGGAATGCCGATGCCGGTGTCCCGGACGCGGAAGGCGACGACGGTCGCGCCGCGCACCACTCCGCGCGGCACCTCGCCGTCCGGCGCGGGTTCGATCCGGAGTTCGACGCCGCCCTGCTCGGTGAACTTCACCGCGTTGGAGAGCAGGTTGCGCAGGATCTGCCGGAGCCGGGAGTCGTCGGTGAGCAGATCGACGGGGGCACCGGCGGCCGTGGTGACGGCGAAGTCGAGACTCTTCTGCGAGGTCATCGGGCGGAAGGTGGCCTCGACGTACTCGATGAGCTGGCGCAGCGAGACCCGTTCGGGGCTGACGTCCATCTTGCCCGCCTCGACCTTGGACAGGTCGAGGATGTCGTTGATGAGCTGGAGCAGGTCGGACCCGGCCGAGTGGATGATGCCCGCGTACTCGACCTGCTTCGGGGTGAGGTTGCGGGAGGGGTTCTGGGCGAGCAACTGGGCCAGGATCAGCAGGCTGTTGAGCGGGGTGCGCAGTTCGTGGCTCATGTTGGCCAGGAACTCGGACTTGTAGCGGGAGGCCAGCGACAACTGCTGGGCGCGGGCCTCCAGTTCCTGCCTGGCCTGCTCGATCTGGAGGTTTTTCGCCTCGATGTCCCGGTTCTGGTCGGCCAGCAGCGACGCCTTGTCCTCCAGTTCGGCGTTGGAGCGCTGGAGTTCCTCCTGCCGGGCCTGCAACTCGGCGGATCGGTACTGGAGTTCGCTGGTCAGCCGCTGCGATTCCTGGAGGAGTTCGTCGGTGCGGGCGCCCGCGACGATCGTGTTGACGTTGACCCCGATGGAGTCCACGAGCTGTTCCAGGAAGTCCCGTTGGATCGCGGTGAACGCGCGCACCGAGGCGAGTTCGATGACCCCGAGCACCTGCTCCTCGTAGACGATGGGCAGCAGGAGGAGATCGGCGGGTTCGACCTGGCCGAGGCCGGAGGAGATGGTGACGTAGCCGGGCGGCAGTTGTTCGACGGCGATGGTGCGGCGGCTGCGCGCGGCCTGGCCGACCAGGGAGCGGCCGAACGGGATGCGGCCGGGCCGGGTGTCCTCCTCGGGGCGGCCGTAGGAGCCGACGAGGGAGAGTTCGGGGCCGCGCTCCCCGTCCTCCGCGAGGTAGAACGCGCCGTACTGCGCGGCCACTTGGGGGACGAGTTCGTCCAGGATGAGTTCCGCGACCACGGGCAGGTCCCGGTGGCCCTGCATGAGCGCGGAGATCCGGGCGAGGTTGGTCTTCAGCCAGTCCTGTTCCTGGTTGGCGCGGGTGGTCTCGCGCAACGACTCCACCATCGAGTTGATGTTGTCCTTGAGGTCCGCGACCTCGCCGGAGGCGTCCACGGTGATGGAGCGGGTCAGGTCGCCCTCGGCCACCGCGCTGGCCACGTCCGCGATGGCGCGGACCTGGCGGGTGAGGTTCCCGGCGAGTTCGTTGACGTTCTCGGTGAGCCGCTTCCAGGTGCCGGAGACGCCCTCGACCTCGGCCTGGCCGCCGAGCCGCCCCTCGGTGCCCACCTCGCGGGCCACCCGGGTCACCTCGTCCGCGAACGCGGAGAGCTGATCGACCATCGTGTTGATGGTGGTCTTCAGCTCCAGGATCTCGCCGCGCGCGTCCACGTCGATCTTCTTGGAGAGGTCGCCAAGGGCGACGGCGGTGGTGACGAGCGCGATGTTGCGGACCTGGCCGGTGAGGTTGTTGGCCATCGAGTTGACGTTGTCGGTGAGGTCCTTCCAGGTACCGGCCACGTTGGGGACGTGCGCCTGGCCGCCGAGGCGTCCCTCGGTGCCGACCTCGCGGGCCACCCGGGTGACCTCGTCCGCGAACGCCGAGAGGGTGTCCACCATCGTGTTGATGACGTCCGCGAGGGCGGCGACCTCGCCCTTGGCCTCGACGGTGATCTTCTGCGAGAGGTCGCCGCGCGCGACGGCGGTGGCGACCTGGGCGATGGAGCGGACCTGGCCGGTCAGGTTGGACGCCATCACGTTGACGTTGTCGGTGAGGTCCTTCCAGGTGCCCGACACGCCGCGCACGGTGGCCTGGCCGCCGAGGTTCCCGGCGGTGCCGACCTCGCGGGCGACGCGGGTGACCTCGTCCGCGAACGCCGAGAGCTGATCGACCATCGTGTTGATGGTGTTCTTCAGCTCCAGGATCTCGCCCCGCGCGTCCACGGTGATCTTCTGCGACAGATCGCCCTGCGCCACGGCGGTGGCGACCTGGGCGACGTTGCGGACCTGGGCGGTGAGGTTGCCGCCCATGAAGTTCACCGAGTCGGTGAGGTCGCGCCAGGTGCCCTTGACGCCCTTCACGTCGGCCTGCCCGCCGAGCCGTCCCTCGGTGCCCACCTCGCGGGCCACCCGGGTGACCTCGTCCGCGAACGCCGAGAGCTGATCGACCATCGTGTTGATGGTGTTCTTCAGCTCCAGGATCTCGCCCCGCGCGTCCACGGTGATCTTCTGCGACAGATCGCCCTGCGCCACGGCGGTCGTCACCTGGGCGACGTTGCGGACCTGGGCGGTGAGGTTGCCCGCCATGAAGTTCACCGAGTCGGTGAGGTCCCGCCAGACCCCGGCGACACCGGGCACCTGTGCCTGGCCGCCGAGCCGTCCCTCGGTGCCGACCTCGCGGGCGACGCGGGTCACCTCGTCCGCGAACGCCGAGAGCTGATCGACCATCGTGTTGACGGTCTCCTTGAGCTGCAGGATCTCGCCGCGCGCGGGCACGTCGATCTTCTGCGACAGATCGCCCTTGGCAACGGCGGTGGCGACCTGCGCGATGTCCCGGACCTGGGTGGTGAGGTTCCCGGCCATCGCGTTGACGGAGTCGGTGAGGTCGGCCCAGGTCCCGGAGACGCCGGGCACCTCGGCCTGGCCGCCGAGGGTGCCCTCGGTGCCCACCTCGCGGGCCACGCGGGTGACTTCGGAGGTGAAGACGGAGAGCTGGTCCACCATGCCGTTGAAGACGGTGGCGATGTCGCCCATCAGGCCGCTCGCGTCGTCGGGCAGCCGGGTGCCGAAATCGCCGTCGCGCACGGCGGTGAGTCCCGCGAGGAGACGTCTCAGCTCCTGCTCGCCCGGCACCTGGTCGGTCGTCGTGCCGATCGCCTTGCCCGCCATGCGCACCCTCGTTCCGCTCCCCTGGGAGACCCCGGTTCGAGGCCCCGGAACCGACGCCGGGTGCGCTGCGCGGCCCGGCTCCTGGTATGGGCGTTTCCGCTGTTCACGAACGCGCCCGATGAGAAAATACGCCGCAGGCTAACGCACTTTCGCACCGGTGGACAAAGCAGCCGACCCCCCCGCGCACCGGGGAAATATCTCGGTCCACGGGGGTGTGGGGCGGCCCCGCGCGGGTACTCCGGACCGTTTGCCCGCGCTGTCGCCGCCCCTCCCCGAACCGGCCGCTCCACTTGGCCCGCCCGGCCTGCCCCGCCCCCGCCGGCCGCGCCCCGAGGAGCCCAGCACCGCCCGCCCTCACCGCAGCACGATCGAGTGCTCCCCGCGCGTCACCAGCTCCCCGATCACCGGCGCCCCCGGCACCTCCCCCGCCACCAGCAGGCCGCCGGAGGTCTGCGCGTCGGCCAGCAGCAGCCGGGTGTCCTCGTCGGCGGTGCCGAAGTCGGTGAACGGGGCGACCCAGTCCAGGTTCCGCCGGGTGCCGCCGCTGACGTACCCGTCCCGTACGGCCTCCCACGCGCCGTCCAGGAAGGGCACGGCGGCGGTGTCGAGGACGGCGGTCACGTCGGAGGCGCGGGCCAGCTTGTGCAGGTGGCCGAGGAGGCCGAAGCCGGTGATGTCGGTGGCGCAGACGGCCCCGGCGGCGAGGGCGGCGGCGGAGGCGTCCGCGTTGAGCGCGGTCATGGTGGCGACGGCCTGCTCGAACCGTTCCCCGGTGGCCTTGTGCCGGTTGTTCAGCACCCCGAGGCCGAGCGGCTTGGTCAGCGACAGCGGTACGCCCGCCCGCCCGGCGTCGTTGCGCAGCAGCCGCCCGGGGTCCGCGAGCCCGGTGACGGCCATGCCGTACTTCGGCTCGGGGTCGTCCACGCTGTGCCCGCCGCCCACGTGGCAGCCCGCCTCGGTGGCGATGTCCAGCCCGCCGCGCAGCACCTCGCGGGCCAGCTCGAACGGCAGCCGGTCGCGCGGCCAGGCCAGCAGGTTGACGGCGAGCACCGGGCGCCCGCCCATCGCGTACACGTCGGACAGCGCGTTGGCGGCGGCGATGCGCCCCCAGTCGTACGGGTCGTCCACGACCGGGGTGAAGAAGTCGGCGGTGCACACCATCGCCGTACCGGGTGAGCCGGGGACGGTGACCACAGCCGCGTCGTCGCCGGTGGCGAGACCGACCAGGAGGGTGTGGTCGCCCTCGGGGAGCGGGGCGCCGAGCCCCGCGACCACGGCCTCCAGCTCCCCGGGCGGGATCTTGCAGGCACAGCCGCCGCCGTGGGCGAACTGGGTGAGCCGGACGGCCTCACGGGCCGGTGCGGTGGTGGTCTTCTGCGACATCGGGGTCTCCTCGGACCGGGCGTGACCGGCGGACCGCGCCGGGTGCCTCGTGGATACGGATACGGGTACGGGGGCCGCCCGGGACGCCGGGCGGCTCAGCCTCCCCCCACCGGCCGGCAACGCCGGTGCCCCTCGTCCACGCGCTCGGTGAGCCCCCGCGCGTCGAGGAGTTCCAGCAGGGGTACGGCGACCCGGCGGGTGGTGTCCAGGGCGCGGCGGGCCTCGCTCACCGTGAACGGCTGGGGCAGGCCGCGCAGTACGGCGGCCGCCTCGGTGTCGGCGCCGGGCAGCAGCACGATCCCGTCGGCGATCCGCAGCAGCGCCCCGGCACCGACCGCTGCGGCCAACTCCCGCTTGCGCAGCCCGAGTTCGGTGAGACGGTCGGCCTCGGGTGCCCGGAACGGGGTCCGTGCGAGGTCGGCCCGCGCGGCGTCCACGGCGGCCCGTACCGGCGCGGGCAGGGTGTCGGCGGCGTCGGCGGCGAGCCGCAGGCGGCCCTCGCGGGCGGTGAGCCGGTCGGTGCGGGCGGCGAGGGCGTCGATCAGGGCGCGGTCGGGCAGCCCGAGCAGGCGGCGGGCCGCCTCGGTGGGCAGTCCGGGTTCCAGCGGGTGGGCGCTCGCGTGCCGTTCGGTCTCGGTGACCAGCCGTTCCCCGAGGGCCGCCCAGTGCGCGGGGTCGGCCAGCCAGTCACCGGCGACGGGTGCGGCGGGCGGGACGGCGCCCATGCCGGTCAGGTCGGCCCGCCGGACCAGTCCGCGTCGGCGCAGTTCGGCGGCGCCGTCGGGGCGGCCGGTCATCCCGGCGAGTTCGGCGGCCCTGGCCCGGCCGTCGCCGCGCCGCCCGAGCCGGGGCGGGCGGACGTCGAGCACGGTGACCGCGCACGGCGGCCGGGTGCCGCCGGGTTCGCGCAGTACCGCCCGGTCCCCGACGCGCAGCGGCAACGCCCGGCCGAGCGCGAGCCGCGCGGTGTCGGCGCCTAGCGGCCGTACGGTCACGGGGACGGCGGCCGTGCCGAGGTGGAGGGTGACGTTCCGGGGCAGGTCGCCGGGCGCCTCGCCGGTGACGCGCACGTCGGTCAGCTCGGTGCGCAGCCAGCGGTCGGGGGTGAGCAGCACCTGACCGCGCCGGAGGTCGGCGTCGTCGGCCCCGTGCACGTTGACGGCCACGCGGGCGACCGGGCCCACGGTGTCGAGGTCGTCGTGCAGGCTCTGCAACGAGCGGACCCGCAGCACGGCCGTGCCGTCGCCGGTGACGAGGCGGTCCCCGACGCGCAGAGTGCCGGCGCCGAGGGTGCCGGTCACCACCGTGCCGTGCCCGCGCACGCTGAACGAGCGGTCGAGCCAGAACCGTACGTCGGCGTCCGCGTCCGGCGCGGGCAGGGCGGCGCTGAGCGCGTACAGCTCGGCGCGCAGGTCGTCGAGTCCGGCACCGGTGACCGAACTGACCGCCACGGCGGGCACCTTGCCCAGCGAGGTGGCGGCGAGGCGTTCGACGGCGTCGGCGCGGACGGGCTCGGGGTCGGCGAGGTCGCTGCGGGTGACGGCGAGCACGGCGTGCCGGACGCCGAGCGCGTCGAGGATCGCCAGGTGCTCGGCGGACTGGGGCTGCCAGCCCTGGTCGGCGGCGACGACGAACAGCACGGCGGGCACCGGGCCGACCCCGGCGAGCATGGTGGACACGAACCGCTCGTGGCCGGGGACGTCCACGAAGGCGAGGCGTTCGCCGCCGGGCCCGTCGGGGCCGGTCCACACGAAGCCGAGGTCCAGGGTGAGGCCCCGGCGGCGTTCCTCGGCGTACCGGTCGGGTTCCATGCCGGTGAGCGCGCGGACCAGGGCGGACTTGCCGTGGTCCACGTGTCCCGCGGTGGCGAGGACGTGCATGGCGGCCCTACCTCTCCGCGGCCGGGCGGGCCGCTGCCACGGCTCCGGCCAGCCGCTCGTCGTCCTCGGCGGGGACCGCCCGCAGGTCCAGCAGGCACCGGCCCGCCTCCAGCCGCCCCACCACCGGTACGGCGCCGGTGCGCAGGGCCGCCGCGTACGGCTCGGGCAGCGACAGGGCGGCGCTGGGCAGGGTGACGCCGGGGGCACCGCCACCGCCGACGGTGGCCTCGCTCCGGACGGCGCGGGCGTCGGCGCCAAGGGCGGTCAGGTGCGTGGCGAGGTCTTCGGCGCGGCGCCACAGCCCGGCGGGGTCGGCGGTGAGCGCGGTCGTGGTGGGCGTGGGCGGTCCGGTGAGCGTGGCCTCCAGCGCGGCCAGCGTCAGCTTGTCCACGCGCAGCGCACGGGCCAGCGGGTGCCGGGCCAGCCCCCGTACGAGGTCCTCCCGGCCGAGCAGCAGTCCGCACTGGGGTCCGCCGAGGAGTTTGTCGCCGCTGGCGGTGACGAGGTCGGCACCGGCGCGGAGTTGGGAGTCGGCGTCGGGTTCGTCGGGCAGCGCCGGGTGCGGGGCGAGCAGTCCGGAGCCGATGTCCACGACGACGGGCACGCCGAGCCCGGTCAGTTCGGGCACCTCGGCGGCGCGGGTGAACCCGGTGATGACGAAGTTCGACGGGTGCACCTTGAGCACGAACCCGGTGTCGGGGCCGATCGCGGCGGCGTAGTCGGCGGCGGTGGTGCGGTTCGTGGTGCCGACCTCGCGGAGCCGGGCGCCGGTGGAGACCAGCAGGTCGGGCAGCCGGAAGCCGTCCCCGATCTCCACCATTTCGCCCCGGCCGACCACGATCTCCCGTCCGGCCGCGAGCGCGGTGGCGGCCAGGCAGAGCGCGGCGGCCCCGTTGTTGACGACGTGCGCACCGCCCGCGCGGGGCACCCGGTCGCGCAGCGCGGCCAGCACGGACCGGCCACGCCGGGCACGGACGCCGGTGGTGAGGTCGAGTTCCACGTCGGTCGGTCCGGCGGCCGTCGCCACCGCCCGCCGGGCCGCCGCCGACAGCGCGGCGCGGCCCAGGTTGGTGTGCAGCAGCACCCCGGTCGCGTTGATCACGGCCCGCAGCCCGCCCGCCGTCTCCGGCAGCAGCGCCACGGCCGCGTCCGCCACCCGCTCCGGCGCCACCGCCCCCTGCCGCGCCCGCTCCTGCGCGTCCCGCACGGCCGCCTTCACCACCCGCTCCCCCAGCCGCTCCACGGCGACGGCCAGCGCGGGGTCCCGCAGGAGGACGTCGGTACGGGGGATACGGCGCCGGGCGTCGGCGAGCGCGGCCGGGGTGCCGGTGGGGGCGGCCGGGGTGCCGGTGGTACGGCCGGACGCCGGGTCCCGGTCGGCCCCGTACGGCTCGGCCTCCCGGTGGCGCCTCGCCGCTGTCGTCTCTTCCATCCCGCCGCCCGTCCCTCCGGATCGCCCCAGCGTCCGGGCGCCTCACCCCCGTGCCACACCGGACGCTGTCCATCGTCCCTCAGTGACCTGGGCCACGCCTTCGACACGCCGGGAACGGGGTGGGCGGGGGCGCGCCGAGGCACCGGGCGGGGCAGCCGCGACCGGTGCCGTACCCGCCGGGAACTCTGCGGGAT
The DNA here is from genome assembly GCF_019104725.1 of Streptomyces corallincola. Classification (GTDB taxonomy): domain Bacteria; phylum Actinomycetota; class Actinomycetes; order Streptomycetales; family Streptomycetaceae; genus Streptomyces; species Streptomyces corallincola. Next base: position 37,952 of record NZ_JAHRXF010000027.1, on the reverse strand, counting down.
CAAGAAGCCCTGTTTATCGACATGTCTCCTTGACCAGCGTGCGGCGGACACCGCCCTCCGACCGGCGGACAACCCGGCGACCCCGCCGGACACACCGCGCGCCCGCTGCCGCGCTCATCCCGCCCCTGCGGCCGGTCACTCCACCTCGGAGTCGATGCCTGTGATCACGGCGGGTCCCAGCGGTGCCACGTCCTCGTCCAGGCCCGCGTCCCGCAGTGCGGAGCCCGCCATCCTGCGGGCCTCCTGCTCGGCGTGCGGGCCGGTGTCCGCCTCGACGGTGAGGCGCAGGGTGAAGGTGTTGTCGTCGTTGACGCTGAGCGCGTCCAGGTCCTCGACGTCGCCCAGGTGGGTGCCGTGCGGGTCGGCGGGCCGCAGCGCCCGGCCGAGGCGTGCGCGGGTGTCCGCCCCGACCTCCCCGGTGAAGGTGCCGGGCACACTGATGACGTAGGTCGTCATGACGATCCTTTCCTCGGGCCCACCCGCCTACCCCGGATACGGGCCTTCGCACAGCAGCCCGGTGGGTCAGATCCAGCCCTCCAGCGCCCCCATGAACCCCGCGAAGTCGTCCCGGTACAGCGTGTGCCCCGCGCCCGTGACCGTCCGCACCTCGAACCCCCGGCGGACCAGTTCCTCCGCGCCGGCCGGTCGGATCAGATCACTGGGGTCGGCGAGCACCACCAGCGAGGGGACGGCCGCGCTCTTGGGAGTGCGGGGCACGGCGTACACCCCGGGCAGCGCGGCGGCCGTCGCCGGGTCCCACAGCTCCAGGGTCGCCAGTTCCACGTCCACGTCGGCATCGTCCCAGCGCGGGTTGAAGTGCCGGATCATGGCGCGGGGCGCGTCCTTGAACTGCGGGTAGCCGGAGGCGGCGGCCGTGGCGCGGTCCCCGATGTCCCAGGCGGGGTCGCAGTAGACGGCGCGGCGCGGGGCGAGCCGTTCCACGGCCAGGACCAGCGCCAGCGCGCCCAGGGAGTGGCCGATCACCAGATCCGCCCCGCCGGGCAGCGTCTCCACGAGGTCGTCGGCCCAGCTCTCGGCACCGTATCCGCCCCGGCCGCTCGCTCCGTGCCCGCGCAGATCGACGCCGACGACCCGGTAACCGCGGTCCACGAGTTCCGGGGCGACCCGGTGCCAGGTGCGGTGGTCGGACATGATGCCGTGCACCAGGACAGCGGTCCGTGTCCCGGTCCCCCAGGTGTGCGTGTGCAGCCTCATCGGCGTACCTCCCAGATCCGGCGTCGGGTGATCATTTGTATCAACAGGGCTCACTGATCCGGGAGTTGACCGCCCCTCCGCTCACAGCGGCGAGTGCGCCACCACGACGACGTAGGCGCCGTAGCCCAGGGAGAAGAGGGTCAGGGCCGCGCCGACGAGCAGGGCCTGTGCCGGACGTCGGCGCCAGGCGCGGGCGAGGGCCAGCGCGGGTGGGACGGGCAGCGGGAAGACCGGCAGCAGGAAGCGCGGCTTGGAGGAGAAGGAGCCGGAGCCGCCGAGCACCAGCACGATCAGCACACCGGTGAAGACGAGCAGGACCAGCGGGGCCCGGTCGAGGCAGAGCAGGCCGAAGAGGACGACCGAGACGAGGACGAGGAGCACGGCGACCGGGTAGACGACCCCGCCGCCGTGTTCGAGGAGCGCCCGCAGGAACCTCAGGGCCCCGGCGCCGAAGTCGAACCGGGAGTCCCAGGCGCGCTGCACCGCGAAGTAGCCGCCGAGCGGGTCGCCGGTGCGCCGCCCGACCCAGAGGACGTAGCCGAGCCAGCCCAGCGGGGCGAGGCAGGCGCCCGCCCACAGGGCGGCGGGGGCGCGTCCGCGTCCGCGCACCACCGCCACGGCGGCTGCGACGCAGACGGCCGCCGCGACAGCGAACCCGGTCGGCCGGGCCAGCCCCGCGAGCGCGGCGAGCACCCCGGCCCACAGCCAGCGGCCCCGCAGCACGCTGTACAGCGACCAGACGGCGAGCGCCGCGAACAGCGACTCGGTGTACGCGATGGTCAGCTCCACCGCGTGCGGCAGGACGGCCCACAGCCCGACGAGCGCGGTGGCGGCGGCCCGCCCGTACAGCCGGTGCCCGAGGACGTAGACGCCGTACGCGGCGACGAGCGCGGCGGCCCAGGAGAGGAGCAGCGCGGCCGGGCCGGGGCCGAGCGGGGTGACGGCGGTGACGGCGCGGATCAGGGCCGGATAGAGGGGGAAGAACGCCCAGTCGGTCTGGACGCCGCCGGTCGGGGTGATCCAGATGAGCCGCCCGTAGCCGTGCTCGGCGATGTTCAGGTACCAGCGCGCGTCCCAGGCGTGCGCCAGGTCGCGGAACAGGGGGCGGCCCGTGGCGCCGTTGGCGGCGACGACGACGGCGAGTCCGGCGAGGCGGACGACGGCGAACAGGGCGACGGCGGCGGGCGCGCCGTCCGGGACGCGGTGCCGCGCCGCCCGCGCCGGGCCGCCGCGGCGGCGGACCGCGGCGCCGGTGGGACCACTTGAGCCGCCGGACCCGGCGGAGGGGTGCGGTTCGGGCCGGGGGACGGAGGGCGTACTCACCCCCCGACGATGATCACGCACCCCGCAGCGCGCAACGCACGACCCGGCTTTCCGGCGCTGTTCCACCCTGATTCAGCAGGCCCGCGCCCCCTCGGGGCGCCTCGGACCACCCCCGAGCACCGAAAACACGTGTGGTTATCATATGAGCGCTGCCTAGCTCGAAAGATGGTTCCGTGACTGTCAACGACGACTCGTTCACCAACTGGAAGATCCGCGAGGAGATCGCGGAGTCGATGATCCCGATCATCGGGAAGCTGCACCGCGAGCGGGACGTGACCGTCCTCCTGCACAGCCGCTCCCTGGTGAACAAGTCGGTGGTCAGCATCCTCAAGACGCACCGTTTCGCCCGGCAGATCGCGGGCGCGGAGCTGTCGGTCATGGAGACCATGCCGTTCCTGCGGGCGCTCACCGGCCTCGACCTCGGCCCCTCCCAGATCGACCTGGGCATGCTCGCGGCGCGCTACCAGGAGGACGAACGGGGCCTGTCCGTCGAGGAGTTCACCGCCGAGGCGGTCGCCGGTGCCACCGGTGCGGACCGCATCGAGCGCCGCGAACCGCGCGATGTCGTCCTCTACGGCTTCGGCCGCATCGGGCGGCTCGTCGCCCGGCTGCTGATCGAGAAGGCCGGTTCCGGCAACGGCCTCAGGCTGCGCGCGGTCGTGGTGCGCGGCGGCGGCCCCGGCGATCTCGTGAAGCGGGCCTCGCTGCTGCGCCGCGACTCCATTCACGGCCAGTTCCAGGGCACCATCACCGTGGACGAGGAGGCGGGCACGATCGTCGCCAACGGCAACGCGATCCGCTTCATCCACGCCGCCGACCCCGCCGACGTGGACTACACGGCGTACGGCATCCGGGACGCCATCCTCATCGACAACACCGGCAACTGGCGCGACCGCGAGGGGCTGTCCCGGCATCTGCGGCCCGGCATCGACAAGGTCGTCCTGACCGCGCCCGGCAAGGGCGACGTGCCGAACATCGTGCACGGCGTCAACCACGACACCGTCAAGCCGGACGAGCGCATCCTGTCCTGCGCGTCCTGCACCACCAACGCCATCGTCCCGCCGCTGAAGGCGATGGAGGAGGAGTACGGGGTACTGCGCGGGCACGTGGAGACCGTGCACTCGTTCACCAACGACCAGAACCTGCTGGACAATTACCACAAGGCCGAGCGCCGGGGCCGGTCCGCGCCGCTCAACATGGTGATCACCGAGACGGGTGCCGCGTCCGCCGTCGCCAAGGCGCTGCCCGAGCTGAAGGCACGTATCACTGGCAGCTCGATCCGCGTCCCGGTGCCGGACGTCTCCATCGCCATCCTGAACCTCCAGCTCGCCCGCGAGACCACCCGCGAGGATGTCCACGAGTATCTGCGGGACGTCTCGCTGACCTCGCCGCTCAAGCGGCAGATCGACTTCACCACCGCCCCCGACGCCGTCTCCAGCGACTTCATCGGCTCGCGGCACGCCTCGATCGTGGACGGCGGCGCCCTGAAGGTCGAGGGCGACAACGCGATCCTCTACCTCTGGTACGACAACGAGTTCGGCTACTCCTGCCAGGTCGTCCGGGTCGTCCAGCACGTCTCGGGCGTGGAGTACCCGACCTTCCCGGCGACGACGGCCTGACCCCATGACGGCCACCACGGCCCGCCGCCCGGACGGCGGCTAGGTACCCACCCCGTTTGCCTAATGGCTTTAGGCAAACGCATAATCCCTCCTGGCGACAGGAGGGATTCATTCATGGTGCGCGCGGGACTGACCCCGGACCTGCTGGTGCGGGCCGGGGCCGAACTGGCCGACGAGGCCGGGTTCGAGCAGGTGACACTGTCCGCCCTGGCCCGCCGGTTCGACGTCAGGGTGGCGAGCCTCTACTCGCACCTGAAGAGCTCGCACGACCTGAAGACCCGTATCGCCCTGCTGGCCCTGGCGGAACTCGCCGACCGCGCCTCCGACGCGCTCGCGGGCCGGGCGGGCAAGGACGCCCTCGTCGCCCTCGCCGACGTGTACCGCGACTACGCCCGCGCCCACCCCGGCCGCTACGAGGCCGCCCGGTACCGGCTCGACCCGGAGACCGCCGCCGCGAGCGCGGGCGTCCGGCACGCCCGGATGACCCGCGCCGTCCTGCGCGGCTACGCCCTCGGAGAACCCGACCAGACCCACGCCGTCCGACTGCTGGGCAGCGTCTTCCACGGCTACGTGAGCCTGGAGGCGGCCGGGGGTTTCGCCCACAGCTCCCCCGGCTCGCAGGAGTCCTGGGAACGCGTCCTCGACGCCCTCGACACCCTGCTGCGCACCTGGCCCACCCAGCCCTGACCGACAGGCCCGTACCCATGCCCTCCCGCTCCCCCGCACCCGACCCGAACAGCTCGTACGACTCGTACGACTGGATCACCACGCCCCTCACGCCCGCCCTGGTACGCGGCGCGCTCGAACTGGAGCGCACGGACGACGGGTTGCTGCCGCACCGGCTGCCCGCGTGGGCGCGGGCCCAGTGCGCCGACCCGCAGTTGGCGCTGGCCGAGGCGCAGCCCTCGGGCGTACGGATCGCGCTGCGCACCCGCGCGCGGGCCGTCGAACTGGACACGCTGCCCACCAAGCGGGTGTACGCCGGTGCCCCGCCCCGCCCGGACGGCGTCTACGACCTGATCGTGGACGGACGCCCGGCGGGCAGCGCCACCGTGCCCGGCGGCAGCATCCTCGTCATCGACATGGGCACCGGCACGGCCGAGCACCGGCCCGGACCACCCGGCACCGCCCGCTTCACCGGGCTGCCCGAGGGCGAGAAGGACGTGGAGATCTGGCTGCCGCACAACGAGACGACGGTGCTCGTCGCGTTGCGCACCGACGCGCCCGTGGCACCGGTGCCCGACCGGGGGCGCCCGGTGTGGCTGCACCACGGCAGCTCCATCAGCCACGGCTCGGACGCGGCGAGCCCCACCACGACCTGGCCCGCGCTGGCCGCCGCGCTCGGCGGGGCCGAGCTGGTCAACCTGGGGTTCGGCGGCGGCGCGCTGCTGGACCCGTTCACCGCGCGCACGCTGCGCGACACGCGGGCGGATCTGATCAGCGTGAAGCTCGGCATCAACGTGGTGAACACCGACCTGATGCGGCGGCGCGCCTTCGGCCCCGCCGTGCACGGCTTCCTGGACACGGTCCGCGAGGGCCACCCGGACACCCCGCTGCTGGTGATCTCGCCCGTGCTGTGCCCGATGCACGAGACCACACCGGGCCCGAGCCTCCCCGACCACTCCGCCCTGGCCGCCGGGCGGCTGGCCTTCCGGGCGGCCGGGGACCCGGCGGAGCGCGCGGCCGGGAAGCTCGCCCTGGCGGACGTGCGCGAGGAGCTGGCCGGGATCGTGGCCCGGCGGTCCGCCACCGACCCCCGCCTGTCCTACCTGGACGGCCGGGAGCTGTACGGCGCGGCGGACGCGGCCGGGCTGCCGCTGCCCGACGGGCTGCACCCGGACGCGGCCACGCACCGGCTGATGGGCGAGCGGTTCGCCGCGCTGGCCTTCGCGCCCGGCGGCCCGCTCGCCTCCGGGGCCTGACCCCGCGCCGCCAACCGGACGGGCGCGGCTCACACCAGGTGGGCGAAGACCACGAGGTTGTCGGTGTAGTCCTTCACCGCGTGGTCGTAGTCCCCCGCGCAGGTGATGAGTCGGACCTCGGGGCGGGCCGTGTCGGCGTACACCCGGTCGCTGGGGAAGTCGTCCTTGGCGAACGTCTCCGTGTCGTCCACGACGAAGTTCGCGGTACGGCCGTCGGCGCGGTCCACGGAGAAGCGGTCACCGGCCTCCAGCTGGTCCAGGTTGGCGAAGACGGCCGCGGAGACCGCGGTGTCCACGTGTCCGGCGATGATCGCGGTGCCCGCCTCGCCGGGCGTGACGCCCTTGGCGTACCAGCCGACGAGGTTGATGTTGTCGGCGGGCGGGGGTTCGAGCTGGCCGGTGGACGCGAGGGACAGGGCCGCGAAGGGCGCGTCCACGGAGATCTTCGGGATGAGCAGCCGCAGCGGCGCGGAGTGCGGCAGCCCGGGGCTCGCGGGGCCGGTCGCGGCGGGCGCGCTGGCGGTCGCTCCCGAGGCGCGGGCGTCGTCGGGAGCGGCACCGGAGCCGTGATGGCCGCCGAAGACGCTGAAGCCGATGACGAGGGCCGCGACGCCCCACATGACGAGTCGGCCGCCCCGGCCCGCGGGCGGAGCGTCCGCCTCGGGTTCCTCGGGGTTCGGGGAGGAGGGATCTGCTGCCATCGGACACCACCTCATTCACGCACGGCAGCACGGGGTTTCGGGACTTCCCCGGAGCGGGGAGGGGGGCGGGGCGGGCCGCCGGCACGCGGTGCACCGGCGGCGGCCACGTCCTCTGACGGGCGGGGGGCCGGTCAGGAGGTCTTGCGGCGGCGCACGGCGTAGACCCCGGCGGCGCCGACGGCGAGTACGGCCGCTCCGCCCGCGGTCACGCCGGGCTGGGCGAGGGCGCCGCCACCGGTGTGCATGCCGCCGCGCGGCTTCTCGCGGTCGTCGTCCGAGTCGTCCCAGTCGTCCTTGCCGCCCCCGTCCTTGCCTCCGCCGTCCTTCCCGCCGCCCTTGCCGCCCTTGTCACCCTTGTCCTTGTAGGACTCGGGGTCGAAGCGGCCGTCGTCGTCGCCGGAGGAGCTCCAGTCGTCGCCGCGGACCACGGCGAGGGCGCCGCCACCCGTGTGCATTCCGCCGCGCGGACGCTCGTGGCTGCCGCCGCGCTCGTCGTCGTCGCTGTAGTCGTTGTCCCGGTCGCCGCCGTCCGAGCCCTTGTCGTAGTCGGAGTCGCTGTCGTGGTCCTTGCTGTGCGAGGAGTCGCCGCCCCGGCCACCGCCGTCGGACGCCGAGGCGGCGAGCGCGGCGCCGGGCACGGCGAAGGAGAGGGCGGCAGCGGCGGCGGCCGTGGCCAGGAGGGTGCGGGCAGAGCGCATGGTGAAGTCCTTCCGCCGGGGCCGGGCAGTGAACACGTCATCCGCTGGAGAGACCCGGTCTCGACATGAACCACCGTCAGCCAGGCCGGTGCGGCGCACCATCCGGGCCGCCCAGCCGGGTCACCGAGCCACCCGTCTGTCCCAGCGACACGCCGTCGCGCCCCTCGTCCGGCCCAACGTCCGTCACTCTCCGGCATCACCGGCGCCCCGTTCGGACGGCATCCCGGTGACCCGACGCGCCGTCATCCGCCGCTCCCTCGCCCTCGTCCTGGGGCTGGCCCTCACGCTGGTGCCCGGCCCGGCCGCCCCGGCGCGGGCCGGGGAGGCGGAGGTGACGGAGTATCCGATCACCACCACCGCGCAGAGCCTCCCGTCCGCCCTCACGGCGGGCCCCGACGGGGCGCTGTGGTTCACCGCGTCCGGGGTGGGCCGTATCGGGCGGATCGGCCTCGACGGGCAGGTCACCGACTTCCCCGCGTCCGCGCCGGACAGTCTGCCGTTCGCCGTCGCCACCGGACCGGACCGGGCGCTGTGGTTCACGGAGGGGCGTGCGAACCGGATCGGCCGCCTCACCACGACGGGCCGTCTCACGACGTTCCCGGTCCCCACGGCGGACGCGTTCCCGGCCGGGATCACCGCCGGGCCGGACGGCGCCCTGTGGTTCACGGAGCAGGACGGCGACCGTGTCGGGCGCATCGACACGGCGGGCCGGATCACCGAGTTCCGGGTGCCCACCCCGGACTCCTCCCCGACCTCGATCGCGGTCGGCGCGGACGGCGCGCTGTGGTTCGGCGAGCTGACCGCCGGGCGGATCGGCCGGGTGGACCGCGCGGGCCGGATCACGGAGTTCCCGCTGCCGGCCGGCGGCGGCCACCCAGAGGACCTGGCCGCCGGTCCGGGCGGCATCTGGTTCACCTCCGCCGACACCCCGGACCTGGCCCGGATCGACGTCCGGGGAACCGTGACCCGCGTGCCGCTGCCCACTCCGGACGCCGACCCCGCCGGGCTGGCCACCGGCCCGGACGGCCGGGTCTGGTACACCGACCGCGCGGGCCGCGTCGGCGCCGTCGCCCCCGACGGCACCGTCACCACGTACCCGGTGCCGGACGGCGCCGCGAAGACCCCGTACCGCGTCGCCGTCGGCCCCGACCGCCGGGTGTGGTTCACCGAGCTGACGGGCAACGCGCTGGGACGGGTGGGCGGGGTGGCCGCGTTCACGCGGTTCCCGGCCGCTCCGGGCAGCTGAGCCGGACCGGAGCGGCCCGGCCGCGGGACGGGAAACGGGTGAACGTTCGGGCGTCGCGTCTTCGGGGGAACCTCGTCGCCGGACCGTACTCTGTGCCCGTGACCGAGCGAGACGAGGATGCCGGGCGGGTGGTGGAGCGGCTCACCGGGCTTGTGGTGCGCGGCGGTTCGGGTCCGGTGACCGGGGCGCCGGTCGCCGTGGAGACGGACGGCGGAGCGGTGATGGTGAAGCGCGGCCACGCCGAGGGCGCCGTGCGGGCCGAGGTCTGCGGGCTGCGCTGGCTGGGTGCGGCGGGCGCGGTGCGGGTCCCGGCGCTGCTCGGGGACGACACGTGGTGGATGGTGACGGAGCGGGTGGAGGTCGGCCCGCCCGACGACCCGGCGGCCGAGGCGTTCGGCCGGGCGCTGGCCGCGCTGCACGCCTCGGGGGCACCGGCGTTCGGGGCGGCGCCGCCGGGCGGGCCCGAGAAGGCGTTCATCGGGCTGGCCGGGATGACCAACGCGCGCGGGGACGAGTGGGGCGCGTGGTACGCGGAGCACCGGGTGCTGGTGTATCTGCGGCAGGCCGTGGACGCCGGGGTGCTCCAGGGCGGCGAGGCGCGTGCCGTGGAGGACGTCTGCGCGCGGATCGGGGAGTTGGCGGGGCCCGCCGAGCCGCCCGCGCGGCTGCACGGCGACCTGTGGAACGGCAACGTCCTGTGGGGCGCGGACGGTGAGGTGCGGGTGATCGACCCGGCCGCGCACGGCGGGCACCGGGAGACCGATCTCGCCATGCTCCGCCTCTTCGGCTGCCCGCGCCTGGAACGGGTGCTCGCCGCCTACGCGGAGGCCGCGCCGCTCGCCGAGGGATGGCGGGACCGGGTGGCGCTGCACCAGTTGTTCCCGCTGCTCGTGCACACCGTGCTGTTCGGGCGCGGCTACGCCGGGCAGACGCTCACCGCGGCGCGGGACGCCAACAGGGCCTGATCGCACACGCTTTCGGAAACCGGCCGGTTCCACGCAACTCCGCACCCCCGGCCGCACGTCCTATCCACCGGCGCCCGAACGGCCGCCACCCGGACGCCGGTTACCGTGCGTAAGGAAACCAACCGCAGGCTCGAATCGTATAAGGACGTGGAAGCCGAGTCAGGGAGAGCCCATGCAACCGTTCACGCTCCACTTCGCGCGTCCCGCAGTCGAGTTGGACTCCTGCTCGGAGTACGCGTACGACCGCGGACTGCAGTTGAACGTCCTGCCGGACGGTCGGATCGCCGCCACCGACCACGCGACCCTGCGGGCGCTCGGCACGACGACCTCCACCGCCGGGTCCAAGACCCACTTCGACGACTGATCACGATCCGTCACCATGACCGTACTGATCCTGACGAGTGAGGCGGACGTGACGGCCGATCTGGTCGTGCTGCGGCTGGCCGAGGACGGGGTGCCGGTGGTCCGGCTCGATCCGGCCGACCTCACCGCCGGGGCCGGTCTGTCGGTCGAGTACGGGCGGGAGGCGGGGGACGGCCGGTTGTCGGTCGGCGGACGGCGGGTGGACACGGCGGCCCTGCGCTCCATCTGGGTGCGCAGGCCCGGCGACGCCGCCGCCCATGCCGCGCACCCCTCGGCCTGGCTGACCGAGGAGTCGGCGCAGGCGCTGTACGGCACGCTGCGCTGCTCGGGGGCGCGGTGGATGAACCATCCGGACGCGGCCTCCCGTGCCCGGCACAAGCCCTGGCAGCTGCGGATCGCCCAGGACAGCGGGCTGGCCGTGCCGACGACGCTGATCACCACGTTCCCGCAGGCCGCGCGGGAGTTCGTGGCGCGGTTCCCGGATCTGGTGGTCAAGCCGGTCTCCGGCACGCATCCGCGGGAACCGGCCCGCGCGGTGCCGACGAGCCGGGTTCCGCCGGACGCGGATTTCAGCGCGGTCGCCTTCGGGCCGACGCTGCTCCAGCGGCGGATCGCCAAGCGGGCCGACATCCGGCTGACCGTGGTGGGCGGGGAGTTGCTGGCGGCGCGCAAACCGGCGGACCCCGAGGGCCATCCCGACGACGTGGACGTCCGGTTCGCCCCGTCCGTGGCGCCCTGGGCGCCCGCGCGGGTGCCGGGGCGGGTCGCGGACGCGGTCGCGCGTTACATGAAGCGCGCCGCACTGGCGTACGGTGCGTTCGACTTCGCAGAGGACGCGGACGGCCTCTGGTGGTTCCTGGAGTGCAACCAGTCGGGCCAGTTCGGCTTCGTCGAGCTGGACACCGGGCAGCCCATCGCCGGGGCCATCGCCCGGTGGCTGGCGGGTGCTCCGGAACGGCCGGTGCGGGACGCGGGCGGCGACCGGCTCCCTGCTCCCTGATCCCCAGGGGGCGGGGGCACCGGTCTCGGAGAGAGGAATCACGAGATGCGCATCGGACTGCTGGGAACGGGCCCGTGGGCGGAGATGGCGTACGCCCCCGCGCTCGCCGGGCACGGTGGCCTGGACTTCGCCGGGGTGTGGGGCCGCAGGCCGGAGGCCGCCGCCGCGCTGGCGGAACGGTACGGCGTACGGGCGTACGACGACGTGGACGCGCTGCTGGCGGACGTGGACGCGGTCGCGGTGGCCCTGCCGCCGGACGTGCAGGCGGGCATGGCGGTCCGGGCCGCGCGGGCGGGACGGCACCTGCTGCTGGACAAGCCGCTCGCGCTGGACCCGGCCGACGCGCGCGCCGTCGCCGAGGAGGCGGAGCGGGCCGGGGTGGCGTCGGTGGTGTTCTTCACCGCCCGCTTCCAGACCGGGCCCTCCGCCTGGATCGCGGAACAGGCCGCGCTGGAGGGCTGGTTCACCGCACGGGCGCAGTGGCTGGGCGCGGTGTTCACCACGGACAGCCCGTTCGCCGCCTCGCCCTGGCGGCGGGAGCGCGGTGCGCTGTGGGACGTGGGCCCGCACGCCCTGTCGGTGCTGCTGCCGGTCCTCGGTGACGTGCGCGAGGTGCTGTCGGCCGCACACGGGCCCGGTGACACCGCGCACGTGGTACTCGGGCACACCTCGGGCGCGTCGAGCACCCTCACGCTGAGCCTGACGGCGCCTCCGGCCGCGTCCGGCAACGAGGTGGAGCTGCGGGGCGCGAGCGGGGTCACGGCGCTGCCCCGGAGCGAGGAGGACGCGGTGACCGCCCTGACCCGTGCGGCCGACGCCCTGCTGGCCGCCGCGTCCTCGGGCCGTCCGCACGCCTGTGACGCGTCGTTCGCGGTCCGGGTCACGGAGATCCTGGCGGTGGCGGAGGGCCTGCTGGACGGGGAGCCGGGGGCCGCGAAGGCCTGAGCGCGGGGCCGCCCGGCAGCGGGGGGGGCCTTCGGGCGGGGCGGTCCGCTCCCGGCGGTGCGGGGCCGCGTACGCGCAGGTCAGCGGGTACGGCGGGCGGATGGGTGCGGGGCTAGCCAAGGTGGTCCCGGACCCGTTCGGCCGACAGGCGGTGCGCGGGGGCCGCTCCTATGCTGAGGGGAACCGGGCCGCCCCGGTCCCCGGAGGGTTGGAGTGTGCTCATGACGACCCCGCACCCCCGCATCCGCAGAGGGCTCGCCGCCGCCGTGGCCACCGGGGCACTGCTGGTGCCGCTGACCGGCCTCCCGGCGGGCGCGGCACCGCTGCCCGCCGTCACGGCCGCCGACTCCCCCAGCCCCTCGCCCTCCGGGTCCGGCGTACGCGCCATGAGCCCCGAGGTGGCGAAGGAACTCGACGCGCGTCTCCAGGAGGTGCTGCGCGAGACGGGCACTCCCGGGGTGACCGTCGGCATCTGGACGCCGGGGCAGGAGAGTTATGTCCGGTCCTTCGGTGTGGCCGACAAGAGCGACGGGCAGCCGATGGCGCCGGATCTGTACATGCGGATCGGCAGCGAGACGAAGACCTTCACGGTGACCGCGCTGCTCCAACTCGTGGACCAGGGCAAGGTGTCGCTGGACGATCCGATCGGCAAGTACATCGACGGGGTGCCGAACGGGAACAGGATCACCCTGCGCGAACTGGCGGGCATGCGCAGCGGGTTGTTCAACTACTCGAACGACGAGGGTTTCTACAGGGCTCTCACCTCCGACCCCCAGCACGTCTTCAGTCCGCAGCGGTTGCTGGACTACTCCTTCCGGCACCCGCCGGTCTTCCCGCCCGGTGAGAAGTTCGACTACTCCAACACCAACCTCATCCTGCTCGGCCTGCTCGTCGAGCAGCGCAGCGGGCAGCCGCTCGACCAGTACATCCAGCGGAACATCCTGGACCCGGCCGGTCTGAAGCACACGGTGTTCCCGACCAACGCCGACTTCCCCGAGCCGCACGCGCAGGGCTACTCGCGGCAGACGGCGGACGGCAGGGATCAGGACACCGCCGACTGGAACCCGTCCTGGGCATGGGCGGCCGGGGCGATGATCTCCACCCTCCAGGACATGCGGGTGTGGGCGGGCACGGTGGCGAGCGGTGAGTTCCCGGACGGCTCCCGCATGATCAGCCCGGCCCTGCAGAAGGAACGGCTGGTCACACCGCCGACCCCGGTCAAGGGCGCCGGGTACGGCCTGGGCATCTTCGACGTGCGGGGCTGGATCGGGCACAACGGCTCACTGCCCGGCTACGAGTCGCTCACCGTCCACCTCCCCGCGTCCGGGACGACCCTCGTGGTGCTGCTGAACACCGACACGGACCACGACGGCGAGGAGCCGAGCACCCTGTTCGGGCGCGCCGTCACGGAGATCGTCTCCCCGGACCACGTCTTCGACCTCCCGGCCCAGCCGACGGCACACTGATCCAGCCTGGTCCGACACACCCGGGAACGGGCCGTGTGAGCAGGCCGGAGAACGGCTCGGGCTCAGGGGCCGTGCGGCCGGACGTGCGGGGTCGTACGGCCGGACGACGCGCGTAGAGCGAGGTCGCGGGGCCCCGACCGGCCCCCCGCTCCGGTCGTGCCCCGCGACCGTCGAAGCTACGGGCCCGGCGGAATCACGGCTATCGCGCCGGTGCCCTGCCCCGCGTGGCCGGGACTCACTCGTGCACAGGTGCGTCCGGTTGACCCCCGTTCGCCCCGTCGAGCGCGGGTGCGGCGAGCGCGCCGGTGGCGATGTGGGCGAGTACGACCTCGTACAAGTCGCTTCCGGTGGCGAGAAGTTGACGCTCCAGTACGGGTTCGGCGGCGCGGACGTGTTCGCGTACCGTCTGCGCGTGCACGCCCAGGTGGCGGGCGGCGCGTTCGGCGTTGGCGTCGGCGGCGATCCAGGCGCGCAGGGTGCGGCGCAGGTCGCGGCCGTCCGCGTCGAGCCGGGCGAGCAGGTCCTCGGCCCAGTCGCGCAGCGCGGGCGGCGCGAGCAGTCCGCCGAGTCCGGCCGGTTCGGCGGCGGAGCCGTGGCCGTCGTACGGATCGCCGTAAGGCCCGTGCACCGCCTCGGTGTTGACGGCGACGTGGGCGGCGGCGCGGGCGGTGAGCCGGGAGAGGTCGGCGCCGGTGAGGGACTGCACGCGATCCATGCGGGCGCGCACGGTGTTGCGGCTGACGCCGAGCACCTTGGCGGCGTTGACGGCGGTGAATTCGAGGCCGAGCCGGGTGGTGGCGAGCAGTTCGGCGCGGATGTGGTGGGGCAGCGTGTCGAGCGGGCGCAGCACACGGGCCGACCAGGCGCGCAGCCCGTCGGGGTCCATCAGCAGCTCGGGGTGGGTGCGTTCGGCGTAGACGGCGGCACGTCCGGGCCGGAAACGGGCCACGGCGAGGGCGCTGACGGCCTGGCCGTACGCGGTGGCGGTGCGGGCCAGCCGCTGGCGGAGGCTGCCGCCGAGGAAGGTGCCGGGACGGCCGTCGAGCAGGGCCGCCAGCCGGTCACCGGCGCCGGGGCCGAGCCCGACGACGATGACGTGCGCGTCCACGGCCGGACAGCGCACGACCAGCGCGGTGCCGGAGGTGGCCTCGGCGCACGCCTCGGCGAGCGCGTGCCGCTCGCCGGGGGTCGTCTCGATGACGTAGACGCGGGCGGTGTCGCCTTCGAGCAGGCCCGGCCACAGCCCGGCGGCGACCCGGCGGGCGAAGACGGTGTCCTCGACCATCAGCAGTTGCAGGATGGCGAGGCGCAGGTCCGCGGTGGCGCGGTCGAGGCGCCGTCCGGCATCCGCCGACTCCCGCTCGCGGAGCAGGAGTTCGAGCACGGAGGCGGCGCGGACGACGATGTCGGCGGCGCGCCGGTCGAAGGGTTCGGGCCGGGCCACGGTGAGGACGGCACCGGCGGCGGGGCCACGCTCGGGGTGCGAGATGCCCACGACCCGGACGTACCGGGTGCCGTCCTCCAGCGCGGCGGCGGAGATCCGGCCGGCGACCACGTCGGTGAGGACGGCGGTGTCCAGGGGGACGGGGCGTCCGGCGACGAGCCGTCCGCCGGGTTCCTGGAGGCAGACGGCGGCGCCCACCGCGCCGCCCAGCCAGGCGACGATCCGGCGCGGGTCGCGGGCGCCGGGGCGGAGCAGGTCGAGCAACTGGCCCGCCCAGTCGGCTCCGGGTTCCCGCGGCGGGTGCGGGGTGTCCTCCTCGGCTCGGCCGGCCACGTGGCCCTCGCCTCCTCGTCGGCGTCGATCTCGGCTGTCGCCCGTGGACGCTACCCCGGACGGGCGCGACCTACCGCGAGGATTCCCCGAAAACGGCTTCGCCGGTGGTCGGGGGGGGGCGACCACCGGCGAAGACACCGCGGCCCGGGGCAGGGGGGAGAGCGCCGGGCGGCTCCCCCCTCCGCTGCCCCGGATCGCGGCACCCACACCCGCGTCCTCCCCGGTTCCTCCGCCCCCGTCCCGTAGGGGCTCCCCGCGCCGACGCGCGGCGCTCCCCGGCCGGGCACGGCATCCGGCCGGGGCATAAGCTCGGCGGATGGCGAAGTACTTCGACGTGCACCCCGACAACCCGCAGCCCCGCAGCATCGGCCAGATCGCCGACGCGATCCGGGGGGAGGCGCTGATCGCGTACCCCACCGACTCCTGCTACGCGCTGGGCTGCCGACTCGGCAGCCGGGACGGCATGGACCGCATCCGGCAGATCCGCCGTCTGGACGACCGGCACCATTTCACCCTGATGTGCCGGGACTTCGCGCAGCTCGGGCAGTTCGTACGGGTGGACAACGACGTGTTCCGGGCCGTGAAGGCGTCCACGCCCGGCAGTTACACCTTCATTCTCCCGGCCACCCGCGAGGTGCCACGCAAGCTGATGCATCCGAAGAAGAAGACGGTCGGCGTGCGCATCCCGGACCATGTGGTGACGCAGGCGCTGCTGGCGGAGCTGGGTGAGCCGCTGCTCTCCAGCACCCTGCTGCTGCCCGACGAGGAGGAGCCGCTGACCCAGGGCTGGGAGATCAAGGACCGGCTCGACCACGTGGTGGACGCGGTCGTGGACTCCGGGGAGTGCGGCACCGAGCCGACGACGGTCGTGGACTTCTCCAGCGGGGAGGCGGAGATCGTGCGCCGGGGGGCCGGGGACCCGAGCCGGTTCGAGTGACCCCGGACGGCGCGGGACGACACCGGAGGTGACGCCCACCGGCCGTCCCCTCGCCCGGTACGGCGATCTTGCGTGGCAGCATGAAGTGGCACCGCCCCACGCGCACCTCCCCATGCGCACCTCCCCACGAAAGGCCACCCCACCATGACCGAAGTCAAGGGCTCGGACATCGACATCGTGACGGAGGACGGCACCGCCGACGCCTACCTCGCGCACCCGGCCGACGGCCGTCCCCACCCGGCCGTGCTGTTCTACATGGACGCCTACGGCCTGCGCCCGCATCTGCGCGCGATGGCGGACCGGCTGGCCGCCACCGGGTACACGGTGCTGGTGCCGAACGTGTTCTACCGCGCCGGGCGCACCCCCGTGCTGGACCTGCCCGAGGTGATCGACCCGGCCGCCGACCCGAGCATCTGGGAGCGGATCGGCCCCATCATGGCCGCGCACACCCCGGACCGGGTACTGCGGGACGCCGACGCCTACCTGCGCTGGCTGGCCGGGACCCCGCTGACCACGGACGGCCCGGTCGCCATCACCGGCTACTGCCTCGGCACCCGGCTCGCCGTCCGCACCGCCGCCGCCTACCCGGACCGCGTCGCCGTCGCGGCCGGTTTCCACGGCGGCAACCTCGTCACCGACGACCCCGAGAGCCCGCACCGGGTGGTGGACACCATCACCGCCGAGCTGTACTTCGGGCACGCGGGCGACGACCACTCGATGCCGCCGGAGCAGGTGGCCGCCTTCGACGCGGCGCTGGACGCGGCGGGCGTCCGCCACCGCACCGAGGTCTACGAGCACGCCAAGCACGGTTACACCCAGTCGGACACCCCCGCGTACGACCGTGCCGCCGACGACCGGCACTGGGCGGCGCTGCTGGAACTGCTCGGCCGGACCTTCTGACTCCGTTACGGCCGGGTCCGATACGGCCGGGTCCGATACGGCCTGGTCCGGGTCCGGTATGTCCGTACGGCCGGTGTCCGCGACTCGCGGGGCACCGGCCGTACGCACGCACAGGGGGCGCATTCCCGCCCAAGACCGCACAAGCTACCCTCGCCCGCGTTCCGCGCACGGCGAATCCTGTCCGACGCATTGACATGTCCGTACCGGCCCGTAACGCTGAGAGCGCTCTCAGCACTGGTACGGACCAAGGGCCGTACCACCCCGACCCCACACGGAGGTGGAGAGTGCTCCACAGCGTCCCCCGCCCTGCACTGCCTCTGGCCGCAGCGGCTGCTCTGGTAGGCGGTGTGCTCACGCTCGCCGCACCGGAGACCGCGAACGCCGCCGTGCCGGACACCATCCCCCTGCAGATCACGAACAACTCCGGCCGTTCGGAGCAGGTCTACATCTACGACCTCGGTACCCAGTTGTCCTCCGGGAAGCAGGGCTGGGCCGACGAGAGCGGCACGTTCCACGCCTGGCCGGTCGGCGGCAACCCGCCGACCCCGGCGCCGGACGCGGCCATCACCGGCCCGGCGCCCGGACAGACGAAGACGATCCGCCTCCCGAAGTTCTCGGGCCGGGTCTACTTCTCCTACGGCCAGAAGCTGGACTTCCGGCTGACCACCGGCGGCCTGGTGCAGCCGGCGGTGCAGAACCCGTCCGACCCGAACCGGAACATCCTGTTCAACTGGTCGGAGTACACACTGAACGACTCCGGTCTGTGGCTCAACAGCACACAGGTGGACATGTTCTCCGCACCGTACGCGGTCGGGGTGAAGCGGGCCGACGGCAGCACGCTCACCACCGGGCACCTCAAGTCCGGCGGCTACAGCGCCTTCTTCAACTCGCTGCGCGGCCAGTCCGGCGGCTGGGGCGGTCTGATCCAGACCCGCTCCGACGGTACGGTGCTGCGCGCGCTGTCCCCGCTCTACGGCGTGGAGACGGGCGCGCTGCCGGCCGGCGTGATGGACGACTACGTCAACCGCGTATGGCAGAAGTACGCGACGTCCACCCTGACGGTGACCCCGTTCGGGGACCAGCCGAACACCAAGTACTTCGGCAAGGTCTCCGGTGGCGTCATGAACTTCACCAACTCCTCGGGCGCGGTCGTGACCAGCTTCCAGAAGCCGGACGCCTCCAGCATCTTCGGCTGCCACGGCAAGCTGGACGCGCCCAACGACCAGGTGCGCGGCCCGATTTCGCGCACCCTGTGCGCCGGTTTCAACCGCTCCACGCTCCTGAGCAACCCGAACCAGCCGGACAGTTCGGCCTCGGGCTTCTACAAGGACGCGGTGACCAACCAGTACGCGGGCAAGATCCACGCGCAGATGGCGGACGGCAAGGCGTACGCGTTCGCCTTCGACGACGTCGGCAACCAGGAGTCTCTGGTGCACGACGGCGGTCCGCAGCAGGCGTCGCTGACGCTCGACCCGCTGAACTGATCCTTCCGCAGCGGGTGTTGTCTCCGTCCGTCGGGTTGGCGGACGCGCGGGTCCGGGTCCGGGCGCATCCCGGACCCGGCCTCCCGGCCCCGGCCGACGCGTTGTTACGGTGCTCCGCGTGTCTGACTCCTCACGCGATACCGCACAGGGCGCCGGCTGGGGCTCGCCCGAACCCGGCAGCTACAAGCGGCTCATGCCCGACCATGTCGAGAAGCTGTCCTGGCTGAACCCGAAGACCCTGCTGGCCGCCCGCAACGGAGTTCTCGCCTCCTGGTTCGGCGACCCGACCGGCCACACCCGCAGTGTCCTGACGCGACGTCAGGCCGAGGCCGGAGCACCCGCCGACAAGCTGATGCGGCGCGTGGTGCCGGAGCGGTTCTCCTTCATGGTGATCGGTGACACCGGTGAGGGCGACGAACCCCAATACGCCGTCGTGCCAGGGTTCTTGAAGATCAGCGAGGGCACCGAGTTCGCGGTGGTCGCCAGTGACGTGATCTACCCGGTGGGCGCGGCGGCGGACTACGGCACCAAGTTCTTCCGCCCGTACCAGGACTATCCCGCGCCGATCTACGCGATACCCGGCAACCACGACTGGTACGAGGATCTCGGCGCGTTCATGCGGGTGTTCGGCAACGAGGCGGCGGTACCGCCCGGGCCCGCTCCCCGCGCCCGCCCGTTCAGCCGGGCCTGGCTGCGGGACCTGCTCTGGCACCGCCCGAAGCCGGTGGACGAACAACGCCTGGCACAGGCAAGGACGTTGCGTTCGGCGCCCGGCCAGCGGGCCGTACAGCCCGGACCGTACTGGGCACTTGACGCGGGGCCGGTGCGCATCGTCGGCATCGACACCGGGCTGCTCGGTACCCTGGACGCCGAACAGGGCGCCTGGCTGCGGGAGATCTCGCGCGGCCCGAAGCCGAAGATCCTGATCACCGGCTCCCCGCTGTACGTGGACGGCGAGTACCACCCCTGTCCCATCGACGGCGGCGGCACGGTGGACGACATCGTGCGCGACCCCGACCATCACTACGTGGCCGCGATTGGCGGGGACATCCACAACTACCAGCGCTATCCGGTGGACGTGGACGGGCGGACCGTGCAGTACGTCGTCGCGGGCGGCGGCGGCGCGTTCATGCACGCCACGCACACGATCCCCCGCGTGTCCGTGGGGGGCGTCACCGAGCGGGAGTTCCGCTGCTATCCGCTGCGCGGCGACTCCCTCGCGTTCTACAGCAGGCTGTACGGGCGACGGCTGCGGCTGCGCCGGTTCTTCACCCTCTCCGCCTCCGAGGCGACGGCCGTGGTGGCGGAGCGGCTCGGCGTCGAACCCGCCCGCACCCCCGACCCGGACGCCCGCGTCACCCGGCGCAGCCGCACGGTGGCCACCCTCCTCGGCACCGGCAGCCGTCCCGAACGCCCTTCCCGCTTCCGCCTCCCGGTCCGCAAGACGTACACCCAGCTCTTCTCCCCCGGTTCCGCGACCTACAGCCCGCCGTTCTTCAAGTCCTTCCTCCGCCTGGACGTCGGCCCGGACGCGGTCCGGCTGCGCTGCCACGCCGCCACCGGAAACCTGGCGGCGGAACTCGATCCGCCGGTGGAGGACGAGGTGGTGATCCCGCTGAACGGGGGCCGGTCAGGTGCTGAGGACGGAGGTGGGGCCGCGTCCGGGGCGGATTCCGGTACTGGGGTAGGGGGTGCAGCCGGGGGTGGAGTCGTCGGGGACGGAGTCGAGGCACCGCAGGCGAACTGATCACACGGTTGTCACACTCGGCTGCGAGAATCGGGGCAGAGCCGACCACGATTGCCGGAGGAACCGTGCCGTCCACGTCCCGACCGCTGCGCAAGCTGGGTTTCCTCACCATTGGGCTGTTCGACCCCGCCGATCCTGGGCCGGGCCACGAGGCGACGCTGGAGATCATCGAGCTGGGTGAGCGGCTCGGTCTGGACAGCGCGTGGGTGCGGCACCGGCATCTTCAGCACGGCATCTCCTCACCGGTCGCGGTGCTGGCTGCGGCGACGCAGCGGACGCGGCGGATCGAGCTGGGCACGGCGGTGATCCCGCTCGGCTGGGAGAATCCGCTGCGGCTGGCGGAGGATCTGGCGACCGTGGACATCCTGTCCGGCGGGCGCCTCAACCCCGGTGTCAGCATCGGCCCGCCCCTGCACTTCGACCGGGTCAAGGACGCCCTGTACCCGGACACCGCAGCCGCCGAGGACTTCGGGTACGGCAGGGTGCGGCGCCTGCTGGACCTGGTGCGCGGCGAACGGGCCTCCGACTTCAGCGGAACCGAGGGCATCGAGGTCTTCTCCGACATCGTGCAGCCGCACTCCCCGGGCCTCGGGCAGCGCATCTGGTACGGCGGCGGCAGCCTGCGCTCGGCACGCTGGGCGGGCGAACAGGGCCTGCGGTTCCTGACCAGCAACGTGGTCAAGCCCGAACCGGGCGACGGCCCGTGGGACTTCGGCACGATCCAGGGCGAGCAGATCCGCGCGTTCCGCGCCCACCACCCCGACGGGGAGAAGGCGCGGGTCTCGCAGGGCCTGGTGGTGATCCCGACGGACTCCGCGAGCGCCGCCCAGCGCGCCACGTACGAGGAGTACGCGGCGAAGCGGCTCCCCCGTACCAGCACCCCGCAGGGCCCGGCGGGTCTGCTGTTCGCCCCCGACCTCGTCGGCACCTCCGCTGAACTGGCGGAGCGGCTGCACGCCCACCCCGGTTTCCAGGAGGTGGACGAGGTGGTGTTCGCGCTGCCGTTCAGCTTCCGGCCCGAGGACTACGCGCAGATCCTGACGGACATGGCGACGAAGCTGGGTCCCGCGCTGGGATGGCACCCGGCGGGCTGAGCCGCGACCGGGGTGAGCCGTCAGCGGAGTGAGCGGTAACCCGTCGGGCCCGGCTCACCCGGTGGCGTACCGGTGCCCCGGCCGCCGGTTCACCAGCGGCCGGGCTCCGTCCCCACCACCGGCTCGGACGGCCTGCCGTCCACGCCGACCGGCACGTCCCCCCGCAGCATCACGCGGTGCATGATGCGCGGGTGGTCCAGGTGGGCGTTGTCGCTGGGGGCGAGGTGGATGGTGGCCCGGTTGTCCCAGAACGCCACGCTCCCCGGCTCCCAGCGGAAACGGACCGTGTACTCGGGCCGTACCGCCTGCTCCAGCAGCATCTCCAGCAGGGCGGCGCTCTCCGGCCGGGAGACGCCCTCGATCTGCTCGACGTAGTAGCCGTTGACGAACAGCACCCGCTCGCCGGTCTCCGGGTGGACCCGGACCAGCGGGTGCACGGAGGCGGTCTGGTGGTCCAGGAGGCGGCGCAGGTAGGCGTCGTCGCCGGGACGGGGCTGGTAGCCGACGCCGAGCCGGTGCTCGGCGCGCAGCCCGTCGGCGAAGGCCCGTACGGGCGCGGAGAGCCCGGCGTAGGCGGCGGCGAGGTTGGCCCAGGTGGTGTCGCCGCCGTACGGCGGGACCGTCTCGGCGCGCAGGATCGTCGCGGCGGGCGGATCGATCCGGGCGCCGTGGTCGCAGTGCCAGCCGCGCAGCAGGGTGTGCCGACGGCGGCTCAGCCACTCGTCGCGGTCCATGCCGAAGCGTCCGCCGAGCTCCAGCCGGTCGGCGGTGGTCTCCACCTCGGGGAAGTCGGCCGGGGAGACGCTGCCGCGTCGGCCGAGGACGACGGGTTCGCCGAAGCGGCGGGCGAAGGCGACGTGCGCGGGGTGGTCGAGGTCCTGATCACGGAAGAAGACCACCTTCCAGTGCAGCACCGCCCGCCGGATCAGGGCGACCACCGCGTCGTCGAGCGGTGCGGCGAGGTCCACGCCGGTGATCTCGGCGCCGATGTGCCCGGCGGCCGGTCTCACCTCCACGCCCTCGGCCTGGTCGGTCCGCTCCGCGTGGTCCCGCTGGGTGGTCATGCGCGCTCCGTTGCTCGTCCGGTCGCCGAAAAAGGGGGCTCCCGCCGATCGTGTCACCGGGCGGGTACGGCACGCCAACCCCGCCGGGCTCCGAAGGGTCGGTGCTCACGCTCCCCCCGGTCCCGGCCGTGGTCACGCTGCTCGTCGGTGGATCGAGGAATGTCCTCCGTCACCTCCGTGACGGGGGCGGTGAGGCTGCCGGAGAGGTCCAGCAGTCAGGGTCGGGTCTCCGACCCGGACTGACGGGTGAGGCGACCGATCCGGCCGAGCCGGGCCGTACGTCGTGCCGGGCCCACCGGTACGGCCGGACCGGTGAACGTGACCGGTCCCCCCGCCCCCGGGAACCCGGGCCCTCTCCCGAACCGGCCGCGCGGGGCGCACCGTGGGGAAGGACCACCGGGGCCGCCGGTGGTCGGCGCGTTCCCGGCACGGTAAGAGGTACGACACATGACCGCACAGCTCGGCGGCACGGTGACCCCGGCCCACGGACTGTCCCTGACCCGGATGGGCTACGGCGCGATGCAGCTCGCCGGGCCGCACGTCTTCGGTCCGCCCCGTGACCGGGTCGAGGCGGTGCGGGTGCTGCGCGCGGTGGTGGAGGCGGGGGTCACCCACATCGACACCGCGGATTTCTACGGGCCCGTCGTCGTGAACCAACTCCTCCGGGAGGTGCTGCGTCCCTGCCCGGAGGGGGTCCACGTCGTCACCAAGGTGGGGGCGCGGCGGGGTGCGGACGGCTCCTGGATGCTCTCCCGGCATCCCGAGGATCTGAAGGCTCAGGTCTACGACAACCTGCGCAACCTTGGCGTGGAGGCACTGGATGTCGTGAATCTACGACTCGGGGACATCGACACGCCCAACGAGGAGTCGCTCTCCGAGCAGTTCGGGGTGCTGGCGGAGATGCGGCGGGCGGGGCTGATCCGGCACCTCGGGCTGAGTGCGGTGTCTCCCGTACAGCTGGAGGAGGCTCTCGCCATCGCGCCCGTCGTGATCGTCCAGAACCTCTACAACCTGGCGAACCGGCGGGACGACGCGCTGGTGGTGCGCACCGCCGCGCTGAACATCGCCTTCGCCCCCTATTTCCCGCTCGGCGGCTTCCACCCCCTCCAGTCGGACATCCTGTCCCGCGTGGCGGCCCGGCTGGGCGCGTCCCCCCAGCAGGTCGCCCTCGCCTGGCTGCTCCGGCGCTCCCCCAACATCTCCGTCATCCCCGGCACGTCCTCCCTCTCCCACCTCCGGGAGAACCTGGCGGCAGCGGAGCTGGTGCTGCCGGGGGAGGCGGTCGGGGAGCTGGACGCCATCGGCGGCTGAGGCCCGCCGCCGGGGTGGCACGGGTGGGAGCGGCGGCGCCTCCCGGCGGGCGGCGCCGACCGCTCCACCCGGCTCACCCGGGCGGTTCAGTCCTTCCGCAGGGCCGCCAGCGCCCGGTCCGCGTGGGTGTTCATGCGCAGCTCGCTGCGGACCACCTCCAGGACGGTCCGGTCCTGGGCGATGACGAAGGTGACCCGCCGGGTGGGGGCGATGGAGAAGCCGCGCCTGACACCGAACAGGTCGCGGACGGTGCCGTCGGTGTCGGAGAGGAGGGTCATACCGAGGGAGTGCTGCCCGGAGAACTCCTGCTGGCGCTCGACGGTGTCGCCGCTGATGCCGACGGGCCGGGCACCGACCGCGGCGAACTCGGCGGCGAGATCACGGAAGTGACAGGCTTCGGCGGTGCACCCGGCGGTGAGGGCGGCCGGGTAGAAGAAGAGGACGACCGGTCCGTCGGCGAGGAGTTCGCTCAGCCGCCGTACGGTACCGGCCTCGTCGGGGAGGGCGAAGTCCTCGACGGTGGAACCGACTTCGAGACGCGCGCTCATGCCCGCACCTCCCCGGCACGGGCGGAGACACCACGCGCCCACAGCACCAGCGGTACCTGGAGCGGCAGCCGGGCGAAGGCCACGGTGCGTTGACGGGCGGGGCGGCGGCGCCAGTCCACGGCCATCTTCACGTTCGCCGGGAACACCCCGACGAAGAAGGCGGCGGCGGCCTTCGCGGCGACGGCACGGGTCCGCGGGGCCGCGACACCGGCGGCGAGGGCGAGTTCCGCGACCCCGCTGCCGTACGTCCAGGTGCGGGGCGAGCCGGGCAGGGAGCGCGGGACGAGTCCGTCGAACTGGCGTGGAGCGGCGAAGTGGGCGACGCCCGCAGCGGCCAGCAGACCGGCGAGCAGCAGGGGTGATCGTTCGGACCGGGGCACGGTTCCTCCTCAGGTGATCAGCCCGGCGGATATTACTCGACGGTACCCGTGCCGTACCGTCCACGGGTCGGCCTGGGGACGGACCGGTCCGCCGGGCGGACCGGAGGCGGCAGGCGGTCGGCGGTACGGAGGACGAGGTGGCGGGCGTCCCACGGGATGTCCCGCGCGTCCCACGGGACGCGGGAACGGCATCGGGGCGGCGTGCCGCGGCAACGCTGGCTGTCGTGATCACGAGGTGTGGTCACGAGAACGACAGCCGGAGGTTTCCATGATCCGTCAGGCTCTCAGGAGCGGTCTGCTCGCCGCGGTCGCCGTCGTCGCGGTGCTGCCCGCCGCCGGGGCCGCCCCGGCGAGCGCCGCCACGGCCCCGCGCCAGGCGCCCGCCGCCGTCGCCACCACGCAGACCGTGCGCACCCCGCACCACACCCTCCCCGTCCACGGCGTCGTCGCCACCAGCCGGGCCCGGCTGAACATCCGGTCCGGTCCGGGCACCGGCTACCGGGTGGTCGGGCACGTCCGGGCGAACCGCTCGCTCACCCTCGCCTGCAAGGCGTACGGCTCCGGTGTGTACGGCAACCACATCTGGTACCGGCTGCGGCACCACCGCCACGCCTATGTGGCCGCGCACTACATCCGCACCGCCCGCAGTGTGCCGTGGTGCTGACGGGAGAGCTGACAGGCCCCGGCGGCCCCGTCGTCGCACCGCGCGTTCGTCGTACGACCTGATCACGAAGGCCCGTTCGGGAACCTCCCGTTCCCGAACGGGTCTTCGATCTGTCCCCGGCTCGCCGGGGAGGGCGTTCGGCGGGCCGGTCGTGAGGGAAGCAATCGGCACGACAGGGGCGAAAGAGCCCATAGCGGAACGGGAGTCGAGGGACGCGCGATGCGGCATCCGCAGGAATCGAGCACGCCGGACGAACGGCTGGCGGTGCGGCTGCGCGAGTTGCGGGCCGCCACCGGGCTGAGCCTCGCCGCGCTGGCCGCGCGCACGCCGTACAGCAAGTCGGCGTGGCACCGCTGCCTCTCCGGCGGCAGGCGCCCTCCGAAGGACGTGCTGGTGGCGCTGTGCCGCCTGGCCGGTGCCGATCCCGCGCCGGTGCTGGAGCTGTGGGAGGCGGCCGGCCGGGCCCCGGAGCCCGCCGACGCGCGACCGGCGGCCCGACCCGAACACCCCCACCGGGCCCGGTGGTTGCGGCTGTCCGCGCTCGCGCTGCTCACCACCGCCGTCGTCGTCGTGGCGGTGACGGCAGCCGTGTCCGACCGGCACCACGCCCCCTCACCCGCCGCGCGGACGCTGCCCGCGACCGCGTCCCGCTGCCACGCGCACGTCTGCCAGGGCGATCTGCCCGACCTGTCGGTGTGCGCCCGCGACGCGCGCACGGAGAGCCGGGTCACGGACTTCGCCTACGACGTCCGGCTGCGCTACTCCCCCGCCTGCGGCACCGCCTGGGCACAGGTCCGGGTCCGCTCCCGGCTGGCCCGCGTGGTCTCGGTCCGCTCCGGCCAGGACGTGCTGTCGGCCGGTTACCCGGCGGGCGACGCCACGGGGAACAGCAGCCCCATGCTCTCCGTGCCCTCCCCGAACGGCGTGGCCGCCTGCGCGGAGGTCGGCGGCCAGCTCGCCTGTACGGGACTCAAGGCCACGCCCGCCGACGGCTGAGCGGAGCGAGCGCCGGGTGCCCCGCCCACCACCGGCCCGGGACCCACCCCGGTACGCCTGCCACCCCCTTCGGGGGAACCCGGTGTCCACCGCGCGTGCGGCGGCGCACGGCGGTCGAGACCTGAGCCGTGAGCTCCGTACCCCTCCCCCTGGTCCCGCCGATGCTCGCCACGCCCGGCCCGCTGCCCCCCGCCGCCCAGGACGACCGGTGGGCGTACGAGACGAAGCAGGACGGCCAGCGGGTCATCGTGTACCTGCCCGGCGACGGCACACTGGTGCTGCGCGCCCGCTCCGGCGAGGTGATCACCGACGCGTATCCCGAACTCCGGCCGCTGGCACACGCGTTGGGTGCGACCCCTGCCGTCCTGGACGGTGAGGTGCTGGCCCTGGACGCGCGGGGCCGGGCCGATTTCCAGTCGCTCCAGAGCCGGATGGGTCTCGCGCACTCCCCCGCGCGGGCGGCGCGGCTGGCCGCACGGGTGCCGGTGCATCTCGTCCTCTTCGACGTGCCGTTTCTGGACGCCCCGCTGACCGGGCTGCCGTACGCGGAGCGTCGCGCCCGGCTGGAGGGGCTGCGCCTCGTGGGCCCGTACTGGTCCACCCCGCGCGCGGTGACCGGGCACGGCGCCGAGGCGCTGCGGGCGACCCGCGAACACGGGCTGGAGGGGCTGGTGTGCAAGCGGCTGGACTCCGTCTACGAGCCCGGTGTGCGCTCCCGGTCCTGGGTCAAGATCCGCAATCTGCGCGGCGAGGACGTCGTCGTGGGCGGCTGGCTGCCCGGCGGGGGACGGCTCGCCGGACTGCCGGGCGCGCTGCTGGTGGGGCAGCGCGCGGGCGGACGGCTGGTGTACACGGGCCGGGTCGGCACCGGCTGGAGCGAGGCGGAACGCGCCGAACTGGCCGTGCTGCTGCGGGACCGCGCCAGCACCCGGTGCCCCTTCGACCCGGTGCCGCGCGTACCGGGCGCCCGCTGGGTGCGGGCGGAACTGGTCGGTGAGGTCGCCTACAGCACGCGTACCCGTTCGGGACTGCTGCGGCAGCCGTCCTGGCGGCGGCTGCGGCCCGACCTCACGCCCGAGGCGTCGTCGGCCGAA
This sequence comes from Streptomyces corallincola, assembly GCF_019104725.1. Lineage (GTDB taxonomy): Bacteria > Actinomycetota > Actinomycetes > Streptomycetales > Streptomycetaceae > Streptomyces > Streptomyces corallincola. Next base: position 10,493 of record NZ_JAHRXF010000027.1, on the reverse strand, counting down.
CTGCCGGACGCATTCGGACACGGGAGCTGAGGGTGCGTCACCCGGGGGTGTCCCGCAGGGCTATGGTGTCCCCCATGTCACTCCCGGAACTGGTCCGTATCGTCTCCCGTGACTCACCGATGGCGCTCGCCCAAGTGGAGCGTGTGCGCGTCGAGTTGACGGCCCTGCATCCGGGTGTGCGCACCGAGGTCGTGCCCGTGCGGACCACCGGTGACAAGTGGATGGGCGACCTGTCGGCGGTGGAGGGCAAGGGGGCGTTCACCAAGGAGGTGGACGCGGCGCTGCTGGCCGGTCAGGCCGATCTGGCCGTGCACTGCGTGAAGGACGTGCCCGCCGACCGTCCGCTGCCCGCGGGGACGGTGTTCGCCGCGTTCCTGAAGCGCGACGACATCCGGGACGCGCTGGTGGACCCGGCGGGCCGCACCCTGGACGAACTCCCGGCGGGCACCCGGATCGGCACCTCGTCGGTGCGCCGGGTCGCCCAACTGGCCGCTTCCCACCCGCACCTGGAGTGCGTGCCGTTCCGGGGCAACGCCAACCGCAGGCTGGCCAAGCTGGCCGCCGGGGAGGCGGACGCGCTGCTGCTGGCGGTCGCGGGCCTGGAGCGGATCGGGCGGGAGGACGTGATCAGCGAGGTGCTGTCCACGGAGGCGATGATGCCGCCCATCGGCGCGGGTGTCCTCGCCCTCCAGTGCCGTGAGGGCGACGCGGAGCTGATCGACGCGGTGAGCGGCCTCGGTGATCCGGCGACCCACCGGGAGACCACCGCCGAGCGGATGTTCCTGCACGTGCTCCAGGGGCACTGCAACAGCCCGGTGGCGGGCTTCGCCCGTGTGGACCGCGGTGGTGAACTCTCCCTGCGGGCGTGCGTGTTCACCCCGGACGGCAAGGTCAGGCTGAACGCCCACGAATGGGCGGGCCGACTGGACGCGGCGACGCTCGGCACGTCGGTCGCGGTGGCCCTGCTGCGGCAGGGGGCCCGCGAGATCATCGACGGCATCCCGCACTAGTGCTGTGACACGAGGGCGGCGCGACCGGCTGTCGTGCCGCCCCGCCGGGCTCCTCGGCGGTCAGCCGCCCCCCGGCTCCTTCTGGTCCTTCGGGGCCGACGCGTCCTCCGCGACCGCCTCCTGGGCGACGGCGTCCTTCAGATAGGCGCTCACCTGATGGGCGAGGCCGCCGGGCACCGTGCCGGTGACCGGGGTGGCCGTGGCCGCCTCCAGGACACCGGTGCCGCCGGTCCACAGCCGCCGGTCGGTCCACTCCTCGTCCACCCGGAGCTGCACCTGCACGTCCACGTGGCCGAGGGACGCCTCGGGCGCGGCGGCGTAGAGCACGGCGGTGGCGCGGCGCAGCGGGTAGACGTCGAAGCCCTCGATGAACTGGGAGTTGCGCCAGTCGAGGAACGCGCCCTCGCCGTCCGGGCCGACCCGTACGTCGATCTGACCGTCCTCCAGATGGATGCCGAGGTGTCCGGCGCCCCGGTTCTCGACGGTCACCCGGACGCTGAAGTAGGCGAGCCCGGCGGCGGCGTCGTCGCGTCCGCGCGGCGGTTCGCACGTCTCCAGACGGTGGACGCGGACCCGCAGACCGGCGTGCTCGTCGTACTCGCGCCAGTCCCCGACCACGTTCGGCTCGTACACAGTGCCCCTCTCGACCTTTCGAGAGCTGCTGTCTATCTGTGTGCTGAGCGCACTGTCAAATGAGCGGAATACGCTGTGGCCAGGGGGTTCGCCCTGTTTGATCGACGATCAAGCGTTGCGCAGGAACAATCCCCCCGGCCCGGTGCCCGCGCCGCCGGGCCGCGTGCCGCACATCACGTCGGCGGACGGGCCCGGGCCGATGGGTGCCGGGTCAGCGGGCGAGCCGTCCGAGGAGCGAGGAGGCGGCGGTGATGCCGAGCGCCGCGGCCAGCGCCAGCACCCCGAAATCGGCGCCGAGGTGGGACGGCGTACCGAGCAGCAGCCCGCGCAGGGCGTCCACTTGATAGCTGAGCGGGTTGACCTTGCTGACGGCCTGGAGCCAGCCCGGCATCACCGAGACGGGGTACAGGGCGTTGGAGCCGAAGAACAGCGGCATGGTGATCGCCTGTCCGAAGCCCATGAGCCGGTCGCGGCTGAGCACGATGCCCGCGATGGTCATGGACAGGCAGGAGAAGAACGCGGAGGCGAGGACGACGGCGAGCGCGACACCGAGCAGCTTCAGCGGGTTCCAGGTGAGGCCGACCCCGAGCAGCGCGGCGATGACGATCACCACGACCGCCTGCACCAGGGACTTCAGCCCGGCCGCGAACGCCTTGCCGGTGATCAGCGCGGAGCGGGGCGTGGGGGTGACGAGGAGCTTGTTGAGGATGCCCGCGTCGCGTTCCCAGATGATCTGGATGCCGTAGAAGATGGCGATGAACATGGCGGACTGGGCGATGATCCCCGGCGCCATGTAGTCGAGGTACGGAATGCCGCCGGTGGGTATGGCGTGGATGCGTGTGAAGGTCTGACCGAAGATCAGCAGCCACAGGGCGGGCTGGACGGCGCGGGTGTACAGCTCGGTGCGGTCGTGCCGGAGCTTCTGGAGTTCGACGGCGCACAGCGCGGCGACGCGGGCGGGCAGCAGCCGCCAGCCGGGGCGCGGGGTGGGCGGGGTGAGCAGCAGGGCCGCGGTGCGGGCGGGGTCAGCCGACACGGCGGGCGGTGCGGCGGGTGCTTCGGACATCGCGGAAACCTCCTCCGGAGTCGAGGCCGCTGCCGGCGACGTCCCGGAAGACGTCCTCCAGCGTGGGCAGGGTGTCGGTGCCGCGCCGGTCGGCGAGGCCGCGCCGCAGTTCGGCGGGGGTGCCCAGCGCCCGGACCCGGCCCCGGTGCATGAGGCCGACCCGGTCGCAGTACTGGTCGGCCTCGTCCATGTAGTGCGTGGTGACGAGGACGGTCATCCCGGTGGCGGCGCGGACCGCGTTGATGTGCTCCCAGACACCGGTGCGGGCGATCGGGTCGAGGCCGATGGTCGGTTCGTCGAGGATCAGCAGGCGGGGCGCGCTGACCAGGGCCTGGGCGAGTTCCAGGCGGCGGACCATGCCGCCGGAGTAGGTACCGGCGAGGCGTTCGGCGGCGTCCGCGAGTCCGACGGCGGTGAGCGCCTGGGTGACGCGCTCGCCGCGTTCCCGGCGGGGTACGTCGAAGACCCGCGCGAACAGGGCGACGTTCTCCCGGCCGGTGAGGGCGCTGTCGGCGGAGAGCTGCTGCGGTACGTAGCCGAGCAGGCGGCGCACGGCCATGCGTTCGCCGGTGGTGTCGTGGCCGAAGACGCTGACGGTGCCGGTCCGCACCGGCAGCAGGGTGGTGAGGCAGCGGATGGCGGTGGTCTTGCCCGCGCCGTTGGGTCCGAGCAGGCCGAAGACCTCGCCCGGGCGCACGGAGAGATCGAGTCCGTCCACGGCGCGGGTCTCACCGAAGGTGTGGACGAGTCCCGCGCAGGTCACGGCGTCGGGGGGTGGTGGATCGGTCGGGCGGGTCATGTCTCCTCGGCCTCCTCGTGCAGGGTGTCGGCGAGCTTCCGCAGGGCGGGCAGGGCGGCCCGCAGCGCGTCCAGGTCGGCCGGGTCGAGCCGGTCCAGGTGCCGTCCGATGAGTTCGGCGCGGCGGCGTTGCCAGTCCGCGAGGCGGCGCTCGGCGGTGTCGGTGAGCAGCAGGCGGGCGGCGCGCCGGTCGGCGGGGTCGGTCTCCCGGACCAGATGTCCGTCCCGGACGAGGTGGTTGACCAGGGTCGAGACGGAGTTGCCCGCGAGCCGGAGTTCACGGGCTGCGTCCGAGACGCCGATGCCCGGCCGGGCGCGGACCAGCCGCAGCAGTTCCGCCTCGGCGCCGCGCAGCCGGGGTCCGGTCGTCGCGCCGCGCAGTCCGCGGCGGCTGAGCCGGTGGATGCCGGTGAGGGCGTCGGCCAGTTCCTGAGGGAATTCGCTCTCCACGTCAGGAACGTTACCTCTGCTACAGAGGTACATCGCGCCAAGGATCGGTCAAGAACCTCCCGCATCCCTCCCACGGCAGAGCGATTTGTTTCGTATTGTCCTCTAATGGGAATGAATCGAAGGTGCTTCGGACAGGAGGCACGTCGTGGGAGCCGCGCGTTCCGGGCACCCCGGTGTTTCCTCCGGGCGCCGAGATCCGCTCCCACGTTTCCTGACACCAGCACCTGGCGAGGGAAGTGCGCGATGCCTGTCACCGGAAGCACGAGGACCCACCCGCACGACGACGCGCCGGACACGGCCGAGTCCTTCGAACGGCTTGCCGGGCTGCCGGACGGCCCCGAGCGGGCCGCGCTGCGCGACGAGCTGGTCCGGCTGTGGCTGCCGATGGCCGAGCGCATCGCCGTCCGCTTCCGGGGCCGCGGCGAGTCCCTGGAGGATCTGTACCAGGTGGCCGCGCTCGGCCTGGTGAAGGCCGTGGACCACTACGACCCGGAGCGCGGCCGGGCCTTCGAGGCGTACGCCGTGCCCACCATCACCGGCGAGATCAAGCGGCACTTCCGCGACCACATGTGGACGCTGCACGTGCCCCGCCGGGTGCAGGAGCTGCGCAACCGGGTCCGGGTGGCGCTGCGCGAGCTGGCCCAGACCACACCGGGCCGCTCCCCCACCGTGGCGGAGACGGCGGAGCACACCCGGCTCACCGAGGACGAGGTGCGCACCGGCATGGAGGCCCTGGAGTGCTTCACCGCGCTCTCGCTGGACGCCGAGGTGACCGGCGCGGACGGGTACGCCCTCGGTGACTCGCTGGGCGAGTCCGACCCCGGTTTCGAGCTGGTGGTGGACCGCGCGGCCGTCCGCCCCTGCCTCCTGGCGCTCCCGGAGCGTGAGCGGACCATCCTCTACCTGCGCTTCTTCGGCGGTATGACCCAGAGCCGGATAGCCGAGGAGCTGGGCATCTCCCAGATGCACGTCTCCCGCCTGCTGAGCGGCTGCTTCGACCGCCTGCGCGGGGAACTCCTGGCGGAACCCGCCGAGGAGGCACACCCCGCCGAGGAGCCGGACCAGGAGCCCGAGCGGGGACGGCAGCCGGGTCGGGAAGGCTGACCGGGCTCCATCGCCGCCGGTCATCCGCCTGGACCGGCACCGCACGGGTACCCGACAGGCGATCCCCATCCAGTCGGACCGGACACCGGTGCCCCACCGGTGGGCCGTCCGGCCACGAGACCAGGACGCGACTGACATGAACGCAGACACACCTGCCGGTGCCGGACCGAGGACACGGGACGTCGTCTCCACGCGCTCCGTGTTCGGCGCGCCCTGCTGGGTGAGCCTCACCAGCCGTGACCTGGGCGCCACCCAGGAGTTCTACTCCGCCGTGCTGGGCTGGCGGTGGCGCGGCGCCAAACTGGGCGAGCACTTCCGGATCGCCCTCGCGGACGGGGTGCCCGTCGCGGGGATCGCCGCCGTCGCCTCGATGTGGCAGATGGCGGTGGCCTGGACGCCGTACTTCGCCGTGCCGGACGCCGACGTGGCGGTGGCGCGGGCCCGTGAGCGCGGCGGGACGGCGGCCGTGGGCCCGCTGTCGTTCCCACCGGGCCGGGCCGCGCTGCTCGCGGACCGGGACGGGGCGACGTTCGGCATCTGGCAGGGCGACCTTGTCTCCAACTGGGAGGCGTGGCGCCGGGCCGCCCCCACCTCGATCCGGCTGCACACCCGCAACGCCTTCGACGCCGCGATCTTCTACGGCGAGACCCTCGGCTGGGCGACCGGGCAGCCGGGCGCCTGCGAGGTGGAGTACGAGGGCGGCGAGGTGGTGCTGCGCAGCCGGGGCGACGTGGTGGCGCGCATCGACTCCGGCGCGGTGGAGGCCGCCCCCGACCCGGCCGTCCGGCCGCACTGGCGGGTGCACTTCACGGTGGCCGACGTGGCGGGCTGCGCCCGTACGGCGGAGAAACACGGCGGGAGCGTGCTGAGCGAGCACGAGACGGAGGCGGTGCTGCGGGACCCGGACGGCGCGCAGTTCACGGTCACCTCGCGCCCGGTGCGCTGACCGGACGGAGCCGGGCGGTCAGGCGGTGCCGTGCGCGGGCCGGGTCAGCAGGACCAGGCTGCGCGGCTCCAGCCGTAGCCGGGTGCCCGCCTTGTGCTCGCGCTCGTCGGGCACCCCGTCGGCGTCGGCGGCGGCCGTGTCCACGAGGGTCGTCCAGCGCTCCCCGTACGCGTCGTCGGGCAGCCGGAAGTCCACGGCCTCCCAGTAGCCGTTGAGCAGCAGCAGGAACGAGTCGTCCACCAGACGTCCGCCGTGCGCGTCGCGTTCGGCGATGGCGTCGCCGTTGAGGAACATCCCGATGGAGTGCGCGTCGCCGCGCTGCCAGTCGCGGTCCGCCATCTCGCGGGCGTCGGGCCGGAACCACACCAGATCGGCCAGCGGCTGTTCGGCGTTGGTCGCGGTCTCGCCCCGGAAGAAGCGCCGTCTGCGCAGCACCGGGTGGTCGGCGCGCAGCGCGATCAGCCGCCGGGTGAAGTCGGTCAGCGCCCGCTGCTCGTCGGTCAGCTCCCAGTCGATCCAGGACACTTCGTTGTCCTGGCAGTAGGCGTTGTTGTTGCCGCCCTGGGTGCGGCCCAGTTCGTCGCCGTGACTGAGCATCGGGATGCCCTGGGAGAGCAGCAGGGTGGCGAGCAGGTTGCGCTGCTGCCGGGCCCGGAGTTCCAGCACCGCCGGGTCGCGCGTGTCGCCCTCGGCGCCGCAGTTCCAGGACCGGTTGGTGCTCTCGCCGTCCCGGTTCTCCTCGCCGTTGGCCTCGTTGTGCTTGTCGTTGTAGGACACGAGGTCGCGCAGGGTGAATCCGTCGTGCGCGGTGACGAAGTTGACGCTGGCACGCGGGCGGCGCCTGCTGTGCTGGTAGAGGTCGGACGAGCCGGTCAGCCGGGACGCGAACTCCCCCAGCGAACCGGGCTCGGCCCGCCAGAAGTCCCGTACGACATCACGGTACTTGCCGTTCCACTCCGACCACAGCGGCGGGAAGTTGCCCACCTGGTAGCCGCCCTCGCCCACGTCCCAGGGCTCCGCGATCAGCTTGACGCGGCTGATCACCGGGTCCTGCTGGATCAGGTCGAAGAACGCCGAGAGCCGATCCACCTCGTGGAACTGCCGGGCCAGGGTGGCCGCGAGGTCGAACCGGAAGCCGTCCACCCGCATCTCGGTGACCCAGTAGCGCAGCGAGTCCATGATGAGCTGGAGGACGTAGGGGTGGCGCATCAGCAGGCTGTTGCCGGTGCCGGTGGTGTCGTAGTAGTGCTGCCAGTCGCCGTCCACCAGCCGGTAGTACGAGGCGTTGTCGATGCCCCGGAAGGACAGCGTGGGGCCCATCTCGTTGCCCTCGGCGGTGTGGTTGTAGACCACGTCGAGGATGACTTCGAGACCGGCCGCGTGCATCGCCTTCACCATCGCCTTGAACTCGTTGACCTGCTGGCCGAGTTGGCCGGAGGCGGCGTAGGCGTTGTGCGGGGCGAAGAAGCCGATGGTGTTGTAGCCCCAGTAGTTGGCGAGACCCCGGTCCTGGAGGACGCCGTCCTGGACGAACTGGTGCACCGGCATCAGCTCGACGGCGGTGACACCGAGCGAGGTGAGGTGCTCGATCACGGCCGGGTGGGCGAGGCCCGCGTAGGTGCCGCGCAGTTCCTCGGGCACGTCCGGGTGGGTGCGGGTCAGACCGCGCACATGCGCCTCGTAGACGACCGTCTCGGCGTAGGAGCGGCGCGGCGGACGGTCGTCGCCCCAGTCGAAGTACGGGTCCGCCACCACGCCCAGCATCGAGTGCCCGGCGCTGTCGCCCGCCGACGGACCGTCGGCCGAACGCTCGTACAGCGAGGGGTCGTTGTCGATCTGGCCGGACACCGCGCGGGCGTACGGGTCGAGCAGCAGCTTGGCCGGGTTGCAACGGTGGCCGAACGAGGGATCCCAGGGCCCGTGCACCCGGTATCCGTAGCGCTGACCGGGGCCGACGCCCGGCAGGTAGGCGTGCCAGACGAAACCGTCCACCTCGTGGAGCCGCACCGGGTGCTCGGTGCCGTCCTCGTCCACGAGGACCAGGTCCACGCGTTCGGCGACCTCGCTGAAGAGGGCGAAGTTGGTGCCCTGGCCGTCGTAGGAGGCCCCCAACGGGTAGGGGTGCCCGCTCCACACGGGCACCCCTGTCCAGGTTCCGCGAGCCGTCACAGCGCGCCCGCCAGAACGGGCTCGACGGCCGCCGCCGGGGCGACGAGGGAGGACACCGGCAGCGCGCGGGGCACCCTGAGGCCCTGGCGGAGATCCGGCGACGGGGCGAGCGGCACCAGCGGGACGCGTTCACCGGCACGGGCGCGCTGCGAGAACCAGATGATCGTGCCGCCGGACTCGGCGGCGCAGCACCCCCACCCGTCGCTCATCGCGGCGATGTCCGCGAGGCAGGCGCGCAGGTCCTGGTCGGGGCGGAGGTCCCGGTCGTGGCCGCCGATCGCGGTGATGAGGTGCTGTCCGTTCCACCACATCTCGATCGACGCGTCCTTGTCGGTGGCGTGCTCGTCGATCGCCCGCAAGAGCATCTCGGCGCCGCGCCGGACGGGGACCATCAGGTCCTCCAGATCCCAGTGACGCAGGTGGGCGGCCAGTATGCGGCTGACCTGTCCCACCCGTCCGGGTCCGACTTCCACGTCCAGGTGGTAGTAGCAGGGAACTGCGGTCTTCATCGTCGCTTACTCCTCACCGGCGAAGCTCCTGCCCCCGCCACCCGTTCCGGGAGGCTCCCGGACACTCGGCGTGAGCGATGATCGCTTCTGAGTCACCACCACAGTGAGCGTGCTACGCCATTCGTGCAACACGAGCCTCACGAATGGCGGGACGTCACTCTTCCGAATGGCGGGGTCGTTGAACGTCCAACAGGACGATGTGTGTTTGGCCGTGCACCATGAGTGAAATGCCTCGATCGCCGTAACGGTGCCGCGCCCTCCTGTGCGCGGACGCCACCCGACCGTCGGGAACGCGCCCAGTCGAGAGCGTGGAAGGTGAAGAGGGTCATGCTGCTCCCCGCCAAGGCCGAAGTGGCCCGGCAGTTGCGGCGTTACCGGGCCTGGGAGCGCACGATGCTCGCCCGGCCCCACGACCGCACCGTCCGGGCCGCGTTCGAGGACTCGGGCTACACCTTGTGCGTACTGATGGCGAAGCGCTGCGCCCGCGAGGCGGCGGACGCGGCCGAGCACTATCTGCGCACCACCCTCGCGGGATATGTGCGCGGGCAGGACGGACGGCCCCGGCCGGGACGGACGGCGCGCCGGTCGCCGCCTTCGGAGCGGCGTTCCACGGCGCCGAGTCCCTGACGTGGCACCGTTCTCGGCAGTCCCCCCTCCGGGGCGCGGCGGCTGAGGTCTCCTCCTCCGTGCGTCCGGACGGTTCTGGTTTTTCGTGGACGGTTTTTCGCTGACGGTTTTCCCTGAAGGTTTTCCCCGGATGGTTTCTCCCGGTTGTTTTCCCGAACCGCGAAGCGGGGCCAGGCGCCCGGCTTCGCCGCACGACGGAGGTGAGACGAATGCGCAGGACCCCCGCCATCGGCCGCGTACCGGTACGTGACGTACGGCCGGCCGTCGAGTGCGGAAGGCGCCCGGCCAAGGCGGTCACCGGCGAGACGTTCCAGGTGACGGCGACCGTGTTCCGGGAGGGGCACGACGCGGTCGGCGCGAATGTCGTCCTGCGCGATCCCTCCGGGCGGCGCGGCCCCTGGACCCCGATGCGTGAACTGGCGCCCGGCACCGACGTGTGGGGCGCCGACGTCACCCCGGACGCGACCGGCCGCTGGTCGTTCCGGGTCGAGGCGTGGAGCGACCCGCTGACGACCTGGCGGCACACGGCGTCCGTGAAGATCCCCGCGGGCATCGACATCGGGCTGGTGCTGGAGGAGGGCGCCGAGCTGTTCGAACGCGCGGCGGCCGGGGTGCCGCGGGGCGCCGGGCGCGAACTGGTGCTGGCCGCCGCCCGCGCTCTCGGCGACGACAGCCTGACCGTCGGCCACCGGCTGCGGCCCGCGATGTCGGCCGAGGTCGTCGAGGTGCTGGAGCGCCACCCGGTTCGGGATCTGCTGTCGGCGTCGGAGCCGATGCCGCTGCTGGTCGAGCGGGAGCGGGCGCTGTTCGGTTCGTGGTACGAGTTCTTCCCGCGGTCGGAGGGCACGGAGGAGGTCCCGCACGGCACGTTCCGCACGGCGGCCCGGCGGCTGGACGCCATCGCGCGGATGGGTTTCGACGTGGTCTACCTCCCGCCGATCCACCCCATCGGCACCGCGCATCGCAAGGGCCGCAACAACACCCTCACCCCGGCACCGGACGACGTCGGGGTGCCGTGGGCGATCGGCTCCCCCGAGGGCGGGCACGACAGCGTCCATCCGCTGCTGGGGACGCTGGAGGACTTCGACCACTTCGTGGGCCGGGCCCGCGAGCTGGGCATGGAGGTCGCGCTCGACTTCGCCCTCCAGTGCTCCCCGGACCATCCCTGGGTGGAGAAGTAC